>CBDCZR010000021.1:0-312895 GCA_965224535.1 Verrucomicrobiales bacterium
GCGAGGCCCAGACTCAGCCCTGCGCCAACCAGCACCAACATCCCCCAAGGGATTTGGTTCGCCGTCTGCCAATCCAGCAGTTTTTCCCCTTTTCCCATGCCGTTGGGGATGCAAAACAGCAGGATCACGGCGATGAAGGCCACGCAGGCGTCGTTGGCGTGTTTCAGCCCGAAAAGTCCCTGCCAACCGCCAAACGGCTCGCCGCGCGTCACCCAAGCAATCGCGGTCAGGACAAAGACGCCGAGCGTCAGCACCTCTTCCCTGCGCCATTGACCTGGATGGGGCAGCGGAACGGGCGAGGAACCGGCGAGATTACGCGTTAGCCACGCCCAAATGATCGCAACCATCACCACGGAGACCGGAACGCCGATTTTCATCCATTGAGCGAAGGTGATTTCCGGGTAACCCAGATCCTTGTGCGCGGCGATCATCACCGCGTTGGGCGGCGTGCCGATGGGAGTGCCGATTCCGCCGACGTTCGCGGCAAAGGCGATGCCGAGCAACAGGGGGGTTTTGAGCCGGCCGTCTTTGGCGTTTTGCAGCACGGCCACGGCCATGGGCAGCATCATCAACGTGGTGGCTGTGTTAGAGATCCACATGCTGAGCAGGGCGGTCGCCAGCATGAACCCGAGAACCAGCGACCGGCCGCCGCTTCCTCCGCAAGCATTCACCATCATCAACGCGATGCGCCGGTGTGCGCCGCTTTTTTCCATGGCCTTGGACAGCAAAAACCCGCCTAACAGCAGCAAAACCAGCCGATGCCCGTAGGCCGCCGCCACCTGGGTCGCATCCAGCACGCCAAGCAACGGCAGCAACGCCAGCGGAAGCAGCGAAGTGACCGGAATGGGGATCGCCTCAAAAATCCACCACAACGCCGACCAGATGGCGATGCCTAAAGTGATCGCCGCCGGCCGCTCCAGCCCCGCCGCGCAAGCAATCCAACAAGCAAACGTCCCTGCCAGCGGAGCGGCGATTTGCGCGATGATTTTGATGCGGGCGGAGCTTTCGCCGGGAACGTTTTCCGGGTTGACCATTTCGGGGCGATCCATCCTGACTGGTTGATTAGGGCTGGTGACGATTCAAACCGGATTTTTGTCACTTTGCGTCAAACGTGTGGTAGGTGCCTCCATTCGCTTGCCACCAAATTCACTGGTTGCCGATGCGGCCGTTTTAAACAAACGGATCGACCAGCGCAACTCCCAATCCCTGAAAATCAGTGATGTTTCGCGTCGCGATGGTCAAGTCATGAACCAGCGCCGTTGCGGCCAGAAACCCATCCAGCACCGAAACGGTTCGAATTCCATGAAGCTCGCCCCAAGCCTGAGCAACTTGGGCATCTACGGGGTAGAAGCCTTCCCCGCAACTCATACTCACTTTCCAATCGGCCTCGCCAAGCTTCCAAATGCGTCGCCTGTTTGGGATCGCGTGAACGAATCCTCACGATGCCTTTGCGGATCTCTGCCAGCGTGATCACGCTCAGATGGAGTTCGCTCGGTTGTAAGCCCGCGACCCAGTGCTCACCTTTGCATCCGCCCGCTTTCCCTTCCGCAGTTCCGAAATCACGTTGGTGTCCAGCAAGTAGCCGTTCATGACAAATCGACTTCGCGGGGCATCTCCTTCACCCGTTCGAAATCGGCGTCTTCACCCACGTCCGGCATTTCAAAAAGCAGATCCTTGAGGATTCGATCGTCGGACGTTTTCTCCGGCATCAGCGAATCGCGAAGAATCTGCAAATGCTCCTCCTCAGGGGCGACGCCGCGTTTGGCCGCCCGCTGCTTCAGGCGCTTCACCAGATTAGGGTCGATATGTTGGAGGACGAGTTCAGCCATTAGTCAACGTCGCCGTATTACAGTAAACTTCAAGACCAGAGAAGAGTCCGAGGGATGCGTTGGCAAGCAAATATGGGGCAGGCGAATGGTTCGGATGCCGGTTCGCCCCCTAACCGAAGCAAAAATCTCTGCAAAAAGTAGATTGCATTCGTCAATTCAGGCATATTTTTAAGGGATCTGAGATATCCACACCTCCTTAGCTAGCCATGCCCCTTCTTTTTAACCTCCTTCAGGCCGCTTATTGCAACGGCACCCACCACAAGCTCGCCTTTCAAGCTGCCAATCATCTGCGCTGCCAAAACGCGGAAAATTGGCGAAATTTGCTCCTTTTTTACCACGCGCCTTACTTGGAGGGCTCCAAAGCGCCGGACAAAAAATTCAAGGACTTCCAAAACCACGTGCTTCACGTGCGAAGCGGAAATTGGGGGGGAGCCCCGACCGAAGCTCGGCGCTGGTATGAGCGCACCGTCGAGTTGCTGAGGGAGGGCAAGTGGCTGGCGGCGTGCTACAGCTCGGGAATCCTGAGCCACTACCTGAGCGATCCGCTGATGCCGTTCCACACCGGCAATTCCGAGGCGGAAACCAACATCCACCGCGCGGTGGAATGGAGCGTCAACAAGTCCTACGACGCGCTGCAACCCGGGATTGACGCGGCTTGCGCCAAGCTCGGCGATCTCAAGCTCGGGCGCTCGGAAACCTGGCTGGAAGATGCGCTGACTGAGGCAGCGCGCCATTCCAACGAGTGCTACGACTGGCTCATCGAGCGCTACGACTTTAAGCGCGGGGCTTACGATCCGCCGGCGGGGCTGGATCAGGCTAGCCGCTTGCAAATTGCCAGTTTGTTGGGTTACGCGCAACTTTTGCACGCCCGGGTGATGGATCGCGCGTTCGACGAGGCTGGAGTTAGCCCGCCGGAGGTGAGTTTGGGGCTCCAGGGGATTATTGCGCTGCTGGACATCCCGATCGCCTGGGTGACCCGGAAAATGGCCGACTCGAAGGAACGCCGACTCATCCGGGCGATGTATCGCGAGTTCAAAAAGACGGGCAAGGTGGAGAAGCACCTCACGCCGGATTTGCTGGCCATCCGCGAACTGGCTCCGAAGGAGGAGGAGGGCGATTTTGGCGCGAAAACCGCGATTTCGCCAACACCGCCGGAAATTCCCGGGATTCGGCCCGCGAACCGGCAAACGCGCGGGCTCGCAGCGGAATCTCCGGTCCACGAAGCGCCGTCCATCGGGCAAAAAACCGCCAGCCGCCTGGCGGAAATCGGCATCCACACGGTTGGGGACCTTCTCGGCGCGGATCCGCAAACTGCCGCCAACGAGCTGGGAGTTCGCTACATCGACGCGCAAAAGGTTCGCGATTGGCAAGATCAGACGCGGTTGTCTCGCGATCTTCCGCGTTTGCGGGGTCACGCGGCGCAAATTCTGGTGGGCAGCGGGATTCGCTCGGTTTCCGATTTGGCGGCGGCCCAACCGGAGGAGATTCTGGCCGACGTCGCGCCATTCGTGGAATCCGAAGCCGGAAGCCGGGTCATCAAGCCGGGCAACGAGCCGGATTTGCGTGAAGCCATGCGGTGGGTCGGCTGGGCGGAATCAGCCGTGCAGGAACAAGCCGATGAGGAAGCCGAGGTTTCTTTGGCCAATTGACGCCACGAGCCGCTTGGCGAGGCAGAAAAAGCAATTTCGACGGGCCAATTGACGCCATTTCGCGCCAACCGCGGTGGTCATCGCAAAATTGGCGGATTCGCCGAAATTCGCCAGATTCCCGCAAAAATTGGCGGCCAAACGGCGCGTTTCGTGGTTTACTTTGCGCATCTTGGTCGAGTATAGAAGATTATGCCTATGAAACATGTGCCGGCTCCGGTCTGGCTTTTGGTGTTTGCAGCCCTTTTCCCATGGGAAGGATCCTTGGCCCAGCAGCATCAGGAAGTCACCCAAGACGGCATGGCCGTTCTGGTTCGGACGGCGGCGCGTGCAAAGAGCCGGGTGGCGGAGATCGATCCCAACGACCCGCTGGCGGATGAAAAGCGCAAGCTGAGGCAATGGGAGAAGACGCTGGAGGCGATGGCCAAAAATCTGGCCGAACGCCAAGTGGAGCTTTCCGAACGCGAACGGGCCCTGGCCAAGCGCGAGCGCGAGGTGGCCGAGCAGGAGGCCAGCCTGGAAGACGAGGAAGTGGAGGTGATGACGCGGGAGCGGCAAATTCGGGCCAAAGAATCGATCCCGGAGGTGACCAAGTGGAAGGGACCGCCGCCGCCCACGGTCGGCGCCGCGCACACCATCGTCATCGATGCGCGCAACGGCCGGGTTCTCCAGGCCAAGAACGCCTACAGCCGCACGGCCGTGGCCAGCACCCAAAAACTGCTAACCTCCCTCATCGTGTGCGAAGCGGGCAATTTGGACAAAATGGTCAACATCGAGCCGGAGGACACGCGGGTGGAGCCGTCAATTTTGGGATTTCGGCCGGGCCAGAGCTATTCTCGCTCCGATTTGGTGAAATGGCTGCTGGTGCGCTCTGGAAATGATGTGGCCAAGGCGCTGGCTCGCGATAATGCGGGCTCGGTTGCCGCGTTTGCTGAGAAAATGAACCAACGCGCCAAGGAATTGGGCGCGATCGACTCCAATTTCGAAAACCCGCACGGCCTCACCGTCCGCGGCCAATATTCGACCGCGCGGGACATGGCGCTGGTAGCCTGGGAGTGCTACCACCAGCCGTTTATCCGCGAATGCATCAAAACGGTGCGATTCTCCCTGCCACTGGAGCACGGCGTGGTGCGCACCGCGTTCAACACCAACAAGCTGCTCTCCTCCAGCACCTACCGGTATCCCTACGCCAACGGCATGAAGACAGGCTACACCATTGCTTCGAAAAATTGCCTCATCGCCAGCGGCGCAAAGGGTGAGCGAGAGCGCATCGTGGTGACCCTGGGTTGCGCCGGCTCGTCCGCGGCGGCGCGAGATTGCCGAACGCTGCTCGACTGGGCGTTGAGTTACGAATAACCGCTGTTTTTTCATGAATCGGGCCCTTTTCATCCTACTTTTCATCGCTGCACCGCTTTTTGGGCAAGACGTCAACCAGGACGGAATCCCGGTTCTGGTTCGCCCGGCGTCGATCGGCCAACCGGAGGCGCCCAAACCCGAGCCGCCCAAGCCCAAAGCTGCGCCAAAACCGAAGGAAAGCGGCGATCCCTTGGCGAAGGAGCGAAAACGGCTGCAGGAGTGGGAAGCCTCCCTCTCCATGACCGCGGATTCGCTAGCGGAGCGGTTGCGCGCCATTGCCGAGCGCGAACGCTTGCTAGCGGAAAAGGAACGGGCCATGGAAGCGCGAAAAGCCGCGTTGGAGGCTCGAAAAAGCGCCATCGCCTCGCGCGAGGAAGCGATGAAGCTGGCTTCCGAACCGGCGGCCGCCCCTCCCGCGCCGTTGGAGATGGTGAACCGCAAATTGGCGGTTTCCAGCGTGAAAGTGAATCGCTGGTCCGGCCCCAAAGCGCCCTCCATCGTCGGCGCGCACGCCATGGTCATCGATGCCGCCAATGGACGGATTTTGCACGAAAAAGCGGCCCGGCAGGCGATCCCCGCCGCGGAGTTGCTGCAACTGATGACCGCGCTGTTGGTGTGTGAAGCCGGCGAATTGGACAAGGCCGTGAAAATTGAGGAATCCGACGCGAGCGTCGATGGCGAAAAAGCGGGTTTGCAGGCCGGCCAAACCTACAAACGCGCGGAATTGCTGAGCTGGCTGTTGGCGGCCGGCGGCAATGACGTCGCTACCGCGCTGGCTCGCGACAATGCCGGCACGGTGGACGCGTTTGTCGCTAAAATGAACGCCCGCGGCAAGCAACTGGGCCTGCTGAACACCACGTTCAAAAATCCATCGGGCCGCGATACCGCCGGACAGGCCTCTACGGCTCGCGATTTAGCGCTTTTGGCGTGGGAGTGCTACCATCAGTCGTTCGTTCGCGAAGCGGTGAAGGTAAAGAGCTTCAAATTGAGCATCGGCGGCCAAACCCGCTACGCCACCAACGCAAACCAACTTTTGGGCCAAATGGTCGCCTGCAACGGGATGAAGCACGGCAAGTCGCAACTGGCCAGGACGGCGCTCGTCACCAGCGCCGAGAAAAGCGGCCGCCAACGGATCATCGTCGTGCTCAAAAGCACCGATCACTGGGTGTTTAAAGACTCGAAAGTATTGATCGAGTGGTCGTTGCGCTCGGATTGAGGCGGTTTGGGCCTATTTGCGGTACTTCGCCTGCCATGCCGCGGGTTTTGCGCTGATGTCGCTATCGTCCTGGTAATGCTTTTGCAGCGCGGCCAGTTGATCCTTCACTTCGGCGATGGTTTTGGCGTATTCCGGGTTGTTGAACTGATTGTTGAGTTCGTCCGGATCGTTGTCCAAATCATAGAACTCCCATTCCTCGCCAAACTGATAAAATTTCATGAGTTTGAAGCGTTCCGTGCGAATTCCGAAATGTCGCGGAATCATGTGCACGCTGGGATACTCGTAGTAGTGGTAGTAGATGGCTGTGCGCCAGTTTTCCGGCGATTTTCCCTCCAAAAGCGGCAACAGCGACACGCCCTGCATATCTCCGGGAATCGGCGCCTTGGCGATATCCAAAAACGTCGGTGCATAGTCGAGATTTTGGATGAGTTTTTGATTGCGCGAGCCCGGCTTGACGACGCCCGGCCATTTGATGATAAACGGCATCTTGAGCGACTCCTCGTACATCCAGCGCTTATCATACCAGCCGTGGTCGCCGATGTAAAAACCCTGGTCGCTGCAATAAATGACGATGGTGTTGTCGGCAAGCTTCAGTTCGTCCAGCGTTTTCAGCAACCGGCCAATGTTTTCATCCACACCGCGCACGCAACGCAGGTAGTTTTTGGCGTAGCGCTGAAATTTCCAACGCACCAGGGCGTCGCCGCTCAATTTCGCCTCGTGAAAGGCGGCGTCTTTCGGGCCGTAGGCGGCTCTCCAGGCTTTTAGCTGCTCTGGGGTAAAACGCTTCAAATTTTGCCAGGCCGACTTGTCGGTTCGCACGTTGCTGTTCGCAAAATCCGGCGTTAAATCGACGAAAAGGTCGAAATTCAGGTGCATGTGCCGGTCGATCTCCAATTCCTGCTGCCGGGCTGCAAAGGCGTTGTCCTCCCACCTGTCAAAAAGCGTGGCCGGTTCGGGAATTTTGATGTCGTCGTAGAGATCCAGGTGACGCAGCGCCGGCATCCAACAGCGATGGGGCGCCTTGTGCTGAACCATCAACAAAAACGGCTTTTTCGGGTCTCGCTGGCTTTTGAGATAGTCGATCCCCATATCCGTGACGATATCAGTGCAATAGCCTTCGATCGTGATGGTTCCTTCCGGCGTAATGAAGTCCGGGTTGTAGTACAAGCCCTGGCCGGGGAGCACCTTCCAATCATCGTATCCTTGCGGCTTGCCCTTGAGGTGAGATTTGCCGTAAATGGCGGTCTGGTAGCCGGCTTTTTGCAACAACTTGGGGAAGGTTTGCTGATTCCAATCGAACGAGTTTCCGTTGTTCATGAACCCGTTCTTATGGCTGTGTTTGCCGGTCTGAATGACGGCTCTGCTGGGACCGCAAATGGAGTTGGTGCAGAAGCTGTTTTCAAAAACCATCCCTTGCGCCGCCAATCGATCGATGACGGGGGTCGGGTTCACGGATTTCAGCCAACCGTTGTAGGCGCCAATCGCATGCGGGGCGTGGTCGTCGGTAAAGATGAAGAGAATGTTGGGGCGAATATCTGCCTCCGCGGCGTGAACGGCCGCCAGCAGGAAGATCAAAGCACGAAGTCGATTCATAGTGCGTCTACCTACAAAAGGGGCGCGGAAATTGCAAACAAAGCTCTGCGCAATTTCGGATCTGCGTCTCAGAGCCGATAGTGGTTGACCCGGACCGGCTTCTGAAGTTCATTACGTCGAGGATTTTGAACCATGGCCTCGCAGCGACTCACCATTCGGGCCGCGGCTCCGAAATTTGTATTGAAACAAGCCGAACGATACAGGCTGGATAGAGAGATGTTGTTGAAAAAATCGGGCTTGACCGAGGAAGAGTTGGCCGATTCCGATAAACGCATCTCCCGCGAAAAACTTAGCCTCCTTTGGACTGAGGTGGAGGAACTGACCGGAAACCGTTTTTTCGGGCTATCGGTCGGCGCGAAAGTGAAGACCGAGCAACTGGGATTGGTTGGCTATGCCATGCGCTGCAGCGAAACGCTCGGCGACGCGATCACGAAGCTTAAGACCTACGCGCCGTTGCTGGCCGATGACGTGGAACTGGAAATCTCGACCCCCGGCGACCGAGCGATCATTCACCTGGAAGCGGCCATCAGCCTTGTTGCGATTCGGCACCCGATTCATTGCAGGCTTGCGATTCTCGTCTCCGTAGCGCGCGAACTGACGAACCGGAACGATCTGAGCCCGATCGAGGTTCACGTTCCCGAAGAAGCCTTTGACGATAAGGAAGGAAAACTGCGTGGCTTTTTCCGTTGTCCGATCGAATTTGGCGCCGGGGTGGCCTCGGTTTCCTTTTTTCCCAACGACTGGAACCAGCTGCTTCAGACCCACGATCCTCAACTGGGCAAATATCTTAACGAACACGCAACAAATCTCATTGAAAGACGCCTTCCCGACGCCGATTTGAAGCAACAGATCGAGCACATTCTGTCCACCAAACTAACAACTGGCGATCCGGGCCTGGCTGGTGTGGCCGAAGAGTTGGGAATGAGTCCGCGGACCTTGCAGCGGCAATTGGCGGCCTCCAAGACCAGGTACAAGGACGTTTTGGACGAATTTCGCCGTGAAATGGCGCTTTCTCTGCTAAACAACCCAAAGCTGACCATCAAAGAGGTCGCATTTCTTTTGGGCTATAATGAAGCGAGCGGATTTTACCGGGCATTCCACCGTTGGAAACGATGCGCACCAAATGAGTTTCGCGAACGGCTCCAGAAGAAGAAACGCGGCAAAAGGTGATGGTTTTATCGCTATACAGTCACTGAGCCTGACTCCCCAGCAGATAATACTCGATGCTATCCACCAAGGCGTGCCAACTGGCGCGAATGACGTTGAAGGAGACGCCTACCGTGCTCCACTCCTCCTCACCGTCGGTGCTATCGATCAATACGCGCGTTTTCGCGGCGCTACCTAGCTGTGAATCGCTGATTCGCACGCGATAATCGCTCAGGCGGATGTTTTTAATGTTCGGGTAGCGCACTTCCAATGCTTTTCGCAGTGCGCCATCCAGCGCATTGATCGGGCCATCGCCATCGGCCGCCGTGTAGTGCTCCACGCCGTCTACATCCAGCTTTACCGAAGCCGAGCACGCCTCAAAACCGGCCTCATCTTCATGGGGGCGAATCCGATGAAACATGCAGCGGTATTCATGCAGCGTAAAGAGCGGCTCGTAGGTCTTCAGCGCTTTGCGGATTAGTAATTCGAACGATGCTTCGGCCGCCTCAAACTCATATCCTTTGTTCTCCAGCTCCTTAACTTGCGCGAGCAGTTGCTTGGCTTCTTTGCTGCCTTTTTTGAGCGGGTGCCCCAGTTCCTCCGCCTTCATCAATACGTTGCTTTGGCCGCTGAGTTCGGAAATCAGGATACTTTGCCGGTTACCCACCAATTCCGGCTGAATGTGCTCGTAACTTCGCGCCAATTTCTGCACGGCGTTCACGTGCATGCCGCCTTTGTGCGCAAACGCCGTAGAGCCCACAAAAGGCGCGCGATGATTGTGCGGCGTGTTGGCTAATTCATCTACGAAGATGCTCATTTCGTGCAAGCGCGACAATTCCGGCACAACCTGGATGTCCATCTTCAACTGAAGGTTAGGAATGACCGTCGTGAGGTTGCAATTTCCAACCCGCTCGCCGTAGCCGTTCATGGTTCCTTGTACCTGAACCGCGCCGGAGCGAACCGCCGCAATCGCATTAGCCACGCCGAATCCCGCGTCGTCGTGCGTGTGGATACCGACGGGAATGCCTAGGTGATCGCGCACCAACTGGGTGATCTCCGCCACCTCGTGGGGAAGCGTGCCGCCGTTGGTGTCGCAAAGCACCACGATGTCCGCCCCGCCCTCTTTGGCGGCTTCCAGGGTTTGCAGCGCATGTTCCTGGTTATCCTTGTAGCCATCGAAAAAATGCTCCGCGTCGTAGATCACTTCCTTGCCCTTGTCCTTGAGGTAAGCGGACGTGTCGTAGACCATTTTCCGGTTTTCTTCCGGCGTGGTTCGCAAAACCTCACTTACGTGCAATTTCCAGCTCTTGCCGAAAAACGTGATCGCCGGCGTGCGGGCGTCGAGCAGCAATTTTACCTGCGGATCCTCCCCCACCTTCATGTCTGCCCGTCGGGTGCTGCCAAACGCGGCGATTTTGGCGTTTTTCCACTCCAAATCAGCCGCTTTATCGAAAAACGACACGTCCTTCACGTTCGAGCCCGGCCACCCGCCTTCAATGTAATCCACGCCGAACTCGTCCAGTTTTTGGGCGATTCGCACCTTGTCGTTGCTGGAAAAGGAAACTCCTGTGCCCTGCGTTCCATCGCGCAGCGTGGTGTCGTAGATTTTGACGGATTTTTGGCTCATAACGTGAGATTAGGTTGGCTTTGGCCGTTGGGCAACCTCACGAGAACCGGTGTTTTCGACGATTGGTCGAAACAAACCCGCACTCGCTCGGCGTTCACCAAAAATTGGCCGAGCGGTTAGCTGATAATGTTGCGGATTCGTGCTGCGAAGAGCATGTGAAAGGCAAAGTTTAGTGCGATTGCGGTAAGGCGCCAGCGAAATCTTCGTTGCCAGCCATCAACCGCCGGATAAACAGTCCCCCATGGCCGATGAATCCCCCTGGTCCGATGAAATCCGCTCGCTCTACCTCAGCGGCTCCGCCAACCAGTTCCTGCTGCACGGAAACGTGGAGGACCGCGTGCTGTTGCCGAAAACCAAGGACGGCGAGGCTCGGTTAGGCACGCTGTTCGACTACTTGCTCGACCACCAGCTACGCAAATTCGACGTCGTGTTTTCCTACGATCTCGGCCACGGCCTGCGGGTCACCACGCGCACGAAAACCGGCAAGCACGCCTTCCAATCCTGGCCATCGGCCCGCGATTCCCGCGCTTTTCCCAAGGCCCCGCGCGACGCCATCGCCTACATGGATCACTTTCTGCGTTATTGCTGCAATGTGCGCCAATTGGTCAACCCCGAGGAGCTAACGCCGGAAGCTGAGATGCCGGAGGAGGATTCCAAGCTGAACGGACGAAATTTGAGCATCGCCTTCGTCATTCGCACCGCTTCGCTGGTTTTGCCGGCCCGCGCGGAGTTGTCCATGAACTACGAGGTGCACTCCATGGCCTCGCTGGTGCGATCCTGGTCCACGGAGAGCCATTTTTTGGAGCAAAACCTGGCCGCGTTCCTCATCGCGGAGAACCTGAACGACCTCCACCCGCTGGTTGCCGGAAATCCCCGCGTGGCGCGTGTTGCCGTGCCCCTGCCCGCGCCGTCGGAGCTGGAAACGGCGCTGAAACTGCTGGCGGGCGAGTTTCCCAACGCGCTAAGCAAATTTTCCGGCAAGCTGGCGTTGCCCGCGTCCCGTTTGGCCGGAACCACGCTCAGTTCGGTCGAATCGCTCGTCAAAATCCGCCATCACGAGAAAGAGCCGATCGACGAAAAAACGCTCGCGGAATTGCGCCGCGCGTTGGTGGAAAAGGACTGCCAAGGCTTGATCGATTTCGTCGAAAGCGACCGGAATTTGGACATGGTGTTAGGCTGCGCCGCGGTCAAGGAATGGATGCGCCAGGACGTCGCGCTTTGGCAAAAAGACGACATCAAGGCCATTCCCATGGGTTATCTGCTGTGCGGTCCGGTGGGAACGGGCAAGACTTTCACGGTGGAATGTCTGGCCGGCGAAGCGGGGGTGCCCGTGGTGAAATTCAAGAATTTTCGCGACCGCTGGGTTGGCAGCACGGAGGGCAATTTGGAGAAAATTTTCACCCTGCTCCACGCCTTGGGCCGGTGCATCGTTTTCATCGACGAAGCCGATCAGGCCCTGGGCAGCCGCAGCGCGCAAAGTGGCGATTCCGGCGTTTCCGGCCGCGTTTACTCGATGATGGCCAAAGAAATGAGCGATACGCGAAATCGCGGAAAAATCCTCTGGATTCTCGCCTCCAGCCGGCCGGATTTGATCGAGGTGGACCTGAAGCGTCCGGGTCGGATCGACGTGAAATTCCCCCTTTTCCCGAGCGAGAACGCCGACGACGCCTACGCGCTGATTCGCGCCTTGTGCAAGCGTCAGGGAGTCGCCTTGCCCAAGAGCGACGCCGCCAGTTGGGGCGAACTGATCCCACATCACGTCACCCCGGGCGCCGCTGAGGCCATTGCAGTGAAAACCTATCGCCTGGTCAAATCCAAGGACCTCTCGCCCGCCGACGCGTTGAGCGAGATTTTGTCCGATTACCAAAGCCCGGTGCCGCAGGCGGTGATGGACTTCCAAATTGGCCTGGCAGTGGATGAAGCGAGCGATTTGAGTTTCGTTCCGGAGGTTTTTCGGGTTTGAGAAGGAGCGTGCCGGGAGTTCCCCACGCGTGCTACGCCGACTCGGTCGGTGTTTTGGCTGCGGCGAGTATCCTGTACCCAGCGGCGCCACGCGTTGCTTGAGCCAAAGGTGGCGTTTAGGGAATGCGGTGAAAAATCGGTCGAAACCCTGGCCGTAAAAGTTCAGTAGTCTGGCCAGCAACTGCCGCCTTGAAGGGACTTTGGCAGATTGTGTTAGGTGGGGTGGTGAGGCTCGGATTCTCCTTGATTTCCTTTCCATGCATATTCAACCTAAAAATTCCGTGAAATTTCTAACAAAAGTCAGGTGCTTGGTTGTCGCGGCGATCTTGGTTGCAAGCTGTTCCAGAGACCAGCACCAATCAAACACGGCGCCCGGTTGGGACTTTAGCGATGTCACGCGCAAGCAGGATACGGAAAGACTCTTGGAAATGCAGCGCAGTTTTCAGCAGATTGGCGATTGGCAGCCGAAGTTTGCTGACGCTGCCGGGGCGATCACACAGCAGATGGGGCAGTTTCGAAACCAGGGCGTCACTGTCGAGCATTGGGAGCAACTTCGGCTTTTTTCGGATCGCTATGCAGTCGATGCGGGACTCGCAGCCCTGGCGCGGTTGCCGGAAGCAGGCTCCCAACTGGGTGAAGTTATGAACCAGGCCAATCCCAAGGCAAAAATTGAGGATTTGTTGAAGCTGGCGGTCGATCGGGCTCGCCATCAGGCCCGTTGTCGGCTACTGGAGGATGAGGATGCCCGAAAACTGCATCACCGCTTAGGGGTTCCCAAGTTTCCTGCTAATGATTTGGTCGCAGCGGTAGACTGGCTCGAAAGTTTTACGAAAGAGGTCGAGATTCAGGTGAAGCCCGTCGCCGAGTGGTATGCGCGAATCGATACTGCGGTTGAAATTTTGGCTCAGATTGATGATGCAAAATGGCGACGAACGGGCGAATTCAGCTACCAGCGTTTCAATAGCGTCGCCAACTTTGAGCTGGTGGCGCGCAGGGCCGATGGCAGTGGCGAGGGCCGTTTCTTCGAGTCTCTCACTGGCATTCGCGTCAGGCTCGCGAAACCTTTCGACTTGAAGGACGGCAACGGGATTCAGCTAGATCTTGCGGCGAATCGGTTGGAAGTTGCCAGCGCGGAGTTCGGTGCGTTTTTGCACGATTCAGGCTTGCCAGAAGCATTGGAAGTAGTTCCCGGCGCATCCGTCAGCGCGTTACAGCCGCTGGAGGTCAGATTTGCCTTGCGTCACCAGCAATTGGGAGATTTCGGCCAGTGGACCTGGCGCTTGGGTGAGGAATTCGTAGGCCAGACCGACTGGCGCGGACTGATTGCCGAGAATCTGGCCGCCGCGCAGAATTACCGCAGGATGGGCTGCAGTTTCGAGGAACCGAATCCATCCGAGGAACCGAAACGGTTCGAGGCGCGGCTCCAGCCGGCGCCCAGCCTGAAGTTTGACGTTTCGGTGACGCTCGGAGAGAATGGCCTGTTGTTCTGGCCCCAGATCATCGGTAACGAAGCGGAGACGACGATGCGCGACGAGGTGATGGAGAAACTCCCAGAGCTCGAACCGGTGGCGGCATTTGTTTCGCTGCGTCGCATTCGCCTGGTTGACGAAACGCCGGCGGCAATCGTGGCTGAACTGAATGTTGCCGGATCGGCGTTGGGCCTACCTGAGAATTTGGGCGAGATTCCCTGCCGCCTTAGCCACAGCGGCACGCTCCAAATCGGTAGTTCCGGACGGACCGCGCGGTATGTGGAGTCGATCGGCAAGCCAAACCCGACTCCGCACGACCTGGAGTATTCGCGGCAGGAATTGAAAGACGCGTTATTGGATAAGTTTCCTGGTTTGAAGGGGGTCTTGTCGCTCAAAGTTTGGGAATCCTCCCCGCGGGGTCAAATATTCGCGCTAGCGCTGGAGTTGGGCGATTGGCCGACACTGCAATTGGGACCGGAAATCGTCGCGTCAGGGCAAAAACCGCTCGATTTGGCTGAGCGCTGGCTGGACTCCGACACCGTTTCCGATGTGGCCAAGTTGCAATGGGCAGGCAAGTTGGCACATCCTCGGTACGGACGCGTTCGCAGCACGTTGCAGAGTTTCGACGCCCAAAAGGCCGTCGCCGTCGTGCATAACGTAGTGCGAATTCCGGTATTAGAGCAGGATTTCGGTTGGGACGAACGGGTAGAGCTGAAAGCGCAGGGTTGGAAGAGCTTTGGTGGAAAGGAAATCTCCGAACAACTGGGTTTCAAACAACCGCAGCTAGTGAGCGGACTTAGGCATCTGTGCGGCTACGACAAATTTGATGTTAGGCTTGCGCAAGACGCCTACGGACCGGGAACCTGGCTGCGATTACATCCTTTCGAGATCGCACTGGATGCCGACTTGGTGCTGCCAGTAATCGATTTGAAGGTTGCAGTGGGTAGGATGTCAGTCGGTGCAGAGGGCGTGAAGTGGCCCCGTCGCATGAGCCTAGCTTGGAAAACGACGTTCCCGAGTCCAACATTCGCAATATCCGATCCGCAGGTTCTGCTCGATCTGAATCAGCAGCGCCTGGATTTGTCTGCCAAGGTAACGCCTCCTGTGCCGCCGCTTCCAAAAAACGTCGAGGAACTGGCTGATTTCCTGCCGGAGAATTCGTGGGTTCGCAAAATCGTCGCATTCGGAGAAGGAAGCTCTGCTCGCTTGGACAACCCCTGGCTCTACGCCTTCTACCTTCGCGGGGACATCGGCGGTCAGCTTCGTAGTCCCGAATTTGGAGGCCGCGGTACGCTCGTTCTCGGAAAAAAAGATCTGGTGGAGGGAGGCGGATCCTATCGGGTGGCCCCGCCGAAATTTGATCTCACGGTGGCCACCCGGCCGGTGCCTAAGTTGCCGTATTTTCCAAATTTCTACGGCCATTTAGGCATTGGTGGTGACGGCGCTCAACTGGACGGCGAATTCAATCTCCGCGGGATTGACGGAAGGGGGAAATTTGAGGTGGCTTGGGAGGTGGAGGGGCCGCCACAATTGGAAATCTACGCCTTGGCAGAGCTTCCGTGGGTGGGCGAGGTGGCGCTGTGGGGCCACGCAGATCTAGATTTCAAGACCTACCACTTACAATGCAAAAAAACGACGACGATTTGGCTGGGAAAACCGACGCGAGTCGAAAAACTCCTGATTTTGGACCAAACCGGCGTGCAGTTGTCGTGGACGATTTTGGAGAACCAGCGCACGGTATCGCGCGAGTTTGCGTCGATCGATGAGATGGACATTAAAGCGGTCCAAGTGGAGTTGGAAGCGATGCGCGCGATGGGGCCTGCGCCTAAAATTGCCCCAGGGGTAGACGCGGCGGCGCCGAAATTGCGCCCCGAGCGCGCGAGGCAATCAATTTCGTCGGTGGCAGAGCGCCAAGTGGTCGGGAGCTATCCGGCCGCAGCGAATAAAGAAGGCACAGGAGATTTGGACATCAAGGTTGAGGACAACGCAATCGAGTTTCGCAACCGTAATAGCGGAAAGGTCACCTTCCGAACAACCCGCTCGGAGACCGGCACCAAGGTGGGACACCGTCATCGGTGGGTGATGGCGCGAAAAGGGGACCGAATGCGCTTGATTGTCTTCGATCGCACCGAACCACGCCTGATGGCGGCTGAGTACAATCTCGCCGGGCAGCGAATGCGGGAAATCGACGTCGCTGGGTTGCCCGATCCACTGCCGCAACGGTCCGATTGGCTGGAAACGATGAGTTGGAGTTACTTTTTGATCGCTCGGGATGATGGAAAGGAACCGAAACGCTTTCGGGCTATGGATTCCGGTTTTGCATTCGACTTTTTGCGTCCGAGCGATCGCCTTGACATGACCCACTTGATCTCACCACGCAAAAATGGTGGCCGTGTTAGTCTCTTCATCGCCCACGATCCGAAAACGCCGAGCCATGCCGAGCTTCAACAGTATGCGCGCAAGGTGCAAAACGCCGAACACCTGCCGAGTCGCCTCCATTTGTGCGGAAGCGGGTTTTTGTATAGTAGAACCTACCAAGATTGGGGCCTGCGCCGCGATTTCGCCGGTGAGGAGGACGCCGCCACAATTCGGCTGCTCGACCCGCAAGCCGATTTGCCGCTGAAAGAGGCCGCGTGGCTCACTGGCCGTCCTGCCGCTGAGCTGAAAAGTGCGCAGATTATGGTGGGCACGAGCGGGTTGGCCATTTTGCAAACCGAGCAACTCACCCTGCTGCCGCGTGACGGGTTGGAATCGGGCCAGCCAGTCGCCTTCAGCCTGACAAAGCAACTAATCCAGCAATGGCCCCATCCGTCCAGCGCACGGCATCTGCCGCCTGGCTGGGATTCCGAAACAAAACGCGCCGCCAAGTCCCTGCGCAATGCCGCAGTGATCGCAATCAGCCCGTGGAAAGCGTCCCGCGATAGTTGGGATGTGCAGCCCATGGCATTGTTCGAGCAAATGGCCCACCCGTCCCAGCATGACCGTTGAATCCATTGGCCCTATCGCAATCGGAGTTGTGGCCTTGGCGGCCGTGATTTACATCTGCTATCGCAAAGTCGATCTTCTCACGTTCCCTTTGTTTTTGCCGCTGCTTTGCTCGGCAGCAGTCGTTCCAGGCGCACTGCTTGGAGTCAACTGTTACTTGCGGGATAGGCTCGAACAGGAATTTGCCACCTACCAGCCCAAAGCCCTAGCAGACCTGGACGACCGAGACGCGATAGCCCAAGTGTGTGTCTCCCAAGGTTGGGCTGGCTCGCCCGATGTCGCTTATGATTGGAACACCGAGGTAAAATCCTTGTCAGCCCAGATTGCCTCGTTGGCGGGTGAAATTGGCGAAGCTCCAAATGCGGAGGCTCAGTTGCGTGACGCATGCACTGGAACGAAGCGGGGCAAGTATTGGTGGCTTGGTCAAATTTTTGTGCAAACCGAAAACCCAAGCGGCCCCGACATTGTCACAAAGATGGGCGACGCCGAGTGGCGACAGATGGCTTCTTCTGGAAAACTCCGCTTCCTTGAGAACCTTTGTGAAGAGCTGATTTCCGGTGTTGCCGAACGGCGGCGTTGGCTCCAGCGCCTCAACGGGCCGATCCAATGGCTGATCTACGCACTTACGATCTTCCTAATCCTCGCCGCACTCGGCCGTGCGGTTGTCATGTGGATTTCACCACAAAAGCGTGAGAAGAGCTTGGAACCCATCCGCCGCGAAACCGAACAGCGGGCCAATCTGGGCCATGATTGGATACCGGAGCTACGAAACGCAGTTAGCAAACTGGAAAGCCGAATCGAGGAAAAAATCTACGAGCCGTTCCACTTTTTGGCGGGAATCATCCCCTCGCTCGGATTCGTTGGCACGGTGTGGGGTATGGGAGAAGCGTTGCTTGGCGCCAACGCGATATTTGGCGACGGCGACCCTAAACGGGCCATGAGCGAGGTGACCCAAGACCTTGGTTACGCCTTTGACACAACGTTGGTGGCCCTGGTGGCGAGCATTTTAGTGGGTTTGGCAGTCTATGGCGCGCGTGCCGTCGATAAACGCAAACTGCTGGCCTTTGAACGCGAAACCAAGAAAGCCCTAGAGACCGGCAAATGAGCAGGAAACGCGCTATCACCAATCACCTCTCCTTCCTGGATGTGTTCACCTGCGGGCTGGGCGCGGTACTGCTCTTGTTGTTCGCAGCCATCGCGCTCAATCGCCATCTGAATTTTAACGGCGATCCCGTTGCCGCTCCCATGCCTGCCGAAGGCGAACTGGCTGCGCCCTTTGTCATTCTGCTCACCTCGGAGGAAGATTTCTCTCGCGATGCGCCACCCGAGTGGACCTTTTCCAAACACTCGCGGCACAAACTTGACTTGGCTACACACGGTCGAGACTACGCGTTTCTCGGTCTCGCCGTCAAACCGGCTCTTGACGAGCGCATTCTGTTCGGTCCCCTGCCTGCTGACGAGGCAGGAAAGCTCCAGGTTCGGGTGTTTCGCGACGGAGAGGCGATTTGGAAAGACTCTCCGCAATCCGGCTCGGCATTCTACCGGAATGACGACGGCAACCTCCAACTGTGGCCCGCATTATGAGGCTGCGTGGGGCATTTCTCACGTTTTTGGACCTGATCACCTGCGGATTCGGTGGCGTAGTAGCGTTGTTTTTGCTTGCCGCGGCGTCGAAGAGCCCCGATCATCCAAGTCAGTCGCGCTTGCTGTTGGTCCGTTGCCAATCGCAGCCGCCCGGAGCCGAATTGATGCTAGTTGCCAAGCCGCCCAATCAGTCCTGGCTTTCCTCCGCTGAGTTGCGCAAACGGAGTTGGAATTTTTCGGGTCAGGCAAACGGTAGGGCGGGAGGTGAGGCTTTTTTGATGCTGCCTAACCCAAAACGTGGGAAGTGGCAGTTCCGTGCGATTTTGCGCCATCCGCTGAGTGGCGCGCTTGCAGAAGATGGTGTAGTTGTCAGGTTTTCCTACCGCGGCACGTTTGTTGGGGAGGAAGTGGCGACAAAGCCGTTGAAGCGACCGGGCGATCATCGCGAGACGGGAGCGGAAGTCCAGTAGAGCCAGGTTTCAAACCGCGATGGCCGCCACGCGACTCCGACTCCGGGGTGGAGGTAATCAGTTAATCGAGGGTCCGAGGCGCTGAGCGGTTCGCTTTGCCGAGAGCGATTTGAGTTTCGTTCCGGAGGTTTTTCGAGGTTAGGAGAGGCTATCGCACGCCGATGCGTGGAAAAAGGCGGCAAATCGGTCCAAAAATCGGTGGAATTGCGATGTTGTGACTCCAAAGCTGGAAATTTGGTTTACCGTGTTTTCTGGAGACGCAAATATTCGAAATCTCGCGAATATCAATTTTTCTTAACCTTTTTTGTTGACCCTGACACTGGCACTTGGTAAATAGACCGCCGTATGCACGCACAAAACCAAAACCAAGGCCCACGGTTCTTATGGACGGTGGGCTTCCTAGCGCTCGGCACACTGAGCGCGATAGGAGCGAGTAGCCTGTTTCCATGGTATCTCGCAGTTGTGATAGCCATACTCGTGGCCGGACTGGCCAGCGCTTGCGCCTTCCAGTTCCGCTCCACGGGTAACCTGCTCTACCTCGTGGCGACAGTCGCCATGACGGTACTAGCCGCTGGCTTGGATGGAGTCTCCGTTTGGGAGATTTTAAACAAACGCCAGAATCAGGAACTCAGTGCCTCTCGCGCTGAGGAATCCGTGTACCAGTCGCAACTCGAAGCCGCTGAGGCTGAGATTGTCGCAGCTCGCACCGAGATTGAACAAATGGTGCAAGCCGCTACCGACATGGACAATGATGGTAAGGGTGACAACGATCACCTGATTCCCGGGCAATTGGCCCGAATTGAAGCAAAACGCGCCGACCTAGCCGGCCTAGTTGCTGCAATCGCACCTCTCCGTAGCCAAGTCGTTTCGGCAGCCGCCGTTGCGGCCAAGAATGACACGGGGCGGCACGTATTGCTGCAAATCGCCGACCAGCAGGAGAAACCTGCGCAATGGTTGATTTTGCGCGCTGCGCTGATTTTCGCCATCCCGGAGTTCACGCTAGCGTTGTTGGCTTGGAGCTTGCGCTCCAGTCCGCAGCCGGCGCCCACGGCGCCTCCCGCGCCTTATTACCCGGCGCCCGCCCGCGGCTTGGCTGCATTGACAGCCATGCCGGAACAACAACAGGCCCCGTTGCACCAGGCACAGCCGCAGCAACCGGCCCAACCCTCACCCCAAACCCACTCGCAGGCGCCATTGCCTGCACCCCCCAGGCAGCACACCGAAGTTGTGGCTGCAGCGTCGCCACCGGCGGCACGTAGGAAGACCTCGCACGTTAAAACAACCAGAGAACGTGATCGAGCTGAAGAACCCAACGAAGTTAGTAACCCAACCGATAATACACCAACTACTACGCACAGTAACCGAACCACAGAAACCACATCCGCATCGGACAGCGGCCCTGCCAGAAGCCCTGGCGGCGGGTCGAACCGAGCGACTCAAGCGATAAAAGCTAAACGGAACGGACCATCAAAACTGTTTTCCAGAGGAAAACGGGCCCACCCAGAGGCTGGTATGGTCCTGAACAATTGATACCAACCTAAACCCTAAACTTTTCAGCCCCGTCCGGTTCGCCGGGCGGGGCTTTTTTTTGTGTTTGCCAACCGAAGCTCGTTCAGCCGGAATTTGGAGGCCTACGGCTTTCGGTTCGCCCAATTCGCCAGCGGCCCTTTTTTCCGCGCGGAATACGCCAACGGTAAGGGTGGAAGGCTACCGCGAACACGGCTTTTTCGCGAACGTCAGCGGGATAATCGCTTCCCAAGGGAGGGCTGCTGGCTAGAATTCGGCATGAACCTTCATCCCATCACGCTCTTTTTTGCCGGTTTCATCGCTTTGGCGCCGAATTTGCATGCGGCTCCGCAAGCCCTGGAAATTCACCACGGAAACCTGGATCAACTCCCCGGCGGAAGGGAGGCCGATGGCATCGTGGGCGACTTTGTCCTCCGCAACGACCGAATCGAGGCCGTGATCTCCCACAACGCACCCGAGCGCCGGGCCAACATGGGCACGTTTTGGGGCCCCGGCGGCCAAACACCGGGTTGCCTCTACGATTTGACCGTCCGCGGCGAAGACAACGACCAGCTCACGATTTTTAGCCCCTGCGGTCTGCAGGGTGAGGTGTCCTGGGTGCGAATCGTCCCCGATCCCGGGGAAGGCGAGGCCGCGGTGGAGGCATTCGTCAGTGCCGCAAAACGCGGGGGGATCAGCGCCAGACACGAATACCGCGTGCGCGATGGTTTGAGCGGTATTTTCCTCACCACCGCCTTTGTCAATGAATCCGGCGCCGACGCGCAAATTGACGTTCGCGACAAATGGACGCGCTTCGAGCAAACCGGCATCTACGGGCCCTATCATTGGGCCAATGCGGTGGACCCGGCCGATCTTTGCGGCTACGCCTTCGCCTGGCTGAAGCCGGATGAAGCTCCCTACCGCAACAATCTCCACACCCTCAAAGCCGGGGAAACGTTCGTCGTGCGCCGTTTTTTGGCCGTGGGCAATTCTCCGGCCGAAGCGGTGGGATTTCTGGCCGAACAACTGGGCGAAGCGGGAAAGCTGAGCATGCTGGTTACCGACGAAAACGGCCAGCCGGTGAACGATGCCGAGGTGCACTTGGAATTGCCTTCCCGATCGCGAATTCCAGCCTATCCCCGCTTTGACGGCTCCTTGGAAATCCCCTTCATCGCTGGAAATTACGCCGCACACGTCAGCGCGCCGGGCAGACCCGGCATCAAGCTGGATGTCCGCGCCGGAGATGCTTCCCAACCGGCGGTGGCCAAGCTTTCCGCGCCCAGCATCGTCCATTTTGAGGTCACCGACGCCGAAAATCGCCCCATGCCGTCAAAAGTTCAATTTCACGGCATCAAGGGCACGGCCAACCCGAACCTGGGCCCTAGCATTCGCGCCCACGGCTGCGTGGACCAGTGGCACTCGGAAACGGGCAAATTTTCGGTGAAACTGCCCGCCGGCAACTATCGCGTCGTCGTGACCCGCGGGCCGGAATTCGGCCGCCACGAGCAGGAAATCGCCCTCGCTCCGGGGTCCAACGCATCCGTGCGGGCGCGTCTTTCCCGTCAGGTCGATACCAGCGGCTGGATCAGTGCGGATTTTCACAACCACTCCACGCCCAGCGGCGACAACGTCTGCGGCATCGACGACCGCGTCATCAACATGGCCGCCGAACATCTGGAATTCACCCCCACCACCGAGCACAACCGAATTTACGATTGGACGCCCCACATCGAGAAACTCGGCCTCAGCGACTTCATCACCACCGTCCCCGGCATCGAGCTGACCGGCCGCGGCGCCCACATCAACGCGTTTCCGCTCAAACCCGTGCCCAAAACTCAGGACGGCGGAGCGCCCGTTTGGGAAAACGACCCGCGCATCAACATCACCCGGCTGCGCAACCTGGGAGGCCGGAACCCGAAGCGCTGGGCCCAGATCAACCACCCTGACATGAGCGAAAACTTCATCGATCGCGACCACAACGGCACGGCCGACGGCGGTTTTTCCCAGCTAATCGGCCTCTGCAACGGCGTGGAAACGCAAAACTACCGCACCACCAACATTTTGCAGGGCGTCCCCTTTCGCATCAAGGATCCCCTGGCCAAAGGCTCGCGCATCGAGATGTTTCGCGAATTTATCTGGCTGCAACTCCTCAACCAGGGGGCCAAAATCTGGGGCGTAGCCGTGGCTGACGCCCACACCGTCTACGGCAACGGCACCGGCAGTTGGCGCACCTACCTGCCCAGCGCCACGGACGAGCCCGCGAAAATCGACGCCGCCGCAGTGACCCAACACGCCCAAAACGGCCACATGATCCTCTCCAGCGGCCCCTTTTTGCGGCTCAAGGTTGGCGAAGACGCCCTGCCGGGCGAAACCATCTCCGCCAAGGGCAAAATCAGCGTCGGCATCCAGGTGCAATGCGCCGATTGGTACGCCATCGACCGCGTGCAAATCCTCGCGAACGGCCGCCAAGAACCGAGCCTGAACTTCACCCGCGCCTCCAACCCCGACAAATTCGCCGACGGCGTCGTCCAGTTCGACCAAACAATCGACGTCGCCTTGAGCGAGGACACCCACCTCATCGTCGTAGCCATCGGCGAGAACTCCAGCCTGGAAAAAGGCTTCGGCACCAGCGCCCAGCGCACCATCAAGCCCTGCGCCTACAACAACCCCATCTTCATAGACGTGGACGGCAACGGTTTTCAGCCTAACGGAGACACCCTCGGCTATCCCCTACCCGTCGGCGGCCTGAGCCCCGACGAAGCCAAGCGCATTTTGGAACAAAAGTAGCGCCGGCCGCGGAAATACCCGGGCATTTTTCCCCCTTGGTGACGGCTGCCTTCCGGCTTCCCGGGTCCGTCAAAACATGCACTTTTTTTGCCAACTCGCGGCTCTCGCTTTGAGGCGGTCACTCCGTCACCCTCAATCCTTGGCGGCACGGAGCTTGGCCATGTCCGCTTGCAACTCAGCGGCGATTTCCTGCTGCCGTTGGAGCATCTTGCCGACCACTTCAGGATGCTCTTTGGCTACGTTGTTTGCCTCCCCAACGTCCTCAGCCAAATTGGCGAGGAAAAGCTTCCGGTCGGCGCCTTCCAGCGGCTGAATTTGGTCCCTGGGATTGCCGATGAGCTTCCAATCGCCCTGGCGCAACGCCCAGTGTCCGTTGTCGTTTCCCTGCTTGTCCCGGCGCGTGCCGAAGGTCCAGTAAAATTCCGCGTGCGGGCTGGGAGCGCCTGATTCAGCGACGGCGGCGATGGATTTGCCGTCGAGTTTTTGGGCGTTGGCGGGGAGGGAGCCGCCACACCATTCCAGCAACGTGGGATACCAGTCGCAGCCGGTCACGAATTGGCCGCGAACCTGGCCGGGGGCGAGTTTTGCGGGCCAACGGACGATGGATGGGACGCGCAGGCCGCCTTCGAAAAAGCTGCCTTTGTGGCCGCGATAGGGCCCGGAGGAGCCGCCGCCGCGAAAGGTCCGCTCTTCGACCGAATGGCCGTGATCGGACTGAAAAATGACGATCGTGTCCTGCGCCAGACCTTTGGCGTCCAAACCATCGAGCACCCGGCCAATCAGCTCGTCCATGCTGGAGACAAACGCGGCGTATTTGTCCCGCGGCGACTCCAAACCGAGCTTGGCGTAGTGCTGACGCCAGTTGTCGTAGCCTTGCAGCGGGTAGTGGGGCCAATTGATGGCCCAGTAGATGAAAAACGGCTTGTCGCCGCCGGCGTCGATCGCGGCTTGCGTCTCCTCAACCATGCGCCGGCCGAAATTTTGGCCGTCTTCCCAAATCTCCACGCCGTTGCGCCAAAGATCGTGCCGATTGGGTCCCTGCCAGTAGAAAAAGTGGCTGTAGTTGTCGATGCAGCCGCCCATGTGGCCCCAGGTTGAGTCAAAGCCCTGGGCGTTGGGCATGGTGGTCTCCTCGTAGCCCAGGTGCCACTTGCCGACGTGGTGGGTGCGATAGCCGGCATCGCGGAACATTTCGGCCAGGGTGTAGTTGGCCGGCGGCAATCCGGCGTTTCCGTGCTGGGAGGAGACGTTGCCCGGCACACCGGCGCGCATGGGGATGCAACCGGTCAACAGCCCCGTGCGCGAGGCCGAGCAAATCGCGGATGGGGCCAGCATTTGGGTAAATCGCACGCCTTCAGCCGCCAGGCGGTCGATTGCCGGTGTGGTCAGGTCCGGCGAGCCGTAGCAACCGGCGTCGGCGGAGCCTTGGTCGTCGGTGTAGATGATGAGCACGTTAGGGCGCTCGGCAGCGGCCGCGGCGCTGGAAATGAGGGTCAGGATGGCGAAAAGGCGAGCGAGAATCATGCCTGCCATTCTGGAAAGGATACGCCGCAGGTCAACCAGCCAACTTTGGAGGCGCACGCGGACGTTTGGGCGTCACGTGCGTCGTTCGACCGCCAAATTGGGCTACAGCGCTGTTGCGATGAGCGTTTCCAGCTTCACCATGTCTGCGGCGAATTTCCGGATGCCTTCGGCCGTTTTTTCGGTGGCCATGGCGTCGTCGTTGAGCAGGTAGCGGAAGCTTTTTTCGTCCAGGTCGATACGCTCGATGTCGCTGGCCGCCGCGATCTCGGGATCGAGCTTGCGGGGGACGTCATCCTGGGTGTTTTGCAGGATTTCGAGCAAATCCGGGCTGATGGTGAGCAAGTCGCAGCCGGCGAGTTCGAGAATTTGGCCGGTGTTGCGAAAACTGGCGCCCATGACCTCCGTGGAGTAGCCGAATTTTTTGTAGTAGGCGTAAATCTGGTTCACCGACTGCACGCCGGGGTCATCCGCGCCGGTGTAGTCCTGACCGGTGTCCTTTTTGAACCAATCGTAGATGCGGCCGACGAACGGGGAGATGAGCTGGACGCCGGCTTCAGCGCAGGCAACGGCTTGCTCCAGGCTGAACATGAGCGTTAGGTTGCAGCGAATCCCCTCCTTTTCCAGCGTATCGGCGGCGCGAATCCCTTCCCAGGTGGAGGCGACCTTGATGAGGATGCGTTCGCGGCTGATTCCCTCCGCCTCGTAAAGCTCGATGAGCCGGCGCGCTTTGCGAACCGAGCCTTCCACGTCAAAGGAGAGCCGCGCGTCGACTTCGGTGGAAACCCGGCCGGGAACGATGTCCAAAATCGCCTTCCCAAACAAAATCAGCACGCGATCGACGATTGCCTGCACCAGTTCATGGCCGCTGAGGCCGGAATCGCGCAGTTCATCGGCCGCCTGGTCCACGAGATGACGGTAGGCGTCTTGCTGGGCGGCTTTGAGGATGAGCGAGGGGTTGGTGGTGGCGTCTTGCGGCGCATATTCGCGCATCGTCTGGAAATCGCCGGTATCGGCGACCACGGTGGTAAACTGTTTGAGCTGGTCGAGTTGGTTCATGGGTAGATCAAAACCCGAAATTCGAAATCCGAAACCTGAAAATCGAAATCCGAAACCCGAAACCCGAAACCCGAAATTGGCGGGCTCCTTTTGTGCTCGCCAATTTCGCACGTTGTGGTTTTATCCGGAAAACCGAAACCTGGTGACGACAAAGTTAGACACCCTGCAAAAAATCGAGATCGCTGAAGGCGCGGAAATCCGGCTGCGACTTGCCGGCCCTTCGGCGCGGGGATTGGCGCTTTTGATCGATCTGGGAATCAAGGTGGCGCTGTGGGGGGTGGGGTTTATCGTGCTTTTTCTGGGGATTGGCATTTTTCTGGGCGGTAGCGAGGAAAGCCTGGAAATCGCCAACGGGCTCTTTCTGCTGATGCTTTTTGTGGTGGAGTGGGGCTACTTCGTGTTTTTCGAGTTTTCGCGAAACGGCGCCACGCCCGGAAAACGCGTTTTCGGCCTGCGAGTGGTGCGAACCAGCGGCGCGCCAATTTCGCTGACTCAAGCGGTGATTCGCAACGTCCTACGCTTTGTGGACATGTTGCCTTTCACCTACGGCCTGGGGCTCGCGTCGTGCCTCATGACCCAAAAATTCCAGCGTCTCGGCGATTTGGCGGCAGGAACGGTGGTGGTTTACGACGATCCCAAGAAAACCGAGGAATTGGCCGTTGAAGATGGAAAACTGCGGCCGTTGCATCCGCCAAATCCGCTGACTCGCGAAGAACAGGGCGCGATTGTCGCTTTTGCCGACCGGATCAAAAACTGGTCCGAGCCACGCCAGGAAGAGCTGGCCAACCTGACCGGAGCATTGACTGGAGCGCGAGGGCGCCTTGCGGTGAACAAGCTGCTGCAAATCGCGCAGTGGATACGGACCTCTGGTTGAAACTCGAAACTCGAAATCCGAACGAACGAAGAAAAACCACGAACGTGAATCCCAACACGTTTCAGAACCAAAACGAAGAGCGCTGGCGCGAGTTGGAGCAGGTGCTGGAGCGCCTGGATGCCGGCGAGCCAAGACCTGATGACGCTCAGCGGTTGCCGGCCCTGTTTCGGCAGGTTTGCAGCGATGCCTCGCTGGCCGAGCACCGCATGTACGGGCTCAGTTTGTGCGAGCGGCTCAACCGGCTGGTCATTCGCGGCTATTACTACATCCACCGCGAATTGACCGGTTTTTGGCGTCGCGTGACGGTGTTTTTGCTGGCCAAGTTGCCCCGGCTGGTGCGGCAGGAGTGGCGGCTGTTCTGGCTCACGATGCTGCTTTTCTGGGTTCCGTTTTTTGCGATGGTCGCTTCCAGCTACACCGACCGGCGTTGGGTGGAATCGCTGCTGGATCCGGCGTCGATGGAGGAGATTCAGGCCGGTTTTGGCGAGGATTCGCGCCTAACCGAGGCGCGCGACAGTTTTGGGTCGAATTTCCAGATGTTCGGTCACTACATTTTCAACAACGTCAGCATCGATCTGCGAATTTTCGCCGGTGGCATTCTTTTTGGCTCGGGGACAGTTTTTTTCGTCGTTTTCAACGGTTTGGCGTTGGGGGCGGTGACCGGCTACGTGATCCACGCAGGCGACCCGATGAGGTTTTTGAACTGGGTGAGCGGCCATTCCGTGCCGGAGTTGATCGGGATGATTTTCGCGGCGATGGCCGGGTTCAAAATCGGCTTCGCGATCATTCGTCCGGGCCGCTTGCCACGCAAGGAGGCGCTGATTCGGGCGGGGCGAGTGGCCGTGCGCCTGCTTTTCGGCGCGATGGCGATGACGACGTTCGCCGCGTTCATCGAGGGGTTCTGGTCGCCGGTGGAATTCCCGGAAAACGTGAAATACACCTTCGGCGTGGTGATGGTGGTGGGGATGGCGGCTTACCTGCTGCTGGGTGGACGCGGCCCCGAAGCTCGCGAGGCGGCCGATGGCGCGGAAAGGAGGCTGGCCGGTTGAAACTTGAGGCGATTAGCGCGGAAATTCGGCCACGCAGCGCTTGGGAAGCGGTCGATTTGGGCTGGGCCTTGGCGCGGCGGCATTACGCGAGAATTTTGCGCTTCTGGTTGGTCGCGGTCGTGCCGATTTGGGCGTTGATCCTGGGTTTCCTGCACGATCGGCTGTTTTTGGCCATGGTGCTGATTTGGTGGCTCAAACCGATTTACGAGCGCGTGCCGCTTTTCGTGCTAAGCCGCTCGCTTTTTGGAAATCCGCCGGGTGGGCGCGATTTGTTGCGCAACTGGCCCAGGCTCATGCTCGGCCAACTGCCGCAAACCCTCATCATCCGGCGGCTCTCGGCCCATCGCACGCTGGTTTTGCCGGTTGCGGAGCTGGAAAACCTCCGGGGCCGCGATTTTTTCGATCGTGCCAAAATTCTTTCGCTGCGCTCCGGCGGCAGTGCGTTCACCGAGCAGTTGGCCGGCTTGCTGATGCTGCATTCGGTCTGGCTGGGCATCATTTTGATGGTTTACCTGATGATTCCGCCGCAACTCCAGCCGTCCTTTGAATTGATGGGAGACGGCCTCGAGGTGTTCCTGGCCGCGCTGCCAAGATTCTTCGTTTGGATCTGGATCGGGCTCTACTTGCTGGCCTTGACGTTGATCGCGCCGTTTGACGTCGGGGGCGGATTTGGGCTCTACCTCAACACGCGCTCGGAAATCGAGGGCTGGGACGTGGAACTGGCCTTTCGCCGGTTGAGCAACCGGCTGCTCACCGCGGGCGCGGTGGCTGCGGCGGCCGTTTTGCTCAGCATGCCGGTTATGACCGCGCAGGAGGCCGAATCCACCGAATCGGCCGACGCGGCGACACCCAAGGAGGTGATCGAAAAAATCCTCGCCCACGAAGATTTCAAGATCCACACCGAATCGCGCGTCGTCGGCTACGAAGGCGGGGGACTGCCCTGGCTTTGGGATGGCGGCTTTGTCGCGGCGGAAATTCTCCGCTTTGCGTTGATCGCCATCGGCGTGGCGTTTTTGGCCATTCTGTTAGTGCGCGCCATCCAGGCTTGGGTGAGGACCCTTGACCTGCCGGATGCGCCCGTTGTCCCCAAGGCCAAGACGGTGATGGGGATGAACGTGCGGCCCGAAAGCTTGCCGCGCGACATCGTGAAGCAGGCTCGCAGCTTGTGGGAAGGCGGCCGGTTTCACGAAGCTGTCAGCCTGCTCTACCGCGGCGCCATCAGTTGGCTGATCGAGCAGGAAAACGTGCCTATTTTGGAAAGCGATACCGAGCACGAGTGCCTGCAACGCAGCCAGGCCACGGCCAAACCGGGCGCTGCGGCCTACTTTAACCAGCTAACCGGCGCCTGGGTCGCGGTGGCTTACGGCAAGCGGCGCCCCACCGACGCCCAAGCGGGCCAACTCTTCGAAAATTGGCCGTTTCCCGCCCGATGAACGCTTCCCGCCAGATTTTTTGCTCCGTTTTCGCCCTGCTGTGCCTGTTACTGGCCGGTTGCGGCAAGGTCCAGCGCGAGGAAGTGGAAATCGGCTACCGCGGGGAAGCGCGCGTAAATCCCCTGCTCGCCGCCGAGCGCTTTTTCATCGAGATGGGGCTGGAGGCCAGCCGGCGGTTCAGCCTGACGGAAATGCCCGGGCACGACGTGGTGCTGATGGTCCCAAAAACCGCCATCAAAACCCAAAACGACGCCTGGCGCGTGGTGGAGTGGGTCGAGGAAGGCGGACACCTCATCTACATCTACGGCCAGCGTCACGATTTTTTGGACGCCTGGAATTCGCCTGGCAAACAGGCCGAAATTGACGCCGAACAAGAGGCCCACGAAACCCATGGAGACGACGATGACCCGCTGCTCTCGTTGTTCGACATCACCGCGTCCGACCGAGAGCAGGCTACCCAAACGGTTCGCCTGGTTGGGCGAAAATTGGACGTTGAAGTGCCTAAAGGTCCCGGTTTTCACATCCCCAGCGATTGGGTGCGCGAGCCGGGAGATTTCCGCGCCGGAAACGACTCCGACGGCTACTCCTTCGCCAGTTTTCCCCACCTGGACGGGCGCCTAACGCTCGTGGCCGATGCGCATCCCTGGCAGAACCGTCACGTCGGCAAAGGCGATCACGCGGATTTTTTGTGGGAGGTGGTTACCTTGCAGCCGGATGCGCGCGCCATTTGGCTGTTGCGCAACGCACGCATCTCATTTTTCGCGTTGCTGTGGAAATACGGGTGGATGCCCCTGCTTAGCTTGCTGGTTTTCGTGATTTTCTGGCTTTGGCGCGGAATTCCGCGTTTTGGGCCCGTTTTACCCATGCCGGACGCCGCGCCGCGGCAGTTTACCTCGCACCTGGCGATGACCGGCGGATTTTTTTGGCAGCATCAGTGCCTGGCGCCCTTGCTGGAGCCGATTCGCCGCCGAATCCTGCGCCGTCACCAGAAAAAATCCATGCTGGTCAATACGCCGAATCCTGACGAGATTATCGCCACTTTGGCCGCATCCAGCGGATTGCCGCCGGAGCGCGTCAGCCGGGCCATGCAGACTGAAACCGTCAAAAACGCCGACCGCCTGGCCGAGATGCTGCGCGACCTCCAAACCATCGACCTCTCCCAGTGAACGAACCCATCATTTTCCCGAATTTTTCGCATGAGTAACCCCAATCCCAAGCCTGCCCCTCCCCTGCCTCCGCCCGCGGTTCCCGTACCCGCCCCGCCTCCGCCATCCGGGGCGCCAACCGAGGCTGAAGCGGAAAAAATCGCCCTGCGCGCGCCAAATTTGCCTCCGGCGCAGCCGCAAATCCCGGCAGAGCCTCAACCGCCGGCGCAGCCGCAAATTCCGGCGCAACCTCAACCGCCGGCTCAAATTCCCGCACCGGCCCAGACTCCCGCACCGGCCGTTGCTCCAACAGCCCCGGCCAATCCCGCGCCACCGGCACCGCTTCCCGCGGTGCCCGCCGTTCCGGTGGTCGAGGCACAAGCGCCATCATCCCAGCCGGCGAAAACTCCGCGGACTCAGCCCCAGGCCCTACCCCAACCCCAATCTCAGCCGCAACCAACGCCCCAAGCGCCCCCTAACTTCGCCACCGGCGCCGGTCATCCGTTCGCGCAAACCGCGAACCTGCTGACGGGCGTGCGGGAACAAATTGGGCGCGTTTTTCTGGGCCAGGAAGAGGTGGTCCGGCAGGTCTTGGCCAGCCTCATCGCCGGGGGCCACGTTTTGCTGGAAGGCAAGCCCGGCCTCGGCAAAACCCACCTGGTCGTGGCCATGGCGCACACTTTTGGGGGAAAATTCGGCCGCATTCAGTTCACCCCGGATTTGATGCCCAGCGACGTGACCGGCCACACGCTCTACGACATGGGCAAGCAGGAATTTACCGTGCGCAAGGGCCCGGTTTTCGCCAACCTGCTGTTGGCGGACGAAATCAACCGCGCCCCGGCGAAAACCCAGGCCGCGCTGCTGGAGGTGATGCAGGAGGCGCAGGTTACCATCGACGGCAAAAGCTACATCCTCGACCCGCCGTTCATGACCATCGCCACGCAAAATCCCATCGAGCAGGAGGGCACCTACCCGCTGCCCGAGGCCCAACTCGACCGTTTTTTGATGAAGGTGCTGATCGATTACCCCGACGCCCAGCACGAGCACCAAATCGTCGCCAACGTGGCCTCCGGCGCTTCCGGACGCGGTCTGCGGCCCGATGAAGTGGAGAAAGTTTGCGGCAAAGAAGACGTGATTCGCGCCCAAAACGACGTCGCCGCCGTCAAGGCCGTGGGCGAGGTGGTGAGTTACGCGCTCAACATCGCCCGCGCCACCCGCACCGCCCAAGGCGTCGGGCTCGGCGCCGGCACGCGGGGCGCAATCGGCCTGGTGCGCATCGCCAAGGCCTACGCGGTCATGGACGGGCGCGATTTCATCACCCCGCACGACGTCAAGCAAGCTGTCGGCCCGGTTTTGCGTCACCGTGTTCAGCTTTCGCCGGAATTGGTCATCAGCGGCCAAACCGTGGACGGCGTGCTCGGCCAAATCACCGAAACCGTTCCGCCGCCGCGCGAATAAAAACTCGAAATTCGAAATTCGAAATCCGAAAATGAATCCGCGCTTCGAGTTTCGGATTTCGAGTTTCGAGTTTCAAAATTTCACCCAATGCGTCCGACCGCCGGCCTGCTCGCGCTCATCCTCCTCTGGGGCCTAACCGGCCTTGCCGCCTCCATTTGGCCGGTCGCGGAGCCTTACTGGCTCTACGGCGGTGCTTTTTTAGGGGCGCTGTCGTTGCTGGACATGCTGACGTTGGCCACAAAACGCTCCATCCTGGCTACGCGCATAACTCCGTCGCGATTCGCCCTCGGCGTCCCGCAAGACATCGAGCTGACCCTGACCAACAACGGGTTCACCCGCGCGCACGTCCGGGTTTTCGACGGAATTCCGGCCGAAACCGAGTCCGAACAGCTTCCCTGGCAAGGCCGCATCCCCCGCCGCGGCTTCGTCAAGGTGGCCTACGCGATAACGCCGCAAAAACGCGGGCAGTTGGAATTTAGCGAGGCCCACATCCTGCGCCGCTCGCCGCTGGGGCTCTGGAGCCTGGCGACCCACGCCGCCGGGCGGCAGGTCATCAAGGTCTACCCCAACTATGAGCCGGTCATCCGCTACAGCCTGCTGGCCTTGGCCCACATGGAGGAGCAGATGGGCATCAAATACCGCAACCGCCAAGGCATGAGCCGCGAATTTCACCAACTGCGCGACTACCACGACGGCGACGTGCTCAACCAGATCGACTGGAAAGCCACCGCGCGCCGGCGCGAGCTGATCAGCCGCCAATACCGCGAACAACGCGACCAAAACATCGTCGTGATGATCGATTCCGGCCGGCGCATGCGCGCTTTGGACGGCGCGTTGCCACAATTCGACCACTGTCTCAACGCCATCCTGCTCATGGGCTTCATCGCCCTGCGTCAGGGCGACAAAATGGGCGTGCTGAGCTTTGGCGGCTCAAATCGCTGGCTCCCGCCAGTTAAAGGCCAGCACGGCATGACCCAACTGCTCAATCACCTCTACGACTACCAAACCACCTCTGCCCCGAGCGATTTTGGCGAAGCCGCGGAGAAGCTGATGGCCCGCCAGCGACGCCGCGCCCTCGTCGTCGTGCTAACCAACCTGCGCAGCGAGGACACCGGCGACGTCGTCCCCGCGCTGCAAACCCTCCAGCAGCGCCACCTGGTCATGCTGGCCAGTTTGCGCGAAAAATCCGTGCAAAGCTGCGTTTCCAACGACATCCGCACCTTTGACGAAGCCCTCCTCTTCGGCGCCACCCATCATTACCTGGAGGAACGCGGCAAACTCTTTGAGGACCTGCGCGGCAGCGGAATCGTCACCATTGATGACGTGGCCGAAAACCTGCCCGTCGCCCTAACCAACGCCTACCTGGAGGTAAAACGCAGCGGCAAATTGTGAGGGGTGGAGGAATTTGGCGCTTGGAAACTGGATTTTTCGCGGTAATCTGCGCTCTGCCCCGGGGCATTAGCTCAGTTGGTAGAGCGTCTCGTTCGCAATGAGAAGGTCAGCGGTTCGAATCCGCTATGCTCCACTTCCCTTCCCCTGAAATGCCGCATCGCGCCAAAATTGCGGTCTTTTTCGGGGCTAATAGCGATAGTAATCCGGCTTGTAAGGCCCTTCGACCTTCACGCCAATATAATCAGCCTGCTCTTGAGTTAACTTTGTTAATTTGGCGCCGATTTTCTCCAGGTGCAGTCGGGCGACCTCTTCATCCAGATGCTTGGGCAGCAGGTAGACCTTGTTTTCGTATTCGTCCTTGTTTCGCCACAAATCGATCTGCGCCAGAGTTTGGTTGGCAAAGCTGTTGGACATGACAAAACTGGGGTGACCGGTGGCGCAACCCAAATTGACGAGACGACCCTTGGCCAACACGTAGATACTATGCCCGTCGGCGAAGGTGTATTTATCTACCGCGCCTTGAGTCTCTTCTTTGATGCTGATACTGGTAACACCGCTAGCGCCATCCAGCTTGTCCATCTGAATTTCGTTGTCAAAGTGGCCGATGTTGCAGACGATGGCCTGATCCTTCATTTTTTCCATGTGATCCAGGCGAATGATGTCGTAGTTGCCGGTGGTGGTGACATAAATGTCGCCCCAGCCCAGGGTGTCTTCCACGGTAAGCACCTGGTATCCTTCCATCGCGGCTTGAAGGGCGCAAATGGGGTCAATTTCGGTCACGACGACTTGCGCGCCCATGCCTTTCATCGCTTGCGCGCAACCTTTGCCGACATCCCCGTAACCGCAGATAACAGCCACTTTTCCCGCGACCATCACGTCGGTGGCGCGCTTCACGCCGTCAATGAGCGACTCCCGGCAGCCGTAGAGGTTGTCGAACTTCGATTTTGTGACCGAATCGTTCACGTTTACAGCCGGGAAGAGTAATTCGCCGGATTCCACCATTTGGTACAAGCGATGCACGCCGGTGGTTGTTTCCTCGGAGACGCCCTGGCAGTCTTCTCACCACTTCGTGCCAGAAATTCGGCGTTTCTTCGTGAATTTCGCAGAGCAGCTTTTTGATGACCTTCACCTCTTCAGGATCGCCATCGGCCTCGCTCTTGGCCCAATCCGATCCATTCTTCCAGTTGATAGCCTTTGTGGATCAACAACGTCGCGTCGCCACCGTCGTCCACGATGAGTTCCGGCCCTTTTCCGCCGGGAAACGTAAGAGCCTGACGCGTGCACCACCAGTATTCTTCCAGCGTCTCGCCTTTCCAGGCAAAAACCGGCGTACCGGTGGCTGCAATCGCCGCCGCCGCGTGATCCTGGGTTGAAAAAATGTTGCAACTGGCCCAGCGCACGTCAGCGCCCAGTGCTTTGAGCGTTTCGATCAAAACCGCGGTTTGGATCGTCATATGCAGCGACCCGGTTATACGAACACCGTCGAGCGGTTTTTCGGCCGCGTATTTTTCGCGAATCGCCATCAATCCCGGCATTTCGTGCTCGGCGATTTCGATCTCTTTGCGGCCGAAATCGGCCAACTGAATGTCTTTAACTTTGTAGTCGGTAAAATTGGAGGACATGGTCGTTTGTGCTTGGTGATTGGTGCTTTGTGAATCGTGCGTGCTTGGTTAGGCGCCGGCAGCGGATTTCAGGTCGGCCACGCGGTTGGTATCTTCCCAGGTGAGGGCTTCCAAATCGTCTTCCCGGCCAAAATGCCCGTAATTCGTCGTTTTATGATAAATGGGGCGTTTTAGTCTTAGCTGGCTGATGATGTCGGCTGGTTTGAAGGAGAAAACCTGGTCCACGGCTCGCTCGATCGCGCCTTCATCCACGGTGTTCGACCCAAAGGTAGCGACATTGATGCTGACCGGCTCCGGATGACCGATTGCGTAGGCCACCTGCAACTCACAGCGGTAAGCCAGGTCCGCGGCGACGATGTTTTTGGCGACCCAGCGGCAAAAATACGCCGCCGAGCGGTCCACCTTGGATGGGTCCTTGCCGGAGAAGGCTCCACCGCCATGACGCCCCATGCCGCCGTAGGTATCGACGATGATTTTGCGCCCGGTCAGGCCGCAATCGCCCTCCGGCCCGCCAACGACGAACAAGCCGGTGGGGTTGATGAGCACCTCGGTGTCGTCGGTCAGCAAATTTCCCGGCAGTTCCTTGCGGATGAGGTCTTCTTCCAAAATTTCGCGAATTTCCGGCGTGGTGATGTCCTTGGCGTGCTGAGTAGAGACGACAACCGCGGTGATTCGCTCGGGGTTGCCTTCGTTGTTGTACTGGATCGACACCTGCGTCTTGGAATCCGGCCGCAACCAGGAATGCGCGCCGCTTTTGCGCAAATCCGTCAGCGCCTTGCCGAGTTGATGCGAATAGGCGATGGGCGCGGGCATCAGGCTGGGCGTTTCCTTGACCGCGAAACCGAACATCAGCCCCTGGTCGCCGGCGCCTTGCTCGGCGGTGGTTTTGTGCTCCGCGCCGGTCTCATCCACCCCTTGGGCAATGTCAGGCGACTGCATTCCCAGCGCGTTGGTGAGGAAAAAGTTGTCAGCGTGGAACTTGCAGTCCTCGTTGGTGTAGCCGATGCCCTCGATCGCCTTTTTGACGACGGTTTTGTAGTCAAAATCGGCCTTGGTGGTGATTTCACCGCCCAAGATGACCAGATTGTCCTTCACCATGGTCTCGCAGGCCACCCGGCTGTCGGGGTCCCCATTGAGGCAGGCGTCGAGAACGCTGTCGCTGATTGTGTCGCAAACTTTGTCGGGGTGACCCTCGGTCACCGATTCAGAGGAGAAGATGAAAGCCATGGTCGTATCTACAAATCGTGATAAGTTGATGTATCATGCTTCCGCCGTGGGTCAATCCGAAAATTTGCGATTCGTGCCATTCGTCCGAGATTTGATTTCGCGGCTCCGAACGGCTAACCTGCGCAAAATGGACACGAGCGACGAAACCGGCGACATTTCCTTCTACCGTTGGGGCCAACAGGCGGTCATGGACACGTTTGGGCTGAAATTCCGCGAGAATTTGCCCGAATTAGACGCTTGGCTCAACGAACCGGCAAAAACGTCGAAAACCGATCTGACCCGGCTCAAACACTTGGCCAAGAGGCTGATTTTTTACTCCGGCATCTGGACGGAGGACGAGTTGAAGATGCAGTTCATCGCGCCGTTGCTGGATTTGGTCGATTTCGAGGCGTTGGGGCTGCAATTGTTCTCTGGCCGCAAATTGGTGGTCGAAGTCAACGGCCAACGCTTGTCCGGAGAGCCCGATTGCCTGGTGGGCCGGACTGCGATGGATTTGGCGCCTCCGCTTTTTTGCCTGATGGAGTACAAACCGCAAAGCGGCGGCGGGACCGATCCCTACGGGCAAATTTTAGCAGCGATGGTCGCGACCCAAGGCCTCAACGGCAACGAGTTTCCCATTTTCGGGACGCTGGTCTCCGGACGCCTCTGGACGTTCCTCGTCCTCAAAGGCAAGGACTACGCCATCAGCCGCGGTTTTTGCCCGGACACCCCAAAATCCGCCGCCGACGTCCTGGGGATTCTGCGAAACCTGGACAAAGTCATCCCCCTCACCCTTCGCAAGGCCGCGTGAGTTCGGTCCTCCAAGCTCTGCGCGGGATGGCGGACCCGACCCGGTTGCGGATTTTGTGTCTGCTCCGGCGCGAGGATCTTTCCGTGGCCGAATTGCAGGAAATTTTGGCGATGGGTCAGTCGCGAATCTCCACCCAGTTGGCGCAGCTGAAAAAGGCGGGCTTGGTCACCGATCGCCGCTCGGGAAAAAACGTGATTTACGGCCTGGCGCCGCGAAAAGACGGAAATCCGGACCTGGAGCCGTTGCTGGAGGCCGCGATCGCCGAATTGGAGGACGCCAAGCGCGATCGGGCGGCCCTGGAACTGCTGTTGCGCAAACGCGGCGACCGGATGCGCGCTTATTTCGACGAATTGGCGGGAAAATTCGGCCGCAGCTACTTGCCGGGACGAAGCTGGAAGGCGCTGGCGGAGACGCTCCTGAAGCTGATGCCGCCCATGATCATCGCCGATCTCGGTGCCGGCGAGGGCACGTTTTCCCAGCTTTTGGCCCAACGCGCCGAACGCGTGCTGGCGATCGACAACTCCGAGAAAATGGTCGAATACGGCGCCAAACTCGCTCGCCAAAACGGCGTGACGAACCTGGAATACCGGCTGGGCGACATCGAATCGCCCCCAATCGACCCAAATTCGGTGGATTTGGCCTTTTTCAGCCAGGCGTTGCATCACGCCACCAAGCCGGAACGCGCGGTGGAAGCCGCTTTTCGCATTTTGAAGCCAGGCGGCCGGATTGTGATTCTGGACCTGCTCAAACACAGCTTTGAGGAAGCGCGCGAGGTTTACCTGGACGTCTGGCTGGGCTTCGCGGAGGTGGAATTGCACGAATTTCTGCAAAACGGCGGTTTTTCGGAAATCGACATCACCATCGTCGATCGCGAGTCCGAGCATCCTCATTTTCAGACCCTCCTTGGGCTCGCCAAAAAACCGTGAAACCTCGCCTTTTCCTCCCATTCATCCTCGCCGCCCTCCCGGTTTTCGCCTCAGCCGCGGATTGGAAGCTGGTCAACGAAACCGCGCGGTCCGAACGCACCGAGCCGAACCTCGCCTACGTCAAACGGCTCGTGCAAAAGGCCCAAGGCCGGGTGGCGACCGTCGAATTGGCGTTTTTCAGCTCGTCGGATTGCCGGCTGGAGGTGATCGATTCGCGCAAAACGGCAGTCAACAACTCCGCGGGATTTTCCGGCGCATTTCGGGCAAAATCGTGCCTGGCCGGGGTCAACGGCGGCTTTTTCACCCCGGAACGGCGTCCCCTGGGGTTGATGATCGCCAGCGGCCGGCGCGTCAACCGCTTCGAATCCAGCCGGCTGCTTAGCGGCGTGGTTTACAGCGATCACCGCGGCATCCACATCGTGCGCCGAGCCGCATTTCGCGATCATCCCCAAATCGCCGCCCTCCTCCAAACCGGTCCTTACCTAGTGGAGCACAGCCAAGCCATTCGCGGCCTGGAAGCGACCAAATCCCGGAGCCGAACCTTCATCGCCACGGATTGGCGGCGAAACTGGGCCATCGGCACCACCTCGCCGATCACCTTGGCCGAATTAGCCGAAATTTTGGCCAGCGCCAACCCCGTAACCGGCTGGACGGTCAATCGCGCCATCAACCTGGACGGCGGCACGTCCTCAGGATTTTTCTTCGAACGGAGCGACGGGGCTCCGGTTAGCGATTCACCCGGAAAAACAGTGACGAACCTGCTTGGGGTGCGCGCAAGGTGAGCGGGCACTTGCGCCACAGCGGCTTGCACGTTAATTCCGCCGTTAACCATGAAAATCCAGCTTCTCTCCGCCCTAGCCTTCCCAATCTTCGTCCACGCCGACGTCATCTGGCTCGAAGGCGAAGCCGCGCAAACTTCCACCGCCCGCAAACACGGTTGGTACAACTCCGTGAAACGCGACCAGCTTTCCGGCGGCGATTGGATGAACCACTTCACCAACGCCGGCCCCGCCGAGGCAACCTGGAATTTCCGGGTGCAATCCGCCGGCGAGCACGATCTCTGGGTTCGCGCCAATCCCACCGGAACCAAGCTGTCCTGGAAGCTCAACGACACCGATTGGGCCGAAATCGACTTTTCCGAGAAAACGGATCAGGCCAACATCGCGGCCGATGGCGGGATCGACATCCGCTTCCTCGCTTGGGTCAAAGTCGGCAAAGTTTCGCTCCCGGCGGGCGATTCCACCGTGCAGTTTCGCATGCATTCGAAGAACAATCACCACGGCGGGCTGGATTGCTTCCTCTTCACGGACACGCCCTTCGCGCCCAGCGGAAAACTCAAGCCCGGCGAGAAACTCGGCCTGGCCGACGCCGGTTCCTGGGCCTTCGAACCCGGCGCGGACCCGATCTCGCCCCAGGCGCGTCTGGATTTGTCCGAATTGAACGAGGAAACCGCCGGGATGAGCGGGTTTGTTAGTCACGACGCGCGGGGTGATTTCGTCGACGGCGCGGGACGCCCCCTGCGTTTCTGGGCCGTCAACACCGGTTACCACTACAAAACGCGCGATCCCGAGGCGCTCGCTTATCACGCCAAATGGCTGGCCCGGCGCGGCGTGAACATTGTGCGTTCCCACAGTCATCTGCTCTCCAAGGCGCCCGACGCCAAGATCACTGACGTCAACGCCAATGAGGTGGATCGAATCCAGCGTCTCGTCGCCGCCATGCGCGCGGAAGGCATCTACACCACCATCTCGCCGTATTGGGCGGTGGCGACGAAGTGGCGCCCGTCGCTGGGTCTGACGAATCCCGGCGGCAACAACCTAACCGGCATGCTATTCTGGGACGAAGCGCTTCAAGCCGGCTACAAATCCTGGTGGAAGGCGCTGCTCACCCCGCCTAACCCGCACACCAGCATCCCGCTGGCGCAAGACCCGGCGGTGGCGATTCTGCAACTGCAAAACGAGGACAGCCTGCTGTTTTATACCCTGCAAGCTGTGAAAGGAGAAGCGAGGCGCGATTTGCGACGCAAATTCCACGCTTTCCTAACCAAAAAGCACGGCTCTATGGCCGATGCGGCCAATTCCTGGGGCGGCAAAGCGGATCACAAGGCCGACAACCCGGGAAGTGGCGAAATGGGACTCTTCTCCGTCTGGCACCTTACCCAAAACGCCCGCGCCGCGCGCCAAAATCGCTACGCCGACCAGCTCGAATTCTACGGCCGCCTCATGTTCGACTTCAACGCCGGGATGGCGCGCTACCTACGCGATGAGTTAGGCTGCAAACACCTGATCAACGCCGGCAACTGGCACACCGCCGACGCCGCCAAGCTCTACGACATCGAGCGCTGGAGCTACACCGCCAACGATGTGCCGGGCGCGAACCGCTACTTCAACGGCGGTTCCCACGTCAACCCCTCCGACCGCCGTAAGGCCGGTTACCTCATTTCCAAAGGCGACGTGTTTTCGGGTCAATCCGTCCTGAGCCAGCCGCGCCGATTCCCGCTCGCCGTGAAAATGCCCGCGGGCAAGCCTTTCCTCATCTCCGAGAGTTCCTGGGTTTTGCCGCTCAAACACCAGTCCGAGGGCCCGTTTCTGGTCGCCGCCTACAGTTCGCTGACCGGTTTCGACGCCTTCTACTGGTTCGCGATGGGCGATGCGGATTACGGCCGGCCCATCGGCAAATGGCAGATGAACATCCCCATGGTGGCCGGTCAGTTTCCCGCCGCCGCGCTGATGTTTCGCCAGGGTTACGTGCGCCGCGCGGAACCGGTTTTGAGCGAGCACCGCACGCTGGACGATCTCTGGCAACGCCGCAAACCGATCGCGGTCGAGGATTCCGGTTATGATCCGAATCGCGACTCCGGCAGCTTCAACGAGCTGTCCTCCGTGAAGACGCCGATGGATCCGCTCGCCTATCTGGCCGGGCCGGTCGAGGTCCATTACGATAGCGATCCCAAGCTCAGCAAGCTGGCCGAATTCAGCCTGCGGGACGGAGTCGTCACCAGCCAAACCGGCCAGCTAAAATGGGACACGGCCGGCGGCATTTGCACCTTGGAATCGCCCAAAGCACAGGGTGTGACCGGGTTCATTCGCGGCAAGCGGGTGGATTTGCCGGAAATCTCGGTTTTGTCGCGGAACGAGTATGTTACGGTGACCGCAGTGTCGGTGGACGGCGAGGATTTGGCCAAATCCGGCAAGATTCTGCTCCAAATCGGCACCACCTGCCGCCCCTACGGTTGGCGCACGCAACCGACCGGCGACGGCAAACGAATCACCTCGCTCGGCGGCCCGCCCTGGAACGTCGAGAAGGCGGATTTGCAGGTGAAGCTGGCGAATTCGCGGATCAAACGCGGCGAAGTTCTGGACGGCAATTTTCTGAAAACGGGCGAGATCCGGATCGACGGCGGCCAGTTCCGAGCGCCGGAGGATGCGATGTATGTGCTGCTGGTGGAGTAGGAAAACTCTTATTCGGTCGAATCACTTAAGATTTTCTCGACCTCCACCACCGTTATCCCGGTGCCTTGAGCGATTTGCTCAACTGTAAATCCGTTTTTCTGCATCGTGGCGACCAACAAGCTGCGTTCCTGCTCCCGTCCTTGTTCGAGCCCTTGTTCGAGCCCTTGTTCGAGCCCTTGTTCGAGCCCTTGTTCGAGCCCTTCCTCAAGCCCTTCGCGATGCGCCGTTTCCATAATGTCGATCTCTCGAACGACATCCATCATGAACCGGTCGTAGCGCTTTCGCTCCTCCTCGTTCATTTTCAAATACGCCAATTTTTCCCGGGCCGTCGCAATTCCCGGCGCGTCAAAATCCCCGCGCACCTCGCTCTCCTTAAAGAGATAAACCCATTGATCGAGCATCTCCAAATCTTCTTCGTCCATCTTGTTAAAGCGATTCACGTTAATCACGTGATACTCCGGAAAGACATCGCGTAGCCGATACTTCGCATCGCCTTCTTCATCAATAAATCGCTCCGAAACCAGCAACGGTTCGTCGGTATGCACGCCGCGTAACTCGGTCGTGCCGGAATAGACGTAGTCATTGCCCTGTCCCAAGTTAAAATAGAGAATGTGGATCGAAATGATCTTGGGGATATTTCCAAACGGTTGCCCCTTGCCGATCGACTCGACCACGAGCTTGGAGGTTCCGAACAGCATCCTCTCGATGTAGTCGCTCTCCCGTTCGTTTTGAATCTCGACCAAGACACGCCGGCCTTCGCGATCCTTGGCCAACAGATCGACGCGATTGAACTTGGCGTTATCGGACTCCGCGTTGCTTTCACTTTCGACGATCTCTTCGATCGTCAATTCTTCGCCCAAGAGCGAGTGCAAAAAGCCCTCCAGAATGTCGAAATTGGCCTTGTCGCGCAACAACGACTTCATCGCCCAGTCGAAGCGGACGATTCTTACAGCGCCGCTAGATTTGTCGGAGGAAGAAGCCATTCAGTTGCAATCTAACCGGCCTCATTGGTGAGCGCCAGTGCGATTGCGAAAAACCGGACGTCGAGTTTTTGCTGAAGCCAGCTTTCCAAGCGGCAACGACAACGTGCCCTCGCAAAATTTCGCCCTGACACAGCCAAAATCACTCCGGCCGCCGGCTATCCCATCTCTTTTTGATTGACCCAACCACCGGCATCGGGCAAGGCGATGCGGGACGGATGCTTGAGCCTGACGCTTCACCCCGAAAACCCGGCAAAAACGCCTTCCTCTTCGTGATCGTGACGGTCGCGCTGGATATGATGGCGTTTGGGGTGATCATGCCGGTCATTCCCTCGCTCATCAAGCAGGTGGCCGGGCTCGATCCCGAGGATGCGGTGGCGTGGGGCGGCATTTTGGGGGCGACGTTCGCGGTGACGAATTTCGTGGGCACGCCGTTGCTGGGAAATCTCTCCGACCGCTTCGGCAGGCGGCCGGTTTTGCTGATTTCCATCGCTACGCTGGCCGTGGATTTTTTGATCATGGGTTTAGCCCACACCATGTGGCTGCTGCTGCTGGGCAGGGCGCTTTCCGGCCTTTCTTCGGCCACATTTTCGACTGCCAACGCCTACATCGCGGACGTGACCGATGAGGAGAGCCGGGGACGCGCGTTCGGGATGATTGGCGCGGCGTTTGGCGTGGGATTCATCATCGGACCCGCGCTGGGGGCGGCTTTCAGCACGTTGGGGCCCAGGGCGCCGTTTTTTGCCGCGGCGGGGTTGGCGGCGCTCAATTTTTTCTACGGCTGGCTGGTTTTGCCGGAGTCGCTGGACCGCGAACACCGGCGCAAATTCGATTGGAGGCGGGCCAATCCGTTTGGCGCGTTTCAGCATTTTCGCAAGCTGCCGAAGGTGGTGTGGTTCATCCTGGCCACGGGCATTTTTGGCTTCGCGCACAGCGTGTATCCCTCCACGTGGAATTTTTACGGCAAGATCCGCTACAAGTGGGAGGACTGGGAAATCGGGCTTTCGCTCACCCTGGTGGGGCTGGGCGCGGCAGTCGTTCAGGCGACGTTGGTTGGGCCGGTGATGAAGCGGTTTGGGCCGTATCGGGCGGCGCTTTTTGGCATCGCGATCAACGTGGTGGCTCTGATGGGGTTCGCCTTGGCCAGCCGGCCGTGGATGGCCTACGCGCTCATCCCGTTTTCGGCTTTGGGGGGTGTGGGAGGGCCGGCGATGAACACGATCATGTCCAACGTGACGCCGCCTAACGCGCAAGGTGAGTTGCACGGCGCGACCGCCAGTCTCAACGCCCTGGCCATGATTTTCAGCCCTCTGGTCATGACCCAGACGTTGCATCACTTTTCCCGCCAAGGCGCGCCGATCCATTTTCCGGGAGCGGCTTTTGCTCTGGCCGCGATTGTCACGGCCCTGGCTCTGGCGCCGTTTTGGGCCGGCATGCGGGCAAATCGGGTCAGCTAAAGATTGCCGAGCAACGTTTCGGCGTGATTCCACAATTTCGCGGCCAATTCCGCGTTTTTTGCCGCTGGGGAGGGCTCAACCGCGATTCCGCGCTCAAAATAGGCGCCGCTGCCTGACGAACCTAGCGCATCCTGGACGATCGGCGCAGCGCCTTGCGCGGGCGAGAGCCGGGAACGCGCCGCCAGCTTCCAGTAGACCCGCAAATACCACGATCCGCGATTTCCCAGGTTGGTCGCGACTTCGCCGGGATGATGCGCGTTGGCGGAAATCCCGTCCCCGCCGAATCGCCGCGCGAATTCGAACGCGTGGAGGATGTTGGCGAGTTTTTGAGCTCCGTAGGCCATTCGCACGTCAAATCCGCGTTCCGCCTGCAAATTGGCGAAATCCAGCGTTTCCACCCAGCGATGCGCGTTGGAAGCAAGGTTGATGAGCCGCGAAGGGGCGCTTTTTCGCAGCATCGGCGTTAGGAGCCGGGTCAGGTGGAAGGGCGCCAGGAAGTTGACCGCGAACATGCGCTCCAACCCTTCGCTGGTGACCTCGCGCCGGGCGGTGAGCAGGGCGGCGTTGTTGATGAGGGCGTCCAGTCGGCTGAATTTGGCCTCAAATTCAGCCGCCAAGTCGCGAACAGCGCTCATTTCGGCCAAATCCGCGGTGAGGAGGTGAATTTGGGAATTTTCCGTGGAATCGGCCACGTTGCGGCGGGCTGTTTCCCCACGTTTTGGATCGCGGCCGGTCATGACCACGGTCGCGCCGGTTTTTGCCAGGCCGCGGGCGATTTCCAGGCCAATTCCGCCGGTTGCGCCGGTCACCAGAAAAACGCGCTCGTCGTTCATTCGGCCAAATCCGGGTAAAGCATCGCGGCGAAGCGTTTGCGGTTGAAGCGGTAGATCAGCCGGGGCATGGCCCAAGGCGCCAGGGTGGCCAAGGCGCGGAAAATTTTGCTCATCGCGTCCGGATGGATGTTGCGCGCGCGGCGGTCGAGACCACGGACCACGCGGCGGGCGATGATGGCGGGATCGACGCCGGCCGAAGCATCCTCGTTGCCGTAAAATTTGCGCAAATGAGCGGTTTGCATCTGGCCGGGATAAATGAGGCTAACCGAGATGTTGCGATGCATCAGCCAGGGCTCGACGGAGCGGCCAAACCCCTCCAGGGCCGCCTTGGAAGCCGCGTAGGTGGCCGTCACCGGGATGGGCGTGAAGGCGGCGGCGCTGAGCACGAACGCCAATCTGCCACCGGGGTTGAGCCGGTCGTTTCCCAGCAGAACATGGAGCAAACGCAGGTGTCCGGCCAGGTTCACGTCCAGCACGGCTTGCTGCGTTTCCCAGGAAATTTCGGCAAAATTGCCAAACGCGCTAATTCCGGCGTTCAAGATCACCGTGTCGAACGATTCGGCGCCAAAATCGACGTTTTCCGGCTCGAAATCGGCCAAATCCAGCTCGTGGAAGCGGATTCCGGGCGTTTTCGCCAATTTTTCGCCGGAATCGCGATCGACGTCCAAAATGGCGACGTCGGCCCCGCGTTGGGCGTAAAGCAGGGCCAAATGCCGGCCAAGCCCGTCCGCGCCTCCGGTGATGAAGACGCGTTGCGGCGATGGGTTCGCGTGAGGCATCGTTGCGGTCTAACACACGGCGCACATGCCCGCAATGACAGGTTGACGGGTTCGCAAAACTCCGGGAAAATTGGCGCCCGTTTCTAACACGGCCACCAACGATGACTGACCCGAACCCGCCCTTGACTCCCGATCCCATCCAACCCGCCGCCCAAGCGCCGCAGGACAGCGGCGGCATGAGCACGGGGGCAAAAGTGGGGATCGGCTGCGGAGCCGGTTGTCTGGTGTTGCTGGTGGTGGGGGTTATCGCCGTTCTCTTGCTCGTGCCCTACGTCAACAGCTTTTCCTCAGACGCGGACGAAGAATTTGCCGAATTGGGCATCACCGAGGTCGTGGAGGGCGACATTCTTCACGTAACGGCCGCTCCCACCCAGCCGACGCACTACAAAGGCACGCAGGTGGTCCTGGACTTCCAGGAAACGGTGACCGTGCCGATCGGCGCCTCGGGCGTGAGCGTCGAAATTGGCGGAACCTACGATGAAAGCGTCTACGCGCGGGCCGGGACGGTGATTTTGCAGAGTGACGTGGCCATTACCAAAGAGCTGAACGTCGAAACCCTAACGTTGCAAAAAAACGGGGCCGATGTGGATGACGTGTTGACCGGCGACTTCAAGTTCGCGAAGTGATTCCGCGCTAACAGGCGAACATTTTCCTTGCGCGCCCATACGGCTCGCTATCATGCGTGGTTCAACCAGCAAAACCCGGACACCCAGCAACAATGAGCAACAAAATCGGATTCGTCGGCGTAGGCCGCATGGGCGCGAACATGGCGCGACACCTCAAGGACGTGGGCTACGAAGTCTCCGCCGTCTACGACATCAACCGCGAGGCCGCCTCAAAATTAGCGGGCGAAATCGGAGCGGCAGCCTACGAGTCGTTGGCCGATGTGACCGCCAATTCCGACGTGGTCATTACCGTGGTGACCAACGATGCGGCGATGCGGGCGATTTTCTTGGAAGGCGACGCCAACTTGCTCACCAACGCCGGCGGCAAGACGTTTTTAAACTGCGCCACGCTATCCCCGGCGATTCATCAGGAAGTGGCCGCGGCCGCCTCCGCCGCCGGCGCCAAGACGCTGGAAGGTTGCATGGCCAGCAGCATCAGCCACGCCCGCGAGGGCAAGCTTTACCTGATGGTGGCCGGCGACCAGGGAGCCTTTGAGGCTAACAAAAAATTGCTCGACGACCTCAGCGTCAACATGCGCTTCATCGAGGGCGGCCCCGGCCGCGCCGCAGAGGTCAAAGCGCTGGTCAACATGGTGATGAACATCAACACCGCCGGTTTGGCCGAAGGATTGGGCCTGGCCAAGGCGCTGGGGCACGATTTGAACATGATTTGCGAGGTTTTCAGCCAAACGGGCGCCAATTCCCGCGTTTTGGAGACCGATGCCGAGGACATGATCGACCGCGACCACGAATGCTGGTTTTCCGCCGAGCACGCGGCCAAAGATTCCGGAATTGCCGGCGGCATCGCCAAAGGCGCCGGCATCGACTTGCCGCTCAACACCGCCACCCAGGCGCAATATCAAAAAATGACCGACGAAGGGCTCGGCGAGCTGGATAAATCCGGCGTCGCGGAATTGACCTTTCCCGGCCGCCACGCTTACCCCAATCTCTAACCTGAAAACTACCTAACACACCCTAACCAATGAGCAAAATCGTACCCACCATCAGTTCCGGCACCGCAGGTCCCCTCGGCGCGCTTCACTTACCCCGTTTTTGGCAAAAAGTCTCCCTCGACGCAGTTGGCAAGCTTCACGACGACTATCCGGCTTGCGGCGCAGGCTACGACCAAATGACGCTGGACGCCCTTGGTCTCAACAAGGACGCGACCCTCTCCTTCATCCGCAACAACAAGCCGAGCTACACCGAGTTTGAAGCTTGGGTGAAGCAAAATGCGACGAATTTGGGCAACGTTGCCGCTCACAATGCCGCAATTACCGGCTACAATCACGACGACGGCACTCGCGCGGAAATTTTCGGCGCAACCGGCCTTTCCGACGGCGATTGTTCCTTCCGCGATGCGGTGAACCTGAACAACCTGGACGACTGGGCCATTTTCCACGCCCAGGACATCAAGGGCTAACCTGCCCTGAAATTTTTCGTTTTCCGCCCGGGGCCGCTTTCCGGCGCCCCGGGCACTTTTTGGCTTGGGCGGGCGATTTTGGGCAAAAAAGCGCGTTTTTGGCGGCAAAAGCGTCACTTAATGGTGGGTTGGCGACAACAAATTATATCGCTAGGTTGTTTTTGAGTTGTCAAAAGTGTCCATGCCATGTAAATACAAAGTATTGCGGCCATGAAAGAAAAATCCGACTATGTCATGCTACCTTCCAAGGCTCGGTCGCAGCCTTCCATCCTCGCGCGATCGCGTCGTTTTTTACCCTATTTTGCCCTTCTTGTGGTAGTCGCTGCGGTCAGTTGGTGGGGAGGCAAGCGCTCGGGAGCGCCAAACAACCGGGATGCCAAGCAGGCCACCTTCCATGCTCCCGAACCGGTTGCAACCACCCAACTGGCCGGCGGCGCACCGCCTGCTGAATTCAAGCAGGAAACCGAAAAGACCGAGCCAACCGCGCCTTTGGCGTCTGCACCCGGCGCCGAACCCGCCGGACCCGCCAATTCGTCGCCACCCAAGATAGAGCAGGGAGGCTTGGCCCTGGTCACCGAACCAGCGGGCGCAACGGTGAAAATAGCGAAACTCGGCGGCGGCAAAGAATCCCGCTCCGGCACGACTCCGCTGACCGTGACCGACCTACCGAGCGGTTTTTACGAAATCACCGTCGAGCGCAAGGGATTCGACACCCGGCAATGGACGGAAGAGGTCGTTTCGAACCGAATCCGCGAAATCGAGACCGTCCGATTGGAGCGCAGCCGGGGGAATCTGGACATTCAAACCTCTCATCCGGCCCGCTACGAGTTGTTCGCGGTTGGGGAGGAAGATCGGCTGGAATTGATCGCCAGCGGAGATGCGCCCGCCACCATCCCCAATCTTCCGATCAGCGCCTTCAGGCTGGCCATGACCCGCCAGGGTTGGCCCACTGTTTCGCGAGACATCACCCTGGCCGCGGGGATGACCACGGTGGTGGAGCAGGATTTTCCGGAAGGCAGCCTGACGGTTACTTCCAACCCGGAAGGCGCGGAGGTTTGGATCAAGGCACAGCACCAGGAAAAGTTGGGCCGGGCAGGCATGTCGCCCTTGCGCTGGGAAAAATTGCCGGTTGGCGCCTATGAGGTGGTGCTGAAGCACTCCATCGGTCCAGATCAACGTCTCCTGGTCAAAGTGGAGCCGGGCAAGGACACCGTGGCGGAGGGCAACTGGTCGCTCCAGCAGGTCACCATCACCAGCGACCCACCTGGCGCGATCGTCTACAACGGCTCCAAGCGGCTCACCGGCGCCGATAACCCGGTCACCCCGTTTACCACGGAGATGCTGGAGGGCCGCCACGCTCTCTACGCCGTGAAACCGGGCCTCAAGGACGTCCCCCTGGTGGTGGAAGTTGGCAGCGGCGAAGGCGGCTCCAAGGCGCATTTCGCCTTCCGCTACGGCACCGCGCAAATTGTCTCCGAACCCGAAGGCGCCGAGGTTTTTTCAAATGGCCGGGCCTTGGGATCGACCCCGCTGCTGGTGACGCACATCGCGCCCGGAAAACACCAGTTTTTGCTGAAAAGAGAGCGCTACGCCTCCCGGCAAATCGGTGGTCTGGTCCGCACCGGGCATCGCCTGGAATTGAGCACCCAGCTTCACTACGACCCCACGCCAATTCCCGGGCAGGATTTTACCAACAGCATGGGGCAGCGGATGATTTGGGTGGCGCCCCTGAAATGCTGGGTGGAATCCACCGAAACCACGCAACGGGTCTACGAATCCATCGTTGCCGACAATCCCAGCCAACTGGTGGGGCTGGATTTGCCGGTCAACAACGTGACCTGGATGCAAGCGGTGAAATTTTGCGAGCAACTCACCATCGCCGAGCGCGGCCAGAGCTTTGTTCCCGATGGATACCGCTACCGTTTGCCGACCGACGAGCAGTGGAGCCTGTTTGCCTCCGGAACCTCCCTGCAACAGAGCGTGACCAGCCGGGTCATCCAACGCCAGGCGCCGGAATCCGTGGCCAGTCTGGATCCCAACCCGTTCGGACTCTACGACACGCGCGGCAACGTCTGGGAATGGTGCCGGGATTGGTACACGCTGGGTGTTTTTAACCGCGAACAGCAAGAAAACGCCACCGCCAAGTCCGAAAGCGTCGGCACCAGGTTCAAGGTGCTGCGCGGCGGGAGCTGGAATCGCACGCAAGACGCGAATTTGGCGATCGGCTACCGGCTTTTGGCTCAACCGGCCACCCACCACAACTACGAGAGCGGTTTTCGCGTGATTTTGGAGAAAGGCATCTTTGCGGATTGAGGACATCGGCGCAGGTTGCCGGGATACGTGGGCTACGGCGAAGGCGGCCAGTTGAGCGAGGCCGTGCGTCGCCGGCTTATTCGGTGGCAACGCAGGTTGCCCGAGACGAGAGTTTGGCTAGACTCCGCGGATGTTCTTGCGCCCGCTGATTCTCGTTCTTCTTTCGGCAATCGCCCTGGTGTCGTGCAAAGAAGAAAAAGCGGAGGAACCCGTGCCGAAAACCGCGGTTGAGGAAAAAAAGGCGCTGCTGAAGGCGCTTTTCGAGCCACCCGTCCGGGATCCCTCCGCCGGATACGAATTTGTGGGCGCGGAATCCTGCCGCAACTGTCACCAGCAGGCTTACGGCGACTGGAAGTTGTCGCATCATCACGTTGCCATGCAATTGGCGACTCCGGAAACGGTGTTGGCTAATTTTGATGACGTCACCTTCGAGCATTTTGGGCGCGAGACCCGGTTTTTCCGCAAGGACGACGAATTTTGGGTCAACACGGAGAATTCCGAAGGCGAGCGCGAAGATTTTCAGGTAACGCACACCTTCGGCGTTACCCCGCTTCAGCAATATCTCATCCCGTTCCCCGGCGGACGCTATCAAGCGCTCAATATTTGCTGGGATTCGCGTCCGGCTGAAGAGGGCGGACAGCGCTGGTATCATCTTTACCCGGACGAAGAAATCCCCCCCCAGGACGAGTTGCATTGGACCCGCCGCCACTTCAACTGGAACTATATGTGCGCCGATTGTCACTCCACGGATCTAGCGAAAAACTACGACGTGGAGAGCAATAGCTACGATACAAAATGGTCGGAAATGAATGTATCTTGCGAAGCCTGTCACGGCCCCGCATCCAAGCACGTGGAGTGGGCTGAAGCGGCGGCAAATGGAGCAGGTTCGCCAGTTTCCGCGCAAAACCTGGGTTTGCTGGTGGATTTGCGAAAAGACGGCGGAGCGTGGGCGATCGACCCGGAATCCGGCAAACCCAAGCGAACCAAACCGCTGGAACATCAAAATCTGCTGGAAACCTGCGCCCCTTGCCACGCGCATCGGCGCCCGTTGCAAAAACAGCGTCTCTACGGCCAAAGTTTTCTCGATTCCTACGTTCCTTCGGTCCTCGATCCCGTGCACTATCACGGCGACGGACAAATCGACGAAGAGGTCTACGTTTACGGCTCGTTCGTCCAGAGCAAAATGTTCCACAGCGACGTTCGTTGCATTGATTGCCATCACCATCACACCATGCAGGTCTACGCGCTGGATAATAGCTTGTGCGTCCGTTGTCACACCCCTGCCAACTATGATACGCCGGCCCATCATTTTCATCAGCCGGGCTCAACTGGCGCTTCCTGCATAGAATGCCACATGCCGCCCAAGCACTACATGGTTGTCGATAAACGCCGCGATCATAGTTTGCGCATACCGCGTCCGGATTTGAGCAAAACGTATGGCACGCCAAATGCCTGCAACACCTGCCACACCGACAAAGACGCCGCATGGGCCGCAAACGCGTTTCACGGCTGGTGGGGAAAGAAACCGCGGCCGCATTTTAGCGAATTTCTCGTCAAAGGACACCGAGATCCCAACGTGTGGCAAAAGGAATTGATCCGGCTGGCCAACGGCGCGGATTTTCCCGCGATCGCCCGTGCTTCAGCGCTGGATTTGATGGCTGATAGTCCTTCCCAAGCGACCTTGCAGGCAATCGAGAAGCAAGTGGCGGATTCAAGCCCAATCGTAAGACACCATGCCGCCTCCGGCCTGGAATCCACCGCTATTCCGGCAAACATGCGTGCCAAACTCGGCGCGCCTTTGTTGCACGATCCCATCCGCGCGGTCAGGATTGAGGCGGCTCGAGCCTTGGCGGATATAGAACGGCGCGTTTTTGGTGCGGAGGATCTGAAAGCGTTGGATTCGGCCTCCAGCGAATATCTTGAAGCCCAAGAGGCCGTGGCGGACGTTCCTGACGGCCACATGGCCCTTGCGCTGTTTTACGAGCGGCGCAATCAACCGAAAAAAGTGGAGGCTGCTTATCTCACGGCGCTCAAGGTCGATCCGCGCTTCATTCAAGCTCGCGTAAACCTGGCCGAACACTATTTCCAGGCTGGTCGCGTATCCGATGGCGAGCCGATTTTGCGTGAGGGACTGAAGTTGTTGCCCAACGACGGATTTCTCCACGAAGCCCTCGGCCGGCTGCTGGTGCGCCTCCGCAAATACGACGAAGGTCTGCAACACATCGCTAACGCCGTGGAATCACAGCCGGAACGCGCGGAATTGCGCTATTTTTTGGGCGTCGGGCTCAATCAAACCAAGGGGTATGCCGCGGCAAAAGTTCATCTGGCCAAGGCCGTGGAACTGGATGCGCAAAACGTGGAATATCTGGTCGGTTATGCAGCAATCGCAAAAGACGCCTCTGATTTTGAGACGGCTCTTCACTTGACCGGCCGCGCCCTTCAACACCAGCCGAACAACCGCGAAATCCACGCCCTGCACCGCCATATTCAGCAATTAAGCGCGCAAAAAAGCCAGCCCCGAAACGAGGCTGGCTTTTGAACGATAAGGTTATTTTGTCAGCTACACCATTAAAAGGAAATACTGATGCTTGCGCCACCGTAGACGTCGTTTTCTTCTCCAGCATCCTCTAGATCGTTGTAGGGAAAGTTCCCCAGGATGTAGGTGGAGAAATCAGCCGTCTCGGTCAGGTGAAACGTAAGACCCGCCTGGGCATACATGTGGTCGCCGCCTAAAACCCGGAAGTTGTAGTTATGATCGGCGTGACTGATGCCCGCGCCCAGATTGAGATCCAGACAGTTGGCTAGCGGAATGGTTTTATCCGCGTAGTAACCGAAGTAATGGCCCTCAAAGGTCAGGTCGTAGACGTAATCGAAGGTAAAGTCGAATAGCTCGCCAATGGACTTGGTGATCGCCAGGTTGACTTCTCCTTCATCGGCGGAATCCTCCACAAAGTAGAACCAGGTTCCGCCAACCGCGACATCAAATCCGGCAACGGGGATGTATAGGTAGGAATAGATGTCCAGCTCGTCGTTGACGACAACGGGGCCCTGGGTTGGATTAACGTACCAGGTTCCGATATTCCAGGTCAGGTTCTCGCCGATATCGAAGTTGAGGTCGAGACCCGCCCAAGGAGCGTGCTCGCCAAAGCGCCCTCCACGGAAGAGGTAAGAGGTATCGTAGCCGAAGCTAACGCTGCCATAAAATGGCACGGCGCATTCAGGTTCTTCGACGGTAACGGGCGCCTTGGAATCAGCGACGTCACCACCGAATGCGGTATTGCCTAGCAGAAAGCCAAATAGAGCGGCTGATAGGCAAACGAAGGTTAATTTCATGGGTGTTAGAGTAGATGAAGTTTGGATTTTGGGAGTGCTGTTAGACACGTGCCTCTCAGAATTGCATCGCATTGATAATTGGCAAACAAAAAAAGTAAGTTTTTCCTTATTATCGGGGCAAATTGGCGATTTTTTGCCTCTCAGAGCGCCAAAATCGACCCGCAGAGCGGGCGTCACCACTGCTCCTTCTCCCGGCTTTCGTCGTGAACGGACGTTTCGTAGACGTAGTGCTCGCAGGGGATGAAAACCCGTTTTTCCAGTTCCACGCCCTCAAGATGCTTGATGAACGCCTCAACGGTGCCCACGGCCATTTTTCGGGGAAATTGTTGGGGCGTATCGACCAGCTTTTTCTCAAAAACGCCCTGTTTTCCGGCAGGCGAAGCGTCGAAAGCCACGATGTGGATGTCGTCTGCCCGGTTGGCCTTGGTAACCGCGGCATGCGCTCCCAGACCCGAGGGATCGTTGATCGCAAAAATGCCGGCAATGTCCGGATGCGCCTGCAAAATGTCGTTGGTTACCGCGAATCCGTCGTTGCGATTGCCGCCGCCGCTGAGTTCGGTCACGATTTCCAGCTTGCTGCCTTTTTCCTGCAACCGGTCCTTAAATCCCTGCACCCTCAGGATGCAGGAAGACACCTCCGGCAGGCCCAAAATCGCGATTTTCCCGTTGTCTCCGGTCACCTTTATCATGCTCTCAGCCGCCAATTGCCCGCCCTGATAATTATCGCTGCCAATGTGGTGCACCACCAGTTCCTTGGCCTCCGGGTCCTCGATTTGGATGTCGAAGGTGAAGACGGGAACGCCGGCATCGTGCAACTTCTTCACCCCTTCGCCAACGGCGCGAGAATCGACCGGATTAAGGAAGACCGCGTCGAAACGCTGCGCGGCAAAGTCGCCCAACTGCGCGTTTTGCCGGCCGGGCTCGTTTGCGCCATCCAGGGCCACGACTTCGTAGCCGTGTTTTGCGGCCTCTTCGGCCATGACGTTGGCGATCAGCTTGAAAAACGGGTTGGTCAGGTCCATGCAGCTCACGCCAATCTTTCCTTTGCTCTCGGGGCCCGAATCCGAGCAGGAAATGAAGAGGATCGCCGGCGAGACCACGGCTAGAAATCGAGTTAGGAAGTGTTTCATGTGGCCGGCAGTTTTGGCAAAAAAAATCGCATTGTGCAAGGCCGCATCGCGGCATCCGCGCTTGTCATCGGCCGATCTCCGGCTAGTGGTTGCAACCAAATGATCATCCAGCCGAAAATCCGAGGATTCATCTGCACCACGGCGCATCCTGAGGGGTGCGCCGCCAATGTGCGCGAGCAGATCGCCTACGTGAAATCGCGTCCGGCGCTGGCCGCACCCCCGAAAAAGGTGCTCGTCATCGGCAGCTCCACCGGCTACGGGCTGGCCTCGCGAATTGTGCCCGCGTTCGGTGGCGGCGCGAAGAGCATCGGCGTGTTTTTCGAGAAACCGGGCACGGAGAAAAAGACGGGCAGCGCCGGGTGGTACAATTCAGCGGCGTTTGAGCAGGCAGCGGCGGAAATCGGGCTCTACGCGCGCAGTTTCAACGGAGATGCCTTCTCCACCGAGATGAAGGACCGGGTAATCGCGGCCATTTCCGAAGATTTGGGCCAAGTAGACATGGTCGTCTACAGCCTCGCCTCGCCTCGCCGGGTCGATCCGGCCGATGGCCAAGTCTACAAGTCCTGCCTCAAGCCGATCGGCCAGCCTTACACCCAAAAAACGCTCAACACCGACAAGGGCGAAGTCGACCAAGTCACCATCGACCCCGCCAGCGACGAAGACATCGCCCACACCCGCAAGGTCATGGGCGGCGAAGATTGGGAACTCTGGATGAACGCGCTGGCAAACGCCTCGGTTCTTGCCGATGGCGCGAAAACCGTAGCCTACTCCTACATCGGCCCGCAACTCACCTACCCCATCTACACCAACGGAACCATCGGCAAGGCCAAGGAGCACCTGGAAGAGTCGTGCGCCCGCCTCAACGAAAAATTTGGCGCCGGCACGGCCTACGTCTCGGTCAACAAGGCCCTGGTGACTCAGGCCAGCTCGGCGATTCCCGTCGTTCCCCTCTACATCTCGCTGCTCTACAAAGTGATGAAGGAGCGCGGAACCCACGAAGGCTGCATCGAGCAAATTCACCGGTTATTCGCCGATCACCTGGCTGGCGGCTCCGAACTTCAACGCGACGCCAAGGGCCGGATTCGCATCGACGACCTGGAAATGCGCGAAGACGTGCAAACCGAGGTCGAGCGGCTGTGGGGCGACGTTTCCACCGAAAATCTGGGCGAAATCTCCGATTTCGCGGGTTACCAAGCCGAATTTCTCCGTTTATTCGGCTTTGGCCTGAACGGCGTCGATTACACCGCCGAAACCAACCCCGTGCGCGACTTCAGCGCCTCGACAACGGGGGAAACGTAGCCCCCCCTCGGAAAGATACCCGTGAGAAATGCAGGCTAGGGTTTGAGTTTTTTGGGGTAGTGCCAGACCCAGTCGCCGTTCTTGGCGTCATGCGTGGGAGCCTTTTTTCCCGGTTTATGGGCTACGGTGCCGCCGTCCGGCTTCAAATTCCATCCCACCGAAACCAAGCGATACCGATCCGCGTCCAGGGCGTATTCCATGGATTTGCCGGACATGACATCGACAGGAATTGCGGCGAACTGCCCGGGGACAAGGGTGCTGAGATCGGGTGGGTAATTCCCGTGCTTGGCCTTCCACATTTCCAGGACGAACGCGATCTGCATCTGCGTTTTGGCCACGTCGATTTGAGCCACACGGCGCAACACCTTGCCGGAAACGGGAGCGTTGATCCTGGCGAGAAGCCAATTCATGTTGTAGGCGCTTTTTCCGCGCAAAAACGACTCAAGCGCCTGGATTTTCGCCCAATCGCCACTTCGCAGCGGCGTGACGAGATATTCGTGCATCACCCAAAGCGAATTGGCCTTGTTGTGGCCCAAAAATTGGCGCGGAACTACGGAAATTCGCCCGCCTCGCAGAAACGCACGGTCCACCGCTACATTCAAAGCCAGCGCATCCCGCGCAAGCGCATCGGCCGCCTTTTCCCGCACACGCCACTGGTTCAATTCTCCATCCAGCGCCTGCAATTCCGCTGGTTGCCAGGCTTGGCGCAGCAACCCCTCCCAAATGATCCCAAGCACCATCGACCGAATGGTTAGCGCGACCATCAACCCGAGGAAATCTCGCTCCTCGATGGTCGAATCCGCCAAACGGAGTGCGACGCTCAATTCGCGAAAGGCTTGCGGGCTGTCTTCCTCAAAAAGCCGAGACAGCGCACGGTAACAACTGACCCGCGACACCGCAATCCACACCGTGTAATGCGGGTACAGCAGTTCCAGCGGGTTGTCCTTCGGGCCAACACGAGACAGATGGCCAGCCGGCCGATTAGCGGCATCAATCAGCGGTAGGATTCGATCGTCGAATGCACTCAGCTTTTCCCAGTTTTCGCCGAACGCTCGCTTCATTTGCTGCTCGTCCGCAGAGGCGGGGATAAAAGCGTTCGGCAGTCGAAGCGAGTCAGGCGCCAAATCCGTCACGTTCACTGATTGGAGACGATGTTGCAGCTGGGCATCTCGAAAAACCGGCTCTCCACTCTCCGGATCGACGCCGAAATCCACGTGCGTCGCCAAAACCGGCAAATCTACGAAATAATCCACTCCCGGATCGAGCGGTTCGGGCAATGTTTCGGCGAAATCCGTGGGTTCGCCGGCCGCTTCCAGCTTGGCGAATTGTCGCTTTAGAGCAAGATCGCCGGACAGCCAGTAAAGCAGCGGCGTTCCGAACCCCAAAATGGCCAGAAATCCGCAAATTCCTGCGACCAATTTGGTGCGTCTCTTTGCCGGCATGCGTCTGGCTCAGCGGATGGTGATGTCGCGGAACCAAACGACCTGCCCGTGGTTTTGCAGGCCAATCCGGCCCCGGCGCGGGAGGTCCTTGAGGGCGGTCTTGAACTTGTTGGTGGTGCCGTCGGGGTTCACTCCCGGTTTGTCCCAGTCGTCCACGTTGACGTCGATGACTTGCTTGCCGTTGATGGCGATTTGAATGCGGGGACCCTGGCAGGTGAGCCGAAAATCGTTCCACTCACCAGGCGGATTGGAAGGATCGTGTGAGGGCGCTTTGCCGTCGTAGAAGGATCCGTTGAGCTTGCGGGCGTCCTTGGGGCCGTGCGTTTTTTGGAAGCCTTCGTTGTCCATGAGCTGGACCTCGAATCCGCCCTGAACGGGATTTTTCATGTCTGCCCGGTAGAAAACGCCGCTGTTGGCGCCCGGGGACAGTTTGTAGCTCAAATGCAGGTCAAAATCGCCAAATTCCCGGCGCGTCCAGATGTTGCCCATGGCGCGGGTTTTCACGCTGCCGTCCTTGGCTTTCACCTGCTGCATGCGGCAAACCATTGAGCCGTCATCCAGAATTTCCCACGAACTTTCGGGAAAAATCCAGGAATCCAGGTTGGAGCCGTCAAACAGCGTCAGGGGCCCGGATTTATCGGTTTCCATCGCCCTGACAATCGCCCCGGCGACGTGATTTGCCAGAATTTGGCTGCCTTCCGGCTTAAAATGGACGTCGCCGGCCTTGACGCCGTAAACCTCCATTTTTCCCGCCATTGCCGCGTGCAAATCGTTCACCGGAATTCCGTGCCGCTCCATGATTTTTCGCGCGGCGGCGTTGTAACGCAGGTCATCGCCCACTTTTCGGCCTAACTCGCCTTCCGGCACGGGCGTGGTGGTTGCGAAAACCAGGTTTGCGCCGGTTTCTTTGAGTTGGCCGACCAAGGCCTCCAGGTTGGCGGCGTATTGCTCCACGGTGTGAGTCAGCGTCCCGCCCACTTTGTCGCGCCGGCCTTGATTTTTCGATTCCAGGTTGCGGTAGCACAAATCCCAGAGGCCCCAGTTGAAGTGGATGACGTCCCAATCCCGGCCCATTTTCTCCAACCAGCCTGGCAATCCTTCCAACCCCATGGCGGTGTGACCGGCATTGGTGGGAATGCGATGCACGTTGGCCTTGCCTGCCAACAATTCGCGAACCGCGACGGTGTAGCCGATGGAGATGGAGTCACCGATGAGGAGAACGCGCGGCAAGCCGGGAACGTCCTCCACGGGCTGAAAAGCCGGATTTTTGGCGAAAATTTGCCCGGATGTCAGGCTCACGGCAAAAACAAGGGCAAGGCGATAGGCTGTGGGCGGTTTCATGGCGGTAGCGAAGATGCAAAATCTTCCGACGGAATCAAGCCTTCCCCTCCCTTACCTGCGCAGGCTAAAAACGCGAAAGCCGGGGCCTTTATTCCGGCCCCGGCTTTCGGGTTGAATTTGTTGACAAGTTGAGGGGTTAAGAGCCGATTTTTTTTGCCTTACCAAGGGATGCGGAAGCCGAGACGCGCCACGGCGGCATCGTCGGTGTCGTTGATCCAGTTGTAGGTACCGTCGAGGAAGATACCCCAGCAGTTGGCGCCTTCGAAACGCATTTCGAGGCCGGCGCCAGCGCGGTAGAGGCCAAGATTATCCCCGTTCGACAAGACGCCGCCACCACCCAGGAGGTAGGGGGAAAAGCAGTTGTTGTCGTTAATGAACAGGCGATAAATCAGGTCCACCGTGCTGAGGTGATGGACTTGAGGCTCAGTGTCATAGGCTGCATAGCTCGTTTCGATACCGAGACGATCGGTGAAGAAATAAGCTAGCGAAATTCCGCCGCCAATTGCCTCGTCGGCGTTTCCGTCAGGAAACAGACCGCTAACAAAGCCGCCCAATTGCAATCCCGGAGGATAACAATCGCAAACGTCAGGTGGAGGAATGATGTTCTTATCAATGATCGGACCGGCTTGAACCAAAGAGAGACCAAGCAGGGCCGCGGTGAACGTGGCTACTATCGATTTCATAACTGCGTCTCAGAAACCAGAAAACCAGCCCGGCGTCAATCATTTTTCGACACGTTTGTTCGATTTGTTAGAATTAGGCGGATAGTTTAGGGGCTCCGGACCTTTCCATTCCGAAAACGGGTCATTTTTCTCGATTGCTCACACGCTAGAACCTAACATATTCACAGGTTATTCTCTTCTCGGGCGTGGCCGAATCCCGCATTTTTGCGATTTTTTGGGCTTTGCGAGGCTTTTTTGCCGCTTTTCCTACTCGTTTTTCAGCCCCACCACGTATTTGCGCCCAATCAAAAGGTCCGAACATCCTCGCGCTTGTTGCTGGCAAAATTCCGCATCCATGTCGGTGCCGAAAAAGTACCACTCCCGGTCGCTGGTCTGCACGGCCAAGGCTTCGTAGCCGCCAATGATCCTCACAATCGGCTGAATGGCAGACAGTTGGGCCAAATCGTTCTGCCATTGCGCGAAAGTCCCCACGGTAAGGGGCGCGCCGTTGCGGAGAATCGCAAGCCCGCCTAATTCCCCCTGCGTGCCGAAAACCAGGTCCCTGACCTCGGTCAAATTTGGCGGAAGCGCGCTCGCGGACGGCCCAAACGCCAGCACGGTGTGGTCCTCGCGAATCACCGCCTGAATTTGCGGTCCGCTCACGATTTTTACGGCTCGGTCAGGAAGCCGATCCACCGCTCCGGGCGGGAAACGGCCCCAAACGACCAAATTCCCGTCCTGAAGGAGCGCAATGCCGTTTTTCGGGCTCGCGACCACGTCCACCGCACCTTCGATTGCCTCAACTTGCTGGCGAAAGTCCAGGGCCACTTCGCTCCAACCAACGGTGAATATTTCGATTTTTCCCGCCTCATCCAGAGCGGCCAGGTGAAAGTCCCGCGGGCTGTTGGCCACGCTGACGGCGACAACGTTGTCCATCTCATCGATCGGTTCCGGCACGGGATCGAGAATGACGGGAATCGTGCCATCTTCATTGCCCCACACGACGATGCGCCCGTTTGACTTGAGCGCCGCGGCCACGCCGTCTCCTCCGGCAATGGCAACCGCAGAACTGAGCAAACCGCGGGCCACATCACCCAACCCTTCCTTTTCCGCATCGGGTTGACGGCCCCAGGCAACGACGGCGCCCCGCCGATCCGGTCGCACCGGCGGAAAGGGAGGACGTTGCAGCGGCGGAACGGCGGATACCGCGGGAACGGGCTCAGACGGCGTCATGGCGGCCGATTCCGGCTCGGGCTCCTTCGGCGGTGGGGGAATTTTGCTCTCAAACGCGGCGATTTTCTCCCGAATGGCCTGTGCGGCGGCTTCAACCTGCTTGAGCGCGGCGGCTGAATCTTCCAAACTCGCGAATTCCGGCTTCAAAGCCTCAATTTCGGCCAGTTGATCCCGCAAAACCGGCAGGACGAGCAAATCGCGCTGCGCCTCCAGTTTGCCGATCTCCACGCGATACCGCGCCCGGGCGTCCTTGACCTCCTGGGGCATTTCCGGCGGGTCATCGGCTTCGATGGGGCGCAAATTCGTGATTCGGTCCAGTTCCCGCTGCGCCGCGGATTTGGTGAGCAAATCGCGCGAGCGGTCGGCGCTGTCCATGAGGCGGCGTAGGGCGGCGTCGTAGCCCTTGTGGAGTTGATTCACCACCAACTCCTGAAACGGCGCCTCAGCTTCAGCGGCGATGCGTGCTTCAGCCGCTTTTTGCACGGCCGCAAGTCGTTCGGCCGCCACTTGCGATTCCTTCATTTCGGGCACGGGCGCAGGCTCGCCCTCCAAAGCCACGCCCCGGCCCAAAGCGCGCAACCTCGGCTCGGCAAACGTTACCGGACCGCGAGATGCGACGGCGATGACGCGCCGATTGGGGCTGCGAGCCTCGATCGGCGTCGAAATTTGCTCTCGAGTGCCTTCCCAGCGCAAAACTTGCTCGGAATCCAGCGCCGCGAACACGCCGATTTTGGGCCCCTCGGCAATGACTTGGACGCGAAGCCGATAGGGCCGGCCGCTCTCCAATTGAAGCGGAAAACGCGTTGGATTTCGCAGATGAGCGGCGGGAAATCCGTCCACATCAGACAGTCCGGCGGTCCCTCCCTGCCGTTTGCCGGCATCCAGAACCAAAACCACGCTTTCCGAAAAAATCGGCAAAATCAGCCCCAACGGCCGCGAACGCTCATCCACGGCCGGCGAGCGCGTCAGCAACACCTCGAACTCATAGCTCCCCCGCGGTCCGACGGGAAAAGGCAGGCGCGGATAGACTTCGGGGCTAATTTTTCCCTCCAGCGCCACTTCACCACTTTTACGGATGACCCAATTTCCGCGCACGGCGTTGTTTTTGGTCGTCAACCCGTCCATGAGATCGATCCAGCCGTCTTCCGGCCGGGGCGGCTCGCGCAAGGCAAAGGCCGGGACCGCCGCCGGTTGGGGAACCGGAGGGCGAACCTCGGGTTTGGGCTCTGCCTTCGGTACAGAGACGATTTCCGGCGTCTTCGGCTCTTCTCCCCCGGGTTTTTCCGGCTCAACGATGACTGGAGGAGGCGGCGCCGGTTTTTCCCCGGAATCCCGCGGCATCACCAGCATCAAAATGGCGCCCACCGCCACTAAAATGCCGCCCAGGGCGATTCCTGCCACAAAAAGCGGATGAACCCGGTCCCGTTTGCCGATGCGACTCTTTGGCGGGCTGCCTGCCGCGGCAGGTTTGCCGGTCAGCTTCATTTCCTCCAGCTCCTGGCTGGAAGGAAGGGTGACGTTGCCGGTCAGCAATTGCTTGGAACCGCTGCGCGACACCACCATTTTGGGCGAATGGCGCAATTCCTCCAAAGATTCGGTCAACTGAGCCACGGTCTGGTAGCGGTGATCCGGCTCCGGCTGCATGGCCTTGACGATGATGCGATCCAGCCGCACATCCACTTCAACGAAGGAGGACGGCGGCTTCCAGGCGCCGCGCGGCACTTTGCCGGTCAGCAACTCGTAAAAAAGCACGCCAATGGAGTAAATATCCGCCCGGCGGTCGACAATTCCGCCCTCTTCCAGGGCTTCCGGCGCGGCGTAATCCGGCGTACCCATGGAAACCTGGCTGCGGGTGATGGAAGTCTCGTGTTTGAGGCCCACCAGCTTGGCTAACCCAAAATCGCCCACCTTCACCTCCCCTTCCTTGCTGATCAAAATATTGGCCGGCTTGATGTCTCTGTGCACCAGGCCCTGATCGTGGGCGTAGTTGAGCGCGCTGCAAATTTGGGGAATCCAGCCCATGGCGTGCTTCACCGTCAATTTGCCGCTCTGGATGGCGTGATGAAGGTCGTAACCGTCCACATACTCCATCACGATGAAGCGGTGACCGTCTTCGGTCTCGCCAAAATCGTGCACGGTCACGATGTTGGGGTGATTCATCTTCGCCATGGCCCGGGCTTCGCGTTCGAACCGTTCGGCAAAGCTGTGCTCCTCCATCCCGGCAAACGAGGGCAGCAATTTGATGGCCACGTGGCGATCCAGACGCGGCTGGCGGGCCTTGTAAACCGCTCCCATGCCACCCTGGCCCAGCAGCTCAATCACCTCAAACTGCGGCAGCAATTCGTTCAGCTCCTCCACCGTGGGAGCCACGAACATGGCGGTGCTGAGAGAAGCGCCGCTCTCGTCCAAAGGACTGGCGGCAGCATCGGCGGCGTTGGGTGCTGAGTTATGGGTTGAACCTCCCATTGGCGGACAGTTTAGGGACTCCTAGAGGCTGAGATTGTTCGAAAAGGGGCGATTTAATTCCGGAAAATTAAAAGTCAAGCGATCTTGATGATTCGCCCGCTCGCGGGCGCTCATTCTACTAACACGCCGTGAAGCATCGCGATCATTCGCCGGCAATTTTCCGCCAAAATCCCGGCAGCGGACAAACATCCGCAAAACCCGGTTGGACTGGCGAAATTGCCGGGTCGGCCGTTGGGAACTTTAAGGCCTGTCAGGACACCTCGTCATCAACCCAATTTGCGCCGGAAGAGCAATCTTTTTTGCTCTCTTGGCCAAAAATCTTCAAGACCTTGAAATCCTCAGGAATGCAAATTTCCGCAATATTACGATTAAATTATGATAAATTTCGAATTATCAGTTGCCAGCAGCCTGAAAACTACGACAATGATAAAATCGTGACGCGGCTGTCCCAGTTTGGCCGCTTCAGAAACGCCCGTAAGCCAGCCTGCACAACCACCCCACCCCATCGCACACAAATCGATTCGTTTCGCCGTTTCGTCCTCCTAACTTCCCACCGCTCCGGACGAAACTCCCGATCCTGCTTCGAAAAAAAAATCGGTCCGCCACCCGAAAAAACCAATTCTGCCAAGAAACAATCGCTCTGAGTGAGTTGAGTTGGGGACGCAGCCCCCGGATCGCCGCAAGGTGGTTCGGGGGTTCTTTTGCCAGGTTGAGTGAATCTGCCGACTTCGCCGTTTTTGCCTTTTGACTTGCCAGAACGCCATTCTTTCGAAGAATCGGGGGTGCGTGCAAACCCAGCAACTGGCTGAAATCCCCCTCCGCCGCGCGAGCCCCATCGGAATTGTACTTTGGGCAACCGTTTTGGGTTCGGTGGGTGCTGCCGGCTACTTTTTCGCGTTGCCAGAGAAAATCGGCCGGCACGGGGAGTGGTTTTGGCCGGCGCTGGCGGTGCTAGCCGCATTGTTTGTGATTCTCCCGTTTTTGGCTTGGACGATCAAGCCGCCCAAACTGCGCCTCGAGACCACCAGCGACCAACAACTCATCATCCGCACGAGCCGGATCGGGAAACGGAGGATGGAACTCCAGCACATCGAAAAAATCTTCGTGGAAGAGAACCTAGCGACGATTTTTTACCGCAACAATCGCGGGTTTCCCACCAGTTGGATGATCGAACGGAGCCGATTTCACGACGAAAACTGGAAAGAACTGGGCACAGCGCTGGAATCGGTGAAAACCCGCGTTTTCTCCTAAAATCGGGCGATCGCGGCCTTTTAGCGTCAAATTTCCCACCGCACTTCCCCAGCCACGATTGCCGCCCGCGGTTCCAGCGATTCCCGGTCTAAAACGGCCAAATCCGCGGCAAAACCGGGCTCGATCTTGCCCAACCGGCCCAAGCCCAACGACTGCGCCTGATTCCAGGAAGTCACGCCGATCAGCTCCGGCAGCGGCTTGCCGGTAATGTCCGCCACGTTCTTGAAAGCGCGGTCAAAATGCACCGTGCTTCCCGCCAAAGCACCGCTTTTCAGCCGGCAAACGCCATCCACCACGCAAACCGTCTGACCGCCTTCCTCGTACTCGCCATCCGGCCGCCAACTGGCTGAAATGCTGTCGGTAATGAGCATGATCTGCTCTGCCGGCTTATGTTTGAAGGTTAGCGCAATCATTTCCGGGCACAGATGAATGGTGTCGCAAATCATCTCCAGCCGAATCTCGTCGTCCAGCAAGCCCGCGCCGACCAAGCCGATTTCGCGGTGGTGCAGCTTGGTCATCTGATTGCAAAAATGGGTCAGATGAGTCAATCCCGCGGCCTTGGCATCGCAAAATTGGGCGTAAGTGGCGGCGGAGTGGGCCAGGGAGGTGGTAATCCCGCGATTTGCGGCTTCGCGGACGAAATCCAGCCCGCCGTCCATTTCCACGGCAACCGAAACGACCGCGATTTTGGCGATTTCACCCAGCCGATCGATCTCCGCGATATCCGGCGGGCGCACGAAAGCCGGATTTTGCGCCCCCACGCAGTTGGGATTGATGAACGGCCCTTCCACGTGAACCGCGGGCGTTTGCGCGAAATCCTGCCGCTTCATGTAAGCCGCGATCCCGTGCATCGCCTCGGTCAACTCCTCTTCGCCGGCCGTCCACGTCGTCGGCAAAAACGTGGTCACGCCTTCCCGCAGCTTCAGCTCCGCCATCGTCCGCAGGCTGGACTCGCTGCCGTCCATCGCCGACGCTCCGCCCGCGCCGTGGGTGTGAATGTCGATAAATCCCGGGACCACGTATCCCCCCCCGGCGTCGAAATCGCCCGCGGACGAGGAACCTGCGATTTCGCGGATTTTTCCGGCTTCGATTTGGATTGCAGCGTCAGCTTGCTCGAAACCCGGCGAGATGACGTGGGCGTTGGAGATCCGTAGGTTGGCCATCCCCAAGCTTATTGGCGAGACCTGCCAACGTCAAAATCGAATCGAGGGGGTGCGCAAATCCAAGCGCACCTATTCCGCGTCCAACTCCTCCACCGTCCACGGCAGCACGCGATCCCGCGATTCCGCGCGAATTCGTGCGACGGTTCCAGGTTCGACCGGAGCGGCGGTATGACCCCATTCGCGACGCACGTAGGTTAGCACGGCGGCCAGGTTTTCGTCGGTCAAACGCGGGTTGGCGGCTTGGCCGGGCATGATCAGGTTCCACTCGGCGCCGGCAACCTGGATGGGACCGCGCAGGCCGTGCAAGACGATGCGGATGAGCCGCGTTTCGCCTTCCAGAACCCAGGGCGAGCCGGTCAGCGGCGGGGCCAGGCTGGGCATGCCTTTGCCGTGAATTTGGTGGCAGGGCAGGCAGCTTTCCCGGTAAATTGCGCGGCCAAGTTCGAAGCGGCGGCGCTCCGCATCAGTGAGCGGAGGCGCGACGGCGATTTGGGTGGGTTGGTTAGGGTTGCCGGGCCAGGTCAGCAGCGCTTGCAACCGGGCGAGGCGCTGGCGGACTTGGGCGGAGGAACTGGCGGCCAGGAGGGCGAGCGCGGCGGGTTTTTCGGGCAATGTCAGGATTCGTTGGTTGCCGATTCCCTGCGTCAGACCGTCCAGGGCGGAAACCTGGATCGCGGTTGGAATTCGCGGCTGGGCGATGGCGGCGAGCAGGTCCGCGACGGGTTGTGGATCGTGCGTGGCTGCCAATGCGCGGCTTAGTTCGCGGCGAAAGGCCACCAACCCCGCCGTTTGCGGAAAATCCGACAAATCCTGGAAAAAGCGGACTTCGCGCCCTGACAAGCCGCTAATCGCCGCTTGGCGGAAGAGGACGTCGGCGCCGTCTTTGGCGAGCATTTCGGCCATGGCGCGGCGAACCCGGAATTCCTCGCTGAAACCGCCGAGGCTGAGGATGGCTTGCAGTCGAGCCGCGGCGTCGGAGTCGCCGGCCAGCTTCAGCAGCGCGTCAACGTAGGTTTCGCCGCGCAAACCCAGCGAATCGCCGATTCTGGCGGCGGCAGCGCGAATTTGCGGGTTTGGGTCGGGCATTGCGGTTAGGACGAGCGGCAAATCCGCCCGGCCGAGCCCTTCCAGCGTCCACAGCGCGTGCAATCGCCCGAGCGGCGAGGTTGCCTCCGCGGCGGCCGTGCGCAACGCGGGGATCGCAGCCGGGTCGGCGCGTTGCACCAGCAAGCGCTGCGCGGTGTCCCGCTTCCAGCCGTTGGGGTGCCCTAACATGGCCACCAACTCGGCGGAGCTGCATTTTCCGGGAAAAGTCTCCAACGGCGCGGATTTTGACTTTCCACCGTCGTGCACGATGCGGTAGATCCGGCCTAACCCAAGAGGCTCAGCCAATTTTCGCTCCACAATTTGCTCGTTCAAAAACGGCGTGACGAAGAGCTTGTACTCGATGATGCCGCGGTAAAAATCGACCACGTAGAGCGCGCCGTCGGGACCGTCGAAGCATTGCACGGGCCGGAATCGTTCGTCTGTTGAGGCGAGAAATCCGCGTTGGCCCCAATCCGCGTCCGGCGTCAGTTGCTGCGCGGCTTTGAGCCGAATTCCGTCGCGGCTGAGCGAAAATCGCGCCACCACGTTGCCGGCCGGCTCCGGCGCGAAGGCGTTTCCCGCGAAGTCCGGCGGAAACTGGTCGCCGCGATAAATCCAGGGCCAGGTTGCCGCCGTGGTCTTGGCCAGCCGGCCGTCGGCACGCAACATGCCGGGGAGGTCGCCGCGGTTAACGCCGGTGTTAAGCCGAGCCGAGTAGACGGATTGATCCGCGACGACGCGCTCGTAAATTCCGGCGGGGCGTTGCAGGGCCGGGTGACGCAGAAAGTAAGCCGCGGGGACGAGATCCACGTGCAGCCAACTGGAATTTGCGTTGGCGTAGATGCGGCCAAAGTCGTCCTGCGCCACGCCGAAATCCCCGCGGTAAGCGTCCGTTTGGCCCACCAACTTGCCGCCGCGCCACTGAAAACGGACCGGATGACGGCTACTGTAAATCCAGTTGTCGATGGCGCGAACCAGACCGCTGGCGGTGCGCGAAGCGGCGTCGCGCTGGCCGTAGCTATCGTAAACCTGGGTTTTGGCGTCGCACACCAAATCGCCGTCGGTATCCTGACAAAACCAGATTTTTGGCGGTTCGGCAATGAGCACGCCGCCCTGAACGTGGGCGATGGAGCGCGGCATCACCAGGCCATCCAGAAACACCGTGGAGCGGTCCATTTTGCCGTCGCCGTCTTCGTCTTGCAGGACCACAATTCGGCCCAAACCCGCGTTTTCGTCCGTGCCCTCGGCGTCGTGCATATAACCACGAAGCTCAGCCGCCCACAATCGGCCGTGTTCGTCCCAAACCGCGGTGACGGGGTCCTCCACCAGCGGCTCGGCGGCGACCAGCTCGATGCGAAAACCCGGCGGCAAGCGAAAACTCGCCAGCGCTTCCTCCGGGCTGAGAACCGGCGACGGCGGAGGATCGAACGCGCGCCAGTCGACCGGCTTATCTTGCGCGTAAAGTTGCGCAGCGGCGATGGCGAATGCGGCGAGCAGGATTCGCTCACTTCGGCGGGGACTGGAATGATTTTGGCAGCAGGTCATGGACTTTTTGGATGATGCGCTCTTCGGCGATGGGATCGAGGTGATTTGGCTTGTCGTAGGAATCCATCGATGTCTGGGCTTCGTAGCCGCCCTCGCCGATGACGCGGGCGGAGGCGATGTAGCACGGCGCGTCATTACAATAAGCGTGCACCCAAACCCGGCCGGGGCCGATTTCTCGCTTCAAACGCAGGGAGTAGTCCACGACGACTTCGCCGGCCAGAAAGACCATCGCCAAGTCGTTGCCGAAGCTCCAGGTTTGCACGGGATAATCGAAGGCGGCCGGCGGCTCGATCCCGCGTTTTTTGCGTTCGGTTAGGATTTTTGCGTAGTAACGGACGCGCTGATCCGGGGATTCCAGCCGACGAGCCAGCGCATCCCGGGAAAGCTCGGCAAACGGCAATTTCGCGAAGGCGAAGCTGCATTTTGGGGGTGATGTTAGGGGCTGAGCCCGGGATTCGAGCAGGCGCCCGACTTCGTCCGCGATTTCCGCGCCGTATTGTTCCACGTGCTCGATTTTGCCGCGCGGGTGGGGATTCTGGTCCGCCCCACAGCCGATCGCGACCAACGCGGTGACGCCCGGGTGACGCTCCTGAATGATTCTGGCCGCGACGCCCGCCCAATCACCGTGAATCTGGTTCAGCTTCCAATTCAGCGTGGTGCAATGGCAGGCGTAGCTGAGAAAAACAGCGCGCAGCTCGCCAGTTTCGGCGTCGTGGACGAACATCGCGGGTAGGTCGCGATCGACCGGGGCGGGCGGGTTCGATTTTTTGCCGAACTGACGCAAAAGGTAAGCCACGCGCCGGTTGTGGGCGAAATCGGCTTTGCCCCGGGCGCGGGACAGGCGCGAGGCCCGCCGATTCGCCAGCGCTTGCTTGGCCACCGCGACCATTTTTTCTTCCAAAGCCTCAGCGTATCGGGCGATGACCTCGGCGTGGTCGTCCGGGATCGGTTCGCCAAAAATGTTCGGCAAGACGCCTTGGACGAACGGCGCGCTGTGCGTGTGCGAAGCGCAAACCACGAGGCATTCGCGCCCCAGCCCCAGGCGTTCGGCAACGCGATTTGTCAGGGCCAGAGGCACTCCCACCAGGTCCGCGGTCAGGATGACAGCCGGTCCTTGCTCGTCGTCGCCAATCGCCAGCGCCTTGACCCAGAGCTTGCCGGCGATCTCAGTAGCGGGTTCGCGGCGCAAACGATAGCCGCTCAGGCGAATGGGTTCGGTGGGCGTGATTTCAACCGCGGCAACGCCGGCCTGGATCGTTTCGGCCCCGGTGGCAGGGCCAAGCAAAGCGATCAACGCGGCGGCGATCGTGAGGCTAGCGAGAGAGTTCATGTTCCAGCAGCTATGCATGGTCGATCTCCATTTCATCGAGCATGGACTGAACCGCGCTTTCCAGCTGCACGGTCAATGCTTCGGGGCTGCTTTTGCGGCGCTCGGCGGGAGCTTCAATCGGTTCGCCAAAGCGCACCGTCACCTTGCGCCGGCCTCGTGGGGTGGGCGAAAAACGGATGAGCACGTCTTCCTCAAACTTGTCGAGCGTCTCGGCAATCCGCTCGATCGAGGGCTTTTCCGCGACGTAGTTGCCGGGGTAACTGAAGAGCTGGATCGCCAAAAACAGGTCGTCGAGATCGCGGTCGAGTTGCGGGTTGGGGCCCTCGGCCTCGATGATTTTCATGGCGTTGCGGCGCAGGTTTTTGACGCGCTCGGGGATGGTTGCGGCGCTTTTGCCGTCCTGGCCGTAACGGGTCTCTTGCAAGGTCAGGATGTGGTCGGTCAGGAAGCCGGTGCGCTCCGGCAAGGGGCCGTTTCGCACCTCGCCCAGGTATTCCAGCTCCTTCAGGGCCATCAGCGCGCCGGCGACGGGGTAGATTCGCTCCACCAGCGGCAAATCCGGCCTCGGGCGCCAATGAATGGCCCGTTCCAGCTCTGTCATCAGCGCCTCCAGCTTGGGCGTGGGATCGTCCAGGTAGGTGTACGTCAGCGCGCAGGGAATGCAGATGGTTTTGCGATTGGCCTTGCGGGCGGCGAAAAGAGCGATCGCAGCCGCGCCTTCGCGAAACGGCGTGAGGCGCTGGTTGCAGTGATAGACCTCCCCTTCGGGAAAAATCACCAGCGGATGCTTCTTTTCGCGCAAAATGTCGCGCGCGATCTTGATCGCCTCCAGATCCGTGCCTTCGCGGTCGATGCTGAAGACGCCGCACTTTTGCAGGACGAATTGGCCCAACGCATTGGTGTTGTCGAACACGTTCCACGCGGCCATGAAGTGGAAGGCGGTTTTGGCCGAACGCGCCGCCGCGTTCATGGCGTAGGCATCGGCGTGGCTGGAATGATTTGGGGTGACGAGGACGCCGTAGCCGGCTTTGACCGCCCGGCGGACGATTTCCGCGTTTTGCACGTCGTAAGCCACCAGCCCGCATTCGCGCTTGGCCCGGCGTTTTTGCGGCCCCTGCATCATCGCCACGAAAAACGGCGATAGCTTGGCATTCCAGCGGCGGGGAGGGCGAACCAGGCGATTTGGGTTCATGAGCGCGGGGCGATTCTGGGGATGGCGGCGAGGAGTTGGCGCGTGTAGGCATTGCGCGGGTCGTCGAAGACGGCTTCAGCGTTGCCTTCCTCCACGATTTTGCCGCGCTGCATGACGACGATGCGGTCGGCGATGTAGCGCACCACCTGAAGGTCGTGGGAGATGAAAATCATGGTCAAATCCAGCTCGCGGGCGAGTTTTCGAAGCAAATTGAGGATTTGCGACTGGATGGAGACGTCCAGCGCGGAAACCGGCTCGTCAGCCAGGATCAGCTTGGGTTGCGGCGCCAGGGCGCGGGCGATCGCGATGCGTTGGCGCTGTCCGCCGGAGAATTCGTGGGGATACTTGCGCATGTAGCGCGGATCCAACCCCACGCGTTCCATCAACTCGCTGACTCGCCGGCGTTTGCGCGCGTCGCGAATTCCGCGAAATCGGCGATAGGCGCGCAGAAAGTGGAGATCGACTTCACGCGCCTTGGGTTCGGGCAAATCGGGTTCGCGCAGGGCCTCGGCGATGGTGGAATAGACGGTCATGCGCGGATTGAGCGAGGCGTAGGGATCCTGGAAGATCATCTGGAAGTCCGGACGCCGTTCGCGGATTTCCGCGTAACTCAGCGTGCTAAGCCGCTCGCCGTTGAGGATGATATCCCCGCTCGTTGGCTGGATGAGCTGCATGATGAGCCGCGAAAGGGTCGTCTTGCCGCAGCCACTCTCGCCAACCAAACCGAGAATTTCGCCTTTTTCCACGTTGAGCGACACTCCATCGACGGCTTTCACCACTTCCTCGCTTTGGTGGAACAAGCCCTTGTGAACGGCAAAGTGCTTGGTGACGTTGTTGAGCTGGAGGTAGGACATGGGTTGGAAAATTTGGAAATTGGAAACCGGGAGCGCTGCGGTCACATCGGGCCGAGACAACCGGGGCAATCCTGGACCCAATGCCCGGTTTCCACCTCCTTCAACTCCGGCTGGCGGTCGGTTAGGCACTGGTCGCGATTTTGGGTCTCGCAGCGCGGTGCGAAGGCGCATCCGTCAATTTTCGCGGCCAGATTCGGCGGCATGCCGGGGATGGTGTAGAGATCCTCGCCTTTCGTCTGGAGCGCGGGCACAGAGCGTTGCAACGCCCGGGTGTAGGCGTGGCGGGGATTGCGAAACAATTCGTCGGTTGGCGCGGTTTCCACAAATCGGCCGGCGTACATCACGTAGACCGCGTCGCAAACCTCGGAAACGACGGCCAAATCGTGCGTGATGAAGATGACCGCGGTCCCCAACTCATCCTGGCGCGCTTTAATCAGGTCCATCACCTGTTTTTGCACGGTCACGTCCAGAGCGGTGGTCGGCTCGTCAGCAATTAAAATCTCCGGCCGCGCGATCAGCGCCATGGCGATCATGACCCGTTGGCGCATCCCGCCGGAAAACTCGTGCGGATAGGCGTGGATGCGCTTTTCCGGCTCGGGAATCCCCACCGCCGCCAATTCGTCGATCGCGCGGCTCAGCGCCTTTTCTTTCTCCATGTCCGGCTCGTGGAGCATGAGCGGCTCGATGAGCTGGGTCGAGATTTTGAGGTAAGGGTTGAGCGAGGTCATCGGATCCTGGAAGATCATCGAAATCCGGTTCCCACGCACCTGGCGCAGTTCTTCCTCCGGCAGGACCAAAAGGTCCGCGCCGTCAAAAATCGCCTCACCGCCCTCGATTTTGCCCGGCGGCATGGGAATGAGCCCCAGCAGCGAGTAGCAGCAGACCGACTTGCCGGAGCCCGACTCGCCGACGATCCCGATGGTCTGGCCTTTCTCCAAATCGAACGAAACGCCGTCCACCGCGCGGACCACGCCCTCGCGGGTGTGGAAATGGGTTCGCAGATCGGAAACTCGCAGCAACATGCCTGAGGTTGGACAATTCCTCGCGCGGATTCAACCGAAACCGGTGGCGTTCTGCCGTTCTACCGTACTGACGCTATACCGCGTAGACGCTTTCCTCCACCAACCCGCCATCGTTCAAGCAATACACCCGGTCGGCCAGCGCTTTGGCCACGCGCGGGCTGTGGGTAATGTGCAGGGAGGTGATGCCGTGCTCGCTGGTCAACCGTTTGATCAACGCGATCATCTCGTCGTGCGTGTCTTCGTCCAACGCGCTGAGCGGCTCGTCCAGGCAGAGAATCTTCGGCCGAAACGCCAGAGCCCGACCCAACGAAACGCGTTGACGCTCGCCGCCACTCAGGCCGTGGGGCTTGCGGTCGAGGAGATCCACGATTCCCAATTCCCCGGCCAATTCCGCGACCCGCGCCTCGATCTCATCCTCCGCCCAGCCCTTGACTTTCGGCCCAAAAGCGAGGTGGGCGCGCACCGTCTTCGTGGAAAACAGCGTCCCGTCCTGGGGCACGAACCCAATCCCGCGCTGACCGGCGGTTTTGAAGGTCACATCCTCGTCCATCAGGAAAATGCGGCCGCTAACCACGTTTTTCAGCCCACAAATCGCCTCCAGGATGGTCGTCTTTCCGGCCCCGGTTTTGCCCATCAACACCCCGTACTCGCCGGAGGGAATTTCGAAGGAGATGTCCGCGATTTCGAACTCGCCCGCCCGCACGGTCAGATTCTCCACCCTAAGCATGGTAGAGCCCTTTCTGGTTGTCGCGATCCCACATCCGCACGGCAATCAGCACCACCAGCGCGATCGTCACCATCATCAGCGAGACCAAAACCGCCCCTTCCAGGTTACCGATGCTGATTTCCAGAAAAACGGTGCTGCTCAGCACCTCCGTGCGGCCGCGAATGGTCCCGGCGAAGACCAAAATCGGCCCAAACTCGCCCATCGCCCGGGTCCAGGCCAACGTCCCGGCCGTGGAGATGCCGCGCCAGCATTCCGGGATGACGATGGTGAAAAACGCCCGGCCGCGGCTGCAACCCAGGGTTTGGGCCACCTGCTCGGTGCGCGGGCTGATTTGGTCGAAGGTGTTGCGCATGGTTCGCACCGCAAAAGCGCAAGCCACCGCGAATTGCGCCAAAATGACGGCGGGAACCTGGTAGGTGACCTCGATTCCCAGGACATTGAGCCCCTTTTCGATGCTGTTTTGCTGCGTGGGCAGTTGGTTGAAGAGGATCAGCAAGCTCAGCCCCACCACCAGCGGCGGCAGGACGATGGGGATGTCCAAAATGGCGTCGATGACCAATTTTCCCGGGAAATTGTAGCGCGAGAGCAGGTAACCGGACGGCACGGCGAAAATGATGGACAGGATGGCGGTTACCGTGCAGGAAACCAGGGTCAGGACCACGGATGAGCGCACGTTAGGATCGCCCAGAATCGCCGTCAGGTCGCTCCACGACACCCGAAACACCGCGTAGGCCACATCCGCCAGCACCATGGCCACGATGAGCCCCAAATACATCACCGCCAGGCCAATGAGCGTGGCGAAGAACGGCGTGTCAGGATTGGAGCGGGCAGTCACGGAATGGGATTTAGGACCCCATCCAAGTAGGCGGATTCAAGCGCCCCGCAGCCTTTTTCTTCGCGAATCGTAGAAAATGCCCGCGTAAATCGGGATCACCGGCCCATTCTACGCAACCGCGGCAATCGGCGCGTGCCGGTGCATGAACTCGTTGCTCAGCGCAGCGTAGCCCTTGGCGCCGGGGGAACTGGGCGCGTACTCGCAAATCGCCATCTCGTGGCTGGGCGCTTCGCTCAGCTTGACGTTGCGGGGGATGACCGTCTCGTAGCACATGTCAATCAGCCGCCCCCGCACCTGATTGATCACGTCCTCGGTCAGCTTGGTCCGGCTATCGGCCATGGTCATGACCACGCCCTCGATGTAGAGGTGCGGATTGGCGCCGGAGGCTTTGATGTCCTCGATCAGCTCGATCATTTTGGCCAGGCCCTCGATCGCGAAGTACTCGCACTGTACGGGGATCAAGATTTCGTCCACGGCGGCCAGGGCGCTGGTCATGTTGATCCCCAGCGAGGGCGGGCAATCCACCAGCATGTAGTCGAATGGCGAGATGGCGCGGTAATCATGCAAAATCTGGCGCAAGCGCACCAGGTGATCGTCGGTTCGCGCCAATTCAACCTCCACGCCGGCTAAATCCATGCTGGAGGGGATGAGCGAGAGGTTGGCGTACTTGGTGGGCTGGGGCAGGTCCTGGATGTAACGGCGGCCTACCAGCGGATCGTAGATGCTGGGAAACGCCCCGGGCTCGAAACCGAAATTGCTGGTCGCATTGGCCTGGGGATCGATATCCAAAACGCAGACGCTGTTGCCGGCTTTGGCCAGGTAAGCGCCGAGATTGACGGAGGTGGTTGTCTTGCCGACGCCCCCTTTCTGGTTGGATAGGGCAATGATTCTCATGCTGTGGATGTCAGGGTGTTAGGGTTCTTGAGACAGGGATAGGGCAGAATTTACCACGAATCTAGCGATTTTTTGGTTTTCTTAACCAAATGGCGGTGGACGCGCCTTCGTTCCTCGGTCTTGGTGGGTTGCCGCCGTGATTCAAGCAACGACGAACCTAGAGCGGCGCCCCAAGCACCAACAACCATGGAACTGACCGATAAATGGCTCAATAATGCCGCCGGTTGGCAGGTCGCGAAGCAGGCCCGCCAATTGTGGAAGAGCGGCGCGGTTGCGGAGGCCGACTACCAGGGCGCACTCCTGAAAGGCGTGGTAATCGCCGGCGGAAAACGCCTGGTCGCCGGCTTCGTCATCAACAGCGCCACGGATCTGGACAATTTGTGCAAATGCCCCACCGCCCGCCGCTACGGACAGGTGTGCGCGCATTCGGCGGCCGTGGCTCTGGCGGTCATCCACGGCAAAAGCGAGCCCAAAGCAGCGAAAGAGCCCGCTACGGACCCAAAACCGCAAATTACCCGCCGCGGTGAGGGCGTGGACGTCATTTTCGATCCCCGGCTCGCGGAAATGTGGACGCGCGGGCGCATCCAGGTCAAATTCGAGCGCGGTGAGGCCGAACCCGCGGGAATCTGGGATTGGCTGGACGCCGCGCAAATCACCAAGCTGCCGGCCCACGCCGTTTTGAATCCCAACCAGGCCGAACGGCTTTTCGCCGTGCTAGCCGGTTTTGACGCCAAAATCGGCCCCGGGCAGGTTTTGACTCTCTCCTCCACGCCAGCGGCGCGGTTGCGGGTCAATTTACGCCGCGATGGCGACCAATTTGAGCTGGAGCCGCTCCCGTGGAAGAGCGACGACCAATTCCGCCTCGGCAACTGGGCCTTTTTCCCGAAAATCCCCGCCCTCGAGCCCCTGCGCACCCCGCCAAAGGGATCGGAAGCGGCCTACGCCAGCCTGCTGGACGGCGAGACGGTGCGGATGTCCGCGGGCGAGCTTCTCGCGGGAACCGATGCCTGGCACGAATGCCTGGAGTTCCGCAGCGAGCCGGGCGAAGGGCTCGTGGTTCGCCCGGGCGAGCCAGTGTTTCACGCCAGGTTTGAGGGCTCGCTCAACGCTTTGTCCGGCGTGGTCACGGTGCGCTACGGCGATGCGCCCGGCTTTCGACTGGGACGGGATGCGGAGGCGGGAACGTTCCCGTTTCGAGCCAGCGACGGCGCGTTTGTGACCCGGAACGGAGGGGCCGAACAAGCCGCTTCGCGACTTTTGACCGAAAACCTGGGTTTCACCGTCCCGGACAGCGCTGGCCAGTTTCAACTGCGCGGTGAGGCGGACATCTCGCGATTTTTCGCCAGCGGCCTTGCGAAACTCGGCGAAACCTGGGAAATCGAGCTGGGCGAGCGATTCCGCCACGTCACCCGCAACCTCGCGGTGATTCGTCCCCAGTTTCAGCGCCACGGCGGCGACAACAACTGGCTGAGCTTCTCGATCGACTACCGCGGCGCGGACGGGATCGAGATTCCGCGCCAGGAAATCCAGCGCCTGCTCAACAAGGGCCAAACCAAGCTGCAACTGCCGGGCGGCCGGAGCGCCGTCGTCGATTTGCAAGCCTGTGAGGAAGCCGACGAGGTGATTTACGACGTCCAGGCTAACCAGGAAGCTGGGCAATTCCGCGTCCGCGCGCATCAAGCCGGTTACCTGGCCGCGGCCTTTGGCCAGGAGGACCTCGCTGCGCGCGACCCCGTGGATTTGGCGGAGTTGGGCGCGTTAGGCCAGGTTTTGCGCGATTACCAGCGTCAGGGCGTGGAGTGGATGGTTCAATGTCTCCGCGGTGGCGCGCAGGCCTGCCTGCTGGCCGATGAAATGGGCCTCGGCAAGACCCTTCAAAGCCTCGCCGCCATTCAACTGCTCCACGCTCAACCAAAAACCGGGGCCGACGAGCCACGAGCGCAATCCTTGGTGGTTTGCCCGACCTCGCTGCTGACGAACTGGCGGCTGGAGGCGGAAAAATTCGTGCCGGAGCTGAAAATCCACGTTTTGCACGGCCCCAAGCGTTGGTCGCAGACCCAGCCGATCGACGCCGCCGACATTTTGGTCACTAGCTACGCGCTGCTGATCCGCGACCGCGAAAAACTCGCTGGCCGGCAGTTTTTGGCCGCAATCCTGGATGAAGCCGGCGCCATCAAAAACCCCGACACCAAAAACGCCAAAGCCTGCCGAAGCCTCGACGCTGCCTACCGCATTGCCCTAACCGGCACGCCCGTGGAGAACACCGTGCGCGAACTCTGGAGCATCTTCCAGTTCCTCGTGCCCGGTTACCTGGGCAGCCGCGAGGAATTTCGCGAGCGCTACGAGGCTCCCGTCGCCAGCGGAGCTGCGCCCGGACCGGTTCTGGATCGCCTGCGCAAACGCATCGCCCCCCTGACCCTGCGCCGGCTCAAACAAAGCGTGGCGCGCGATCTCCCGCCAAAAATCGAGCAAACCCGCTTCTGCGAGCTGCAACCCGGCCAAGCCCGGATTTACGAGGCTATCCTGCGCGAGAGCCGCAAAAAAATCGACGACGCCCTCTCCCAAAAATCCGAGGGCCAGGCGCGCATGACCATGCTAACCGCCCTGCTGCGATTGCGCCAGGTCTGCTGCGACCCGCGCCTGTTGAAGCTGGAGACGCCAGGCTCGAAACCCGACGCACAGAGCGCCAAGTTGGACCTGTTTGGCGAGCTTTTGGCCGAGGCGACCGAAGGCGGGCACAAGATCCTCGTCTTCAGCCAATTCACCGGCATGCTGGCGTTATTGCGCGAGAACCTGGAAAACGCGGACATCGCCTACGCCTACCTGGACGGCTCCTCCACCGATCGCGCTGAGCAGGTCGCCAACTTTCAGCAACGCAGCGGCCCCCCGGTCTTTCTCATCAGCCTAAAAGCCGGCGGCTACGGCCTCAACCTCACCGCCGCGGACACCGTCATCCACTACGATCCCTGGTGGAACCCCGCGGTAGAATCCCAAGCCACCGACCGCGCCCACCGCATTGGCCAGACCCGCCCGGTCAGCAGCTACAAGCTCATCGTCAGCGGCACCGTTGAAGAGCGCATCCTGGCCCTGCAACGCAGAAAACGCGCCGTCATCGACGCCGCCCTGGACGACGGCCAACCCCTCATGCGCGGGCTCTCAAGCGAGGAGATTCGCGAGGTGATCGGTTGATCCGGAACCCGGCGCCCTCTCCGAATCGCTGCGATAGGAGCCTAACCTCTTGCTCGCGAATCCAAGCGTGCCCGCGTCATTCGCTCGCGAACGCCACCGTTTGGGAGGAAGTCCCTCTCCATGCGCCGAATTTGCTGGTCGAGGAGGTAGTTGGCTTGGTGGATGAGGCAAATGGCGATATTGGCGACCGTCTCCGGCGGGCGTGACTTCACGAACGGGCGGTAGGTGTCGTAGGATTCGCCAGGGCTCCGCGCCAGTTTGAAGCGGACGTATCGCGCCCCTTGGAATCCTTGTCCCAGATGGGTCGGTCGCGTTTCGCGGAGGAAATCGCGGAATCCTCCAGCACCTCCTCCAGGCTGGCGCGGGCGACGTTGGTGAGCTTGATCTCGCTCACGGTGGAGGTCACCGAGGCTTTGCTACCCTCGATGATGTTCTGCTTGCCCGCCTGAATTTCCCCCCAAACCTCCGCCGCAGCACAACGCCCACGCCAAAAATCAGGGCTACAAGCCACATCTCCGGCGCCGGCGTTTCCATGAAATCCAGGTTTGCGTTGGCTTTCAGCTTTTGGCGTTGCTTGCGCTCCAGCATCTTCCACTGGGCACTGTTTTCCACCACGATGTAACTGGTGGATGCCGACAAAACGCGGGTTTCCCGGCCCGTCTCCACGATTTCGCCAAGCAGTTGGTGGCTTTGCCAGGGATTCCAGGTCAAACGCTCATCCAACGCGGCAACCCGTGCCGCTCCCGCGTATCGCGACGTTTCCGGGTGAGTTTCCACGTTAGCAACGGGGACGAATCGCCGCGTTTCCGGGTTGTAGACGCCCAAATCTCCCGTGCCACCGATGAAGACGCTGGAGGGCCGCGTTTTCGGCTCGATCGCGCAAACGGCGACGGCTGAGCCCGATTTGAGCAAGCCAACGGGTTGAGGAAAAATTTCGACCGGTACCGATTTTCCGGCAAAATCCCAGGCTTCCAGCAAAGCGCCGGTTTGGGTGAAGTAGCGTCCCATGTCCGGCGTTAGCGCGCCGAATTTTTCCAGGTTTTCCCCAAAAATCGGCTCCGCGCCGGATGGCCGAATGATGGCGATGGCGGGAACGCGGAGCAAATCCGAAGAACCGGCGGCTTGGTCCAGAAAATCACGGTGTTCGGCCAAAACCCGCTGGATGGCGCGATCCTGAAGCAGGGTGCCGCGCTTCCTAAGCCAAGCCCTTCCGCCGCGATAGCTTCCTAACGCCGAAACTGGGACAATCCCGGGCGTAACGTCGCCAAACTCGTAGTTCGCCGCGGTCACCGCGCAGTCGCGAACTTGCGGAAAACGCGCCGCGACGCTTTGGATCGCCTCCAACGCCTCATCCTGGCTCAACCCGGCCTCGGAGCGGTCGATGATGAAGTGAAAATAGGGCTGGCGCGTCACTTTGGGCAGCGCATCCAGCGCCCCGGCTCCCAGGGCGACGAACTGCGAGCCATCTCCGGCGGGCGCGAGACTAACCTGCGCGCTCGGCTCCACGCCGGCTTCGACCAAGCGTCCGCCGATCTCCACGTCCGCGGCAATCCCCGGCGGCGCGATGAATTCGATCTCCGTGACCCGCTCTTCCCCGGGCGCGAACGGAAAAACGCGCAGCTCCAGCGTGTCCGCCCCGGTGTAGACCAGCAGGCCGGGGTCGCGCCGCGTGATGTCGCGGATCATCCGGTAGACCCACATCGCCGTCTTGCGCTCCACGATGCGCCCCGGCACGCGTTCGCCGGCCACGTGCAGCCAGTAACCGGCCACGAACACGCCACGCGGAATGCGGATGGGCGCGAAGTATTCGCCCTGAACGTTTGCGGGGTTGGTTAGGTCCAGCCTAACCAACGTACGCGTGCCCAAGCCTTCCGCCTGCGTGGTCGATGTCACCCGCTCCAACCGGGCGGTTTGCGGCGGCGCGCTGGCAAGTCTGCGCCGGTTGCTGGCGCGTCCGGAGCGGCGGCCAAAGATGTCGCCAAAGTCGCTGTCACGGTCGTAGCCAGGCAGTTCCCTGCCGAACAGCGCGCGGTGAACGGTCTGCATCTTTGCGTCGCTCAGCACCAGGTTGTCGAAAGCCACCGCGTTGTAGAAATCGGTCAGGAAAGGCAGGTAACGCCCGTCCTTGATGTTTTGGAGGCGTGTTAGGCTGCGTTTCACCGCCAGGCGGCTTCCGGCGAAGCGCTTGTGCTGGAAATTTGGCGAGAACACGTAGTCAACGGCATGGTTGAGCACCAACCGGTCGAGCCGCGCCTCACCGCATGCGTAGAGCGGGATGATGCACGCAGCCACCGCGCCCATCCACAGCGGGTGGCCGGCTTTCAGCCCCACGCCCAGCTTGCGAAGGTGCACGATGAAGAGGGCGGTCGGCGTCAAAATCAGGAAGCCCGCGCCGGCAACGATCATGGCGATGGCCGACAGCGGCAAGAACGGCAGGAACACGAAGAAAAAGTAGAGCGTGAACGGCAAAAACGCGCATTGCGCCAGCCAAATCGCGCGATCCAGCCCGGGCCGTCCTAACACGGGTGCTAACAACAGGACGCCATTGGCCACGGCGAGCACGTAGATTTGCCAAGCCTGAAAATCGGCTGGGAACGGATATTTGGCGTTGAGCGCCAGCCCGCCGAGCGGCCCCACGATCGCCACCAGCGTAACCAGGATGCTTTGCCCGATAGCCCCCTTGCCTGCCATCCAACCGAAGAGCAGCGTGAGCACGCGCAGGAATCCGGTTAGGCAGATAAGGCTTGAGACAACGACCATCAGCGCGATGCAAAATCCCGGCAGGTTGCCGATCCCGCGCCCTAAGCTGGTGGCCTCCACCAGATACCAAAAACCGGGCACGGCCGCGGCTACCAAGATGCTAAGCCCGACATCCTTGCCTCGGCTTAGCCGCGTGGGAAAACACGCCAGCGCCAACGCGGAGAGAAACACCGCCGGCATGAGGCCCACGAATTGGTAAAACAGCAGCGATTCCGGCTGCACGATCCACAACCGCAACGACGCGGGGACCAAATCGTGGATTTCCGTGCCTGTCCAAGCCAGGTAAGCCACGTGCGGCAGGAAAATCGCCCAATTCCAGCCCCAGGTCACGATTTGGCCACGTTTCCAAAACCAAACGGCCAACGCGCCACCTCCCAGCATCAACGTTAGCTCGCCGGCAAAGAGCAGCAACGCCATGCGGCGCTGATCGTCGCTAACCTCGCCGGACATGAGGTGAAACGCGCGCAAATTCGCGATCAGCAAGATGGCTTGCGGAATGAGAATCGCGGCCAGAAGGGCCGCCGGATGCCGCGCCAAATTGGGAAGGGGCGAGCGGCGATTTTTGGGGGTGTTAGGGTTGGTGTGCATATCGTTTTTGGGTGAGAATCCAGGCTCCGGTCAGAACGGTGACAAATACGGCGACGCCCACCGCCAGGTGGAGCGCATTCGCGAAAGAAGGGGGAACAAAAGCATCCGCGGCCAGCCGAACGTGAATGCCGCAGACGATGCGCGACCCATTCGCGGCCAAACCAACGGCGTAAGCCGCCGGCAGCATCCAAGCCAAATCACGCCACCGGCCTTCGCGCGCCGCCAAACCCGCGCCCAGCGCCACCAGCAGCGAAAAGAAGCCGAACCCGCTGCAAGCCTCCGTCACGGCCACGTCCAGGGTCGGCATCGCGATGATGGGAGGTTCGCCCGGCGACAGCGGCGCCCCGAGGAACCAGGAACTCAGCACCGCCGCCGGCCGGCAAAACGCTGCCGGCACGATTTGCGGCCAAAGCATCGGCAAAAGCTGGATGGCGCCGAATGTCGCCAGACCGGCCAGGTGAAAACGCAGCGTCGCAGGGGAAACCATTCGCCGAGTCTCGGCGCGCTGTGTTAGGCGCGTATGAAGGCTGCGTGAAGTTTTCGTGAAATGCGGCTGCAGCTACTACTTGCCAAAACGGACGCGACTCACAACCCCGAGGCGCCGTTGAGTCCCCGGGCGCCTCCGAGGGCTCCTTTTTTCGGCGGGGCCGGCTTTTTGGCTGCTTTTGCCCAGGCGACGAACTGAAATCCTGGGTAGACGCCGGATTCATCCACGAAATCGGCCGCCTTTACCACGCGCAATCGCAATCGCGCTCCCCCGGTTACCGGGCGGCTCTTGGGCATCTCCCGCAACAGGCAAACGCGCCCCGGACGCACGGCGGAATCGGGCAATCCGCCGGCGGGTGCCGTGCGATTCCGGCCCTTGGCGATGGATTCCACGTAGCGGGCCAAAATCCCGGCCTCGGTCTTGCGAACCACCGCAAATTCGATGGTCTCCGCTTCCGCCAGCAAAGTTGCCTGGCGCATGCGCTCGCGGCGGGCAATCTGCTCGTCGATCTTGCGGTTGTCCGCCGCCAACTGCTCCTGAAGCTGGCGCATCCGGAGCTGTTTTTGCGCGGCATGGTAGGCCTCCTCCGCTTTCATGGCCTCATCCACGTCCATCCCCAGTTTTTCGCGCAAATCCGGCGGAATCTGCAGGAATCCCACGCGCGAAATGCCTTCCGCATGGGTGATGACGATGCCGCCGGGATCGAGCCGCTTGAGCTGAACTTCGCGGTAAATTTTGCCGCCCACGGTGGTGAGGGTTTGCGGCACTTTGGGCGGCGCCGGCTCCTCCGCGTCCTCCGCAATCAACGCGGCGGACAAAGCGAGGAAGAGGGCGAGCGCAATCCGAAGCATGGTGGAACCTATCGGGCTCGAACCGGGACATCGCAAATCCCAATTCCCGCGCCGAGATGAGGTCAGCCTTCGGCTTTTTTGGACTCCACGCGCTTGAAGAGCGTTTCCCGGCTGAATTGCTCCCAACCCCAGCGCACCCAGCGCAAGGCCGAGGCTGCGAGCCACAGCGCCCAGGCCAGCATGAGCAGGCGGTAGAACCAAATCGACACCGAAACGACGCCCGCTTCGGGCAGGACGCTGTCGGCGCGTTGGGCGAACCATCGAAGATTCGTGGAGGTCGATCCGTTGCCGTGCACCATCATTTCCGGCGTGCCGAGCAATCCGCGATGCAGCGCCGCCAGCAGGATGACGGCTACGGGAATCGCGCCGGCGATGATGATGATTTGCAGCAAATTGAAGGGCAAGGGTTGAAGCTCCGCGGCTTGCCCCGTGCCGCGCCAGGCCAGCAGGAAAAACCAGGCCACGACCACCGCCGCGGTGGCCGGATGCACCTGCGTCAGCCCGAGCAAGAGCAGTCCCCAGCCAGCGGCGCCAAGAGGCGTGCGTTTGAGCCGTCCCAGGACAAAAGCGCCGACTAGCGCGAGTAACACAAACGACCACAGCCGAACGGCTGGCCCGCGGAGGGGGCCCTGCGCCCAGAGAATCCAACGCGCCTCCGGGACAGTTAGCGTGGTTGAAATGTTAGAGCTTTCGACCGGAAGTTCCAGGCGGTCCACTTGCTCGAAATTGGCGATCGGGCGGGTCGTTTTCCATTCCAGGTCGATGGTTTGCACGCCGGGCCGCACGGGAATGACGACGCTGTCTCCATCGAGTCGAACCGGTTGCTGGACGCCCTTGGGATTGCGTTCGTCGGCGATTTTCAGCCCGGTGACCTCCGCCAAGGGATCGAGTGGGAGGGCGAAATCCTGGCCGAGGCTGGCTTGCAGGTTCAAACGCAGATTGGAGACGCGTTGGCGCGAACCAAGGCTGGTGGTGTGTTCCACCCCGCGCACAGTCATGGTGGCGCCGGGGATCGCTTCGGGCTTGGAAAGCGCCAGATCTACGCGCTCACCCGGCCACGGCCGCCAAACCGGCTCCAAACCCTCTGCGCCGGATTCGTAGACCGGCTCCAGGCCGGTGAAACCCACGTTCCAGACGGGCGAGGCGATGAGGCGCCAGCGCTCCACCCAGCGCCCGGAAGCATTCGCGGTAAGCGCCAGGGTGTTGTTTTGCTCCAGCTCGCTCTCCCAGGTCACGGTTCTTTCGCTGGCGCCCAGGCGAGCTTCCACGTTGCCGTCGGCGATGGTGAAATTCGAGGAAAGCATGCGTTCGCCGGGCAGTTGCGGGATGGAGAGAGCCACGGCCTTTCCACCGGGTGAGAGCCGTGTCAGGGTGGTGCGGACCTGCCAAACCAGACCGACCTCAATGGCGCGCTCCACCGAGACGGCCGGCGAAAAATCCTTGCGGTCGTAGGCGGCTTCCGCCGCTTCAGCCGGTGACTTTACGGCGAAGAAAACCTGGTTCTCAGGAACGCCGTTAGGCCCAACCCCGGTGATCGTCCAGTTGGGTGCTTCAATTTTGACCCGGCGCGGCTTGAGCAGAAAATTCCACTCCCACTCCGTCGCGCTGGGGAGCAATCCTTCGACCTGAACTAGGTGCGGGCCGGGTTCCAGGGCCACCCACAGGTAGCCATCGCGTCGTCCGGCGGCTTCCGCGGGCTGTCCATCGACCAAAACGGTCACCGGAGACCAGGCGGGGAGTTTTCCCGGCAATGGGACGGCTGTTAGGGCCGCGGCGTGGATTTCCGCGTCCATTTTTAGCGAATTCGCGCCCAGGGTCAGATTGACGCGCGGAATCTCGGCGGCGCGCGGAAAGGCGTCGGAGGTTTCGAGCAGGCGCTCGCGCAGCGTCTCGAGCATCGAATCCGGCGGGAAGGCTTGAGCGCGCGACTCCTGCGCTCCACCGATCATCAGGAACGCCAAAATCACGGCCGCGCCTCCGGGAACAGGCGGGGGATCGGGATTTTTGCGTTGCAAAAATTTCGGCAACAGCCGCTTGGCATCCAGCAGCACGGCAACCAGCAAAATGAGCATCAAAACCCGCAAAACGGTGATAAGCCGCTGGATTGCCGGTGGTATCAACACCACGCGAACCTGCTCCTTGGCGGTCACCGGCCCGCGCCAGCCAAACTTCACTTCGCGCCACGACCAAGACGGGATGGCGGGGCCGGTCTGGATGCGCGCCTGGGAATCGTAGAGGAGGTTGGAAACCTGTTTTTTGGCTTGTTTGGCATGTTTTGGAGAGCGCATTTCAGAGGAGGCGATGTCCAGGATGTTGTAGCGCCGTTGGGCATCCCTCGTGGAGTGATCGCTTCCGCCAGGCTCCAGTTGCGGGTAAACCACGCCCTGGATTTGCCGCCCGACGAACGGAGCCAACACGACCACCAGCGCCGCAACGGCCACCAGCTTCCAGACTTCAACGAGCTGGCGCAACGTGCCCAACGGCACGACGCGGAGAATCGCCAGCGGCACGAGAAGGAAGAACCAGAGCAGCTTGGGCGCGCCGGGTTCGTGAAAGGTGAGTCCGAACCCTAGCATGGCCACCAAAGCCGGTCCCCAACCCCACAGCTTGCCGACGGCCATGGTGAACACCAGCAGCAAAAACAGGTCCAGCAGCGTCCACGCGGTGAGCCAATCGCCTCGCACCCATTCCGCGCCAAACATGGCCAAAACCCGCCAACCCGGCGGCAAATGCAGCTTGGCGTTGCAACTGTCCACGTCAGCCTCCCAGCCGCTGGCGGGAAATTGGCTGGCGTTGTCGATGCGTCCCACGGCGTCCAGGTTAATGTCGCGCTGCCGCACCTCGATGCCACTGGCGCCGGTGGCGGGATTGCGCGTGATCAGTTGGCCCTCGCCCTCCATTCGGGCCGCTCCGAGCGTTTGGCCGGGGGAAACGTCGAGCCGCCAAACCTGCTGCGAGGTGCCGGTGATGCGATCGCGAAACGTCATCAGCGCTCCGTCGTCATCCAGCCAAAATTCGCGATTCACCGACAAGCCGGAGGGTTTCTGGAAGCCCATGCCGCGCATTTTTTCCACGATTCGGAAGGGTTTGGCCGCCTCCCAGCGGTAAACCGGCAAATTTCGCCATTTTTCCGGGAACGTGGTCTGCGAAACGTCGATGGCCTGGATGTTTTCCAGATCCACCAGCCGAAAATCCGGCTTCGCCTGAAAACCCAGGGTTTCCTCGGACGCGATGGGATTTGCGCCTTCTGCGAAATTGACGGTTTCCGCCGGCGCAGCGCGAAACGCGTCGATGCGGACGATCCACTTGCCGGCGCGCACCTGCACCTTGACCTGGCCGGAATCGTTCACCGCGGCCGGCAACTTTGACTCGACCGCCGCGATGGTCCATCCCTCCGGCAACGCATTGCCGATATCCTCCTCCCGGCTTTTGCCGGCCACGCTGAGCTCGATTTCCGTTCGCAGCCACATCGGGATGCCGTCCTCCAACACCCGGTAAACCCGCGTTTCCAGAAATTCGCGCTCCGCCTCTTCCGCCCGCGCACGCTTGAGCCACAAAAAGCCCGCCGCGTCCCAATTTGGCACGTCCACCTTGGTTCCGTTCATCGTCAGCGCCAGCACGCCGATCTGGTTGGGAATCGGGATGCGCTGCGGCATCTCGTCCCACGGGAATTCTCCGGTAATTTCATGCAAACCGCCCTCCAGCTTCATTGCCGGCCGGTCGCCGCGCTGCACGACCACCGCCAATTCGCCGTCAATCTCGACGTTTTGCGGCCACGTCATCGAATCACCGGGCAACGTGAGCCACGTGGGTGCAAACGCGCGCACGCTCAGCTTGAAAGCGCCTTTTTTGGCTTCAGCGTCCAGGCTTAGCTCAGATGGCCAAAGGCGGATGCGTTGCTTCGCATCGTCGAAGACCGGCGGCGCCTCGGAATCCGGCTCGGAAAAGCGCACCCAGTCGCCCCACGGTTCCAGAGGCGGGGGAACGGGCACGGGCGCTTGGGCCAGGGAGAGCTGAGCGCCGGACAGCAGCAACAACGCAAAAAGCGGGCAAAGGGAGGTATGCATGGCGTGGGTGAAAACGCCCAAAGATACCCCAAAAATGCCCCGGAAGAGCCGATTTTTCCCTTCGTGCTAAGCTAGAATGGGTTTCACCACGTGGCCATGCACGTCCGTGAGCCGGTAGCGGCGGCCTTGGAAGCGGTAGGTGAGCCGTTCGTGATCGATGCCCAGCAGGTGAAGCAGCGTGGCCTGAAAATCGTGCACGTGGACCGGATTTTCGGCCACGTTGATGCCTAAATCGTCGCTCGCGCCGTAGCTGATTCCCGGCTTCACGCCGCCACCCGCCATCCACACGGTAAAGGCGTAGGGATGGTGGTCGCGGCCCCAACGCGGGCGATTTTTGATGTCGCCTTGAATGAACGGCGTCCGGCCGAATTCGCCGCCCCAAATGACGATGGTGTCGTCCAGCAAACCGCGCATTTTCAGGTCGCGAACCAGAGCGGCGCTGGGTTGATCGGTGTCGCGGCATTGGTTGTACAGCTCCGTGGTCAGGCTGTTGTGTTGATCCCAGCCCGCGTGCATGCATTGGACGAAGCGGACGCCGCGTTCGATGAGGCGGCGGGCCATCAGGCAATTGTAGGCGAAGGTTCCCTGCTCGGTGGCGCCCGGGCCGTACATGTCCAGCACGTGCTTGGGTTCGTCGGATAGATCGGTCAACTCCGGCACGCTGGTTTGCATGCGGTAGGCCATCTCGTACTGCGCGATGCGCGTCTGGATTTCAGGATCGCCGCTTTCGGCAAATTTCAGCGCATTCAGTTCCGCCAGGTCATCCAAGCATCCCGCGGCGCAGCTTGGCGCTCATCCCGGCCGGATTTTTCAGGTAGAGCACGGGATCGCCCGTCCCCCGGAATTTCGCGCCCTGAAATCGCGACGGCAAAAACCCTGCGCCCCAGTAAAAATCGTAGAAAATCTGGCCGCACGTCGTCCCCTTGCTGATGGAGGTCATGGCAACGAAACCCGGCAAATCTTCGCCCTCGATTCCCAGCCCGTAGGTTAGCCAGGCTCCCATCGTCGGACGGCCGGGAATTTCCGCGCCGCTCAGCAAAAACGAGATGGCCGGCGCGTGATTCACGGCATCGGTGTGCATGCTCTTGATGAAGCACAGCTCGTCGGCGATTTTCGCGGTATGCGGCATGAATTTGCTGACCCAGGCCCCGCTTTGGCCGTGTTGCGCGAACGGTTCGACCGGAGCCAGCATCAGCTTGCCGTCGGCCTTGCCCGTCATCGTGCTGAAGCGCTTGCCTTCGGCGTAGCCGGCAGGCAGCGGCGTGCCGTGGAGTTTTTTCAGCTTCGGCTTGTAGTCGAAGAGATCCACATGCGTCGGCGCTCCGTTTTGGAAGAGGTAGATGACGCGTTTGGCCCTGGCCGTGTGATGGGGTAGCCCGGGCAAACCGCCGGCGGCTCGCGCCTCATTTCCCAGCAAACTCGCCAACGCGGCCGCGCCGATGCCAGTCGCGGAATTGCCGAAAAAATGACGGCGGTTGATGTGGAGTTGGCGCTCGCGAACGGCGCTCGGGGCGTCAAAATTGAGGGTTTGCCAGGATTTCATCGGTTGCGGGGATCATGGGGTCAGCACTTCCAGGTTGGTGAGGTGAAACTTGCTGAATCCCTTGTCAAAGGTGGTCATCGTCCAGCCTTCGGCCTCAGCGTAGGCGGCCAAATAGGCGTCAGTCCAAAGCTTCGGATTCGGTTTTCGATCTTTGACGTTTTTGAGAAGGCAACTCTCAAGCTGGGAGGGTGCCGCCCCAATTCGAAATGTTCGCGGATCACTGTCAATGACATCCCACGCCGCCAATGCCTCCTTCGGCTGCAAAATCTCTTCACCCATCACCGGGGCATTGCAGAGCAAGCGCAGGACCCCCAAACGGACCACAACGTGGAGCGCGATTTCGCCAGCACCCCGCTCTTCCCACCATTCAGCAGCCTTCTCCCGATGGTCGTGAAGATCGTAACAGAGCGGAAATAGTATGTTAACGTCCGCCAAATACTTCATGATAGTGCTTGAGGTCTTCTTTCTCGAAAAGAGCGTAAATTTCCTCGTTTGTCATGGCAGGTATCCTCTTGCCCGTCTTGCTTTTAATCGGCGGGTCCCACTTGGGTAGCGGTTGATCTTCCCGAGGTCCTTTGGACTTGCCTTCGGGAGTTGGCTGCAAAGAACTGCGCAGGGTGCCTTCGATATATTCTTTCAGCTTCATCCCCTCCTCGGCAGCGCGTTCCGTAAGCTGCTGAAATAGCGAATCGGGTAGTTCGATTGTCGTTTTCACAAACGCACAAAACCACAGTTTTTACCGATGTCACTCACTCCTTGGTCAGCGCCTCGTCCAAATTCAGTAGCATCAAATAAGCCGATGCTCGCAAGGGGCGTCAAATCTAGGGGTTTGCCAGGATTTCATCGGCTATGGGATTCATGGGGTCAGCACTTCCAGATTGGTTAGGTGGAATTTCGTGAAACCCTTGTCAAACGTTGTCATCGTCCAGCCTGCGGCCTCAGCGTAGGCGGCCAGATAGGCATCGGTCCAGAGGTTTTGGTGCGGTTGGCGCTTTTCCACGTTTTTCAGCAAAAACACTTCGAGGTCTTTGGGAGGTGTATAGACCATGAAACTTCGGGGGTCGTTTTCAAGCGACTTCCAGGCACGCAAGGCGTCCTTGGTGGTACGCGGTTCTCCCTCCATCACCTGCTTGTTGCTTAGCAATCTGAGCACACCCAACTTCACTATCAGATGAAGCGCGACCTGTCCTCGAGTCCTGCTGCCCCACCATTGCTTGGATGCTTGGTGCAATGGATGAGTTTTGATCAGCAAGGAAAAAATGACGTTAACGTCCGCCAAAAATTTCATAGTACCGCTTCACCTCTTCTTCGTTCAAGATAGTCTCAATTTCGTCGTTGGTCATCGCTCGAATTGGTTTCGAGGTTTCGATCGGCGCTTCCCACTCAGGAAGCTTTTCTTCAGCCGGCTCTTCAAATTTAAGATTCTTCATGTAATCGCTCAAAACGGATTCGATCAGTTCTTTCAGCTTTAGCCCTTCGCTCGCGGCGTGGGCCTTGACTTGGCGAAAGAGAGAGTCTGGCAGATCAACGGTAGTTCTCATAAAAGCATAAAAACATATTTTTCGCGGACGTCATCTATTCTTTCGTCAGCGCCTCGTCCAAATTCAGCAGCATCAGGCAAACCGACGCTAGCGCCGCGTGCTCGACCGCTGGCAGCGATTCATCCCGCGCCGAATCCCCATTTTTCAGCAGCGCCTCGGCTTCCTCAGGCGAAAGCTCGGCTCGCGCGCGATTCAAGCCACGCTGCCAAATCACCAGCTCCGCTTCCGCCGGTTCGCGAGCCAAAATCGCCTTCCCTGCGAACCTAAGCCTGGCCGTGTCATCCCTTTCCGCGAGCATGGCGCGTTGGGCGAGATGCCGCGCCGCCTCGACGTAGGTGACGTCGTTCAGCGTGCTCAGCGCGTGCATCGGTGTGTTGGTCCGCGTGGTTTTTACCTCGCAAATCTGGCGCTTGCCGGAGTCGAAAAACATCGTGGGGCCGACGATGCGCCGCCAAAAAATGTAGAGGCTGCGGCGGTACAATTCGTCGCCCGCCGACTGAGCGTATTTTTTCTTCCCAAAGGTTGCTTCCTCCCAAATTCCGGGCGGTTGGTAGCCGTTGAACGACGCCCCGCCCAGCTTGGCCTCAAGCAAGCCGGAAGCCGCGAGCGCTTGATCGCGAATCATCCAACTGGGCAGGCGAAATCGCGCTCCACGCGCCAAAAAACGGTTCGCCGGGTCGCTTTGGATCGAACGCGCGTCGCGAATTTGCGAGCTGCGCTGGTAAGCCTCGCTGGTTAGGATAACGCGCAGCAAATGCTTCACGTCCCAGCCGCTTTCCACGAATTCCGCGGCCAACCAGTCCAGCAGCTCTTGATTCGGCGGAATTTCGCCCTGCACGCCGAAATCCTCGACCGTTTTGACCAGTCCAACGCCAAAAAGCATCTGCCAAAAGCGGTTGACGGTTACCCGCGCGGTTAGCGGGTTTTCAGGCGAAACCAGCCACTTGGCCAACGCCAGCCGGTTCGGCTCCACGTCCGCCGGCAGCGGCTCAAACAGCGCCGGAACGGCCGCGGAAACTTCCTCGCCCGGCTGATTGTACAGCCCGCGGGTGAGCATGAAGGTTTGGCGCGGCTCGGGCATGTCCGCCATCACCATCACCTTGGGAATCGCCTTGCGATGCGAGTCCAGCGCCTTCCTCGCGCGATCGGTTTTCGCCGCCAAATCGCGAAACTCCGGGTCGCTCTCGCGATGCGCCTTGATCACCAGGTCCACCTGCTCTTTGGTGCGCTTGTCAGGATCGATTTTGACCGCTGCCAGCAGTTTCGCGTCGCCGGTCTCGGCCCGCGGGGACGGCGAATCCGTCGCTGAAAGTTGGAAGCGGCCAATGAGGTGCTGGCGGTGCGGAGATTCGTGCCGCAAGGTGAATTCCAAATCCGCGCCGGGCGCGATTTTCAGCGGTTCATCGAGGAAAAACGTGGCGTGATGGGGCCGATCGACCGGTTTGCCGGCGTGAACGGCCCAACCGCTCGTCGCGTTGCCGTCGAACGCCTTGCGGACCTCCAACCCGCCTTGCTCGAATGAGGCCGCCGCGGAGGCGAATTTCACTGCCTTGCCGCCAACGCGCAGCTCGAACTCGGTCAGCACGAAATTGCCGCTGTCGGATCGCGCCAAGCCCTTCCCGGAGTTGGTGAAGCTGGCGTGTTGCAGCGCGTCCAGCCGAATTGCGGTGATTTCCGCCAAACTCGTCGCCATCGCCACCACATAGGTGTCCTTGTCAGGATTCGCGCCGCCGGCCAGGACCGAGCGATCCTCCAAAATCGACAAATCCACGTGTTCCGCCGCCGCCGAGCGCGGTTCCAGCAGCGTCCAGGCCGTTTTGACGTTAAATTGGCGCTCCCAGGCCGCCTGCAACGGCCTCAACGCCGCCGCCCGCGCATTTTGAGCCTGCTGCGCGATGCTAAGCACGCTTGCCAATTCCGCCTCGCGCGTTTTCTCAGCATCGGTGGCCACCGCCAGCACGGGTTTCGTCTGCGGATCGCGACCGCCGCCGGTAACCGGCGTTTGGTTGAAAAAGGCGAACAGGCCGTAGTAATCGCGCTGCGTCAGCGGGTCGAATTTGTGATCGTGACAGCGTGCGCAGTTGAGCGTCAACCCCAGCCACACCGTCCCCATCGTCTCGGTCATGTCCATCACGTAGTCGATCCGGTTTTCCTCCGGAATTCGGCCACCTTCGCCGTTGATCATGTGGTTGCGGCAAAAGCCCGTCGCCAGAATCTCCTCTTCACCGGCGTCCGGCAGCAAATCACCGGCCAGCTGCAAAACCGTGAACCGGTCCCACGGCAAATTCGCGTTGAACGCGCGCACCACCCAATCTCGCCACGGCCACATGGTCCGCTCCATATCGCCCTGATAACCGTTGGAATCCGCGTAGCGCGCCGCGTCCAGCCAGTCCCAGGCCATCCGCTCGCCGAATGCCGGCGCAGCCAGAAATTGGTCGATCGCGCGCTCCCAGGCGTCGAGCCGCGCATCGGCGACAAAGGCATCGACCTGCTTCGGAGACGGCGGCAGGCCGGTCAAATCCAGCGCCGCCCGGCGAATCAGCGAATGCCGCGGCGCGCGCGGGTTTGGCTCGAGATTTTGCGCTTTGAGCCGCGTTTCGAGCCAAAAATCGATCGGATGCACAGCTGGCGGCGTCTTTGGCCGCGAAACCGGCTGAAACGCCCAATGCCGGCCCCATTTTGCCCCTTCCTCAATCCAACGGCCAATCGTCGCGATTTGCGCCTCGCTCAGGTTCAGCTTCGATTTCGGCGGTGGCATTATTTCATCGCGATCGCCGGTGGAAACGCGGTGAAACAGCTCGCCGGAAGCAATCGCCTCCCGCGCCCCGGCCTCCTCATCCAAGCGCAAATCCGCCTTGCGCGCCTTGGCGTCCGGACCGTGGCAATGAAAGCAGTTTTCCGACAAAATCGGTCGCACATCGCGCGCGAAGTCGACTTCCGGGCCGGCGGCAAAAACTGCGCTTGAGCCGATCGATAAGGCAAGGGGCAAAGTCCGCAAAACCATGGCAACAAGGGTCACACGGCACCTATCGCCCGGAATTTTCACCGCGGCAAACGCCGTCCGGCTACGTCGTGGCTTCGGCGGGCGAAACTTCGCGATTGGGCTCGGCGACCGCCGGGGAAATTTGCCGCGAATCCGGAAATTGCCTGCCCCCGGCCACAATTCCGCTCCGTAGCAGTTCCGCGAGCATCGTGCTCCGCACATTGGAAATGGCAGTGGCCACCTCCTTGACGATCGCTTCGTCCAGGGGGTCGTGACTGGCGCGAAGCAGGTCCACCGCCTTCAGCCGTCTCAACGCGCGGGCGCAGGCCAGGCGCACCTCTCTGCTGCGCTCGTGTTCTTGGCTCAAATGTCGGCCCAGCACGCGCAAGTTTCGGTCGGAGCCTTCGGCATAGCCCAGAGCGCGGGCGGACGCGTGGCGGCCCCTCCAGGACGGATCGTTCGCCAGCGAAGCGCGGTGTCGAGCCTCGATTTTGTCCAAATTGGTGGCGTGGACTCGCGTTTCGCGGTAGGCCGTGGCCAAGGTGGTTAGCGCTTCGGCACGAACCCGGCTGTCCTCCTCCTGGTCGCTGCCGGCGCGCTGAATCAACGCCTGGACGACCATCGTGTCGTTGAGCCAAACGGCAAGTTTTCGGGCTGCTGCCTGGCGTTCTTTGGCGTCGGCGCTTTCCTTCAACGTTTGCAGCAACTCGCCGCGTTCGGCCTGAATTCGCTTGTCGCCCAAAGCTTCGAGCGTTTGCGCGGCGCGGAAGCGCGCCCACGGCGATTCATCGTGGATGTAGCATTCCCACAATGCTCGGAAAACCCGGGAGTCGCTTCGTTTCGGCCGTTCCAAGTTGCCCAGCGCCTCTGCCACCGACGTGCGGACACGACGCGATTTTTCGCGTTTTGGGTCGAGAAAATCGGAAAGGCGCTCCTGGTAGCCTACCGCATTCAGTTGACCTAACGCGATGGCGGCGGCCACTCTCACGCTGGTCTGGGAATCGCCTCCAAAAGGCCAAACAGCGGTTCTTTTGCCTCCGTCCTCGCCGATTGACCGAGGGCTTGCGCGGCGGCTTCGCGCACCCGCCAGCGTTCGTCGCGCAAGGCGCCAATCAGCGTCTGGTTGGCCCGTTTCCAGTTTCTAGCCTCCCCGGCGTGGATATCACCGATCGCGCGAGCCGCCGCGGTTGCCGCAATTTCCTCGCCGGAGCTGACGATCTGGATCAACTGCCGTTCCGCGCGCGTACCAAATTTCACCACTTGCGCCGTCTCTCCGTTTCGACGCTGCCGGGCCAAAGCGGCGTGCAGCGCGTGGTCGCAACGCGCTAACAAAAAATTGTCGCTGGAAATGCAAATTTTTCCCTTGCCAGGCTTACGAATGTCGCCCAATACTTACGCCTGTAAGCCCGTCATGCCCAGTTCCACCAAAATTCAGGTTCCGAAAATCTCCGAGGCCGAGTGGACGGTGATGCGGGTTTTCTGGAAATTGGGCGATGCCACCACGGGCGAGGTGATTGCCGAACTTGAGGGGAAAACGGAGTGGAAACCCAAGACGATTCAGACCCTGATCGGCCGCTTGGTCAAGAAAGGCGCGCTGACGTTTCAAAAACGCGGCCGGGACCACCTTTATCGCGCCGCGATCGACGAAAAAACTTGCGAACACGAGGCTAGCCGCAGTTTTCTGGACCGGGTTTACGAAGGAAAACTTGCGCCGTTTTTGGCCACGTTTGTCGAGCGCGGCGATTATTCGCCGGAGGAGCTTGCCGAGCTAAAACGCATCTTGAACGAAGAAACCACGCCCAATGGATCCCCAAACTGAATGGCTCATCGACGCGGCAACCTGGACGTTGCGCAATTCCCTGCACTCCAGCGTGCTCATCGCGCTGGTGGCGGTGATGCTGGTCGTTTTTGGCGGCCGGATTGCACCGAAATTTCGCGCTGTGCTTTGGATTTTGGTGGGAATTCGGCTCGTATTGCCGATTGCGCCGGAAAGCGGGGTTAGCGTGTTTAACTTGGGTGCTGTGATGCAGGAACCGCCGGCCGTGGCATCCGATTCCGTGCCCACGGAGGCAGAAAGTGCGGTTTTCCCGGTTTTTTCGGCGGATTCGCTCGTCCGTCAATCCGGACGGCTTAGCAGCGGCGGCATTCTCGCGGGAATCTGGCTGCTCGGTGTTTTGGCGATTTTCGGGATCGCGATTTTTCGGCAAGTCGCGACGTTGCGGTGGGTGCGCGGCTTGCCCGAGCCCGAAGAACCCGCGCTGAGCGAGTGGTTGCGGGTTTGCGCGAAACGGGCGGGCACGCGCCGGATTCCACGCCTGGTTGAGTCGGCCCGCGTCAGCGAAATCGCGGTTTTTGGCGGGTTGCGCGCCAGCCATATCATCATTCCGGCGGATTTTTCGCAGCGTTTTTCGGAGGCGGAGATTCGCGGCATTTTCCTGCACGAATTGGCCCACATCCGGCGCGGCGACTTGCTTTGGAATTGGGCGGCGCTGGCCATTCAGGCGCTGCATTGGTTTAACCCGCTGGTCTGGTGGGCGGGGCGGCGATTTCTAGCCGACCGCGAGCTGGTTTGCGACCGATTCGCCATGGATCGGCTGCCCGCGGGCGAACGCGGAAACTACGGCCAGGCGCTGCTGAAAGCGCTGGAAATCGGCGTTCGGCCGCGCGTGGCTGCGCCGGCTCTGGTTCCTTTTCTTTCTCAAAAATCCGAACTCAAGCATCGACTAACCATGATCAAAAAATCCCACCCGATCAGTCCGATCGTCCAGGTTTTGGCCGCCGTTTTGGCGATCGCCGCCTGCGCGATGACCTTTACCTCCGCGCTGGCGGATGACGAACGACGCGAAGGCGACCGTGCTGCTGAAGCCGAGCGCCCGGGACCCCGCGATGGCGAAGGCGAAGGCAGGCGTTCCCCCGAAGCCGAGCGGCCAGGTCCGCGTGATGGCGAGGGCGAAGGCAGGCGTTCTCCCGAAGCCGAGCGGCGAGGTCCGCGCGATGGCGAGGGTGATGGCAGACGATCCCCAGAGGCCGAGCGGCGAGGTCCGCGCGATGGCGAGGGTGATGGAGCGCGATTGATGGATCGTCCGGGCGAACTCAAAGTGACCGTGGTGTCCGATGGCGTCGTCATCGGCGACAAGAAGATCGCGCTGATCAATTTGCGCCGCGAATTGGATGCGAGCCGGGCCACTTCGGCAGTGGTGATGGCGCAGCCCAACACGCCGTTCCAAAATCTGGCCACGGTGATGAACGCGTTGCGAAGCAGCGGGATTCGCGACGTCCGCGTTGCCACCGGCGATGAGGATTCGCCTGCCATGCGCCGCGATGGCGAAGGTGACGGCGGAGCGCGAGTTGGTCCCCGCGATGGCGAAGGTGACGGCGGCGCGCGAGTTGGTCCCCGCGATGGCGAAGGTGACGGCGGTGCGCGAGTTGGTCCCCGCGATGGCGAAGGTGACGGCGGCGCGCGAGTTGGTCCCCGCGATGGCGAAGGCGACGGCGGCGCGCGAGTTGGTCCCCGCGATGGCGAAGGCGACGGCGGCGCGCGAGTTGGTCCCCGCGATGGCGAAGGCGCTCCGCGAGTTGGTCCCCGTGACGGTGAAGGCGAGGCGGCAGGCCGCAGAGAGGGCGATGGTGATGCTCGTGGCGCGGCTCGGGCAATGGACGACCGCACCATCAACCAGCTGAGCCGAATCTATCGCGCTTACGACAAAAACGGCGACAATCGCGTGACGTTCGAAGAGTGGGTCGCGATGAAAAACTACGAGTTGACCCGCGAACAGCGCGAACGCGAGAAGGGCTGGTTCGATCAAGCCGACGCCAACAACGACGAGAAAATGACGCTCGGCGAATGGATCGACTGGAAGGCCAGCCAAGGGCGCTAATTTTCTTCGAACCGAGCGAGCAGTGAACGAATCCGACCTCAAGCAAGCAGCGGACGATGAAAGTATCCGCCGTGGAATCGCCGACGTTGAAGCCGGCCTAACGCAACCGCTCGAAGAGGCTCTGGCGGAGCTAAAAAGCGAAAAAATGGCGAAATCTTCAAATGGCGTTGGATTTGGCCGCGTCGAGCAACTCCCGGGCGAAAACGGCAACTAACGTTTTCCCAACACAATCGCGATGAAGCGATATTCGCTCACCTCAATTGTCGTGGCATTCGTGCTAGGCAACGCCGGAATTTCGGCTGAATCCGGCGATGAGGAGCTTCCTTGGTCGTTCGCGCCGCTAAAACGCCCGCCGGTGGATTCCGCCAAGTACCAGCGCTGGGCGTTGGATGATTCGGACCGCTTTATCGCCGCAAAACTCGAGGCCGCGGGCTTGCGTCCGAACGGCGGCGCAGGCCGGCGAACGTTGATTCGACGCGCGGCGCTGGATTTGACCGGTTTGCCGCCAACCCTGGACGAAGTGGACGCTTTCCTGCGAGATCCGGCCTCCGACCAGGATGCGTTCGCCGAGGTTGTCAATGGTTACCTGGCCAGCGAACGCTTTGGCGAGCGCTGGGGCCGGCACTGGCTGGATGTGGCGCGCTATGCCGATAGCGTGGGCCGAACCTGGAACGCGCCGTTCGTTTACGCCTGGCGTTATCGCGATTGGGTGATTGACGCTTTCAACAGCGACAAGCCCTACAACCGCTTCGTGGGCGAGCAGATTGCGGGCGATCTTTTGCCGGCCAAAACGGTGGCGCAACGGCGCGATCAGGTGGTCGCGACCGGCTTCCTCACGTTGGGCTCGCTCACCATCAACGGCGGCGGCAACGAGCAATTTGTGCTGGATCAGGTGGACGACCAAATCGACGTGACGACGCGCGGTTTCCTGGGTTTGAGCATCGCCTGCGCGCGCTGCCACGACCACAAATACGATCCCATCTCCCAGCGGGATTACTACGCGCTGGCGGGGATTTTTTACAGTTCGTGGACGTATTCCGGCACGCCGCACGTGAGCGACCACGCCGGCTACGGCTACGTGGATCCGGAGATGCTGGTTAGCCTGCCGGATGACGTCGCCTCGCCGGTGGACCGCGTCCGTTCCGTGCCCGCCGGGATTCACTCGATGAGCGACCTGCGTCAATTCGGCGGAAAAGCGCCGCCGCCGTTTGAAATCGTGCCGAATTGGGCCATGGGCATGCGCGACGGCAAGCCGGTGAATTGCGCGCTGCGTCATGGCGGCCAATTTTGGGATCGCGGCGATGCGCCGCCGCGGGGCGATCTGCAGATTCCTGGTTTGCCGGAATTTCCCGAGGTTTCCGCGGATGCCAGCGGCCGGCTGCAACTGGCGCAATGGATCACCTCACCCACGCATCCGCTGACCGCGCGGGTCATGGTAAATCGCGTCTGGCAGCACTTGTTCGGCAAAGGATTGGTCGAATCTGCGGACAACTTTGGCTTCACCGGCCGGCAGCCCTCGCACCCGGCTTTGCTCGATCATCTGGCGGTGCGATTCGTCGAAAGCGGCTGGTCGGTGAAAGCGCTGATTCGCACCATCATGCTAAGCCGCACCTACCAGATCAACGGCGATTTCCAGCCCACTGCCGCGGAAAATGACCCTGACAATGCGCTATACTGGCGCTTCAGCCCGCGCCGGCTGGAGTTGGAGCCATTGCGCGATAGCATGCTCTTCGTTTCCGGTGCGCTGAAACTAGACCGGCCGCAACCGGGCTACATCGCGGGAAACGGCAACCGGGGACGCAGCCGGGTTCGCGGTGAGATCGGCTTCGACTCGCCCTATCGCACGATTTACCTTCCGGTTCTGCGCGACTTCTTGCCGGATGAGTACGGCGTGTTCGATTTTCCCGATCCCAGCTCGCTCAATGGCCGCCGCCACGTTACCACTGCCCCGCCGCAGGCGCTGTTTTTCATGAACAGCCGCTTTGTTTCCGACGCGGCCTACGACACCGCCTACCGGCTATTTGAATTGGCGAAAACCAGCCGCGAGCGCGTCGATTTGGCCTACCAACTGCTCCTAAGCCGCGAACCGAGCCCGGATGAGCGCGACGGCGCGCTGAAGCTGATGCGCGGCCTCGACGTGGACGGCCTGAACGACGCGGAAGGCTACCGCTGGGCCGTTTTCATCCAAGCGCTGTTTGCCGGCGCGGAATTTCGCTACGTTTTGTAGCCGCAAGCCTATGTCGACTCCGATTCCGTCAAATCCGGCAACCCTTCAAAAATCTCCGCCAACGGCAGTTCGAAATCCGGCAAGATTTCCGGAATTCGCAGCGATTCGCCTTTTGCCAGGGTGTAGCCCTTGGAATCCAGCGGGTTGTTGTAAACCATGACGGAACGGACCGCCAAGCTAATGACCCACACCTCCTTCATGCCGATGTCGAAGTATTCCGCCAGCTTGGTAAGCACGGATTCCAGAGGATTGCTGGGCGACATGATCTCCACCCCAAGCTCCGGCGCCACGTGCAGCGCGGCAACGCCATCGGGCTGGTCTTTGAGCGTTTCGTTGGAAACGAACGCCAGGTCGATCCCACGTCCGGTATCCGGACCACGGCGGGTCAGGACCTTGACGTCGCCCGCAAAAACTTGGCCAAGTTTGCGCTCGCGCAGATACGGCTTGAATGCGGCCGACACGTTGAACTGCACGATGCCGTGATCGGGATTGTTATTGCCCATGAGAAAAACCTTTCCTTCGATTAGATCCGCCACCTCATCAAAATGAAGCATTCCAAACTCCTCGATGGTGAGAAGCTCTTCCGTGTCGATGGCGGGAGCGGCAGACATTGTGAGGCGATTTTAGGCGCCGGCGGCCGAATCCTCAAGCCCCGCCGGCGAATTTCCGGCTGTTTTCACCCACATTAACTCCTCGATTCAGGAATCCAACCTCCGCCATGACACGTCGCAAATGGTTGACCGCAAGCACGATTGCCGGGATTCATCTGAGTGCCGCGTGGCTGGCGCTGAGCGGTTGGCTGGAGGATCCGTGGCACAGTTCGCCAACTGACTTGCGGCACAAGCGGCGTCCGGATGCGCCGGTCTTGACAGTGCAACCGGACCTGGGTTTTGGGAGCGGGATATTTTTCGATCCGCATGATTTTGGGGTGACGCGCATCGAAAATGCGATGGTCGCGGTGTTGGAACCAGAGGCGCCCGTGCCTGCGGTCGGACTTCGAATCGAGGGCGAAGCGGTGCATCTGGACTGGGAGCCGCCGGAGTTGAAACGGACCGAAATGGTGGCGCGCAATCATTTTGGCGATCTTTCGCCCTACGCCGGCGAGACGGAGATTCGGCTGCCGAATGGCGACGGCTGGATTCGGCCGGTGGCGCAGGCGACGGCTTATCGCGTGGGCGAGGATTCCTGGGCTGGCCTTGACGAGGAGGGCCGGAACCTACGATTCCGCGCGATCGACCCGGGTTTTCGCTTGGAGGAGATCCCAGCCGAATTGCGAAGCTGGATTTCGAGCCAAAACGGACATGGCCCGATTCATCGGGTCATTTTCCGCACCGCGGGTTTGGCGCGAGGCTGCTGCGATTTTGCCGCTCTCTACGATGGACGAACCGGGGCCGAGGTGGACAACTACGCAAAGGAGGTGGGTGACCTCGAAGGTTGGCTGGCGCTGGATTTTTTCCTGGGAGTCTGGCACGAAACACCGGTGGTCCTGAGGTTGAACCTGGTTTTTAGCGAACCGGTTTCAGCCATACTGCCCCTGAGCCCGAATTCTAGCGTCGTGATCCCAAACCACATGCGCGTGGGATATGTGGCAACCGTGAAAGGGAAGATCGGCAGACATTTCACCGGGAAGTGGCACATCGAGAATAAATTGCGTTTCACATCGTCCCCGGACGACGCGTCGATTCTCGTGGCGATGCAGCGATTCGGTTGGGAGAGTCACCTGGCGGCGCGCGATCCCCGGAACAAAAATTGGCGACGCTTTCGCTCACCGTTCGAGCGATACTTGGCACGTTCCTGGCAAATTCGCGACGTGGTTTTCCAGCAGGCTGAAGTGGCAAATCTCAGCGAATTGGTGGTCGGCGTCATTCCCAACCAGGCTCGGCTTTGGTTCGAATTGGAAGGCCTGGGTGGGATGCCAAACTCCACGAGCATCGACGATTTGTTCGACGTGCGCATCCCGTGGATCGACTTCAGGCGCCTCCACCGAAGCGACATCTTGGGTATAGTTGGTAGTGCTACCGAAAGGGAAGTTTCTTTCTACGATGACGCCCACTATTTCGACAACCCACCGATGGGAAACCTGAGCGCGTTCCAACAACCGATCGAAAACACCACGCCACGGGAGTTGCTTCAGGTTTGGCTGCGCGACAACCCGGATTTTTGGGCGGAAGTGAGCGAATCGCAGGATCACCAGATTTGGATCCGCGAGAGGGAGGGGTTCCTCGATCGGCTTAGGAATTGGTGGGCAACGCACAAGCCCGGTTGGATCGGAAAATGAACTCGTCGCGCCGCCGTAGGATTTTGTTAGGGTCGGGAATCGCGGGGTTCGTGGCTGTCCTCGCCTACCTTGGATGGTCGTCGGCGAATCCGGAATGGTTCAGTTCGGCAACCGCAAGGCGCTACCCGGAAAACTAGGAAACCACCCTGACAAACCAACACGGCGGCCTCAATTTGCCAGGCTTCCGCGTTGTCCCGCTGCCGGATTCGATCGAAGAATGGGACCACCAAGCGCCCTTGCCCAAGGCCGCCGTGCGCGAGGAAAAGGGGGTGATTCACCTCGATTGGAAGAAGCCGCTGAAGGAACCAACGCGCGTTTATCCGGACAACTGGCTGGGTGGTTTCAACGTTACACCGGGGGAGTTCGAGCGAGAATTAGCCGGCGGTGAGGGAAAGCTGCGATTCCTGGCCCGGTCCACGTTTTATCGCACGAGCCAGGAAACCTGGGGCGGCCAGGTGGGCGAGCCGGGTGAGGACGTTGCCGAATCGGTCGAGCTGGACTGGCAATGGCTCGGCTCCGCGACCGGCGAGGAGAAAGCCGGATTGCCGCCGGAATTTCAGCGGATGGATACCCGGTTTCTCCGCAAAGACGATGTGACCTTCCACAGCATCCTCCTGAAGGCGGAGGACGTGGCCGCGATCGACGTTTTCGGCGTGTTATTGTTCGACGCGCGCACCAGCCGGAGAATCGGTTGGCCTGCCGTCATGTTTCAGACCAGCGAGCGGGTGGGCGATTGGATTCGGCTGACCCAGAGCGTCTGGATTCAGCACGAAACGCCGGTTTTGCTGAAGCTGGACTTTGCCGCGGGGACGCCGAAATCCGCGCGTTTGCCGCTGCAGCCGAACGCCGAGGTGGTGGTGAACGAAAACCTGCGTGTCGGCCACGTTTGTTCCCGCGTTGGCCATCTCTACGCGCATGATTCGGAGATTGCGCTGGAATTCGAGCCTAACCCGGATGTTCAGTCCTTTACCCTGGTTGGCCCCGCCACCTACACCGACCGCCGTTTGCTCGTCCGCCATCCCGCCGAGCAAACCTGGATTCGCTCGAAGCCATGGGTCTACATCGCCTCAAATCCTGACGACATGCTCATCGAAACCGGAGTTCACCTGGTTAGCTTCACCGGTTTGGGGGAGGAATTGCCCACGCATCTGGAAGTCGGCTACCTGCCTTACAAACAGCGGCTCTGGGTGCACTTTGACGATTTGGGTGGAATGCCGAGCCCGGGCGGGATCGAGAATTTGTTCGACGTGCGGATTCCGTTTTATTGGGAGGGGAACTACTCCGGGCTTTCTCCCATTGCCCAAATGCTGGAGTTGGACCTGGGCGGCAATGTCAGCGGCGGCGGCTACGACCGGCTCCCACCTTCGCTGACGGAGACCACTCCCCGCGAGGTTCTGCGGGAATTTGCGCGCAAGAATCCTCGGGTCCGGATTTGGGTGGATGAGGAGGAGCAAGAGTTGGTGGTGAACGAGCGGCCGAGCTTTCTCGAGCGGGTGAAGGGTTGGTTGGAGAAGTTGCAGCCCTAGCTTGAAGCCTGACGGCGGAAGTTTTCCCTGTTTTCGATGAAATTTGGCATAGGCTCTCAAACAATTCCCTGATACCTCGATGACCACCCGCCGCCATTTCCTCCACACCAGCGGCCCTGCGTTTGGCACGCTGGCGCTCAACGCGTTGCTCCCAGGTTGGGCCATGGGCGCGAACCCGCTGACGCCGAAACCCACCCATCACCCGGCCACAGCCAAGCGCGTCATTTTCCTGTTCATGAACGGCGGGCCGAGCCATCACGAAACCTTCGACCACAAGCCGGAGTTGGCCCGCGCGGCGCAAACCAACGCCCGTCTCCTGGCGCCGGCGCTAGATTTTTCCCCGGCCGGGAACAGCGGGCTGATGATCTCCGAGGCGTTTCCAAATTTGGCCAAACACGCCGATGACCTCTGCCTGCTCAACGGCATGAAGATCGGCACCAACAGCCACCTGCAAGGCGTCGTGCGCCTCCACACCGGTAACGAAATGTTCGTGCGCCCTTCGATGGGAAGCTGGATCGTCTACGGCCTGGGTTCCGAGGCCGAGGACCTGCCCGGCTTCGTCACCATCAACCCGATCTCCAACCAGGGCGGCGCTGGAAACTACGGCTCGGCCTTCTTGCCGGCCAGCTACCAGGGCACGCGAATCTCCGGCGGCGGGGCAGGAAGCGTCCCGAATTTGTCCAACGGCCGCCTAACCGATGAAGATCAGCGCAGCCAGCTCGATTTCATCAACCGCTCCAACGCGGATTTGGCCAATCGCTTCCCCGGGAACCCGGAATTTGAGGGCGTCATCCAGAGTTACGAAATGGCGTTCAAGATGCAGACGTCCATCCCGGAAACCTTCGATCTGCGCCGCGAACCGGCGTCCGTGACCGGGCTCTACGGCGCATCCAGCTTTGGCACGCAGTGTCTGATGGCGCGGCGATTGGCGGAGAAGGGCGTCCGCTTCATCCAGCTCACCTCCAACGGCTGGGATCATCACGGCAACGTGCGAAACGGCGTCCTTGACGGCGCGGCGAGGATCGACCAACCCATCGCCGGGTTGCTGACCGATCTCAAGCAGCGCGACATGTTGAAGGAGACGTTGGTGGTTTGGGGCGGCGAATTTGGCCGCGGCGCGGGCGAGGACAACAGCGGCGGGCGCGGCCACAACGGCCAAGGCTTCACCTTTTGGATGGCCGGCGGCGGTGTGAAAGGCGGCCACGTGCACGGAGCCACCGACGAACTGGGCGCCGAAGCCGTGGACGGCGTGATGAATTTTCACGATCTGCACGCTACGATTTTGCACCTGTTAGGGCTGAATCATCGCCGGCTCACCTACCGTTACGCCGGCCGCAAATTCCGGCTGACGGACACCGAGGGCGAGGTGGCGAAGGATATTTTGGCGTAGCGCGGGCGCTCCGTGCGCGACGATGAACTCAAGGAGAGGCGACACTCTTGTCGCCCGCGGAGGATCTTGCCAAGGTCATGCCGAGGCTCCGTGCGCGACAGGAGTGTCGCGGCCTCTTGAGGTGCTGGTTGGTCGACGCGCAGCGCAGCTTCTACCTTGATCCCGCTTTCGGCTCACGCGGTTGCGGCCAATCGAGATGCCGGTGCAAAAACCGAAACGTCCCCTCGCCGCGAATGCTGTGTCCACCCTGGAAAAATTCGATCTCCGTCCGCTCCGCCATGCCGAATTGCGCGTAAAGCCAGCGCACCTTGGCGTACTCATGCGCCACCCAACGATCGCGCGAAACGCGGTCGTGATGGCCGCGCTCGACCATGAACGGACGCGGAAAAATGAGGTAGGCCATCTCCGCGTAGTCAAACGTGGGGCCCAGGTTCCAGTAGGGCATCTCCCACTCGATCGTGCGCATGAAACCGTTCGGAAAATCGGTCGCCGCGACCTTGCGCGTCCATTGGTTGAAATCCCCGGAGCAAATCACCACCGCGTAGTCTTCCAGCACCGGCGGGACGCGAACCGCGGTTTCGCCGCCGTAGCTCAGGCCGTAAAACGCGATCCGCTTGGCATCCACGTTAGGCTGCGTTTTGAGCCAATCCAGAATCCGCCGGTGTGAGGGGATGATGAACGAAAACAGGGTGCAGCCGATCGCGTTCGCCTTGCGGTCCAGCCAGCGGTAACGGTCCTCGCCGCGGTAGAGATTGTGCGGCGCAAAGGTGATGAACCCACGTTCGGCCAGCTTTGCGGCGAAGTCGTTGTAAGCCGGGTTGGCGGCGTCGATCGTGTCGCGCGGAACGCCGTTGCGGCCGTGCTGACAGACCACGACGGGCCGCTTTTCGCCAGGTTTCAGGTCTTTGGGTAAAACGAGCGTGCCCCAGGCGAAAAATTCCGGGTAAACGTCCAAAACCACGTCCCAGGCGGTCCACTTTTCGGTTTCGGCGACCTTGCGGCTCCTCGGATTTAGCGCGGCGAAGGGTTCGTCGAAATTGCCCATCGCCTCTTCGTGAAAACGCTTTCGAAAAGGCTTGGCGTTGGCGATGAAATTCGCCGGATCGAGCGTCGGATGCTCCGCGTTCGTCGACCAGCGTCCGGGACGAAGCTTGGGTTCGGCCTGGAAGAGGAACCACTCCTCGCGCACGGAATCAGAGGCGCGAACCAGGCTCTGCACGTGATTCTCAAGCAGGCGGAAAAGCCGCGCGTGGCGGAGGTTAGGATCGAAATTGGTGCGTTTGTCAGGGACGAGTTGGGAGGGCAAATCGGCGTTGCGGCCGTTCTCCAGGTAGCCGTGCGGATTCTTCGTGCTCGCCTCCGGTTCGGCGAAAAATCGCGGGCGCAGACCGTGGGTTAACGCCGAAACCTCAGCGCGATGGGCGAACGCAAACGGCCGTTGGCCGAATCGCGCGAATTCCCCGGAAAGCTCCGTTTTTGGCTGAAGCTCGCCCTTTTGCTCCGTCACCGCAGGCCCTGCTACGGCTTCCACCAACAGCGCCCGCGGCGGGATCAACGACGAAATCTCTGCATCGCCAAATTCGCGCAGCAGGCCAAACACGTTGCGATAAATCGGCTCCCGCCAAACTCCCTCGCGCGAGCCAAAATAACCGGCAACGTGAGCCGCGCGGATTCGCGGATCGCACGCCGCCGCGTAGAACGCGATGAGCCCGCCCTCGCCGTAACCGCTAACGGCCACCGATTCCCCGGGCGCGACGCGTTCGGCCCAATCGACCGCCGCCAGCACCTTTTGCACCTCGTAACCAATGACGTGCCGGCCCATGTGAAACGCCTGTCGATAGATCCACTCGCGGTGGGTTTGGTCGGATCGCTTCAAGCGCGAATCTTCGCCGTCCGGGCCGAAACAACGGCGTCGGTCGATGAGCGCGGGAATGACGAGCCGAAATCCCGCGTGAGCCAGGTGACGGGTGGATTTTCGGCGCTCAGCATCCCCGTTAGCCAAGCCGAGAAGTTGCTCCGGCGTTTCGTCCGCGTCGGGGATGAGCACGATGGTCCCTTTGCGACCTGAGGACGGTTCCACCAGCAGTCCCTCGCTCCAAACGCCCGGCAAAACCGGCCAGCGAACCTGAAAAACCCGGAATTCCGGCGTTTCCGCGACCAAAGCCGGATTTTCCGCGTCGCCGAACCGCTCCATGCTCACCGGCGACACGCGTTCGTCCACCACGCCGATGATTTCGCGAAATCGCTCCCGATTCGGCGCGACCGACTTCTCGTAAGCCGCCGGCGAGCTGAAATCGTAGTTCCAATACCTGGCGCGCGTCTCCTTGGCATCGCCGATTTTGCGCTCCACGAAAGCATGCGCGCCATCCATGAGCCGCTCGGAGAGATCGGCTTCTGGCCATGTTAGGGCGGCGGTGTTCGGCAGCGTTTCCGCTTTGGCCAAGCCGAGCGAAATCCAGGTTGCGACAATCGCGAGGGCCAATCGATTCATTTCCAAACCTGAGGCTGCCGGCACATCACCGCAAATCCAATTCCGGCTGACGGACGCCTGCCGGCGAGGTGGCGACGGAGATTTTGGCGTAGTCTCGCCCCGGTCTCATGCCGTGGACGGCTTTCTTTGGCAAACGAATGGGGCACGGCGAATGTTTTTTTTGGAGATGATGGTGGTTTGAGGTAAATCGTTGGATGATCGATCGAACCGACAACATTGGTATCCCAGCGCCCCATCTGTTTCGACAGGCCAATCCGGGCGACTGGATTTCCGTGGTGGCGAAAATGAAGCGCGAACTGAAAGCCGGAAACCTGCTTAGCTCCAACCCATGAACTCCAGACCAATCCAAATTGAAGTCTCAGCGGGCGAACTGATCGACAAAATCACGATTTTGCGGATTAAGTCCGGCCGTTTCTCCGATCCCCAAAAACTGCGCAGCGTGCAAACTGAGTTGGCCGCGCTCGAAAACACCCTGGAATCGCAAGAGCTTACCGTGCCTTCGGCGTTGTTTGCCGAATTGCAGGCCACAAACGAGAAATTGTGGGAAATTGAAGACCAAATCCGCGTTTGCGAGCGAAATGAGGATTTTGGCGAACGATTCGTCGAGCTGGCCCGCGCGGTATATCGCACCAACGACGAGCGGTCGCGGCTAAAGGCTGAGATAAACCGCGAATGCCGCTCCCGCCTGCATGAAGAAAAGGACTACGCAGACTATTGAGCCGAGCAAATCCGCGACGGCAAAAAACTCCGTGCCGCGGAATTGACTTTTGGTCGTTTTGTTAGAGTGGAATGAATGGCCCAGGATTCAGCCGAAGAATCGAAATTCCCTTTCGCGGGAGCCCCAGCCGTCCATTCGGGACAAATTAATTGCCCTCGAACAATTGCGGGGTCGTACCGCCTCCGGCGAGCCTGAAGGCGCGGAAGCGGAATTGCCGGGCCTACTCCTCGCCAACTACTGGACGCCACATCCTGACGATGGCGGATTTACTGGATTCTACCCACTTGAGTTGCGTCGATTGGAGGATGCTTCCTTCGGGATGTTCGCCCCAGCCGACGTGACGGAGCGCATGAACGAAGACACCAACGAACTGGAGATTTCGTTCCGGTTGGGGCCAACAGACGAAGAATTTTCGTTCGTGACACCGTTTGGCAAGGGCCTCGATCCTGGATTCATTCCGGCAATTAATGAAGCGTTGGCAAAGACCGGCGTTGGGCCGCGTTTCGTCCAGGCGCCGGATAGAATCGCCTGTTTTTTTCTGGCGGAGCCCGCCCATCAGCGCGCGATTTCCAGCGGGCTGCTGGAGTGACGAAAAACAGCCTTATCTGTTGCCGTGGCGCGCCTATTTTCACGGCAAACGACTGGGAATTCCCGCGTCAAAACCGACTGCAACCCGGGGAGGGTGAGCAGAGGGCTGAATTTGATAAATTCATAATTTCCATAATTTTAGTGGCTCTTGATTGCTCTTTTTGCTAAATTTTAGCCTCCTAGAAACAAAAACTCACACTCATGGACTGGTCACTTCTCATTTTCGCCGCCATTCTTGGCTTCGCTGGCCTCGGCATTGCCGGGATCTACAACAACCTCGTCAAACTGCGCAACCGCTACCGCAACGCGTTCTCCCAAATCGACGTGCAGCTCAAACGCCGGCACGATTTGATCCCAAACCTGGTGGAGACGGCCCGCAGCTACATGAAGCACGAACGCGAGACCTTGGAAGCCGTGATTCGCGCGCGAAATATCGCCGAGAGCGCCCGCCAGGAAGCAGCGGCCGAACCTGGGAACACCTCCGCGATGACCTCCCTGATGAACGCGGAATCGTCTCTGGGCGGGTTTTTGGGGCGGCTTTTGGCGGTTTCCGAGTCGTACCCGGATCTCAAGGCCAACCAGACGATGAAGCAGTTGACCGAAGAGTTGACTTCCACGGAAAATCGCGTCGCGTTCGCCCGCCAGTCGTATAACGACAACGCCACGAAATATAACACGGTGGTGGAAACTTTTCCGGCCATCCTGGTGGCCAGTTTCTTCCAATTCGGCACCGCTACGTTGTACGAGCTGCAGGATCACTCCGAGCGCGAGCCGGTTGAGGTGTCCTTCGCTGCATAGTAGCCGAAAACGATGTGATGCATTTTGAAGAGCATCAGGAAAAAGCGCTCGGCAGGAGCCGAGCGTTCTATTTTTACTTCGCTCTGGCCGTCCTGGGAGTGGTCGCCGCGGTTTACGCGTTTTTGGTGCTGTTGATCAGCCCGTTTGAGGGCATTGCAAGCTGGGCGGACTTCAATCTTTGGCGGCCAAAGATGATGCTTTGGGTTGGATTGACCACATCCGGGATGATTGGCGTGGATGCTTATCTCAAAATCAAGGAACTTTCCAAAGGCGGCTGGGTTGTGGCAAAATTGCTGCGAGCGCGGCCCGTCGATTTTAACACCAAAGTGCCGGAGGAACGGAAATTGCACAACGTGGTCGAAGAAATGGCTCTAGCGGCCGGAATCCGCGCTCCAGACGTCTACATCCTGGATTCTGACGTCCATGCCATCAACGCGTTTGCCGTGGGAATTGAAATTGACGATGCCGTGGTCGGATTAACCAAGGGAGCGGTCCGCTATCTATCCAGGGATGAGTTGCAAGGGCTCATCGCGCACGAATTTTCCCACATTCTCAACGGCGATATGCGGCATAACACGCGGATGATCGGTTTTCTGCATGGAATGGAGTGCGTAGCCGCTTTGGGCCGGTTTTTGGACGAACGATCGGGAAAGAGCAATCCGCTGGCAATTCTAGGCATAGGGCTTGTTATCATTGGCTACGGCGGTGTTCTGGTTGGCAAGCTGCTGAAGCTTGCCGCTTGCCGCCAACGCGAATTTTTGGCGGACGCTTCCGCGGTGCAATTTACCCGCAATCCTGAAGCGGTGGCCGGCGTGTTGAAAAAGATCGGAAGCATGCCGTCCGGTTCGATGATTTCCAATCGCAATGCGGCGCTGTATAGCCACATGTTCTTCAATCAAACCATCAACGGGCTGCTATCCTCTCATCCGCCGCTAGATGAGCGCATTACCCGAATCGAGCCGCGCTGGGACGGCCAATATATTCAGGTTGAAGTGCCGGAATTGCGCCAAGATCTGAAGCAAGAGCGCCAACGCGTGCTTCGACAGCATGCCCGGCCGTCGATTCCGGATAATATCCAGCCGATGGACGCGCAAGAACCGGCGTTGGGGCCGGTTTTGGAGGCTGTACCCAAAATGTTGCTCAGAACTCTGGATAGCCCCGCCGGCGCACAGGCCCTGTTCTTCAGCCTGCTTTTGCCGAGAGGCGAGGATCGCAATCAAGCCAAGGCATTTGCCCAACAATTCGGTTACCCGCTGGTTCCCGAGAAAATCGCGCGATTTGACGAATCGCTCGACACCTTGACCGCCGCCGAAAAGCTGGCGCTGATCGACCGCGCCATCCCGTTCGTGAAAACGCTGTGTCCCGCGGAATTCGAGCGTTTTTCCGAGATTGTGGAGAGCCTCATGAACTGGGATCAGCACCTCGACTTGTTCGAGTTCACCGTTCACAAGATTCTGTGGCGGCACGTGCAACTTTTCTACGCCGACCGCGACGAACCACCGGTCGAATTCGAGCATTTTGGTGAAATCGTCGAAGCCGCCAACGTCCTGTTGTCCACCGTCGTCCACCTGGGAAGCGACGATCCCGCCGAAACCAAGGCCGCCTTCCGCATCGCCGCCTGCGACATCGAATTCGAGCTTGGCGGTGAGCTGACATTCCTGGGCCGCGAGGCGTGCGATTATGCCGCCATCGACGCCGCGCTCGATCGATTCGACCGCTCCACGCCGGCGATGAAAACCACACTCCTCCGCGCATTGACCCAAGCCGCGATGGCCGACAACGTCATTCGCGACGCTGAAGCCAACATTTTGCGGGCCATCGCCGACGTTTTGGGCATGGATGCGCCGAAATTCGACGAATCCGTCCCCGAACGGCTCTCCGCTTGAGCGAAATTTAGCGGTAGTCGATCCGGATCCCGTCCTTGCGCAGTTTTTCGTAAACTTCCTCGCTCAACGCCGCAAAATCGCGCCCGCGCAGCAACTGATCGGCGGCAGCTTTGCGGGAATCTTCGCCCTGGTCCAGCGCGCGCAGGTAACTCGCCACCCCCGAGCCATCGCCCTCGCCATCCAGGTGCAGGAAGTAGTACATCAGCACATTGGCGGAGCGATAATTGTAGGTTGCGCCCCCGCCGAGCAATGCGCCGCTCCAAGAGCTGTGAGTCATGGTCATGAGCGATTCCAGCGGCACCATGGGGAAGGAATTTCCGCTCACCGGGTAGGCCATGATGGAGTCCTCAACGTTGCCGGCCATGTTTTTGAGGGTGTAGCGGCCCTTGTTGTAGCGGGCGGCCTCCACGTACTCCGCCAGGCCTTCCACAAACCAGACCGGCCAGCGCGAAAGCCATTTGTGCGTCACCTGGTGGGCGATTTCGTGCTTCAAGGTGCCGCTATCCTCGCCGGCTTCCAAAATCCAGCGCGTGCCGGTCCATTTCACGCCCAAATTCGGCAGCGGAATCATGATTTTGTTCTGGCCGGTCATGTAAACGCCCGCGCTTCCTGCCGGGCCGCCGGCGGAGGCGTACTCGGCCCGGGTTTCGTAGAGTTCCGTCACAAAATAGCCCCCTTCGCGCGGTTCGGGATCGAAACCGACCGGCAGGGCTTTCACGACCTCAAACGTGGCCTCGAAAATGCGCGAAAACTCCTTCACCACGCTGATGGACAGCCGCGTGGTGGTGCGAAATTCAAAGTGAGGGCTGCGGTAGACGAATTTCCAGCCTTCCACGCCGCCTTCCACCTCCTGGATCTCCATGTTTTTGGGTGATTCGACGAAATCCGGCCATTCGCCGACCTGCACCGGCCGATTGTCGACCCAACGCCGCACCAGACGCTGATCCAGCGCGCTGAGCCGCTCCACCGGGAAGCTGAAAACGCCGCGCTTGGTGCGCAACTGCACTTTTGCCCCGTCGAAATTTTCCAGCAGGCCCTCGATCACTTTTCCGTCGCTGCTGGTCCATTTTCGCGCGGTTTCAGACAGCGTGGCGGCCATTTTCGTCTCCTTGGCGATTTGATCGGCGCCCAGCTCGGTTTCTTCCTTTTGCCGCGCGACAAAATTGGCGATGTAGCGCTTGTCGGGATCGCCCAGCTTGGAAAGCGAGATGTTTCCCCGGCGTCCGTCCGGCATTTTCAGCACCACGCGGTCGCCATCCACTTCAACCAGTGTTCCGACCCAGTAGCGGCCTTCGGGAGTGCGCCATTTTCGCTCCTCTTCTTGCGCGGCGGCGAAATTGGCGATCGAGAGCAGAAAACCCAGGAAAAGTGGCAACGACGCGTTCATAAACAAGGGAATAGCGGCGCTTTGGGCAAAAGTAAAGGGGCCAAAGGCGTCACTTTGCGACGAATTCTTGCCAAAACCGCTCGGTTTGGCCGGAATCCGGCCGCAGTTCCAAAACCACCTCGCGAGGCAGGCGGCGCGGCAAATCCGGCCCATCGAGGCAGCGATAACCCAGCCGCCACATTTTGGCCCAGTGCTCCAGGTTCAAATCGTGAGAATTTTCCGTAATTCGTTTGGTGGAGGCCGGCAAATTGCCCAAAACCGGCAACCGCGAGAAAATCCGCCCGCCGCCGTTGTTGATGACCACAAACCGCCGCTTGGCTTGGGGCAAATCTCGCAAAATCCAGGGCGCGGCCAAATCGTAGAGCGCGGTCAAATCGCCGAAAACGCCCCACGATTCCGCAGCGTCCGCGGTTAGGCCCAAAAACGTGGAAAGGTTGCCGTCGATGCCGTTTGCGCCGCGATTTGCCCGAATTTCGAAGCCGCGGCCGTCAAATGTCGCCGCCAGGTTCCATTCGCGGATGGGGAGGCTGTTGCCGAGGAAAATGGAGGCCTCGGGCGCGATTTGCCGGGAGAGCGCGCGAATCAGGCTCGGCTCGCTGAGCGGGAATTCGTCCAGCAGCTTGGTTAGGCGCGGTTCGCGGGAACGGTCGGCTTCCAGGATCGGGCTGGCGGTCTCGGCGTCGGGGCCGGGACGCTCAAATTTCACCTCGGGCAGCTCGTCGAGCACCTGGCTTTTGCGCGCCAAACCGGAAAATCCGCGCGCCAACAGCGAAACGACGTCAATTTCCGGCCGATCCTCCAAATCGCGCCAAAACCGGCAACTCGGCACCCCGCCAATGCGCAAAACGCGGCGGGGAACGTGAGTTTTGAGCACATTTTCGCCGCCGCGCAGCATCCACGGCTGAAGTTCGGACGCCTCGCGCAGGCAACTGGTGGCGTCGGCCAAAATCGGCACGTTGAGCTGGGCGAGAAGCTTCCGGACGGGTTCGCGGTCGTCCCGGCCCAGGGCTCCGAGCAGAACGAGGTCCGGGAGAATGAACGGCTCAGGATGCGGGTTAGGCGGCGGCGGTTGAAGGGAGGCTTGCGGCGGGGATTTTCGCCGTTTGCCGGCAGTTTTCGGCTTGCCGGCGCCGGTGGCCGACACAAGCGGCTCGTCCAGGCAAATGTTGAGGTGCGCGGGGCCCCAACCGTCCCAGCGCGACAGGTCAAAATCGTCATCCTCCACGTCCCAGCAATCGCGGGCGTACATGCAGAAAATTCCCGCCTGCTCGATGGCCTGCGGAGCGCCGGAATTTCGGAACGCCTTGGGCCGGTCCGCGGTGATGCAGAGCAGGGGCGCGCGCAGGTAGGTGGCCTCGATCAGCGCCGGAAACAGCTCCGCAGCCGCCGTCCCGGAGGTCGTCACCACGGCGACGGGAGCCATCAAATCCCGGCAGCGGCCCAACGCGAAAAACGCGGCGCTGCGTTCCTCAAAAAACGGCCAAACCCGCGCCTCACACCGCAAAATTTCCAAAACCAGCGGGCTGTTGCGCGAACCGGCGCAGACCGCGAATTCACGCACGCCGATTTCCAGGCAACGGCCGATGGTCGTTTGGGCCAATTTCTCGCTCGGAGACATGGCCGGGTTCATCGCCTGCGAATTGCGGCGATGCTAGGGGAAAAAATCGCCAATCGGTCCGCCCAGCAAAATTTCGATCGGCAATTTCTCGGTTTCGTACTCGTACGGGGGCGGGTTCCAGGCAAAATCCGGGTAGTCCTCGCGAGTTCGGCGAAGAATCTCCAAACCCGTGCGGAACGGGAGAAAATCCTCGCGATCGGTGACGTGAATCTGCGCGCCGTGACAGACGGTTTCGGCGTGTTTTTGAAACGTGGGTTCAAAGGAGACGGCCCGGAAATGGCAACCGGGCAAGCCCAGATTGTTGAGGCGCTTTGCGTAAGCCTCGGGATCGATCCAAGGTGCGCCGAACAGTTCGAACGGGTGGGTGGTTCCGCGGCCTTCGCTGAGGTTGGTCCCCTCCAGCAGACACATGCCGGGGTAGACAATCGCGGTGTCCAGGGTGGGCATGTTAGGGCTGGGCATCACCCAAGGCAGCCCGGTGTCGTCGTGCCACATTTCAGGCTCCCAACCGGTCACCGGCAGGATGGTGAGATCGCAACTGGCGCGCTTGAAAAACACGTCGCAGGCCAACTGACCGATGTTTTGGCCGTGGCGGACCGGCAGGGGATGCAGGCCGACGAAGGAGAGGTAATCCGGATGTTGCGGCTCACCCTCGGTGGCGATGCCGTTGAGCGGATTTGGCCGGTCGGCCACCACCACCTCAATTCCGGCCTCCATGCAGGCTTCCATGCACAGCAACAGCGTCCAGATGAAGGTGTAGTAGCGCGCGCCCACGTCCATCAGGTCCACGAACAGGACGTCCAGCCCTTCCAGCATTTCCGGCGTGGGTTTGCGGTGCTGGCCGTAGAGGCTGTGGACGGGAATTTTCAGCCGGGGGTGCTGGTAGCTGCGCCACTCCACCATGTTGTCCTGCGTGGTGCCGGTGAAACCGTGCTGCGGGCCGAACAAGGCGCTGAGCCGGATCATGCCGTCCTCGTCCATCCATTCCAACTCGTCCAGCGTGGGCTCCAGCCGGCTGTTCGTGGAGGCTCCGTGAAGCAGGGCGCCGACTTTCAGATCCGTCCTCTCGAACGGCCAAAGATTCGGCAATCGGTCGACTGGCAGAACTACGCGGCTCATGGCTAGACCTACTTTCCGGCTTTGACGAGGGCGACGACTTGGCTGGTGATGTCCGTCGCGCCCGGGCTGTGAATCACCTGCGGCAGTCCGTTGGCGGATTGGGCGGATTTGTCCAAAATGACCGCGTAGGTTCCCGCCGCGTTAAATTTGGCGATGGTGGCGGAGATTTCGCCGAGAATTTTGCGCCGTTCGTCCACGAAGGCGGTTTGCAGGTCGTTGGTCTGGGTGGTGCGCAGCGTGGCGATTTCTTTTTCCAGTTTGGTGGCCTGATCCAGCAGCGTTTTGGCCTTGGTTTTGTCCGTGCTGCTGGCGCTGGAGCCGGCGGCGACCAATTTTTGCGTAACGGCCTGGTGTTGGCGCAAAACGTCCTCCAGCTCCTTCTTTTTGGCGACAAACACCTCGCGGGACGCCTTTTGCTTTGCTTCCAGCGCCGTTTCCGCAGCCGCGGTTTTGGGATGGGCCTTGAAAACCGCGGTCAGGTCGACCACGGCGATTTTCGGGGCGGAATTCTGCGCGGAAGCCAGACCGCACAAGACGAGCGAGAGGAGGGGGATCGATGCAAATTTCACCTGGCTACGGTCCCGGACTCCCGGGCGAAGTCAAGTTTGCCGAAAATCCGCGTTCGCAAAATCAGGGAGGCTGGAGGAGGATTCCGCCGTTTTGATCGTTCCAGCGCAGAAAAACCAGGATTTGCTCGCGGATATTTCGGCGGCGAGCGAAGCGGAATCGGCGTTTCACGTTTGGTGGCTCGGTCAGAGCGGCTTTTTGCTCAAATGGCGCACTCACCGGTTGCTCTTTGATCCCTACCTTTCAGACTCGCTCACCGCAAAATACGCGCAAACGGACAAGCCGCACGTCCGCATGACCGAGCTGGCCGTGGACCCGTCAAATTTGACCGGAATTAGCGTCATCACCTCCAGCCACAATCACACCGACCACCTGGACGCGGAAACGCTTCTGCCGCTGGCCCTGGCGAATCCGCAGGCGCAGTTGGTGCTTCCGGCCGCGAACCTGGAATTCGCCGAAAATCGGCTGGGAACGGGAAAAATGCCGATGCAGGGCCTGGATGACGGGCAAACGCTTCAAGCCGGCCCGTTTGAGTTCACCGGCATCGCCGCGGCGCACAATGAGGTGGAGCGCGATGACCAAGGCCGCTGCGTTTATCTGGGATTCGTCGTGAAATTCGGCGATTTTTGCGTGTATCACAGCGGCGACACGATGTGGCACTCCGGCCTGGTTCGGCGGATCGCCCCGCATCGTCCCGACATCGCGTTTGTGCCCGTCAACGGCTACAAACCCGAACGCCGCGTCGCTGGAAACCTGGACGGCCGCGAAGCGGCCGCGGTGGCGAAAGGAATTGGCGCGGGAATCGCGATTCCGCACCATTTCGAGATGTTCGAGTTCAACACCGAGCCGCCTGAATTGTTCGTGGAAAGCTGCGAGCGCTTTCGCCAGGCCTACGTGGTGCTGCGATGCGGGGAGCGTTGGACAATCGCGAAGGACGAAAAAAAGTAGTTCACAAACCCCCGGGATTCGCCCAACATCCCCCTTCAAAATCCCAACAAACCACCGAAATGAGCGAAACCGCGCCCCAAGGAAGCTACCGAATCCAACTCTTCATCATGATGCTGCTCCAGATCGCGATCTGGGGCGCCTGGCAGCCGAAGATTTTTCCGTACATGGGCATGTTAGGGTTCAGCGGTTGGCAAGTCAGCTTGGCGGGCTCCCTTTTTGGCCTGGCATCCGTGGTTGGCCTGTTTTTCAGCAACCAGTTCGCCGACCGCAATTTTCCGGCTGAGAAGTTTTTGTCGGTCAGCAACATCATCGGCGGCATCGCGCTCATCGCTACGGCCTATACCACCACGTTTTGGCCGTTTTTCGTGTGCTTTCTGGCCTACTGCCTCATCTACGTGCCGACCATCGCCGTGGGCAATTCGCTCGCCTTTGCCAATCTGCGAAACCCCGCCAACGAATTTGGCTTCGTACGCATGGGCGGCACGGTAGGGTGGATCGTGGTCAGTTGGCCCTTCATCCTGCTGCTGGATGCGGACGCCGGCCCATCGCAGGTTCGGCTCATTTTCATCGTTGGCGGCATTATTTCGTTCATGCTGGCGGCCTACAGTTGGTTCTGCCTGCCTCACACGCCGCCCAAAAAGGACGCCGAAGAACCGTTGGCCTGGCTGAAGGCGGCCAAGATGCTGAAATCGCCGTTCATCCTCATTTTGTTCATCGTCACCTTCATCGATTCGACCATCCACAACGGCTACTTCGTGCTGGCGGATGAATATTTGACCAAACGGGTGGGAATCAGCGCGAATCTTAGCATGGTGGTCATGTCCATCGGCCAGATCGCGGAAATCGTGGCAATGGTTATTTTGGGCACGGTTCTCGCCAGGTTGGGCTGGAAGTGGACCATGATTTTTGGGGTGTTAGGGCATGCGATGCGCTTCGGCGTCTTCGCGCTGTTCCCGGAATCGCAACCCGTCATCATCGCGGTCCAAATCCTCCATGGCATCTGCTACGCGTTCTTTTTCGCCGCGGTCTACATCTTTGTGGACGAGGTATTCCCGAAAGATGTACGCGCCAGCGCGCAGGGGCTCTTTAACCTGCTGATTCTCGGCTGCATGGTGGTGGCTTCATTCTTCTTCACCTACGTGAAGGGCACGATGACCGGCGAAGGTGGCGAGGTGGATTGGTTCAAACTGTTCCTCGTCCCCACCGGCATGGCCTTGGTCGGCATCATCCTCATGGCCTTTTTCTTCAAACCGCCGACTCATGGACCCGGGGAGGAGGCGGAAGGAAGTTCGGGTGCGGCGCCGCATTGATTTGGGATCAATCCAGGATATGCTGCACTCATGAGCACCATCGCCGAAATCGAACAGGCTATCCAGCAACTCAGTCCCACGGACCGTGCTGACCTGTTCGAGCGAATCGACGAAAGCCGCTTCCTCCGAGAGTCCACCCGGGCGATGTTTCAATTGCTGGATGACGAGGAAGAAAACGATGATGATTCTCAGTCGCTCGGAAATTTGGACGAAGACGTGGCATGACTGGACGAAATCCTGACCAAAGTAGAAAAGACCGCCCGCGCCTGGCTTTGCCTCTAAACCTCCACCTATCACCTCATGAAAACCTGGAAAATCGCCGGCATCAATTTCGACCACTTCCACATGGGCGATCAGCTCCGGATGGTGCACGAACACCCCGAAACGGAGTTGGTCGGCATCTGCGACGAACAGCCCGAACGCATGAATGAGGCCATCGCCAACTTCGCGATCCCAGACGACCGCGTTTTCACCGATTTCACCGCTTGCCTGGAACAAACGCAGCCGGATTTGGTGGTGCTTTGCCCCGCGGCGGCCCGCCACGCGGAGTGGACCGAGAAAGTTGCGCCATTTGGCGCGCACATCCTCATGGAGAAGCCGTTCGCGGCGTCGGTGGCGGAAGCCGACCGGATGATCGCGGCGATGGAGCCGACGGGGAAGCAGTTGGCCATCAATTGGCCGCTGCGCTGGACGGCGGCGCATCACTACGCCCATCAATTGGTTCGTGACGGACTGATTGGCGAGGTTATCGAGGTTCACACCTATGGCGGCAATCGCGGCCCGCTTTATCACGGCGCTGACAAGATCGAAAAAGAGCCGACCGCGGCGGACAAAGCCGCCAGTTGGTTCTACAGCAAGGCGGAGGGCGGCGGAAGTTTGCTCGACTACATGGGCTATGGAACCACGTTAGGCACCTGGTACCTGGACAATCGCAAACCGCTGGAGGTGACGTGCCTGGCGGACGAACCGGCCGGTTTGGAGGTCGATGAGCACGCCATCGCCATCGCGCGCTACGACTTCGGCCTGTCCAAATTCGAGACGCGCTGGGGCACGTTTTCCGATCCCTGGACGCACCAGCCTCAGCCAAACTGCGGATTCGTCCTCAAAGGCGTCGATGGGACCATCGGCATCCCGGATTACGCGCAGGAACTGTGGGTGCAAACGCGGAAAAATCCCGCCGGAGAAACCATGCCCATCCCGCCGTTGGAAGCGCCCTACCAAGACCCGATCCAGTACTTCATCGATCGGCTCGAATCCGGAAACCCGGTCGATGGTCCGCTTTCGATCGAGGTGAGCCGCATCGGCCAGCAAATCGTCGATACCGCCTACCAAAGCGCGAAGGAAAAGCGCGCGTTGCCTCTGACGCCGTAGGTCAGCGCCGATCCATTTCGCGAAAGCGCGCCAGGAGTTGGCGCACGTCGCCGGATTCCTCGTCCAGCAACCAACGCGCCGCCTCTTCGACGTCGCAATCGGCGTGAAACCGTTCGCGGGCGTGGTGGAGAAACTTCATCACGGCAAACGCGTCGAACCAGCGGAAGAATCGCGCGCGAAAACGCTCCAAATTGGTGGTGTTGGCGCGAATTTCGCCAATGCGCTCCCAAATTGGCTGAGTTTCCAGGTAACTGCGGATGCTTTTCGGCAGGCCGGCCAAAAACTCGGCACGCCGATCGTCTGGAAGGTCGAAGAGGCGGTCTACCGAACCCAAAAACACCCGCAAATCTTGAAAACTGCGCGGATGGTAAGTTTGGCACGGTAGGCCGTTTTCGAGCAGTTTGCCCACCGCTTTTCCCGTCCCGAAAGGCACGCGATGCGAGGGGCGCGGTGATGGTATAACTCGCGTGCTCGTCAGCTCGCGAACGCCTCCCAACGGTGTGAATTTGTGGAGAAAGTAGAAGTCCTCGCCAGCCTTGCGTTTGTTCATCCCGTTTTGTGCTTGGTAGGCATCGCTCCGCACGGCCATGGAAGAGCCGATCGTTTGGATAGCGTGTGGAAAACCGGCCCAGCGCTGGGCGTGAATATAATAGCGCAAGTGCAATTCGTAACCGGCGATGGCGTCGTAGATTTCCGGCGAAAACTCGGCGCCTTCGGTCGGATGCTCGAAGTAAATGCTGCACGCCTGACAGGCTCGATCACGTTGGAAGAGCGCCTCGATTTCCGCGAGGTAGTTGCGATCGCAGCGGCTGTCGGCATCGAAACAGGCCAACGCGCCACGTGGATTGCCAACCGCCTCCAACCGGCGACAACCTTCGTCCAAGCCAATTTTTCGCGCCAAGCCGACCCCGGCGTGTTTTTTCGGCAAATCCGGGTGGTGCAGCACGAAAATACCCAGGTTTGGCGAGGAATTTCGCCGCGCCCAGGAGGTTGCCTCGGCGGCGATTTCCGCATTTCGCCGAACCGTCTCGGGTGAGTCGGATTCGCTGGAATTGACCACCACGATCACCTCGGCATGGCTCTCGGGCGAATCGCAAGCGCGCAAGGCTTCCAATGTCCCGATCAGCCCTTCCTCATCCTTCGCCGGGATCGCGACGACCAACCCAAGCCGGGGCGAGGGGGCCGCCTCAATCAGCGGGCCAAACCAGGTGCGTTCGCGCAAATAGCGGGTCATCGGTGGGAGGGAAAAGTGCTTGGCTTCACGCTGAATTCTGCGAACCTGCATCGAAGCATGTCAACCACGTTCGTTCTCGAAGATCAGGAAATCCGCATCCCGCCGTGGGTGGTGGATTTGGCGTCTTTTCGCAAGTGGGGACGCTCGGATGAATTTCCGGAGCACGGGCGGATTTGTTACTTGGGAGAAGTTTGGATCGATCCGACCATGGAACAGCTCTTCACACACAATCAGGTAAAAAACGAAATCGGCTACGTTTTGACAGGGCTGTCGAAAAAGGAATGCTCGGGGACTTATTTCCCGGACGGCGCCAGTCTGACCAACGTCATTGCCGACATTTCAACCGTTCCCGATGGACTATTTGTGCTCCTTGAGTCGTTTCAGGACGGCTCCGTGAAGCTGTGTGAGGGCGCGAGGACCGGATTTGTCGAAATCGAGGGCACGCCGGACATGGTGCTGGAAATCGTGAGCGACAGCAGCACGAAAAAGGACAAAACGACGCTCAAAGGTCGCTATGCGGTTGCCGGGATTCCAGAGTATTGGTTGGTCGATGCGCGGAAGGAACCCGCGGAGTTTGCGATTTTTCGATTGGGCGCCAAGGGCTACAAGGCGACGCCGAAAAAGGCCGGATGGGTGAAGTCCAAGGTGTTCGGAAAGGAGTTTCGCTTGCGCCAATCGGAAAATTCGGTCGGGCATCCGCAGTTTTCCCTGGAGACGCGTTGAGATGCAACGCCGCCAAAGCTGTGCCAAAGTGCCGGCACGATGAATCGCATCCGCGTCGGCGCCGCCGCTCTGAACCAAACTCCGCTCGATTGGGCGGGTAACCGCGAACGCATTTTGCGCGCTGTCGAAGAGGCTCGCGAGGCGGAAGTTTCGCTGCTTTGCCTGCCGGAGCTGTGCATCACCGGTTACGGCTGCGAGGACGCATTTTTGTCGGTCGGCGTGGCGGAGCGGGCTTGGGCGGAGCTGGAAAAATTGGCGCCGGAGACGGAAAACATCGCCGTGGTCGTGGGTTTGCCGGTTTTTCAGCGTGGTGGCATGTTCAATGCGGCGGCGATGCTGGTGGATGGCGCGATTCGCGGGTTTGTGGCGAAGCAAAACCTGGCTGGCGACGGCTTGCACTACGAGCCGCGCTGGTTCAAGCCCTGGCCGGAGGAAACCAGCGGAATCACCGAGCGCGGCGGCTACGGAATCGGCGATCACCTCTTCGAAATCGGCTCCGGCGCGGACGGACGCGTGATTCGCGTGGGCATCGAGATTTGCGAGGACGCGTGGGTTCCCGATCCTCCCGGTATCCGGCTAGCTCGGCAAGGCGCGGACGTAATCCTCAACCCCAGCGCGAGCCACTTCGCGTTTGGCAAGCAAGCCACGCGCAAGGGGTTCATCCTCGATAATTCGCGCGCGTTTGCCTGCGGCTACGTCTACGCAAACCTGATGGGCAACGAGGCCGGGCGCGCCATTTACGATGGCGGCTGCATTTTGGCCAGTGGCGGCAAATTGTTGGCCGAAGGGCCGCGTTTGGCCTTTGGCGATGTGCACCTGACCCACGCCGTTTTTGACGTCGCCCACATTCGATCGCTCCAGACGCGCATCGTGAGCCGCGACGTTGATCCCGCTGGCGGCAACTTTGCTTCGGTCGGTTTCGATTGGCCGGAAGTCGCCGCGGAGCCGCCGACCCTAACGCTTTGCCATCCGATGTCGAAGGAGACGGAGTTTTCCCGCGCCGTTTCGCTGGGATTGTTCGATTATCTGCGCAAAAGTCGCAGCCGCGGGTTCGTCGTTTCGCTGAGCGGAGGCGCGGATTCCGGCGCGGTGGCGTGTTTGGTGCGTTTGATGCTCGAGTTGGCGCGAGCGGAATTGGGCGATGCCGAGGTGAAGGAAAAACTGGGCGATTGGCTCGGCAAAAAGAGCGATTGGCCGCGGAACCTGCTCACCTGCGTTTACCAGGCGACCCGAAATAGCGGCGAAGTGACGCGCAACGCCGCGCGCGAGGTTGCCAAGGCGATTGGGGCCGAATTTCACGAGTGGGATGTCGATGACCTGGTTGAGGGCTATTCCGCGCGGATCGCCGAATCGATGAGCCGCGAGCTAACCTGGAAAAAGGACGACATCGCCCTGCAAAACATCCAGGCGCGGGTGCGCTCGCCGGGAATCTGGATGCTGACCAACGTGAGAGGCGCTTTGCTGCTCAGCACCAGCAATCGCTCCGAAGCCGCGGTCGGTTACGCCACGATGGACGGCGACACCAGCGGCGGGCTCAGTCCCATCGCCGGGATCGACAAGGCGTTTTTGCGCCAATGGCTGCGTTGGCTGGAAACCGAGGGCGGCCCGGGAATCGAGCCCATTTCCGAGCTGCGATTGATCAACGAGCAGCAGCCGACCGCCGAATTGCGCCCCCAAGCCTCCAAACAAACCGACGAGGACGATCTCATGCCCTACCCGGTCCTCGACGCCATCGAGCGCGCGGCGATTCGCGACAAGCGCCTGCCCGCCGACGTGCTGGAGCAAATGCGCGCGCAGTTTCCCAAACACGATGAAGTGGTGCTACGTGGCTGGGTGCAGCGTTTTTTCACATTGTGGAGCCGCAACCAGTGGAAACGCGAGCGTTACGCCCCTTCCTTCCACCTGGACGACGAAAATCTGGATCCGAAGACGTGGTGCCGATTCCCGATTTTGTCCGGCGGGTTTCGGGAGGAGTTGGAGGAGTTGTGAAAGCCGGCGCCGCCGCTTGGGAGCCGTTCACTTCCAATTCACCTTGGCCTCAGGCAACTGTTTTTGCAGCTTCTGCGCGCCATTCGGGGTTACTTTGCTCTGCCAAACGTAGACGCTCTTGAGGCTCTTGATTTTCGCCACCTCGCTCAACGCAGCATCGCTAACCCGGGTATCGTAGAGGTTGAGATAGGTCAGATTTTTCAGCCCGGACAGGTGTTTGATCCCGGAATCGCTGATTTTGGTGCTGTGCAGATCCAATCGCGTCAGGCGCGGAAAACCGGCCAACTGCTGGAGGGCGGCGTCGGTAATTTGGGTGCGCGATAAGTCCAACTGGGCCACGTTTTCGCGAATCGAGCCAATCGCGCCGATTTTCTCGTCCGTGGTGTTGTCGCGTTCGGCGAGGAAATCGACCCTCAGCAAGGGATTTCCCGCCGCCAGCGGCGTCACGCGGCCGCCTGCATCGGTGACCTTGGCAATCGCGTCGGTGGGGGCCGGTTTCAGGCCTTTGGCCAGCTTTTCGTAGTGCTGCTGAATCCAGGAAACGTGTACTTCCTCGGTTTTGACCGTTTCTACCGGTTTGCCTTCCAGATTTCCCTCCCAACCGCCAAAATCAGCCCCTTCCTTGATCCAGTTGAAGACCAGTTTTTTGTCGGCTTCGGTCCATTTGTCGCCCTTTGGCGGCATGAAGTCGTCGTCATCTTCCGGGAGCGTGGAGCGAAAATACATCTCGCTGTCCTCCGGATCGCCGGGCTCCAGCACCTTGCCGTTTTCGCCACCGGCCAGAATTGCCCACGCAGCGTCGAATCGCAGCTCGGCCTTGGGTTTTTTGAGCTTCCCGTCTTCCTCGTAGGGCGCTTTGTGGCAACTGATGCAGCTTTTTTCGAGCAACGGCAGGATTTCCTTCTCGAAATTGACCTCAGCGCCGGCGATTCCGGCGAGGGCAAGGAGGAGTGTGGCAACGGAGGGATATTTCATGGATGCGTGCGAATCTTGGAACCCAATTCACGCGCCGCAAGCTCAAAAAATTGCGCAACACCCCTCGAAACTTGTTCCAGCGCCTTTCTCCCGGGATTTGAGCTTGGCGCAAGGGCGTTGCGTTGCCAGAATTCCGCCCGATGCATCCGCTGGACTACCTAACCGTCGCCGTTTACTTGCTTGGCATCCTAAGCCTTGGTTTCTATTTCGGCCGCAATCAATCGCGCAGGGAATTCTTTGCCGCCGGCGGGTCGATGGGCTGGCTAACCGTGGGACTAAGCGTCATGGCGACGCTTTTTTCCTCCAACAGCTTCGTGTTTTACCCTTCAGCCGCGTTTGGCGATAGTTTGAGGATCGGGCTGTCGTTGGTCGCCTTTTTGCTGATGACGCCGGTGGTGATTTGGGTGTTCGTGCCGGTTTACGCCCGGTTAAAGGTGGAAACGGCCTACGAATACCTGGAACAGCGCTTTCACGTGGCCGTGCGCACGATGGCCAGCGGCCTCTTCGTGTTGTTGCGCATCGGTTGGATGGCTTCGGCGACCTACGCCGCTTCGGTCGTGGTTTCCAAGGTGGCCGGCATCGACCAAACCGCCGTCATCGTGGGTTTGGGAGTGGTCGCGATCGGTTACACGATGCTGGGCGGATTGCGCGCGGTAATGTGGACCGACGTGATCCAGTTTTTCGTGTTTGCGCTGACGATTTTGGTGACGTTAGGGCTGATTTTGGCCAAAAGCGAGTCCTCGGCCGGTGACATTGTCAGGACCTACTTTGAGGGGCGAAAGGGGCTGATTGTCGATTTTGAGCTGTCCATGACCCTGAAATTCGGCAGTTGGGCGCTGATCGTCGGGATTTTTCTCGAAGGGCTCTCGGCCTTCGGCGCCGATCAGGTGGCCGTGCAGCGCTACATCTCCGCGCGCGACGAGCGAACCTCCCAAATCGGCGCAGCCATCAATTTGGTGGGGATGTGGATCGTGATTCCCGGCCTGCTGATGATCGGCGTCGGGCTCTACGCCTACTTCACGCAAAATCCGGCAAAATTGGGAACCGGCACCCTCCCCGAGATTCTCGCCCAAAACCCGAAAATCGCCGATCAAGCCATGCCGCAGTTCGTGCGATTGCATTTTCCGCCGGGCCTGGCCGGGTTGTTTCTGGCCGCGCTGATGGCCGCCATCATGTCCAGCATCGACTCCGGAATTCACTCGGTCACCACCGCGCTGGTGGTCGATTTCCGCGACCGGCTCTTCCCGCACCTAAAACCGGCCGACGACCGCCGCGACGTGCGCCTCATCCGCATTTTGGTGCTGGCAATTGGCGCCCTTTCGGTGACGCTGGCCTGTTTTGTGGGCGATTTGGGCAACGTCTTCGATATCGGCAAAAAACTCACCGCAGCATTCGGCGGACCGTTGCTGGCAGTCTTCATCCTGGCCTTTTTCTCCCCGCGAACCACGTGGATGGGCGTGTTGATCGGCGCGTCCGTCTCGGCCATGGTCACGTTGCTCCTGATGGACCTCTTTCCCGATTGGTTCAGCGTCTGGTACTGGCCGATCGGCTTTGGTTTGGCGATGGTGCTCAGCTACGGGCTCAGTCTCTTTCAATCGCCGATTCCGGAACCGCTCACCTACTCCCGGGTGATGAGCCAAAGTGGCAAAAAAAGCCCTGCACGGGGGAAAATTTGACGTTCGAACGCGATTTTTCGATTTTTTGGATTTAACCTGCCTCCATGCACCTAACACTCCTCCGTCACGCCACCGCAGAAGATTGGGAAACTGCCAGCGACGATTTTCGGCGCGAATTGGTCGAACGCGGCGTCGCGGAATCGCGGGCAGCGGGAGATTTCGCCAAAAAACTGGGCTGGAAGCCGGATTTCGTCCTCAACAGCCCTCTGACTCGCGCGCGGCAAACCGCGGAACTTTTCTGCGTTCGCGCGGAACTGCCGGAACCGGTCGAGGCCGAGTTTTTGGCTTCGGGGATGAACCCGGAAAGCGCCGCAAGCAGCCTGTGTGAGTATCTGAAATGCGGCCACGTGGTGATTGTGGGGCACGAGCCGGATTTTTCCGGCCTCATCTCCTTCCTCACCGGGTTGCCCCAGTCCAGTTTCAGCGTCGCAAAAGGCTCGTTGTGGGGGGTGGAGTGCAATCGGCTCGCCCCGGGCGCCGGACGCCTGAAATACTCCGTGACGCCCAAACAATTGCGCGCCTTGGGAGGCTAATTCGGCTAGGAGCTGTTGGACTTAGCCAGACTGTTCGACTTAGCCCGCCCGGCGTCGAAAATCGAGGATCCGGCCCAAATTTCCCTTCGTTTTCGTCCCTTATGTCCTCATAAAGTCCTCAAACTCATGAAAATTTTGGCTCGAACCTCAAATTTCGCCGCCAGACGTTCTAAGTCCGACAGCCTCCTAGTTCGGTTGGATTCGGCGCCAAAACGCCCAAAATCCTCAATTTTTCAGAAATTATGGAATTGATTATTTTGAGACTCATCGTTGATTCCCCGCGATGAAATTTCTCCCCTTTGCCGCGTGTTTTTCTCTGCTTCCCGCTTGGGCGATTTGCGACAACGAGCGCGATTCCCATCGTCGGCCGTTTTCCGGCGCCGCGGCGCATGATTTGACCTGGGCGATCCAGTACCAAGGTTCAATCGAGCTGCGAAATCGCGATTTTTACGTCGTCGATCTCTTCGACGTCAGCGACGCCGATTTGGAGCGGATTCACCAGGAGGGCGGCAAGCCGGTTGCCTACTTCAGTTCGCAGTACGAGGATTGGCGGCCGGATTCGAAGCGATTTCCCGCCGAGGCGTTGGGCAGCGCGCTGGATGGTTGGCCCGGCGAGCGCTGGATTAACTGCAAAAACGCCACGATCCGCGAAATTATGATCGCGCGGCTGGATTTGGCCAAAAAACGCGGATTTTGGGGCGTAGACATCGACAACGTGGATTTTTACCACTTTCGCACCGGTTTTGCCAACAGCCGGGCGGCGGCGATCGGCTTCGTTCGTTTTCTTTCTGAAGAGGCGCACCGGCGGGGGCTAAAAATCGGGCTGAAAAACGCGATCGAGATCATTCCCAGCGTCCGCGAAATGATCGATTTTTACGTGAACGAGGAAGCGCTGGAACATCGCGAAGCGGAGGTTTACGAGGGGCTGGGCAAGCCGGTTTTGAACATCGAGTATCGCACGCCGCGAAATTCCCACGCCTGGATCTACACGCTGGTGAAGCGCGAGGACATGTGCGCGTGGGAAAAGGTGATTCCCTGAGATTCCCTGAGATTTTCGGCCGTTGCTTGACGATTTGGAGGATTTTGCGTCCAATTGAGCATGCCTTGGCGTGATGTTTGCACGATTGCGGCTCTGACGCTGATTTTAGCCGGCTGCGCGACCGATGAGGAGCAACCCGCCGAGGCGGATGCCGCGCCGGCGGAGGAACCGTCGTTTTTGCCGCAAGGATTCGACCCGGGAGCGGGAATCGCCTCCACGCCGTCGAATCTTCCGGAACGCGACTACTCCAGCATCCAATTCGTCGGTTGGGAGCGGCACCCGGGCCGAGCCATGCAGGCGGCGCGCAGTCAGCAACGGCCGTTGCTGATTTTGTTCACGGCGCTGGCTTGGAACGAAAACGCGAAGAAACTGGGCGATGAGGTGTTTTTGAGCCGCACGTTCAACAACTTTGCCCGGAAAAATCTGGTGCTGAGCTTCTTGGATTACCCGCAGTCGGTCGGCCAGGCGCCGGATTCCATGCGGATGATGAAGGAGCGCTACGAGGTGACGGGTTTTCCCACGCTTTTGCTCCTGGATCACGCCGGCAAGGAGTTGTGGCGGCGCAAGGGGTATGTGCCAGGAAAAGCGCGCGATTACTTCGAGGAATTGCAGACCGCCGTGGAGCGAATCGACCTCAGCGACGCCGGGGAGTAAGAAAACGTCAGGGTTTGACGACTGAGTTTCCCAACCCATAGTCCCGACCCCATGGAAAACGTCGTCATTGTAGGAACCGGCTGTGCCGGCTGGACCGCGGCCATTTACAGCGCCCGCGCCAATCTCGAACCCCTGGTATTGGCCGGATCGATGCCCGGCGGCCAGCTTACCACCACCACCGAGGTGGAGAATTATCCCGGTTTCCCGGATGGCGTCATGGGTCCTGACTTGATGGCCAAAATGCAGGCTCAGGCGGAAAAATTCGGCACCCGCGTGAAGTACGAAGCGGTGACGGGAATCGAAAAAGACGCCGGCGGCCACTTTAACGTGCAAGCCGGCGACAACGCGTATCCGGCGAAAACGGTGATTTTAGCGACGGGAGCGAGTCCGCGCTATCTGGGCTTGCCCCGCGAGCAGGAGTTGATCGGCCACGGCGTCACCAGTTGCGCGACGTGCGATGGCGCGTTTTACCGCGATGTTCCGGTGGCGGTGGTTGGCGGCGGAGATTCCGCCTGCGAGGAAGCGACGTTTTTGACGAAATTTGCCTCGAAAATCTACCTCATCCATCGCCGCGACGAATTGCGCGCCTCGAAAATCATGGCGGAGCGGGCCTTGGGAAACCAGAAAATCGAGGCGGTTTGGGACACCGAGGTCATCGAATACCTCACCGATGACTCCGGGGAGGTGGCTAAGGTGAAAACGCGGAACAAAAAAACCGGCGGGGAAGGAGAATTGGAGGTGAAATGCGTTTTTGTCGCCATCGGCCACGACCCGAACACGGGATTTTTGAACGGGATGGTGGATCTGGACGCTAACGGCTACATTTTGCAAAAAAAGGGGACGATGACTAGCATTGAGGGGCTATTCGCGGCCGGAGACGTGAGCGATCACGTCTATCGCCAAGCTATCACCGCGGCTGGCGACGGTTGCGCGGCGGCGTTGGATGCGGAGCGGTTTTTGGCGGAAAAAGAGGGGTAAAATTCGCCTCCCGCGCCAAAAATCGGCCTGGCAACCCGTTGAAAACCGGTTGTTTGAGGCTTTGTCAGGGCCCTAACGTGAAAAGCAGCCCGGAATGCCCTAATTTGCGTTTTTTTCATTGGTAAACGCCCGATTCATTGTTAAAAGGAGCATGAAGCTGCCCGAAATTTCTGAAATTTTAGCCTTGTTAAGAATTCGGACAAATGCAATTTCCCCAAAACACGCTGCCATGATCGACAATTCTCACTCTACGCTAGCCCTCTCACTTGCCCTCCTGTTGGCGGGCATTGGCCTCGCACCGGGCCAACTCAATGACCTGGACGACATTGGGGAAATCGGCGGCGGCGAGACTTCGGGAGTTCTCGAAGACGTGGAAGAAGCCATTGAGTCGGTACAGATCGAAAGTTTGGAAACGACTTACGACCAGCAGCTTGGCATCGCCAGGGCCCGCGGTGAGGTGGTGATTTCCTACCAAGGCACGAAAATCTACGCCTCAGAGGCTGAATATCACCAAAACACGGGTGATATCTTTGCCAGGGACAACGTTTCCATCTTCAAAAACGGCCAGGTCTTTCGGGGCGATGAAGCCGTCTACAACACCAACACCGGGGTCATCGTGGCCAATGGCATCCGCGGCGGCATGGACCCCCTGTACTATGAAACCGCCGACGCCAACCTGCCGAGCGAAGACATCGACGTCATCCGCACCAAAGACACCTTCATCACCACTCACGACGTCAAGAACCCAAACTACAAGATCAAGGCTCGGCAAATCAACATTTACCCGGAAGACTACATCGTCTTCAAGCATGCGGTCATTCATTTGGGAAAAGTGCCGGTGATGTATCTGCCGTTTCTTGCCCAACCGGTGGATGATGAGTTAGGCTACTTTTTCACTCCGGGATACAGCGATGGCTGGGGCGGTTTCATCCTCAACCAGTACGGCTTTCTCATCAGCGATCACACCCTGGCAACCGCCCAACTCGATTACCGGTCTGAGCGAGGTTTGGCCGGAGGTCTGGAGCTTGAATCCATGCGGCACAAGGAGAACGACAATTTTGGCCGCATTTATTACTATCACGCCCAAGACAACGCGCCGAACCAAAATGCCGCCGGGTTGCCCAGGCCAACCAATTTTGATGCCGAACGCTACAGACTAAACGTGCAACATCGCGTTTATCTCCCCGGCCCGGAAGAGAGTTCGCTTTATCTGGATGTGGACGTCAACAAACTCAGCGACGAGCTGTTTTACCTGGATTTCTTCCCCAGCGAGTTTCGGGATGATCCCCGGCCGGACAACCTGGTAAATCTCGTCAAAAATCACCCTATCGGCACGATCAGCCTGTTAGGGCGCTTTCAGTTGAACGACTTTTTCCGGACAGACACCAGAAAACCGGAGTTGGCCCTCGACTTTACCCGGCAATCACTGTTCGACACCAACCTGTTTTACGAAGGGTTCAGCAGCTACGCCATTTTGGAGGAATTGATCTCCGAACCAGAGCGATTTGCGGCAGAAAACAGGCTTGGATTGGCCCAACGCCGGGTCGATCAGATTGGCGCAATTCTACCGGAAAACCGCACGGCGCAATTGAACGCAACCCTGGTGGAAGAGGCCGATTTGTTAGGGCAACTGAACCGGCAACTCGACGAGCGCGCCTTCGACCGCTTCACAACCTACCACCAATTGGCCTACCCCACGCAACTTGGCGGTTGGCTAAACATTGTTCCCAGGGCGGGCTGGGGTTATGCGCGTTACGACGAGATTCAGGGCAACGGTTTCACGCTTGATTCCGTGGATCGAAACATCGTCAACATTGGTGCGGACATTTCCACCAAGTTTTCCAAGACTTACCCGGGCGTCCAAAGAAAAGGCCTGGGTTTGAACGAGGTCCGTCATATTATCCAGCCCTACACCCGATATTCCTATGTATCCGCGGATGATTTGGGAACCAATTTCCCCGCCATCGATCGCTTGGCGCCATCCACCAAGCTCCGACCGCTCGATCTTCCACGCTATGTCGCTACCGACAGCATCACGGATTGGAACATCATTCGCGTGGGAACCTACAACCGCCTGCAAACCAAGCGCAACCAAGGGGCCTACCCCTGGCTGGAACTCAACACGTTCATGGAGTTCTATCCCGAGGATCCTGAATTTGACCGGGAGTACTCCAACCTCTTCAACGAATTGCGCTGGGTCCCCCTGCCTTGGCTTACCTTGATCATGGATTCGCAAATTCCTCTTGGCGACGACTTTGATTTCACCGAAGTCAACACCTACGCCACCTTTCAGCCGTTTCGGAACTTCAGTTTCTCGATCGGGCACTTCTTTTTGGACGAGCACCCCTTCTTTCTCGATAGCAGCAACCTGCGATTTTCCACCTACACGCGTCTGACCGACAATTGGGGGCTGGGAACCGCGCATTTTTACGAGTTTACCGACGGTACGCTGGAATTGCAGCAATACACGCTGCATCGCGATCTATCCAGTTGGACGGTCGGCTTTGGCGCCCAAATTCGCGACAACCGCATTCACGAAGAATTCGGGGTGGTGTTTAGCCTCACCCTCAAGGCCTTCCCGCGGCTCGGCATGCCGATTGGCTTCTACGGAAGCGGAGGTGGCACCCAAAACAGCGGTGGCTTCCGGTTCTAGCTTGGGTTTAGCGCTATAGTGATGACTGATCATCGGCGTTTCTCACGTCCAGGGCATGGCATTTGTCATTCAACCGGGTTCAATTCGGCCAGGGAGCCGGCTTGATCCTCATCGTGGCAGGTGCGATCGGCATTTACCCCTCTGTCCGCCTTTACCGCTTCGCCCTGGGTTTCGCGCTTCAGCCAGACCGGAGACTTTCTCGGTTTGGCGAACGCGCAGCGCAAACAGCGGCAATTCTGGGTTTTCGCGCTAATTTTGTTCGGGATCGCGTTAGCCGGATTCGGCGGCTTGTTTGTCCTTGCGGTTCTGGGTTAGCTGCTTCTCGCTTAGCGGGCCCGGAATTTCCGGCTTCGATTTTTTGCGCTTCGCACGGAGGTGCTCCCAGGGATTGTCCTCGTTCAGACTCGTCATCCAGGCTCGGTGGTGCTCACTGGATGGAGCGTTGTGTTCGATCCACTTTTTGCTCTCATCGTAGGCCGGGAAAAACAGGCGCATAGGATGAAAGTCATTCTCATCGAGCGCTAGCGTCAGCGCGCATTCGAGCGCCATCTGATCCCGGATGTTGCCGTCTTCCACGTAAGCCCACTCAAACAATCCATGTAGGTCGAGGACGAATTTCGTGGGATCGTCGGTCCGGCTTGGGCGCGCTTCCTTGGGCCATTTCAGGATTTGCGCCATCGCTTTAGGATCGAAGACCGCGTGGCAGAAAATCGGCATGCCGTCACAGACATTGCCGTCGTAGTCGCACAGTTGCATGGGCAATTCCGCGACCTTGGCCGGATCGCAGCCCTCGCGCAGCAGCCAAACCAGGAAGTTCATCGCCACCGGTTCCTCGCAGGGCAAATTCGCGCGAAAGGGCTGGGTTTGCTGGGATATCTGCACGATCTTCGCAGCGATCTGGAGCAGTTCCTGCGAGGGCTCGTTTTTGAGTTGATTCGTCTCCGCCACGATCCAGCGAGCCAGCGCCCGGTGCTCATCGAGTAACGCCTTGCGCTTCCAACCCTCGCCTCTCCCCCAGACTCGGCCCTCGTTGGCGAAGCCTTGTGTCAGCGCGCTTAGGAAATCCAGGATTTCCCGCGCTTCCTGGGTTTCAAGCGGCTCCCAAAGGCGGCGCGAATAGTGGTGGACCTTGGCGATCTCTGCAAACCGGGTCCGCTCCTTGATCGCCTTCCACTCGGCAGCGTTGCCGAAATTCTTATCGAGAATGGCCTGCCAATGGTCGTAGGATTCCAGAGCCATCCCGGAATAGTCGGACAAGTCCGCCCGCAACATCGTTTCGATCGTTTCCCAGTCCGGATAGTCCGGCTGTTCGAGCATGGTGGTCGCGATGGTGAGAAGGAAGTTCCGGCGAGAAGATCCCGCGTAGTGGAAGTCTTCCGCTGCCTGCTTCATGACGGCCCAGTTTCCCAGGCGAAAGGCGGCATCGGACCGACCGAGGTAGTCGAGGGCGGAGTTAGTGGTTTGCTGAGCGAGATACTCCGACATGTTCAACTCCAGTCCCGGCGGGCATTGGAAACTGGCACAGCTTGGCAGCCACTTCAGGACACGTCGGCGATGATTGTCGATTGCGAACCCTACTTCATTGAGTCGTGCCATGCGGCCCAGCGCTTCGTGCAGCCTGCCCGCCCGCGCGAGGATCATGACGTAATCGGCTCCAAAGTCGTCCTGTTGATCGATGAGAGGGAACGCCCGCTCTGCGAAGGCAACCGCCTGATGGGCATTGCCGCGTATGTCGTTCATTTTGGATTGCCGGGCCCACCGGTTCGCCTGGCGGGAGGCCAGGGTTTGAAGGGGCGCATCCAGGTAGGAATCCGGGAACGCGAAGACGCCCTCAAAAATCTGGTTCAGCACGTAGATGTTGAGGTGCGGAACGGCTTCCGGATCCCCTTCGTCGATCAGTTCCCGGACTTGCTGAATCAGCGATTCGTCAATCCAACCCAGGAAGGACCTGCGTTTGACGAAATCCGGGTCTTCCACACAGAGTTGCAGCGCCTCAAGCAGCGTCTTGCGTTCTTGTTCGCTCACGGTGGCCGATTCGATTTGTTGGCGCAGTTGGTCGCAGTGCAGCAGTATGCCGTCAGCGGGACAAGGGTTACCACCGCTGAGCAACAGGCGCATGTCTTCGATCAGCCAGTCCCACGAAACCACGGAATACGCGTCAATGGAAACCGGAGCCAGAAAGCGGTCGGCACGCTCGATGCGATCGGTTCCAAAGCGATCAATGTGGCGCTTCATTGCGTTCACCTGCGAGGAACCCAGGTCATCGTAGCGTTCCTGGGCGCAGAACACCAGATCCGCGTGTCGGGCCACGAATTCGCGCCGGATATCGTACCAATCCAGTTGCCAGGATGTGGCGTAGGCTAGTTGCGCGTTGGCAGGCAGATCCTTTTCGTCCAGCCAGTACAAGAGGCCAAGGATTTTGAGGTAGGGCAGGGTTGCACCCGTAACATCGTCCTCAGCAATCGCCGCCCCTTCGGTTCCGAGCCAGCCGATATAGGTGGACGCCTCGGAAAGCCAGGTTTGCGCCCCCTCTTGAATCGCCGCAACTACATCGAAGCCCTCAGTTTCGGCAAGTTGTTTCAATTCATGTTCCGTAGGGGTGACCAGTTCGTTGAGCTCGCAGTAATATTCCACGTAAAGCTCAGCGGACATGACAGCGTCGAAGGTAAACCCAGTGTGACGCGCGGTGATGAGCGCCACCTCTAAGTGGCGGGGATTGATCTCCCTTCGCTCCTTGAGTCCTTCGAAGAAACCCTGTTGGTCCAGAGCCCGGTCGATGGCTTTGTCGTAGCCGTTGATCATGCCGAGCGATTCGGTGGTGACGAGCAATTCCCAGAACGACCCGGCGCCGGGATGGGTCGTCATCGTCTCTGCCGGAGAGCGTTCGTGACGCAGTAAGACTTTCACCTCGGGCAGGAGCGGATCCTCGGGCGCGGGTAGCCAAGTGCGCAATGTGAAGCGCTTGGCGAAGAAGCGCACGTCTTCGCGGAAGCGGTCCAGATTTGGGGCCTGAAAGCCGGTTTGATCCAGCATTTCCAGAAAAACCAGTGCGCGGGCTTGGTAGCGGAAGGAAGTGATTTCGTCGATCCGGGCCTCGTATGCGCCATGCAGAGCGGTGAGCCGGGCCAAGCCCGCGAGCGCGTAGGCGGCCCGGGTTGGGTCTTCAAGCTGGGCCACCAGCAGGTTGAATTTGGCCAGGCGATCGACGAAACCCAGGTTCAGGTAGGAATCATCGGCGAGGAACGTGGACCACGTGTCGGCCGGTGGCGGAGGCGAAGGGTTGCTGACCGGTTCCGGAGCCTCTGAATCTAGGGGAGGAGAGACGGGCGGGGGAGGCCCGGATGATGGCTTTGGCTTTGGGAAGGGTTTCAGCTCTTCGCCGAGCCATTCGGCGATCTTGGCTTGGACCGGCACCCAAACCTGGGTCGAATCCGCGGGAACCTGGAAAAACGGCACAAACTTGGGTTTCGGCGCGGGCGCAGGTGACACCGGAGCCGCCGGCTGCTCCTCCTCACTCTCTCCTCCCTCCCCTTCCCCTTCGTCCAAAGGCGGCGGAGAGGGGCGTTGCCAGAGCAAGACGCTAACCGCCCCATCGCTCGTTCCGCCCTGCTCGATGCGGATTCGCGCCGCGGGGTTCAACCCAGGATCCAGGTTGTAGGGCAAGGCGTAGGGCAGCCGGTAGTCGAACTCAGCCTTCGGCGCGGTGAGCAACGCGTCGTTCGCGACCGGCACGCCGGTTTGTTTCAACGCCAGGATGAGTGCTTCGCGAACCTGGTGGCCGAGCAGAATCTCGCGACGCGAGACAGGTTCGTCGTAGGACGGAAAATCGACCAGCACCGGCCCTGGATTCGCGCCGAAGATCAGGGTTGGCACGGCGGCGAGGCAGAGCAACCAGAGACGAAAAATATAACGTTTGCAGTGGCGGATTCTCATGGGTTCGATGCGTTGAATTTGCAGGGAGCGGCCGAGTCGGTTTTCGGCAGGCGGATGGGTGGGTTCGTGTGATGGATCTCACCGCCCTCCAAACTCAGACCCAACTGCGCTTGCAGCGCTTCCATGCTCGGGGCATCGGCCGTGAAATCGGGAAAATCGACTAGCCCGTAGCATTTGCCACCAACCCAGCGCGCTTTGTTTTGCTCGGCATCCACGTGGATAGAGTAGACATATTCATATACGGGGAACTCGGTAATAAATTGGCTGGCTTGCCAGTCCACGGCATAGATGCGTTGCTCGCCGCCGATCAGCACCATTGCGGTTCCCGGTATTGGCGCTATGCCTTCGATTTCCACGTTATCCTCGCTGTCGATCGGAAGCTCGATGCGGCGAACCATCTTGGCTTCGCTCAGGTTCACCACGAAGACCTCGTTCATCGCTCCCACCAGGATGTGGCCTTCCTGGTCGAGCACCGCCAGCGATGTGGGAACCGCCGAAAGCGGGATCGGCGTGATCTCGGGCTGATCTGGGGTTCCTGCGATGCGAAAGATGACTTCGCGTTCGTTCGTCTCATCTGCTACCCCGTAAAAATCGCCGGATTTCGCCACGGAGGTAATCTGGACGTTTTCGTTGAAATCCGGGCGCCACTGGCGCAGCACCTTCAACTCGGTGTCGGGATTGGTCGGCACCTCGATCTCCCAGAATTCCGCGCGGAACGCGGCTGCGAAGGTGCGCGGGCTAAGAAAATTGACGTTGTCAAAGTGCTCCATCGGCAGCGGAAGTTGGCGCGCCGGAGGTTGGTGTTCGCCCGGATCGAAGAACCGCTTGCCCGAAAGCTCTTCCCCGTCCATCGACCAGGCCACGACGGCCTCGCCATCGATCGCGAGGATAACGTCTTCATTGGGGCCGACGAAAACTTCGACAAAGGAATCGGGCGACATCTTGCCCGGGTAGAGCGTGAGGGGCCCTGCGTTCGCCCGCAGCAGATTCACCGTCCGGTCCTTTGGGTAGACGACGCCGTTCTTGGTGCAAAATGCGTGGAAACCGGTCGACTGGCTTCCCACGTCTTCGGCGAAATGCGCGACGCTCATCGACTGGCCAAGTTGGAACTTGACAAGTTCGCCGTTGGACTCAGCGACCAAGGTTCGCCCGTCCATGGGGAGAACGTGGCCGGGACTGCCGGCAAAGGGCTGAAAGACGCGTTTCTCGAAGTAATCACCTTCGTCATCGCGTTGGTAAATGGAGAGGGACGGAGCTTTGCGCACCACGAGAAATTCCGCGTTGGGCAGGGAGTGGATCGAGGTGACCTCCTTGTTGCCCGGCGGGGAAATCTCGGACACGAACTGCTCGGGGATGACGAGCGAATTTCCGTGGCTGGAACGCAGGGTGACGTCGAGGCCCTGTGCGGACCCGTCCTTGTATCCCAGCAGCAGCCACTTGCTTCCCGAAAACTGAAATGAGGCCGAGGTGAGGTTTTCGGGATGAACCAGGTGATAGAGCGAGCCCATGTTGCCGGTTTCGCGGTGGACGAAGATCTCCATGCGACCGCGCGCTTCATCCAGGTTCGCGATCCAGAGGTCGTTGCCGCCGGGATCCATCGCCGCAGCCACGGGAATCGAATCCAGGATGCGCTGGCGGCGGCTCAGCGTTTCGGCGTCGAACATCTGGTAGCCGCCGTTGTAGGGCAAGGCAATCTGGGAACGGTCAGGATCGAAGACGAGCGGACCTTCGCCGACATTGTGAACCCGGGCCAATGCCTGGGGTGGGCTATCCCCCTCAGCAAGAACGTCGCCTAGCCGGTAAACCGCGAGAATGTCGCCGTTGCGCCCAAAGAACAGTTCGGCATCCTCGGCGACCAGAAATTCGTCGAGATCCATGGCCCGGTTCAAGATCAGGCTACCGTCCTCGACCGCCCGAATCTCGATCCCGCGCCGCGTGAGGAGGAGCATACGGCCTTCGCTCAGTTTTTGGATTTGCTTGACCTGCCTCCACCAGCCTTGCCGATGTTCGGGAGCGTGATCGAGCGTTGAGTGGATGGTCAATTCGTCGCCAGCGACCCAGATATTTTCACCGACTTCCGCGACCGATCGCGTTCCATCAGATTCAGGCATGCGCGTGGTTTTCAGGAACTTGCCGTCCCAATTCCAGCTCCTAACCGCGCCATCTGAACAGACGGCCTCCAGTTCTGATTTCCCGGCCCGATAGATCGACATGATGTCCCACTTCGTATCCACCTTAGTGGCTTGGGTGAGATCCTTGAGGTCCCAGAAAACGAGAGAATCCTCGCGGTTGTCGTTCTCAATCAGGACGACGTTTTCGCCGTCTCGAGCCAAATAGCCTGGCGACCAACCCGACTGGTGGCTCTCCTTCAGAAGCTCCTCGCGCGACTCGAAATTCCACGCCAGGCGATGCCGGTTCACCACGGCGAAGGCGATTTCGCCCTCCGGATCGATCACGGCTCCGTAGACGCGGGCGGTGTTTGGCAAGCCCAGGCCGTAGCTCTTGGCGACGGCGCCGTCTGGGTTTAGCACCAGCAATTTGCCGCCCTCCCAGATCCAGATACGGTTGGCTTCCACGGTCAGCGCGGGAGATAAATCTCCTTCGCCGGGCTCGTATTCCCAACGCACCTTCATGGTGTCGGCTTCCACGGCGCGGAGCTTGTCCTTGGTCACCGCCAGGAGGATTCGGCGCTCTTCTCCCTGATCCAAGGCGGCGATGGTCATGACCTGTCCCCAACTGGCCCCGACTTCGTCGATCTGCCAGGTTTCGTCATCGCCGGGCGTTCCACGCAAGAGCCGCTTGGAGTCCACGTTGAGGAAGACGAATTTCCCTTGCTGCCGTGGCACGATCTGGGTGATGCGGTCGTTGCTGGGAAGCCGCCATTTAAAGAGGTCGAGACCGGGCTGAAGGGCCAGGAGCCGCAAATCGTCGAGTGTGTGATCTACGCCCAGGTCCCGCTTCGCCTCGATCAAGGCCGCGCTCCACAAAGCAGCATCTCCCAGCCTCCGCGCTTCCAGGGCCGACTTCGCGTTGCCCGCCAGGATCGTGAGGTTCTTCTCCTCGGACGCGATTCGTTCCCGCTCGGCTTCGATCCCTTTTTTCCGGGCGAAGACGCCAAAACCCAGTGCCACGACCGCCAACGCAGTCATCCCCGCCAGCACGGTGCGCCGAATCCTACGTTTGCGAATTTCCAGCCTGTTCGCGTTGACGCTGGAGAGGTGGATGAAGCGGCGGTCAACCTCGCGCAGGGCAGTGCCGTATTTGGCCAAAAGCTCCTCGGCCTCCGCCAGGGGCCGGCCTTGATCCAGGAGGAAATCCGGGTGTTCCTCCGCCGCTTCCCAAGCTTTGCGTGCGGTTTCCAGCCGGGCGCGCATTTGCAGGAAATCGCGGTTTTCTTCCACCCACTCGGTGATTTTCGGCCAGACGCGCAGCAGGGCTTCGTGGGCCACCGAAACCGTTCGCTCACCCTTTTCGTTGCTGCCAGCGACGAAAAGGCGGGCGTTGACGAAGGCGTCGACCAAGCGATGGTGGGCCCTTTTTTCCGCTAACCGATCGTAGCGAGCCGTGCGCCGGACAGCTTTGCTCTCCTCGCTTACGCCGACGGTGATGAGGTTTTCCAGAACGTCGTCGAGGACCTCTTCCGCGCTGCCACCCAACCCCTCCAACACCTCGTCGGCATGCCGGGAGAGCGCTCCGGAAAACTCGCCTAACGCGTAATAATCCTCCCAGCGCAACCAGCCGTCGCTGCGGCGCTCCTGGCGCTCGTAGAGCTGTTTGAGGACATGCTCCAACAACGGCAAGCCCTCCGGGCTTTCGACCGCGGCGTCCCGGAGTTCTTCGTCCAGCCCTACCTTCGTTTCCGGGTGCTTTTCGAATTGCAGGCCGGCGGATTCGGCGGGCCCGCGGATCATCTGGCCGATTTCGTGCGGCTGCGGAGGGGAGAGGTCGACCCGTCCCGTTTCGCCCGCCAGATTCACCAAGATGGGGTGCTGCTGGTAGGAGGCGTAGAAGTCCGAGCGCATGGTGGCGATGACCACAACATCGCCGCTGCGGGCCAGTGAATCGATGACGCGCACGAACTCGACCCGTGCTTCCATCGGAATCGAGGAAGTAAACAGTTCCTCGAACTGGTCGACGACCAAGGCGAGTTGGGTACGCGGTGGCATGACGGTGGGGCACTGCTGCCGGAGGCTTGCGGCATCCGCGTCGCGTCCCTCGGTCTCCAGCTGCATGGCGAACTCGTTCATTTTCACCTGCTCGTCCACCAGCCACTTCTGTGCCGCGGCATTCAGCTCGTCCTTCATGCGTCCAACGACCATCTCGGGCATGGTGCGCAACTCCGCCGCCAGTTGTGTGCCCGGTTCGGGGTCATTTTCGGGAGCCAAGCCAGGGAACGCCTGTTCGTCCAGCAAAGCCGCAGCCAAGGCATCCATCGCATCGCCGGCGGCACGTCCCGGCGTCATAATGGCTCGCCGCCAGATGCCGACACCCTCCATCACCCCGGGCTGGATCAGCAACGGCAAAACTCCAGCCCGTACCAGGGAGCTTTTGCCCGTTCCACTGGATCCCAAAACCAACACGAAACCGCAGCCCGCTTCTGTGCGCGACTTCAACGCGTTCAACACCGCTTCAGTGGCACGCGTCCGGCCGTACATGATGGGAGCGTGCTTGAACTCGAACACTTCCAGCCCGCGGTAGGGATTGCCCTGCCAGGAAGCATCCGGAACGACCGCAGGGGATGTCGCGCCACCGGCATCCAGTTGATCCTCCAACCGCTCGTCAACCAGGGTGATGAGCTGCTTGGTGAGGAGGTCCTCGAACTGATCCAGGGTCTCGTAGCCGTTGTAAGCCCGCTTGTTCAGGACCTTGTCGCCCTCCTGCTCAAAGAACCATTCGGTAACGAATTCCTGGAGCATCTGGAACTGCAGCAGCCGCTTCTGGGTTGCTTCCAGGTCGTTGCCCCGAGCCCGAACCTCAAGCCCGGTCTGGTTCAGGTAGACGCTCAGGACCGGCAAACCGACAGGCGGCTGATTCTGCGCATCGATGGTGGTCAGCACCTCATACTCGGTGCCCGATTCATAGCGGCTCCCGTCGGCTTTTAGATAGTGCGACCCCAGCCGCGTCCCCAGCCGCGTCCAGAGAATGCAGACCACTAGGTCGAAGCTGGAGGTAGGGGGCACGTTTCCTTGAAAATCCGACGACGAATGAAGCGGCTCGTGTTCCCAGAGATACGGCTCAATCTCCACCTTGCCGGCGTAGCGGCGTTCGATGCGTTTGAAGATGCGGCGAGCGATTTCTCGCTCCCTGGCAACATCCCCGGGCGAACTTATGAATACCTTCAGCTTCATGAGGCCGCAGCGGTAAATCTCAACTTCGTGTCACCCAGGCGGATCAGTTCTCCTCCGTGAAGTTCAGTAGGTACCAAGACCGGAGCTTCCTCCTCACCGATGTAGGTCAGCGCCGTTCCCGAAACGTTGGGCTGGAGGAAATACGTGGCATGAAGGGAGTCGCGCAGGATGAACGCATGGGCTTCTGCGGCGATTGCCAGGTCGCCAAAGTCGAGCGAGACTTCGTTGGCGGAACTGGTACCGATTCGATTGAGTCCTTCGCCCAGATCCACGATGGCGCCCTTTCCGGGGCCATTCAGGATTTTCAGGGTGCCAAAGGGAGATGCCGCAGGTTGGGGCGCGGTCTCGACTGACTCAGCAGGTTGCGTCGAAGTGGATTCCTGGGCGATACCTGATGGTTCCTGCGGAGCTGAAGGAGCCACGGCTGAAACCACCGGGACTGCTACAGGTGTCGGAGCGGCTGGCGGCACGATGGGTGGATCGGGTGCTTGCGCAACAGGGGCGGGTTCTGGCTGAGTAGGCTCGACCTGTTCAGTCAGTAGTTCAGGGGGAGACCCCGGGGCCTGTGGGACGGGCACAATCGGTTCCGGCTCAGGAGGCGAAATCGGCGCGGGTGGCGGTTCCGGCGGCAAAACCGGCGCTGGGGTGATTTGCGCAGATACCGGCTCAGGAGGCGCGGGTGGCGTTTCTTTTGGCAAGACCGGCGCCTGAGCGACTGGCGCGGGTTCCGGCTCTGAAGGCACAACAAGCGCGGGTGGTAGTTCCGGTGCCATCCCTGGCACCTGAGCAACGGGCGTTGGCTCCGGCTGAAAAGGCGCAACCGGCGCAACCGGCGGTTCCGGTTGCGCCGTCTGTGTAATGGGGGCCGCGGTGGCCACTTCCTCTCGCTGGAACAACTTCCAAACCCCGCGCCCGATCTTCCAACTCCCCCCCTTTTTTGGGGGGCCTGGTTCGGGCTCGGCAGATGTCTCTTCGGGCTCCGGCAACGACGCGAGCACATCCGACCATTCCTGCACTGAATGAGGACGGTTGGCAGGGTCGAGCGCAAGTGCCCAGTCAATTTGATCCAGAAACGCGCTTCCGTAGCGCTCCGTCAAGGCAGCATCCTGGCTCAACCTTATTTCCTCAGACGCTGCGAGCCGTTCCTTCGCCGAGGACGGGGGCCGGTCGCACAACGCCCTAAAGATGGTCGCTGCCAAGCAGTAAAAATCACTCCATGGCCCAGTTTCACCCGCTGCCTCCGGCATCTGCTCGGGCGAGCAGTAAGGACGTCGGTTTGCCGCGATCTCCCATCCACTCGCCGCCAACTCGGCACAAGCATTGCCAAATCCGGTCAGGACGGGCTTGCTGGTTTGCTCAGCCATTAGGATGTGGTCCGGCCCGATGCCGAGGTGGACCACCCCTCGCTCGTGAATGCGCTTGAGCGCGCTCAAGACCGGCTCAAGCAGGTTGCGCAACTCTCCCGGCGATGGAGCCCGGCCCTGTAGTTGCAGCACGGATTCGTAGTCCGAACCGCGAACGAAATCCACGACGCGGTAGGCCGTGTTATTAGTCTCGAACAGTCGCAGGACGTGGATGACATTCGGATGCGAGATGCCCGCCATCGCCTTGGTCTCCTTAATAAATGCCTGCCTGGCCCGCTGGTAAGCAGCCTGACACTGGGAACTCCGCGGTGAAGTGGATTCCTCGCCCTCACGGCAGGCCATCCCCTCCGGTAGCAATTCTTCGATCACTACGTCTTTCTTGAGTTGGGTGTCAAAGGCCTGGTAGGAAATCTTGAATTTCCCGATAGCTAGAACTTGCTCAATACGATAGTCCCCTAAACGATATCGCTCGGTAAGGGGCCGGCGCTGTTGTTGAGCATCCATCGCGGTTAGGCCTGCCAGAGTGCGTAAAGAGGGAGGCAACTCCTTTTTAACGCGTTTTGCCGGCAGGTGACAAGTTCAATCTTCATCGCAGTGATGGCTAGCCGTGTGAATCCCTCCATGCCTGAAGCCTTTAGGCCTCAGTGGTTGACGAGCAAGGTTTTTTGTGAAAAAAAGAACCTGGGATTCAACGATGTCCCGCTAGTTTACCGCAAGGGCCCGTGAGCCATAAGCCATGAGAAGAGGCAATCGCAGCATCGAGACGTTTACCATGTCCACCGTGGATTTGTTCGCCTGCGCCATGGGAGCGTTCATGCTGCTTATGATCATTTTGGCGCAGTATTACCAAAAGACGTCCTTCGACCTGGTCGAGGCGGAAAAGAAGAGCCAGCAACTGGTGCGCCTCCGTCTTGAGGCCGAAAGCGCAATGAACAAAGCAGTTGAGGCCCGCGAGCAGGCCGAGGAACTGGCCCGACAAAACGCCGCCGAAGCCGAATCGATGCGGCAGGAAGCCGCGGCCGCCCAGGCCAGGGCCCGAGATGCCGTCGCCAAACTAGAACGTGCCAAACAAGAGGCCAACCAGAGGATGAACGGCCTGGAAGAAGCCCGGCGAATAGCCGAAGAACGCGCTCGGGCCCTGGAACGGGAACTGGACGAAGCGCACCGACTTGCTTTCCTGGGTATCGTCACCCAAGCCAGGTCGCTCATCTTCGTGGTCGATATGTCGGGTAGCATGAAGCAATACACCTCCATTACCCAGCGTGCCGTCGCCCAGATGGTCGATCCGATGGACGCGGGCTACAAGCTGGCGATGCTGGGTTTTCACACCGAAAGCAGCTCGGACAATACGCCGATCCTGCGATTCTGGCCCGAGCCGTTCCCGGACATGACCACGATGAACGCCTCGGGCATTGCCGGGGCAAAATCCGCCATACACGCTTGGAACGCGGAATTTCGCGGCCAAACACCCACGCGTGCCGCCCTCATCAAAGCGCTGGAGTATCCCGCTGAGGCGATCATCCTATTCACCGACGGCAATCCCAATGACGCCAGTCGCAACGCCATCGTCGAGGAGATCACGCGACTCAACACTGATCGCAAGGAGATTCACACTGTGGCGGTCGGCAATTACACCAAGGATGCCGAATTTGTCACCTTTCTTTTCCAACTTGCTGACAGGAACAACGGGCAGTTTGTTGGCCTGAGTTCTCTTGGCGCTTCACACTAAGACATGGATTCCCACCAAACACCCAGGCCTGATGTCACGTTGCCTATGCGCAGCATGCTAAAGGAGTACCGGATCGAGTCGATTCTCGGAAAGGGCGGGTTTGGAATCACCTACCTTGCTACCGACACCAAGTTGCACCACAAGGTGGCTATCAAGGAGCTGTTTCAGGACAACCTCATGGTGCGTGTGAGAGGGCACACCGTTTTGCCCCAAAGCACAGCCCAAAACACGGACTTCAACTACGCCCTCAAGAGCTTCATTGAAGAGGCCCGTACCTTGGCAAAATTCAAACACCCCAACATCGTGGGGATCATCCGGATCATCGAGGAAAACGGCACCGCCTACATGGTCATGCCCTACATGAACGGCCAGTCGATCGAGGACCTGCTCAAGCGCCAACCGGCCAGGTGGAACGCGAAGGATTTGTACCAGTTCGCCGTCCCGCTCCTTGCCGGATTGGAGGAGGTGCACCAGGCCAATGTCCTGCACCGCGACATAAAACCGGGTAACGTCTTTCTCACGGATGAAAAGCAGCAGCCGGTCCTGATCGATTTTGGAGCGGCCCGGCAAGCCATCGGCAGCCGCACCCAGCAAGTCACCAGCATTGTAACTCCCGGCTATGCACCCCCGGAGCAGTATGAAACGGATTCCGAGGATCAGGGCCCATGGAGTGATCTCTACGGAGTGGCGGCGCTTTTCTACCGATTGGTGACTGGTGAAATTCCACCCGATGCCCTCAGACGTCAGCGTTCTCTCTATCGCGATAAACGTGATCTCTACCAAAATCTGACGGATCGCCAAATGAGCGGGTTTGAGCCCCAGACCCTTGCCGCAATCGACCGCGCCCTCCAAGTCGACGAACGTAAACGTCCTCAGACAGTGGAGGAATTCCGGCGCCAACTGATTCCGGAGGGCATCCTCGCAGCAGAGCCCTCTAGCGTGCGCGTGATCACCACGCCCCGGCGCAGGTCGTCGCTGCAGGTTGTGTTAGCATGTCTGCTGGTCTTCCTTACCTTTGCCGCCGCGTTTTTGGTGGCCTACGCCGTCTTTCCGGAGCAATTCCAGAGTCTCTTCGCCAAAAGTTCCTCAGCCGTTCCGCCGCCGACCATCAAGCGAATCTCTGTTACGGTGATGTGGGAGGGGAAGAGTTTTGCAGTCCCCCCGTCATACCTGGCCCTCAAGTCCAGCGGGGGCATTGAAAGGGTGCCTGGTGCAGTGGACGCTCTGCAAGTCCGGTTTGAGAGCGGCACACCGCAACCTTTGGAGCTTGAGTTGCGAATCCCCGGTTTTCACAATGTAAGTCAGACCCTTCCCGGCAGTGAAAGTGACTCTCAAGTACTGTTTGACCGGTTGGTTCGCGAGGAAGGCGTGGTGAATGTTTCGTTTTTAGAGGAACTGCGCGAAAACCGCGAGGTGACGCAGAACCTCGCATTCGTGCCGCTGGGTTACGGCGATCCCTTTACCGACGAACTCAATGACTACACCCCGGGCGAAACCGACCCGAGTCACGAGGTGAATACCTTGCTCATTCTCTCGCGCAACACCATCACGATTCCCACCGGCAAGTACAAAATTCACCTTGAGAGCACCTGCAAAGCGCCGTTTGACAAAATCGACCTGCTGACCACCTCGATTTCCACATTACGGCCAACGGCCATTGAGATTCCGGTGTTGCCGATTGGAATCTACAATGGACGAACCACATGGACGACCAGTGTTCCGGATCCGGGATCAAATCAGGATTTGGTGGATGAGGACGGCGAAACATTCTGGTTTTTCGTTAATCTGGCTGCTTCCCACGACTCCAATCCTCCACGGCTGATTCAGATGTACGCGGACAAGGGCAATCCCAACAAATCCTTCTTTCTACCATCCGAAATTACCGCGGCAATCTACGACGCCACCAATAACCGTTGGCAACTTACGGCCGATCCTGCGCGCTATCGCCAAAGGAGCCTGCCAAGCGAGTTACATTATTACACCACCATAGAGTTCTTCCTGCAGCCGCGGCCGAGTGGCGGAGATTTTGAAGAATTGTCATTTGATGCCTCCATGCCCGACCAACCCAGACACTCCAAACCAAAGATCCGCGACTTCAATTTCGGCCCCATTCCTTTGGTATCGGGAAAAAGAATTCGCACCCTCGACGAACTTCACAATCGATATCAAACAGTGCCCCCGCACTTTATGGGTGGAATTCGGGCCGGGGTCTATGAGGTAAGATAGCCTACCGGTTCGGACATAAATGAACTATGACGGAGTTGTGCGTTGTGCGGCCGTATTCTTCACATTATTAAAGCCCCCAAATTTCTCCATTTCCCGCGCTTTCTAAGGATAAGGAAAACTGCCAAGTTCATCCCCGCATTTTTCCAAAAAGAGTAGCCGCGGACTACGCCGCGGCTACGAAATGACAGATTTGATTTGGTCTGAAGCCTAGAATTGAAACTGGGCGTTAACGCCCCAGAAATTTTCGTCGTCTTCGGTATCGAACCGGTAATTGTAGTGCCAATTGGGCGTGATTACCAGGTTTGGCATCCACTTGTTATAAATGGGCAGCGCCACTCCGGTTTGCCACCAGTCCTGAGCAAAGTCATTGCCTTCTGGTCCATTGTAGCCGTCGTCGAAGCCCATTTGGAAGTAGTATACTACGTCAAATGGCGATCCATGCTGCGACCACGGCATATGCCCGTCTGCCTGCAGCACAATGATATCTCCTGTCAGGATTTTTGCCCCTGGTTGGTTTGTGTTCGAAAACTCAGTAATTTTTAAATCCGTAAAGTTGCCGAAGCCATCATTGTAAACAAGTTCAAGGGTATCAAGCTCCTGACCAGCTGACGGAGTGTCCTGGTCAAGGTGATGGTAGCTGATACTGGGCTGCAAAAATCGGAACGTGGAATTCTTGGCAGTTACGTGAACATGATCCTGGCGGTTTGTGTTCCAAAAACTGTCTTCAGGGAACACCAAAGCTTGGTAGCCGGCAGTTAGATTGAGCCCTCCATTAGGCAAAATATCGAGAGAGTAGTTCACATCGAATACCCACTCTTCATAACCCTCGTTGTCTCCTCTAAAAGATTCCAGCAACGCCTCGGTGAGAGTTCCTCCTTCGCTTAGCTTCTCATTGGCCTTCCTGATCACGTTTTCCTCCGTGACCTCAAGTCTGGGATTGGCGTAGGCAAACCGGAGCTCATCCCCAAAAACACCACCCAAGGATCTGAAACCCGAATACCTCGGTTCGATCGACTGAGTGCCCCTTATATATTTGAAGCCGATTCCCAGCCCTTTGAAATTCACTCCGGCTCCTGCGTATCCCATTGACGTTTCGTCTCCATCAACGTCAAAGAAATCGTTCGTCGCAGCATCTATTTGGTTCAGCCCCATGAAATAGTAGCGCGACTGATACCCTCCATCCAGACTGAAAGTAAACGGTGATGGGGTATCTTCAACGATAATGACGCTTTTGTCGATCACCGGCTCCTCAATGCTGGCATCTGTCGAAGGCCCGGGGTTTGAAGGCGAGGGCGCTGAAGGGGCGGCGGGTGCTGTCCTCTTCTTGGAGGCCGGTTTTGGCTTGGGAATTGCTTTTTTCGCGGTTCCGGTGATGGTGCGAATCGGTGATCTCAATAACTTGGGATCTTCCTCGGCGGGCTCCCTTGCCATTTCTTCGGCGGGTTCGTCAGACGCCCCTACCGAAGGGGAAGGTTCTTCGCTGGGTGCTCCCACCGCTTCCGCTCCGTCAGCTTCCGCTTCCGCGGGCGAGCCCACGGCTTCTGATTCGTCAGGGACTGCTACGGCAGGCGAGGACGCTCCATCTCGCCTCAAAAGCGGCTTGTCTGCGGGCTTCGTCGCCGAAACCCCGTGCAAGGGGTCCGCCAGAAAGCTAGGAGCGACCATCCCGGACTCAGTTCGACCGTAGTTGATGATTCCATGCAAAAAATGGGTCGGATTCTCAACTGGCAGTTTGACACGCTTCTTCTTTTTTTGGTCGCCGAAGGTCGAATTAGATACGAGAAGGCACAGCGCCGCTGTCACCAAACGAACAAAAGATGATTTCATTTCAAGATTTCTAGGTTGAATTGCGCGAGGAGCACCTGCCAATAGCGGGTTAGTCTCCTCAAGTGAGAGAATGCTGTGAAATTAGTTGTTGTTCGTCAAGGGCATTTTTAAAAAAAGGCAAGGCGCCGGGCGTTTGGATTTTTATGGCCTGAATTTTTGGAGCGTGTTCCTACGGGGAACAGTTTTGCCATCCATAAGTCTATTGCCTTGCTTGGTGATTTAGAAACAAGCGATTGTCGCTGAAGTCGATGATGCCACTGTGCCTGTTTAGGAAGTCCATACCTACCAGTCCAGCGACAGGGTCCCCCGTTGACAGGGCATAAGAACCTAGGGACGGCAGCGCCCCCACGTAGACCGGTTGGTCAACCACCATGCCCTTCCCCCACCGGATGCCACGCAGATTGGCTGAGTGCAACTGCGTGCTGCCCCCCCCGCCATCGGTAAGAGTAGCCCGGCTCCTTTTGGTTTTCAGAGCCACCATATGGGCGGTGGTTAGACTTAGAACGGTTGAAGTAGCGCCGCTATCGACCATCCAGATCAAATCCCTTCCCCCGTAGGTGGACCGGACAAAAACTTGCCCCCTGCCCTCCGCCTCGATGAATGGCAGGGCTTCCCAACCGGAGCCTGCATCTGACCCGGAAGGCAAGACTCGCGCCGCTGCGCTGCCTGGAGTAATAATCCTCCGGTTGCCGATATCAAGAAGTGCGCCGGACTTTCGCAACGCGTTGACACCCAGCAGGCCCTGGGCCCGGCCCGGTATGCCACGGAGTCCTGGCAGAAACACGAATGGTATTTCCGAGGAAAGCTCGTGGGCCCCGATGCGTAGTGGAAGAATGCCCCCCTCATTCCCCAATGTTTTCCCCGTCAGGCTCTGGACCCGAAACTCAAGTTTTTCGCTAGGCCGAAGACGCAGTTTTCGAACTGTCCGCTTGTCCAGCGCTGAAACGTCGGCCCCAGTGTCGATGATGAGGCGAACCGGCCTGCCGGCAATATTGAATTCTCTACCGACGGCGTTCTGACCGGCCATTTGAACCAGCGGATACGCCTCAAGCGCCTTGTCCGAGAGAGCCCAGGTGGCGAGGAGCAGCCAAAGAATCGCAGATAGCCATGCGAATTTGTTCCCGAGAATCATGTTTGAGCCGTAGCTGAACACGAAACGGCTTCAGGTGGCAAGTCTGTTCTTTAAAGAGACGAAACTCGCGCTGGCTTGGATTGACTTTCACCGTGCACATACTTTGCTTGCCTTAAGCGCCTGCCCGGCTTAAAAACAATGGGTGCATTGACCCTTGGGCAACCTCACTTGTTAAAGCCTCACCCGCCGAACCATGCAAAAGCGAAATCGAGAGATTAACATTTTCAGCATCTCTGCAATCGACTTGTTCTGTTCCGGAATGGGGGCCATCATGGTGCTGATGGTCCTGTTGATGCCGTTTTACCGCATGACAGTCCGGGTTGCGGACTTGGACATGGTGATTGTGCTCGACACCACCGGCAGCATGAAGGGTTCAATCGACCAACTGAAAAAAGACACAGACGCAATTATTGTGGCCCTGCAGCGGCTGAGCAAGAACCTGAACGTGGGGGTGGTAGCTTATCGGAATGAGCGAGGCACGGGGCCGTCGGAGGACGACAAAGGCGAAGAGCGCGAGCCGCTGCACTACGTGACCCACGCCATCGGTCCCTATTCCTTCCGCGAGGGCCGGCGCGAGAAGAATCTCAGCATTCTGGCAGAGTTGCGGACCCGATTGAACGAGGAATTGTGGCCCGGGGGGGGGGCTGGGGAAGAAAACATGCAGGACGGTTTTAACGAAGCCGTTGGCATTTTGAACCAGGTCGATAGGCCTGCCCAGCGCCAAGTCATCGTCTTGGTTGGCGATCATGGGGCAAATAACCGGGTAGCGTTGGAGAATTCAGCCCAGAGTTGGCTCTCTTCCAGACCTTACGGCAGCGTTGTTGGCGTTTACACCGGCCCGCCGGGAGAGCGGGAGCGCCGGAACAGCTTCCAGGCAACCTTCGCGAACCTCAAGGAGCGGTATCGAGACAGCAGACGAGTCCGAGTTACCGACTCCACGGGCGCAATGCTGGGTGACGTTTTGGAAGCGGTCCTTGAAAAGCGTTAGCCCCTCAGATTAGATTATGCCCAATCTCTTAGAAAATCCGGTTTTACACTTGACCTTTTGAGCCCCTTTGACTAGGAAACACACATGGGCCACCTACAAATGCCCACATAGGCTCTTTTCGTTTACTCAATCTCGATTGGGCAACGGGGTTTTTCCTCTTGACATTACAATGAAATCCTTGGCACTCGCTTCGATCTCTTACGTAGTTTTTGTGGTGACGGCAGCCTCTGCGGCGGAGGTGCAAGTTTTATCCGATCCCGTCATCGATCAAGACAAAATAACCCTCGATTTCAGGCTCTGGGATGCCGATGCGATGGACGGCCGGGAATTGAAATCGGATGCCGTTGCCGTGAAGGAGACGACTGTAAAGATCAAATCCGGTGACGCGGAAATGAAATCCGATTTCGTCCCTTTCACGAAGATTGACGGAGTCAAATCCGAAGTCGCGCTACTCATTGACCTAAGTGCCCCTCAAGCACCGATTTTTCGCAGGCGCAACGATTGGGAGATCAAACATGCTAAGACGCTGTTGACTCCGAACGCCCCGATTCACAACTTTGGAGTCTTCACGATCGAAAAGGACACCTTGACGGAGATCGCGCCGCTGGGGTCGGGATCTGGTTTTGCCCTTCGAAAATTAGCCGAATACAGGCCCCAGGGACAAACGACCCAGATCTTCAAGCTGACGGGGATGGTCATTGAAGAACTGAAGACGCACAAGGCTGACCGGAAGTTCCTGGTGATTTTTTCAGACGGCGATTTTGAGGATCAAGGGGGCTTTGAAGGGGGACAGTTCAAAACTTTGGTAGATGAGACTACAAAGAAAGCTAAGGAAGCTGGGGTCGTTATCATTGGCTTGGGCTACTCCGCCAACGAGGACCGGTCGAATCTGCTTCAGACCCTGGAAGAACTAGCCCGACCGACCAAAGGGCTCTACAAGCGGGCCGACTATGGCAGCTATACCTTCCCACAAAACTTTGAGAGGGACTTCTTCTACCCTTTCGTCGAGAGCGGAGGTCGCTTGACCGCTGATGTATCGGAATTGCCCGCCGGGACGCACACTCTCGTTCTGGAACTCGAAAACGAGAAGGGCGAGACAATCACCCACCCCCTGCAACTTGAAGTCAAGGATACCGGGCCAGCCTCAGTTCCGCCCGAACCTGAGAAAAAGAGCCAGACCCTGCTCTACATCATTATCGGGGCCGTGGTTCTGGCCATTGCCGTGCTGGGTTTGATTCTCAGCCGCCTGGCGCGTCGGGAGGATGAGGAGGTGTTGGTTGACGAAGACTACGACACCATCCCGGTGGCGCCGCAGTTTTCGGCCAACGTCTATGGTTGGCTGGAGATGCTGGATGCCGATGGCAGCCGCGAGCAAATCGACAGCACGAACCTGAGAATTGGCCGTGGCAGTGACAACGACTTTGTATTGCGCAACGACAGCGTCTCTATCACGCATTGCGTGCTCAGCCAAGGCCGCGATGGAGCTTGGACCGTCACCGACCTGGACTCCGGCAACGGCGTGTACCTCAATGGCAAACGCGTGGATCAGGCGGCGCTGCGTGATGGCGACACGATTGAGCTTGGCGAGGTGAAAATGCGTTTCCGAGCAAACTAACCGTCTTTTAACCCAATCAAAGCGATGAGTAGAGTTTATATTGTCGGGCGAGAAAATCGGACCAAACCGTGTGACATCACTTTGCCCGAACACCTGGATGCCGTCAGCCGGCAGCATCTGGAGATCACCGAATATGGAACCGATCGGTTCCAGGTGGTCGATATTAGCGGGAACGGAACCGAGGTCCTGGATGGCGCCTCCTGGAGGCGCCTTACCCACGAACATGTGCGAGGAGGAACGCCCCTCCGGTTGGGGAAGGAGTACGAGACGACGGTAAACGACCTTCTAAGCTACGAAGCTCGGACGCGGAACGCCCCGCGAGACGAAGAACGGGTGAATGTTCTGCCCCGAGGTCGGGGTGGAGTTTACCTCGACCCCAACACTGGAGAGATTGTGAATGAGTAAGAAATCTGATGGAACCGGAATTGACGCGGAGCGGCTGGTGGTAGCTTGCATCGCACTGTTGTTGGGCATCGGGACAGTTGTAATCTTAAATGTATTGCCCCCGCTGCAAGTCACAGAGACCGATGCACGGACGGGGGAGGGATACGTGAAGGCCGATTTCAGCAAAATGCTGATAAACCGGACGTTCAACGAAAAGACGGGGGAGGATAAACGTAATTGGCCATCGCCCCAGGCGTTCATGTGGCTGGCTTTCTGGCTTGGCGCGGGCGAACTGTTGGTGAGGCGAAACGCGGCTTCCAAGGAACAGCGACAGCTCAAACTGGGATTTCTGCCGGAGGATGAGCGCACCATCCTGACCCACGACGACCTCACCCCGATCTACCAGCGGGTCAGCCGGGCCAGCCAGGGCCATTTTCTTCCGCGCCTGATCCGGCGAACCATCATCCAATTCCGCAAATCCGATTCGGTCGATCAAGCCAACAGCCTGCTGAATTCGAACCTCGATTTATGTTTGCACGAACTCGATTTGCGCTACAACCTGATACGCTACGTTGTTTGGTTAATCCCAACGCTTGGGTTTATCGGCACGGTGCTGGGAATTGCTAACGCACTCTCCTACGCGGGCAGAGACGGGATTCCCCCTGACGAGTTGCTCGGGCCGACCACCCTTAAGCTCGGCGTCGCTTTTTACACCACGCTCGTTGCTTTAGTTATGAGCGGCATTTTGGTATTGTTTATGAACCTGGTCCAGGGTGGCGAAGAGCGCGCGCTGAACCGGGCCGGCCAATACACGTTTGACAATCTGATCAATCGACTTCTTGAAAAGAAAGCCCGTTAGGAGGGTTCACAACTTAAACACCAAACCACTACCTTATTGAAATGAGTAACGGAGACACTACGCGAATAATTCGCAGGCCCCCTGGCAGTGGCGATTCTGCTCGCCAGGAAACCAAACACACCGACCAATACGACCCGGAAGCAACCCGGATCGTCGAACGGCCGGGTACCGACGAAGAATCCACCGTCGTCATCAACCAACCGGGTGATTCAGCCGCGGACCCCTACGGGGGCGGCGACAGCGACAAAACCCGATTGGTCAGACCAAATTCGCAGACTCCTCCGGGTGGCATAGCCCCGGCTCCGGGACTGTCCCCGGCGCAGGGCGTTGCTGGTGACGCGCCCGCGGCGGACGTAGGGGAAGTAACGGATCCTGTGGTTGCCTGGGTGGTGGTGGTGGGGGGACCGGGACGAGGCAATGCCCTTGAACTTGGCTACGGCATGAACCAAGTGGGCCGTAACCCGGATAATCGGGTGCCTCTGCCATTCGGTGATCAGGAAATCTCCCGAAGTGCCCATGCCGTCATTACCTACGACCCGCGCAGTCGAAAGTATTTCGTGCAGCCCAATACCCAAGGTAGCAACCTGACGTATATTGGAGCCGAGCAGAGTCCGGTGCTGACTCCCGTCGAATTGTTCGGAGGGGAATTGATCCGCATGGGCGGAACGACCTTGAAGTTTGTGCCATTGTGCGGCGAAAGTTTCGACTGGAGTGATGATACTCTCACCTGATGGAGCCAGAAAGAGATGTTGCCGGGAGGCAATCTCAAGGCGACCGCCCCTACCAGGAGGACTACTACCAAGTTGCCATTGAGGATGCTCTAGGCCCCAGTGGGGGCGACATGCTGGTCGTTGTGGCCGACGGAATGGGCGGTCATGCCGCTGGCGATGTCGCCAGCCGTGTCGCCACCGATGAGTTCGTGCAGGCGTTTTCCGAAACCATTGGCGCGGACCCGGTGCGTTTATCGAAGGGACTCCGAGGGGCCAACGAAGCCATCCGCAAGCTGATCGAGGAGCAACCAGAAACCTACGGCGGTATGGGAACTACGTTGGTGGCCGTTTTTCTGCGCGACAATACCTTGCGATGGACCAGTATTGGTGATTCTGCACTCTACTACTATTGCAGAGAATCCAAACAGGTGACAAGGCTGAACGACGATCATTCGATGGCCCCAATTTTGGCGGCGCAGGTGCAGCGAGGCGAACTGACCGTCGAGCAGGCGATGACCCATCCTGAGCGAAACGTGTTGCGTTCGGCGATTGTTGGCGATCCGTTTCTGGATGGGGAACTGGATCAGGGAAAACCGCCGATGCTCGTGAAGACAGGCGATTTGGTCATCGTCGCATCCGATGGATTGGATACGTTGCCCAGAGAAAAATTTGCTGCTGTGTTGGAAGTGCACGAAGACGGTGATGCATCCACCATTGCTGGGCATTTAATCCGAGCCGTCGAATCGCGACGTAGGAATCGGCAGGACAATATCACGGTGGTCGTCTTTCGGATCGACTAAAACCCAAAAAGAATCATCGCGCTTAGTACGACGATTCCAATAACCAACCCAACGATGAGGAGCTTAACGGGTAGGGAAATCCGCGGTCGACTCATTTCCCGCTGTCTCAAGTCCTTGTCGATTTCGTAATCCCGTGGCGCCATGGTTTTGCGGCGTTCGTAGCCCGATTTGGCGATCTCGGTCACCATGGTCTGGGTCTGGGCGATATGCGCCGGCAGTTCCGTGTCCGAAACAGTATCGACGATCGGTCGCTCGCGAACGGTTGAAACGGTCCGGGATTTGGATGCACCCTTTTCCATCCGCTTCAGCGGGCGATTCAATTCCCGGCGCCATTGGGTGATCGACTGCGGCCGGTTGCGCGGATTGACCTGTAGCGCCGAATCAATGGCTTTGAGAAACTCCGGCGGATAGCCTTTTCCCTTAATGACGAGTTGGGAGAGCGGATAGTAGGGGTCGGGCGCGTCTTTAACCACCCGATCGATGGCGTTGGGGATCTTGCCCCCGGTCAGGCAGCGGTAAACGACGGCCGCCAACTGGTATATGTCCGTCCAGGGACCAATCTCGCTAGCGTGATCGGGGTATTGCTCGATGGGTGCGTAGTAATCGGTGATCGCCACGAGCGATTCGTTGGCTTGGTAGAGGCGTTCGTGCAACGCATGCCGGGCAGCCCCGAAATCCAACAAAACGGGCTGAAATCCCTCTCCTAAGTAGATGTTTCCTGGTTTGATGTCGCAGTGCAGGCAGTCCTGTTGGTGGGCAACTTCGAGGCCATTCAACAAACCGCGCATCAACTTGGCCATGGTACCTGGATTGACTTGAAACGAGCCATTGCGGCTGCGCAGGTGCTGCTGGAGCGACAATCCAGATTCGTAACGCATCACGATGTAGACGGTGCTGTTTTCCTCAAACCATTCCAGCCCCCTCAGCAGGTTGGGGTGATTGAACCCGCAAACCATCTTCGCCTCGCGAATGAAGCGGTCCTTGACGTATTTGAAGTCTTTTTCGGAGCCCGGTTTCGGCCCAACGCTGCCATTGGGCGTCCGCTGCGAAAAATCTTCTGGAAACAGCTCCTTGATGGCAACCAACTCGCCGTTTTTCGCCCGCGCCGCGTAGGTAAACGCGTACCCGCCCTGCCCCAGGACGCGCTGAATCCGGTAGGACCTGACCTTGGAGTTCAGGGGCAATGCTTGGGCGTACGGTACTCGGGACATTCTTGTGTCGATCTATCGGCGCGACGCCCGGAAGCGCAACCGCACTTCACCTAGTTTTACCTCGGAACCTTCCTTGAGCTTGATGGCCTGCACCCGTCCTCCGATTCGCTCCCCGTTTACAAACGTTCCGTTGGCCGAACCCAGATCCTCCAGGTAGAGGCTCGACTTTCGGTGGTAAATCCTGGCATGAGGCCGGGATACAGTGCGGTCGTCCACTTCTAGGTCCGCCTTGTCGCGAGTACGACCGACTCTCAGCCCGTCGCGGCTTCGCGACAACATCGCGCCCTCAATTTCCACTCGATGGAGGCGTCCATCCGGACCATTGCCCTCTAGCACCCACCTCTCCTCGGCCAAAGCGGCAGCCGTCCGGCGCGCGTCCCGGCCGTGGTAGCGAGGTTCGTCCGGATAGCGAGTCCTGTCTTCACCCCGGTTACCATCGATCTTGGTTCGTCCGCCACCTCCTTTCGGTCCCCCAGGCATGATCACCTCGCCTCCGGGGCCGATGACAGGCTTGTTGACAGATCCGCTACGCACGCGGGTCCTTCCCGGACGGACCAATTGAGAAAGCCGTTCTTTGACTACGGGTTGTCTCCCAAAGAGGACAAGAATGACGATCAATGCTAACGCAGTGACGAGCACGATGAGCGCTAACTGTTTGTTTGCACTGTCCCCGCCGTCAAGTCTAGGTGCCCAGCGGGACGTCTTGTAGGGCACATTGTTCCGCTGACACATTTGAAAGATCTCGGTAATTCTACCAGCAAATTTCAGATTGTTGGCTTGTAGGGTTTCTCCATCTTCGGTCATTTGCGTGTCAAAATGCCCCCCTGAGTTGATTCCTATGACCTGAGTGGAGGAGTCAAACAGCGGACCCCCGCTATTTCCCCATGTGATAGTGGCGTTGTGATGGATGATGTCCAAGTCCTTTCCCCCCATGTCTTCGTTCGTATGAGCGCTGGCCCATGACATCCTCCGCACGGCCTCAACAGTGCCGGTTTTGAATGGAGGGTCAACAGCATCCCTGATGGATTCATCCAAAGGGAAGGACTCCGGCAAATTGTTGGGATCAATTCGCTCGATTAGCTGATTCAGGTCACCAGTATCGTCACTCTGACCGGGAAATCCCACCGCGTAGACCTTCGCTGTCTTTTTAGGCTTCGCCGAGCAGAGCTTTACAGGATCACCCTTTAATCCGTTTCCCTGAATTACGGCCATATCCAAGTCTTCATCGTCCGCGATAATTTTTGCACTGTAGACCTCAACGTTGTTTCCGTTCTTCCGAACGACGAAGAGTCTAATGGACCCATTTACAACATGGGAATTTGTGGCGATATGTCCTTGCTCGCTGATCAAAAAACCGGATCCCTTAAACAAACGACCACGGGGGTCAACTTTTAGCACTCTCACGACCGAGTCTTCGGCGACCGCTAAGTCCCAACCCTTCGAACAGCTTCCAAGTATCACCATGGCGAGGGCCGCCAGGATGAAGCGAAGTTGTTTTCTGGAAGCAAGGCTTTTCATTTCTGACACTGTTAGGGGTGTACTGTTCCGGCGGGTAGCGCGATGGTTCATCGCCGTGGTTTGAAGGCTAGTAAGCCAAGGGGCGCCTTAACCGTCGGATGATTTTGCGGACCAGACCTGGCTCTTTACCGGGGGTTTCGAGTTCGTGTTCCTCACCTTCCGTTTTTGATTCGGTAGGTGCGCTTGGTTCGGACGGATTCCCGGCGTGATCAGCTTCCTGTTCGCCTTCGCCAGCCGCCTCTGAAGCGGACACCACTGGACTGTCCTGAGGAAGGTGGGAGGAACTGATCCGGTTTGGAATGATTGGCGAATTGGGCAGAGCGTCGCCTTTGGTGAGACGGTCAAGGGCTCCTTCCCGAGCATCTCTACCAGTTCGGGGATCAAGGCTTCCATTGGCGTCTACCAACGGGGCAGGCGACATTGGTTGCTGCGGGGAAGTTTCAGGGTGAGGGATTTCCGGATTCTCAACCGGAAACACGGATGTCTTTGTTTGGTGGGTGGTGGGCTGGACGTGCTCAGGCTCGCTCTGCGGCCTGGGAAGGTTGAGATACACCAATCCCAGCAGTAACACCGCCAGCAGCACGACGGCGGCCAGTTGTAGATTCTGCTGGTTGCCCAAGGCAGAGAACGAAGCCCGCCCAGTACCCGCACGGTTGTAGACCGCCAGGGCGCTGGTGTTGTCCGCCTTGCGGCCGGCCCGGTGCACCGCAGTCTCGGCCAGCTTGCGGATCATGCGGGGCGGGTGGATTTTCTGGGTTGCCGTCAGTTTCGCGATGGCTTCCCGCGGCAGATGTTCCCAGAATCCGTCGGAACAGAGCACGAAGACTTCACCGCCGAGAATGGGTGCCCCACCGATGTCGGGCACCTGATATTCCTCCCCGCCAAGCGATTGGAGCAGCCGTCCTTGATCCGGATGGGTCCCCATTTCTTCCTCGCGGACCTTGCCTCGATCCACGAGAATCTGGACAACGGAATGGTCGAGCGTGCGTTGCACGAACTCTCCATCGCGGAAGAGGTAAAGCCGCGAATCGCCGGAATGGCCCCAGACGGCCTGCCGGTCGTCAGCGTAGACGGCGACAACCGTGGCTCGAGGTTCGAGACCAGTTTCCTTGGTGATTCCGCCGATCCGGTTTTGGGCTCTGTTAAAAAGGTCGAGCAAGAACGCCTTGGGGTCTTCGACGTGGCCTCCACTGCTTTCCCAGACCTCCTTGGCCACGGCAACGACGGCCTGGGAGGCTAGTCTTCCTCCTTGGTGACCACCGGCGCCATCGGCCAAGACTGCCAGGAAGGACGCGTTGCGATGGCCGTAGAGAATAGTGAGGGCGTCTTGTTGCTCCTGTCTTTCGCCGATATGGCTGCATTCGGTGCCTAGCCAACTCATGGTTCTTTTTCAGTGGTTTGTCGTTTCCTACGTGGCATCTGGCCTACCTTAGGTTCATCTCGAAAAACTTGGCAGAGTCTCTAGCCAGAGGGAAGCAAAAAACACGACTTTTTGCGCAGGCGGAAGATCCTGATGTTCAGGCAGGCTGACTCACCTATTTTTCAACTCAGTTTTGTAGCTTGCCGTGGAGAAAGGATTCCGCTAATGGTTCACCAATTAGCCTAGCAGGTCATGGACTGGTCCGACACAACTTCACCTGTAGAATTGGAAAAAGCCCTTAAAGAGCGCCGTTGGGACGACGCCCGGGCTTGGATTGCCGCGCTTCAGCAAAGGCTGACCCAAAAGTCAGGTCCGGTGAAGGTGGACATGGCTCACAAGGTGCTCAGCACTCTGCGTGCGGCAACGTGGTTTGGGGAGATGCGGAGTCTGGCCGCGAAATTCCAGGATACCGGTTCAAAAGACCCGGAAATTCGCCGCCAACTAGCGCAGGCGATGATCGAACAAGGCAACGTGACGGACGGGATCACCGAGTTGAAGGCGCTGGAGGGGGAGCTTTCCCACCTGGTACGCAGCGACCCCTTCCTACTCAATGAGTTGAGCGAGGTGACGGCTCTGTTGGGGCGAGCCTACAAGCAACTCTACGTCAACGCCTGCCCCACGTCCGTGGAGCCAAGACGCTACGATTTGCAACGGGCTGAGGAATATTACCGTAAAGCCTTTGTGGAAAAGCTGGGCGACTATCGGTGGAGCGGCGTCAACTACATTGCGCTATTGCACCACAACGAGCATACTCGCTCCCAGCAGGGAGCTTCGGCGCTTGCTGCCCAGGAGGCGTCAATGCATGCCCGCAGTATCCTCAAGGAACTCGAGAACAAAGAGGCAAAAGGCGAGGCGCTGCATTTCTGGGATTACTCCAACCGGGTGGAGTGCTTGCTGGCCGAAGGAAAAGCCACAGAGGCGATTTCGGCGACACGACACTTTCTGGATGCCAACGGGCTGGATGCATTTGCAGTGCGCTCGACCCTCCGGCAACTGCGAGAGCTTTGGATGTTGGACGGTAAGACCGAGCCTGGCCGTGAAATGCTGCCCATGATCGAGGCAAGGTTGCTGGAACTGGGCAACGGAACCAAAATTGGCGACTCGCCTCCAGAACTAGCGACCTCGCCCGAAGAAGTCACGCGCCTGGAAAAGGTGTGGGACGATACGCGCTATCAATCCATCGAATGGCTCCTGACCGCAATCCAGCGTGCTGCCTCGGTGGCGCGGTTGGGCAAGAGTCAGTTCGAAGGATCTGGTACGGGGTTTGTCTTTGACGGGCGCTGGCTCGGTGACAAGTGGGTGGGACGCAATCTCTTGGTAACGAACGCTCACGTCTGCACGCCTGATCGACAGTTGCAACTTTGCCCGCCGTTTCCCCTACCGCCGGAAGAAACCAAGGCCGTATTTCTAGGAGCCGCGGACCTGACCGAGCTCGGTGAACTGGAAGTGCGCGCGATTTGGACGTCGCCACCGAATGACTTGGATGCCACGCTGCTGGAGGTCCTGTCAGATATCGAATTGCCGCGCTTGCCTATGAGCCAGCAGATGCCCGGCACTGACGGACCGGATTCCCGCGTTAACATTCTGGGGCATCCGCTGGGAGGAGCCATGAAAGTTTCGCTTCAGGACAACGAGGTTATTGGAATGGATGAACGCATTCTGCACTACCGCACTCCGACTGACCCCGGTTCGAGCGGGAGTCCCGTCTTCAATCAAAGGTGGGATCTCGTAGCTCTGCACCATGCGGCCGTAGACAACAAATCCGTCAATGAGGGTGTACGCATGGACGTGCTGCTTCAGCGTGTTCGAGAGGATTTGGCTCGCCAGGGTGACAAAACCGCTTCGAAGCCGAAAATCGTCATCCCATCCGTACCGGAAGCCGTGGTAGGTGGTGAGACGATGGTGGTTCAAGAAAGCGAATTGCGACGAATGTTGTGTGGACAAGAAACGGGTATCCTGGCGCTAAAAACCTATTTCGACCGGATCGAAACTGGGCCGTTTTCCTACGAATACCGCCTGAAGGAGAACGTCCTGGTGGAAGACGACGTGCCAGATGATTTGGAAGGATTCGGGCTAGATGTTATTGGCTTGGCAAACTCTTTAAATCGAGCCATGCGTTATCGCGCCTTCAAGAAATCAAAATCGGAGAGACCCGATGCTCCGGTCCTGGTTTCCGAAGGCGACTCCTGGTTTCAGCATCCCTACCTCAAAGAAACCATCAGCCAGCTCACCGAATTCTACAACATCCGAAGCCTTGGTGCGGCCGGTGACGTGCTAAGCAACATGCTAAGCCAACAGGAGTACCTCGGTGCCATTCATCTGGAACATCCGGTTGCGTTTCTGTTCAGTGGATTGGGCAATGACATCATGACCAATTTTTCCGAACGTCTCAACCCCTACTTTCCTAACGACGGCACTGGGCCGCGCCGTTTGCTCAACATGAACATGGGCGTCGCAGGAAGCTTTGCCTCCCAACTGACCAAGGGGCTGCTGGGGTACCAGGCGCTTGCCGAGCAGATAGGACAACGCTTTGCGGGTTTACCAATCATCGTGCACGGCTACGACTACGCCGCGCCCGGAGAAGGCAAACGCGACAACTGGCTGAAGCCTCGAATGGACGAACGCGACATTCCGCTCGAAGAACAACAGGCAGTCGTGAATGCAATGATCGACGACATGAACGAAAGCTTGAGAAAGTTGGGCGAATCTTATGCAAACATCCACTACGTAAACTGCCGCGGTGCAGCCTCCCATCAACCCGTGCCTTGGGACGACGCCATTCACCCGCATGAAGAAGGTTTCCGGGAGGTCGCCGGCCGGTTTCACCAGAAAATCCAGGAAGTGATGGGCCAGTCTGGCTAGCCAGACCGCCGGCCAAAACCTCCCAGCAGGGCGCCGGGAGGAAGGGGGTTCCTACCGAGCCGAAAGGGGTGTCGGGTTATTACCCACATTGTGTCAACCGACGCCGGAAACATGGAAGTTGGAAAGAAACATATCCGCCGAGGAGAGAGGATATGACCATTCCAGTGCAAAGCTTGGGGACGAAAGTGTATGCTTGCAACCAGCTTTACGAGTGATTAGAGCCGTTGGTCGATCCTTCTCAATTGAGCCTCTAGGGAGCCGATCTCATTCTCAAGCACACTGATCTCCTTTCTGGTAGACGCTTGCGCGCTGGAATGGACATCGGCCGCCGTAATCTTTCGCCGCTCCTTTGCGCGGGCTGCGCTCAATTGGGCCCGCTTTCGTTGAAGCTCACTTTGCAGACTCGCCTTTTCACCTTGCAAGCGGCTGCTTTCCTGATTCAGCGCGGTAAGCTCGCCGCGAAGGTTGTCTTGGCGCTGAATGGCTTTAGCTTCACTCCAGTTCCAATAGCCACCTTGCGTGGGATCACCCGTCGTCTGACAACCGCTGCCGGCCGCGGTTAATAGGCACGCTAGCATCAGCTTTGAGCCAAACCAGCGCCATTTCGTGAACGAAGTTGACATAATGCTGTAGGGGGGGAATTCCGGGTTCACACTTTGGTGGTTTGCTCCAGTTGCTGAAGCTCTGCGATGTGTTGCTGAAGCTCGTTACGCTGGGTCGCCAGTGCGTTTTTTTTCTCAGTCAGAGTGTTTTTCGATGGACCGTCAACAGCGGCTTCCAGGAGGCGTTGGCGCGTGCCGAGTTCTGAGTTTACCTCGGCCAAGACTGTGCTGGCGGTTTTGCGATGACCCCGAATAGCCCCAGAATCCGAGCTTGCCTTTGCCGCCGCAATTTGACGGCTCAACTTGTTGTTGTAGGAGATAAGCGCGTTGTTGAACGTCTGTGCCTTGCTGATTTGTTGGGCAAGTTCTTGCTCTGAAGCATGATAGCCCCGCTTTTTCTCGATGGTTTGTCCTCCCTGTTGGGCGCCATAGGTATGCCCAATTGCGCCTCCGGCCAATGCTCCCGCCAAACCCGAATTAACGATCGAGCGCGTGCTCCCTCCCCGTAGGGCCGCGATTCCGGCGCCAACGGCGGCTCCTGCCGCAGCACCTCCGGCTGTCCAGGTAATCTTAGCTTGGCGCATCGTCTTCAACTCATCTGGCGTCTCCGCAACGACGTTTGTCGTCTGGCAACCAGATTGGATGAGCGCGACTACGACGGCAAATATAGCGAATTTTAGCTTCATTTTGGATTGTGTTGGTTATATAGTTAGTTGAGTGAGTGCTGAATTAATTGCCACCATTGAGAGCTGAAAGGAAGACGATCCGATCACGAATCGCGCTGGAATTGACTACCAAGCCATCCCTTTCGTCTTGATGAACGGACCTGACCACTCCTAATAGCTTCTGCTGCGATGAGGTATCCACTTTTCGCTCCGCCCCAATTCGCCGGATCTCAGCGAGCCTTGCAGCGAAAGCTTCTTCCACCTGTGTCTGGTCGAATTTCAGTAGCTTGAGGATGGCTGCGCGTACGTCGGCACAACACTGAATCACCTCGTTGTTTCGTTTGGTGAAAGCGGCTTGGAGGTCTGCCTGATGCTGACGGTATTCGGATTCGGTCATTCCGGCCTCCCTGATGTTCATGCGCGGTTGGATGGAACTTCGGATGATGCGGTCGGCGTACCAGGCGTCGTAGAGGCGCCGATCAGCGGAGGTGACGTATTCAACTACCAAATCCAGTGGAACTGGCTTGGGAGTCGCTGCCGGGGGAGTGGACGCTGGTGGCGATCCTGCTGGCCTCGGCTCGGTTGTAGGAGAGGCCGTAGGCGCCGGCTCGGGTTTGGGCTCTGCGGTTACTTTAGGCTGTGACTCCAGTGTCGGCTGGAGGATTATGGGTTTTTCTTGTGGTGGCAGAGATGGTGCAGGGGGCGGCTCCGGAACAGGCTTTGGCAATGCCTTGCGCATTGGCTGACCAGCCGTCGGTGGCGGCGTTTGCAGTTCGATGTTCGCGCTTTCTTCCTGCCTAGTGGATGACGTCGGCAAATGATGCGATTTCGCAGAGCCGATGGTTGCCACCAGATCCGGACGAAACTGCTGGAAGGCTACGTAGCTGCCTCCCGCAAACAATAGGGCCGCCACAATGAGCAACGCTGCAACCAAGCCTCTGCGACGTTTCGGCTCCACAATGGTTGCGCTCCTCCCCGACCGGGTAGCTTGACGACCTCGAGTCGCTGAAACGACCGCCACATTCCCGTGATCGCGCGCCAGAATCGCCACGGAGGCTTCCTCGTCTACAGCCGAAAAAATGTTGCTGGCCGCCTGAAACCGCTCGAGCCATTCGGCAATCGTTTGTGGGCGCTCTTCTTCATTTAGTTCGAGGGCCCAATCGATGCAATCGAGATAGTCGGGATCGAATACGGGCAGATTCCGACTTGCCAGGGGGAGATATGTGTCCGACCGGATCCGTGACGGCGCATCCGGCGGAGCGTGGCCGATGATGGCCTTGTGCATGACCGCAGCTAACGAATAGATGTCGGTCCACGGCCCCAGATTTCCAGAATCGACGTATTGCTCCAGCGGCGCATACTTGGGGGTGATGATGGTGGTTACATCCCTTTGCCGGGCTCCCAATGCCATACGCGCGGCCCCAAAATCCAGCAGGATGGGGACGCCTTGCTGGTTGATGTAGATGTTGTCCGGTTTGATGTCGCGATGCAGGTAACCGCGACCGTGGACCAGCTTCAAGCCTTCGAGAATTGGCAGGACGTATGTATTTACGTCGTGCTGGCTGAAGCGTCCGCGTTGATCCAGAAAGTCGTTCAGGTTTGAGCCCGCTTCGTAGGAAGTGACGATGTACCCGGTATTCCGCGAAAGAAAGTAGTCGTGAATGTGGACGATATTGGGATGGTCGAACTGAGCCAACACCTTGGCTTCGTCCATAAACCGGTCCTTCGCCCAAGTCAGCGAGTCTTCGTCGGCTTGCGTCTTGGCGACCACGTTTTGATTCTGCCAGTCACGCATCGCAAAATCTCCAGGCAATAGCTCTTTGATGGCAACCTTGCGGTCGAGCGTGAGGTCCTGGGCCAGGTAGGTGATCCCAAATCCACCGCTACCCAGCATTGAGAGTATCCGGTATTTCTCTCCTATCACGGTGCCCTCGGGTAAGGCTTGCCGGTTGTCGGTCATGGTTCTGAAAAGTGGGACGTTAGCGGTTAAGTGAGTTGAAATCTTAGCTTTACCTTGCCGAGCTTGAGGCTATCGCCAGCCCGGATATCGACAAATCCGTCTTGGCTCGAAATCGAGCGACCGTTGATGGTGCAGCCATTTGCCGAATCTTCATCGCGTAATGAGAACTGGTGGGTGGATGGTTGGTAGCGCAAGGAGGCGTGAACACGGGATACACTATGGTGAGGCAACGCCAAGACTGCGTGCCGCTCGGTCCTGCCAATGGCTAGGGTATGCTCACTTTGGCTGAAATCGGAAGCAAAAAATCGCAATACATAGCGAGCCCCATTCTCATCGACCGCCAAAAACGACCCAAGCGGAGGTTGTGAGCGCCGGTCATCCGGCATTTTTCGGGTGCGCTGAGTTGGCGCCAACACGGTGGTGGCATCCTCAAGCACCCGCCCGCCAGCAACTGAACCGGCAGACGCCTGCTGCATTGCGGCTTGAACAGAACCGCCGCCCTGAGCCACCTTTACTGCCACCACGACCAAAACCACAGCTACTCCGGCCATGACAAACGACAGGATCCGCCCCCCATGCAGCGATCCGGCTATCACATTGGCCGGTCCGGAGACGATTCGAGTCGCCGGGGCGCCGGCCTCCGCACTCTGTGTGGCGGGGAACTCGTTGTAGGGAATGCCAATGCCGTCCAGCACAGCTTTCAACTCGCTGACCGCCAAGCCCTGCCCCACTTGCTTGCCTTGAGAAGCCCGGGTATTCGTGTCGCGGGCCTCGGCATCGCTGGCCGTGTGGACGCCAATGACTTCGTTGCGATCGTTCAACAACGCCCCGCCGCTATTTCCGCTCGCAGTGGGTGCATTGTGCCGAACCACCAACACTCTGGAATCCTCGTCGCGCCCCCAATCCGATTGCATGCGAACGTCTTCCACATTGCCGCGAATCACCGAAGGGCGCACGCAGTTCACATAGTCGTCATCCGCGCGCAGACCACGAAAATTTCGGGAGAAAAGCTGGAGCACCAGGGCCTCTCTCTCTTCTATGGTGTCGGCCATCCCCGGAAACCCCACCGTCATAATCTCGTCTCCTGGATTGGTGTCCTCTTTCGCCAACCGAATTGGCCTGCCACCCAACTCCGGCACCAACAGCACCGCTACGTCTTTCTCCCCGCTCAGGTAGACGGTTGCCCCCACGCTCCAGACCTTGATCTCGTCGTGTTGTTGCCTCGCCTGTCTCTCTCGCAACTGCATCGCCAAAATTCGTCCGGGCCGGTCCACGAGGTGCTGGCTGGTGACAATATGACCCTGGGAGGAAATGACAAAGCCCGAGCCCACCGATATCGACCGGTTGGCCTCTGGTTCCTTTTCCCCGTGCAGCACGACAATGCGCACCACCCCGTTTTTGATTTCCCGGTAGTCGAATCCAGCCCATAATTGAGGCAAACAAGTGAGGCCAACGAACAAAAAACTCAACCAACGAACGGTCCGAAGAACCGAATCGCTTGCCGAGGTCCAATGGCCCGAAGGTGTGCGGCTCCCCGTCTTCATCACTAGATTAGTGCTAGCCTAGGAAGACTCGTTTGGTCAAACCAAAAATCTGCGTTTTCACGGCACGCCAGCGCCACGGTCGGGGGCATCAAATCTGGATCGAGGTTGAAACAACCCTCCTCGCTTCTAATCCTTTGACTATGCTCATGCCTTTCACCCGTTGCGGCCTAACGCGTGAACTGCACCGAATACGTGACCTCTCCAAGGGTGAGAGCGTCTCCCGATCCCAGGACGCCCTGCTTTATCAGGGTTCCGTTCTTGCGCGTCCCGTTCGAAGACTCTAAATCATCGATCACGACATGCCCCTGGCCGTCGCACCAGATTTTAGCGTGACGGCCTGAGACTGAAGTGTCGGAGAGGATCACATCGCACCCCTTCTTGCGGCCCAGCACTAGCCCACCCTGTTGCAGCTTGCGAATCCGTAGTGAGATGGCACGTTCCCTACCCCTGGGTACGAGTTTGAGATATTTCACGCGACCGCCCGATTCGAGCTTTTTGGACGACTTCTTGAAGCCGAACAGTTTCCAAAACAGCTCCCGGATTTTTGCGGCGTTGATCTTCGCCGGATCGAAGATTTCGTGGGTCACCATGTAGTCGCGCAGGCCAAAGACCAGGAGGACGAACCCTTGTTCCCCGATGGTCGCATTGATCCCCAGACGCGCGAACAAGGGCATTTCCCGGTGGGCGAACGTGGCCGCCTTACGAACTTTCTCGTCATCTCGAAGGGCCTCGAGGGAGTAGATGGACGCCCTAGCAAACGCCTCCGACAGAACTTTGGCCAATTTTTCGGAAGTCATCTCGGTTTCATGTTGGTGCTGCTTCGGCACGGCGAAAAAACTCCGGGCGGAACTCAAAGTGCATCAAGTCGAAGTGATCCCACTTTCCACCCCAGATGAAATGGTTGCGTCAAAGGCGCTCACGATGGCTTCCGGATAAGCCCGGCGGCGCTTCATGATCACCACCTCCCGTTTGAGTTGGGTGTCCCAGGCCAGGTAGGTAATGCCAAATCCGCCCGCCCCGAGTTCCTCACGAACCTCGTACTCGTGCAGCAACGTTCCCGGTGGGAGTGACTGCCCTTCTGATGACGCCTCTGGACTCATCGCTTGATTTGGTCTTCGGTTTATGGATCAGATTATCGCGCTTGGGCCTCGGACTCAAGGCATAGGTTACCGAAGTACCGAAGCGCAGGAGTGCAAGGGCGTCTAGCCTGGATTGTCACGAAGATCGAACCTGTGGGGAGGTGGGGAGGAATTCGAGTTGCATTCCGGCTTACCATTTGTTTGCCCTTACCCTTATTGTTCAGCTATGACCAGAAGAAGCAACGAAACCGGTTTTTAGGCAATCATCCTCCAGGTGGCCTTCCCATTGCCAGGCCGTGGCGATCTTCAGTCGGACATCATCTTGGCCCGATGGCCGGCCCTCAACCTGGACGGGGAAATCTGGCCGCCGATCGCCAATGAACTGGCGGACCCGAAGCTAAACATGCGTAGCCTCACCAACGCCCGCGAACTCCGCGCCAAAGGGGAGGACAAAGCCAATCCCTTTCTCGGTGACGCCATCGTGTTTCCGGGAAACGGCGAAGAGCGCGGCCATGTCGGCCTCTACCTCGGCTACAACACGATCGTCAGCGCCAAGGAAAGCGGTGTGGAGATCGGGACGGTGGATCATGAGCAGAAGGTGCACGGAAACCGGGCAATGATTCGGAAGTTTAACGGGAGCGGGAGGTGAGTGACGTTGGTGCAAGTCAAAACGGCGAATAAGGCAGTAGATCGTCGCCAATTCGCGGTTTCGGGGCCAACCAGTTTCGCTTCGCTCTCGTTTTCGTAGACCTGGATGATTTTGACCGGCGTTAGCGTCACCGTGTTGACGATCGATTCCTTTCGCGCCTACACGGCAGACGACATCAGCTTCGAGAGATTCGCCACCCGGCTTTTCAACCACTGGGGCATCGGCAACGCCGACCGCAACGACGGAATTTTGCTGCTCGTAGCCAAAAAAGACCGCAAAGTGAGGATCGAGCTGGGCAAGGGCTACCCATCCAGCTACGACGCGCGCGCCAAGGAGATTATCGACACCGTCATCGTGCCGAGAGACGAAAATCGTGCGCCGCGGACGTTGGTTCAGCGGGTTGAAGCCTTGCAGCAGTTGCCAATTTCAGACCCTAAGCCGGAAAACCCGGGTTCTGAAGCGCGCCACGGAGTATGCGGCGGGAACCGAGCAAGTGACGGAAAATTGCGCCAACTGCGGCCTCCACTGTCAGTTCGCGGTGGAGTTGCCAATTTTGCAAAGCTCGTCGGACGACGACTTCAGTTCCAGCTCGTCTTGGAGCAGCAGCGGTGGCGGTGGTGGCGGCGATTTCGGCGGCGGGAGTTCCAGCGGCGGAGGCGCGAGCGGCGCTTGGTAGCCGGGTAGCGCTCAATATGTCGTTACGTCGTCGCTTTTCCCGCCGCCTTTGGACCCAAGCACCTTGTCAGGGCCGGTCGAAATCACGGCAACGGGCTGAAACAACGTGATCGTCCCGGAACCACGCGGATTCGGAACCTCGATTCGATCGTCCTGGTTCGTATCGAGGTAAACGAGGAACGGTTCGCCCCAGGAATCGTTGAGCCGGAAATCGTTACCCACAGGAACAATCCCGCGGCTTTGCGGGGTTTTGGCATGTTCGCCGCCAATAAAGGTGACGCGCCGCGGATTGTACTTCATCGCGTCTGGATCGCTGGGAGCCGACAAGAGCACGTCGATGAGTCCGGAGGTTTCCTCCGTCGTCAGCATCAGGTCCCCGCCGCCAGCGCGGTCGGAGAAGGGCAACCGATTGTACTGGCTGGAATAAGTGCTGATTCCGTTGCGAAGATTGACGGCCAGGTTTTCGGTTTGAACTTTGCGCATGTACTGGATGACGTGGCTCCCCGTGGGAATCAAGATCGTGGCCAGAATGCCGATGATGGTGATGACGACGAGCATCTCCAGCAGGCTGAAGGCGGCGGCTCGGGAAGATTTGGGTGTGGTGTCAGGCATTTTTTCTCCAGGTTAGGATTTCGCGGAAAAGGATACCAAATTCCGGGAGCAAATTGCAAGGGTTAACTCCCCGGCACCCCGGCACGTTTGCGAAACATTCCAAATACTCCTTTGATGAGGATGAACATTATCGCGGCTACGATAATCGGCAGATATCGGGAACTGTTGCTTTCCGGTCTGTAGGATGTAGACGACGTGGAAAAAACATCAGAAATTTCCTTCATTGCCTCAGTGTCGATGGTGATTACCGAATCCGGGGCCGGCGGGGGAAGGGTTTTGGTTGGCGAAGATGTCGACGGCACCATAGACGTATCAACCGGCTCCCCAACGCGATCAACAAAATGAACGTTAGGCGCAAACTTAGCAATAGCCTTTGAGACATTGGCCATCGAATCGAGGCCCAAAACGGTAACTGAATAGAAAAACCCATTCGCATAGCACCCGTACGTGTGATGATAAGATTTTGTGTGCGGCATCGTAGCATCCCAACCAATTGTTGTATAAGTGTAATCCACCGTGGGTCGACCCAAGGTTTGCGAAAATCGTAATGACACGAGTTTTACTTGGTTGCCTTGTCCAAGTAGACGACTTCTTGCTATCGCTTCCAATACCTCCCGAAGGCGCTGTCCGCCGGCCTCACCCTCTGCACTTAATTTCGGCTCCTCACTTATACTAACCATGTAAAGCTTTTGGCCTTGCTCATGCCAGCATTTGTATGCGGCAACTTTGCGCCCGCTAGAATTAGCCTCATTGAATATGACTTCAGCCGGAAATTGAACAGCAAGGCGAAATCTTTCGGAAGTCACCCATGAACTTGCGAGGTTTGATTTTGTGGAATTTGAAGTTGTAGCCACGGGCGGATTTCGCACGTTGGTGATTCGGAAACTTGACAGAATAGCAGGAAAGTCGCCAAGCCATTTCGCCCTTTCGGATTCTCGATACGACATGGTGAGCCGATGCATCCGGTCGTCGTTTTGAAAGATATACAAAGCAACCCGAACCGGCGGATTGTTCTTAAATTGCCGACGATAGCTCAAACGGATGGCTCGCATTCCGCTGACCAGTTCGAGAGAGGGGGCATCCCATTGTAAAATCTTTGTGAATTCATTTTCGGCCTGAGTGCGAAACAGGGTAGAAATTTCTGCGAGTTCGTCAGCGGTGGCATCAAAACGCGTTGTAAGGAACTCAAAGTCCCCGGCATTTCCTAAATCGGTTTCGAGTATCACCCGAACGTATGATTGGCGTGCGGACGGATCGAAGGCGTTGAGACCTTTCTGTTGGATGACGACCCTTTCGCTATCTCCAACATCAATGTTCAGTAATGACCGCCCCAACGCCTGACTTACCCGCGCGTAGGAACCGCCCTGTCCTTCCATTGTGGGGGGAATGTCAATGGTGCCCAACTGTGGAATCTGCACTCGCTGCCATACGGCAGGCAATTCAGGCGGCGGATAGGGCAGCTCGGTACCAATAGCAACATTAGTGCAACAAAGTGCCAAGAATACATGTAATGTCAGTTCTGGTTTCATTTGGTCTCTTTTCCCACCCGAGCATGAAAGTTACTTCTGGGGCGTGCGCGTATAGCATTTCCGCGAGTTCCCTCGGAATCTCCGCTTTCACAAGCCACTCATAAAAACGTTCTTCGTCCGACCAACGGGGCGAGTTCTTTTCCTCGGCGTAGTCGTATGAGTCATACCTTGGCGCATCCCGACTGCTCGCCGCGTATTTTTCTGCATCCAGGCGAATTCCCGTCGCCACAAGGCTATCGAACGACCTTGGCGGTACAGAACGCGGATTGGGAGTGGGATCATCCTCTTCCCTCTCCGCCTCGAGTCGTCGAATCATCTCGTCGACTTCAGGTTTAGTGTGGCCTTTTAGATCCTTACACTGCTCGCAGAAGCCCTCGTTCCTTTCGATGGTTTCGACCAGTGCCTGCCTCGCGCAAAACCAACACGCTCTTCTACTGGAATTCATTTCCTAGGCTAACGTTCAGGGTGTGGCGCGCGGGAGTCAAGCGTAAATGAGGCAAGGCATGGCTGAGGAACGAAGCCCTGCCGCAGACCGAACCAGCGACGTTCCACCGCGTCGCTACCACCCGTTTGTTCGCTTATCGTTTTGGTTTGATATCGACGCTGGCTTCAAGGTTCTCGTTTTTGCTGAGTTCACCGCGCCGACTACTCTTGAACTTGAAGTATTCTGGAGCGCCGTCGCCAAAAATCTTGACGATGCCAGAGTCCAACATCTCCCATTCGACCGGACGCGGAACACCTTTGTAAGTTTTAACGCCCTCGCCTTCAGCCTTGAATTCAAAAGCGTTCCCCCCGGACCCTCCCAGGTTTTGCCAACGAACCAGTCGAGTTGCGGTTGGTCGGGATTCGGGGACGACTCTTCCGGTGCTTTCGAGTCTTCATTGGTGCTCACAAGAGCCGATTCCAGTCTTTCGATTTCTTGTTTTATCGCCAGAGCACCTTCCAAATCACCCGCTTTAGTTGTGCTGTCCAACTGCTTCAGAAGAAAAGCCACCACCTCTGACCGCTTTGCCTTAATTTCAGCCTGTAGCTCCGCTTGACGTTCAACCTCCCAATCATTCAGCTTTTGAATTACGGACGCTGCGCTCTTCGGTAGTTCTGCGTGCATCGCATTGGGCAGCAAGAACAGAATGGCGGTTATGCAGTATTTCATGATGCGTGTATCTAAAGCGAACGCATCACCCGCATCGAAATGCAGATGAAAAAGCTCTACCGCGATTGGAGCTTCAAACCGGTGGTCGATGCTCTCATGGCCTTCCGCGGATTCCAGCTGGTAGGGGCAATGATCGTGGTTAGCGAGTTGGGTCACGTCGGGCGCTTCACCCACCCGCGCCAGCTCATGGCCTACCTCGGCCTGGTGCCTAGCGAGAGTTCCACCGGCGCGCGTCGCCGCCAAGGGGCCATCACCAAATGCGGCAACAGCCACGCCCGCTGGATCTTGATCGAAGCCGCCCAACACTACCGGCTTGAGCCCAAGGTCAGCGCGCCCTTGAGCAAACGCCAACAAGGCCAGAGCAGCGAAGTGAAGAACCTGAGCTGGAAAACCCAGAACCGGCTGCACGAACGCTACTGGCTACTGGCCGCGCGCGGCCTGCATCGAAACATCGTCATCGTATCGGTGGCGCGCGAACTGTGCGGCTTTATATGGGCGCTATACCAACAAGTGGCCAAGGAAGGCGCGCCCTGCCAGGCTCAATCCACCCCGTAAGCGTTCGGACTTCCCCATTTCCCATTTCCACCCACAATGGCTTCCTTCTTCAACCATCAAGAACATGCCGCCGAAGTGCTGGCGCGGGCAAGTGCTGTCCTCGCAAAAGCCCCCATCTACCCCGGCTTTTGGCTGCGGGATCACTTGCCCGCGCCAGCACTTCGCAGACCGGTGGGCGGTGGTTGGATTTGGAAGAAAAGAAACCCCTTCCCCTTCTCCGTATCTAGAAAAACCTTCAACCCGACAACTCATGACCGCCTAGAAGCGAGCAAGCAATGTATCTACAATATGTATAAAGTTGACCTTGGTGGGGCCAACCCGCGATAGACGTTCGAGGTCGTGCCGTCTTGTGTAATTACTTACACATCGTGAGCACCCAACAAACGCCTGATCCGAGAGTGCGGATAGGGCCTTGGTGAACTCAGAAAATGTCGCTAACCAACGCACGCATGTCAGCAAACCAACCACCGAGAACACACGTTCACACCACGTCCGTCAACTTGCATTGCTTGCTCCCTTCTGCGCGGACTCCAAACCGAGCCAATCTGTTATCGTGACGTTAATGGAAGAATATCGCTTTTTCTGCTTGCGAGGGGGGCAGCCATATCAACGTTTGAGCACACCTACGAGACTAGCGGGCTTGTCCCGCTATTTCTCGTTAGGTGCTGCGCTTTGTTCGCTGTTGCCTACCATTCGCGTGCGGGCTTTCCTTTTTGGTAACCTCGTAAGCGGCTCTTATAAGGCTCAATTTCTTGAGCGTCCGTGGACTTTTTTTGTAGAAGGTCAAGTGCTTGCTTTTGGGCAGCAATTGCCTCTTTAAAGTTGCCCGTTTCGGCATAGGCAGCAGCCAGTGTATCCACATAAATTTCGTTAGTCATATTGGTTTGTTCACATATAAGTAGAGCATCCTTGAGTGCTGTTTCTCCATCACGAACAACTTTTTCAGGAAACGTGGCCAAAAACCAAGCTCTAGCGTTGCGATTGGCATGTGAAGCGTCGGCGTCATCAAAATCAAATGCCTCTTTGTAACGGTTCATGTCAAACCTTAATGTTACAACACGAATATCAGAAACATGATTATGTAAAACGTCAATCAAATTAATTCGATTCCACGACTCTCCGTTTCGTGGTGAGAAATTTTTGAAGTATCGGAAATTCTTGTGGTCATATCCAAAAAGCCTACGTTGATTGTCGTCTGACGAATTGAATCCAATCCAAATCTCATGATACTGAATTTCTGGCTTCCGTTCCCACGAAATCTCAAGCGTAGGAGCGTCAAACCGTTCGTAATTCTGATGAATAAATGTATCTGAACCTGACAATTCCTCAAGCCAAGTAGCTTTCGTGAGTACCGATGACAGGGGAGAAATCGACAGGCTGGATTGGACCTCTCCATTCCAGACCCGCTCTAGAACCAACTTGATCTTATGGTCGGTTGCGTCGCGCGACGTGGCAGTAAGTTGTGACTCACAGGAAACTGCAAAAAGACCTAGAATTAAGACTGCACTGATACTCTGGACTCTCATGATCTATAAAAGGCGGGCCGCTATGTAACACTTCATTTATAATATAGCTATCTAAGCTCAAATCCTGCAATTTCAGTTAAACAGGGGACAAACAACCATCCATTTTCGATCTCTTTATAACGAAATTGGTACTTTCCAGAGTTTGAAAAGAGTTTTGCGTTTGAAGTTTTAATATTAAATACTCCGCCTTCGATGTTTAGGACAGTAATCTCACTATCAGTGACTCTTTCCAGCCTTTTACCAAAGGCAAACTCAAGGTAATTGTTGAATATACGAATCTTGTCTTTTCCGTTGATCAAAAACTCGACAAATCCATGTTCATTGTAGCTATTCGTCAAGCGGTCGAATGACTTTTCAGTGAACTGTCTGAAAACAGCGAGCGCGAATAGATAATTGATGTTATGATCTTTGCTTTCTGTAGCTTCGATACTATCGCTGATGCGAAAAATGGTCGCTCCATCGACGCCTACCCAGGTATAATCGTAATCAAATGACTTGTAGACTGGATCATGGAATGGTCCATCGTCTTCATATACTTCTGTCTCTGACTCCTTGAATCCACGAGCTTCATCAAAAATTAAAGTCTTTTGAGTAGCGTTGCTTTCATCTCCGATAGAAAATAAATACCAAGCCGCACCCTCTTCGGCCAAATACCAAATTGAGTAGGTTCGCTTTTGCCGTCCGGTGAGGAAGCCAATCGCTACGCCTATTGAGACTCCTAAAAGCAATCGCCAAATATGAATGTGGTTATTCCACATCGGATCTGGAAGTGCCAAATAGATAATGATAATTGCCAATATCAGGCCCGAGATTGCGCATCCAAAATTGAATCGAGGGTCCCGGACTGGGCTTCCCGTTTTCAACGAACTGTCAGCCAAAATAACAGGGCCAATCGATCCAGGAGGCAAAATCGGGAATAGCGTATCACTTGAAAGCGAATCGTGACGGAAATTTGAAATTTGGTCCGCCGGTTCCCAGTTGTCTTTTACGATGTGAGCCATTTTAAGTGGGCATGAACAATATCAGGTAGTACCGCCCTTTTTTTGAGTTTTTTGCTTCGTTAGGAATCGGAAGATCCCCCGTCCAGTGACAAAAGCGGCAATCAAAATTAGGAGGATACCAAACAGGAAATGGTGAACTTTTCGTTCAATTTCCCCAACAACAAAACAACGTTTGGGATAAGTGGGGTCATAAAAAGCATCAACTGTGTCTACCTCAATAACTTTCTCAAACTTTCCTTCCTCCAACTGGTACTCCACTCCTGTAATGTTGCGAAAAAGCTTTTTGCCCACTTCGTGATTCTTAACCGAAACAAGATCTCCATTTTTCGTTTTGAACGTAAGGTCCAAAAAAAATGTCTCGTCATCTCCTTCTCTTCTATAAAGACCTCCTTCAACTGAGGCGGAAACTGCAACCCACGAGTTGGTGGCCTTTTTGATTTCTGAATAAACCAAATATTGATTTACTACGAGTCCGATTCCAAAGATAAAGCTTGCGAGCGAAATCCAGAATGTTGTAGGAGGATTCTTCATTTTTTCAGCGAACGTCCAGCATCAGCCGCCTCTGACTGACGCCGTTCAACTTTCCTAGTCGATGTGCTTCAGCGAAGCGAGCGATTTTCCCCGCTCCCTGAGGGTCAGAGGTCGGACTGCATGCACTTGTTAGCGCTCGTTCCGAGTGGAAGCCTTCAACATGGTGCGTCTTGCCGCATCCAGTGCAACTCGCCAATCGTCGGGATTCTCCGGCCTCGAAAAGGAAGCGGAGAACTCTGCGTTGGGAAACGTCTTAGTGGCAAACTCAGCATCTGAATCAGACAATTGCCACTCTGAGTAAATTCGTGTGACGGAATGGGGTTCTATGACCGCCTGGGACTCAATCGCCCTCCATACCCCTTGCAGACAGTCTTCGGCCCTCGTCGGCCCCCTTCCCATCAAGTGGTCGGCGTTGTCACCCGTCCCATACTCGAACACAATCATGTTGATCTCTGGATTCGCATCCATCGAGTTACTCTCGCGATGGTGATCCTCCGCTCTGCTGGTGCGGGCAAACAGCTTTCTGAAGATTCCCATCGCAATTCTTTTGGCGCTAACGTTTACGGTGTGCCGCCTGCGCCCGGGAGCGCGGGTGGCTTGAAATGAGAACGTCTTGAATTACGGTGAAAAGTCAACTACAGAGCGGGGCGCAGGTCTGTCACCACCGTTTTGTTAGCCGTCGCGTTAGGTTACCGCGTTGATCGCTCACTCGCTCCACTCGCAGATGAAGGGGTAATTGTTGGTTTTTTGGACGGGTACCCAAAACGCTCCTGGATAATGGGCACGCGCTGTATCTTTTGTGAGCTCATCGAGCGTGGCGCCCGAGCCCCACGCCTTGAATTCAACCGCTGTGCCATCAAGCCACTTGTGGGGGACAGCTTGCCCTTTTGGACGTTCTATGCCGAGCCAGTATGGATAGGCTTTTTCACCGTCCAGTTGGTCAATGTAAAACTCTTTTAGAAATTCCCATTCACGTTCTGTCTCGACACAAACGAGATGGCCTCCCATCGCCTTGCAACGCTCCACAGCTGTGTTCCAATCCACACGCTCGTTGACAAATGCGTAGCGAGAACCGCGGAATCGCTTCGAATCCTTGGGTGGTTCGGGTGTTGGAGGCTGAGGCTGTTCTACAGATTTTGTGGGTTGGGGAGTGAGTTCAGTAATTTTCTGTCTGATTGCTAGAGCACCATCCAAATCACCACTTTTCGTGGCGTGGGCCAAATGGCGTTGCAAAACTGCTACGACCTCGGCCCTTTTTGCCTTCATCTCCGCCTGCAAGGCGGCTTGCTTCTCAAGTTCCCAATCAGCCAGTCGGTTTATCAAATCCTGAGACTCAGTAGGTAATTTCTTTTCATCTTGTGCTCCAACAGTTGCCAGAAGGGCTACCAAAATTGATGCAATATACAGCTTCATAGTGTTTCTTTTTCTTCTTCGGCTAACGTCCAAGTCATGCCAGCCGCTGCTGGGAGCGAACTCTAGACTCGAGGTTAGATGTTGAAGTTGTCATTTCGCTTTCGACTCCACGGCGGCAGCGGTTTGGTCATCGACGCCTTGTTCGGCGCGCCAGTTTGGAGGCTCGGCCACCGTAACGCCATCCTCGTGATCAAAGAATGCGATCCAACCTGATTCGAATACAATCAAGCTGTCCTTTCGATCCGCAAAGAAGATTCTCTCGTCGGCACTCCTCATTCATTCTGTTCTTCAAGCTGGTATCCTTGCAGACGTAAGGAAAGTAGTCTGACCAGCCACAGCCAACATCTGGAACTACGAGTGCTCGTGTGCCCGCGATCGCCTTCGTAGGAAGAAAGCGCTCGAGAACTTCACCACTGCCGCCCTCAATGTTCCTAAACGAAACCTCTTGCCGTTGCGCTTCCGGATTCCATGCCTCGATCAGCTCGAAAGTGCTGTCCATGTGCAACTCTTGCGGCCTCCTAATGAATCTGGATGGCGGCACAAACTTGTGAAGGAGTCGCATCGCTTCCGTCCACTCACAGGCATCGAAGTCGTACTTCATTTCTTCGCCGAACGTTTGCGCTGAGCCGCCGGGGCCGGGAGCGCAGGTTGATTGCAATAAAAACTCCCGAATTTCCCTGCGAAGTCAACTACGAAGCGGGCCCCGGTCGGTCTCCAGCGCTTTGTTCGCTGTCGGATATTGGGTTGAGCATTAGTTTGGTCAAATGAGTTAGCCGTGATTCGGGTTTGGTGGACACCGGGTTGGTTGGTTCGTCGTGAACGCATTCCAGTGTTACTCCTTTTTGAATCTTTGTTATCGTTACGTTGCCTACTCGGAACTGTCGGCTTGGATTACCACCGGTATTTGGATAAACTGTAAACTCTGTTGTTTGATCACCGATCCCCAGCTTCATCGTGTGTCTGTAGGGGCGATACCCCCCTCCCACAAATACAATTTCGTAGTTTCCGGGGTTCACTGTTGCCCTCTTCCAGGTCGCCTTGCCGCCTTTGCTCCATTTGGCCAGTTTAGAATCCTTCCGCTTATTCAATCCTCCTTCTAATTCTACATGATCTCCAACGAGTTCGACTGCTTTGGATGCAGGTGAACCTAGCGGTGGAGCTGACTGTTGAGTCGAAACCTGTGATTCTGTCGGAGGATGTAAGCGTTCAATTTCTCCTTTTATCGCAATTGCGCCATCGAGGTCACCCGTTTTTGTTGTTTCTTGAAGCATCCGTTCGAGAACTTTGATAACTTCTTCCCTTTTTGCTTTGATTCTCTGCTGCAGTTCAGCTTGTTGATCCAGTTCCCAATTGTTTAATTTTGTGATAAGCTCTTGGGCGTTTTCGGGAAGTTCTCCGAAAACCATGATCGGAGAGAAACAGACAAGTGGGATCAATTTTAGCAACGATTTCATTTCTTCAGCGAACGTTTGCAGTGTGCCGCCCGCGCCTGGGAGCGCAGGTGGATTGCAGAGGAAACTATCGGATTACCCAAAGAAGTCAACAACAGAGCGGGGCGCGGGTCGGTCACCACTGCTTTGTTAGCTCTCGTGTTATGGTTTGACCTCCGACTCAGGTTTGAGGATGACCCCTTCTTTGTGGCCAGCACGCCCCCATATCGCGTCAAATTTCGTTAAGTCTTCATTGAAGGTGACCGTGGTAAACCCAAGTTTGATTTCAGTTGGACTTGTAACTTCCCAGTCGGACTTTACCTCACCCACTGTGGCATTTTTTCGATCGACAAAGGTGATAACCACTCCGTCTTCGTTTGCGCGGCCTTTTGGTGTCATTTTCCATTTTGTGCCAACCAATGCCCTTTCAAGAGTGCGCCTCGTTCGGTCTTGTTGATGTTCTGGTTCATCTGGCTTCTGTTCGGTTTCCTTTAGTTGAGGCTTCAGTGTTGCGATTTTTTGACGTATCGCCAATGCACCGTCGAGGTTGCCAGCCCGTGTTATCTCTGTGAGTTGTCGTTCAAGAATTCTTACTACCTCAGCACGTTTCGCAGCAACTTCGGCTTCAAATTCGGCCCTTTTCTCGGTTTCCCAGTTTTCCAGTTTATCTGTCAACTCTTTGGCGGATGGGGGTAGTTTGTCGTCGGCATATGACGTAAGATTGAAAACGCCGAAGAGAATTAGTAGAAAAGCATTCTTCATCTTTTTGAGCTAACGTCCAGCATCAGCCGCCTCTCACCGCAAGCGCCGCGCCGGTATCAATTTCAACGCTCAAACCACTTTCCGCCTTCGCTCTCAAGGCGCAGGTGAGAGGTCGGTCTGCATGCACTTGTTCGGCGCGCGCCTCAATTGCGCCTGCAACTTGGGTTAAGTTCGTTTAGCTGCATTTAAGAGCTTCGTTCGTTCTTGATGCTTCTCGTTCAACTTTGTCTGATCTTCCTCAAGTAATCGTAAACTTGTGGCTTGACTTCCAGTACTCCCTATTCCCTTGGGTGCTAGCAAGCCGAAAACTGCGTATACCATCGAACACACGAACAAGATTCCACCCGTAAATGAATGTAGTTGCGCTATCAAAATCGATACTACACCGAAAACGATCGCGACGGTAAAGAATATCTTGAGCCTCGATTCAATTCCATGTTCGCGAGCGACTCGTTGTGTCTGCCGTTCTACCTCTTTCTCCAATTGGCTAATCTCGTCCTCAACAACCTTAAGCTTCAAAAGAAGGGTGGCATCTGACTCTTCTGGATTCTTCTTGTCTTTACTCATATTGATAATTTCCTGCAATTGCTTGGTCGGTGCTGCAGAACTGTATTTTTTCGCCGAACGTCAAGCATGAGGCACGGCTGACCGAGAGCGCACCCACGATGCATGGCAGGGGTTAAAATTGCGGAAAATCATTTGAACTAGGGGCGGGTCAGCCGTTGCTCTCCATGCGCTTGTTCGGCTGGTTCTATTTTACCTCGAAACGGATTGGGCCACTCCACGACTTTTCGCCTCTTAAGGTTCCGTTATAGGTTTGTTTCTTCCCATTGACCACGATTGAAAAGTTGTAGTTCGCAGAGTATCCGCTGTAAAGTTGCACTTGAACAGAATAGCGCCCCTTCGGGGCTTTCCCACTTGGCCAAAAAATATTCTCTGGACCAAATCCATCTGTATCATCTCGGTCAAGCTGCCCTCCGGATGCTGAAGTCTTATTTTGATATGAGATGGTCGTCCCAAACGGATCTGTAACGTAAAGGTCCACATCCCGTGCGCCGGTCCATTGAAGTGCGACAGCGACATCCCCACTTCCAAGCGCTTGCAACACAGGTAGCTTCCCGGTTTGCGCCCCAATAGAATATCCCCCGGGTTTTGCGGGAGCGTCTGCACCCGCAGGTGACAGCCCTTGGGTTTTCTTTAAGGTTAGCTTTCCCCCAGTTCCGCCCTTCGGGATCTGAAATGAAAATTCCTTATCGAGGCCTGTAATGTCCGATTGCCCGCCAATCCAGAAGCTGCCTTCGCCAGTCCCAAGGAACTCACTTGATCCGTCGCCTTTATCTTGGAATGTCCCCTGCCAGTAAAACTGGTCTTTCTCATCATGGTAGGCCATCGCAGTAATTACGATATTACCGTCCGCAGACGGTGCCCATCCCGCATGGGAGTGTTTCAGGGACAGCGTGCCGTCACTCTGATAACCAGAGTCATTCGTAACAAATCCTTCGTAGACTGTGTAGCAAGTTTTCCCGGAAGGGACATAACCTTGGTAGTAACCATTGATCCAGATGCCGACACTTCTGGTATGATTGTTCTTAATAAAGACTGTGCCCATACGCCCGGCAATTGCGCTATTCGAGAAACCAAGGATTCCGATGAGCAAGACGATGCAAAGTTGTAAATGTTTCATTTTGATTACCATTTAGTTTTGATGAAATCCGACGGAAACTGTTCCAGCCTCTGGTAGGTCTGTTGTCCGTCCCATCCTCCTTTGGACATCACCACGATCCAGTTTCCGTAGCCTGTCGCAGCCGTGATCTTATAGTTTTGATCCCATTTCTCTTTGATCCAATCCTTAGGAAACGTAGTTGGGCCCTTGTAGGTTTGCCGAGTGAATCCACTGTTTTTGGTCATGACGACGACGAACGTATTTTTTGCCAGATTTGACGCTGTCACCAGCTAGATGGGTGATCCGATAACCGTCATCCCAGCGGCTCTTGATCCAATCTGCTTTGCCGGAGAAATCGGTGGGAAAAGTGAAGCGTTGGTGACCGTAGGGCGTTCCCTTCGAAACGACCGCTACCCAGGTATTCTGAAATCCAGCGATTCCAGTAATGCGATAGCCCTCTGGGGCACTGTCGCCAATCCCCTTCTCAGGGAATGCACCCGGACCGAAATACTTCTGATTAGTAAAGCCTGTTCCTTTGCTCATGACGACTACCCAGCCGTCTTTCTCGCCGGCGACATGGCTGATATAATATCCGTCTTTCCACTTAGACCTGATCCACTCAGTAGGCCAAGGCCCGGGTCCCTTGTAGGTCTCTGCTTCTGTTTTATAGGCGTTCTTGTTCATCACGACGAACCAGCTTTTCGGAAAGCCTGACACCAAGGTAATTCGGAAGTCCTGCGGCTTGCTAGGAGCCGGTTCTGAACCACCGTTAGTCGCAGGAGAAGTGTGCACATCCGTATCCGACTTCTTCAAGTTGGCACGATAGCCATGGCTCATCCATTGCTTAAGCTCGCGGAACTTCTTGGAGTCTTCTCCTTCCGCCTTCTTGATTGCGCTCAGCGCCTCTTCATACTTACCCTTCCGGATCAGCGTGTTCACTTGATCCTGCGAGAAAGCGTTCAAGGCGAATACAAGTTGCAGTGCGAGTATCAGGTGCTTCATGGGCCTTGGTGTTTTCTGCCGAACGTCCAGCATCAGCCGCGTGTCACCGCGACAACGCACTTCCGATTGCTCCTTTCACAATCACACCAACTTTCACCGTGGTTGGCAAGGCGGCGGTGACACGTCGGCTGCATGCATTTGTTAGCTCTCTGTGCATCCAAGCATCCAGAAACCTCCAATCGCCACCATGATCAATCCCACCACAATCAGCCCAGAGCCAGTTCGTGAGTATTTCCAGCCCTCAATTGGAAAGACCGCGAAGAGAATGCACTCAAGGGCATACGAGACCAAGAGCAGTGATGTCCATTCCGATTCGCTTCCTTCTTCGAATTCACCACCTTCCGAATCTTTTCCATTCTTGGCGATACCACAGGCCACACATCCAAGAACTGCAAGGGCGATACCAATGAGTAGTACAGCTAGGCTACTGTCCATAGCGACGCTGTGTGGGCCTCTGCCTTCATTGCGAGCTAACGTTTTATAGACAGAAAGTTTTCTGGGCCAATTCCATAATGAAACTGGGATTTCCACGCTGCCGCCGGTGGTAAACCGCCTCAGTTTTAGGTGCGCAGTTTTCCTTCATGAGTGATAGGCAATCAGATTTGAGGTGGATCGTCAAGGGCGAAGGCGCGAGAATTTGGAGGTGGCCACGCAATGATGGGAATCGGGGCAAACCCGGAACGGTTTGATTATGGCGTCTTGGCCGAGGTTTGAGTTTGAATATGCCATAATCAAACTCGGCGACAGGAATTTTCAGATTTTTCGAGTTTTTGCTTGCGTTTTGGCGAGGAATAGGTGTTCGATTGAACAATTCATCAACTCATTAGCCATGAACACGCATTCACTTGGAGACGAACGGAAAAAGGAGCCGGAATTGAAGCCCTGGATGGAGCGGATTTGCCGGGCGGCCGGCGTCGAGGTTCCGCAAGGCGGGCGCGGACGGCTTCGGTTGGCTTGGTTTGGGGTGGAGATGTCGCGGTTTTTGAAGTTTTGCCGCGAATTGCCGGAGGGGACCGAGCTTTATGATGCGCTGAAGGGGTATGGACAGTTTCTAAAGAGCCATGATCCCGCATTGGAGGACTGGCGGATCGAGCAGGCTCGCGAAGCGTTGCGGGTGTTTCGCAGAGGAGCCGATGGGTGGCGAATTGTGACGAAGGAGGGAGGTGGCTGCGAGGTGAAATTTTCGGACGAAACCGGCGGTGGAGGCGACTGGGTGGCAAGCGAATGGGGGCAAGCGAATGGGTGACAAGGGAATGGAGGGCAAGCGAATGGGTGGCAACGGAATGGGTGGCAAGGGAATGGGTGGCAAGGGAATGGGTGGCAGGGGAATGGGTGGCAAGGGGATGGGTGACGAGGGAATGGGTGGCAAGGGAATTGGTGGCAAGGGAATGGGGGGCAAGGGGATGGGTGGCAAGGGATGGGTGGCAAGGGGATGGGTGGCAAGGGGATGGGTGGCAAGGGGATGGGTGGCAAGGGAATGGGTGGCAAGGGAATGGGCGATGTGAGAAATGGGAGCGGTGTGTGGAATGGGATGCGGGAGAAGTTTGAGAGGGTGATTGCCGTGCGGCGCTATGCGAAGCGGACGCGGGAGACTTACGGCCAATGGAGCCGGCGGTATCTGGGCTGGACGGAACGGAGTTCGCTGGATCCCTGGAAGAGTGAGAGCGTAACGCGTTTTCTGGAAGATCTGGCGTTGAACGCCGGGGTGGCGGCGAGTACGCAAAATCAGGCTTTGAATGCGGTAGTATTTCTGTGCCGTGAGGTAATGGGAGTTGAGTTGAGCGGAATTGATGCGGTTAGGGCCCGGACGGGGCGCAAATTGCCGCAGGTGTTGAGCCAGGATGAGGTGCGCTGCATTTTGAGCTTGACCGAGGGGATGACGGGGCAGGTTTTGCGCCTGGCTTACGGGACGGGAATGCGGCAGATGGAGTTGTTGCGGCTCCGGGTGAAGGATGTGGATTTTGACCGGAACATTATCACGGTGATTGATGGAAAAGGCGGGAAAGACCGGCAGGTGATGTTGCCGAAGCGTTTGCGTGAGGAACTGTTGGCGCATCGGGGGCGGTTGAAAACGCTATGGGAGTCTGACGAGGCCGAGGATTTGCCGGGGGTGGCTCTACCCGAGGCATTGGAGCGAAAATATCCGAATGCGGGCAAGGAACTGGCGTGGCAGTGGTTTTTCCCGGGGCGAAATCCGTCAACGGATCCGGAAAGCGGAGTGGTGCGGCGGCATCATTTGCATGAGTCCGCCCTGCAAAAAGCGCTGCGGGCAGCGGTGAGACGAGCAAAGGTGCTGAAAAAAGTGGGTTGCCACACGTTGAGGCATAGTTTCGCGACGCACCTGGTTGAAAGCGGGACGGATATCCGGACGGTACAGGAATTGCTCGGTCACAAGAGCTTGGAGACGACGCAGATTTATGTGCACTTGGCGAAGGGGAGCAGCGTGGGGACAGTTGAGCCCGTTGGATGGGTTGTAGCCCGTTTTTTTGCCGGGGGGCTTTTGGGTTTGGGAAGCTGTTGGAGGTTTGCGGGAGGCGGGTTTGAAAGTTTTGGACTGGGTTGGGGAACTTTTGAAGGTGGGTTAACAGTTTGGAGCCGGGTTGGAGACTTCTTGATGGCGGGTTTAACAGTTTGGGAGCGGTTTTGAAGGTTTCTCGTTCTCAACTTTGCAACTCGGAGGTCGCATTTCATCTTTTTTGAATGCGGGCTTACAAGTTTGGAGGGTGGTTTGTAGTTTTTCGAAGTTGACTTTAAAAAAGGGTGTTTTATTAGGATAAGCGTATTTTAACGATTAAATCTCATTGACGATTCAAATCTCAACTCCGTTAAGCCATGCGATCTCCTGCGACTTTGTTGACGAATGCGTTCCAGACGGGCGCCCACATTAGTGATGACCATTTGCGCCGGTATTCGGTGGCGCACATTGAGCGGCTTTCAGCCGATGGACGTTTTTCTGATTTAACGGCGGATACTCTGGTGGCGCATGAGGCGTATTTTGGGGCAACAAATTTGGAGGCGGTGAAGTTGGGGGTGCAGCGCAGTGCGACGAGGGCGATGAATGAGGAGTTCGAGCAATTTAAGGAGTTGGCGAGCCAGTATGAAGGGGGGCCACGGTTGTTGTGGGGGAAGGGTACGCCGGAGTATCTGGCGTTTTATCCGCACGGGATTACGGAGTATCGGCAGGCGACGTTGACGACGGTGGAGGAGAAGATTGCGACGTATGAGGCGGCGATTCGGGCGAGGGAAGAGGAGTTGCCGCCGGAGATGGTGGAGGCGTTTTTGGCGCCGGTGACGGAGGGGAGCTTGGGTGGGGTGATTCCGCGTTTTCGAGCGGCGCGGGCGGCGCAGCAGCGTGCACTGGCGGACACGAATACGAGCAAGCGGGAGGCGAAGGTGAGCCGCGGGGCGCTGGAGTTGCAGCTTTGGCGCAACATGCTGGCGGTGGGGCTGAAGTTGGCGGGCGAACCGGAGACGGAACGGCGTGAGGCGATGCGGTTGTTTCCGGTGCATTGGTTGAGCCCGGCGGCGAAGCGAAGCCGCAACGAGCAGGAGCCGACGGAGGAGGAACTGGATGCGAATTTGGAGAAGGAGTTTGACGCGGAGATGGAGGATGCGTCTGCGATTGGGGAGGAGGAGACGGAGGAGAGTCAGCTCAATGGTTGAGGGGAATCGGGAAAAATAGCCGATCGAGTTACGCGATGCTTCGGGCAACCCTTCGCTTTTGGGATGAAATCCCGTTTTGGAATTTTGAGCGCGGTAGGAGGAGGGCAAATTTGGGTGCGGGGCCGCATGAAGTTTGCCGGTTGTCCGTTTCGTCGTAGCTTCGATTGGCAATCGAAGTCTCACAGGAGAGCCTGTCAGATAATTTGTGTTTCTGGCATATCAAGAATACTGAACCGATATGCCTAACCGACCCAAAAAACAACGCGACCCAGAACTCGATTCTCTGCTCGATCAAGTCCTCAAAGACTACGAAAAACCTGAAGATCTCCTCGGAAACGGGGGCATTTTCGACCGCCTCAAACAACGCCTGATCGAACGCGCGCTCGAGGGCGAACTCACTGCCCATCTCGGCTACGAAAAGCACGAACAACGCCCCGAGGACCAAACCAATACCCGAAACGGTCATTGCCCGCCAAAAGTCGTCAAAACCCGCGACGGACAAATCGAAGTCAGCACTCCGCGCGATCGCGAGGGAAGCTTCGAGCCGCTCATCGTGCCGAAAAACGCGCGCCGCCTCACCGGGTTCGACGATTCGCTTATCCACCTCTACGCCAAGGGGTTATCCACGCGCGACATCCAGGATCACCTCGAGGAAATCTACCAAGTCCACGTCTCGCCCGAGCTCATCACCGAAGTCACTAACGAGGTTCAAAAGGAGCTGGCCGAGTGGCAGGATCGCCCGCTGGAGGAGGTCTACCCCATCGTTTATTTCGATGCTTTGGTGGCGAAGGTGCGCGACGGCGGACGGGTGGTCAAAAAGGCCGTGTATCTGGCCCTGGGGGTGAACATGGAGGGTAACAAGGAGTTGCTCGGCATGTGGGTGGGCGAGAATGAGGGGGCGAAGTTTTGGCTCGGTGTCCTAACCGAGCTCCAAAATTGCGGCGTGAAGGATATATTCATCGCCTGCATGGACGGGTTGACGGGCTTTCCGGATGCGGTGGAGGCCGTTTTCGGGCAAACCAAGGTGCAGCTGTGCATCGTCCACATGGTGCGCAACAGCTTGCGGCTGGTGAATTGGAAGGAGCGCAAAAAGGTGGCGGCCGATTTACGAAAAATCTACCGGGCCGCGACCGAGGCGCTGGGGCTGCAAGCGCTGGAGGAGTTCGAGGCGAAGTGGGGCGAGCGCTTCCCGCTCATTGGGCGAAGTTGGCGAACGCATTGGGAGAATTTGCGGACGTTTTATGATTATTCGCCGGAGATTCGCAAGGTGATTTACACGACCAACGCGATCGAGAGCCTGAATCATTCGCTGCGCAAGGTGTTGAAGAACAAGAAGTCGTTTCCTAACGATGAAGCTTTGAAAAAGGTGCTGTATCTGGCGCTCAAAAAGGCGAGTGAGAAGTGGACGCGGCCGATTGCGAACTGGGCCGGTGCGCTGAACCAATTTGCGATCGAATTTGGCGCGAGGATGCCGGGGGGGGTAAAATTGCTCCCGAAATTGCCGCCCTGGAGCAAGACTTGGCCGCTGCGCGTCCGCGTCTTGCTCCAGGGCGGCAATTTCGGGAACTCTGCGAGGACCTTCGCTTGCAGACTTCACGAATCTAACTTAATTACTAACCTACCTAACAAAACCGATTGCCAGATACACCGATTTCCTGACATACCCTCACAGGATGCCCATCCGCCCTATCTATCCAAGGCTCCGCCATTCGACTGCCAATCGAAGTCTCACAGGATGTCCCATCCGCTCTATCTATCCAAGGCTCCGCCATTCGACTGCCAGTCGAAGTCTCACAGGATGTCCCATCCGCTCTATCTATCCAAGGCTCCGCCATTCGACTGCCAGTCGAATCTACAAAAGCATAAGTCCGACAGCCTCCGTGAGGTTGCGGCGTCGTTGGTCGTTGGCCTGGTGGGCCGGGTTTTGGAATTTTCCCTTGGAATTTTGGAATTTGTTTGAAGCTTGGTGCCTCTCGTGACTTCCCGCCCCCTTCGCGAAGGCCTCATCGCCCTGATTTTGACCGTGCTGGCCGCGACCGTCTGCTACGTGGTGCTGACGAGCGCGGTTTACAAATCCGATTGGAACGTGGCTTGGGAACGGCGCTCGACTCTGTTCGCCGGCTGGTTCATGACGGTGGCGGTTTCCTGGGTGGCGCTAATTTTGGCGGCGGCGTTGGCGATTTTGCTCGTGGCCGGTCAGCGGGTGGATTCGCTGGTGCTGAGGCGCTTTTGCCAGGGTTACATCGAGCTGATTCGCGGTACGCCGCTGTTGGTCCACGTTTTCGTGGGTTTTTACGTCATTGCCGCGGCGGTGAACTTCAACGACCGCTTTTTGGTCGGGACCATCACTTTGGCGTCGTTTTCCGCGGCTTACCTGGCGGAAATCATCCGGGGCGGCATTGAATCGATCGCTGCCTCACAGCGGGAAGCGGCGTTGGCGGTGGGCTTCACCGAGCGGCAGACCTACCGGTTCGTGATCGTGCCGCAAACCATTCGACGCATCCTGCCGGCGGTGACCGGTGAATTCGCCAACCTCATCAAAAACTCCTCGTTGCTGAGCATCGTGGGATTGAGCGAGTTGCTCAAGGAGGTGCGCGACGCCAACGCGAACACCTACACCACGCTGGAGCTTTATTTGCCGCTGGCGCTGGGATATCTGGTGCTCACCATCCCCATCGCGTTAATGGCGCGAAAGCTCGAACACCGCTTTGCCTATGAATCTTGAGCTGATCCGCGTTTCCAAGCGATTTGGGCCAATTTGCGCGTTGGACTGCGTGAACCTGGCCGTTGGCGAGGAGGTAAAGACGCTGGTGCTGATTGGTCCCTCCGGTGGCGGGAAGTCCACGCTGTTGCGCGTTTTGGCCGGCTTGCAGCAGCCGGATTCCGGAGACGTGCTCGTGGAGGGCGAGCGGGTCGATTTTTCCGATCCCGAGCGACTTTTGGCCCACCGGCGGCGCAACGGATTCGTGTTTCAATCCTGGAACCTGTTCCCTCACCTCTCGGCGTTGCGAAACATCACCCTGCCGCTGGAGGAGGTGCACGGATTGACCCCGCAGGAAGCCCAAAACGTCGCCGAGGCCCAACTCGAGCGCTTCCGGCTGGCGGACCATGGTCACAAACAGCCGGCGCAGCTCTCCGGCGGCCAGCAACAGCGCGTGGCTCTGGCGCGAGCCATCGCACCCAAGCCGCGGCTGATTTTGCTGGATGAACCGACCTCCGCGCTGGACCCGGAAATGACCGCGGAGGTGCTGGAGTTGATCGAAGAACTCTGCGCCGAGGGACAGAACCTGGTGCTGTCCACCCACGAGATGGGATTCGCCCGCGCAGTGGCCGATCGCGTCGTTTTTCTCGCCAACGGCCAGGTTTTGGCTTCTGCGGAGCCGGCGGAAATTTTCGAAAACGCCCCGCATCCGGACGTGGAGCGCTTCGTCGCCAAAGTGATGCGGTATTGAGCGAATTTCGAGCAAACCGAGGCCTCACCGCCGCAGCCACGCCACCGCGATCATCCCGCAAACAGCCACGCAGGCGCCGAAAATTGCGATTGGCTGGGGCCGGTCGCGTTCCAGCCACCACGCCAGCGGCATGATGACGATCGGCGTTAGGGCGACGATCGCCAAAACCAGCGCGCTGTTGGCGGTCAGCAACGCCCACTGGTAAAAAATGAGCCCGATCACCGGTCCGCCGAGGGCAGCCGCCGACAACCAACCCAGGTTCTTCCACGTTCGGCCGGATTTGCCGATTTCGCCGATTTGGCCAACTTCGCGCCGGCGTTTTCGGTTGACCCCGCGCAGCGCCAGCCAAACCACGCCCGACATCACCGCGCCTGGTAAAACTCGCTGAAACGCCTGGCTCAGCGCCGGCACGGCGACTCCCACTGCCTCCCCCTCCGCGTTGGCGATGCGGGTCAGCACCGCGCCAAACCCCTGACCCGCCGCGGCCACGAAAGCCATCGCCAAACCGAAGGCGAAATTGCCGTAGCGCTCGGATTGGGGCGAGGAAGGCTTGAGCGTCAGGCTTACGCCCGCGAGAATCGCCGCCGCCGCGATGGCTTGATTCAACGGCAAAACGTCGCCCAGCCAAATCCATTCCGCGATCGCCGCCAGCACCGGCGCCAGGCAAAAAGTGATGAGCACGGTCAGCCGCGAGCCCACCCGCGCCAACGCCAGGTAGAGCGCGATATCGCCGATGCCGAACCCAACCACTCCGCTAAGCGCCAGCCAGCCGAACGTGACCGCGTGAAAGGTATCGCGATAGCCCAGCGCGACGATGGCGCCCAAGATGGCCAGAGCGATGCCGAGCCGGAAGAAATTGGCCGTCAGGCTGCCCATGAACCTGGCCGCCCGCTGTCCGGAAATGGCGGAAACGGCCCAGAAAATGCTGGTGAGGAGGGCTGCGAGCATGGCGGCGCCTACGTAGCGCCAGTTGGCAAGCTGCACCACCAATTCCGCCCCCGCTTTTGCGCGAAAGTCTTGCTTGTCCGCGGGCGCAAAATTGCCCACGGTTGGGACCACGATGAACCCCGTCCCGACCGACCAACTTCTCGATTGCCTGCGCTGGCGCTACGCCGTGAAACAGTTCGACGCCGAACGCAAGATTCCTGCCGAAACCTGGGCCGCGCTGGAGCAAACGCTGGTGCTCACCCCGTCATCCTGGGGCCTCCAGCCGTGGAAATTCATCGTCGTCACCGATTCAGCGCTGAAAGCCTCGCTCGTCGCCGCCAGCTACGGCCAAACCCAGGTTTCGGACTGTTCCCACCTCCTCGTCATTGCCGCCAAGCGCAAAATGACCGCCGATGACGTCGACCGCTACATCCGCGCCGCCAAGCAGGCTCAGCGCGATTCCGCCGAAGGTTTGGACAAGCTGCGCGACATCATCGTGGGCGACATCGTGGAGGGGCCACGCAGCGCCGACGCTACCGGATGGGCTAAGCTGCAATGCTACATCGCCCTGGGCAACTTCATGACCGCCGCGGCATTGTTAGGGGTCGACGCCTGCCCGATGGAAGGCTTTTCCGCGGCAAAATTCGACGAAGCCCTGGGTTTGGAGGAAAAAGGCCTCACCACCGCCGTGCTGTGCCCGGCCGGTTACCGCAGCGCGGACGATAAATACGCCGCCAAGCCGAAAATTCGCTTCCCAGCCGAAGAAATGGTCGAGCGGATCGGTTAGGAGATGATGTTCGCGAAAAAACCTCGCCTATCCGCCAAACCCGGCTTTGGTTGAGCCCTGGTCATGGTCGGAATCCTCGCTTGCTTCACCCTAATCGTCGGAATCATCGCGCTAACCGCGCTAAGCCGGGCGAACGATCTGCGAGAGCGAATTTCGCGTCTGGAACGGGAGTTGCGAAGGCGGGAGATCGAGAAAAAACCTGAAATTTCCGGCGTAACGCCAAAAACGCCCCCGCCGGAGCCACCTCCCGTCCCCAGCCCGCCAAGCGAGGAGAAGGCTGCTACCCCGCGGGTTGCGACTTTTGCGCCAAAACCTGAAAAAACCGAGCCGGCGCCCGAAACGCCGGTTCCAACGTCAGAATCGCCTCAGTTGGCTGAGTTTTTGCGCAAGCTGCACCTTTGGCCGCCGGACGGCGAAGAAACCACGGAGGTGCGCGTGGCCTCGTGGTGGGCGACGCGGGTGGGAGTGGTGTTAGGGGTGATAGCCGCGGTGTTTTTTGGGGTGCATGTTAGCGAAAACACGCCGCCCCTGGTGCACTCCACAACCTGGCCGCGCTGGCCGGAAACCGTGTTTTTCGCGTCTTTGGGCGTCAATTTCCAGAACCGACGCTCAATTTTGACCTCCAAGCCCGTGGCCGCGATGGGATCTTCCTGCGTGAAGTTGGTGAGATAGGCGTTGTAGTATAACGGGCCGCGGCCTTGCTTGCGAAATTCCAGGATCTGCTCGCCATTTGCCAAATCTTCGGCGCCGAGATCGAATTGGTTGTTGAAGTCGAACAGGTCGTCGGCGGTGATTTTGACGGTTTGACGGACTTGGCCGTTGAAGGCGATCTCCAGGGTCATGTTCGGCTTGGATTCGCCGCTTTTGACGAAATAATCGGCGATTGCGTCGATGCAGGCGGCGGTGTCGCGCGTATTATGCCAATAACTGCCGTGACGCCGGTTGTTGAGCAGATATTTAACCACGCCGGCGGCGGTTTCCGACTTTGGATCGATAGCGACGAGCAGCTTGAGATACGCGGCGTGGGTTTCGATGTTGTTGCCATACCAGCGCCACCAATATCCGCCGTTATCCAACTTCAGATGCGCGCTCTGGTTTTCATCGTCGATGACGAGGAATTGCTCGATGTTGCGCTCATCCTTCCGTCCGGCTTGGTGAAGCGATAAACCGAGCAGCGCGTTGGAATATAACGTGAGGCCTTGCCGGTCGCGGTAGAGAAAGTCCAGCATTTTGGCTTCGTTGCGCTGTTCGCCGGCCAAAATCGCGGAAACGTAGGCGTCGAGGTGATCGGCGCCGGATTTATGCTCCTTGGCGTGCTTGGGAAGCTGGATTTTGCGGATTTGTTCGCGCTGGTGGCGCATGAGCCATTGCAAGCCGCGTTCGTAGATAGCGCGGTCGATGTTCGCGCCCGCGCCAATCCCGCGTTGCAGGCCGTAAACCACGATTGCGGTGGTATGTGGAGAGGAGCGGTCGGTAAACCAGCCCCAACCGCCGTCGTCGTTCTGCATGTCTTGCAGCTTTTTCGTTCCTTTTGCGATTAGGCGGTCCAATTTGGCCTCGTTGAAGACTGGCGAGTCCTCGATGTGGCGCTTCCACTGTGCGGCGCGTTCTTTAGCCTCGCCGAGTTGTTGCGGGTTCAGGTTGGTCGCTTTTTTGCGGATATCGCGAAGCGAAATCCCGGCATCATCCAGAACGCGGCGCGTTATGACGCAAGGGATGAAGCGATTCACGGTTTGCTCCGTGCGGCGTTCTTGCGGTTGCGCTGAGTTGGATGGTGTCGCCGGCCTGGTAGTATCCACGATTTAGCGCAACAAACACCTCAAACGGCGCGCGGGCAGCGATGACCGAGCCGTTTCCGGTGATGGTGCGGCGCGATTCATCGGTGACCTCCACTTCGATGGCGTATTCGTGATCCTCATCGCCGTGCAGCTCCTTGGCCAGGGCGCTATCGATCTCCACTTCCACCGTTCCATCCGGACCGAGCGGAAACGTGTCGTCGAGCACTAATTCCGGCTGCGGCGCGCGCCAGGGTATCCAGGGATGACGCGGGGCAATGCAGCCCCACTCGTTCCAACCGCGATACCAGCGATGTTCCGGCAGGTGAAACGCGTAACCGCGGCCGTAAAGCCAGTCCCACGGCCGCTGAGGATAGAAGCGGCCGCTATGCGGGGATCGCTTGACCTTGATCTTGGCCTCACCCTTCGTCACCGGCGCGCCAAAGTAATATTTCGCGGTTATTTTGGCCGTAAACTTGTCGCCTAGCGCAATAGGCTCCGCCGGCGCATCGACGATGACCTCAAACTCCGGCTTTTTATATTCCTCGACGCGAAACGTGCCAGAACCGCCGACATTCCGGCTTTCCAGCCTGATATGATAAGCGCCCAGCTTCGCTTCCTCCTCAAGCGCGAATTCTCCGCTCACGCCGCCGTATTTATCCGCGATCAACCTGGCTTCGTGCGCTTTTTCGCCGTTCGGCGCTTGGATGGTTACCTTGACCGGCCGGCCGCGAAATTCGCCGGCCAGCTCCTTATCATAACGCGACCGGCCCACCCACGCCTTGAATTTTACGGTATCGCCAGGACGATAAGCCGGCCGATCCGTGATCGAAAAAATGCGAACCGCATCCGGCTGAGCATCGTGGTAATCGCGCGGCCACAGGTTGTCGAAACCCAGGTGCGCGAAGCGTCCCTCCCCCGTTGTCGCGGTGATGAGCCACTGCTTGCGGTCGCGGGAACCGCGATTGAATTCCACCTCGCCCTCGGCGTTGGTTTGCTTGGTCAGCGAGGCCGTGTCGACCTTCCACGTATTACGCTTAATTTTGCCGCGCTCGCGTTCCCAGCCGAAAAATTCGACCGTTGCGCCCGGGATTCCCGAGCCAGTCTTCGCATCGGCGATGAAGTGATGAAACTTGCCGTCCAGCGGCTTGCGGACGATGGCCGTGTCGCTGATCCAGACAATGACGCTGGTCTTGTTTCCGCCGGCAACGTGAGCTTCCAGCCAAAACGCGCCGGCCTCCTGCAAGGGCGTCTTCACGACCACCCGGCGGTCCAAAATGCGCCTCGCGCGGTTCCAGTTTCATCGTCCACGCGGCGGTTTCCTCGCCCAGATACTTCTGCTGCTTGGCATCGAGCAAACGGCGGCCGAGGTTGTTGAGATTCGTCTGCTGGCGGTCGATCTCTTTCGGCTTAGCACGCAGGTAAGCCTTCATGTCCGCCAGCAGAGCCGCGAAATCGATGCGGCGAGCCTGAAATTTCACCTGCGCGGCATTGCGATAGACGAAACCGACCTCCACGGGATCGCCCGGCGCCTCCACGCGCGAACCATCGAAACGGCCGAACTTGCCGGTTAGCTGAGCGAGCTGCGTTTTGTGCCGATCCTTGCCGGAAATCTCCACGGCGCGGCGGAGAAACCCGGCGGCTTTGGGGCGCTGATCGCGGTTGATGAACGCGTGGGCCAATTTTTCGAGCACCGGCTCAGCTAGCTCGTTTTTGCCGTTTTGAACCTGCGCGTTGGCGATTTTTTGCCACAAACGCAGGTGATTGTGCTCGTCCGGCAGATCGAATCGGCTGGGACCGGTGGCGAGGTAAGCGATCGTCTCCGTGTCGGCCAAATCGCGCAGTTTTCGGGCCAGCAACTCGGCCTTTTCGGCGTCGTCGTCCCCGCTGAAGCGCCACACCGAGCCTAACGTCTGAACTCCGAACTGGCCGTGGGCGAAATTCGCGCGCTGATACCAGGCCTGAAGCTGATGCTTGCCGCCCAACGCCTCCAATCGGCCCAAGGCCCATCGCCAGCGCTCGCCGTCGGTTTTTGCTGCTTGCCAGGTTGTGGGTTGAGCGTGGAGAACCGGCGAACCGTCGGCATCCACCGGCGCTCGGCGCGAATCGTGGCGTTGTCGCTCCGCGTAATCCGACGGCGTTGAGAGGTCGGTTAGGGTCTGGAGTCGCCAGGCCCGGGGCGGCATGAGAATTTGCGCGGTTTGTCGCCAAAACCAGGCCTGCTCGTCAGTTTTGGCGTCGGCAACGAGCGGAAAAGCGCGCACCAGCAGTTGCAGCGAACGCACCCGGTCGCGATCGGTGGAATCGTAGGGGCCCCAGGTTCGTCGGAACTCGCCGTCGACCAGTTTCGCGCGATGAACGACGCTTTGGTAGGCCTGAGCGATGGCGAGGAGCGCTTGCCAGCTTTGGCCGTGGTTTTTTTCGGCTTTTGTCAGGATGGCGTCGATTTTCGTGGAATCGACGCGGCCGGCGCAGGTTTGGGCGCGATTGACGGCTTTCGCGGCGTCCTTGGGGCTGAGCTTTGTGTCGGCGCCGAGCAGTTGATCGTATTGCGCCAAGGCCTCGGCGAAATTGCCGTCGCGGAAGAGTTTTTCGGCTTCGTTCATGGTTGCGGCGATGCCGGCCGAACCCAGCGCGAGGAAGAAAAGGAGGATTTTGAAGGCGGAATGGCGAGTGCGGATTGCGGAATGGTTCGGGTTCATTGCTCTGCCGGGAATTGTAGGCGGGTTAGACGAGTTCGCGCGGAATTTCTGCGCGGCGACCTCGCGATTTCCGGTGACGTCACGGGTGACTTGAGGGTTCTCGTTGCATCGGGAGCGCAGACCGTTTCGATGAGGCGATGAGCGCGATCTTGAAACCGATGGCCGTCCCGTGCGTGGTTAGTCTCTTGTTCGCGGCAGCGAGTTTTGCGGCGGAATACAACCGGACGAACTCGAACGGATCCGAAATCGCGACGCCTGGGCATCAACTCACCACGTACCACGCATCATCTTCGCCGCTACCCGCTCCAAACCGCTCGTAATCCGCCGCATAAGCCTGCCTCACCGCCCGCACGGCAGCGGAATCGCGAAAATATTCGGCAATCGGTCCATGCCCGCTGGAATTCGGCCTCTCCGCCCCGGGGTTAAACTCCACCTTGTGCCGTGCCGCGAATTCTTTCAGCTCCGCATCCAAGTCCTCAAACCGGATGACTTCCAACTCGAAATCGCCCCGCAGCCGGTCCAGATGCCGGGTTTGAGGAACAAAATGGATCATTCGCTCATCGCCCGCGAATTCCGGCAACCGCTGGCAAAATTTCCTGAAATCGTCGCCGCATTGCGACCGGATGATCTCTCGCTGCACGGCGTCGACCTTGTTGACGGGACCATCCTTCACGATCCACGCCCAAGCGCTGACCTCGCGGCTCATGGGATCGCGCACGCAGGTCATTACCCGGCCCCGAATTTCCTTCGGCGCCAGGCTGGCGTGGCCGATGCCCTTGATTCGATCGCAATGCGATACAATGTAGGAGCCGGCAGTCTTCGGGATGTGGAGAAACCAGGCGACAATCGGCTTTTGCCCGATTCCCTGGCCCATATTCGCATCCTGAAAATCCGCTTCCTCATAGGGAAGCCTGAGATCCCGGGCCAACGCCGCGTAATCCCCAGGCCCTGCCGAATCGTGCCAAATGTGGCTGGGTTGCCCCTTGCAGCGATCCGTCCCCAGCTCCGGCCAGAGGGCATAGGCGTCCTTTCCATCGCTTAGCGCCTGGCGCGCGTCAACGGCCTCCGTTTCCGGGCAGCGGACGCGTTCGTAAAGGGCGCGAGCCTGATTGTGGAGATAACCCTCCACAAAAATTCCCTGTTCGGCTTCAATGCGCAACGCTAACTCCCGCATGAATTCAGGCTGATCCCATACCCTGGTGGAAAGGCCGATGCATTCGGTCCGGAAACCAAAGTTGAACGATGTGGTATAACTGGAAAACGTGGGATACTGGGTCTGGAGCGCCAGTTTGCGCAGTGAGGGAAAAATGTTCTCCTTAAACGCAAAACGGCGGCTAAGCTTGACCAGGAGATCCAACCCCATTTCCCGGGCCCACTCCAGACCTGCATAATAGCTGGTCAAATCTCCAATACAGTGCCGCTGCCGCCGGGGATTGCGGGAAAACTGCACGCCCGGGTATCGGTCGCACAGGGCTCCAATCTCCTGTGAGAACGGCGATCCGTCATCGTGAATGAGAAAGGGTATATTCGGATAACGCCGTCTGCGAAGCTCCAGGTGCAGGTGCACGTAAGGTATGGCCGCAAACGTTCCCACCACAACGCCGATGCGTGGCGGCCGGGGATATAACCGGGGCGAAATTCGCACCGGCAAGCCTCGCGGGGAGGAAACGCCCGGGCCGGAGCCGCCCAACAACGCCTCAAACTCCTCCGGCTTCTTCAAATTGAGCCACGGCTTTCGGTTCTCAACCAATCCCTCCCAATTTAGCAACGTTTCGTCCACGTGGATCGTCTCTTGGCTTCCTCTCCGCAGGATTCCACAACCCTGGTCGCAATCCAACACCGTCATCTCAAGGTCTGCCCGCGCCCGCAGCTTCACCCACGTCTTCCACACGTCCCCGTTCCAAAAGGCGGATTTTCGGGGTCGTGACTGATGGATCTCCTGCACCGGATTCATGTCGTGACACACGATCGTCCCGCGATCGTTTAGAACCTCCAGTGCATGGAGAATATCGCGCTCCACCTGCTCGCACTCGTGAAGCCCATCAATGAAAACAAGGTCGAAGCGCCGCTCGTTCTGTGCGAAGAACTCATCCGAAGACATCGCCAAATCCGCCCGATGGTTCGGGTTCGTATCGACGCTCAGCTTTTTCGCCCGCTCCACCTCAATGGCCGCGAAATTACGCCCGTTGCCGAGGCCGATTTCCAGATAGGAAGTATAAGCGTAACGGGAGACGAGGGTGTTGAGGATGGAGGTGCGGGTGAGCGGCATGAATCTTACTCAATAGTCACCCAAACGGTGGAGGTAGTGAATTGGGACGACGTTCATGGGCATCTGTTTGCGCGATTAAATCTGAGCCTTTTCGACTTCCCGAAAAAAAGAGGATCAGAGGATCATCCCATATTCAGACTCCATGTTCGCCTGTCAAGGGTAACCAGGCATTTGCCTACAACAGCACTACGGCAGGAGCCTGTTGCCTCACGTAAAAAAGAATTGCGCCTAAGCGTAAAATTTGTAAGGCTTTCAGAAACCAAACCCTCAACTCGATCTCATGAGTTCGTCCTCTTCAAGTAGCTCGTCATCTAGTCCTAGCAGTTCGTCTTCAAGCAGCTCAAATTCGTCCAATGGTTCATCGTCATCGTTGAGCAGTAGTTCGTCATCGTTGAGCAGTAGTTCGTCATCGCTGAGCGGGACGTCTTCTTCAAGTTCAGGGAAGTCAGTTTCGATCACACAACATGCGGCGTTGACTAACCCATGGGCAACTGATTGGGGGGATTACAATGTGCCATATTCAGCCAATTTTCAAGTCATCGATGTAACAGCGGAAAATGACGATTGGTTCAATATCATCAGTTTCGATCAATCAAGCGTCACCATTAAGGCTGCCAAGGGAAAGGTGACGGAAGAGGGTGAGCTTTCATTTGCCACAAAGTTGAATTATCTAGATGCGCAAAGCGCCCCAGTGCCCGCATCTGTTACTGGACAGATAAAAAAGACGGTAAAATTTGAAACAAAAGACGTTCTCGGTGGCACGCCCTTTGTAAGTTTTCTCGGGCTCGCGCAGCAGAATTTTTCCCAAAATGCCGCCAATGCTGGGTTTGACACAACTCAGCAATTGCAGGGATCACTGACAGTGGGGAACGCCTGGGCAAACGACCAGGTCGAGGCTAATATCCAATCAAGTGTTATTTCAGCACTTGGAAACGTGCCCGATAACCCCTCAATAAAGATTGAGTCTAAGCTTACTGGGCTCACCTATTTGATTAAATCCGGAAATGTTTCGTTCACCCTAAACGGTGAGGCATCTCATGTGATGGTGCCTAGTGGTAACAATTCAATGACCCTCAAACTCGGTCCTTCCATTGAGTTTGAAAAACTAGACGTTGCCGGTGGCGAGTTTTCGATCAAGGACCTCAAATTCAATGGTCGTTTTACAAATTCGTTGTTTCCGGATGATAGTGCGACCGCGAGCGGAGGAATCGAACTCGGCGTAGAGTTTAAGTTTGAATAACCTAGCAACAATATCCAATTGCATACAATGAAGCGATTCTTATGCTATTTGTCGTTTTCAGTTCTATCGACTGTCTTTGTGCCGGGCCAGACGGAAGTCGAACAGATCGAGTTCGAAATTTCCGACGCTGGCGACGTATTCTATGTTCCATTAGAAGTCGACGGGGAATTGGAGTCCTTTTTGGTGGCCTCTGCGTCATCGTACACGGTATTGGATACCAAATTTGAGAACCGCGTGATCCAAACAAAAAAGGCCGCGAATATTTCGATGGCGTTTCAGAATGAGAAGATGTGGTTTCATGATGCTTCGGGCTTGGGAATTGGGAAACACTCCCTCCTGCAACAGGATGAATTGCTGGTTATTTTGATGGATCTGAAAAATCTCCGCGAATCGACAGGGCGAGATATTCGCGGAGCCATTGGGATGGATGTGCTGCGGAATTACTGTCTGAGCTTGGATTTTTCGAAGGGAAAAGGCCGCCTGACGCCTAAGGCCGACCAACCAATTGAGTCCCCCATCAAATTGGATCATGCCAACGGTTCCCCTGCATTCACGCTGGACATTTTTGGGAAGCCTCATTTGTTCCAAATGAGTACGGGTTCAAATTTCGAAATCTCGGCTTCAACTGAGCTTTTCCAGCGGCTCGTGGACGAAAATGAGATCTCAGATCTTCAGGGGGTTTCCGATGTGCGCCCTGGAAATCAAAGTCGGAAACTGCGGCATGGCATTGTTCCAAATCTTGAATTTGCGGGTCATCAGTTGGATGCCGTACAGGTATCGGAAGGGGGCAAGTGGTCGACCATAGGCTTGAAGCTGTTGGCGCGTTTTGACGTAGTATTGGACTTTGGAATCCAGCAAATGGGGTTAACGCCCCACGACGGGCTTCGCACCCGTCCCAGGGGAGATGATTTTTTTGGCGTTGGTCGGATCCTGTTTCCGAACGGAGTTGCCACGCTGATTGACGTTAAGGCAGGCAGCCCATTTTCCAGTGCCGGTTTCAAAAGTGGAGACCAACTCATTTCGATTGGAGGAAAGAAAATTGGTTTCGCGGGAATGGACTATTTCCAACTATTTGACTTTTGTTTGTCTCATCTGAACCAGCCCTTAGCGGTGACTCGAAAGCGGGGCGAGACGATCGAGACCGTAAAAGTCATATTTCGCGCCCCTGACGGATCAAACGCGCCAAATTCAAACGGAAGCTAAGGCTCTGGGGACTCATTGGGGAGTTATAATCAAACTTTGGAGGTGCACGGACATGCGCAAACGGGAACGATGAATAATCGACTACAAAGAGAAGTGGCCTAAGGCAGATTTAGATCCTGAGACACCCCCAGAACCACCCAACGAAATAATGAAGGCAGGAGTAAAGCCCCTCCCCAGTAAACGTAATGAAACTCCTCCTCGCTTTGACTCTTTTTCTGTCTCTGGTTAATTTTACATTCGCAGTTGAACTTTCGGAGCCAGATAGAACCGCTTCCGTTGGTTTTAAGTCCAATCCGGGAAACCGAATAGCGTTTCTGAAAGAATTGAAGAAATACTTACCAGTTCTTTCAGTCGAAACTGGCAAATGGACGAACCCGCTTCCAATGGCCGAGATTCTTCGGGCGTTTGGGAAACCTACCAAAATTCATCGTGAAGGTGATGAAACCATGGTCATGTGGACCTACTTGGTTTCCGACCTAGACCCCAGAATAGCCCTTCATATTGTTTTCGAGAACAATGTTTCGAAAATGTATATGATAGACCGATTCAATTAGCGAGCCGGCGACGTCCCTAACGTCGTTAAAATTCTTAGATGGACGAAGCACTTTGTTGTGCAAAGTGCTTCGGAAGCTTAAAGCTTCAATCCATCTAAAATGCAAACCCATCAAAGCATTCAATCCATCCTGGCGCAAGCCGATTGCGAACAAGCGAACAAGCACGCGAACTTTTCCAAGAGGCTCTACGTAAAAGTGTTAGGCTCTCGTTGTTCGACATGATGGCCGAGGAGGTCGAGGCTCTCTGCGGCCCCAAATACGCCCGCGACCACGAGAGCGACTGTCGTCGGGCCGGAAGCGAAAGAGGTCACGCCTTCATCAATGGCACCAAGGAAGAGATTACCCGGCCACGAGTGCGTAACGCCAATGGTGAGGTGCCGCTGAGCACCTACAACATCGCCAAAGATCGCAATCTGATCTTCGACCAAGTCGTCGAAGCGATCGCCGCCGGCATGCCGGTTCGCGGCGTCGAGGACTGCCATGGGGGGGCGTCAAGCGCACCCAGGCCAGCGCCATGTGGGTGCAGAAAAGCGCCGAATACATCGAAAAGCTGCGCACCCGAAATCTTAAAGCAGACGATTGGCTGGCCATGCAGATCGACGGCGTGTTCATCGGAAACGACTGTTGTGTGATCGTGGCCGTCGGCTTTCACGAAGACGGCCGCAAGGAGGTGCTCGACTTTGAGCCGGGGGCCAGTGAGAACTTCGAATGCGCCAAGCGGTTGTGCGAACGCCTTGCCGAGCGCGGTTTTGGCCCGCCTCCCGGGCGCCGGCTGCTGGTGGTGCGCGATGGTTCCAAGGCGCTGAAAAAGGCGGTTAAAGCCGTTTGGCCAGACGCGTTGCAACAGGAATGCCTGGTGCATGCTGAGCGCGAAACGTTGGCTAAGCTTCCCAAGAAGGCTGCCGAGGAAGCTGTGCGCCTCTTCAAGCGCCTGCGCCTGGCTGAAGGCAAACAATCCGGGGAGGAGGCTTTTGAGGAGCTGTTAGGGCATTTGAGGGCGCACAACGCCGATGCTGCAAATTGCCTGGAGAAGCGCCGGGACGCTCTTTTGGTCTTTCACAGGCTGGATGTTCCCGCGACGTTGAACGTCACGTTTTTGAGCACCAATCACATCGAAAACCTGATCGGCAATTGGCGGCAGGAGACCAACCGGGTGAAGCGTTGGGATCTACGCGGCAACCAGGTCAGCCGCTGGACGGCGGTGGGGCTGCTGGAAGCCGAGAAGGGCTTCAGGCGGGTGCGCGGCTATCAGCACCTCCACTGCCTGGCGGAAGCATTGGCGCACGCCCCCGAATCGCTCTCCGTTCCAGAGTCGGCCGCTACCGCGTCCGACTCTTCCACTCCGAGCGATTCGGGGGCGTCGCAGCAAGTTGTTGCATCTGCTCCCATCCTGACTTAACCACTAACCATTGCTTCTGTGTCCATCTGGAATTCTAACGATCACAGGGACATCCCCGAAAGGCATGGGTCAATCTGTTGGGATTTTCAGGAGAAAAATCCTGTCGTTGGTCGAATCATCGTCGTCCAATTGAAGCCGGACAATTCTCTTCTCTGGAACAACACCGGTAATGTGCAGTATAGGAAGCTCACCGATTTTCAATTGATCCAATTTGACACTTCGCAGGGTTTTGGAATCGATATTGAAAACAAATAGGCCAGCCTGCGCGTAATTGTGCTGATCCTCTGTTTCAATCCCGCCAGGGGAAATCGCAGTCGAGTCATCAAGCCATATCCAAAAGGAAACTTCAAATCGAGGCGGCTCCCCGTAATCCATTGCCGGTAGCGGCTTCCGGTTATCCCAATCCACTGTCACCTTTTGTCCGCCTATTTCCGTTGAGACATAGAACGGTTTGAACGAGCGAGTAATGATCAGGCAATTACGAGCCGGATTCAGGGATGCCCACTCAGCCCTCTGTTCGCCCTCAGGAGGAGCGGATTCGACGCGAACTCCATCAATTTTGAGGCTCTTGAGCGGCGCGCTGAAAAGCTTGGCACCTCCGTAGGGATTGCGGAACTCGAATTCCGAGGTCGCAGAAAGTGGAACGATCTCAGGGGTCAAATCAGATCCCATTTCAACCAATCCGGTTTTTGAGCCGAATCCAACCGTTCTTGGAATGGATTGCAATAAACGGGCGCGAGGGGGCCGGCTACGCAAATCAGACAAACCGTTTTCTTGAAACGGAGAGAACGTTTCTGAAAGGAGGCGAGGAAAGGCATGGATCAATCTATCGGGATTTTCAGGAGAAAGATCCTGTCGTTGGTCGAATGGTCGTCGGTCAACCGAAGGCGGACAATTCTTTTCTCCGGAGCAACACCGGTAATGTCCAGCATAGGAAGTTCACCGATTTTCAATCCACCCAAATTGACACGTCGCAGGGTTTTGGAATTGATATTGAAGACAAATAGACCTACCTGAGCGAAATTGTATTGATCTTCTGTCTCGATTGCTCCAGGCGAAACCGCCGTTGTGTCGTCAAGCCATGCCCATGAAGTGATGTAGAACCTGGGAGGGTTTCCGTAGAAGATTCCAGGCAATGGGTGGCGGTCCTCCCAATCTACCGAGACGCGATTCTTTCCGATCTCAGCTGAAAAATAACCTCCACTGCCCCAGACGATTAACTGTTCGCGGTTCGGGCTCAAAGAATAGCCTCTCCTTCCAGAGCGGATTCGACGCGCTTTCCATTGATTTCCAAGGACCTGAGCGGCTTAAAGCGTCCCTTGGCGCTTCCATCCGGGTCGCGGAAATTTAATTCGGACGCTGTAGGAGGTGGAACAATTTCGGGCGTTAACTCTGGCCCCATGGTCAGCCACCCCGGCTTCTTGGCCGAATCCAACCGTTCTTGGAATGGATTACAATAAACGGGAGATAGAGTTAACGCCGTGCAGGTTAAGTAAATCAGTTGCCGGAAGCCTGTTGCTGTCCGGACGGTAGCACTGAGGGCGTCGAGAATGGAAGTGCGGGTGAGCGGCATGGATCTTACTCCCCCGGTATTTTCAGAAAAAAAGTTCTCTCGCGATATTTCCCTGATGGATCCTCGTCATCCAAGGTGATTCGAATCATTCTTGCGTGCGGGTTGACGCCGGTGATGCGCAATACTGGGTGCGTCCCGATGTCTAATTCTTTCAAATTCACACGCCTCATGGTTTTTGAGTTGATATCGAAGATAAATAGGCCGGCCAGGGCATAGTTGTGTTGATCCTTTGTGTAGATTCCACCTGGAGAGATTGCTATCGAGTCGTCAAGCCAAATCCATGAACCAATGAAGAACCGGGGAGCTTCTCCGTAATGGATCTGCGGCAAAGGTGTCCGGTCCTTCCAATTCACTGAGGCGCTTTTCTTTCCGATTTTCACTGAGACATAAAACGACCCGATCCCGCGGGTAATAATCAGTCTATTTCGTGCTGGATTCAGCGACGCATGGTCCCCGTTAGGCTCCCCCTCGGGCGCAGAGTCGACTCGAACTCCATCAATTTCGAGGTTCTTGAGGGGTGCGATCAAGAGTTTGGCTCCACCGTATGGATCGCGAAACTCAAAATTGGAGGCCGTTTTTTGGGGAATGATTTCCGGGGACAAATCAGGTCCCATTGTCAACCAATCCGGTTTTTGAGCCGAATCCAACCGTTCTTGGAATGGATTGCAATAAACGGGAGATAGAATTAACGCCGTGCAGGTTAAGTAAATCAGTTGCCGGAAGCCTGTTGCTGTCCGGACGGTAGCACTGAGGGCGTCGAGAATGGAAGTGCGAGTGAGCGGCATGGATCTTACTCCCCGGGTATTTTCAGAAAAAAAGTTCTCTCATGAGTCAGGCCTGATGAGTCCTCATCATCCAAGGTAATTCGAATAGTCCTTTCATCAGGATCGGTCCCGATGATGGACAACACCGGGTGCTTTCTAACGCCTAATTTATCCAAATTCACACGCCTTATCGTATTCGAATTGATATCAAATACAAATAAATCGACCCGGGCGGTATTGTAGCCGTCTTCTGTGTCGATTTCTCCTGGAGAAATCGCTGTCGAGTCATCGAGCCATACCCATGAATTAACCGTAAACAGCGGAGGCTTGCAATAATTCGTTCGAAGCAATGGACTCCGCTTATCCCAACCCACCTTTACCGATTGTTCACCTGTTTCTGCGGTTACATAAAAAGGGCCGGCCGGACTGGTAATGATCAGGCGATTCCGCGCCGGATTCAGCGATGCACGGAAAGCCCTCGGTTCGCCCTCAGGCGCGGATTCGACGCGAACTCCATCAATTTCGAGTCTTGCAAGTGGCGCCATGAGAAGCTTGGCGCCTCCGTAGGGATCGCGAAATTCCAACTCGGAAGCTGAAGGTGGATCAATAAGTTCCGGGGTCAGTTCAGTCCCCCATTTCAACCAATCCGGTTTATTCGTCGGTTCAAGATGTTCTTGGTCCGGGTCAGAATGAACATGAGTTAGGAATAACGCAGCACAGATTAAACAGATCAGTTGTCGAAAGCCTGTCGCTGTCCAGAAGGTAACGCCGAGGGCGTTGAAAATGGAATTGTGGTTGCGGGTGAAAGGCATGGAACGGCGTGGAACTTACTCCCCGGGTATCTTCAGGAAATAGGTTTTCTTGCGATAATTCCCTGAGGAATCCTCGTCATCCAAGGTGATTCGTATCATCCTTTTATCCGGATTGACTCCCTTAATCATTAAGGTTGGGAGCTTCTCAATATCTAATTCTTTCAAATCCACACGCCTCATGGTTTTCGATGCGATTTCAAAGATAAAGAGTCCCACTTGTGCATAATTATGTTGATCCTCCGTATCGATTACTCCAGGCGAAATTGCCGTGATGTCGTCAAGCCAAACCCATGAAACAACGCGGAACCGTGGAGGTTTTCCGTAGTAAATCTCAGGCAGAGGTTGGCGGTTTTCCCAATCAACCGTAACCTTTTGTTTGCGAACTTCCGCCGAAACATAAAACGGCCCCATCCCGCGAGTAATGATAAGACGACTACGGTCTGGATTTAAGGACGCGCGGTTAGCTCTTGGCTCGTCGTCTGGCGCGGACTCAACGCGAACTCCGTCAATTTCGAGGTTCGTAAGTGGCGCGACAAACAATTTTGCGCCCCCGAAAGGATCACGGAATTCGATTTCCGCAGCCACAGAAAGTGGAACGATCTCAGGGGTCAAATCAGATCCCATTGTCAGCCAATCCGGTTTTTGAGCCGAATCCAACCGTTCTTGGAATGGATTGCAATAAACGGGCGCGAGGGGGCCGGCTACGCAAATCAGACAAACCGTTTTCTTGAAACGGAGAGAACGTTTCTGAAAGGAGGCGAAGAAAGGCATGGATCAATCTATCGGGATTTTCAGGAGAAAGATCCTGTCGTTGGTCGAATGGTCGTCGGTCAACCGAAGGCGGACAATTCTTTTCTCCGGAACAACACCGGTAATGTCCAGCATAGGAAGTTCACCGATTTTCAATCCATCCAAATTAACACGTCGCAGGGTTTTGGAATTGATATTGAAGACAAATAGACCCACCTGAGCGAAATTGTATTGATCTTCTGTCTCGATTGCTCCAGGCGAAACCGCCGTTGTGTCATCAAGCCATGCCCATGAAGTGATGTAGAATCTGGGAGGGTTTCCGTAGAAGATTCCAGGCAATGGGTGGCGGTCCTCCCAATCTACCGAGACGCGATTCTTTCCGATCTCAGCTGAAAAATAACCCCCACTGCCCCAGACGATTAACTGTTCGCGGTTCGGGCTCAAAGAATAGCCGTTAGCCTCTCCTTCCGGAGCGGATTCGACGCGCTTTCCATTGATTTCCAAGGACCTGAGCGGCTTAAAGCGTCCCTTGGCGCTTCCATCCGGGTCGCGGAAATTTAATTCGGACGCTGTAGAAGGTGGAACAATTTCGGGCGTTAACTCTGGCCCGATGGTCAGCCACCCCGGCTTCTTGGCCGAATCCAACCGTTCTTGGAATGGATTGCAATATACGGGAGACAGAGTTAACGCCGCGCAGATTAAACAAATCAGTTGCCGAAAGCCTGCCGCCGTTCGGCTAATGTAGTTTGGAATTGAATAGATCATCGCTCTGAATGATTAAGGTTCGTTTCTTTCCGGTTCTCGAATGTTTCCAATTAAAGTGGGTCCCATCTGGGCGGCAAATGCACCGGCCAATACGGCGATGTTTTCATGAATGTTTTTCAGGATCTGAGGATTGCTAATGTATTCCACTTCAACGAGCACTGCTCTCATCGGGGTGTACCCGGCCACATTTCCATTGCGGTCGTCACGGAGTACTGCCAAGGTACGACCTTTAATCGGGTCGCCATGAGACTTAGCAGACCTGTCGATAGCTTTCATTGCCCTTAGGGCCGCTCCTTGAACCAAGTTAGCCAATCGCGCATCGTCTGCCAAATTTCTCTGTCGGGATGGGCGAGCTTGGTGATAAAGGGTTTCAGTGCCCCGCACGGCACTGTCGACGAAGGAATTGAAGTGGATTGACAAAAATATATCAGCACCTTTGTTTTTTGCAAATATTGGTCTTGCTTCCAAATTTCTTACTTGACCTATATGTTCTCGAGTTGTGAATGTACGTAGCAGATACTTGCGCTTGAGTTCGTGCGATTCTAGCGCGACCATCAGGCTAGAACTCATTTGGAAGCACAGAAACTGTTCCTCTACTTCGACCGTTGCTCCAACAGCGTTCACATAAGTTGCAGTGGCCCCGGTATCAAAAATGCCATTCTCCTTCATGCCATGCCCAGGATCAACCACAATCACCGCGGGAACCTCCATGTCAACAATGGGGATTGGTCCAGAATCATGTCCTTCCACCTCGACTCGAATTCTCGACTGGTTGAAACCAATTGGAGCAAGATTCGCCCTTACCGCCGTGAATCCGTTGGCATCAATCACAGATTCAAACGTATTTTCGGTCTCATTTTTGGAAAAACCGAAATTACTCCCGAATTCTGTGGATTCTTCAAATTCATCCGAATGATTCGAACTTTGGGACAAATCGCCTCGAAATACCGGATCCTGAGCGCCGCTTGGAACGAACAGCGGCTCCATCGACCATTTGACCTTCTTCCCGTTGAATTGGCCAGGATCTCCAATTTTGATTTTGATATCCCGATAGGCGACACGATCCGCCGGCACCTTGATCATGGGATTGGTGTCTCCATCCTCAAGTTTGGGAATTTCAGTTTCCGCGATATCCGCGTCCTTTTCGTCTTTGAGGAGCGGACGCAATTCAATAACTTCGATGAACGCGAAATTGGCTCTTGCCAGATATAGGACCTCTTTTTTCGTGGCGACCTCGCTCTCGTCAAGTACCCCATCCTGTACTTTGGAGTCGGCGCCTACTTTAATCGTGAATTCCGTGTCTTCATTACCTTTCGAAGGTTTAAGTGTGACTTCGGGCGGAGCCTCTTCGTCAAAATCACCGCTCCCAACCAAGGGCTCAGTGATATCTCCTGATTCAATCACTTTCCACAAACAGTACCCGGCGGCTTCGTCCGTATCGGGAACTTGGTCGATCTCCAGTTTAATCTTTCCTTCAAGAATCGACTTTCCTTGTTCATCGACGCCTTGAACTTTTGGGACTAGAATGGTGAGAGTTTTGTCATCCTTATCCGCGGGCGTCAGCACGACATTATTCTGGCTGGCCGAACTCGTTGAGACATCAGTAATTGTCAATTTATCAATATCTACCACGAACAGGGCAATCAAACCGCACGGTTCCCGGTCTTCTTCCTTACCCGACGCTGCGGGCAACATAAACCTCAAATTTGTCTTTCCTACGCCGGTTCCAGCTGCAGAGGCATCAACTCCTTTTATGGTTAATTCGACATCGCCTTCAGCCAGGTAATTAGGGTTATTCTCGTCATAGAGGACTTCAGCTACGGTTGGATGCTCGGTTTCGAAGCGGACGCCATTTTCTTTGTCCTGAACTTCAGGCTCATCGGGAAGAACGCTGACGACGACAATTCGTTCGTCATCTTGAGCGATGAGCAAAGGATCATCCAGCCAAGAAAAACCAACCTTCACCGAAAAAAGATAGAAAGATTCAGCGCAGTCGGATTGATTGGCGAGTTGGGCAGTAACGTTATACTTCTGCGGTACAGTTATATCAAGGAAACTGGTACCCTGAACAACATTGTCAACCAGCCACTCAAGATAAGCGGCATCTTTTTTCGCTTCTTCTGTCAAATACTCCGTGGCATCCCAAAGGGCAAGATCCGTGCATTTGAAGACGGATTTCCATCCGCCTAAACCATCTGGATGTTTGAATTCAATTTTGACAACTCTGACTGATACCGATTCCGTGTGCTGTTCTCCATCCTTATCATATGTTGCAGTCAGCGTATATACGCCACGACCACTCCCGAAATCCAATTTCCCGGTATCCTCGTCAAAGTTCGCAGGATTGGCCCCGTCAACTTTGGTGTAAGACCATGTCACGTCGTCAGGATCCACCTGATCGCTCAGGACGCCGTCATCTGCTTCCGGCTCAAAACTTCCGTTTTCTTCCCAGCACAGAACGACTTCGTCATCATTCAGGAGGCTAAACGCCTCAATTTCCAAGTAATCAAAACACGTATTTGCATCGTCTTCGGCACGAATTTTGATGTTCCCAATCTCTTCGATGGTAAATTGTCCATTATCTTTGAAGTTTTGGTCCTCGGTAACGTCATCGCCAACGCTACTGTATTCGACGACGACGTCATTGGGCTCAACGATGAGCTTTTCGCTTGCGTCGTAGGAAAGCGAAGTTCCGCCAGGAAGATACACCGAATCGACGTCGGGACTGAACTCCAATCGAATAATCGTGACGTTTAACGAACCACTCAATGAAGATCCACTGTCGGTTTGGGCTGAGAAAGTGACAGTATAGTGTCCAGGATTCGAATAGGTGTAAGTTGGATTTTCTTCGCTACTACCCGAACTGCCGTCGCCGAAATCCCATTGGATGGTCGAGACATCGACCGTGACGCCTGCGTCAACGGAATACAAAAATAAGCTCAGGGCACCCAAGCAAACCGGTGTATCGGTGATAATTGTAACCGGAATCGAGCTGCTGGTGGATGACGACGAACTGCTGGATGACGAGGAACTGCTGGATGACGAGGAACTGCTGGATGACGAGGAACTACTGGACGGCGAGCTACTGGATGGCGAAGAACTGCTGCTTGACGACGAACTGCTGGAGGATGACGAACTGCTGGACGGCGAGCTACTGGATGGCGAAGAACTGCTGCTTGACGACGAACTGCTGGAGGATGAAGACGAACTCACGGGAAGGGATCTCGTCAGGTTTTAAATTCGCACCTATCTTTGCAAAAATCCAAACGAATAGCAACAAAACATTCGGTTTAGGAAATCGTTGAATGAATGGTGCGATTGTGTCGGACCTGCCCGGACACTTGCCTAACGCGCATATTGTCCCGGCATTGCTGGCCGGCAACACCATCGTCTTCAAACCCAGCGAGCAAACCCCGCTGACCGGCCGTTTGCTCGCGGAAACCTGGCTGGAGGCGGGTTTGCCGCCCGGCGTCTTCAACCTGGTGCAGGGCCAGTTGGAAACCGGCAAAGCTCTCGCCGGCCATCCTGACATCGATGCCATTTTTTTCACCGGCGGCTTTGAAGGCGGCCGCGCCATCGCCAAGGCCAGGATCGACAACCCCGGCGTCGTCGTCGCGCTGGAGATGGGCGGGAACAATCCGCTGGTCGTCTGGGAGCCTTGCGACCGCGATGCAGCCGTTTACGCCATCGTGATGAGCGCGTTCGTCACTTCCGGCCAACGTTGCGTTTGCGCCCGGCGCCTGATTTTGCCGCAAGGGAAGTTTGGCGACGAAATTCTGGACCGTTTGATCGAGGTAACGCAAAACCTGCGAATTGGGCCGCATTGGACCGAACCGGAGCCGTTTTTTGGGCCGCTCATCTCCACGCAGGCGGCCCGGCAAGTGCTCGCCGCCCAGGACGAGTTGCTAAACCACGGCGGTTCGCAACTTTTGGCCATGAACCTGGAAAATCCGGATGGCGCGCTGCTTTCGCCGGGAATCCTGGATTCCACTGGCATCGCAGAGCGGCCCGACCGGGAAATCTTCGGCCCGCTGCTGCAAGTGATCCGCGTGCCGGATTTTGCGGCCGCCATTGCCGAAGCCAACCAAACCGCCTACGGGCTCAGCTCCGGCCTGTTGTGCGAGGACCGCGACCTTTGGGACCGGTATTTTCGCCACGCGCGAGCCGGCATCGTCAACTGGAACTGCCCCATCACCGGTGCAAGCGGCGCTCAGCCCTTTGGCGGCGTGGGAAAAAGCGGCAATCACCGTCCCAGCGGCTACTTCGCCATCGACTACTGCGCCTACCCGGTTGCCTCGACCATGGGCGACACGCTGATTTTGCCGGAGAAACTCGCGCCGGGCGTGTTACTTTGAAAAAGCAATCCCAAACCATCACCGAATGGAAAAAATAGACCGTTACCGCCAAATTGTAGAGAAACTGGTTCGCGATCACGCCCGTCCTTACGCGAATCCCGATATCGAGGTCTACCCGGTCATCGATCGGGAGGGCGATCATTACCAGGTGCTCAACGCCGGTTGGAGCAAGAAGCGGCCTGCGTTCGGACCCACCTTACACATCGACATCCGCGACGGAAAAATCTGGATTCAGCATGATTTCATCGAAGGCGGAGTGGCCGAAGAATTGGTCGAAGCCGGAGTGCCGCGGGAGGACATCGTTTTGGCGTTTCATCCTCCTCGCTACCGCAAATACACGGATTTTGCCGAAAGTTAGGATGATTCGCGGAAACTGAGCAATCGCTGGCATTCTTCCAGGAGAAAGGCCGGGTGCATGAACGGCTCGTAGCTGATTTCTTGCCAGCGAATCCGGCCGATTTCATCGATCAAATACGTGCCGTGCAGCGCCATTTTCTCAAAGTCATCGTAAGCGCGGTAGTCGCGAAAGGTGGTTAGGCCGGAGTCCGATAGCAGGGGGAACGGAAACGGGTTTTGGGAGCCGGCCTCGCCCTCCGCGAAGGTTTCCCGCAGGCCCTCGGCGGTGTCGGTGCTGACGGCGATCAGCTCGATCCCCGCATCGGCGAATTTTTCGTGGAACGGGGCGAATTTGTTCAATTGATCCATGCAGTGGGTGCAACCGCGGCCGAGGTAAAAAATCATCACCAGCGGCTTGCCGGAAAAGGATTCCAGCGCGATTTGCTGATTTTCCGCGTTAGGCATCGTCCATTTCGGCGCGGCCGGCGGGCGCCAGCGAAACGGGCCCAATGAGTCCAGATTCGGGCGTTTGCCCAGGTCTTTGGCGGGCGGTTGCGAACGGCGCCAATCGCCCTCGATTCCCATGGCCCGGGCGATCGGCTCAAGCCGGGCGAAGACGGGGTGAGAGGCGTCGGCCACATGCCCCACGCCGCGCAATTTTTCGAACGCCGCCTCGGCTTCTTTGGGCTTGCCGGCTTGCCAACTGAGCCATGCCTGGACGGCTAGCGGATAAACCTGGTTGGTGGAAGCCGCTACGTCTTCGCTCGCCAATTTTAGCGCGTTTTCCAGGTTTCCCAGCTTGGCGAACAGCCGGGCTTTGCGGCTTTTGCCCATGGTTTTGGCCGCATCCAGGGCCTTGCCGGTTTCTTCGGCGTCTGGAGCATCGGCGGTGACCAACTCGTAGGCGTGCAGCTCGGTTCGCACTTTTTCCCGGGAATCGATTTTGGACTTAAAATTCCGCTTCGCCGCCTCGATGGCCTTCTTGCGTTGCGCCTCGGTCTTGTCCGCGTTCTTCGTTTCCGCGTCTTTCGCGGCTTTATCGCGATCGGCCTCGATTTTGGCCAATTCCGCCGTTACTTCGGCCAGCAACTCCATACCGCGGCCGCGGTCGCCGCTCTCAAACGCGGCGATGCCCATGATGCGGCGCCACTCAACTTCATCGATCGTGTTGGGGCCGGCCTTGAGGTATTCGCTCTCGCCAAATTGGCGCAGCCGCTCCCATTCTTCGAACCGCAGCATGGTATCGCGCAACCGCTGGCGGCCCAGGTTCCAGCTACCGCCGCTGTGGTTGTAAGTCTCGCCGGAAAGCTTGGCCAAGCGTGGCAGCTCGATCATATTTGTCGCCAAATCCACGGCGCGCTCCACCTGGCCCAAGTGGTTGAAATTGCGGATCAGCCACTCGTTGTTGTGCGCAAAATTGTGGATGCGATCCGGGGTGATGCGGAAGCGCATCATGTGGGCGTGATCGACCCGCGCGGAGGCCTCCTGCTGCCAAACGGCGTCGGCGTAGCGGTGCAGGCGCGAATAAATGTGCCCCGGCATGTGCCACATGTGGGCGATGCCCGGGGCGGCTTGCCCGCATTTGGCCGAGCTTTCCAGGGCGCGCTCCGGTTTTTCGCGGTCCCACAAATGGATGCGGTAGTGATGGGCGGGATGGTTGGGGCTTTGGCGCAAAATCTCGCCGGCCAGCAGGTTGGTCGTCAGGTGACTGGAGATGGGGTTGCCCTTGCCGGAATTTTGGTAGATTTGCTTCAGCAGAAAGGCCTTTGCCTCGACGTCATCGGGGTAAGCCAACACGATGTCCTCCAACGCGCGCACCAAATCGCGCCGGCGGCGTTTGTCGTCCGTTTTCTCGTTCTCGAAGTATTTCGCGAAGGCTTCAATCCACATTTTTTCGCGTTCGCCGGCATTTTCGAGGCGGCGTTTCGCCTGAGCGATGAACTCCTTGGCGCGCTTGGCGTTGCCGAAATTGGCCATCGTCATCCCCCAGAATGCCATGGCGCAATCCGGGTCGAGCGCGGCAACCTGGCGAAACGAGCGTTCCGCCTCGAAATCCCAAAATCCGTGAAGTTGACCCAAGCCTTGATCGAAGAAAACCTGGGCTTGCTCCACTTTGGTCGAGATTTGGAAGTGAACCTGACCGGTGCCGGGAATCAGCACCGCAGCCTGGCGCGGCCCCACGTTAAAGGCCTCGCCATGCTGGGAATGGCCGTAGGGAGGCGGATCGGCGTCTTCCTGGGCAAAAATGGGCCCAACGAACAGAAAAAGCGCGGCAACGAAGGGTGCGGAGGGAGATTTCATGGTCAAGAGCCTGCCTGCCTTGTTTGCGAGCGTCAAATGAGTTAACACGAGGCAACCAAAACTCCCATGCCCAAAGCCTTCACCAACAAAATCTCCCTGGCCGACATCGAGGCCGAAGCCCAAAACCTGGAAGGCGGGCGCGAAGCCGTGGCCCAACTCTACAACTTCCACACCTGGAAACAGCTCGCCTTTTTCGCCCGCTCCCGCGATTTGGAGGACGCCTTGGAACCGAAAACGCGGGAGGAAAAATTCCAGTTTCTCGCCTGTCTCGTTTACTTTCACTTCGATACCCCGGAGCGCCGCAAACAGGCCGGAGAAATGCTGGCGCAAAACCCCGGCTTGGCGAAAGCGGACATCCATTCCGCCTGTTGCGCCGGCGACGTCGATGCCGTGCGCGATTTTCTCGACGCGGATCCGGGTTTGCTCGACCGGCGCGGCGGCGTTTTTGATTGGGAACCGCTGCTCTATGCCTGCTACTCCCGGCTGCACGAAACCGGCGCCCCTTCCACGCTGGAGGTGGCTCGTCTCCTGATCGAGCGCGGTGCGAATCCGAACGCGCACTACATGTGGGGCGGCCAATACCGGTTCACCGCGGTGACCGGCGCTTTTGGCGAAGGCGAATGCGGGCCGCTCAATCATTCGCCCCATCCCGACCGCGAGACGCTGGCCCGTCTCTTGCTCGAAGCGGGCGCTGATCCCAACGACAGCCAGGCGCTCTACAACTGCATGTTCGAGCCCGGGACCCAATGCGTGAAACTGCTGGTCGAATTCGGCCTCAACGCCGATCACAAATGCAACTGGCTGGATTGCGATGAAAACGGCGAGTTACAGCCCTTGCCGGATCAGACCTTGGCTTATCAGCTGAGTTGGGCCCTGGAAAACGCCCATCCGGAGCGCGCCAGATTGCTCACCGAGGCGGGGGCCGATGTGACCATCGTTGAGGACGGCAAGACGTTCTACGAATGCGCGATGCGCGCCGGCGAACCGGAGATTGCCGAATTATTGGTGGAACGCGGGGCGGAGCGAGTGAAACTGCAGCCGGCCGATGCCTTGCTCGCCGCTTGCATGGCAGGCGATACCGGGCGCGCCCGCGAATTTCTGGCGGAAAACCCGGGTTTGCTCGATGAATCCGTGGAAGCATCCGGCTCCATGTTGAAGGACGCTGCGGGGGCCAATCGGCTGGACGCGGTGCGCGCGTTGCTGGACATCGGCTTCGACGTCAATCGCAAGGGCCAGGTTTCGCCCCTGCATGAGGCGGCTTGGCGCGGGCACGTGGATATGCTGCGACTGCTGGTGGAACGCGGCGCGGATGTGAGCGTCCGGGATTCCTATGAAGGCGGCACGCCGGTTGGCTGGGCCTATCACGGCAAGCAGAAGGAAGCGCTGGAATTCCTGGCCGGTTGCGAGATCGACCTCTTTGACTGCATCCGGGTGCGGCGACACGAGCGTTTGGAGGCTTTGTTAGAGCAGAACAAGGCCCTTCTCGAAACGACCATGGGCGACCTACGCGGCAAGAGCGATGTGGAGGATAGTCCCGCGTGCATTGATTGGCGAACGCCCTTGGCCCAAGCGGTTTTGTTGGGAAATCCGGACGCGGTGCGCCTGCTGCTGGAGAAAGGGGCCGACCCGGAAGTTTGCGATCCCGACGGCAGGTCGATTCGGACAATTGCGGTGGAAACCAGCGACGAGATTGGAAAGGCGTTTGGTTAGAGTAGGATCCGATTTCCCGCCAGCCTGCATAATTTCATCTACACGCCCTGGCCACGTGGAATGAGCGAGCAACTGGTTTTCACTCCAAGCGGTTTGGGATTCAAATCCCTCCTTGTGCAGTCGTGCGCATTTTCGTTTGCAAAGCGCGCGGCACTCTCTGTAGCATGTATCAAATGGAGCAGTCTCATGCTGGCGAAAGGTCCCTCGTAGTATTCGTCCACGGCACGTTTGCCGCTGACGAAGAAAACGAAGGCGAAAGGTGGTGGCAGGCCAACAGCCCGGTTTGGAACGATTTTCGGGAGCGCTTGCCGGAGGAAGGGTTTGAACTGGCGCAAGGCGGTGATGTGTTCCACTGGTCGGGCGAAAACACCGAGCGAGATCGGATTCAGGGAGCCAAGGCCCTGCTGGAACGTCTCATTGAATTCGAGCGTGAAGGTCGCCGCTATCACCTGGTAGGGCACAGTCACGGCGGGTCGATTATCTGGACGGCGCTGAAAGAATCGGTGCTGTGCCGCTGGAATTCGGCCCGAAATGAAGAGGAACTCAAACTACAAGGTCTGCAAAGCTGGACCACCGTAGGAAGCCCGTTTCTCCATTTCCGGTCGTCGGCCATCGGTCGTTGGTGGGGCAAAGCGCTCACATTTCTCACTTTTTGGCTGACGATTGTCGCAATTGCCTTCCTGGCAGTGCAGATCAACGCCCAATTTGATGTGGCAGAATCAGTTAGTCGAAAATTTGGCGGGGAATCGTCCCCCGTAGCGGCGGCGGAGCCAGAAACCCCGCAACCTCTTGGATCGGAAGTGGAGGACGAAAAACCGGGTCGGCTCCCAAGTGAATCGGAGGTCCGAAAAGCCGTGAAGCGAGTTGGAGGTCAGGTCACCCAAATCCATGAGCAGCAGAAACTGGACAGCGTTTTCGACTGGGTCGCCTTCGTGTTTTTCTGTGTCGTGCTCCCCCCGCTGCTTTTTGCGATTTACGCCTGGCTTTTTGCCGTCCGCACGGAGGCCAGGGCGGTTCGGCGCGAGCGGAGGATCGAAAACCAGGCAATCCTGGAATTCGGTAGCTGCTGGCTCGGCCTGTGGTCAAAGCAGGACGAAGCCATCAATGGGCTGAAGTCCACTCTGAGGTTGGGCGGCAACATCTTCCCCCGTATCGAGATTCCTGAAGAGCGGGTCTTTGTTTCGGACCGGATCATTCAGTTTTACCGCTTCTTTCTGCGCCGCGTTTTGGCTCCCGTCGTAAATCGGACGCTGGTACCATTTGGCGACCGGGTGCTCTGGTCCAAAATGTCCAAAAGCGCCCAAGGCGACAATCGAAGGGGCTGTTGGCTGGCGAATGTGAGCGAAGCGCCGGTGTTGCTTGGCGAACGCCGTTTCCCGTCATTGCCGGAAAGCGTGGAGGAGGAGGTGATCACCGCTGCTAATCAGCGCATCGAAACCCACTCCGGAACAATTCTTCCCAAAGCCCGGGAAGCATTGGGCCAGTTTGCCTGGGGTTCGGCGACGGTGACTTCGCTGATTGAGGACAACGCTGAGACGTTTTCGGAGGCCCAGGATATGCTGATTCACACCTCGTATTTCGAAAATGCGGGCATTCGGGAGATGATTTGCGATCACTTGGATCCCACGTCGCCTTCCCCGCCCGGATCTGACCCCGAGTCCAGGCTTCATCCGTGGAGAGCGCGGTTTTTGGAAGCAAAAAGTGAACTGCTGCTGAACAACGAGGCGATCAAATCTCGCGCCCTCCCGATGCTTGGCAACAAGAACCGGGGCCAATTGATCGGTGCCATCGTCAGCCTGATTCTGACACCGCTTTTGATTTTCCTGGGACCGCTGGGACTGCTCCTGATTCTCGGCTCGGTAATCACTTTTTCGGCGATCGGCCTATCCCGCGCCCGTCTGGGAGCACGCAAGGGGACGAGCTTCAGGGTGTTTGCTGAACTGATCATCTATCTTGGCGTGGCCTTTTTTGCGTTCTTTGCGTACATGTTTCACTATCTCACCTCATCTTACAGTCAGCCGGACCCGGACTTGGTGAAGTGGGTTCCTCAGCGCGGACTCTCAGTCAGCGCCGGCGGACGCCACCTATTCAGCGGCAGCGAAGACGGCTTTTTGACGAAGTGGTCGATCGACGACGGTTCGGGAACGCCGCTTCTCGAAACATCCGGCCCAATCGTCAGTTTTGCGATTTCGCCCGACGAAAGCCTGCTGGCGGTGAGCGGCGAAGACCACACCGTCGCCATCCACGACGCGGCGACTGGGGATCGTCAATTCAGCTTTGTCGGCCATACCGATTCGGTTGAAGCGATGGCCTTCAGTCCAAATGGCGGTATTTTGGCCACCAGCAGCCACGACCGCACCGCGTCGATTTGGTTGCTGGATGGTCGCAGGCACCTTCGCACCCTCAAGGGACACTCCGGGAAGATTCGTTGCCTCGCGTTCAGTCCGAATGGAAATCTCCTGGCGACAGGGAGCGAGGATCGAACGGTCCGAATCTGGATACCTGCGTTGTCGAAGGCCATCCTCACGCTGAAAGGACATGGCGGCACGGTTCTGGACGTGAGCTTCAATCCTACGGCAAACTTGCTCGCAAGCTGCGACGAGGTCGGAAACCTCATCATCTGGGATTTCAGCTCAGGCCGAGCAAAACACCGTTTCCAAGGCGATGACGAAGGCATTAGCGCGGTGGCGTTTGCGCAACAGGAACCGTTAATGGCTCTCGGATCGAAGAGCGGCAAGGTCTCGACCTGGGACTACACCACCGGAACCAAGCTCAACGAGTCGCAACTGCATTCCGCGGCGGTTCGCAGCGTGCGTTTCGCTTCGGACGGAACCTCGATCCTCAGCAGCAGCGAAGATCACCTGATTCGAAAGTCGGAGCTTGGAGAACGACCCGCCTGGTCGGCTCTCGACTTGCGTGGCATGCCGGTCGACAAGATCGCGTTCAGCCAGGATGGGAAGTACATGGCGACTGGCGCTAAAGGTCACCACGCAGCAAAAGTTTGGGACCTGCCCACAAGAAAGGTTACCCAGTTGCTGACCGGAGAGTCAGTCATAGACAGGCTGATGGCGCTCCATTATTCCGGCAATTCGAAGCGTTTTCTGCGCCGGGGATTCATGGCCGTCGATACGTGGGAGGCTGGTGATTTCGTTCCCAGAAGCCGGGTTACCTACAACCGAATAAGTGGCGATTCGGGTGACTACATCGTGCATGGAGACGGCCCTGCCATCGCCTCGGATTCGCTGCGATTTGCCGCTTCTACCTGGCTTACCCCGGAGGGTAAGCCCGGCTATTGGGATCTCGTTTCCGGCGAGTTTGTTAGCTTCGACGCGGAAAGCGGGTCCTCGTTTCTTTCGTCAATGACGTTCAATAACGGCGGGTCACTCCTGGCCACCTACGGGTTTTCCGAACTGATGGTGTGGGACTGCGCCGAGGGGAAAGCCCTGTTTGAAATGACGGTAAACCATTTAGCGACGGAAGTGAGTATTTCAAGCCTCGGCGGGGCGCTGGCGGTCCAGATGGATGAAGACATTGTGCTCATGAATGCGACGACCGGGAGCGAGATCAGGCGATTGAGGCCGCCCACCGAAATAACCCAGGATTCGGATTCACGAACGCTGGCGTGGAGTCACGACGACTCGCTTCTTGCGTTGGCTGAATCCGGAAACATTTTTGTTTGGGAGCTTGAAACAGGGGACGACCCAGTCCGCTTGGAAACCCATGACGTTCCACGATACGTCCCGGTTGAGGTTCAATTCGCGCCAACCCGCCGACACTTGATCTCGACGGCAAAAAGCGATGAACCCACAGTCAGGGCGGTTTATCTCTGGAACCTGGAAACCGGCTCCGACCGTGCGGAATTGGTTCACAAGGCCCCAGTGCATTCCGCCGTATTCACTCCGGACGGCAAGAACGTCGCTTGCGGATTGGGGGATGGAACGATCCATTTTTGGGATGTGGAAACCCTGGAGCGGATTGGAATTATCAAGGATTTTGAGTGAGAGCAGCGTTTCATCATCTTTCCCACATCGAATCATAGCGGTTTCACCGAAACGAAGTGGAAGACCATGGATTTTTCGGGCTCAGCCCCCCAGTTGCCCGATCTCCGCGCAAACCAGTTGCCAAATCGCAGATTTAAACTACACATACCGCCCGAAAAATTCTGTCCCTAGCAATCCCATCCCTAGCCATGGCCACCGCAGACCTTTCCAAATACCGCAACATCGGCATTTTTGCCCACGTTGACGCGGGGAAAACCACCACCACCGAGCGCGTTCTCAAACTGACCGGAAAAATCCACAAAACCGGCGAGGTGCATGATGGTGAAGCAACGACTGACTTCATGGAGCAGGAGCAGGAGCGCGGAATTACCATCCAATCCGCCGCCACCACCTGTTTCTGGAACGATTACCGTTTCAACATCATCGATACCCCCGGTCACGTTGATTTCACCATCGAGGTCTACCGCTCGCTGAAAGTGCTCGACGGCGGTGTTGGCGTGTTTTGCGGCTCCGGCGGCGTGGAGCCCCAATCCGAGACGAACTGGCGCTACGCGAACGATTCTGAAGTGGCGCGCATCATTTTCGTGAACAAGCTCGACCGCATCGGGGCCGATTTTTACCGTGTGGTGGACCAAATCGAGAAAATCCTGGCCGCCAAGCCGCTGGTGATGGTTCTGCCGATCGGGATTGAGAGCGATTTTGTCGGCGTGGTCGATCTTTTGACCCGAAAAGCGTGGGTTTGGGACGATTCCGGCCTTCCGGAGAATTACAAGCTGGAGGACGTGCCCGAGGACATGAAGGACAAGGTGGAGCAGTATCGCGAGCAGCTCATCGAGACCGCTGTGGAGCAGGATGACGAGGTGATGGAGAAGTATCTGGACGGCGTGGAGCCGGATGTCGACACCATCAAGCGTTGTATCCGCAAAGGCACCATCAACCTGGATTTCTTCCCGACCTATTGCGGATCCGCGTTCAAAAACAAGGGCGTGCAGAACATCCTTAACGCCGTCATCGACTACCTGCCGAGCCCCACCGAGGTCAAGCCTCAGCCCGAGGTGGACATGGAGGGACAGGAGACCGGAGAAGTCGCCACCGTCGATCCCGAAAAGCCGTTGCGCGCCTTGGCGTTCAAGATCATGGACGACCAATACGGCGCCCTGACGTTTACCCGCATTTATTCCGGAAAGTTGGCCAAGGGCACCAATATCCTCAACACCGCCACGGGCAAAACCGAGCGCGTCGGACGCATCGTGGAAATGCACGCCGACGACCGCAACGAACTCGACAGCGCCCAGGCCGGCGACATCGTGGCGCTGGTTGGCCTCAAAACCATCCAAACCGGCCACACCCTGTGCGATCCCAAAAATCCGGCCACGTTGGAGCCCATGGTGTTCCCGGATCCCGTCATCTCCATGGCCGTCGCGCCCAAGGACAAAGCCAACGCCGAAAAACTTGGCGTTGCCATCGGCAAAATGGTGCAGGAAGACCCCTCATTCCACGTCGAGACCGATCAGGACAGCGGCGAGACCATCCTCAAGGGCATGGGCGAGTTGCACCTGGACATCAAGGTCGACATCCTCAAGCGCACCCACAAAGTGGAGGTGGACGTCGGCGCCCCGCAGGTGGCCTACCGCGAAACCGTCACCAAGCGCGTGGAAGACTCCTACACGCACAAAAAGCAGTCCGGCGGCGCGGGTCAATTCGCCAAAATCGAGTACACCCTCGAACCCAACGAACCCGGCGAAGGCTACTCCTTCGAGTCGAAAGTCGTCGGTGGCAACGTGCCCCGCGAATTTTGGCCGGCGGTTGAAAAAGGCTTCCGCCTTTCCACGGAAAAAGGCGTGCTCGCCGGATACCCGCTCATCGACCTGAAAGTCACCCTCACCGACGGCGACAACCACTCCGTCGATTCCTCCGCCATCGCCTTCGAACTCGCCGCCAAGGCCGCCTATCGCCAATCCGTCCCCAAAGCCGGCGCGCAAATCCTCGAGCCGATCATGAAGCTGGACGTTTTTACGCCGGAAGACCACGTCGGCGACGTCATCGGCGATTTGAACCGGCGCCGTGGCATCATCAAAGAGCAAATGACCACCCCCACCGGCATTCGCGTGAAATGCGACGCGCCCTTGGGCGAAATGTTCGGCTACATCGGTGATTTGCGCACCATGACCAGCGGCCGCGGCCAATTTTCGATGGAATTCAGCCACTACGCCCCCTGCCCGGCCAACGTGGCGGAGGAAGTGATCGAAGAAGCGCGCAAACGCGAGCAAGCGAAGAAAAAGTAGGGTGGCGCAAACAACGCTTTGGGCCCGTCAATCAACCAAGCTAGCGGATCCCAAAAATTCGCGTAGTTCGGCCAAACCCGCCAAATTTCCCCGCCCACCGAGCCCCTTGGCGTTTAGCGCAGCCATCGCGCTGGCGATTTGGGCGCATTGTGGCAAATCCCAGCCGCCGGCCAAGCCGCGGAGAAACGCGCCGTGGTAGACATCGCCGCAACCAGTTGTGTCCACCACATCGGGCACGGGAAACGCGGGCTGGTGGAAGCTTTCGGCGTCGGGCGGAAACACCCAACTCCCCGCCAAACCGCCGGTGATGACAACCAGGCTGGGACCGGCCTGCTGGATCATCGCTGCCGCGTTGGCGACGTCTTCAGTTAGGGCACAGCGCGAGGCCCAGTCGCGGGCGACGATGGCGATATCGACCAGCGGGAGGAAGTCGCGGATGGATTCGCGAAAACGATGGGCCCCGCCGTCGAAGGAAACCAATGTGCCGGCGCGTTTTGCCCGATTTGCGGCTGAAACCATCGCTTCCTCGTGCCGGCCGTTGGTGTGGAGGATTTTGGCGCGTTCCACGATGTTTTCCGGCAGTTGCGAAGCGCCGAGTTCCGGAACCGACCCCGGCGAAAAGGCGATGCAGCGCGCTCCGTCGCTTTGCCGGACCCACACCGAGGCGATGCACGAAGTGGTCCCGGCAATTTGCCGCACCGCGTCCATATCGACGCCCAGTTCCACCAATTCGCGGCGGATTTGGTCGCCGCGCAAATCGTCGCCCAGTTGGTCGATCAGCGCGGTTTTTGCGCCCAATTTCGTCGCTGCCGCCAGAGCGGTTGGGACGGGGCCGCCGCCTTGCAGGATGCATTCTTCCGTGCGTTGGACGCTCTCACCGCCGGGCAGTTTTTCGACTCGCATCAGCAAATCCAGCGTGCAAACGCCCAGGCCGGCGATGTCGAGTGTTTTTGTTGCGCGAGGTGGGTCCTTCGGGCCTGGCATGGGTGTGAGTGTGAGGAATTTGGCGCTTCGTTACGCGATTTTGCACATCACCTCACCGCGGCGCGCATCTCGCGCGTGAAGTCCGGAAAATGGCTCGCCCGGGCTAACCACGACCCTCGTCGGCATCGATGTACTGGAACATGCAGGTGATGTCGTCGCGGTCTTCCAGGCCGGATTGGGCTTTGCGCGTCTTCAGCACCTCAACCAGCTTGCCTTCGGTCCCGTACTTGAGCAGCGCATCGCGCAGTGCATCCTTTTCGCCCTGCGATTTTTTCACGTTTTTGCCAACCCAGTCGCTGATCTCGCCGTCGGTCAGACTGCCGCGCACGACGTTCACGAAGCTGTCCGGATCAACTTCCGCCGCTTCGAACCAGGCGAGATCGAAGCCTTTGTGCAGGTAGTTGGGCTGGTAGTCGCTGTGAAGCTTCCCGGCTTCGTGGAGGCGAATTTTATCGATCAACCGAGGCAGATGCACCCAGCCGTTCATCGTTTCGTAGGGGCTACGGGGGTAGATGGTGTCGCTCATGGACTGCGATCCTAGCGCGTGGAAAGCGAGGTTCAAGCGGAAGGCCCGCCTAACGCACCAACTCACCGCGCCGAATGGTCGCCGTGGCGGTGAGCCGCTCCGTTCCGTCGCGAGTTTGCTCGTAGCTGTCGGTAAAAACCACGTTTTCGCGGCGTTTTTCCAAAATGGCGATGTCTGCCACCGTTCCCGCCGCGAGCGTTCCCAAATCGCCTTCGCGGCCCAAAATTTTGGCCGGACGCGTCGTGCTCATTTCGATCACGCGCTCGAGCGGGACGCCGAGCCTCAAAAATTTGCTCATCGTGGTGGGTAGGTCGTAAACCGGGCCGTTGACGTTGAGTTGGTGGAGGTCGGTGCTGATGGTCGTCGGCTCAAAACCTTGCTCCAGCGCGGCCTCGGCCACCTCCCACTCAAAACTGCCAAAACCGTGGCCAACGTCGAAAATCACGCCGCGCTCTGCCGCTTGACGCACGGAATCGAACACGCGGCCGCCGTCATCCAAAATGCGCGTGCTGCCACCCTTGAAGCAGTGCGTGATGCAGTCGCCGGGCTCCAAGTGCTCCAGCATGGCCGGGATGGAAAGCGGGCATTCGCCGATGTGAACCATGAGCCACGTGCCGGATTCCCGTGCCGCGCGGACCGCCTGGAGGAAGTGGGTGCGCCCTTGCTCGCCAGAGCCGATGATGTGGGCGCCTGCGCGAATTTTCACGCCAATGGCGACGCCGGGATGTTCGCGGATGGTGCGAATCACGCCTTCCACGTCGGCGTAGCGCGGATCCATCAGTTCGCCCAAATCGTGGGCCACCAGGCCGATGCAGGAAAGGTTGACCAGGCCCAAAACCTCGGTTTCCGCGCGATCGATGTCATCGCGCCGAAACGCGGCAAAGTTGTTGCTGCCGGCCGAACCGGTGTCGAGCATGGTGGTTACGCCGCCGGCGGCGCAAAGGGAGTCGGCGTCCAGCCCCAGGGGAATGTGGGTGTAGACGTGCACGTGCAAGTCGATCAAGCCCGGGGTGACGATTTTGCCCTTGGCGTCGATCGTGCGGCGCGCCTGCGTTGGGTCCAGGTATTCAGCGACTTCCGCGATTTTTCCGCCGGAAATGGCGATGTCGCGAATGGCTCGCAGCGATTGGCTGGGATCGATGACTTCGCCGCCTTGGATGAGAATGTCCCGGGTCATTTGGTTGGAAATTGGAAATTGGAAATTGGAAATTGGAAATTCGAAACTCGAAACCGAATTTCAATTTCCAATTTCCAATTTCAACTCAAGTTTCTGGCCGCATGGACCTCCACCAAACCTACGGCCTGACGCGAGTGATCAACGCCTGCGGCAAAATGACCGCTCTTTCCGGCGCAATCGTGTTGCCGGAAATTTCCGGGCCGGTAACCGAGTCGCTGCGGCGTTTTTTCGTGCTGGATGAGCTGCAAGGCGCCGCCGGCAAGGTCATTGCGCGGACCACCGGGGCGGAAAGCGGGTGCGTCACCGCTTGCACGGCCGCGGGCATTACCTTGGGCGTGGCCGCGTCGATGACCGGCGCAGACCTTGGCCGCGTGTTGCAGCTTCCCGGCACCGAGGGCATGCCAAACCGCGTTTTGATCCAAAAAGGCCACGTGGTCAACTACGGCAATCCCGTGACCCAGTGCATTCGCCTGGCCGGCGCCGAACCCGTGGAAATGGGGATGGTCAATGGCTGCGGGGAGGCGGAAATTCGGCACGAACTGGGAAAAAACGGCGTCGCGGCCATCGTCCACGTGGAATCGCACCACACCGTCCCCTACGGCTGGGTGAAACTGCCGCAGGTCGTGAAATTGGCCCACGAATTCGGCGTGCCGGTCATCGTCGACGGCGCGGCGCAGGATCATCGGCTCAAAGAGTTGGTGGCCACGGGAGCCGATCTGGTCCTAACCAGCGCCCACAAGTTTTTGTGCTCGACGACCGGCGGAATCGTGGCTGGCCGGCAAAATCTGGTCGATGCCGTCTACCTGCAAAACCGCGGAATCGGGCGTCCCATGAAGGCGGGGAAGGAGGCGATTGTCGGCGCGATGGCCGCCCTGGAATACCGCGAAAAAGAAGACGTGGCCGCCTGGACCGCGGAGCAGGATCGCAAGGTACAGCTCATCCTGAGCCGGCTGGAGGGAATCCCCGGTTTGCGGCTGAGCATCGACGCCGACCCGAACGGCTGCCCGTTTTCGCGCGCCAGGCTCACGCTGGAACCCGAAATTTGCGGGCACGACGCTTTTTCGCTGGAACGCGAACTCCGGGCCGGCAACCCCACCGTCGTCCCCCGCGCCCATCACCTGGACGAGGGCTACCTTCACCTGGACGCCATCGAGATGACCGACGAAGAAATCGCGTTCGCCTGCGACAAGGTGCGGACGATCCTGGGAGCCGCCGATTGATTTTTTGGGAGAACAATTGCGCCTCATTTCACGCCGATTCGCACAATTCCGGCGGATGCAACGACCACTTGCAGCCCTGCACCCAAAACGCTCCGAATTTGTCCTTGTCGATGCCCGGCACCAGCCCGCTGACGCCAATCGGCGGGGCGAAACCTTCGTCGATGATCAACTCGAGGTCGGTGGCTTTGATCTTGGAGCCCAGCTCGTAGTGCAGCTCCTCGCACACGCGAATGAAGGTGATCTCGATGACGTCCTTGAGCCCGAAGCTCTTTTTGAGCGAATCGGTGTAGGAGCCGAGCACGGGGTGGGTGAAAATCTCGCGAATGGCGTCCAGGCGCGGCTGGGCGTCCTTGCCGATGGATCGGCGTCTGCGTTCGGTGAGCTTGACCAGCGGCGTGCCGGGAAAGTCGAACAATTCGTCGATGGAGAACCTGCGCCGGGCCTTGTACTCCAGGTTGGCGAAATATTTGTTGATGGCGCCGACCCAGCCTAACAAAACACCACGCGGGTCTTGGAGGTAAAGCTCGGTGGGGTAGTTGCAGGGATGATCGCCGCAACCGCAGGCGTAGGGGACCACGCAGGCGGCCTCCTCGTACTTCAGGTTGCTGGGCAGGCCGGCGACTTTTGGCACCGGATTGACCTTGTAGTATTGCCCGCAGAGAAAAAGCACGGGATGCGCGTCTTCGGCCGGGCGAATCGGCTCCGGAATGGCCTCGTTCGGCATTAGGCCGACAAAATCGGGCAAGGACTTGCGGAGGGCTTCTTTGTCGATCTCGCGAACGATCACCCAGGTGTCGAGCATGCCTTGGTAGTGGAAACCCGGCACGTCGTCCACCTCGATGTTCGGCTGCGGGATGCGGAAGAGCGGTGATGTTTTGAGGCTCATGGGTCGTTAGGTTCGGGTTGAAGGATGATGGTGGCGGAGGCGCCGGTTGAGGTTTTCGGGGCCCGGCGGTGAAGCTGGCGGGAGGCGAGGGGAAACAGCGCGCGATGAAAAATCGTGGGTTGGCAGAGCCGGTGCAGGTAGGCGCGCAGGTTGCGGGTGCGCGCGCCTCCGGTTAGGACGGCGCGGTAGGCCGGGTGGCCGAGTTTTTCCCACAGGCGCCGGTTGACGACACCGGCCCGGACGCGGGGGCCAAATTCCGCCTCCGCAACGGCGGCGAAATCCAGGTGGCCCAGCAGACCTTGCGCGGCCAGGTAGCCGGAGGTCATGGCGTTGCGGACGCCGAAGCCCCAAAGCGGGTCCTGCAAGCCGGCGGCCTCGCCGGCGAAGAGTTGCCGGCCGTGGCGGAAGCGAGGTGTGCCGGAAAACGTGGTGAAACCGCCGGTGGGCGAGTTTTCGCCGAATTTGATGCTGGAAACACGCGAAATCCTGGCTTTTGCGCGGGAAAATTGCTCGTGCGCCGAAGAAAAATCCGCGAACAGGATCGAGGCGAGGCAAGCCTGGCCGTTGGCGATGAGAAGGTACGCGTAGCCGCCGGACGCGGCCCGGTTGTCGAGCAAAAGGTAGGCTTCATCGGGCCGATCGAGCTCAAAAACCTCGCTGACCGCCAAACCGCGGCGGGGATGGCCGGCTGGGCCGGAGGAAACCAGGTCCACCTCGGCGTCATTCGCGGGTTGGGCGAAGTGAATCCGCGCGCCGGCCTCGAGCGCCTGCGTTTTGAGGCATTGGTCCAGCGAATCCGCGGATGCACCCCGCCGAATCACGAAAAAAACCGGGTCGCTCCGGCTCATCGGGTAAATTCGGCCGCGGTCGTCGATTCCCGTCGCCCCCAAAAACGGCCGCGCGGAAAACGTGCGCTCGATGCCCCACAAGCGCAAATCGTCGGCAAAGTCGCGCCCGTTCATCCAGTTTTCGATTCCCTGCAAATCACCGTGAAAACGGGCCCCGCAGTCCTCGCGGCTCTCGTAGACGTCCACGGAGGCTCCTTCGCGCGCCAAGGCGATCGCGGCGGTTAATCCGGCCGGTCCGGCGCCTTTGATGCGAAAATCCGCGTTCACAGGTTTTCGCGAAAATAGCGCCGGCGCCAGCGGCGGAAGAGTTGGCGGAATTTGGAGGAGGGGTAGCGGTCGCGCTCGCTGTAGATCACCTTGGGGAAACCGGAAATGGCCCGCGCCGCCTGTTTGCCGGAGGTAACGGTGCTCTCCAGCGCGCCCACGTTGATGCCGTTGTCGATCCAGTCGCCTGCCAGGACCAGATTTTTGAACCCGGACTCGTCCGCGGCCATTCGGCGTTTTGAGCTGCCCGGGACGCTCAGCACGTAGCCGTCGCTGGGATTGATGTTGGGGCGAAAATACTGCGAATCGAACGGTCCCGCGCCAAAATCGGCCAAATTGGCGGCGAAGTCGAAATCTCCCCCGGCGTCAACGGCCACGTTCGGCCAGAGTTTGTGCGCGTGATCCTCCAAAAACCGGCGGGCCAACTCCTTGACCCTCTCGCGCTCGCGCACCGGCACGTGATCGCCCACCATGTCCGGCGCATCCTTCAGCGAATCCAGCAGGTAGGCCAGATGCCCCACCCCGGCGGAGGGCGGAAGGTTCTCGCGCGCGGCCACCTGATCGTAATCCGCCCAGGTATCGACCGGGCGGCGAAATCCAAGCTCGATGAGCGGGTGAACCGATTGCCAGCCCAGCTCCTGCACCGTTTTTTTGAGCCAAAGCTGGACGTTGAGCGTTTGGATGGTGCGAATCGAGTCTGGCCGGCCGGATTCCAGCATCAGCGCCCAACGTTGGTTGCGTTTGGCCAGGTCCGTGCAGATGGGCGGCAGCGCGCCGATGGGAATGGCCAGCACCACGTGGTCGAAATCGTGGCCGCGTTGCAGTTGGATGATCTTGTCCCAAGGTTGATCCGGCATCCAGCCGCTCTCGTGGTCGATGTTTTTCTCCGCGTGCAGATTTCGCAGCGTTTCGGCTTGTTCGGGATCGAGCAAGTCGTATTTCGGCTCGCTGGGCCAGCACATCAGCGTTCCCTTGGGATCGGGAATCGGTGCCAGGGGATCGTAGCTTTCCAACGGCGCGCCGTCCTTCAACTGCGCCTGCTGGCGGATGCGAATCGTGCCAACATTGCGGCCATCCAGGCCCAGGTGCTCCACTTTGTGGAAAAAGCGAAACTTCACCCCGCGTTTTTTCAGCGCCTCAAACAGGGGGGTGATGACGGCCTCGCCCATGCCCGCCTGCATCTTCCAGACGAAGGCGCCGCGGTAGTCGAGAAAGAGCCGCAGGCTGAAACGCACCGCCACGCCGGCGGAAAGCTTGCGCTGGCTGTCGTCGTCCGGGTTGTAGGCGATCGGCACCGCGTAAAGCGCGCGCATCAACGCGGAATCGGTGACCGACTCCGGCGCGCCGTGCTTTTTGAGCCAATCGGTAAACTCGTACCGGTCCAGGCAATCGAACCCCTTCAAAAATGCGCCCTCGGTGAGGATGCCGCGGGCGATGGCGCTGGCGAACCTGACCTCGATCAAGAAATGGCGCCGTTCGTCGTCGCTCAAATCGGCTTCGCAGGCAATTTGCTCGCTATCCTCCTCCAATCGGCGTAGCGCCCAGAGAATGCTGCGCTTGGCCTTGCGGGCGACGGGGGCATCCGGGAAATGCTTGGCAATGTCGTAGGCGGCGTTGGCCGCATTTCGCGGTTCTTCGACCACCGAACTGACGCTGCGGGCCAGTTTGATCGCAAAACGCACGAACCGCGGAATTACCCCGCCGCTCTTGCCGAAAACGACCGAGCTTTCCGATGCGTGGATGGCATCCACGCGGTTGCGCAGCCATTCCAGCAGCAACACCAGCAGCGCCCATATCGTGGGCCCTTCGTCGCCATGGCGGCTGCGTTCGCCGGGCTTGCTCTCTTCCATTTCCGGCATGCCAAAGTCCCAGGATTTCCATTGCCCGCCGATTTCTTCCATGAAGGAAAAGGTGGATTCGTTCTCCCCGGTTTTTTGATTGCGCAAGGGGTGAAAAATGGGGTCGCGCACGCCCTCAGGATCGGGAAAACAGCAGGAAAGCGGCTCCTCCGGCCCGCGATTCAGCTCCCGCATGCAATCGTCCAGCATGTGGAAGGTGTTTTCGTAGCAGCCGGCCAGGTAATGGATGCCGTGCTCCAAACTGCGATGAACCACGTGCCCGTCCGGCATCACCTCGTGGGTTCGGCCGCTGGCGCATTTGCCGCCCAAGCGCCAGCCCATTTGGTAGACGGTGATGTCGAATTTTTGGGGGTTATCCGGATGGGTCAGGTGATAGGCCGCGGTCAACCCGCCAATGCCTCCCCCCAGAATGGCGACTTTGGATGTCGAGGTGTTCTTGCTCATGAGACTGTCCTGCGAATGGAGGACTCTGACCGAGCACGAACGAGAATTCAAGTCTCACCTCACAACATCATCACTGGCCAAAATACCGGTTACGGATTCGGAGAATTTTCGCCGGAATCAGGGGCTTCCTTGGCGTCATTTCCGTCTTTAGCGTCGGTGGCGGCGTCACCAGCAGGCTCGCCGGTTTTCTCCTTCTGCTCCTTCTTCTCCTTTCGTCCGCCCAGCAAACGTAGGCCGCCAAAGGCTTCCTTGGCCTCCTTGGCGATGTTGGAAATGTCGTCCACCGCCTTGGCTGCCGCATCCTCGCTGCTGCCGGTCAAGCCTTGCAACATCTCGCCCAATTTTTCCTTCGGGATGTCCGTGATGGAGCCGATTTCCTCCAGCCCGGGCAAATTTTTCGGCTTCCAGGAGTAATCGCCGAACGTGCCGCTCGCCTCAATTTCCAGCGCTTTGCCCGCCAAACCGGTGATCAACTGGGTGGCTCCCCGAGTTTTGGCCGCGGCGGTGGCGAGGAGTTCTTCGCTGCCAAAATTGACGTTGGCCGTGCCGTTGATTTCAAACAGCGAGCCGACCAGTTTGATGTCGTCGGTGGCCAAAACGCCGTCGTTCAGGGCGTAGGTCGCCGTTACCGACGTTCCCTTGCTCTGCTCCTCAAACGGGCCCACCATCAACAGGGACAAAACCGGCTTGAGCTTGCGAAAAATGGGGATGGAGAGCAATTCCGCCTCGCTGATGGTCAGGGTGCCGTTTCCATTCAAAAGCGTCATTTCCGGCGCTCCCTTGCCTTCAAACGTGGCGCTCAACCGGCCCACTTTTCCGCCTTCCTGACCCACAAATTTGGTCACCTCGTCCAGCGAGAGGTTGTTTAGCTCAATGGTCCCATCCAGCGTCATTTTCTCGTCAAACGGGCGAAACGCGGCGTTGATTCCGGCGGCGCCGTCGAGCGTTTTGGCCGCAAAATCCGGCAACGTCAAAATCCCGTCTTTGAGCGCGAAATTCGTCGAAATTTCGGCGATCGTCAGCTTCTGATCCTCCGGAAAGTCGATTTCCACCCCTTCCGCGCTTTGCACGGTGCCGCTCAGCGCGGATTGCTCCGGGGCGGCTACGGAAAACGTGCCGGTGCCGACCACGTGCGGCGGCGCCAGAAAACGGAGCGGCAAGGGCGTCTCCGGCTTGGCGAAGTGATTGGTCAGGGCGATGACGTCCACCTTGGAATCCAGCTTGTTGAGGTGCAAAATCTGCGCCTCGGTGTCGAATTCGCCGGATGCGCTCAACGGCCGGCCGCCGAATTTCAGCTCCAGGGCGTCAATCGTGACGACCAACGGCTCGGCGGGCTCTTTGGTCGCGAAATCCAGCTTCAAGGCGTCTACCGGCAGGCCGTCCCAAACGAATTCTTCGCCCGCCAGGCTGCCGTTGGCCTTGATGGAGGCGTCTTCGGCCACGGAAAACTTCAGCTTCAGCGTGGGCGGCGCGGCCTTGGATTCGATGTTCATCGCGGCGGCCAATTGAGCCAGCGGACCGAAGTCCAAATCCGCCAAACCGCCCGAACTTTCAGCCGCATCGGGATTTGGCGCGGCCGGGGCTTCTTCAGAGGGCTCCGCAGCCTCGGCAATGGCCACATCGCCTTCAATTTCCAGGTTTAACCCGAAAAATTGGCCGTCCAACTGCGAAAGCCGCAGGTTGCGGGCCGTAGCCTGCAAATTGGCGTCCAAATTCTCGAAATTGTAGGGTTCGCCCTCGTGAAACGCCGTCAGCACCGCGTCGTCGGCCGTAGCCAGGATGAGGCGCTTTTTCTCGGAAATCAGGTCCATAAACTTGTAACTGATCGCCAGGGTGGAAAGCTTCAGCATGGGCTCCTTGCGCTCTGCCGTGCGGTAAAGCGTGGCGTCGTTAACCGTCAGCCCTTTGAGCAAATTCACGTTCTCCGGGGTATAAGCCAGGTGGATTCCCTGCTCGGTCAGCTTGGAATCGACGGTGGCGAGGACTTTTTGCTCGATCGCGCCGCGAAAGACGAACAGAGCGATGCCGAGGACGAGCAGAAGAACGGCCAGAACCATGACCGCTTGAAGGAAGCGCTTGAGAAACATGTGGTTGGGTTGTTAGGGGGAGTGGCACGCGTAGAATCGGCTCGAACTTTGGACGTTGCAAGCAACAAAGCCATTGGCCCAAATTTTCGCTTCGGGCCGCCATCGGAGAATTCACGGGGAAAGCGGCCAGGTTCCCCAAAACCCGCTTGTCAGGACCAGGGATCAAGGCTAGGGAAGGCTCACACCACACCCAACCCAAAAAATCGCCATGCCCATTTTCAAAGACATCGTGGAAACGGTCGGCCGGACGCCGCTGGTCCGCCTCAACAGCGTTACCGAAGGCGTCGATGCGACTATCGCGCTGAAATGCGAGTTTTTTAACCCGCTAGGCAGCGTGAAGGACCGGATCGGGATGGCGATGATCGAGGCGGCGGAGGAGAGCGGGGAGTTGCGCAAGGATACGGTGATTGTGGAGCCAACCAGCGGAAATACCGGCATTGCGCTGGCGTTTGTGGCCGCGGCCAAGGGCTATCGGTTGATTTTGACAATGCCGGAGACGATGAGCCTGGAACGGCGGACGCTTTTGGCCATGCTGGGGGCGGATTTGGTCCTCACGCCCGGGCCCAAGGGAATGAAGGGAGCCATCGCCAAGGCCGAGGAAATTGTGGCCGAGACACCCCATGCCTGGATGCCGCAGCAGTTCAAAAATCCGGCGAATCCGGAAATTCACCGCAAAACGACGGCGCAGGAGATTTGGGACGATACCGACGGGCAAGTCGATATTCTGGTGGCCGCCGTGGGCACGGGAGGGACGATTACCGGCTGCGCGGAGGTGATTAAGCCGCAAAAACCCGGGTTTCAGGCCATCGCCGTGGAACCGGAGGATTCGCCGGTGATTTCGCAGACCATGGCCTGTGAGGAGTTAACGCCGGGGCCCCACAAAATTCAGGGCACGGGCGCCGGTTTTGTTCCGGACAACCTGCACATGGGGCAGGTGGATGAGTGCATCAAAGTCTCCAACGACGAAGCCTTTGCCATGGCCCGCCGGCTGGCCAGGGAAGAGGGCATTTTGGTGGGAATCAGCACCGGCGCAAATGTGGTGGCGGCGCTGGAAGTCGGGCGGCGGCCGGAAAATAAAGGCAAGGTCATCGTCACCGTAGCCTGTTCGACAGGAGAGCGTTACCTCAGCACGCCTCTGGCCGAAGAGGCAAGAAACGCGGTGGGAGGTTGACGAGCCGCGAAATTGGGCAAGAATCCCACCCCTCGCCGAAGCAGCGCTAGAGCGAACGGACGCATTTCCAAGACCAGGACATGGCTAACCCCGATACACCCCAGCAATCGCCGGATTCCGATCCCTTGGCCAAAGCTCTCGGCCCCTCGCCGATCGAGCAGATTTTTCAGGAGAACAAGGCCGGCATCATCCTGGGATTGGCGGCAATCGTGGCCGTGGTTTGCGGGGTCATCCTGTTTCGCGGGCTCAACGAGGAAAAGCGGATCGCCGCCGGGCGCGCCTATGCCGACGCAGCCACGGTGGAGGATCTGGACGAGTTGATCGGTGAGTTTGCGGGAACGCTCCCCGCCGGAAACGCGCTTTTGCGCAAAGCCGAGTTGTTGGAGGAGCAAGGCGATGTGGATGGCGCAAAAACGGCCCTGCTGCGCTTTCGCGACGAGTTTCCGGACCACCCGCGCATCGATCAAGCGCTGACCGTGCTCGGCCGGATTGCTGAAGACGCGGGCGATTTGGAGCTGGCGGCGAATTTTTACCGGCAAGTCTCCCGGGAATCGGATTTGGCGGCCTACGCCCGCATTCATTTGGGCGATTTGGCGATGCAGGAGGGCGATTTTGAGAAGGCGCGCGATATTTACGAGCCCATCCAGCAGGAATATCCCGGCAACCCGTGGATGGGGCTGTGGCAGCAACGCGTCAACATCGTGAAGAGACGCCTGCCGGACGCCGACGCCGAAACGCCCCCGCCGCCGGCTCCCAAAACCGAGCCAGCCGCGCCGGACGCCGCTCCGGAGGAGGCCAAACCAACCTCCGATGCGCCAAAAACGCCGCCAGATCCGGAAACTCCGGCAGCCCAGGAAGAATCATCCCCAGACCCCGATGCGCCAACCGAAACGGAGCCCCCAACTCCACCGGCTGACGCGGAATCTTGACCCCAACCACCACTCAACCCGTCCACCGCGTGATCTTTTTTGCTCACGCCGGCGGATAACCCCAGCTTTACACACTTATGCGAGGCCAATTCACTGCAATCCTCGAGCCAGGCGAGGGCGGCGTGTTTCATGCACGTTGCGCGGAAATTCCCGGCGCCGAAGTCGAAGCCGCCAACCCACGGGCGGCGCTCGAAACCTTGGCTGACGCCATCTCGATCGTTTTCGAGTTCAGCCGCGAAGTTTTTGACGACGCTTCCTCCCGCGAACCGGAGCCATCCAACCCACAGGCAACCATCCACCCCATCACCGTGGATTTGGCGGAATCGCGGTTGCTTTCGGCCGGGTAACCGCGAACCACCGTGGCCCTGATCGAAGTCCAGAACGCGCACAAAACCTACCGGCTCGGCGAAACTAAAATCGAGGCGCTCCGCGGAGTGGATCTCACGATCGACTCCGGCGAGTTCGTCGCGATTTGGGGGCCGTCGGGCTCCGGAAAATCGACGTTGTGCCACTTGATGGGCGTGATCGACCGCCCTAGCGAAGGCAAAATCCTGTTCGAAGGCCGGGATGTGGGCGAATTGGACGACGACCGCCAAAGCGAGTTGCGAAACCGAAAAATCGGCTTCGTCTTCCAGTCCTTCAACCTGGTTCCGGTGCTCTCCAGCCTGGAAAACGTGATGCTGCCGTTGCAGATGCAAGACGTGGATCCCGAGGATTCGCGAAAGCGCGCGTTGGAGATGCTGGAGCAGGTGGGCTTGGAGGAATTCGTCAATCAATGGCCCAAAAAGCTCTCCGGCGGCCAGCGGCAGCGGGTCGCGATCGCCCGGGCCCTGGTGACCGAGCCCAAAGTCGTGGTTGCCGACGAACCGACCGCGAATTTGGACTCTGAAAACGCGCTGCACATCATCGAGCTGATGCGCAAGCTGGATCGCGCCAGCGGCACGTCGTTCATTTTTTCCACCCACGACGAGCGTCTGCTGGAGCGCGTCGACCGCAAGGTACACTTGCAAGACGGCGAGATCACCGAAGATGTTCGCAGGGATTGACCGCCCATGATGTCCTGGATTAAGCTGGCTTTTCGCAATTTGGCGCGCAACAAACGCCGCTCCATCGTCACGATATTGGCCGCGACCTTGGGTTTTGCCGCGGTGAACCTTTTTGGCGGATTCACCACCTACATGTTCGTTAATTTGCGCGATGCGTTCATTTACGCCGGCGGCAACGGGCATTTGCAGATTTACCGCACCGGCTATCGCCAGCACGGGACCACGGATCCGGCGAATTACCTGCTTTCGGCGGAAATTTACCAAAAATTGCGGAAATTGGCGGAAGAAGACGACCGCATCATCATGGCGGCGGGAAAACTGGATTTGAGCGGGCAAATCGACACCGGCGACGCCTCGGGCATCTTCATCGGCCGCGCGGTCACGCCCTCCGAGCACGAGAAATTTTTCAAGCACTCCAAAACGCTGAAACGCGGGTTCAGTTTTCTGGCCAAGGGCGAAAAAATCGAGGATGACAACCCCTACGCCGTCGGAATCGCCTTCGGGGTGGAGGAAACGCTGAATTTGGAGCTGGGCCAGGAAGTGGTGCTGATGTCGCGCACCGTGGATGGGCAAATCAACGTGGTGGACGCCGCGGTGAAGCACGTTTTTGGCAATGCGTCGGCGACTTTGGCCGACAAACTGATTTTTCTGCCGCTGAAACTGGCTCAAGAACTCTACCAGACCGAAGGCGTCGGCACGGTGGGGATTTTGCTCGAACATCAGCGGGATTTGCCGGCGGTTCGGGAGGAAATCACCGCGTTGCTGGCCGATTCCTCCCAAGAGCTGCAAATCGTGCCCTGGGACGAGGAAAGCGAGATGTACAAGCTGACGCGCCGCATGTTCGACATGATTTTCCGCATCGTTTTCATCATCCTCATCGTCATCGTGACCATGAGCGTGATGAACACCATGGGCATGGCGATTTTGGAACGAACCACGGAAATCGGCACCCTGCGGGCCCTGGGTTTGAAGCGAAAAGGCGTGATTTGGCTCTTCGGCATCGAAGGCGCCCTGCTCGGGTTGCTCGGCTCGCTGACCGGGCTCATCCTCACCGTCGGCATCTGGCTTTTGGTGAAACTGCGCCAGCCCATGTGGACGCCGCCGACCATCGCGCGCGAGGTTCCGCTGGAAATCTACCTCGACGGCGCCTATTTGCTGGTCACGACGCTCTTCCTCGTTACGTTGACGCTGGCGGCGGCCATTATTCCGGCCCGGAAAGCTGCGAATTCCGGAATTGTGGAGGCGCTCGGCCACGTCTAATCTTGCAGACCCTCAAAAACCAAGAAACCATGCAACCCTTCACCAACTTCAACTCCCGAACCCTCGTTTTTCGCCTCTCGATCGTCCTTTTTGGCCTGCTAGGCGCGAGCTGGGCCCAGGTTTCCCAGGACGACCGGGATTTGCTCCACGACGCCGAGGCTTCCCGCGGCGTTTTGGCCAAAAACGGCCTGCAATGGACCGTGGACGCCGCCAGCACCGAAAAAGGCGAAACGGAGACCGCCAAGCTTCTGGTTAAAACGCAGGGAAACAACGCTCTGGCCGAAATTTTGGTGCCCGAGACCTCCGCCGGCAAAAAATACCTCGTTAGCGGCGGCGACATGTGGTTTTCCAAGCCCGGTGTGCGCGCCGTGCCCATCAACAAGCGCATGCAGCTCGCCGGCCGGGCTGCGATCGGCGAAATCGCCTCCTCCAGCTTCCTGCAGGAATACAACATCGCCAAAGCCTCGCCGGCGGAGCGAAACGGCGAATCCTGCACGCTTTTCGAGCTGAAAAAACGCCCGGGCGCCACTTACGCCAAGGTGCTGATTTGGGTCTCCAACGAGCAGCGCGTGTCTCGCGAAGCCCATTTTTTCACCATTTCCGGCAAACACATCCGCACGGCGACTTTCGAGCACAAAGCCAAAATCAAGGCCGGCGGCAAGGTCATTCCGTTCCTGTCCGGGCTCATGGTAACCGAGCTGCTGGGCACGCCAAAATCGACCGTGCTCAACTTCACGAAATACAAAATTTTTCCCGGTGGATTTCCCGAATCGACCTTCGACCGCAAGGCGATGTGAGCCTGCGTGAGCGGATGTGACCCACCCGGCGCGCCATGTTTCGCCTCGATGACGAGACCTTCGCAGAGGCCAAACGCATCCTGCGCGACCTGATCCGGATCGACACCACCAATCCGCCCGGCAACGAACGGGAAGCCGCGGCGTATCTGGAAAAACAGCTCCGCGGCGACGGGATCGAGAGCACCATCCTGGAACCGGCGCCCCATCGGGCTAATTTGGTCGCCCGGCTCAAGGGCGACGGCTCGCAACGGCCGCTTTTACTCGGTTGCCACCTGGACGTGGTCGAAGCCAACGCGGAAAATTGGACCCACCCGCCGTTTGAGGCCGTGGAAGCCGATGGATTCATCTGGGGACGCGGCGCCATCGACATGAAGGGCTTCGCGGCGATGGCGTTTGCCGTTTTTCGCCTCCTCAAACGCAACGGCGTCAATTTGAAGCGCGACGTCATCTTCGCCGCGGTGGCCGATGAAGAGCAAGCGTGCGAATTTGGCTCCCGCTACCTGGTGGATCACCATCCCGACCTGATTCGGGCGGAATACGTGCTCAACGAGGTGGGCGGCTTCAACATCACCGTGCGCGGCCGGGCCTATCGGTTGGTTCAGGTGGCCGAACGCGGCATCGTGCAGCTTCGCATCCACGTTAGGGGCGAACCCGGCCATAGCGCCAAACCTTGCCCCAACAGTGCGGTGGCGAAAGCCGGCGAAGTGCTGCAAAAACTCGGCAAATCCCGGTTTCCGCATCACGTCAGCGATTCCGCGCGCAACTTCATCCTCGCCCTGGGGCGAAACGCGAATCCCGTCGCCAGGCTGGTCTCCACGGGCCTGACCAAACCGCGTTTGGGGCGATTTTTGCTCCACCACGTGGTTCCGCCGGGCCGCGACCGCGACAGCCTCCAAGCCAACCTCGCCAACACCGCTAATCCCACGATCGTCCGGGCCGGCTCCAAGCTCAACGTCGTTCCCGGCGAGGTCGTCATCGATGTGGACGGGCGAATTTCCCCCGCCAGTTCGGCTGACGAGCTGGTTCGCGAAATCGCGGAGGCGATCGGCCCGGAACACGCCATCGAGGTGGTTCACAGCGAGCCCGCGGCCGAATTTTCCGCCAAAACCGAGGTTTACCGGCAAATCGTGGAGGTCATGCGCGAACACGACCCGGAAACCGAGGTTGTGCCCTACCAGGTCTACGCCGCCACGGATTCCCGCAACTACGCCAGGCTTGGAGCGACGTGTTACGGCTTTTATCCGCTGCAAATGCCGGCCGACGTGGATTTTCCCGATCTGTTCCACGGCGTGGACGAACGAATCCCGGTGGAAGGCTTCCGTTTCGGCATTCAGGCGCTGTATGACCTGGTGACGCGCGTGGTGACGTGAGAAAGCCGGAAACATCGAAAAAAAACGACCCATGAAAACCCTGACCCGAGACCACATCCGCTACAGTTTCGATCCCAGCCATCCGCCCGCGCTGGAAATCGAACCCGGCGAGACCCTGCTCGTGGAAACCTACGACGCCCGCACCGGAACCATCCGCCGCGACGAAGATTTGCTCGATCACGCCCATCTTGACGGCGCAAATCCGGCTACCGGCCCGATCGCGGTTACCGGCGCGAAACCGGGGGACAGCCTGGCGGTCGAAATTCTCGACATCGACCTCGCGCCATCCGGATTCGTGGCCGTGAAGCAGGGAATCGGCCTGCTGGCGGACCAAGCCGAGCGTTTCGCCACGCGAATTGTCCCGATCCAAGACGGCGCGGTGATTTTCAGCGACGAAATTCGGTTTCCCACGCGGCCGATGGTCGGCGTCGTCGGCACGGCGCCGGACGGTCCCGCGATCGAGACGCTTTATCCCGGTGTCCACGGCGGAAACATGGACAACCGCTTCATTGCGCCCGGCGCGGCGGTGCACTTGCCGGTTTTCGTGGAGGGCGCGATGTTAGGGCTTGGCGACGTTCATGCCTCGATGGGCGATGGCGAGATTTCCATGCTCGGTCTGGAAATTTGCGCTGAGGTGAGGGTTCGCGTTAGGCTCAATTCCGGCGTGCAAATTGCTCGGCCCTGGATCGAGACGCCGGAATCCTGGATCACCACCGGCGATTCGCCCGACGCCGTGCAAGCGCTGCGAATCGCCGCCGAAGAGATGGCGATGTTGCTGCAAACCAGGCTTGGGCTCAGTTTTGAGGATGCCTACATGCTCATGAGCGCTCGCGCCGACGTGCAGGTGTGCCAGATTTGCGACCCCGGAAATCTCCCCGTCACCGCGCGCGCGGTTTTTCCGCGAATCGAGCCCCGCTGAATCGCCGCCAGCCCCTAACATACCCCAAAAAAATCATGCGCCCCGCCAAAATTGCGATTCTAACCTCCCTACTTTTCCCGTTCATCGCCGCGGCTGAAATTCCCCCGGAACTCCGCCCCTGGCTGCAACAACCCCAAACCTGGCAGCGCGATACCGATGGCCCCGTCCTCTCCCTGGGCGAAGCCGGCGCGTTTGACGACACGCACATCTTCGCGCCCGCGGTGATTTGGGAGGAAAACGCCGGTTTTCGGCTGTTTTACTGCGGCTCCCGAGGTGAGGTGGCGAATCGCGTTTTTCACATGGGCTTGGCCACCGGCGATGACGGACGCGCGTTCGCCAAACACCCGGGCAACCCGGTTTTGGCGTTCGCCGACGGCCGGCGATCGGTCCTGACGCAGGCGTTTCTTCGCTCCGGCGATGGCAGCGTTTTGCGCGAGGACGGAAAGCTGCGGATGTGGTTCAGCGCGACGGATTTCCAGGACGAGAGCGGTTTGCACACCTTGCACGAGACTTTTAGCGAGGACGGAATCGCGTGGTCGCAGCCTTCCGGCCCGCTGCTGGAAAACGTCTACGCGCCCACGATTTTGCGCGATGCGGAGGGCTACCGCATGTGGTATGCCGACGTCAGCGCCAATCCCTGGATCATTCGCCATGCCCGAAGCGGCGACGGCCGCAATTGGCAGGTGACGCCGGAGCCATGCATCGTCATCGACCAAGCCTGGGAGAAATCGCGCCTCTTTTACCCCACGGTGCGCAAAATTGGCGAGGCTTACCTCATGTGGTATGGCAGCTACTGGGCCGGCCGTCCGCAAACCACCGCCACCGGCTTCGCGGTAAGCCTGGATGGCTACACGTGGCACAAGCATGCGGCTAACCCGGTTCATAAGCCGGATCCGGATCGGCCCTGGGAGTCGCACTACGTCACGAATCAGTCCATCCTGCGCCTGCCGGACGGTTCCTTCCGCATCTGGTATGCCGGGCGCAGAAAACCGCCGTTCGCGAACAAATATTTTTCGATCAGCACCGCGGTTTGGAAGCCAAAACCGGTTGCCGAAAAACGCGGTGAGCTGGACGGGGAGGGCGCGACGATTGGGCGGCCGTTTTCCGTCGCCGCCGTCCTGGTGGACGAAAACGCGCTCGACCTGCCTCACGACGTCGAGCTGCTGGGTGATTTGGCCATCGTTCCGGGCAAAGGCGGTTCGCTGGCCATCGTGGACGTCGCGAATCCTAACACGCCCAAAATCATCTGGAGCCGGCACGACGAAAACGAGCTGGATGAAGCCGAAACCGTGCTCGTGGGGCAAAATCGCGTCTTTCTTGGCACCCACGACTTTCATTCCATCGACGTCTCAAACCCGCGCGAGCCGAGATTTCAGGGAAAAATCGCCGATCGCGCCCGCATCACCCGAATCAACGGCATGGCCCGGCGCGGCAACACGATTTTGGCCGCGTGCAAAGATGGTTGGCTGACGGCTTTCGATGTCGGCGACCCGGCAAATCCGAGCCTTGCCGGCGCCGTCAATCTCGCGGAAAAATTTGGCGTCGCCTCCCCGCATGACGTCGATTGGTTCCGCGAATTTGCCGTGATCGCGGACCCGAACGGGTTTGGCCGGGAGAACAAGCCGGGGGCCATCGCGCTGATCCGCGTTTTCGATTCCCAAGGCCGGCTGTTGCCGGAAGCCGACTGGCGGCTAGCGGGAAATCATGCCTCAGCGGACCTGGGCGGCGCAAATCGCGTGCAAATTTCCGGCCGCCACGCCTTCGCCGGCGTCAGCACCCGCGCGCGGGGAGGCCGCCTCATCGTGGTGGATCTCGCCGATCCCGCAGCGCCGCGGAAAGTCGCCGAGGTTCCTTTCGCGCCCGGCGACGGATGGGGCCCGAATGGCTTGACGATTGCTGGAAACGTGGTCTTTCTCGCCGGCGGACAGTCGGTTGAGGCCATCGACATCAGTGACCCGGCCCGGCCCGTCAAGCTGGCTGGGCAACGGTTTCCCAAGGAGCTGAGAAACGCCCATCCCCGCTATCCGGGAGGCGGGGACAGCGGGCATGATTTGGTGTATCGGGACGGATTTCTCTACGTCACGGGGCAGAGCGATTGCTGCCTGCTGATTTTGCGCGTTGCATCGGAGCGCATCCGCCAACTCGCCGCGGCGCATTGAGCGGACGGGATTTTGCTGGCGTTTGGTCGGAGAAATTGGTAGGAACGCGGAATGCTGGCTCTCACCGTGGCGTCGTTTTTGCTCCAGGCGACTCCGACTGAAGTTCTGGAGGCTGAATCTCCGAAACCAGGAACGGGGACGGTGTCGATGGTTCCTGACGTGGCTAAAAGAGACATAGGAGGCCGTAGATTGGAGTTGGTGGCGAAGGCGGATGAGGCGGCGCTGCGCGGCTCACGGCTGATGTTTTTGGAGAAGGATTGGATCGCCGCCGGTAAGGAATTCCGGAAGGCGCTCGATCTCTTGCCCCATGCTCCCGTCGTCCGAGACCGGCGCAACGAATACTCCGTGTTCTTCCACGAATGCAATTTCCGCGGAGGACTGTTGGCGCTTCGCAACGGCGATCTTTTCGCGGCGTGGGGGCGCGTCCGGGACGGCTTCTGCGATTGGTTGGCGCTCAATTGCTGGCTGCTGCGCGAAGAACCGGCCAAATCGGCCAAAAAATTGCTCCAACAGCTCAAAATCGGCCCAATTTTCGTTTTCGCGTTGGTTGCCGGCGCATTCGTCGGGGCATTTCGGGCGAAAAGCAGAAACGCCGCAAACCGCCCCGCCAAAGCCTGGCGATTTTTGCTTCCCTTTGCCTTGCCGGTCTTCGGCTTCATTTTCACCATTGCAGCGCTATCCACCGGCTATTTTTGGCATTCGGAGGATCTGGACATGGTCCTCATCGGCGCGGCGGGCTTCTTTTTGGTGGTGGCGGCCGCGGCGCCGGTGCCTTACCTGGCGGGAAAAATCGTGGGGATGCGGATGTTGCGGCAAATGGGAGAAGGGACCAAAAGGACGCAAGGGACGCGAATTCTGCAGACGGCGTCGCTTGGGTCCTTTTGGTCCCTTAGGTCCCTTTTTTCCCCGCTACGGAACCGCCGGGTAAGGCCACAACGGCTCGATCGCGGTTTTGGCGACCCAACCGGCGCTTTCGCCGGGCACGTGGACGAAGAGCCAGTCGTTGCGGTCGGCGCGGACGCGAATTTCCGTGCCGGGTGGCAGGGCGATGACCGGTTTTCCGTCCGGAAATGGGCCGCTGAGGGCTACGGCGTCGTCGCTGACGACGATTCCCAGGGAGGAGGGGTCGAGGTGCTTGCCGTAAATGTAGCCGGCGGCGCCCGCGAGCAGCGCAACCAGGCTCCCGCAAATGGTTAGGGCCAAAACCACGCCGCCGAGCGGTTGTTTGGGCCGCAAAATCAACAACGCCGCCAATCCCAGCGCGAACAGCCAGCATCCCAGCACGGTGATGAGCCCCCAGGTGCTGCCGGGCAGCGTCGCCACCACGCGATGGACGCCGCTGGGCTTGAAACGCAGAAATCCCAGTTTTCGCTGCAACAGGCGCAGGTTCACATCCGCCTCAACCATGCCGGGATCCAGAAAAACCGCGCGTCGGTACCAAAGACAGGCTTCGCCGAGTTTTCCGAGCCGAAACAGGGTGTTGCCAAGGTTGAAGAACACCTCGCGCGAGAGGTTGTCCTCCGCGATTTCGCGGTAAAGATCGCGCGCTTGCTCGAATTCCTCGATCTCGTAGAGCCGGTTGGCCTCCGCATACCGCTCGTCGCGCTCGTTGGCCTGCGAACTGGCGGCCAATGCGAAAAAAACGGCCAAAACGAGGAAAATTCGCGGATTCATGAGGTTTTGGGCCGCAGGCGATCCAATTCGCCCAGCGCCTTGAAGGCTTGCTGCTTTTCTTTGTCGGAAATCGGCTGTCTGTCCTGCTCGGCGGCGCCGGAGTAGAGAAAGGTGTTGCCTGCGTGGTAAACGGCGTCCAGCCGGGCACGAGCTTCACCGGTTACCTGGGCGAGGCGCTCGCGATTTCGCTCGAAATACTCCAGCACCACCTCGTAAAAGTCCGCGCGGGAAACCCGGCCGCCCAAGCGGCTTTTGATGGCGTCGAGGCTGAAATCTGAGTCGCGGTTGCGCCGGGCGAGCCAGCTTTGGACGCGTTTTTGCCCCCAAAACCCGACCAGCGCGGAAAACGCGGCGGCGGGGAGCAGTTGCCAGAGCCAAAACGAGGGTCTGGCCACGAGCGTGGCCGTCATCGGCGCCCAAGTCGCCTTTCCGCTGTGGATGAAGAGGATGTCGTCGAGTTGCTCGCTGGGAATGCCCACCGTGGCCAAACTGCCGGATGCGGCGCGCTGGGCGGTCAGCGAATCCGGGGTGATTTGCAGGGCGATGGGCTCGGAGCGCAACACCACGTATTTTTCGGCTTCGGGATCGAAAAACGCCAGTTCCAGGGGCGGCAACTGGCTGTGTTCGGTGGTTGGGATCACCACCTGATTGAAGCTGGTGGTTTGCTCGATGTCGTCGCGATCTTCGTCGTCAACGCGGTTGGCCTGGTAGGCCTTCCAGCCGTCGGAATCCTCCACCGAGGGAGCGGTGAGGCTGTCAAAGTTGCCCCGGCCGCTCACCTTGATGTCCAGAAAAATGGGGTCGCCAACGCGCAGTTTGGTGGGCGTGGCGCTGACCTGCATCTCGAATCTGCCGACGGTTCCGTCGAACGCGGGGGGGCGGCCTTCCTCAGGCAGCGGCTTGATGGTGAACTCCAGGTCGTTGCTGGTGATGGTGCGGGGTTCCTCGAAAAATTTGCGGGGAAACAGCGTATTCATCGGCCGGGTGATGGCTGCTTCGGTGGAGGCGGGCCCGAGGCGGTGGGTTCCCGGCGAAAGGGCGGAAATTCGCGTGGGAAAACGCACCGAAGTGAAGGGAATCCCGTCGATTTGCTTCTCCTGCACGTGGTACTGGTGATGCGGGAAGGGGATGATGGCGAATTTCTCCTTGTTCTCGAATTGGGGCCGTCCGGCGCTGCCGATCGTACCCCGGCCGCGCACGTAGAGGTGCAGATCGATGGGGATCAGCTCGTTGACGAAGGCCTCGGTTTTCGCCGCTTTAAACGTCATGAAATACTCGCGCCGCGAGTCCTCCACCACGTCCTGGCCGGTCATCTCCACGATTTCGATCGTCTGCGGCTCAGTGGTGTAGGGCACGCCTTCGATGACGAAACTTTGGGCGGGAATCTCGAATTTCCCGGCTTTGCCCCCCATCACGCCGTACATGACGGTCACCTCGGTTTTGAGCACGCCGTTGATGCTGGTGATTCGCGGGCTGTAGACCTTGCGGGCGATGGTGAGGCCGGGCACGTCGATAACCTCCGGAATTCGGTCCGGCTGGCCGCCCTCAATGCGGATGATGAGGTAGGTTTGCACGCCGCGGGCGATTTGTTTCTCCTCCAGGCTGGCGCGGACGCGGATTTCCTGCTGTTGGGCAAAAACGGCTCCCGCCAGGGCGAAAAACAGAGCGGTGAGGGGCAATTTCGGGTTCATGGCTACCAATTTCGAAAGGCTTCTCCGGTGAATTGCATCGTTTCGGCCGGTTTGGCGTCTTTGTCCTCGTCGGCGTTGTTTTCCAGGATTCGGCGCGCCTCGCTCGGCGACCAATCGCGATCTTGCGGCTGCGGTTGCGGCGGAGGTTGCGAACCGGGGGGCGGTTGTTGCGGCTCGGCCTCCGGCGGCTCGGCTTCGGGCGGTTTCGCCGGCGGCGGAGGCTCTTGCGGCTGTTGATCGGGGTTTCCGGACGGCGGCGGGTTTTGGTTTTGATCCTGATCCTGATTTTGGTCGTTCTGATCCTGATTTTGGTCCTGATTTTGATCCTGATCCTGGTTGTCGTCGTTCTGATCGTCGTTGTCGTCGTTGTCGTCGTTGTCGTCGTCCGGCGGGGGCTCGTTGAGCTTCTCCAGCATTTTTTTGACGAATTCCAGGTTTCGCCTCGCCTTGCGGTGGCGGCTGTTCAGCTCCAGGGCGGATTCATAGTGCTGCACGGCCGATTCCCAGTGTTCCTGCGTTTTGTCCTTGTCCTCATCCACCACCATCCGGCCGGTTTGAAACAGGGTGTTGCCCAGGTTAAAATGGGCGGTTTCCTGGATGCGCCGCCGATTGCTCAGCAGCGCCTCGGCATAGGCGTGCTTTGCGCCCTCAAAATCGGCGATCCGATAGGCCGAGGCGCCCAAATTGAGGTGCAACTGGCCCTTTTCCACGTCCAGCTCCGCCTCGGTCAGTTGGCTCATGAAAGCGGCCTGCGCTTCTTCGTAATTCCCGGCCTGATAAGCCTTGGTTCCCTCGTCCGCGCCTTGCGCCAGGGAGGCGCAGAGCGCCAAAACGACGATTGCCGATCGAAACGTCTCGGTCATGAAATTTCGGAATTTGGTTGGGGTTTGGAGCTTGGAAATTGGAATTTTTCCCTCATCGGGACCTGAGGCCAAGCGTAGGATAGCACCAAAAACAGCATCCCCGCCACTAACGGAATGGCAAATCGCTCGATCGGCACCCGCGAGGAGTCGGCTTGCAAGCGCTGGGTCTCTAATTTTCGCAAGGCTTGGCGCACCACATCGCTGACGGATGAATCCATGCCCATGTTCAGGTAAACGCCGTCGGTCAGGTCCGCCAACCGGCGCAAGGCGATGGGATCCAGCCGCGACCGCACGATGTTGCCCTCCTCATCCTTGATGAACACCCCGGGCTGATCGGCGAGCGGATCGGGGATGATTCCGCCGGCCTCGGTTCCCACCCCAACGGCGACGATGAGCAGCTTGGAATCCTGCGTTTGGGCCTGCATTCGCTCGATTTCCTCGCCGCCCTCCAAATCCTCGCCATCGCTGAAAATCACCAACGCCGCGAGGCTGGTTTCGGCCTCGCTCATCGTTTCCAGGGCCAACATCGCCGGTTCGGCAAGATTCGTGCCTCCGCGCGAGATGACCTCGGTGTCGAGCTGCTCGATGGACTCCAAAACCGCCTCGTGGTCGATGGTCAGCGGCGCTTGGGCGAAGGCTTTGCCCGCAAACGCGATCAACCCAATCCGGTCGGTGGGCAGGTTGCGCACCAAATCCTGGGCGGCCAATTTGGCGCGGGTCAGGCGGTTGGGCTGCAAATCCTCGGCCAGCATGCTGTTGGAGGTATCGATGGCGATGATGACGTTGCGGCCCTCGGTGATGGTCTCTTCCTCCCGGAAACCCCACTGCGGCCGCGCCAGCGCCAGGATGAGCAGGGCGATTCCCAGCAATTGCAGCCCAAAAGCGATCCAATCCGCCGGAGCCGGGGTCTTGCGCACCAGATCCGCCTGAAGCCGCCGCGCCACGAACGCGTCCACGCCCCGGGAACTGCGCGTGCGCGACCAAACCTTGAGCCCGACCAGAAACGGCAGGATCAGGGACAACGCGAACCATTGCGGGGAAGCAAAATCGATCATCCGGGTGGAGAAATTCCAAATTCCAAGCACCAAGTTCCAAACAAACGCAAAAACTCAAATTTCAAAACGCGCAGTTGGTGAGATTTAGGACCGGATTCCGTTTGGAGCTTGGAATTTCCCCGCTAAGCCGCTTTTTTCTTGGTCCGCCGCGGCCGCGCCTTTTTGGCGGCTTTTTCCAGTTGTTCGTCGATGGTGGCGAGCAATTCGGCGAGCTGGAACGGCTTGGACAGCCGGGGCACGCGCTTGAGGATGCCCAGCCCGTTTGCCGCGCCACTTTTTTTGCCTTTCGGCTCCAAAACGCCGGAAAGGACGATGGTGGGGACCTTTTTCAAATCGCCATCGCGCTGAAACAGGAAGTAGAGGTCGGGACCGGAGAGTTTTTCCATCAAAACGTCCAGGAGGATGAGGTCCGGGCGAAATTCCAGCGCCGTGGAGCGCGCCTTGCGGGAATCGGTCTCGATGTGGAGGTCAAACTCGCGGCTGCGGCTAATGGTCGCAGCCAGGCTGTCGGCAAATTCGGCGTCGTCGTCGATGATGAGGATTTTTTTTGTCGTTTCGGAAGTTTCGGAGGTTTCGGGGGGAGTCATAAAGGAGCAGGTGTTTCAAAAAAGTGGGGGACGCGAAGGCGCTGAGTGTGCCACTTTTGCGCAGTGCCGGTCAAGGCTATTGCACCCGGGTAAGACGCCCCGAAACAGCGCCCCATTCACCTGGGAGCCGAGCCTGCGCTCACCAGCCAATACACTAGCGGGACGCCGATTCCCGCCAGGTAGGCGGCGGCGACAAAGGTGCGGCGAGAACGCAGCGCCCAGGGCCAAATCCAGGCCAAAACCGGCAAAACCACCGTCGCCAGAACCAAGCTGGCGACCGCGGCGTAGGCGAATTCCCGCCGTTCCTCCAGCGCAGCCATCGCGGCCAAAATCAGCCCTTGCGCAGCCAACAACGCCTCGACGATTTCCAGCCGGATCGCCGGTTTTCGGGCGAAATTATATGAATTTCACGTAAAACGCGCGGAATCGCTCGGCAATCTGGGGACGTTCGAGGCGTTCAGCTTCTTTCCATCGAAATCTGAGCGGTTTTGGCGAGGGGCTATCGCGACCAAAGCGTCTCCGCAAGCAAGCTAACTAAGCCGTCACGACTTTTTGGCTTTCGCGCGAAGCTTTTCCAGCTCTGCCAAAAGTTTCTCCCGCTCCGCCTCAGCCTTCGCCAAGGCTTTGTCCTTCTCGGCCAACGCCTCGTCCTTTCGAACCAATGCTTCGTCTTTTTCGGCCAATTCCTCCGTTTTCTCCGCCAACTCCTCCATTTTTTCCGCCAGCGCATCCAGCGACTGTTTGAGCGGCTCAAGTGTCTCTCCGTCGTAAAGCGTAAATCCCTTGCGAGGGCTCACAGCTCGAAATTTGACGCCGAGTTCCGGCAAATCCAGATACCCGGCCGCATCCGGCTTGCGTTCCTCTCCGCCGTCCCCCCACACCCTAACTTTCACCTTATCGCCAATGTTCCCGTCCTTATCCAATTGATCGATCACCACGTGGCATTTGACCCCGTGAAAAATGAAAATGTCCTTTTTTGACGCCACTTCCTCGTCTTCGTCGGAAAGCACCTCCATCGTAATCAACGGCGGCCCTTGCTTGTCGATGTACCAAGCCCTGGACGCGGGATCTTCGTAGGGGACGACCATCACGTCCGCGGCCTTGTGGTTGCGCTGCAACACGCCGTTTTCGTCGCGAAAAATGACGAACACATCAGACAGCGACATCATGTTGAGCCTCTTCACGTAGGGTTCGATGACATCTTGAACGATCCGTATGACGACAGCGTGAGAGCCTCCTTGTGCCATGAGTTCTTCCTCGGTTTGGTATGCGTAGGGATCGGGATCCCAGTTTTCGGTGATATGCGCGGGAATCCAGCCCGGGCGATCGAACGCCGGACGGGAAGACGCGGTTTTCGGGGCTTTGGCAGGGGGTTCTGCGATGGTAGCCATGAGGATAGTTTGGCTGAAAAGTGGAGCGTTGGCAACCTTCGAACCCTGCTTACCCTGCCTACAGGCTCGCCAGAATCCATTCCGCGCGAATGTCGGATCTGGTGCCTGAAACGTGCGGTTACCGGTGGTGGAGAACGCCGCGCAGGCAGGCGTTTTGGAAAAATTCCACTTCCGGGCGCGTTTTTGGACTCTCCGCCGGATTTGGCGCGCGTTGGGTCTCGCGAAAGCGGCGCACGGCTTCATCGAACTGCGCGACGGATTCCGCCGCCAGCTTGGGGTGCTGCCCCTGGCGGATCATTTTGCCGAGTTGTTCCAGGGTCGGCTGCCGAAGTGTCGATCGGTTAGGGCCTGGGACAGCGCCAAATCGCCGTCGGAGCCCGGGACGATCCCGCAGGCGTCGGCAAGACTCCCACGGATCGGTTTTTAACGCGCCGCAACGCAAACAGCAGCTTTGGGCATCCTAACATTTCATCCAAAAAATCGTCGCCGTCGAACGGTGGGTCGAGCGGCTTGCAGGCTTGCATCCCGCGCGGATTCAGACTAAGCGTCCCGGCATGAAATCCGCCCTCGCCGTTTGGCTACTTTTCCTCGCCTGTTCGCCGTTTTTGAGCGCCGAAACCCCGCCACGGGCCGAATTTTGGGTCGATTTGCTCATGGCCGAGCCGTTGGAGGACGAAAACGACATGTGGGCCGATCTCCAGGCCGCGGACGTGGTCTTTTTGGGCGAAACGCACCGGCTGGACCGGCATCACCGCATGCAGGTGGAGGTTTTGCGCAAAATTCTGGAAGCCGGCCGGCCGGTCATTTTGGGCCTGGAACAAATCGAGGCTCGCGACCAGGCCGAGGTGGAGCGCTTCAACTCGGGCGAGATCGATTTCGAGCAACTGGCCGAGGCGATCGAGTGGAAGAAGCAGTGGCGCAACTACGCCGATTACCGCGAATTGGTGGAAACCGCCCAAAAAGCCGGCGCGCGCGTCGTCGGTCTCAACGCCCCGCGAGAAATCGTGCGCGAGGTGAGCAAAGTGGGGGTGGATGCGCTGAAACCGGCGGCCCGGGCCCAATTATCGGAGAAAATTCACACCGACGACCCCACCTACGAGCGGCTCATGAACCTGGCGCTGAGCGTGCACGCCTCGTTCGATCCCAGCTTTTTGCGCAACGTGTTTGAGGCTCAAGTGGCTCGAGACGATCACATGGCCGAGAGCATCGTGCACGCCATGAGCGAGGTTGAGGGCGAAAAGAAGCCGATCGGCGTGGTGGTTGCCGGTTCCGGCCACATTCAGTTCGGGCTGGGAACGCCGGATCGGGTGCGTTTTCGCCTGCCAAAGGTCAACGAGCGGATCGTGTTGATGAGCGAGAGCGGCGATTTGGAACTGACCCCGATGGAAAAAGAGATGCGCCGCGCGGTTGAAATCCACCACCGGGACGTCCATTTTATCCGCCGGCCGGCTGGTGACTACCTCTACGTGAAGGAATGGAATCCTGAGTCCGAGGATTAGCAAACCCGCCTGCTTGCCCAACTTTCCACGCCAACGCCTTTTCAACATGCCCGCATCTACCGACGCTCCCGGCAACGGGAACGGATTCAAGTTCAACGTCGACCACTCGGTCGGCGGGATGAAACGCTCGATTCTCAATCACCTGCGCTACACCTTGGCGCACGACCCGGAAACGGCTTCGCGCTCCGATTGGTGGAATGCGGTTTGCCTCTCGGTCCGCGACCGGATCCTGGAGCGCAGCAGCCACACCCGCGCCGCGCACCGCGAACGCAACGTGCGGCGGGTTTACTACCTGTCCATGGAGTATCTGATGGGTCGGCTTTTGGAGGATAACCTGCGCAACAGCGGGTTGTGGGATTGCACCCAGCAGGCGCTGGAAGAGCTGGGCCAAGACCTGGAACGGCTGGCCGGTGAGGAGCCGGATATGGGCCTGGGCAACGGCGGATTGGGCCGTTTGGCTGCGTGTTTCATGGATTCGCTGGCCACGCTGGATTTGCCGGCCGTCGGTTACGGCATTCACTACGAATTCGGCCTTTTTCGGCAGGAATTCGAGAAATTTAGCCAGGTGGAGCATCCTGACGAGTGGCTGAAATTCGGCAATCCGTGGGAGATTTGCCGGCCGGAGTACTCCGTGAACGTGCAGCTTTACGGCAAGGTGGAGCAGGAATTCGACAGCCGCGGTCACGGCCGCTGGGTTTGGAAGGATACCAAGTCGTTGCTCGGGGTGCCTTTGGACATCCCCATCGCCGGTTACGGGCTGGGAACGGTGAATTTTCTGCGGCTTTGGGAATCGCGCGCCAGCGAAAACTTCAACTTCAAAATCTTTGACCAGGGCGGTTACGTGGATGCGGTGCGCGACAAGGTGGAAGGCGAGACCATCTCCAAAGTGCTCTACCCGAATGATTCCACCGCTCAAGGGCGAGAACTGCGCCTGGTGCAGGAATATTTCTTCGTCGCTTGCAGCCTGCGCGACATCATTCGCCGCCACAACCGCGATGGCAACGATTGGGACAATTTCGCCAAGCACGTCGCCATCCAACTGAACGACACCCACCCGGCGGTCGCGATTCCCGAGCTGATGCGCATTTTGCTGGATGAGGAGGACATTCCCTGGGACAAAGCCTGGAAAATCTGCGTTTCCACCTTCAGCTACACCAACCACACCTTGCTTCCCGAGGCACTGGAGCGTTGGAGCGTGCCGCTGTTTGAGCACGTGCTTCCCCGGCACTTGCAGATCATCTACGAGATCAACCGCCTCTTCCTGCAAAACGTCGTGGAAAAGAAGTGGCCGGGCGACAACGAGAAAAAGGCGCAGCTATCGATCATCGAGGAAACGCAGCCCAAAATGATCCGCATGGCCTCACTGAGCGTGGTTGGCAGTCACACCACCAACGGCGTCGCCGCGCTGCACACGCGGTTGCTGAAAGCGCGCCTGTTCGCCGACTATCACCAGCTCTATCCCAAGCGGTTCCAGAACAAGACTAACGGAATCACGCCCCGGCGCTGGCTCAAGGCCTGCAACCCGGAACTGGCCGCTTTGATCGACGAAACGATCGGCAACGACTGGCCCATGGACCTGGATCGGCTCAGCGAGCTGGAAAAATTGGCCGATGACGCGGGATTTCAGGAAAAATTCTCGAAAATCAAGCGCAACAACAAGGAGCGCCTGGCCACGGTGATTCGCGACCTCTGCGGTGTGCAGGTCGATCCCGGCGCCATGTTCGACGTCCAAATCAAACGGCTCCACGAATACAAGCGCCAGCACCTGAATCTGCTCCACATCCTGACGCTCTACCGGCGCCTGCTCAACAATCCGGATCTCGACCTGACCCCGCGCGTTTTCGTCTTTGCGGCTAAAGCCGCGCCCGGCTACACCCTGGCCAAGCACATCATCCACTGCATCAACGCCGTGGCTCACAAAATCAACTGGGACAAACGGGTGAAGGACAAATTGAAGGTCGTTTTTCTGCCAAATTACGGCGTGACCCTGGCCGAACGCATCATCCCGGCCGCCGACCTGAGCGAGCAAATCTCCACCGCCGGCAAAGAGGCTAGCGGCACGGGAAACATGAAGCTGGCCCTCAACGGCGCGCTAACCATCGGCACGCTGGACGGCGCCAACGTGGAAATTCGCGAGGAAGTTGGCGACGAGAACATTTTCATCTTCGGTCTGACCGTCGAAGAGGTGCAAAAACTCTGGGCCAAGGGCTATTCCTCGTTCGACTACTACTGGGACAACGAGGAATTGCGCGCCGTGGTCGATTGGCTGGATTCCGAGGCGTTTACCACGAATCGCGACGCCACCGGTGCGCTAAAACGCAGCCTGGTGGACGACGGCGACCCGTTCCTGGTTTTGGCGGATTTTGACGACTATGCCAAGTGCCAGAAAAAAGTCGGCGACGTATTCCGCGACCGCGCGAATTGGGCTCGCAAGGCCATTCTCAACTCCGCCAGGGTCGGCAAATTCTCCAGCGACCGCACCATTCGCCAATATGCGGAGGAAATCTGGAAATTGCCCTCGGTACGCGTTAATCCAAGCACGTAGGAGTCGATTCCGGGCTCGACAGCTGCCGGGCTTGCTTGACGCTCAATTCTTCGCGGAATCTTGCTCAGAATCCGCGAGCAACCTCGCCAAAAGCTCCTTTTTCTCTGTTTCCGACAAACCTTCCAAACGTCCTTCGAGCGGAATGCCCTCCAGCCTCTGCTCGGTCGGAATTCCCTCCAGCCTCTCCTCGGTTGGAATTCCCTCCAGCCTCTGCTCCGTTGGAATTCCCTTCAAACGCCGCTCGGCGGGGATCAGATCCAGAATCTCTTCTTCCAGTTCCTTGGATAACGCGTTCATTTGTTCGTAGTCTTGGTAGCGCAGCTGAAAATCCTTCGCGTTGCGCTGAAATTGTTGAATTTGGCGGAAACAAAAGCCAACGAGTTCACCGTAGGGGCCGGCGCTCAATTTGTCGAGCAAATCGTGAGGCTGCTCCAGCACGCTGGGGCTTACCAAACTGAGCAACGGCTCCCCGCGTTTGGCGCCTGCAACGCTCTCGATCACCCAGGTCTCGAACACCGAGCCGGTAATCTCGAAAACCCCGTCTGAGTCCTTGCGAACGGTCGATCCCAGCCGTTTCACTTCGTCGCGCATTGGTTTGGTGAGGGTGGGGACGACGAACAGTAGGGTGATCTCCTTGGCCTTCAGCTTTTGATCGTGTTTTGCCACCCAAGCCAAGGCTCGCGAGAGAGACAACGCGAAATCTCCGTCTTCAATTCGGTCGGACGGTCCTTTGAATTCAACGATCGTGCACTTGTTGAGGCGTCCGAACAAACTGGGCGCCGCATTCAGCGTCCAATCCGGCAAAGGGAGATTTTCATCGCGCAACAGGATGATGATGTCGATCAGCATCGGCAGTTGTCCCACTTCCACTTCGCGCAGCACTTGGAACGCGTTTTTGCCGCTGAAATCCAGCGCAGAGCCAAACAGCGGATGCCACCACGTGAGGCGTTTGGAAAGTGGGTCGCTTTTGGGCGGCTGCTTCTTCTTTTGGGGCACGAATCGGATCCTATGCGCCAATCAACAAGAAATCCAGCGTTTCGGGTCACATCCACTTGAGCGCGATCAGCGGAAGCACCGTGATCATGATGATTACGCTGAGGATCAATCCGATCTTCACGTAGTCGATGAAGCGATAGCCTCCCGGCCCCATCACCAAGGCGTTGGCGGCGTGCGAGATGGGGCTCGAAAAACTGGCCGACGCCGCCATTGCGATCGCCATGATGATCATCTGCGGTGGGATGTCGAAACGGATCGCCGCATCCACCGCGATTGAGGACATGATCACGACCAGGGGCGCCGTGGGAACGATGGTCGTCGCCAGCATGGTCAACAAATAGAGCCCCACGATGATGCCCCAGGAACCGAACGGCTCCACCACGCCCGCCATTCCCTCCGCCAGCCAGGCCGTCGTGCCCGTGCTCTGCATGGCCGCCCCCAGCGGGAGCATGCAGGCGATCAGGAATACGGATTTCCAGTCGATGGCGCGGTAGGCTTCCTCCACCTTGAGGCAGCGGCTCGCAATCATGGCCGCCACTCCTGACACGGCGGCCACGGCAATGGGTAATCGACTCGTCAGGGCCAGGGCCACGACGCCCAGCACAATCAGGGTCGCCAGAATCGGTTTCCAACGCGGCGGACGCTGCTTTTCCGGCCCATCATAGGCTGCCTGGCTCAGAATCAGAAAATCCGGGTCCTCGGTGAGTTCGTTGATTCTCTCGCGCGGCCCGTAGAGCAAGAGGGCATCGCCGAATTCCAGCTTCATGTTGCGCAGGTGAGAACCAAAGGAGCGTCCCTGGCGCCAAATCGACAGGATCTCCAATCCATAGCGGCGTCGGAAATTGAGATCCCTGACCGTCTTGCCGGCGACGGAACTTTGCGGAGACAAGGTCACCTCGACATGCCCTTCATCCTCCTCGGTGAGCAGACCTCCCTCCCCTTTTGAATCGATCAGTTCCAGCGACTGGATTCCTCGCATCAGGTCAATTCGATCTCGCGACCCATGGATCAACAGTTTGTCTCCCGCCTGAAATCGCTCGTCGGCGGACGGGAACAACACAGATCCGCCCCGCCGGGCGATGCCGATAATTCGCAAGTGCAGCCGTTCGCCGAGGCCGGAATCCCGGATGCTGAGCCCGGCAAGGTGGGAATCTTCCGTAACATCCAGTTGCAGCAGCGATTGGGTTTTGGGGTAGATCATTCCGAGGTTTTCCTCCGAAATGAGCGCCACCTCGTCGAATTGCTGCGATTTTTGAAAAGCCTCCCACCCTTCCTTCTTCAGTTCCAGATGCAAGCGGTCCCCGGGTTGAAATTCGACGTCCGCCAGTCCACTGCGAAGGATTTTATCCTCCCGCCGAATCAAGAGAAGATATCCCTCGAATCGGCGCGCAAAATCGGACTCACGCACGGTGAGCCCGGCCAACTCGGAATCCTCGGGAACCACGACCGAAACCAGCAACAAGCGTTGGCTGGAGAGGACGGTGGCGATTTCCGTGCCGGAGGCCATTTCAAACGCCTGCCAGCGCAGGAAATCCTGGAACTCCTCCACCTTTCCCTGGACCAGGAGCACATCGCCGGAGGCGAGCATGAAGTCGCCGCCGACAGCGGTGATTTTCCGGCTTCCCCGGCGGACCGCGTAGACGCTGAGCCCAAGAATCGCGCCCAACTCGGAATCGCCCAGGGTGCGGCCTGCAAAGGGAGAATCATCCCCCAGCCTCAATCGAAACTGCCGCTCTTCCAGGGCATGGGCGAAACGCATCTCCGGCCCGGCCTTTTCAATGGAATGGCGCAACGAGTCCGGCATGTCCCTCGGCAGCAAGTGTCGGCCGACAAACGCCACGAAAAGCGCCCCGACAATCAGGGCCGGAACGCCGAAGGGGGCGAACTCGAAAAACGAAAATCCCTCGTAGCCGGCATGGATCAGCGCGTTGGACGCGATCAGGTTCGGCGGTGTTCCCACCAGGGTCGTCAATCCCCCAAGGTGCGCGCCGAACGCCATCGGAATCAGCAATCGCGAGGGAGACACCTGGGTGCGGCGGGAGACGTCCATCACCACGGGAAGCATCAATGCGGCAACCCCGATGTTCGCCATGAACGCCGACAACAGGCCGGAAGTGAGCATGATCACGATGATGATGCGCGGCTCCGAGGTTCCCGAAATCCGCAAAACCTGGCGCCCGATGATGTCCGACACCCCGGTTGTCCCGAGACCGGCGCTGAGAATGAACATCGCCCACACCGTCACCACCGCCGGATTGCTGAATCCGCTCAAGGCTTCTTCCGGTGTCACCAAATTCGTCAAACTCAATGCGGCAAGAACCAGAAACGCCACCACGTCCATCCGCAGTTTTTCGGTGACGAAAAACACCAAGGCCAGGCCCAGGATCACCAAAACGGCGGCAATTTCGAAAGTCATGAACGGGACGGGCGGCTTGTTGGCGGATTCATTGGCCGAAAAGACTCGCGTTGGCTGGCGGCGGCGCAACCGATCACTCAATCGGGTTCACCCTTTCAAGGCCTGCTTCGCGGTACCAAGCAATCAACTGCCGCCGCAATTCTTCAACGCCTTCAGGATGGGACGCCGCGTGTGGCGAGATTCAATTCTTTGAGTTTCGATTGCAGGAGCGTCGTCGGTTCGGTGATGCAGAGGAAGTGGAAACCTTCACTGGCCAGTTTGGGTCCATCGCCAATCATCCACATCGTCTTTCCGGCGGCGCGCCCGGCTTCGCGAATTTTTTGGATCGCTCGAACATGAATTTCGGCGCCCGGGTCGTAGCAAACCCCGAGATCGGCGGACAAATCATACGGTCCGACGGCGATCGCGGTTGTCAGCGCGTGCTCCGCGATCTCAGCCACATTTTCCAGCCCGACGCAGCTTTCGATCTGTGGCAGGACGATCAAATCGTCCTCAACTTCGGCTTTCCAGGTTTCGTAATTTACGTCGGAAACCCAGTGATTTCCCGGACCGCCGGGCCGGCGCCGGCCGCGAGGTTTCAGGTAAACCGCGTCCTGAATCACCTTCATCATCTCGCCGCTCTCGACCATCGGAACGAGCAGACCACACGGCCCCAAGTCCATCGCCAACCTGACCGGCGTGTACTCCGCCGCCGGTGGGCGAATCAAAATCGGAAAGTCTTCACAACGCCCGATCGCGCAGGCATCGGCGACCATCGACGCATCGAACGTGAGGTGTTCGAGATCAATGATGAGATAGTCGAGGCCGGCTCTCATCGCCATCTCGACCATGCCCGGCCAGAAGTGAAACGTGCAGAGCATCCCAGTCGTGATCCGGCCTTCCGAGGCGATTTTTTCGCGGAGAATCTTGGCGGCTTTCATGCGGTGTCAGGCTCGGTTCACGGCGGGCGCGGTCAATCCAAACCTCAGTCCGCTTTCGTGATGATCCGATTCCAGCGCAAGCTCCGATTGCGCATTCGTTAGGACCAATCCCGAAAACTTCCCGCAAGCGCTTCTCGAAGTACCGTTTTGGCATTTTCGACAATCGGCTCGCCGTGGCCCACGATGATTCGCTCGAAGTCGAGTTGTGTCAACGACTCACGAACGCTGCTTCATCGGTGATGAACCTTCGGAAATAGCGCGTGAGTTTCTTTTTCGACGACGTTAACATGAAGGCGTGGTTTTTGGAGGACCACCTCCGTGGGAAGGCAAGGACCTTCGCGCGGCGCACAAAAACCTCGATCTTAAAGAGAAGGATTTCGTTGCCGTCGCGGAAAACCTCCACGTCACGCTGGTTGAGCTGAAGGTTGATGAAAAGCTGATCGGCGAAATCATGACCCTCGTTGGTTCGACGAAGGACGACGTTCTGAACAAGGACGCCGCCGAGTAGTTGGAGAGCACGGACGTTGTCTGCGCCGCCAGCAGCGGCTGGTGGCGCAGGCGAATAGGACACGGCCATGTGGATCGACGGGCCGAGTGATATATTCCGGCCGCCCATGCGGTGGAGTGACTATCAATCTCACCAATAATCCATTCCGTGAAAATTCCCCTCTTCGTCCTCCTCCCATTTCTAGGCGTCGGATGGTTAGGCGCCGAGCCGTCCGTCGAGATTACAGCCGGCTTGCCCGGAGGCAATGTTCGCGTCCTCGATAACAGCGGCGCTACCGTCAAAGTTGAGCCGGATCTGCGCGGCGACCGTCCATGGTTTTACTGGCTGTTCGAGGCCAAGGCGATTGAGCCGGGCGCGGTAACGTTTGTTCTGCCGGAAAAAGTTGCCGGCTTTGAAAACGGCGGGACCGGCTTCCAAGGTCCGGCGATTTCGCGAGATGGCGGCGAGAGCTGGAACTGGATGGGAGCAGACGCAGTTTCTGGAAATCAGTTTACCGTGGAGTTCGCCAAAGCAGGCGAAACCATCCGGCTGGGCGTTACCATTCCCTACACGAAATCCGATCTGGAGTCGTTCCTCACAACGCATGACGAGAATCCTCATCTCACACGGGCCGAACTGACCCGCTCAAGCGAGGATCGGCCGGTCGATCTGCTGCGAATCGGCGAGGCGAAACCATCGCGGCAACCGGTGCTCTTCACGGGAAGACATCACGCCTGTGAAACGATGGCCAGCTACGTGCTGGAGGGTGTGATCGAGGAAGCCATGAGCGATTCGCAGGCGGGCAAGGCGTTTCGCGAAAAGTACGTCCTTTTCTGCGTGCCTATTGTTGACGTCGACGGCGTAGAAAATGGAGATCAAGGCAAAAACCGCCTGCCGCATGATCATAACCGCGACTACGGAACGGAGAGCATTTACCCGGAGGTGCGGGCGATCCGGAAGCTGGACGCGACCCATGATTTCAAGTTGGCGCTGGATTTCCACTGCCCGACGCTCGTGATGCGGGATCATCAAGTGATGTATTTCGTCGGAGCTAAGAATCAGCCCGAGCACAACTTCGACAACGTCTCCAAATTCGCCGGATTGATCAAGAAAGGCCTGCCCGCTGACGCGCCGTCCGGACCGCTGGTGTGGCTGCGTCCCGCGATCAAACCGACGCCAATGAACTCGCACTATTTCGGATTCAAGGAAGGCGCGGTCATGGCCGCAACGCTCGAAATCCCGTTCGCGCCCCCCGGCCGAGCCGCCGATCTGCAAAGCGTCCGGGAGTACGGACGGGCGGTTTTGCGGGCTTGGGTTCAGACGGAATTCGTCGGCGACTTCAAGCCACCCCAACAAAAAACCGCGCAGCGAGGAAAGCAGGAATGGTTGCCTCTGGGTGACGAGAAAGTCCTGACCGATCGGTCAGGCAAATTGTTCATCCCGGAAATTGCGATCACCCAGGCGCCTAAGCCGACCGCCGATGCGACGCGCTTCGAACGCGAATACGTGATCGAACTCGAGCGCTTCGACATCAGTCCTCGCGGCGACAACGCGGTCGAAACGTCCCGGGGCCTGAACCGGGCCTTGCAGCACGCCAAGTCGACCGGCGCGAACCGCATCGTCTTTCCAAAAGGAACCTACCTGATCAGCGAAGCCGACCCGATCGTGCTCGACCACAAAGACACGATCATCGATTTGAACGGCGCCACGCTTCGGATCAATCCCAACGGTCTGCCGAAGTACAGCATCGTGGAAATCCTTCCCGCCGCGGAGAACCTCAGACTAACCAACGGTCGTCTGCTCGGCGACAAGAACGAACACGACTACAAGACCGAGGACGGCCCTCATGCTTGGGGCCACGGCCTGATTGTTCATGGCGGAACGAATCTGGAGCTGGACCACCTGACCATCTCCAACGTGACGGGCGATGGCGCCAACACTCGGTTCACCGGCGCCCGAGACCGCGATGAACTACTCGCGAACATCGCCCATTCCATCTACGCCAAAGAGTTGGAGCCGGGCGCCTTTTCGCCAGACGGCCAAAAGGTCGAGGGCACCGGAAAGACGCGCAGCATCGAGCCTTACGATTTGACGAAGTGTCAGGGCGAGTTCGAATTCGGTTACTCTACCGGTTACCTCGGTTATCCCTTCGTCCAAGGCCGCGCTTATCAGGCCTTTTTCTTCGACGCTGAAATGCAGTTCGTCGAAATGAAGCCGTGCATGCAATTCCGGAAAGTAACCGTCCCAGCGGGCGCAAAGTTCGTTCATCTGGAATTCAACCAGCCCGAGGTGCGGGACGAGCCGTTGCACAGCGGCGCTGGGAAGGGCAGTTTCATCGGTCGGATCTCGAACTTCAAAGGCTCGGTGGACGTTCACTTTCACCACAACCAATTGATCGGCAACCGGCGCCTCGGCATGGGCTACTGCGGCGGGCGCCGCTGGCTGATTGAGGACAATCTCTTCGCCGAGAATGGCGGTGTCGCGCCTTCCTATGGCATCGATCTCGAAGACGGTTGGGAATTTATGCAGGACGTCGTGATTCGGAACAATCGCTTCCGGGACAACAAGGCGGGCGATCTTGTGATTTGCGCGGGCAGCGAGCTGCTCGTGGAAGGCAACGTCTTCGAAAACAACGTCGCGCTTCACGGCCGCCCTCACAATTACATCTTCCGGAACAACCGTTTCACCGGCGGTCGAGTCGGCTACAAGACCCGGACTGGCGTGGCGAGGATCGAAGGCAACACGTATGAAAACTGCTCGCTGTCGATCGCATACGACACCGCCGCGTTGGCCGACGGTCTGAACCGCGCGCCCGGGGAGGCGATCCGGACGCAACCCTTGAAGCTCGTCAACGAGCAGCTGAAGAACGTGACAGAGGTGTCCGGCGCCTATTTTCATTTCACCGGTGCGACGGTGGAGAACACGCGTTTTATCGTGGGCCAAGAGACTCAGTTAGTGAAGTTCGTCGATTGCGAGGTTCGCGACGGTTCAATCTTCTACGAAGCGAACGGCCTCCAGTGGTCACTGACCTCGATCAAAATCGCGGCGAGCTACCCGAATCAGGCCCGGGTTTGAGCCGCCGCCGTTCCGAATGACGGAGCAGCAGCAGTTGCTGCTGGCTAAACTACGCTTTGGAGTTCGCTCGATTGTAGATGACCGGCATCTGCCCTTCCATTTTGCCCAGAGTCCGTCATCGGCGATCAAGTCCGCCATGAAGGCTGCGACGTTGATCCGGCTGGTCTTGCCGGCGTCGAAAATCGCGCTCAACCCATGGGGACGCACGACCACCCAGTCGATGCCATCGCTTTGTCCGATTCCAGCGCGCAAAAAATCCGCGGCGGCTTCGTTGTCGGCATGCGGCGGGAGCAAGGCGCGGAGCAGTCCGATGACGCATTTCTGCGCGAACGAAATTTGCTCGTTCAGATCGCGATTGCAGACTCCGGTCGTGTTCATCAACACGAATTTGATGGGTTTGTCAGGCCCGTTTCGCTTGGCACCTTCGCAAAGTCGCCGCGCCGAATCTCTAACCTAACGAGCCTCCACGGCCTCCCGAACATTCCTTTGAAGCTCAGCGTGTGACCAAGGCAGTTGGCGATCGCGTCGCAATCGGCGAGATGTTCGGCTAGCTCAGCGTCGCTCATTTCCAGAACAGGAGTCGCAACCACGGTCAATTGCTCCGCATTCTTGAGATTTTCCGGCAAGTTTTCCGGTGATCGCACAACGGCGAGACTACATGTCCGTGATCCAGCAGCTGCTGGACGAGCAGGCGGCCCGTCGCGCCGCTAGCTCCGGCGACAAAGGTCTTTCTGGTGTTAATGTCAGGCGTCATTTTGGGGAAGGAAACTGGCGTCGAGCGGGCGCTAGTGGCGCTCCACAAGATTTTCAAGCTCGGCTTCGGCGAACTACTCAACCGCCTTCACTTTCACCACGTAGACGCTCCCGTCCGCGCCGCGCTCAACCGCTTCCGGCCGATTGATGTTCGCTTCGGCGACGGTGATCCACGACTCGTTCGGGCCGACCACGGTGACGCCGGAATTGCCCAGCGTCGCCCCGCGTTCCGGCACGAGAATCTTCTCCGTCGCCCGAATGACCTCGAGCTTTTCCGGATCGACTTGCGCGATGAACAAGGGCGCGCGATGCCGCACAACATGATCGTTGTTCGCGCCGGAGCGGGTGTAGACGAGAAACAGCCCGTCGCCGAGCACGACCCAGTGCTGCTGCGTGTTGTAGCTGCCAAGAACCTCGCCGCCGTCGAACTTCCACAGCTGGTAAGATTCGAAATGCAGGCCGTCATCGCTGACGCTGACGTAGGGGCGCAGATCGTTGCGCATCGTCATGAAATAGCGCCCGTTGAATCGCGCTAACGACGGTTCGTAGAGTCCGCGTTTGACGTCTAACTCCAGCACATTTCCATGCTCGACGTAGCTAAGCGCCTCGCCGTCGAACTTCGCGCGAACAACCGTGCTCGAAAACGGAATCCCGACCTTCGGGCCGATGTAGCAGGGCAGCAGCAGCGTTCCGTCATCTTCAACCAGCCACTGAGCACAGGCGCAACGCGCGAAGTTGAATCGATCGCCTTCCGGCATTTCGAAGCGCCGCCATTTGAACCAACTCGCCTTCCCGGGATCGTAGACCGCGTAGGAAGTTTGATGCGCGCGCGGCTGATCTTCGAGTTGCTTGCCTTTTGGGCTGTAGCGGACCTGCGCGCCGATCGCGATGAGCTTTTTCGTCGGCGCGTGCCAACCCGGAACGACGTCGGCGACCGCGATGTTGATCTCGCCATCGGCTACCCAATCCAGCTCCGCCTGCAACTCCGGATCGCTCCAATTTTGGCCGAAATCATCGCTGCGCATCGTGTAGACGCCGGAATAGAAATCTGAGCGGCCCAAAAACTTGAACAGAACCATCAGCGCCGCCAGATTCGTCTGCCCGGCCAACGAATCGGCGGGAATCATCGACGCTCTCGGATGAATCCAGTAGGAGCCATCGGTCACCCCGGGTTCGCGTTTGAGAACAATGAATCGACGCAAACTCATCAAAACCGGCGGCCTCAGCGCCGCCGCGATCATGGCTTCGGTCAGCAAAAGCATGGCGATTTTCGGCAACAAATCAAAGACGCCGGACTACACCGAAGTCGAAGGCGTGGACCTGATCACCGACCGCACGCCGGCGCAGGATGGCTTCGTCATGCCCGGTGAATGGACGCGGCATGTCGGCACGATCATGGTGTTCGTCCCGGCCCAGAACTGGCGCGATCACGGTCTGAGAGACGCGCAGGCCGAGTGGGCCGAAGTCGCCAACACCGTGAGCGAATTCGAGCCGGTTACGATGGTAGTTGACCCGGCGGACAAAGCCGTCGCCCAGCAGCTGCTGAGTTCGAAGATCCGCAAAATCTACTTTCCGGTGAACGACGGCTGGTCGCGCGACAGCGGGCCGATGTTCGTGAAAAAAGGCGGCGAGCGGCGGATCGCGGGCTTCACGTTCAACGGTTGGGGCGCGAAATTTCGGCCTTACAAAGACGACGCCTTGCTCAAGGCGCGGCTCGCGGCGCACTACAAAAACAAAATGTATGTGTCTCCGTTAGTGCTCGAAGGCGGCGGCGTTCTGCAGGACGGCGAAGGCACGATCATCACGACCGAGGAATGTCTGCTGCATCGCAATCGCAATCCGAAAATGAACAAAGCCGAGGTTGAGCAGCAGCTGAAAGATTACCTAGGAGCTAAGAAAGTAGTCTGGCTGAAGCACGGCATTACCCCCGATCCTGTGACCAACGGCCACGTTGACGGCATTGCCGCTTTTGTTAAGCCGGGTGTGGTCCTGCTTCATCAAACGCCGTATCGCGACGATGGAAATTTCAAGCGATTGAAGGACGCCAAAGAACGGCTTCAGGCCGCGGCCGACGCGAAGGGTCGACGCCTCAAAGTGATTGATCTGCCGCTCGCCGAACACGTCGCGCACATGAATTTCTACATCTGCAACGGTGGAGTCGTCGTCCCGACCGAGAATAATCCGCGCGCGGACGAACCGTCGCTCGAAGTCTTGCGCGACGCGTTTCCGAACCGCGAAGTGGTCGGCGTCAGCGGCAGGGTGCTGTCCAAAGGGGGCGGCGGAGTCCACTGCATCACGCAACAGATTCCGGCTTGAGTTTGGCTGCTTCGACGCCATTCACTGGATCGGCATGACCTTTTCGAGCCCAACTTCGCGATACCAACCTATCAACCGACGCCGCAATTCCTCGACGACTTCAGGATTCGTCGCCGCGAGATTTTTTGACTCGCCGATGTCCGCCGCCAGATCGTAGAGTTCGGTGATTTTTCGGTCGGGATCGGTCAGCAGCTTCCAATTTCCGGACCGTATCGCGAGCGACGGGCGCTTGACCGGGTAACTCCAGAATTGCGGCTTAGTTCGCTCGAAACCCTCGCCTCGCAACGCCGCGCGAACGTCTTCGCCGTCGGATTCGTAGTCCTTCGGCATTTCCGCGTTCGTCAGCTTCATCAACGTCGGAACCAAGTCGACAATGTTGAGCACCGAGCCCGAATCCACGCGCCCGGCGGGAACATGGCCCGGCCAGCGCACGATGAACGGCACGCGGATTCCACCTTCGTAAAGACTGTGTTTCCAATCGCGCAGCGGAGCGTTGGAGCCGCCGTGATTTTTGGCGCCGTTGTCGCTGGAAAACAGAACAAGCGTGTTCTCACGCAGGCCAAGTTGGTCGAGTTTCGCGAGCACGCGGCCGATCTGAGCATCCATGAAACGCAACATCGCGTAGTGGTCCAGAACATCGCCTTCGAGCTTCGGAAAGTGCGCCTCCATCTCCGCGGTCGGCGTCAATTCCGTGTGCACATCGCGAAACCAGACGTTGACGTAAAACGGCTTTTCCGGCGCCGTTTCAGCGTGCGACTCCAAAAACTGAATCGTCTCATCGGCGATCGCGCGGCTCGACCAAACCGTCCAACCATCGTCGTCGTAGGGATAGATTTCGTGCGGCTCGGGCCAGGACTCGGCGTTCTTCCAAGTCGGTCCATTGCCGAAACTGATGCGGACACGATCGAAGCCGTAGCGCGCGACGGGCGGGGCGTCGGGATGATTGATGACGATCGTGTCCGCCCTCCAAGTCCGGCCGCTGCCGCCGCCGAGATGCCACTTGCCGATCATCCCGGTTCGGTAGCCCGCAGCTTGAAGCGCGCGCGGCATCGACGGTGCTTCGATATCCAGCCAATGCGGCATCTTACGTCGGTCGTTATCCTTGAATCGCGCGATGTGGCCGTGAATTCCGTGCCGCGCCGGAAACTGCCCGGTAATCGCCGAACAGCGCGTAGGCGAGCACACGCAATGGCTGACGTAAAACTGCGTGAACCGGGTTCCCTCGCGTGCGAGTTGGTCGAGAACCGGCGTTTGCGCGATCGGACTGCCGTAGCAAGCCAGATCGCCATAACCAAGATCATCGGCATAGAAAAAGACAATGTTAGGGCGTTCCGCGCCGTGGAGCGAGACAGCAACTGCTGCAAACACCGATAGGGCGGAAAGAATGATTTTTTGTCCGGCTGTCATTACGCTGGTTCGAACACGATTCCGAACCGGGCAAGGCCAATTATCTACCACCACGACGCCGATCGCTGCACACTCAGCGCCGCATCCGGTTTGCTTCCGGGCCCCCGGTGGACGATCTGATCGCAATCCACCCAAAGCTGAGAATCCATGAAACTTTCCCCGAACGCCGCCGCGATCATCCTTTCAACACCCTTTCTCATCAGCTCCATTTGCGTTGGCGAAACGCTTCCCAACGGCATCGAACTCCCTGACTCGTGGCCGCCGCACCGGAGCGCAAGGGAAGTTCTCTCCGGCGAACCGATGCGCGTTCCCTACCTGACAAACCCACCAGACGTCATACCAATCGACCTCGGCCGGCAGCTGCTCGTCGATGACTTCCTCATTGAAGAGAGCACGCTGACCCGAACGTTTCATCGCCCGAAATATCATCCGGCAAACCCGGTTTTCCGCCCGGAAACGGAGTGGGAGAAAACCAAGGACCGGATGTTTGCCGCGCCCTACAGCGATGGCGTTTGGTATGATCCGGAAGAGCGCGTTTTCAAGATGTGGTATCGCGCCGCCAACGGCTCGACCTGCTTGGCGCTCTCGGACGATGGGCTTAGCTGGACGCGTCCGCAACTGCAAGCGACGCCGGGAACCAACGCGCTCTTCAAATCCAACCGCGACTCGGTTTCGGTCTGGATCGATTCCAACGCGAAAGACCCTGCGCGACGTTTCGTAGCATTCGAGGCACGCTGGATCAAACCCGTTCACCGGCTTCATCTCCGCTTTTCACCGGACGGACGCGATTGGACGGACGAACGCGCGATTTCAGGGCCGTCTTGGGATCGCTCGTCGGTCTTCTGGAATCCGTTCAGGAAGATGTGGGTCGCCAGCATTCGCGGTCATGCCCGTTCGAATCCTGACCGTATTCTTCGGTCTCGAAATTACCATGAAGGCAAAACTCCGGAATCCGTGCTCGCGTGGACCGAGCACACCGATGACGTTACCCAAGGCAAGGACGCACCGGGCGGGCTTCAGCCGTGGATCGCCGCCGACCGCCTCGATCCGCGCCATCCGGACCCGCGATTTCGCAGCAACCATCCCCAACTCTACAACCTCGATGTTTTTCCGTATGAAAGCCTGTTAGTCGGCCTCTTCACGATCTGGCAAGGGCCGGACAACGCCACTTGCAAAGAGCTGGGCATCCACAAACGCAACGAGGTGCTCGTGGGCTTCACGCGGGATGGCTTTCACTGGGATCGCTCGAACCGAACACCTTTTCTGCCGGTCGCCGACGACCCGAAATCGTGGAATAGCGGCAACGTTCAATCCGTTTGCGGCGGCTGCGTCATCATCGACGATTTGCTCTATTTTTATTGCTCCGGCAGGACGATGCACCCTTCCAACATCACCTCAACCGGCCTCGCCACCCTGCGCCGCGATGGTTTTGCCTCGCTCGACGCCGGCCGCGACGGTGGCGCGGTGACGACTCGCGCGCTTCGTTTTACCGGAAAACAACTTTTCGTGAATCTGGCAGCCGCTGACGGTGAACTCCGTGCCGAAATCTTGAATCAAACCGGTGAGATCATCGAACCGTTCACCCTCGACAACTGCCATCCGCTCTCCGGCGATGCAACTGCCCTGGCCGTCCAGTGGAGAGGCGCTAGCGATCTGTCTCAGCTCTCCGGACAGGCCGTTCGCATCCGATTCTCGCTCAAGAACGCTTCCCTGTTTTCGTTTTGGGTTAGTTCGGATGAAAACAGCGCGAGCAACGGCTTTTCCGCGGCGGGCGGCCGACGCCACTCCTAATTCTATCGCTTTTTCACCTTTTCTTGTTCTGGCAGGCCGGGGCCGGCGTAAACGACGATCGGCTTAAAATCCGGCGTTTGCTCGATGTTAAGCTGGTCAACGGCGACCGTTTTCGATTCCGGTATAACGGTGCCGATGTTGTTGTCCATGAACCAGCGCACGCCGAGGGTTTCCAGAAAATGACAGGCGGCGAAGTAGGTCGCTTCCTGCGTCTCACCGGCGAGGAGGAGCTTGTTCCCATCCCGCAATACGCGGTATCCTTCGCCGGAACGGGTCTTAGGTGGGTTAGGCAAGCCGTTTTTCAGGGCAAGCTCGCCCAGAACGATGGCGGGGCCTTTCGGCAAGGCTCCGTCGTCCTCAATTGGCACGGACGCGCCGGAAATGAGTTCGAGATGGGATTGAAGCTCCTTCACGGCTTCCGCTGCGTCGCCTGCGTGATGGATGGATGCTTTGGGCTGGCTTTTTTCAATAAGCGTGAGCGGCGCGGCGTTGAGGAATTGCGCCAGCGCGACGGCGAGGATGAAGAGGGAAGATATTCTTGTCATGAGGTTGTTAGCTTGAGCACTGCGAGCGGACGGGGGAGTTGTCAAGAAGAGCAGAATGGGCAAGGCCCGAGCCTGGCTAATTCGCTCAAGTGACCACAACATCTTGTGGGCTCAAGAACGGCAACGCCGTTCCGTAGCAAAGCCCGGGGTTGCCGAAGTGAAACGCAGGCTACCCCGGGATCCAGGCACGGGCAAAACCAAGGCTGAAGGTCTTGCGGAACGTTTCGGATCGCCTCCAGCGATCAATTTCAGGTGCCCATTGAGATGTTATGGTCACTCAAGCGAATCAGCCAGCCATAAAAAACCAATCACAACATCGGCCGGCTCAACGGCAGCCCGAAATTGCGCCGCACTGGCACATGAGCCTTCTCCGTGAAAGGCCAAATCGCATCCGCCGCCAACTGAATGTCCCGGCGGTCGCCATTGATCGCGTTCACCGCAACCTCAAACTCGCGCACCAACTCCGACTGCTTGCGAATCGCCACCTCCTGCGCGTCATCCGCCTGCTTCCAATCCGCCAAACTCTCGCGCGCCTCGGCAATCTTCTCCGGCGTCGTCCCCGGCAACGCATCCTCCTCCGCCAGATCGATCACCACCTTCGCATCCTGCTCCAACTCCACCCGATTCGCCCCGAAACTCGCCTTCCCAATCCGGTAAGCCGCCAGCTTCTCCTTGTTCCCGCGAAATTTCCGCTTCGCCCTATTCTGAAACTTCTGCAATTTCTCGATCAGCGCTACGGAGTCGGTGGCCAGTGAGACAGCGCCGCTTTCCGGTAAAGCGGATTCATTGAGGGAAGGTAAATTGGTAGAATCGCTCATAATGCCACGGGTGTTTGATACGCAAAACAGAATAATTAACGATGTCAAGTTTTCAACATCGAAAATTCAATTTTTGTTCGCCAAAATCCTCTACCCCCAGGATTCGCATCCGTCGAAAGTGGTTTCAGAGAGCTTCAAATTTCGCCGATGACCAGGCCGAAGGCGCTCGCGAAGGGAGCGGCGTGCCATGGTGGCCAAATCGGCCAAACGCGGCTGAACGGAGGCTTCGCAAGAGAATGGAGGCCATAAACTGGGGATTCCGCCACGATTTGGTTGCGAGGGCAGTTTGCTTTCAGGCCGGATTTGATTAAAACCAGGACTGATCGATGGCCCATGTAAAAAAGGCCCGTTCTCTCTCCCTCCACCGAGCCTTGGGCGTGAAGGTGTGCAACGCGGTTCCAGGCTTTGCGGTTTTCGGCGATGGCTTATGTGCCATTTTCGAAGTGTCAAATGACATACTTTGCTTCGTCATGCCAAGTTAGGAAACTCTGCATCTCCTCAAACGCCTTTCTTTCAACATAAGCCATCGTCTCAATCTTGTCGGAAATACTTTGGGCCTCATTCAACTGCTTCAACGCCCGGGACATGGCGCGTTGGTAATCTCTGTAACGTTCGATCTCCTCCCCCAGTCCCAACCCTCGTTCCAAGGCATGAATCGAAAGCGCAATGATGGCCAGGACAACAACTATAATGTGAAGATGGGGCTTTGACGCCAACAAATTCAACATTTCATCGTTCGAAAACATGGATGAAATCAGCGAGACAATTACCATGAGGTGAATCGCCGCAATGGATACTATGCACGCGGATGAAAGCCAGTTTAGCCACTTTTTTTGCTGCCGTGGGGAGGGGGGTAAGGATGCGGATTTCTTGCGCAACTTGTAGCTTGCATAGTCCTTTTGATGTTGAATTCGCAGGTCCCGGTAGGCATTAAACAGCTTCGTCCCAAGTTCGCTTGAGTTCAGTTCTTGCTCCAGTTCAGGCAACTGGTCTCGCAATTGTTCGTTTTGAGGCAGCGTCCATTCTGAGACAATCCTCTCAACGCCCTCCTTGCCAAGATCGACCACTTCGGACAATCTGGCCGCGGTATCTTCGGGGCGATCAAAGCTATCCCAAAACTTTACGAATAGCTTCTGTCTTCGTTCGATATAGGCAGCCTTGCCTTCTTCAGTGTGGCTTCTGGCGATCTCGGGTAGCAATTGGATCATCGACTGAAAATGAAATTGCCGGAGCCGTTCCGTCTTGAGCCGATTTTCGAGCCATTCTCGCTTGTGGGCGCCGTATAGTACGCCCAAGACTCCGATGATGGGGCAAGCGATACCGAGTATGGCGGCGAGCAAGGCTAGCAACTTTGCGCCCGGCAAATTGTGATAGAGAGATTCTGTCGATGCCAGCAACAGGGCTATCGTTCCGCATCCTACAGCAATAAGTCCGGCCCTTCTACTTTTCCTTTTCCTTGTGTTGGCTACTAAATCGCAGCGAACAAATTTCGAATTCAATTCGGGATCGTGAAGAACATGAAATACGGGACCGTAGTGCTGTCTGGCCCTCTCTTGGTCCGTTTGTTGGAGAAGCAAATCGTGGTTGAATCTCATGGTGTTGTGATTTCTGGATTTGAGGGATTGCAATCGTGAATCGGTGAAGCGCAAGGACTAACTGGCCTTCAAACTCGATTCGTCCGGAGACAAGTTTTCAAGCCGCTGTTTTGCGATGTCGAGAACCGCTCGAAAATCGTCTTTCCTGATTGCATTGTGTCCTCTCGGTACGGTGATGTCTGCCAAAGCATCGAGGAGTTTTTCAAAATGCTCCCCGTTGTTGTCAAACATCGTTCTCAGTTCTGTGCTTATGCTGGAAACTCCGGAGGAATCCATTATTTTGCGCCAATGCTCGCGTAGGGGCTCTCTCGTTGATGGGTCGTCGATCCATTTTTCAGCCTTTTTGCCGACAATCAGCGGAATGACTTTCTCTCTGAATTCTCCATCGTTCTTGTCACATCTTCCGTTGTAGACCTGCCAAAGTTCTCTGACGAAACAGTGATTTGACTTCAAGTAACGATCGTTGACAACGGCGAACAAGATGCCCGCTTTTCCCAGTTTGCCTTCAAAGGCTTTGATGGAATCACCATGTTTGACTGCCTCAAGGTATTGTACGGGATTGATTCCATTGTCTCTAGCTGCTTTGCAGAGATCCCTCACAAAATCTGCTTCTTCCTCACAAAACGAAACAAAGGTCGCTTGATTGGATGGGTCGTAGCGAACGTCGCCCGGCGCCGAATCCTGGGAAGGAACAAACTCGATTCTGTTTTCGGCTAGCAGATCCAGGCGGTGCTCGAAATTTGCATCATCAATTTTGATTTTTCGTCCCGTGTCCACGATTTCCAAACGTACGCTCTCCAGATAGTTGACGAGTTCTTCACTTCGAAACTGGGGCGCCTCTTTGGGAATGTGTTTACGGAATAAGACTAGGCAATCCTTTAGCAATTCGCGACCGACCTCCCGTTTCAACTGTGGAGCGCAAATCCTTGAGATCGATTCCAAGGCCCGGGCCATCCTCAGTTCATTGTTCGGCACCATTAGGCATACCTGTTCGAAGATTTCGCGGACCTGCTTGAAGGTGTCGATGCGTGTTCGATTGGTAAGAGGAAGGAGCTTGCCAGGTTTGGCCCCTCGGCGGCCTTTCTCTGCTTCAACTCTCAACTCATCCACGGCTTCCATGATTTTCAGCTTCAGTAGGTGGAGGCGTCCCCACCACCAGTTGTTGCGATTGTTGCCTCCCAACCACCATTCCGCAAGTTCGGCCATCGCCCAGGCATCATTTAGCTTGGCTAACCGGCGGCGCATGGTTCCCTCAGTGCCGCGAGCCGTCGGTTGTCCGTCTAGCGCTTCGTGTAAATAGACGTCCGCCCTTCGCAGGGCAAGGACGCCCCAATGGGCATCAAGAACGGCGTACCGGGAATTTAGCAGATAGGCAAACGCCTCATCCAATCGGCGGTGGGCTTCGGTGAAACGTCGCAACCTGCCCAAGGCTTGTGCGTAGAGAGAACGGATGGCAATCGTCTCGCGAATCTGAATGTCGCTCTGGGCTGGAAGAAGGTATTTGGTGAGAGCCATTGAGCTAGTGCAAAGCCTGCAAACATGAGCCCAGGACTTGTTCACTTTCTGTTCGAGGTTGTGGAGTTTTAGACGGGTCTCCGCGGTTCCCTTGCCGCGCTTTCGTGCCTTTGAGTGCAGCATTGATTCCAGGATATTGGCACGCCGGGCTTGGAGATGAGCGCAACTCTCCACCAGCTTCAGCATTTCGCGGATTTCGCCCCGGCGGCGAATGGGCAGGTTGTCCGCCAAGACAAGGGCGTCAGTCAGTTTATGGGTTAGATCACGAAGCTTCTGGCGCAAAGGTGGGAATGACCCGTCGTCTTCATGGAGCTCCTGCTCGTTCCTAAGCTTGGCAAGATCCTCGACCAATTCATCGAGGGTGGTTCGGGAGTTTTTGACGATTTCGTCGAAGCTGTTGACGTCTTCAGGTTGCTCGGTTTCACTCAGCCTAGCCAGCCAATGGCCCAAGTGAATGTCGCACCTCGCTAGGTCCTTCAGGGTCTTGTTGGGGTGTTGCTTTCTAAATTTCTCCTCAAGCACTTCGGGAAATTCGGTGAAGGATTCTGCTTGTTCGTCGTTTAGGCCAAGCTCATCTCGCATGAGAGCGTTAATCTGCTCCAAATCTTCCTTGACGCTGGCGGATGAGACCACCGTCTCGTGGTAGATGTGCTGCAACTCTTCAGAGGGGCGGGGACGTTGCAGGCGCGCGGGGACTTCGTCATCCGGCTCACGCCCGTAGAAGATGCGCTTCCCCCTTTCGTCGAGAAGGATTTGGTGGATGGTCTTACACTGCCGTTGGATCAGTTCGCAAACCGGTGCTGAATCAGAAGCATTCAGCAAGTGCACCAATTCGCTGGCTAGCATATGGGCCTCACTGTAGTGATACAGCGGCCACAACTGATACAGGTCTGGTTGAATTTCATGGATACTCTCTTGAAGCAACTTTGTCAGTTCGGGAAGGCTTTCAGTACGGTTGGTGGCGTTTGGGTCGCGGTCCGTTCCAAACCGGAAAATGCCTCCGACGTCTTCGTCCAGCCAAAACTGAAGGGTTGGCAGCGCTAGCTTAATGGTGGTGGCAATGCCAACCAGGGAAATGCGTACCAACCGAGCCTTGTAGCCAACCAAAGCGTCATTCTCGTTGGCGTTGCGCAACATTTCAGGATCCTGTTTGATTACTGTGGGGAGTTCAGCCATTGGAGCATGCCGGACCGCCTCAAAGTGATGATGGAGGCACTCTTGAAGGGGCAGAGGGTGACGGGAGGCCAGGAATCCACGGAAATACCAATCGGCAATCCAATGGTGACTTCGAGATTTCCACCCCATGATACGTCGGCATTTCTTTCCCAGCCATTCCTCCGGGAGGTGGACCTTCTCATTTTTGCGTTGCTCGGGGCTCAGCTCAAACAGATCGGCCAGGTCACTACCATCGGGGAAAATGCCGGCTTCGAGGGCGCGTTGTAAGTAGATCCTCAGACTCCAGTGCATCCACGAAAAGCCGCCGTTCTTTCGGCGCAGCAATCCAACTTCAGCGTACAATTCATCCAGCCATTTTCGTACGTATACGCTCCTTGCAATATCATTGTCGTCGCCCAGAAAATGCTGGAAGGGGCGCTTGCACGGATAGGTTGCTTCGCTACACAGAGCCGAGAGGTGTCGCGAATGTCTGAAGAGAGTCAGCACGTGAAGAAATTTGAGTCTGTCACGAATGGAATCACCAGAATCCGCTCCCTTTTGGCCGAGACTTTTCCCTTTCTCGACCCATTCCCTTAGATTCTTAAAGATCTCAACCGACTTCATCTGCTGAAGGGGTTCCCAAACCGTTGTATCGTCCAATTGAAGACTGTGGTCTGGGCTAAGGACTTCATTGGCTTCCTCCCTTACCGTTTTGTCGTGTATTGCCGACCAAGGTGTGTAGTCTTTGGGCTGGTCGGGCGGATCGTGGATGGGTGTGGGGTTACCCTGCGGGAGCTTGTTGGCGCCTATCCGATTGGGCAACTGTTTTGCGCGGGAGGCACGAAGCGGAAGGTAGAGCACGGTTGCTCCCATTAGCTGGAAGCGCTTCATGACCTTCTGAAAGGTCAGGTAATCACCTTCGCCCCATGACGAGCACTCATTCCAGCGGCCATTGGCTCCAGGAAGGCTCCTGGCGTAAAACACGATCAACCAACTGCGCGATCCCATGCAGAGGCGATTTCGCAGCAGCTTGGCGGTTTCGCCGTCGAATCCGGGCGTTCCTTCGTCGAAAGCCAAGCTGACGTATTCTTGCTGAAGGCGCCCCGTCCTTTGCGCAATAGTGGCTAAGACATCGTGGAAGACGCCCTCCGGTGTCGCGTGGTCGGCCAGCTCAATCCAGATGTGCTCCATACTTACTTCCCGCAATGCCAGGGAAACAACCGAGGAAAGTCCGCGTCCGCCAAATGCGGTCAAGATTCGTCCTTTGTCTTCGCTGTCGTGTTCTGAAGCCTTGTTCTCTACAATCAGGAAGCTCTGATTGTCGTCTTTCCAAACGCGACCACCGGGGTTAGGGGCACTGTGCAACGCCTCTAACATATTGCGAACACATTCGTTGAAACTTGGCTCAATCAAGGATTCCTCCAACATTGGGGGATCGGGCGCCACCATGTGAATGAACTGGTAGTTCATACCTCCTGGAGGTAGGCACAGGGTGGCTTCCTGGTAGAGTTGGTAGAGTAAGATGTCTGGTCTACGCGTGTAGGTGAAGCAGAAGACTTCGTTAAAAGTCTCCGCTGCGATTCCCTTTTTCTTAAAATATTCGCGCAGCAGGTCTGGATCGTCCTTTTCCTCGCACACCCAGAAAACTTTGAAGTTTGCTACCGACCATGGGCAAACTAGGCGCTCGCGACGCAGAATCCCCATCGCTGAAATAAAGGCGTTCGCCAACACCGCGGGCCAAATATAAGTCCCGAAAAAATCCGCATAGTGACCGGTTTTGGTGACAGAGGTCAAATCCTTCATGTTGTAGCTGCGAAAACGCGATAGATCCTTTTCATCGACCTCGTTATCCAGAGCTTCACAGAGTGTCTCCAATGAATCGCGCAGGCTTACATAGTGTTCCCCATTGTCACAGACTAGGTCCGTCAACTTTCCAAGGTCGCTCTCGGTTTTATGAAAGAGGCCTTCAAAATTATCACCGTGTTCGCGGAGCCGTTTCCGTTTGTCATTTGGTCTTACATTGCCAATCAGGCGTTTTGCTTCCCGCATGAAGTCCGCTGAGACTCGGCGCTCGACTTTGAAAACGTTTCCTTGAAAGGCATCCAACTGCTCGCGAATGACTTTGACCAGTCCGAAGATAGGCTCGATTTCAGGATCATTGCCCAGGATTTCCCTGGCTTGGGCTACCGTTTCTAACACATGGTGGATGAGGCCCAGGCTGCGTTGAAATTGTGGTTGAAATCCCAGTACTAGAAGGCGGCCGGGGGGCGTATAAAAATTCCGGCGGTTCTTTTCGTCTTCGACAATGGAATCTGGAAAGCCGGGAAAGAGGTATTGGAAGAACTGACCGCAGTCTTCTGGAGTGGGTGATTCAGCTTCAAAGCCAAATCCCGATGAGAACCGGAAATTGATTTTGACGATCGAATCTTGAGCCCGGACTTGGTGGACGGAGGGTAGCGCGATGCCATCCATGCCTGCCCCACGAACATCAAAGGCGCGAAGGGGGGTATGGATGCGGTCGAATGCTTGTTCGATGAGGGTGTCCGGGTTCGTGGATAGTATCGTATGGACGGAAAACGGACGAGCTAGGGACGCCAACATTTGATGCGCGAGCCCAGGGCGGACACCGCGACTGGCGAAGATGTTGAAGGCGTCCATGGCATTGCGCTTCCATTCGCCCAGGGTGACGGAGGGATCGATTAGCGTGGTGCCATAGTTTCGTTTGATAGCCCTTTTTTTCGCACTGGCATCATGATGGAGGCAGCAAAGCAGATTCAATGCGGCCAACCAATTTCCCCACCGGTTCCAATCCCGGAAATCCGCGGAAGGATCGGGGGGCATGTCTGAACTTGGGGTGCGTGGTGGCTCGGTGTTGGCCAGCTTTGCGAGGGCTTTCAACAGGTTGTCATCGGCGGCGGCAATCTTCTTCCTGTTGGGCGCGGTCGGATTTACGATCAGTTTTTCGAACACGTCATTCAACCACATTAGCGCAGGCCGGATGGCGTATCCTGTCGTGCTGTCGATATTCCCGGCGGGCGGTTCAGGGGGGAAGCCGTCTTCGCGGAGTTTCCACCGGGTTTCCCCAAAATTGCGGAGGTGTGACTTTGCGGCGACGCAGCGCCAAATCGTGTAAACGAGATACGGAAAGTGATGCTGGGGGGTAAGGACGCCGGCGCGTTCAGACAACCCTTGGCCAATCAGGGGAACGAAGTGGCATCCCTCGTCTAGCTCGCGGGATAGCTGTTTCTTGAAGTCCTCAGACGCTTCATGCTCATCGATGTATTCCTTCCAGAGCTTACCGCGATCGTTAACGCCCTGCTGGGTTACTTTTTGTGCTTCCTGTTTTGCCATGGAACTCTCGTTAGCTTCTACCACGAGAGCCGTCCGAATCCAGGATTCTTTGCAGATTTCGTTTCCCGGTTTCAAATTGAAATTGAAAAATGGAAACCCGGAATTGGATGCTGGATGCGTAATTTTCGACGGTCGAATTTCGAATCTGGGCATTCGAGAGGCGGACTTCAATATTCGAGACTCAGATCTTGAAGGTCGAGATGAATCACCAATGGGGCGGGATCTAAATTGGCGGTCGAAATCAAAAAATCCGTGTTTGAGATAAATACCCCAACGCTCGAAACGAAATTTCTTGGCCTTATAATGTAAATGATGGAATTTCCGAAGGAATATGGGCCGAATTTGCGACTTTTTCGAAGGACGGCTGTTCGGCGGGGTTTGGCGTGATTTGTCCAAAATTCTTGCGGTTCAGCGGCGATCATGCCAAAAACCGGTGTGCTGACCCCGAAATTTGCTCGTTGACTCGTTGAGCTTCAGATTTGTTTGGCAGAATGATTGTGGCAGAATGATTTTTCCCCAATTCCAATCTCCCGATCCTGATTTTTCTGATCATTCTGACGAAATTAGTCTGCTAACCGTCCATCAGTTTATGGTTTTCAATCTTTTAGCGGTTTGAGCACGAATTCCGAAAAAAATCCCACGCCCCGGCGAAAACGCTGGTTCCGTCAGGATAACCAGCACCGCACCTACCTTTTGGTGCTGGCCGGTTTCATTGTTTTGGCCGGTTTTTTGTTCTGGATGGCGTTTCGCGATGATGAGAAGCTGAGCCATTTGGTCATTAGCGGGGGCTCGCCGGGCGGGGCATATCAGCGCATCGCCGAGGCGCTGGCGGCGCAGATTCGCGCTGAATTGCCGGACACGAAGGTGGAGGTGATTCCCAGCCAGGGTTCGCTCGAAAACGTGGCCCGGGTGGAGTCGGGCCGGGCGCAGTTGGGTTTGGTGCAAAATGATGTGGACGGGCCGGAGACGATTCGCGTTCTCAGCCCGCTGCATGAGGAGGTGCTCCACCTTTTTGTGGCGAAGGGCAGCGGCATCACCCAGCGCTCGCATTTGCAGGGAAAACGCGTGGCGGTGGGGCCAAAGGGAGGCGGCACGGCGGAGTTGATCCGCAATTTGTTCGAGCTTCACGGGTTGTCGGGCGCTGACGTGGAATTGGTCTACAAACCCACCGCGGAGGGGTTGGCGGATGTGCGCGCGGGGACGGTTCAGGTGTGCGCCATGGTTACGGCGTTGGGTTCGCCGGTTTGTCGGGATATTTTGGCTCGCGGCGACGTGCAGTTGCTGGGAATTAGCGAGCCGGGGCTGGAAGGTGGGGTGGTGGACGGTTTTCGGCTCCATTATCCGTTCATTCATCCGGCCACGATTCCGCGCGGCAGCTACGCGACCAGTCAGGCGGGGGTGGTGGAGCCGGCCGATCCGCTGGGAACCATTGGCGTGCGTTCGTTGCTCATTTGCCGGTCGGATTTGCCGGACAAAGTGACGCGCGCGGTGGTGGACGCCGTCATTCACGCCCGGCCGAAGCTCATCGAGATGGGTTTCCCGGAGTTTGCCGACTCCGGCGACAGTTTCAGCTCGTCGTATCGCTACCCGTTTCATGCCAGCGTGTTGGATCACCTGAGCCGCAGCCCGACGTTTTTGGAGCAATACGCCGAATCGATGGGTTTTGTGCTTTCGGCGGTGTTTGCGCTGGGGGGAGTGATCGCCAGTTTGCGCAAATGGATGAGCCAGGTGAAGAAGGATCGGATTGACGAGTTTTACCTGGAGCTGGACGGCATTCAGAAACGGCTGGTGACGGAGGAATTGTCGATCGAGGAGCTGGAAACGACGTTGCGGACGCTCTTGGAGAGCCGGCATCGGGCCGTGCGCGAGTTGGTGGATGAAAACGTGGTGGCTGACGAGAGTTTCCTTATTTTTCAGGCGTTGCTGACCGACTCCATTCAGGAGGTGGAGCGGCAATTGCGCGTGGCCCGGCGCCGGCCGTGAAAACTTTGATAGACTGAAGGAAAATCTGCCGTGCATGCAGCAGAGAAACAATCACCCATGAACTCCATCACGAAATCCGACCAATCCACCCGCCGCCGTTTTATGGAAGGCACCGCAAAAACTTTCCTCGGCGTTGGCGCCTTGGGCCTCACCACCCGCGGTTTTGCCGCTAAAGGGCCGGGTCTGGACCTCAAACCCCGCATCGGCGGCGCCAAACACGTCATCTATCTCTACATGGGCGGTGGCATGACGCATTTGGACACGTTTGACACCAAGCCGGGGCACGAAAATCAGGGTCCGACCAAGACCATCAACACCAACGTCGATGGCATCCGGATTTCGGAGTATTTGCCGCTTTTGTCCAAGCAGGCGGACAAAATGGCGATCGTTAACTCGCTGACCTCCACGGCCGGAGCGCACTCCCAGGGCAATTACCTGATGCACACCAGTTACGAGCAGCGCGCCACGATTCGCCACCCTGGGATTGGCGCCTGGTTGCTGAAATTTCAGGGCCGTTTGAACCCGAATTTGCCCGGTTCCGTCTTTGTGGGCGGTGATAGCCGGATCAACGGCGGCGGGGGCTTTTTTGAGCCGGAATACGAGCCGCTGGCAATCAACGACCCGAATTCGGGGCTGAAAAACTCCAAACTCCGGGGCATGAACCAGGACACGTTCAACCATCGCTTGGATTTGGCGCGGAAGTTCGATGCAGAGTTCCACGAGCGCTACGACGTGAAGCAAGTGCGCGCTTACCGGCAAATGTACGACGACGCGGTGCGCATTATGCAGAGCCGCGACCTGGCCGCTTTCGACCTGAACAAGGAAAGCGACGCCACCCGCGAAGTTTACGGCGATACTCCGTTCGGTCAGGGGTGCTTGTTGGCCCGCCGCCTAATCGAGCACGACGTGCGCGCGGTTGAAGTCAGCTACGGCGGCTGGGACATGCACAACAGCGTGTTCATCAATGCCCCGGAACGCTGCCTGGTGCTCGACCAGGCCATGGCTGCGCTGCTGAGCGATCTGGAGCGCCGCGGCAAGCTTGAGGAAACCGTCGTGGTGTTGACCACCGAATTTGGCCGGACGCCGCGGATCAATCAAAACGCGGGCCGCGACCACTATCCCAAGGCTTTCAGTTCCGTTCTCGCCGGTGGCGGGATCAACGGCGGTCAAAAATACGGCAAAACCGACGAAGGCGGCGAAAACGTGGCCGAAGACGGGGTGAAAATCCAGGATTTCAACGCCACCATCGCTCACGCGCTTGGATTGCCGATCGATCACGTCCTTTACAGCCCAAGCAAGCGGCCCTTCACCGTTGCCCATAAAGGCAAGCCAGTGATGAAGCTGCTCGCGTAAGCTGTTTCTACAGAATACATCAGTTGCTACTTCCACTCATAGCGTTCCCTGGGGGAAACCTCGGGGAGCGCTTTTTTCATGCCAGGGACCAAAGCGACTGAAGGGACCAAAGCGGCATCGTTCCCCAAAATTGCGGCTTTCGGCGGCATGCAGCGGCTCCTGCGGCCTTTTGCCATTTTCAGGTTTCGAAATTCGCATTTCCGGCTAACACTCCGCCATGAAAATTGGAATCATCAACGGCGGTGGCGATTGCCCCGGCCTCAACGCGGTGACTCATGGCGTGGTCGGCGCGGCGCACAAGCTAGGTTGGGAGGCCATCGGCATTCGAGATGGATTCGAAGGGATCATCAACGGCGACTTCGTGAATTTGGATCCCTTTGAAACGCCGGCGATTCTCAAGCTGGGCGGCACAATCCTGGGAACGGCCAATCGTGGCCCGTTTTCGGCAAAAACCGGCGAAGGCGAGGTTCGCAACCTGCCGGATGAATTGCTCAGCCGAGTAAAGACCGCCATGGCCGATGCAAACATCGAGGCGCTGGTCGCCGTGGGCGGAGACGGCACCCTCACCGCGGCGCAGCAGTTTCACGAAGCGGCCATCCCAATCGTGGGCGTGCCCAAGACGATCGACAACGACCTTGACGCCACGGCGATGACCTTTGGCTTCGATTCCGCCGTGACCTTTGTGGTGGAGGCGCTGGATCGGCTTCACTGGACGGCGCTGAGCCACAAGCGGGCCATGGTGGTGGAGGTGATGGGCCGTCACGCGGGCTGGATTGCCCTTTTTGGCGGGTTGGGAGGCGGGGCCCAGGTGGTGCTGATCCCGGAGATTCCCTTCAGCTTCGACAAAGTCGCCGAAGTGGTGCGCGAACGCGACGAACGAGGCGAACACGCCACCCTGGTTGTGGTTGCGGAAGGCGCCAAAGAAGCCGGCTCCAGCCAAGTTTACAAACACAGCCAAAGCGAGGGCGAACACCAGTTGGGAGGGATGGGCGAGCTTGTTGCCGAGAGCATCCAACAACTGAGCGGCAAGGAAACCCGCGCCGTAACCCTGGGTCACTTGCAACGCGGCGGCTCACCAACCAGTTGGGACCGCATTTTGGCGACGCGTTTTGGCGTGCACGCTGTTCGGTTGATACGGCGGCGCCAGTTTGGCCGCATGGTCAACTATCATAGCTACCAGGTTGGCGACGTGCTGATTTCCGACGCCGTCGATCAACTGAAGTTGGTCGAACCGGACGGACAGATTGTGGACAGCGCCCGGGCGGTGGGAATCTCGTTTGGCGATTAGCAGGCTTGCAGCTATCTTACCGGAAATATGCAAGAGACTCCAACTACCAAGCCAACACCCAAGCAGAATAAGAGTAAGGGAGCCGACAGCGGCGCCGAAGAAAAGCCGGCCGCTTCCGCGGACCAGAAGCCCGATCTTTTAGGGGATTTCTCCGATTTGGAAGAACTCCTCGAAAGCCATCACGCCGAGGGCGGTTTGACGCATGCGGTCTCGCTCAAAATCGCCTACGAGTCCGGTCACTACCCCTATTCCAAAAAGCTGTCCGCCAAGGAATACGAGCAAGAGAAGCTGAAACTTCAGTCCGAGTTGCTGAAGGTTCAAAATTGGGTCCGCGAATCCGGCCAACGCATCGTGGCGTTGTTTGAGGGACGCGACGCAGCTGGAAAGGGCGGCACGATCAAGCGTTTCATGGAGCATCTCAACCCCCGCGCCGCTCATGTGGTTGCGCTGGAAAAACCGACCGAACGCGAGCGCGGTCAGTGGTACTTTCAGCGTTACATCCAACAATTGCCGACCAAGGGCGAGATGGTGTTCTTCGACCGTTCCTGGTACAATCGCGCCGGGGTGGAACGGGTGTTGGAGTTCTGCGATTCGCTGGAATACCTGGAGTTTTTGCGTCAATGCCCGCTAATCGAGCGGATGTTGGTCAACAGCGGCATCACCCTCTTCAAGTTTTGGTTTTCCGTGAGCCGCACCGAGCAACTCAGACGTTTTCACGCGCGCAAGACCGATCCGCTCAAGCATTGGAAGCTGAGTCCGGTCGATCTAAAGTCCCTGCGAAAATGGGATGAATATACCAAGGCGAAGGAGGCGATGTTTTTCTATACCGACACGGCCGACGCACCCTGGACGATCATAAAATCCGACGACAAGAAGCGGGCGCGGTTGGAGTGTTTGCGCTACTTTTTATCCAAGCTGGACTATCCGGGCAAGAACGCCGAAATCGCTTGCGAGCCGGATCCGAAAATTGTCGTAGCGCCCGCGGAAATCTTCGAAAAAGGGAGCCATCCCGTGCAGGAACTGGCGCCGTAGGCTTAGTTAGCCTAGCTAGCTAGCTAGCTACATTTGCAGGTTGCGGATCTCCAGATCAGGAAATTCCATTGATGGTCGAGATTTACGATGAAAAGATCGCTGATGACATAATTCGAGTCTACGCTCCACCCAAAACCCAAGCCGAACAAGACGCGGCTCAATACATCCCTTCCGTCGAAGCCCCCAAATCAATCCCCGCCGCCACCTTCTCGACCGCGGTTGCCAAATCGGCAACGGGAAACGCCTCCAAGCGACTGTCGGGATTGCAGTTGAAGACCGCAAACCCGGCGCGCTCGAATTCGGGCCGCAACGCCGCGAAATAGGTCTCAAGAAGGCGGTAACTGTGCTCGTTGTTGGCAATGGCCTTGGCAGTGCGTTGTTCGGGGAACCGGTGAGCGGTTGCGGACTCCATCACGATGGATTACGATTTTCGCATGAACGCAGAATTCACCGCGGTAATCGAAGAGGCCGAAGAGGGAGGATATTGGGCGTATTGCCCGGAAGTTCCCGGCTCAAATGGGCAGGGTCAGACGATTGAGGAAGCCAAAAAAGATTTGGCGGCTGCTATCAGACTAGTTTTTGAAGATCGGCTCGAAGATTCTCTCCGTGGTCTGCCCAAGGACGCGATTCGCGAGACGGTAGAAGTGTGATGAAACGCGGAAGCTTGCTCAAGCACCTCCGAAAATCGCAATACATCCCTTCGGTAGAGGCTTGGCGGTCGATTTGGCCCGCACCTCCTCCACAGCGGAGGACGAGCACCCGTCGTGGGTGATTTGGAAGGTGGAGGGGACACTGACTTTGTGAAAAATTTCACAAAATCGCCTTGGCGAGCGTTTTCGCTGGGGCAAATTGCGAAACGATGTCCCAAGTCGCCTACCAAGCCGGCAAAGAACCGCACGAGTTCGAGCACCGCATGATTTTCCGCAACGTGGACCGCGAAGGCTGGGATCCGGGAATCGACGCGTTTTTGAGCGACGGAGGCTACGAGCAACTGAAAAAGGCGCTCAAAATGGAGCCGGGCGACATCACCGCGGAGGTTAAGAAGGCGGGCGTTCGCGGAAGGGGAGGCGCGGGGTTCCCAGCGGGCGTGAAATGGGGATTTATCCCGCCTAACAACACCAAGCCGGTTTACCTGATTTGCAACGCGGATGAGTCTGAGCCGGGAACCTTCAAGGACCGCTACATCATGCATCAGGACCCCCATCAGCTCATCGAGGGGATGGCGATTTCCTGCTTTGCCGTGGGTTGCCACCTGGCCTACATCTACATTCGCGAGGAATTCCCCGAAGCGGCGAAAATCCTGGAAAACGCGATCGAAGAGGCGCGGGGGAAGGGTTTTCTGGGCAAAAACATCCAGGGCAGCGGCTACGATCTGGAAATTTACGTCCATCGCGGCGCCGGCGCCTACATTTGCGGGGAGGAAACCGGGTTGATCGAGTCTTTGGAAGGCAAGCGGCCTTATCCGCGCATCAAACCGCCGTATTTCCCCGCGGCCATGGGTCTCTACCTCGCGCCGACCATCGTCAACAACGTAGAGACGCTTTGCCACGTGAAGCACATCATCGCCATGGGCGGGGAGGAATACGCCAAGCTGGGAACGCCCAACAACACCGGCACGCGAATTTTGTGCGTGAGCGGCGACGTGCAAAAACCCGGCTATTTCGAGGTTGAGGTCGGCAAAGTCACCCTTGGCACGCTGATCGACGAGATGTGCGGCGGATTGCGCGATGGACGCAAGCTCAAGGCGGTGATTCCCGGCGGCAGCTCGGCCAAAGTCCTCCGCGCCGACGAAAAATTCACCGTCAAGGACCAGGAATTGACGATTCAGGACATTCCCATGGATTTCGACACGTTGGCGGCTTGCGGATCGATGGCGGGCAGCGGCGGAGTCATCGTTATCGACGACAGCCGGCCCATTGGTTGGGTGCTCAACAACATCAACCTTTTTTACGCGCACGAAAGCTGCGGCCAGTGCACCCCTTGCCGCGAGGGCAGCCTCTGGATGGCGAAAATCACCGACCGCATCGTCGCCGGCGAAGCGTCACCCAGCGACGTGGACACGCTCGACTCGGTGGCGCGAAACATCGACGGACGCACCATTTGCGCGTTTGGCGAGGCCTGTGCCTGGCCGACAGAGAGTTTCGTCGAAAAATTCCGCGATGAGCTGGTTGCCGGTGCCAACGAGGAGTTGGAGGGCGAAATTCTCAATCCCGTGACCAAAATGGCCGCCGCGAATTTGGCTAGCGGCTGAGTTTGCGTTTCGTTTCCGGAATTAAAGCCGTTTCACCTGCAAATTCCGCACCGTGAAGGGTTGGCCGTGATCCTGGATGCAGATTTTTCCGCTGGGGGCCAGTGGCTTCTCCGCGGGCTTTTTCTCGGCTAGGTTGATGTCTTGCACCACCTCGCCATTTAGCACAACGAAGAGCCGGCCTCCCTTCATCGTGACGGTCATGCGATTCCACTCACCAGCGGGCTTGGACATGTTTTTGGTGGGACCGCAGGTGCGGATGACCCCGCCCATGTCGTGGTGACCCAGCTCTTTTTCCACGCCGTAGGAATCCAGGATCTGGACCTCAAAACCGGACTTGGTCGGGTCCACGTCATCAGCGCAACGGAAGTAGAGGCCGGAATTGCCGCCCTTGCCGTATTTGAACTCAAAATCGAAAGTGAAATCCGCGTAGTTCTCCTTGAGCCAAATGTAGGAGCCGTAGCGCGTCCACCCCTTTTCGCCCGGGCGCGGTTGCAGGTGCAGCGAGCCATCGTCCTGGATTTGCCAATTGCCCTCGGTCTTGATTTTGGAGAGGTCTTTGCCATCGAAAATGGTGGTGAATCCCTCGGCGTCGGCGCTGGGATGCGACTTGAAGGCGGCCTCATCCGCGATCAGCGGCGAAATCAGGGCACAACAGGCGAAAAAGAGCAAAAACGGGGTTTTCATGGCCAGACCCATTGCCCAAAATCCGCGGCAGGGCAAGGCATTGCCGTTCCACGCTCCGCAATTCACCGTTCAACGCCTCAACGCCAAAGTTGCCGATCCAACGTCCGGTACTGGATCGCCTCGAGGATGTCATTCTCGCGGATTGCCGGTGAGGCCTCCAAATCCGCCAACGTTCGGGCGACTTTCAGGATGCGGTCGTGGGCTCGCGCGCTGAAATTGAGCTGCTCCATGGCGTCATCCAGCGCTTTGCTGCATTTTGAGTCCAGCTTGCAGTGCTGGCGCATGATTTTTGGCGGCATGGCGCCGTTGCAGGTGACGGCGGAGACGTTTTCGAACCGCTGCAGCTGAATTTGGCGGCAAGCCACAACGCGGCTGCGCATGGCTTCGGAAGTTTCGCCGGGTTGCTCGTTGGCCAGCTCTTTGTAGTTGACCGCCGGGACTTCAACGTGAAGGTCGATCCGGTCGAGCAGCGGCCCGGAGATGCGGTTTCGGTAGTTCTCGATATCGGCGGTGGAGCAAGAGCAATCGCGTTTCGGGTCGCCCAGGTAACCGCATTTGCACGGGTTCATCGCAGCGACTAGATTGAACCGGCTGGGGAAAGTGAAGGTGGCCGCGGCGCGGGAAATGGTGACGCGGCCGTCTTCCAGCGGCTGACGCATCACTTCCAGCGTGGAGCGGCGAAATTCCGGCAATTCGTCGAGGAAAAGGATGCCGTTGTGGGCCAGACTCACCTCTCCGGGGCTGGGATGGCTGGATCCGCCCAAAAGCCCGGCGTCAGAGATGGTGTGGTGCGGGCTGCGAAACGGCCGGGTGGCGACGAAGCCGCTGTTGTGACCAAGCATCCCGGCCACGCTGTGGATTTTGGTGGTTTCGATCGCTTCCTCCTCGGTCATCGGCGGCATGATGGTGACCGTGCGCTTGGCCATCATCGATTTTCCCGTGCCCGGCGGTCCGACCAGCAGAGCGTTGTGACCGCCCGCGATGGCGACCTCCAAGGCGCGCCGGGCGTGAAGCTGCCCCTTCACGTCGGAGAAATCCACGTCGTAAACGGCGCGTTCGCCAAAAAACGCGGCGTGATCCAGCTTTTCGGGCTTGATGTTGCCTTCGCCTTTCAACAGGGAGACCGCCTCGCTCAGCGACGGGATGCCGTAGACGTAAATCCCCTCAACCACGGCTGCTTCGGCGGCATTTTCCTGCGGCACCAGCATGGCCTTGCGCCCCCGCCGTTTGGCTTCCAAAGTCAGCGACAGCACCCCTTTTACCGCGCGTACCCGGCCGTTGAGCGCCAATTCTCCCACGATGGCGCATTTTTCGAACGCGGCGTGGTCGAACTCGCGATCGGTCAGCGCGGCCATCCCCAGCGCGATGGGCAAATCGAAGCTGGGGCCCTCCTTGCGCAAATTTGCCGGAGCCAGATTGATGGTGGTGTGGCCGCCGGGGGAGCGCAGTTTGCTGTTGGCCAGGGCGGTGAGAACGCGGTCCTTGCTTTCGCGCACCGCGGCATCCGGTAATCCCACGATGACCTGCTCGTATCGCTTGCTGCGACGTTCGTCCACCTCAATTTCCACTTCAATGGCATCCACCCCGTAGAGGGCGGCGCTGTAAACGCGGGTTAGCATGTTGTTGGGTCCAGTTAACACGCCCAACGGCGCGGAAGGCAAGCCCGGGCTGGCCGTGCGTCTGCCGGGAATCATGAAAGAGCGTCCAATCAAAAGCCGTGAGGGATTTTGTCAGCAAAATTCTTGCTCTGTGAACAAAAAATGTGGGGCTCGCCGATAAAGAGTTCCAAAAGCAGTTTGCAGGTGGAAAGGAGCAGACAGCAGACTGAATCATTGAAAATAACCAAAAATTCAACAATTTTTAAATTTAAAGCTTGTCAAAATCACTCGCTTCCCTCAAACTTTGAACAAATTCAAAACCGCGTCGTCTATTTTTCCAGGGCAGGTGCAGACCTGTTCACAATTTCACGGCGCAGTTTGGAAAATACCACCTGCCGACCTAATTTATTTTCGTGAATTGTGACTTTTTGCTGGTAAGCGAGCGTTAGAATTAGTAAACCCGCATCACCACACTTGCCCACTTTGCGAGAGCAATCTCGCTTTTTAAAAACCAACTGAAAACAACCAAAACTACTCACCCGGACACACCCCAATGTCAAGCCTAGAACTAGATGGTGGCATCAAAATCTACCTGCGCGAGATCGGCAAAACGCCGCTCCTGACCCGCGAGGAAGAAGTGGAACTGGCCGAGCGCATCAAAAAGGGCGATATGGAAGCCCGTGCGCACATGATCAAGGCCAACCTTCGACTCGTGGTGAAAATTGCGCAGGATTATGCAAATTACGGACTCCCCCTGTTGGACCTGATTTCCGAAGGCAACATCGGCCTGATGAAAGCCGTCGAGCGATTCGATCCAAACAAGGGTGGCAAGCTTTCCACCTACGCCGCCTGGTGGATCAAGCAGTCCATCAAGCGCGCCTTGGCCAACCAGTCCAAGACGATTCGTCTCCCGGTCCACATGGTCGATAAAATCTCGAAAATGCGCCGTTTGGCGATGGTTTTGGCCGAAGAACTGGGCCGCGAACCGACCGACGAAGAGCTGGCCGAGGAAATCGGCATCGACCGCGCGAAACTGGCGCACCTCAAGGCCGCCAGCCTCCGCCCGGCATCGCTGGACGCGCCAATTAGCGACGATGACAACACCGAGTTTGGTGAAATCATCGGCGACGACCGCGCGCAGACTCCCCTGGAGTTGCTCTCCCACAAAAACATGCACAACCAGCTGGATGGCTTGTTGAGCGTGTTGGACGAGCGCGAACGCCGCATCATCGACGCCCGCTTTGGCCTCAACGGCGAAAAGCCGAAGACGCTGGAAGAAGTGGGCCAGGAATTCGGCGTAACCCGCGAGCGGATTCGTCAGTTGCAGAACATCGCGCTCAAAAAACTGCGCCGTGCCCTCCAAAAACGCGAAGATCCCGGTCCCAAGCCCGCGAAAGGCCTGACCCCGAACTTGGCCGAGACCAAGGAAAAGGTCAAAGCGCGCAAGGCGATGGAAGAGACCGTCGACGAAGAAGACTTCGAAGACGAGGAAGAGGAAATGCCAATCGGCGTTTAGTCCAAAACATCGCACGTCGCGAATTTCCGCGAAATTTTGCCTCCCCCGTGAGAGCGGTCGGATATCCGGCCGCTCTCATTTTTGTTGGATGGAAGGCGCGTCAGCCGCCGTTGGGGGCAATTTCGATCGAAATCGGCTTCCCGGCTTGTTGGGAACCCAATCCGATGATTTTCGCGCCTGATTCGCCCACTTCCTCCAGGCGATAGAGTTCTCCAGGCTCGGCCGAAAGCGAGAAAGTCTCCCCTAACTTCACCACCAAAAATTCGCCCTCGGAATCGAGCGCAAAGCGGAATTTGGCGAATTTGTCAGGATGCCGGGTCAGCGCGCCCCTGACGAGCTGAAAACTCTCGCCGGTGGCGTTGTCGCGCACGTCAACTTCAGACGCATCAACCCGCAACTGCCCTCTCATCACCTCTTTCTGGCGATAACCCGTTACCGAAAATCGACCTTGGGCGAAATCCTCGCCAATTTTTGGAAACTCCGTCCAGCGGCGTCCCCGCTCGGAGATTTGGACCTGAAACGCCGCATCCAGGCGGGTCGCGAATTTCAATTCCCGGCTCGCTTCCAGCTTCTCAACCAGGCGGAGCTTCCGGGTGTAAGGCGGATGATTGTGGGCCTCGCAAGGAACGTTTGCGCGGCAAATTCCTCCAGGTTGGTGAATCCGTCACCATCCGGGTCTTCGCCGGAAAACGTAGAACTCAGGATGTTCAGCCCGCATTGGGCCGCCCACAGCCACGGAATGCCGTCGCGGTTGACATAATCGGCCAAACGAACCGTTTTACGGCTGCCCGCATCCCAAATCGTGGGCGTGGTGACGAAGAGCGGGTTGGCGGATCGGGCAACGTAGCGGCCCTTTAGAATTTCCTGAGTTAGCTTCGGGACGGAAACATCCAAGACACTGATTTCAGGCCGATCCTCAATCCGCGGGCGCGGAGGATCGACGAATTCGGCAAATTGCAGCAATCGGTAGCCGAACAGGCCGCTTGCCGCGATGACGCTGAGGGCAACAACTCCCAGCACGAGAACATGAACGTACTTCAAAAACCAATCCTTCATCCTCCAAGGCTACCAAACTCGCGCCTCGATTGGAATCCCCAATTTGCCCAAAAAACCGGCTAACAGGCGAGCCGGAAGTCGGATTCGAACCGACGACCGACGGTTTACAAAACCGTTGCTCTACCACTGAGCTATTCCGGCACAAAGACAGCGGAAAATACGATGAAGGCGCCGAATCGTCAAACTGACTTTCTGTATTCGAGGAGCCTTTCGGGCGGGTGTGAACCCTGCGCTTCCACATCGTGCAAAACTTGAACAATCTTGTTATCCGGGACTAGTTGGAGCCAAATGACACGCCTCGTCCTAACCTTTCTCCTCATCATCGCCACGGCTCCGGCCGAAATCAAAGAACTCGCGGCGCCCAAGCCCAACGATTACGGCTGGGTGGCCGCCAACCCCAAGCCAAAGTGGATTTGGCGCGCCGACAAGACCGACAACGCACCGATTTTTCTGCGCAAGAGCTTCGTGGCGCCCAATAAACTGGCTTCCGCCTGGCTCTACACCACCTGCGACAACGGCGCGGATGTTTACCTGAACGGCGCGAAAATCGGCACGATCCCGGATTGGGGGCAGCCGCTTAACCTGGATGCTGGGAAATTCCTGAAGCCTGGCCACAACGTGTTCGCCGTGCACGCGCAGAATCGCGGTGGAATCGCCGCGTTCGTGCTGAAGTTGCGGATGGAGGGCGTTGCGCCGGAGGCGATGCACGTGATGAGCGACCAAACCTGGAAGCTAAGCACAACCGAGCAAAACGGCTGGGAAAAGCCGGATTTCGACGACGGCGCCTGGAACGCGAAGCTCAAGTCGTTCGGCGAATTTGGCGTGGCGCCGTGGGGAATCGCGGGAGCCCAAGGACCAGGCGGCGCGCCGAAACGCGATCCCTTGGACGTGGCGAACATCACCGTGCCCGACGGGTTCAACGTGGATTTGATCCACACCGTGCCCAAGGCCGAGCAGGGATCGTGGGTTTCGCTGACGACCGACGGGAAAGGTCGGCTTTTGGCCTGCGATCAGGGCGGGAAGGGGCTTTTCCGCATAACCGTTGGAGATAAGCCGGAGCAAACCCGGGTCGAGCGGATGCCCGTGGAGCTGAGCGGCGCGCAGGGGCTGGTTTGGCACGATGACGCGCTCTATTTTCACCGAAACGGCGGCTACCTTTACCGCGTCACCGATTCTGACGGCGACGACAAGCTGGATGCGGCCGAGCAGCTCCCCAGCTCCGCCAGCGGAGGCGAGCACGGCAATCACGCGGCGATCGTGGCCGAGGATGGTCGTTACCTTTACATCGATGGCGGCAACCACGCTGCGTTGCCACCTAACCACGCGATTTCGCGAAATCGCGTGCAAAGCTGGGACGAGGATTTGCTCCTGCCGCGCGAATGGGACGCAAACGGGCACGCTCGCGGCCGGCTGGCGCCCGGAGGCTGGATTTCGCGCTTCGATCCGGCCGCGAAAACGCACGAAATCCTCAGCGTGGGTTACCGCAACCAGTACGACATCGCCCTCAACAGCCAAGGAGACCTTTTCACCTACGACGCGGACATGGAGTGGGACATGGGCACGCCGTGGTATCGCCCCACGCGGATTAACTTTGCGGTTAGCGGCTCGGATTACGGCTGGCGCAGCGGTTCCGGCAAATGGCCGGAGTATTACGAGGATAGCCTGCCCGCCGTGGTCAACATCGGCCCGGGATCGCCGACCGGCGTGGTTTCCGGCTTAGGTGCGAGGTTTCCCCAGAAATATCAGGACGCCATCTACGCGCTGGATTGGACGTTCGGGACGATTTACGCGATCCACCTTTGGCCCGACGGCGCCGGGTATCGCGGCGAAAGTGAGCCGTTTTGCTACGGCGCGCCCTTACCGGTAACGGACGCGATTGTGGGGCAAGATGGAGCGCTCTACTTCACGATTGGCGGGCGTGGGACGCAATCCGCGTTGTTTCGCATCACCTACGCGGGCGACGAATCGACGGCCTACTTCGGAAGTGCAGAAGACCCTGAAGTGGTGATGGCGCAAGATCTGCGCCGTCGCCTGGAAGCCTACCACGGCGTGGTGGACGCAACCGCGCTCGATGCAGCTTGGCCGCATCTTTCCAGCGGCGACCGTTGGTTGCGCCATGCCGCGCGGGTCGCGGTCGAGTCCCAACCGGTTGAAACCTGGGCCAGCCGCGTTTTTTCCGAGCCCAACCCGCAAGCGCGCATCACCGGCGCCGTGGCTCTGGCGCGGGACGGGTGACGAATCGCACCACGCGCGGCTTCTCGCCGCGCTTCTGGATTTAGACGCGCCGATCCTGGAATCCCAGCTTCTCGGCCTGCTTCGCGCCTACGCCCTAACATTCATCCGGCTCGGCCCGCCAAATGACGCGCAACGCCAGGCTGTTATCGACAAACTCGACCCTCTCTTGCCCCACTCAAGCGCCGACGCCAACACCGAGTTAGTGCGTCTGTTAGTCTACCTGGAGGCGCCTAACATCATCCCCAAAACCATCGGCCTCATCGAAAATCGCGGCGAACCCGAAATTCCAGATTGGACCGAGCTGGCCAGCCGCAATGCCGGCTACGGCGGGCGCGTGCTCAAGATGCTGGAAAACCACCCGCCCACGCGCGAGATCAACTACGCCTTTATGCTGCGGAATTTACGCAAAGGATGGACGTTAGACCAACGCCGCGTCTACTTTGAATTCCTGAACGCTGCGGCCAAATATCCCGGCGGCAACAGCTACGCCAAATTTCTCACCAACGTGCGCGACCAGACCCTCGGCTACCTGAGCAACGCCGACCGCGCCGCACTGGCCGACGTAACCGGCGAAGACTTCAACCCCGTGCCGGATTTCCCGATTTCCCCGCCGAAAGGTCCCGGTCGAGCCTGGACCGTCGCCACAGCCGCGAAACACGCCAATCGCAGCCAATTCCGCCAAGCCAACTTCGAAAACGGCCGCAGCCTCTTTCACGCCGCCGCCTGCGCTGCCTGCCACCGCTTCGACGGGCTGGGCGGCGACATTGGGCCAGATTTGACGGCGATTCGCACGAAATTCGACGTCAACTACGTGCTGGAAGCCATCATCGAGCCCAGCAAGGTCATTTCCGACCAGTACGGCTCGAAAATCGTCACGCTCAAGGACGGCAAAGTTCTCACCGGCCTCGTCGTCGAGCGCGATGCGACGATCGACGTCTATCCCGCGGCAAAAACGAGCGAGGAACTGACGCCAACCACGGTAAAAGCCGCCGAAGTCGCGAAAATCGAGGAATCGCCCGTGTCCCAAATGCCGCCGATGCTGCTCAACGCACTAAACGGAGACGAAGTGCGCGATTTGCTCGCCTATCTCATGTCCGGCGGCGATCCCAGCGCGCGCGGCGTTTACCGCTGAGGTGTCGTTCGCGGATCAATCTGAATTGAAACTCGCCTTGAGAACGCTGCCGCGAGCGTTGTGCAACGGATCGTTTATCAAGTTCACTTTCCGAACAAAAATCCCGACGTCCTTGACTTGATAGTCAGGATGGTTTTTCAAAAACTGTTTGCATGCCTGATGGGTTTGGGGCGAGTAATCCTCCGCAATCTCATGCAGGACAGTTTGGTGTTTTGTCGTCATCTCAATTTGTGTAGCTCGTTCTGCTGGCAGGCACTCAGGGATTCAGAATGAATGGCATTGAATTGTCAACTCAAAGTCAATAGTGCCTAAAAATCAGTTGAATAGGAGTCGAACACGACTATTAAGCTCGCCAATTTCTTTCTCAGCACAACTCAATTTGTTAGCTTTCTATGAGTGGACCGGAGGCGCCTAAACCGCTGAATTCGCTAATGCCGTGGCAGGTAACCCAAGAAATCGGTTTTACTGAATGGAAGGTTTTGGGCGAACTTTGTCAGAGGCTCTACGGGCTGGATACCAGCCTGGCTAGGGCCACTTTTCGGCTGGCTCCGTCTATCATCACTCGCTCAGAGGCAATTCTGGTCGGCAATTGCGCCCCCCGATTTGCCATTCGCGCTTCCCTACAGGTGACCCCAGGTAAGAGAAGTATCTTCAATTTACGGCGCCGCACGACGTTCTGTTGTCAGCCAACTGCTTTTTTGCGAGATGACGACAAAAAGCCGCGTGATGAAAGCCCTGCCGACGTCATTCGCAACGCTAGTGTCTTGGCAGATGCCGTGCTCGCCACACCCCCTAGCTTCGCGAAAGAGTTTCACGTTTTGGAGGCGGCGTTAGGCTTGGTCTATGGTGATTGCCACGACCCAGAGAAAGAAGATGACGTGGTGGGCACTCCCTACACCCGCCACATCAAATTGACCGGCGGTGGACTATGTGCACAAGCAGCTTGCTTCATGTGTGCGACCCTCCTGCATCGCTTCGCCAAAGCAATTCACGGAGTTGCGGAGTTCACCACGCTTGCGAAAAAAGAAGAGTCTTCCGCGCCGTTTTTCGAAACCAAGGTTTCGGGGCTCATGATTGAGGACATCGAGCGATGTTTGAAGGAGGTGGGCCTTTGTTGTTTGCTGCAAGGAGTGACCCAGGAGTTGCCCGGGTTTACCGCATCGACTTTCTCCAACTACGATGGATGGCTCGACGAAAACAAAGACCGGGCATACCGGAGGGCACTTCGGGCCTACCTGCTTTCCGGAATGCCCATTATTCAACCCTGCGAAGTTTACGGCCTGGCAAAAGGGGAGAAATCGCTATATCGCGCAAACGGCATCGAACTTGACCTCCAAGAACAAAATGGGGAGTGGAGACCGCAGCGACATGCAGTTGCAATTGTAGGGTGTTCAAGAAATGAGGCGGGAGATCAATTTCTCATCCACGATCCTTCAACTATGCCATTTCTAACCGGCACAACCCAACAATTGCACGACAGCGCATTTCGCGCAGTAGGCACGGATCCGACTCCGATTCCCCGATTGAGTTGCCCGGTAACACCGGGGCCGGTAAGGTTGCATTTGATGGAGCGAATTGTCCTGACGGAAAGCGGCGATACGGACTCAATACCAGGCCTCTTTGACATTGCCGCGCGATTTCGGGCTCGAATCAAACGTGCGAAAGTAGGGGATCGTTTTGCGCGACTCCCGAAAATTGCCGGCGAGGGACAATTCGAACACGTCTTTCTGGTAAACCTAAGCGATTTTTCGCAGCTTCCCAATCCGTTTTCCAGACGGCTAGTTCCACTCCAAGCACACTTGCGGCGGGAATTTGGCAATTGCAGGTGGTTTTGGGTGGAATTCTTGGGCCAAGAAATCTGGGGATGGGATGCTGAGCGATGTCCGGAATCGAGAGAGCCAACCTGGGAGACTGACGAAGGGCGCGCATTTCTGCGTTTTGTCCTGGAAGCGCAAAACACAAAGTCCCGAACGTATCGCGCTCATTGGTTCCGTGAGGATGGAATCTTCGAAGAGGTGTTGGGTCAGGAAGGCGTGGCAATTGTTAAACCTCGGGCTCACACTACCAAATGTTCACCAGCGCGGGGACCATTCACGGGATTAAAACCGGCGCTGATCACTTCCTTTTCCGGCTGGGGTGCTGGAGACGCGCTGAGCCGGTGGCCAATTGAAGAGCTTCCGCCGGCAGTTGATCTTTATGCCTTCATGCAGCCAGAACTATTGCGCTTCCTAAGATCCCGCGGACGCCACTGCGTGGCCTCGGTGGAAGGAAAACGGTGGGCATTGATCCACTCAGCCTGGCGCATGTATGACACAATGGTTGGGTGTCCTAAGCAAGGAATTAGCAGGTGGATTGACACCCAATTGCGAGACTTCTGGCTGGGAGTACACAGATGGAGAACACGAACCGGATACTACTCCAAGAGTACCCTTCGAATGGCCAGCAACGCGGCTTGCTCGCCAAATTCTGCTCGCATGGTTGCTCGAAAGTACGCCCGACTAGCAGGTGACAAACAGATTGTTGCGATCACGACCTATTTCCCGGAAATCCTCGTACCTGACGAAGATCCTCAACGGCGCGGCGATCAAGCGATTGCTTCCCTTCGCTTTTCTCTCTCGGTGGCCAAGCAGTTGCGTGAAAACTACGGCCACAAGCAACTTGCTGTTGTTGAAATCGTAGGCGGGGCGCTGGTCGAAGGCCTAGTTCGCCAAAAAGACGTCAACGGCCAAACCGGCTATTGGATTCGGGTGGGTAGGCGAAATCAGGTGGCCCCCGATGTCCTTTACCGACGGTTGCTCTCGCGCCTGTTACAAGTGGCTGTCGATGCTGAAAAAGTGGGAGTAAGCTTAGCCCGAAGTTGGAGGCAATAATCCGGGCAACTTGCTTATTATAAGCGACTTATGAATTTTCATGGCAAAATATGTGCCCATGTAAATGATATTTTGTATTAATTTTTGTTGATATTTAATACTATTCGCGCAATATAGCGCACCCATGTATATTGAATCGGTTCCCAACCGCAACTCCCCACCCTGCATCCTCCTGCGCGAATCCATCCGCGAAGGCAAAAAGACCCGCAAGCGCACCATCGCCAACCTCACCTCCTGGCCCAAAGAAGTCGTCGAAAACCTCCGCATCCTGCTCAAAGGCGGCCGCGCCACCGAGACCTCCCTCCAAGACAGCTTTGACGTCGTGCGATCCCGATCCCACGGCCACGCCCACGCCGTGGTTGCTCTCATCAAGAAACTCGGCCTGCCCGCCATTATCGAGCGCAGCGACTCTCCGCAACGCCGGCTCGTTCTGGCCACCATCGCCGGACGCATCCTCTTCCCCGGCTCCAAACTCGCCTTGGCGCGCGAGCTTTCCCCCGACACCGCCAGCTCCACTCTAGGCGAACTCTGCGGGCTCGATCCTAACACAGCCGTCAACGTCAAAGAGATCTATTCAGCCATGCACTGGTTGTTCGAAAAACAGCCTAACATTGAGACAAAATTGGCCAAAGCCCACCTCAAAAATGGCACGCTCGTCCTCTACGACCTGACCAGCACCTGGTATGAAGGCGAGACCTGTCCGCTGGCCGAGCGCGGCTACAATCGTGATGGCAAAGCCGGCAAAAAACAGATCAACATCGGCCTGCTCTGCTCTTGAACGCGGCTGCCCGATTGCCTGTGAAGCCTTCAAAGGCTCCACCGCCGATCCTAACACCGTCGCCACCCAGATCACCAAACTGCGCGAACGTTTCGGGCTAAGCAAAGTCATCCTCGTCGGTGACCGCGGCATGATCACCAGCGCTCGTATCGACGAAGAATTTCGCGGCGTAGAGGGCCTGGGCTGGATCAGTGCGCTGCGCAATGACGCGATTCAAAAGCTCGCCAAAAAGCAGGCGTTGCAGCCCGAACTCTTCGACGAATACGGCTTGGCCGAGATCAGTTGCGAAGAGCTTTATCCCGGCGAGCGCCTCGTCGTTTGCCGCAATCCGCGCCTGGCCAAAGAGCGTACCGAGAGGCGAGAAGCGCTGCTTGAAGCCACCGAACAAGCTCTGCAAAAAGTCAAAGCCACCGTGGGCCGGGCGCGACATCCTTACCGTGGAAAGGACCGCATCGCGCGCCGCATCGAGCGCGATATCGCCAAATACAAGATGCTCAAGCACTTCGAGTTGAACATCGGCGAAGACAGTTTGGATTGGACGCGCAAGGAGGATTCGATTCAACGCGAATCGCGCCTCGACGGGCTCTACGTGGTGCGAGCCGGCCGGGTTGGCGCCGAGGAGATGGATAGCGAGGGGTTGGTGCGTAGTTATAAAAGCCTGGCTAATGTGGAAAAAGCTTTTCGCAATCTCAAGACGGTCGATTTGCAGGTACGCCCCATTTTTCACAACGACGAGGAAATGGTGCGCGCACACATTTTTATCTGCATGTTAGGCTATTATGTAGACTGGCATATGCGCGAGGCCTTGGCTCCGATGCTCTTTGCCGAGGAGGATCGCGAGGCGGCCGCGGCCAAGCGCAAGAACATCGTCGCACCAGCGGAGCGTTCCGATACAACGCTTTCGAAGGTGTCGAGCAAGGTTGATGAGGAGGGGCGGCCGGTGCATAGTTTGCGCACATTGCTGGGTAATCTTTCGAGCATCGTGTCATCGACATTTCGGCCGAAGCTTGAGGGTGCCCCAACGTTTGAGAAGCTCACTCAGCCCACGGCCGATCAGGCGCGGGCCTTTGAGCTGTTGGGAGTGCGCTCGCCGGGTTAGGCCGAAGTTGGGGAGGGGGTTTACTGGTTTGCTGCAGGTTGGGCAGATTGTGCCCAGTAGCGTGCAAAATGAATCATCTGTAACTCGCTTACGGTCAATGGGAAGTCGCGGATTGGGCGGGTTAACTTCGGCTTAGCCCTCGAATTGGAGCCCAGTCCTCTGACATTAGTAAGTACCATTGACGACTTGGAAGAAATCGCTCGACTCTTGAACGAGGATTCGGAGTTCAAGAACCATCAACTGGCAAATCTGCTAGGGTTTAATCTGGATATCCCACATTGGGAGTTCTTGGCCGGAATCGACCCTGACGAAGTTCGACGAAAACCGGGGGTGTTCGAGCGAATCATGCATGCCCATCTCTCCGATCACACCAATGGACACTTTGCGGATGCGGTGACAGGGATCCATCACCCGGATCGCGGTGTGTTTGAGCGCTGGCTTTATCTCTTGAGTGAGCGAGCCACGATGAAAGATCCCAGGTTTCAGTTCTCTGGCCATATCTCAACAGAAATGGAGGTGTGCGGCGACCCGCTGGCGGTGTATCGTTCGGCCAAGCGAACACAGCAACTTATTAGCGGTGAAGTTTGGACCTAACCCAATTGATGGATCCCAATGCGCGCGGCGTTTACCGCTGAGGCCGAACTACGGCAAAATCGGCCGATTGTTCTGGGCCAGAGGCGAAATTGCGCTGCACTTCGGGCTCGGTCAGCGCTTTGGAGTAAATCGCCGCGAGACGGAAGACGCCCAGCCAGGATCGGTCTTCGCCGCTGGGATCGTCGCCCAAGGCCAGCTTCACGCCGGGATGCCAGTTGCCGAAGTGACCGGGAATTCGAGCTTTGGCGACGATTTTCCCGTCGATGTAAAATTTGGCGTCGCCAGCCGGGGTTCGCGTGAAAACCAGGTGGGTTAGCTTGGTGGTTACCTGCACGGGGGCTTCCACCAGGTGGTAGGGTTGGGTGGAGGAAGTGCGCAGGCGGAAAACGTAGCGGTCTTCATGCTGACCCAGGAGAAAATTCGTGGCGACGCTGCCGTGAGAATGGGTCACGATTCGAGCCGGGCCCTCCTGCTTGGCGTTTTTCGGCTCAATCCAGGCTTCCACCGTGAGGGCGCGCGATTCCTGGCATGCTTGGCGAATCGCGTCCGCGGCTGAGCCGGTTTCCAGGCGGTCTCTGCGGCCGAGGCGGAGACCGGAGCGGCCTACCCAACTCGCTGAGCCGGAATCGGGCCGCACGTCCAGGTTTTCGCCGGTTTTCGCGCGATTTCGCACGACGCTGCCCCGCCCTTCCTGAAAGGTGTAGAGCGCCACCAAATCACCCCGAACGCGCAGGGGTTTTGCGGCCAATTCCCGGTCCGGACCCGCAGTGGCGAACATTCCGCCGCGAACCGCGACCGTGGCTCCATCGGTGGCGCGGCGCAGATCCACTTGCCCCTCGCGAACGACGATTCGCGTCCCCTCTTCGCCGGCATCCAACGAAAATTGGGTGCCCCGCACGATGGCGAAAGCGTGCGGCGTGCCGATGACGAAGGGTTGCTCGGCCGGTTGCTTGGCAACGTCCGCTTCGATCCGCCCCGCGACGAGTTTGAGCCGCTTGGACGACGTTTTGCCGAAATCAAAGTCGGGCTCGAAAATGACCTCCGTGCCGCGATCCAGCTCAACGCGCGTCTTGTCGCGGTAATGCAGGGCGCCGGTCGAATCCGGTGGAGCCACCACCCGGTCGTTCGGCCGCAGTTTCACCCCCTGACTGACCCACTCCGCCTCGCCATCGCGCAGAATTTTGACCGTCCCCTCGATTCCCGCGACTTCCGCCACATCAAACGGGTTGCCGCGAATCAAAACCAGCGAAATGACCAGCGCCGCGGCGAGTCCCGCCGGAATGGCAATGCGGTAAAACCACCGGTCGGCCAGAGTTTCGAGAATCGCGGGCGTGGGCCGTTTTTTGGGCTTAGCCGCTTTGGTCACGCGCTTCATCACTGCGTCGGCGACGTCGAATTGGCGATCCAGGTTGCGCAATTCCACCTCCACCTCCAGCAGTTGCCGGTAGCGCGTTTCAGCCTGCGGATCGTCGTCCAAAAGCGCCTGCAACTCGCGCGATTCCTTGCGCGAAAGCCCGCCTTCCAGCTCGCGTTGGGTCAATTCTTCCAGCCGATTCATGCCAGGACTCCTTTCGCTTCCATGCACTGGCGCAAGTGGCCGCGGGCGCGATACAGCAGCGTGCGAATGGCCCCGGCGGACTTGCCGACGGCCGTGGCGATTTCCTCGGTTTTTTTGCGCTCCAGATAGTGCAGCCTCACGGCCTTGGAGGCCGCGGTTTCCAGGCTGTCCAGGCACTCATTCAGCGCTTTACGCCGCATCCAGGTTGCCTCGCGCGCGCCCAAATCATCGGCCTCCGCGGCGTCCATGCGATCGACAACCGTCTTGGCGTAAGCCTCCATTCGCCCCTTGTAGCGGTAGCGTTTGCGCAGTTCCTCGCGAACCATGTTGCGGGCGATCGCCTTGATCCATTTGCCAAAACCACGGCCGATTTCGTACTGATCCAGCGCCTGAAATGCGCGGACGAAGACCTGTTGCACCACATCTTCGCGCGCATCGTAGTCGATCAGCATCGCGTTGACGATTTTGAGCACTTCGCCCTGGTAACGCGCCACGATTTGCCGATAAGCCTCCACCTCGCCGTTGCGAATTTCGGCGACAATGTCGTCGGTCGAAAAATCGGCGGTTTCATCGGGATTCATCAGCAATCCAGAAAAAGGCGGCTTGCTCACGCTCTTCCCTATGCCGCCCGGGCGCAAATGTCACCAGGTTTGGGACGTTCTGGGGACGGAAAGGAGCCCAAACGCCAAAAAAACGGGCGAATTTTTCAATTCGCCCGAAAAAAGTGAAGCGGAGGGCGCGTGCCCGCAATAACGCGCACCCTCCGCCTCGATCCCATTACGAAATTTTTTGAGGTTAGGACAGCAACTGATCGATCGCTTTTCCTTCCGGAATGATCTTGCGGGTGCGGAGGTCTTCCTTGTGCCCGGCGATCATGAACGGACGGCCGGTCGGCGAAAAGACGATTTCGTCGAGCGGCATTCCACAAGCCTTGGCGATGGTTGCGTTGAAGTCTTTTTGCTCCACCACATTGTCCTTGGCGGCATAACCTTTATCGTCAGAAACACCGTAACTCTGGCCACCCGCAATAGCCCCGCCGGCCAGCATGCCGGAAAAGCAGAGAGAGTGGTGGTCGCGGCCTGCGTTCTCGTTGATGCGCGGGGTCCGTCCGAATTCGGTGGTCAGCACCAGGAGCGTTTCCTCGAACAAGCCGTCGGCCTTCAAATCATCGATCAACGCGGCAATGGCCTGGTCCAACTCGCCAGCGCGCGTGGGAATCGCCGTCCAGAGGTTGTTGTGCATGTCCCAGCCGCCTTTCACCACCTCCACAAAGCGGATGCCTTTTTGCACGAGGCGCTTGGCAAGCAACAATCCCTGGCCAAAGCGGTTCATGCCGTAATTTTGCCGTTTTGCCTCGGGCTCCTTGCTCAGGTCAAAGACGTCCAGTTCGTCGCTCTTCATCAACTCCATGGTGTCGTCGTAAAACTGGTTGTAAGCCTTCACCTCGGTAGTTTCAAAGCGACTAACGAAGCTTTGGTTGAAGGTTTCGAGCGCGTCCATCCGCTTCCCGAACTTCGACTCGTCGATTCCCTGAAACCGGGTGGAATTCGGCAATCCCGCCGTGGGATCGCCCAGCGGCAGCGGAGAGTAGGTTGGTCCCAAAAAGCCGGCCCCGGGGTGGTTGCCGCCTCCTCCGATAACCACGGAGTTGGGCAAAGTGTCGTGCGATTTTCCGAGCAATCGTTGCGCCCACGCCCCCATGCAAGGATGGGTGATGGAGGCCCTTTGCTGGTAGCTGGTCCGCATCCAGTAGGAAGCCCCGCGGTGGTCGGCGGTTTTCTGCAACAGCGTGCGCACCACGGCGATGTCCTTGAATCGTTCCGCCAGTTTCGGCATGAATTCGGCCAAGACCTCGCCGGCAACCGGTGTTTTGGCTACACCCGTCTCACCACCGGTCTCCGTGCCAGGTTTGGGATCGAACGTGTCGATGTGGGTCATGCCGCCGGACATGTACATGTAAATGATGCGCTTGGCTTTGCCGCCGCCGGCTTGAGCCATGGCTTGCTGAGCGGCGGGCAACATGCTCAGCCCCAGGGTGGCTTTGGCGGTACGCTCGACAAAATTGCGGCGCGAGAGAGGATCCAGACGATGTAGTGGGTTTTTCATGAGAGTACGGGTGGAAGGTAGGTAGGGTGGGATTTGGTCCATCCTCTCTTGCCTCAACCGCCCAAACTCAGCGCGGATTAGACTTTCCCGCGCAAATTTTGCGCATATTGCCCCATTTGGGTCAAATCCAGCCTGCGCGATCGAAAAATTGAAGCGAGAGCCGCTCTGTTGGCATTTTACCGAGCAAAATAGGATGAGCGAGAAAATTCAGGCCCTACGGCACAATGGATGTCATGCGGCGATTTCCGGTTGTGGAGAGTCACTGATGAGCTTGGCAAGCTCGGGCTCGGATTGCACCTACCGCTGAAAATCTTGCCCAAGAAACTGAAAATTGCCCTCAAAACGAGTCAAACCGAACACGTGGCCCGGTTCGGGGGCCGGCGGCTAACTTAGCGCTCAATTCTTCGCGGAATCTTGCTCAGAATCCGCGAGCAACCTCGCCAAAAGCTCCTTTTTCTCTGTTTCCGACAAACCTTCCAAACGCCCTTCGAGCGGAATCCCCTCCAGTCTCTGCTCCGTTGGAATTCCCTTCAAACGCCGCTCGGCGGGGATCAGATCCAGAATCTCTTCTTCCAGTTCCTTGGATAACGCGTTCATTTGTTCGTAGTCTTGGTAGCGCAGCTGAAAATCCTTCGCGTTGCGCTGAAATTGTTGAATTTGGCGGAAACAAAAGCCAACGAGTTCACCGTAGGGGCCGGCGCTCAATTTGTCGAGCAAATCGATTCGGTCGGTAGGTCCCTTAAATTCGATGATCGTGCACTTGTTGAGGCGTCCGAACAAACTGGGGGCCGCATTCAGCGTCCAATCCGGCAAAGGGAGATTTTCATCGCGCAACAGGATGATGATGTCGATCAGCATCGGCAGTTGTCCCACTTCCACTTCGCGCAGCACTTGGAACGCGTTTTTGCCGCTGAAATCCAGCGCAGAGCCAAACAGCGGATGCCACCACGTGAGGCGTTTGGAAGGTGAGTCGCTTTTGGGCGGCTGCTTTATCTTTTGGGGCACGAATCGGAGCCTATCCACAAAAATGGCGAAAATCCATCGCTATCGGCCCAGCCATCCGCGGTTGCATTCTGCCTAACCTTGAGTTCGTGGAATCGTGTGAGAAACTCGCAACCCATGAGCAAGCCAACCGTCGCCGACACCAAACCCATCCCCACCGAACTCAAAGCCGGGGACGAATACTACTACTGCACCTGCGGAAAATCCGCGTCCCAGCCGTTTTGCGATGGCTCTCACGCTGGCACCGTTTTCACGCCCCAAGCGTTCGTGGCCGAGGAAGAGGGCACGGCGTATTTGTGCCAATGCAAGCAAACGGGCGGCGCGCCGTTTTGCGATGGCTCCCACAAGCACGTTCCCGCCGAAGCAACAGGCAACGAATTCCAGTTGGAGGGCGGGGCCGATCCTGACGCGATGCCCGAGCCTTCGCCGACTCCGGAGGAACCAACGGTCGCCTTAATCCACCAACTCGCCACCGAGGGCCTGAGCAAAATTGGCCATCACGGCCCCATGGATGCGATGGGAGTGCCGCGCGCGGAGTTGCCGGACTGGAACGGGATCCAAATCATGGTGGCCCAACTGGCTCGCAAGCCGCTGATGGAAGACGTGGCCGTGGGGACCGATCTCATCGTCGGCCCGGAGGCGAAAAAACCGCTGCAACTGAAAATCCCGCTCTTCGTCAGCGACATGAGCTTCGGCGCGCTTTCCGAGGAGGCGAAGACGGCCATGGCCAAGGGCGCGGAGCTGGCGGGAACCGGAATTTGCTCGGGTGAAGGCGGCATGCTTCCCGAGGAGCAACAGGCCAACAGCCGCTATTTTTACGAGTTGGCCTCGGCAAAATTCGGCTACGATGAGGCGCTGCTTTCCCGCGTCCAGGCGTTCCATTTCAAATGCGGCCAAGGCGCGAAAACGGGCACCGGCGGTCACCTGCCCGGCAACAAGAACGTGGGCAGAATTTCTGAAGTGCGCGGCATTCCCGAAGGCGAGCCCGCGGTGTCGCCCCCGACTTTTGCCGACCTAACCACCGTCGAGGATTTCAGGAGCTTCGGCGACCGCGTTCGGGAAATTTCCGGCGGAATTCCCGTCGGGTTCAAGCTCAGCGCCCAACACATCGAGCGCGATATCGACTTCGCCCTCGCCGCCGGCGCCGACTACGTGATTTTGGACGGACGCGGCGGCGGAACCGGTGCGGCGCCGCTCCTTTTCCGCAACCACATCTCCGTCCCGACCATTCCCGCCTTGGCGCGGGCCCGGCATCATCTCGACAAGGCCAACGCCTCCGGCCGGGTAACCTTGATCATCACCGGCGGTTTGCGCACGCACACCGATTTCGTGAAAGCCCTCGCCTTGGGAGCCGACGGAGTGGCCGTGGCAAATTCCGCCATGCAGGCGATCGGCTGCGTTGGCGCGCGCATTTGCAACACGAACCTCTGCCCTGCCGGCATCGCCACGCAAAAGCCGGAATTGCGCAAAAAATTGCAGGTGGACGTCGCCGCGCAGCGATTGGCCAACTTTTTGACGGCCAGCACGGAGTTGATGGCGGTGATGGCGCGCGCTTGCGGCCATCAGCACCTGAATCAGTTGGCCAAGGACGATTTGGCGAGTTGGGACAAATCCCTGGCGGAGCTGGCGGGCATCGAGTGGTCCGGATTTGACGCGAGCCGGTGAGCGAGCTACTTCTCCCACATGGCCAAGCTCAAGATTTATCACTACCCCCACTGAGGCTCCTCGCAAAACGCCTTGGCGGTCGCCGAGGAACTGGGCGTGGATCACGAAGTGGTGCTCTACATCAAGACTCCACCCGGCAAGGAGGAGTTGGAGGCCATTGTCGCTGCGTTGGAGGATCCGGTTGAAGATTTGGTGCGCAAGGATTCGAAATTCAAGCAGTTGGGGCTGAATCCGGACGACTACGTCGGCAATCCTGACGCGGTGGTGGAAATCCTGGTGAAGCACAAGCAGTTGCTCCAGCGGCCCATCTTGGTGAAGGGCAAAAAAGCCATCATCGGCCGGCCCAAAGCGCGAATTGCCGAGTTTTTGGGTTAGGCGCGGCTTCGCCCGGCCCAGGCCCTAACAAACCCAAAACTCGGGTTGCCTCCCGCCCCGCGAAGGCGTATTTCTGTGCGCTGCATCGCATCGCATGAAAATCCTCCGCATCGGCCTCAGCAACCTCAACTCCCTGCGCGGCTCCCACGAAATAGACCTGGAAGGCGAGCCGCTGGGCAGCGCCGGAATTTTCGCCATCACTGGCCAAACCGGCGCCGGAAAATCCACCCTGCTCGACGCCATTACCCTGGCGCTCTACGGCCGCGCCGCGCGCTACGGAGAGAGCCCCAACCCGGAGGACATGATGAGCCGCCACACCGGCGAATGCCTGGCCGAAGTCGACTTTGAGGTCGATCGCGGCCGTTTCCGCGCCGTGTGGCAACTGCGCCGCGCCCGCGGCCTGCCGGACGGTAACCTGCAACCTGCGAAACGCTACCTTTACGACGCCGACGGCCAGGTTTTGGCCGAAAAAATCGGCGACGTCACCCGCACCATCGACGAACTCTGCGGCCTGGACTACAACCGCTTCACCCGCTCGGTTTTGCTCGCGCAGGGCGAATTTGCCAAGTTTCTGAAGGCCAAGCCCGACGAACGCGCCGAGCTGCTTGAAAGCCTGACCCGCACCGCCATTTACTCCGAGCTGGGCGTGTTGCTGCACGAGGAATTGGGACGGCGTGAGGCACATGTTAGGGCCGAGGAACGCAGCCTGGGCGACATCGTCCTGCTGGACGAAACCGAGCGCGAAAAACGGCAAACCGAGCTGGATTCCGGCCTAACCGAATGGACGAAGCTCAAGGAGCGGCGCGCCGGCCTAACCGAAAAGCTCGCCGCGGCCAAACAACTCGCCGCGCACCTGGAAAAACAGCGCGTCATCCTAACCGAACGCGAAACCCTGACACGCCAACAGCGCGAAGCTGCGCCCCAGCTGGAAAAACTCGCCAAACATCGCCAGGCTGCGCCATTTTTCGGAGAACTCGCGCGACTCGAGCAAGCCAGCGCGCAAGCCGAGCAGCAAACCCGCCAAGCCGCCGAAGCCCGCCAAGCCGCGGAGAGGTCAAAATCCGCGTGGTTGGCGACTTTGGGCGGAAAACCTGGAATTGCGGACGAAAACCTGGCGGCCGCGTTGCCGGAGCTGAAATTGGCGCTAGCCGCGGTGGAGGGCTCGAAATTTGAAGCTCGAAATTTGAAATTTGAGCACGATCCGGCGACGACTTTCGATGCCCTCTTGGCCGGCGGAGACGAATCCGCGCGCCAAGCGGCATTGGACGGCCTTCGCGAGGAAAAAAACAGCCTAACGCAGATGCAAAGCCGCGTTTCGGCCCGCCAGCGCCTCACCAAGCGGCAAACGCGGGTTTCCGCGAAAATCGCCGCGTTGGACAAGGAAACCGCCAAGCTAAGCCGCGAATCGAAAACAACCGCCAAAACCCTCAAAACCGCCGAAGAATTGCTCCAAACTCGGCGCGACTTGTTCCAAGCCGCGCAAAAAATCGCCAGCCTGGAAGATCATCGCGCCGCGCTCAAACCTGGCGAAGAATGCCCCCTTTGCGGCGCAACCGAGCATCCCTTCACCGACGGCACACCGGCCCTAACGGAAGTCGAAAAACAACTCGCCGCCGCGCAGGAAAAGCATTGCGGCGCCAACGCCGCCCACCAGGCCAACGAACTGAAAATCGCCAAATCCCGGGCCGAATTGACCCAACAACGCGACGCCCTAACCGAAATTCAAACCGAACTCGACGCCGAGCCGGAACTCGCCAACACCGACCCCGAAAAACTCGCCGCGGACCTCGCCAAAAACGCGGAAAATCTCGCCAACGCCGGGCGCGACCTCCAAACCCTCTGCTTAGCCCGGCTCGCCACCCTGCTGCAACCCTTCGGCATCGGTCTCCCGGCGCCGGGCGACGAATCGGCGACCTGGGATACCCTAACCGCGCGACAAGCCGCGTTTTCCCAACATCAAGAGCAGGCCCGCCTCGCTGCGGAGCGCGAAAAACAGGCCAAAACCGCCAAAACCGAGGCCGAACGCCAAAATCTGGCCCTAACCGAAAAACTCGCCAAATCGCCGCTCGCAACCCCGGAAGCCCTCCGCGCCGCAAAGCTCCATCCGGACGAAGAACGGACCCTAACCGAGCTAAAAACCCGCCTCGACGAAACCCGCGAACGCCTGGCCGGCAGCCTGGAAACCCTAACCGCCGAAATCACCCGCCTGCGCGAAAATCAGACGCCTGAAGGCGAGGCTCACGAAAAACTCGCCGCTGATTGCCAGGCCGCCGAACGGCGCTTCGACCAATTGAGCGAAAACCTGGCTAACTTGCGTGCTCAGCTAAATCGCGACGCGGAAAATCGCAAAACCCTCGCCGCGCGCACGACCGCCCTGGACGAAGAACGCGCCAAGCTGAAAACCTGGCGCATGCTCCACGGGCTAATCGGCGACTCTCGCGGCAAAAAGTTTCGCCTCTACGCCCAGGGCGTCTCGCTGGACCTGCTCATCCGCCACGCCAACCGCCACCTCGTCTCCCTAACCGAACGCTACCAATTGGCGCGCCGCGCCGGCGAAGAATTGGACCTGGAGATTGAAGACCGCTTCCAAGCCGGCGTCACCCGGCCCATGGCCAGCCTGTCCGGCGGCGAAAGTTTCCTCGCCAGCTTAGCATTGGCGCTAGGCCTCTCCGACCTCGCCGGCCGCAACGTCCAGATCGACTCGCTCTTCATCGACGAAGGCTTCGGCTCGCTGGATAGCGACTCCCTGGAAGTCGCCATTTCCGCGCTAGAAGGTCTGCGCCAAGCCAACAAGACCGTCGGCGTCATCTCCCACGTCGAGATTTTGCAGGAACGCGTCAGCACGCAGATTCAGGTCGAAAAACAGCCGAACGGGACGAGCCAATTGGTGCTGCGTTGAGGTTCGGCAGCCGCGGCTCCCGCCAATCGCCTCCACAAATTGCCGCATCTCAAAAAATGCGAAGCCACTTTTCGAAAAACCAGGAAAAACCAAGTTCGACAGCCCCCCTATCCCTTGATGTGTTGCGAAGCCTCAAACGGCAAAATCTCAAAATCGGTGAGCAACCGGCAAATCTGCCCATTTTCATCAAAGCCGATGTAACTTCGCAAAGCGCCATCGGGATTGCTCTCCTCGCCATCGCCGCTGCTTCCGTTGGTGAACATGACGTAGGATTCGCCCTCGTGCTCGCTTAGCGCCCAGCCCCAGGTTTCGGTCATGGTGTCGTTCATGAAATCGCGCTGGGTGGCGTCGACTTTTTTGCGCAGGGTGTTGTCTTTGCCCAACAAAAGCGCCAACCGGGAGCTGATGTAGCAGCAGGTTCCCCCGTAGACGAATCCACGGCCCAGCTTGGTATCGGTCGGCACGCGCTCTTTTTGCACCCGGGCGTATTCCCAGCGTACCGGCGCGGCGCTGCTGAATTTGATCCTGGAGTAGGCGATGCGCTGCTCGGTCAGGAGATCGGCGATGGCCAGCTCCACATCCGCGTGGCCGGTGGGAAATTCGTAGGCAAAGGGCGGTTGCTCGCCATAAGTCTTGGGACCGCTGGAAATCAACTCCGCGCATTCGGTGACGAAATCGCCCAGGCGGATGTTCTCGAAATTCATGACCGAGTTGTCCACCTCCACTTTCCAATCGTCCTTAAACGCCAGCTCAAAGGCGGCAGGACAGGTGTTTTCCAGCTTCGCGATTTTTGGCTCCTCCGCATCGGCCTTGGCGGCGCGTTCGGCCTCCTCCGCTACGGCTATTTTTTCCGCGGCCAGAGCTGTCTTCAGCAGTGCCGCGGGAAGCTCGACGTCGATCTTGGCCTCGCCGTAGGTGATTTTGACAGGGTGTTCGGTGCCTTCACAGGTGATTTTCGCGTCGATTTCGCGAAATCTCCCGCCTTGGGCGAAGAGCAGCCCGTTTTCCAGCTTCTTTTTGAGGTTAGCCGGTTCGATTTTGGAGGCGACGCGCTCAAAGCGACGATAGAGGTCGCTAACGCGCACTGGATTGGGCCGGTCGATCGTGAACGTATCCATGATGAACGCTGACAGAACACCAAAAAACCGGGGTTTCAACACTCACTAACCCACAAAATTTTCCCCACCATAACCGCATGCCGCAACGGCGGCGCAGGCGTCAATCGAACCAGTGATACCGAAAGGCGCCAACCGCGGCGTTGATCGTCAAAACCAGCAAAAGCAGGGTGCCGATGAGGCCCACCGGACTCGCCATTTGTTCCGGCGCCAACCAAAGTTGCAAGGCCTTCAGCCCCAACACGTAAACGACCATGACGGTAGAGGCGATGCGGCTCTTGATGAAGATGCCGGCGGTTAGCAGAAAAATCAGCAAGATGTCGGCGTAAACCAGGTCGCTGACCGAATTTTCGGCTCCCAAGGCGCGGCGCATCGCCACATAGGTGAGGATGGCGAGCGCGCCTCCGGCAACCACGCCGCCCCAAATTTGACCGGAAATTTGGTCGGCCCGAGCCGTGTCCGATTGGATGTGGTGACGCCCGCGAACGGCAACGCTGATCCCTCCAATCACCAAAAATGCGGCAGCAAACCCCAAAATTGGTATCCCCAGCGGATTTTCCTTCAGCGCGGCCACAAAAGCGCGGCTCCGTTCGCCCCAAGCTCCGGGCGAGGTCATTTCCGAGGCGTTGTCAAGCCCCACCACCTTTGAAACCAGCCCCGGTATCCAAATGGCGGGAGCAACCTTCCCCTTCGCGTCACCAACGGCTGCAGCAACCACGGCGCCCGATTGGGAAGTGCGGGCGGGCCGGGGCGGAATTTTTTGATCGGCCACCGCGACTTGAACGTCCACCCAACCGCTTTCCTCCTTGTCGTCCTCAGGCAGGGCTTCCATGAGATCCTGCATGCTCACGACCAGACCTCGCGCCCGAACGGGATCGGATTCCGCCAGCTCTTTTGCGGTGTCCAGGTGCTTGGCGATGTAGGCCTTCTGCAACTTCAGCTCGTTGGCTTTGAGGCCTTCGGGCGAAATCTGGTTCCACGGAACCAACACCGGATCGCGATCGTCGATGACGTAGAACGCGCCTTCTTTCGTGTAACTGAGGCCCTGACAAATCAGCGTGCGGCCGTCGAGCAACCGCAATTCCGCGGCGCCCGCCAACGCAAAACTCAGCAAAAACCAGACAAGACCCATTCGTCCCATGACCTACTGTTAGAAAGCAAATCGCATCCTGGCAAGCACGGAATTTGCAGCTTTTTCGCCACCCGCGCCCCGGCGGAGTCTAATCGCGCGCCAGTTTCACGGTAATGCGGTGATATTTGCCGCTCTCCAGTTGGAAGGTTTTCCCGCCTGCTTCGATCCCGACCTTGCCCTCCCACCCGCCGAGGCCAAAAACCAGCCGGCGGTCGTTTTGCGCGGAAAACCCGGAAACGTTCGACACTTCCGCGGTTTGCCTCTGCCCATCCCAACTCACCTCCACGCGAACGTTCGCCGCATCCCGATTCAATCCGCCGCCACCGTCGATTTCCAGGCCAATCCAGCTTTTTCCGGCACGGTGCAGATCGTTGCGGAAAAGGCTCGGCTCGCGAAACTGATGGGTCACGAGCAAATCGGCGTCGCCGTCGTTGTCAAAGTCGGCCAAGGCCACGCCGCGTGAATTCGTGCGTTCGTCCAGGCCCACCAGCGCGGCAACATCCAGAAAATCGCCGCGCTCGTTCAGCAGCACGCGATTTCGCTCCTTGCCCCAGATGGAGTAACCACGAATGTCAGCCCACTTGTCGGCAAACGCGTGAATTTCCGGCCCCGTCCGGGCCAAGCGCGAGTTGACGTACCAATAATCGCGCGGCGCGTCGAATCTCCGGTCCGGCGTGTCATCGACCATTCCGTTGGCCTGGACGATGTCCGGCCAGCCGTTCAAATCCAGATCCGCAACGCCCGCTCCCCAGCCGAACCGGTGCGCGTTCAATGCGCCGCGCTTGGCCGCCTGATTGCGAAAACGCGGCCCGCTTTCACCGGGGTAGAGCATCCAAAGCAGGCTCCCTTCCGCCTGTAGTGGTGCGTGCACGTTGGAAACGTAAACATCTTGCCAGCCGTTGCGGTCGAAGTCCGCGATGCTGCAATTCATGCCCTTGTAAGTGTCCTTGCCGATCGATCCAAACGCGCGTCCTTCGCGCCGTTCGAAGCGATTTCCGCCCTGGTTGAAATAGACGTCGTCGGGGCCGAAATCGCTGGCTGCATAGATATCCGGCCAACCATCGCGATCGAAATCCGCGGCGTTAAGCGCCAGCGTCCAATGCGTTTGCGGCATGCCCAATTCCGCGGCGTCGAGACGTTGAAACGCGCCATCGCCGCTATTGCGATAAATGTGGTTCAAACCGCCATTTTCCGCCTGATGCCAACTGGCGTGCATAATATGCAGCATGCGCCGATCGTCTTCGTATTCCGGCTCCGGAAGATCGAAAATGTTGAGCGGCGGTTTATTGGCATAACCGTCAAGGTGAGTCTTCATTGCGTTGCCGACGATAAGGTCGAGCCATCCATCTCGATCGAAGTCGACGAACAACGCCGCGAGCGAGGTGCTGTGAGCGCCGAGGCCGGCTTCGTGGGTTACATCGGCGAATTCCAGATTTCCGTCGTTGCGAAACAATCGGCTAGGGCCGAATCCGGCTCCCACAAACAAATCCTGGTCCCCGTCGTTGTCGTAATCTGCAAAGACGCCAACGCTGGGCAACCCGTTGGTGGCTGGGTTTTCGCGAAAAACCTGGAATGCCGGAGTCTCCACGCGCTCGAACCGAAAATCGCCCAGATTGCGATACAACCCGCACCGGTCCTGCGGCCGTTTTAGCGGCTGTGTCAGGAAAATGTCCCGCAATCCATCCCCATCAACATCGGCGACCGCCACAGCATCGCCAACGCTCAGTATCCACTTGGATATATGCCGCAATCGGGGGTCGACCTCCTCCAAAATGGTGCTCATCTCGCCGGTTAGCCCTGATTCCTCGCTGGAAATGCGCGTGAAGCGCAATCCGTTCGTTTCCCGGCCTTCGTGACTGGATCCGGTCAGCAAAACCACCAGCCCCAACCCAACCAGCAACATTAATCCGCCCCGTTTTGCCCACAAACCCAACGATTGCCGGATCATCCCGGGTTTGTCGGCAAATTGGCGCATCCAGCCGACCAGCAACAAGCCGGTCTGGATGAAAAACAACGCCGGAAACAGCGTTGAGTAGCTCTGCCGGAAATGCAGGATAAAATCCAGGATCGTCACCGCGCCCGCCAACGCGATTTGCGCTTTCCACGACTTTGGCGACGTCATCGGATCCGTTAGCATATAAAACGTGAAGAGGAAAAACGGCGGCGAAGTGAGCGTCCCAAAGATAATAGCCTCCGGCGGAACATGGTGGCGCATTAAATAGGCACGAACCAGCATTTGGATGGCGTAAAAGCCTAAAAACGCCAAGATCAACACGCCGCGTCCGATGCGGAAGACAAACACGAAAAATGCCAGCGCTACAAACACCAACACCAGCGCCACCGAACCGTGCCATTGATAGGCCGGCGCCGGTGAAATCAACCCACCACTGACCAAACCCCCGACCACCAAGCCAAAAAGCGTCGGATTGAAAACATGCCGCCCCGCCACGGTAAAAATGTGCTTGCTGGCGATGGCCAGGAAGCCGGGCAAGATCGGCAACCAGGGATGCGAGCCGTAATTGAGCAAAAGGCACAAACCCAGCCCGGTGATGAACCCGCTCCACGGAAACGCCGCTTTTTGCCGCCGCAGCCACAGGTTCAGCGCAAAATCCACCCCCGTCGTGACCAGCACCGTCAGCACCGCCTGTCCCGGGCTGCGATTGAACCCTAACCAGGTCAAACCCAGCACCACGTAGAGCAAAAGCAACCCCGCGAACGGGATGCGGACGTCGATCCGGGAAAGTTGAGTCGGGCGCTTCAAACGCCGCATTGAACATGAGGATTCATCCGATTTCCACGATCGAATCCAACGACTTCGCGGCCCCGCCCAGTCGCTCGGCCGTGCATTCGCATCGCAAAGAAACTTGCCGGGCGCAGTTCCCGGTCCCAAACTGGATTCAAATCAACACAGCCATGAACACCCTACCCAATCGACGCTCATTTCTCAAAACAGCCGGCGTTAGCGCAGCGGCGGCTCCTGCGATTGTCTCGGCCAGCGCCAACCAGAAAATCATCGTTGGCGCCACCGGTATGGGCGGCCGCGGCCGAACTCACGCAAAACTCCTGGCCGGCCGCGAGGATGTGGACGTGGCCTACGTTTGCGATCCCGATTTAACGCGAGCCGAGCGGGCCGCGGCGGAAGTCGAGCAAACCGGGGGCAAAAAGCCGAAAATCGTCCAGGATTTGCGCCGCATCTTGGATGATCCTGACATTGATGCGATTACCGTGGCAACGCCCGATCATTGGCACGCCCCGGCCACGATTTTGGCATGTGATGCCGGTAAACACGTCTACGTGGAGAAACCGTGTTCGCACAACGTTCGGGAAGGTCGGCTCATGGTGCAAGCGGCGCGCAAACACGATCGCGTCGTGCAGGTTGGCACCCAGGCGCGCAATTCCAAGCACGTGCGGCGAGCCATGGAGTTGCTTCACAACGGGGCGATTGGTGATGTGTTAGTGGCCAAGGCGTGGGATAGCCAGTTGCGCCGAAATATCGGCCACGGCAAGCCGGGAGAACCACCGGCGCACCTGGATTACGACCTTTGGCTAGGGCCGGCGCCGGCGGTGCCCTATCATTCTAACCGCTTGCATTACAATTGGCACTGGCGCTACGATTTTGGCACCGGCGACATGGGCAACGACGGCGTTCACGACCTGGATCTGGCGCTTTGGGGCTTGGGCGTCGATTCGCAGCATCCCGAAGCCGTTAGCGCCATCGGCAACAAGCTGTTTTTCGACGACGATCAGCAATTTCCGGACACGCAGAACGTGACCTTCGATTTTGCGCCGATTGGCGAGGATGGGAAGCGCACGCAACTCATCTTTGAGCTTCGCATCTGGACGCCCTATCGCATGGAGGGCTACGAAAACGGCAACGCTTTTTACGGGACCAAGGGATTCATGCTCCTGGGCAAGAACGATAACTTCAGGCTCTATGGCGAGCGCAACGAGCCGATCGAAGAGATGGACGCCGATGGCAAAAACACGGAGAACACCTTGATCCATCACGAAGACTTTTTGAACTGCATTCGCAACGGCGAATGCCCGCAAGCGGACATCGAGATCGGCCATCACGGTGCGACGGTCTGCCATCTGGGCAACATCGCTTCGCGTCTGAAGCGGACATTGTTCTTCGATGGCGAAAAAGAGAGCTTTGTCGGCGATGACAAGGCTAACGGACTGCTTTCGCGCACCTACCGGGAGGGCCATTGGGCCAGCCTGGATCGTTAGGCTAGCTAGCTAGACCATAGCCGAAAAGGGTATATCCGCATTTTGAGCATTCGGATTCTCTCGCAAATGGTTAGTCCATTGGTTTTTCGCGACCGTCGGAACAGCAGCCAGGGG
>CBDCZR010000022.1:0-663298 GCA_965224535.1 Verrucomicrobiales bacterium
CGCGCGTATTACGTAGGACAGGTTTGCAACCTGTCTGGACAAGCGACAAGCTTGGCCGCGAAGCCTTCGCACGGAACCGGCGAACGATTTGCCAGCTTCGGATGCACGGGCTCCGGGCGCGACAGGAGTGTCGCGACTCCTTGAAGCGCGCAGGCGCGCGAGACGACGACGGGGGAGCGCTCAAGGAGAGGCGACACTCCTGTCGCCCGCGGACGACTTGCCAGCGTCGAATGCCAGGGACTTAACCTCCAATACACAACGGAAACCGAAGAAGGCGTGGCGAATGGTTGGTATGTCGCGGGCGCGAAACGACGACATGAGGGAAATCTCATCTCTATCGTAAAACGAACCACCACGAACAACACGGTGGGATTTGTCGCTATCAAACCAATTCTGGCACCATTCCCAGACATTGCCGCCCAAACAATGCAAACCCAAATTGTTCGCCAAAAAGGATTCCACTGGAACCGTAAATGGAAAGGGGTCGTAGCCATTATAATTCCCAGCGCTTTTCGGAGGCGGCCACGCCGTGCCCCAAGGGTAAATGCCTGCGACTTCTCCGCCGCCCTTATCCTCCGGAGAGGCGCTGGCGTCTTCACGGCTTCCAATTCCCACCGCCACGCTCCATTCGTGATCGGTTGGCAGCCGGTATCGCAGTCCTTCCTTGCCGCTGAGCCACTCGCAGAAGGCTTTGGCGTCTTCCCAGCTCACGTTTACCACGGGATCATCCGGGCCTTGCTTGTGGCCCTCGTATTCAAAGTCCTTCCATTCATCATCCACTCCCGGCACATCTTTGGCATAAGCCGCGAAATCCCGCACCCGCGTTTCCCAAATGCAGAAGAGCACGTCCGTGCCCGGCACGGGGACGAACTTCATCCCCAGCGAATTGACGAACGGGCGCTCCTTGGTGGCGGTGCGCGGGGTGACTTGCGCCAGTCCGCTCCCCTTCGGCGTTACGAACACCATATCCCCCTGGCTAAGCCGATAGTTCCGGACCGTGCCCCGATGCACGGTGGTCGCGGGCCGGGAATGGAGGGCGACTTGTTTGCGAAGGTATTGCGCGAGTTCCGAACCCAAGGTAAATCCGTCGCCATCCGCGTCCGCGGCTCCGTGCGTTAGCGCGCGGGAAAATGCCGGGGTGAAGGTGGATACCGCCGGCACTTCTTCATCCGCACTGCCGGCGGTGATGTAGTAGCGCACGGGCTCTCGCTGGGCCGCGCTGATGTAGGCGGGAATTTTGGCGTCATCACCGCGAGTGCCCAAGATTGAGCCGGAAAAACAACTGTCGAAGAGGAAGAGGGCGTGGCGCGATTCAATGCGGTTCATGAGGCCGTCGATGAAGGTCATCTCGATGGCGGCTCGGGCAAATCCGCGGTCGTCTGCAGTCGGGGACGGTGCATCGACGGGAACGATGTACCCTTTTGCCCCAGCGTCCCTTCCACGGGTATAGCCGTGCCCGGCAAAGTAGAGGACCAGCCGGTTGTCGGGATCGAACCCGTGTTCGTCCACGAAATCCCGGTATGCGGCGAGCATGGCTTTGGAATCCAGGTTTTGGAGCACCCTTCCTCGGAAAATTTGGAAACCGTGGCCAGTCAGCGCGTCTTTCACGGCTTCCATTTCCTGCGGAATCGAAGGGAGGTCCCGCCAGTGCTTGTAGGTGCTGTTGGCGATGAGCAAGGCGTGGCTCTCTTGGTAAAACGGCGTCGCTTTCGGGGGAGCGCCAGCCGAACTGCGGACCTTGACATAAATGACTCCGCGCCCGGGTAGTGCGTCTTGGGCCGCCGCAGATGGCATGAAGGGAAGAATGAAAAGGAAAAACAAGAGAATGACGCCTGCCGGGGTGGTCGTTTTCATGATGAATAACGACGGGATTATGGGGGAATTTGCGCCGTGGCGCAAGCGTGTGCTTGCGTTCTTGTGGTTGTGCGTACGTAGGACAGGTTTGCAACCTGTCAGCGCGAGCAACAAGCTTGGCCGCGAAGCCTTCGCACGGAACGGCTGCTGACAGGTTGCAAACCTGTCCTACGCGCGACAGGAGTGTCGCGGCTCCTTGAGGCGCGCAGGCGCGCATGACGACGGGGGAGCGCTCAAGGAGAGGCGACACTCCTGTCGCCCGCGGACGAATTGCCAAGGCCTGGATGCGTGGGGCTCTACGCGCGACAGGAGTGTCGCGGCTCCTTGAGGCGCGGCTCGCGGCTCCCCATCATGACGGCGACACGTGTTCTTGCCGCCGTCGAGGGGCCTCGGCACCGTGAAAACACGTGTTTTTGGCGGCGTTTAGGGCTCCCGAGTGGCGGAAACAGGGGTTTTCACCGATCGCGCGAGCCACAATAACCATAAAATAACGCTATTTCTGGATATTTCAGCCCTCCTGCGCTTTTTCGTAACGCATCGAAGCCCCCGCCGAGCCCCGCCCGGCCACCGCCAACACGTGTCGAAATCCCCAATCAGCCCCCAACCGTTCGATTGATAAACTTTGCTTGACTTTCAACCACCTCCATGGTTCCCTCGCGTAATCTTCACCCGACAACAACTCACCCCCCGCCCGCGAGCCATGCCCAGCGCCCAATCTCTACAAACCATCGCCCAGCTCAACCTCGTTCAGTTCGTCGACGACAAACGCGAGCCGGCCGACCCCTTCAAACTCCCCACCTGGCTCCGCACCCAGGTGGATGCCGATTTGACCGCGCTGGAGACGGCCGATTCCGCCACGGTGGTGATGGAAAGCCAACGCTTGGGCAAGTCCGGCGAGTCCAAGGCCGCGCTGGAGGATCTGGAAGGTTATTTGCGCGAGGGCTACCGCTTCATTGCCGCGATCCGCGCCAGCAAGATCAGCGATTACGAGCGGCAGGAGGTGTTTGCGGCCTATGGATGGTCGCGCGGGTTGATCGGGCGCTTCAATGAGTCGCGCATCATTGCCCTGGCGCGTCTGGGGGTGGCCGATCAGGAGGAAATTGCCGCGGAATTTCGGTACCCGGAAGATTTGGCGGCGGATTTGCGCGATGCGTTGGCCCGGCACGACCTCGCGGAGCCGGAATCGCTCACCGGCGGCCGCCAGCAGGCCACGCAAACGCGCAACGAGAAGCTGGAGGCCGCCAAGCAATCGCGAGCCCAGGCCCGGCACTATTATTGCTGCGCGAGCCGGGATTTGGATCAAACCAAGGAGTTGTCGAAGATCGGCTACCAGCCGAGGCGCGATCCCGGTGAGGCGCGGCGAAACCGCGGAGTGAATGGGAGCGGCGGGGCCAACGGTGGAGGGGATTCGTCCACGGCGTCCCCCTTGGAAGAGCCCGCGGGGCTGCCGGAGGAGGGGTTGGAGGCGAATGTTGCCGGCTAGCACCACGACGCGGAGGAATTGGAGCGCGCCAAGCGATCCTGGCAAGGCAACCACAAAAACCGGCTCCAGAGCCTGGCGAGTTGCGCCCGCGTTCACGCCATGGACGAGCTCTACGACTTTGGTTGGGATCACTCCCGCAAAACGCCGGGACAGATGGATGCGATCGATGGCGGGCGGATTCGCCAAGTGGCCGCCGAACGCTTCGGGGAACATCCCCATGTGGTGGTGCGGTTAGGGCCGGCGGAGTAAGGGCCTGGTTTTCGCCTCACCACTCGATCCCGGCGAACAAATCGCGCAATTTCTCGCCCCGCGCCGAGTTTGCGCTCGCGATCCAGCCGATGCGACCCAGCAGATGCGCGCGAAATTCCGGGTGATTGTCCCGATTCTGCGATTTCCAGCCCAAACGCCGGCAATTGGTCAAAATCGCCTTGAGCCGGTCGAATTCGGCCCGCGAGACATTCGGCGCCTCGTTCAAAACCAGTCCGGCAGCGTGTTGGCGCCGGCTGGCCGGCATGAAGCGGGTTTTTCGCAAGTTCGGCCGGAATCCCTCGGACAAAACGATGGCTGCGGCGGCAATGTGGAAGCGTTTGGCTTGGCGCGCGAATTCCGCACCGCCGCTGAAGAGCAAATCGTCGGCATAACGCGTATAGTCAGCCCCGGCCGCGCGCGCCAGCCCCGCCAATCGGCAATCGAGCCGAAACGCGCACAAATTTGCCAGCGCGGGCGAACTCGGCGCGCCTTGAGGCACGTGCGGCATTTCCAACCGCCGCCGAGCCACAAACGGCAACCCCGGCCGCGCGGTTTGCAGCACGCCCGGCGCCACGGAGTTCGTGCACAGCCGCGCCAACAGCACCGCCACGTTTTCCGGGTAACCAGCCGTCACGAACAGCCGAATCACCCGCGCGATGGTGATGGACGGGAAAAAATCCTCCAAATCCAGCTTCAAAACGAGCCGCTTCCGCACGTGCGGCCTTGCGAAGTCGAAAACCGACATCCCCGGCCGAAACGCGCAAGCCGCCTCGTGAGGCGGGATTTCGGCCAAAATTCGGCGCAAAATCGTGATTTGAGCCGATTTCAGCAGCGGTTTTGGGCTCTCGATCAGCCGCGGGCAACGTTTTGGCTTTGGCTGAAGCCATTCGCCGCTGGAATCGCGATTTTGGCTCCCCTTGGCCAGCCAGGTGTAGTGATAGTGGTCGGTTTTTCGCGAAAACGAGGTCAACCAACCCAGGTCGTCCGGATGAAGGCCGAGCAACTCGGTCAACTCGCGAAAATTCGTCGCCGGCGGCGTCTTCCAAGTCTCCGGCGCACCGGCAGCCGGCCGCATGTGGTCGTCGGCGGGGACTAGCAGCGTGGTTAGGCGGACCTGTCCCTTCGCCCAAGCTCGTTGAAACGGCTCGAACCCGCGAATTTCCGCCGCAACCCGCGCCTCACGAGGCCGGCCTCCGCCAACATCGCAAATCACCGCCACCCGCCTCGCCAAAGGCCGCAGCCACCGCAGCTTTTTGCCGCCACAAATTCCCCTCGCCCGCGCCACCATGGCATCCTCATCCAAATCCCCCGCCAGAAAGGCGCGAGCCAAAGCACGAACGGCAAATCGTTGGGCGGGCATGGGTGAAACTGAAAACCAGCGAAAACCAATCTAAACTCGGCGTCATCCACTTTTTCCGTCGAAGTCCTGGAACCGGCTTCTGCATGGCGAATTACGGCGTGAAGCCGACCCGGGATTGCCCCCGCGTACTCACTGGAGCTGAGTGAATACCCCGGGTTGAGAAATCCAGAAATAGCGGGTGCTTCCGCCGGCAGCAGGCTGCCTCCACCCGAAGGCGGCAGCAGGCTGCACGCAGTCCAAGGGTGCTTGCCAATCCTCGGCCCCGTGCTACCCCTAAATCCAACCCAATCGAACCGCAGCACGGATTGAGCACCTACTCCTACGAAATCGCCTTCTCCTTCGCCGGCGAAAACCGCGACCGCATCCGATCTATCGCCACCCTCTTGCGCGATGAGATCCTCGGCGAGGACAACATCTTCTTCGACGAATGGTTCGAGCACCTCGTTGGCGGGCCCGATGCCGATCTCACCCTCCAAAACATCTACCACCAGCAAGCTCGACTCGTCATCCCCTGCATCTGCGGCCAATACGATGAAAAACCCTGGACGCGGGCTGAATGGCGCGCCATCCGCGCTCTTTACAATCAAGCCGCCACCGAACAAGACCGCAACCGCATCTACTTTCTGCGCCTCGCTCCCGGCGATGTTGGCGGCATCTTCTCCAATCTCGACATCTTTGTTGATGTCGAACAGCGCTCCAACACCGAGGTCGCCGAACTCATCATCAAGCGCCTCAACCTCGTCCGCGCCGACGAAGGTCTCCCCGCCCGTCCACTCCCCGCGGGGCCCGGCGAACCCGTCACTGCTCCCGGCATCCGCCTTGTTCGCGGCAATCTCCCGGTTTTGCCCTACTTCTTTGGCCGCGAAGACCTCCTGGCCCAAATCGCCAAGGCCCTCGACCCGCTCGAACGCACCTGGGGCGCGCTCATCGACGGTCCCGGCGGCATTGGCAAAACCGCCCTCGCCATCCGCGCCGCCGAACTCACCAGCACCGCCCAATTCGAGCGCATCGTCTTCGTCACCAGCAAACACGCCGAACTCGAACCCGGCGGCGAACGCGCGAATCGCGACTTCTTGGCTCCCGATTACTTGAAAATCCTCACCGGCATCGCCCGTGAACTTGGGATCGAAGGCATCGAGAAGCTCCCCGAAGCCGACCGGCCCGACCGCCTCCGCAAAGCCATCGCCGAGCGCCCCACACTCCTCGTCATCGACAACCTTGAAAGCCTCACCCCAGAGCACCGCGAACGCGTTTTCGAATTCCTCGGCCGCATCCCCGCCAACGCCAAAGCCCTCGTCACCAGCCGCATGCGCAACGACGCCTCCGCCGCCCTCATCCGCGTGGGCCAGTTGAGCTGGAACGCCACCAAAGAGCTGATCGACAAGCTCGCCGACCAGGGCCGCCCCCTTCTCGGAGCTGCCACCGAAGACGAAAAGCGCCAGCTCCACGAAGAAACCGGCGGTAATCCCCTCATCCTGCGCTGGGTCGTCGGCCAGCTCGGGCGCGGGAGTTGCCGCACCGTCCCGGACGCCATCGCCTTCCTAAAAGACTCCAAATCCGGCAAGGAAGCGCTCGATTTCATCTTCCACGACCTCGTCGAACAATTCACCGAGGACGAAACTTGCATCCTCGCCGCGTTGAGTCACTTCGCCCTGCCCGTTGGGCCGAGACGCATCGCCGACCTGGCCGAATTGAGCGAGAACAAGACCTCCATCGCCCTGCACGACCTCGTCTTCCGCTCTGTGGTCACCCCCGCTGATCCCGAGCAGCGCACCTTCGTCCTCGACGGCCTCATCGCCAACTACCTGCGCCGGCACAAAGCCGAAGTTGTCCGCGATCGCGGCGACGCCCTCGCAAACCACGTTTACGCTCTGGCTATCGAGAATGGCTACCAGAATCACGACCGCTTCCCCGCGCTCGAAGAAGCCTGGCCGGAGATCCATGCTGCCCTTCCCGTCCTTCTCGCCGGGGACAACGGACGCTTGCAGACGGTGTGTCGTGCGTTGGGCCACTTCCTTGATTTTGCCGGGCGCTGGGACGAGTTGCTCTCTTTTTTCGAAGACGCCGAAGAGCGTGCGGTTGCCGCGGAAGACCTGAAAAGTGCCGGCTGGCGGGCCTATGAAAGAGGCTGGATTCATTCGCTGCGGGGAAACCACGAGCCAGTTTTGAATGCAGCGTCCCGAGCCCACGAACACTGGACTCGGCCTGACTCAACATCAGGAAATCGGGAACGCGCCTTCGCATGCCAATTGCGCGGAATCGGATTGAAAATTGTGAAGGACTACGCTGCTGCCCGTGAGGCGTTTTGTGAATTCCGCGAGCTTCAGCGCTCCGTAAATCCAGAAAGCGTGGAAGTAGCAATGGGACACAACGACGTTGCTGGAGTGGAACGGAAAATGGGCGAATACGACGCGGCAGAACGTGAATACCAGGAGGCCCTTCGCATTGCGCAGTTCGTTGCTCACTCGGAGGGCGTTGCTGCCTACACTGGAAACCTTGCGGCGCTGGCATTGGATCGCGAGCGATGGGCGGAAGCCGAGCAATTTGCCCGAAAAGCTCTTCCCCTCTCCGAAATCGTCCGACGTCAGGAGCTGATCGGCCTCGATTGCCATCGTCTTGCCACGGCCCTGGTCCGCCAAAACCGCCCCGGCGAGGGCCTGGACCATGCCCGACGCGCCGTCGGGATCTTTCGCGATCTCGGTTCCCCCGACCTCGCCGAAGCTGAAGCGGTCTTGCGCGAATGCGAGGAGGACGCTTGCGGGAACGATGATGAAGGCTGAAAAGCGAGGTCAATCGCAGGGCAAACACCGCGCCGAACAAAATTTCGCTACGGCGCCGCCGCTTTCGCTGGAAAATCCGGGATAAAGCAGCCCAGGGCCTCCACGCGCGGACTTTCCACCGGCTTGCCTGCCACAAACTGCGAAATCGCGTCGCGCAAATCGTGATGCGCGACGACTCGGCGGCGGTCGCCGTAATCGGTGAACAAATCGTTGATCCGGCCGCGGTAAGCGATCCGGCCCGAGGGAGCGATGACCACAGCTTCCGGCGTCATCTTCGCTCCAGTCGCGCGAACCAGCCAATGTTCGCGGTCGATGACGATGGCCGCGGAAATCGCGAAGTCGTGGGCGTGGGCCGCTGCGTTTTCCGCCGAAAGATCCCAATCCACGTGGACCAAGGTCAATTTGCCGCCTTGGGCCTCGATCCACCCATCCAGCCGGTTCATTTCCGGAATCAAGCCGTTGGCAATCGGGCAATCGGTGGTGATGAAGATCAGCGCGGCGAATTTGGCCGATTTTCCACAATTCAGCGGCTGAATCTGCTCTTTTTCCAGGGTGGCAAACTGCAGTTTCGCCGTTTCAGCCGGAATTTCGGCCAAATCCGGCTCCGCGGCCAAAAGCGGCCCGCACAAGAGCCAAACCGCCAGCCATCGCGTCGCGAATTTCATCCCTCACCTGTGCCCCGATTTGCCCCGGAGCGCAAGGATTCGAGCAGTTTGGTCAATTCCGCCTGGTTGATGGCGCCGTCCTTGTCGCGGTCGAAATTCGCCAGCACGCGCTTGCGAAATCGCACGGGAATTTCCGCCTCCTGAAGCAGCCCATCGCGGTTTGCATCCAATTGACGAATGCGCTTGGCCAACAGCGCGGGCCCATTTTCGCGCACATCTTTCATCACCGCGCCTAACACCTCCACATTTTTCATCCGCGCGGCTCGGGCCAACTGCGCCTCATCCGCGTTTTCCGTGGGCGTCACCATCAGCGTGATGCTGCCCATTTCGTCGGTGCTTTCGTGCCCCCAACGGATGCGGCGCGCGGGATAAAACGGGTTGTCCGGGTTGTCGTCGGAGTTGTCGTAGACCAGGTCAGAGGTTAGGGCCGTGCCGGCGGGCAGGCGGATGGGTTCGGCGAAAAAATAGCGGTCTTGCCAGTTTAGATCCCAGTCGTCAATGTGCATGAGCACCAATTCCTTGCCGTCGGGAAGCTTGGCCGTCATCTTCATCTCGCGACAGACGTAATGGGCGTGGCCGCCGATGCTGTAGGCGTCAACTTCCACCGGCAACGTGAAGCTTTCCGTCACCCGATAGGCCTTTTCGCCCGCTGGGATGTCGATCCCGGACCCGCGTCCAAAAAACGGCGGAACCTGGATGTTCGCCAGCGGTTTGGTCGGCGGCGCGTCGGCAAAGTAGATGCCCACGGTGCTTTGCTCCAGCTCCGGCTTGCCGGAGGGATGAAAGTGGGTCGAGAGCACCAAATCCGCGTTTTTCGGCAGAGCCATGGCCAGGCCCTCGGGCAAAAATCGCGCCGTGGAGCCGGGAACATAGGCGCCCAGGCTCCCCGCCTTGCGAAAGGCCATGCCGCGAAATCCGGGTTTGCCGTCCTTACCGTCCTTCTCCACCGCCGTGCCGGTCACATCCAGGAAAAACAGCGAGTGATGGACCACGTTTCGTGCGCTGGGATGCAACTCCACCGCCTTGACCCACTTATCCTCCGGCAAATTCAGCTTCAGCGCGAAATTGCGGTAAATATCGGGTCCCTCGGCCGGCACGGGGTAGGCCTCCTTCATTTTTACGACCAAATCCGGCTCGCCCAGGCTCCAACCGTCGCCAAACTGCGGCGGCTCGGGAGGCGAACCGTTTCCTTGCGGCTTACCCGCCTCCACCCAAGCGGAAAACTGCGCGATCTGCTCGTCGCTCAGCCGCCGGTCGTGGGCGAATTTCACCTCGCCCTCACGCGGATGCCAGGGCGGCATGTATCGGCGCTCCATGGCGCGTTGCATGGTGCGCGCTTTTTTGCTGACCTCCTGGTAGGTGAGGAGCGAAAACGGCCCCGCAGCTCCCGGATGATGGCAACTGGCGCAGTTTTCGTGAACCATCGGCGCGATCTGCTGGTTGAACGTCACCTCCGCGCCATGGGCCGCCACGCAAGCGAACGTGAGGAGCCCGGAAAAAAGGGTGGATTTCATCGTGTTTGCAGACTGGCTGGAGGTTCGTGAGGTTACAGATTTTCTTTGTCGCAGTTCCGATGCTCGCGAAACGGGCACGACCTGATTTCTTGCCAACCAGCCCCGTTTTCTCCGCGGCCGCCGGTTCACGAGCACGTTTCGATCAATTCCGCGAATTCCCGGAAAAAGTAGCGCGCATCGTGGGGGCCGGGTGCGGCTTCCGGGTGGTATTGCACGCTGAAAACCGGAAATTCCCGGTGCCGGAGGCCTTCCACGGTGTCGTCGTTCAGATTCACGTGGGTTACCTCCACGTTGGCGGGTAGGCTGTCCGCATCGACGGCGAATCCGTGATTTTGGCTGGTGATCGCGACCTTTCCGCTGCGCAGGTCTTTGACCGGCTGATTGCCGCCGCGGTGGCCGAATTTGAGCTTGAAGGTCTTGCCGCCGAAGGCGTGACCCAGGACCTGGTGACCGAGGCAAATCGCGAAAATCGGCTTTACGGCGACAAGCTTGCGAATTTCCGCGTGGATGTAGCCCAACGCCGCGGGGTCGCCAGGGCCGTTGGAGAGGAAAACGCCGTCCGGTTTGCGCGCGAGCACTTCTTCCGCCGGCGTTCGTGCGTTCACAACATCCACGGTAAATCCGTTTTGCCGCAACCGGCGCAAAATGTTGAATTTCACCCCAAAATCGTAGGCCACCACGTGATGCCGGGCTTCCGGCAAGGGGCGGACGACTTCGCCGCGTTCCAGGTGAATTTGCCGGCCGGCGGGTTCGCTGGCGTTGGCGATTGTCCATTCGCGGCTGTCTTCGTCATCGGGGTCCCAGCGGTAATTTTCCTCCGTGCTCACCTCCTTGACGAAGTCGCTCCCGGCCATGGGCGGCGCGTCCTTGGCCAGTTGCACGGCCTTTTCCGCATCGATTTTTGGGTCGCTGGTGAGGAGGGCCTGCATCGCGCCGGCTGTTCGCAGGTGCTTGGTTAGGGCTCGGGTGTCGATTCCCTGGATTCCGGGGATTTCCCAGCGTTTCAGGTAATCGTCCAGGCTTTCGGTGGCCCGCCAGTTGCTCGGCTGCTCGCACAGTTCCTCCACCACGAATCCTCGCACGTGAGGCTGCTTGCTCTCGGCGTCGGCAGGATTCACGCCGTAATTGCCGATCAGCGGGTAGGTCATCGTCACGATTTGGCCGCGGTAGGAGGGATCGGTCAACACCTCCTGGTAACCGGTCATCGACGTGTTGAAGCACGCTTCCCCGGCCGCGGTAGCCTCGGCGCCAAAGCCGGTTCCCTCAAAAACGCGGCCATCGGCCAGGGCAAGGAGGGCTCGCTTCATCACCTAACAAAGCACAAAAAACGACCAACGGAGCGGAGAATTAGTGCATTTTGCCGAACCTCGCCTCTAGCAAGGCTACGCTCGACTTATTGCCGGATTTTTCCTGCGCCGTGGTAACGAGCTTGGTCTCGTTTTGGTTTTTGCTGGGCCGGTCGGTTTCCAGGTAAACACCGAATCTCCCGGGCCACGGTTCGTCCGCCAGTTTAAAAGCCTTGGCTTGATCGGTGACGTCATGGTGCTTCCAGTCATCCTCACCGTCGTCGAACTGCTTTTCCTCGATCAGCTCGTAAGCGCCATCTTTGCGGGGATTTGCGGCATCAAACGAGCCCTTGTAAAACACCACGCACTCTGACAACACCTCCACCACGCTGAAGCCGGGATGCCGGATCGCGCGGTCGAACATCTCCATCATGTGCTTGACCTGTGAGGCATGGGTGCGCGCCACGAACGTGGCCCCGCTGGAAACGAGCTTTTTCATGGGATTGATGGGCTCATCGATCGCGCCGGAGGGGTCGGTCTTGGATTTGAACCCAAGCGGCGAGGTTGGCGAGGTTTGCTTTTTTGTCAGGCCGTAGACGAAGTTGTCCATGATGACGTAGGTCAAATTCACGTTTTTGCGGGCGCAGTGTTCCAGGTGATTGCCGCCAATGGAAAAACCGTCGCCATCGCCGCCAAAAACGAAGACATTCAGGTCTGGGCGCGAAAGACTGACGCCGGTGGCAAACGGCAACGCCCGGCCGTGAATGAAGTGGACGCCGTGGCCGTTGACGAAATAGGGAAAGCGCGACGAGCAGCCGATTCCCGCGATGGTGGCGATTTTTTCGTGGGGAATCTGCATTTTCTCCACCACCTTGAAAAATGCGGCCAAAACCGCGAAATCGCCGCAACCGGGGCACCAGGTCGGGTGATCGGCGGTCAGGTCCTTTTTTGTCAGCTTCGGGGCTTCGCTGGGGGGGGCTTCTTTGATCGCAATGCTTGCCATTTTCTTGTTCTTGGTGCTTTGTTTTTTGTGCTTTGTGGGCGCTACTTGGACGATGTTCGGAGATGTTTGATTAACCCTCCCGTCTTGTTGTACACCTCGCGATTGACCGAAGTCATCTGCTCAAACTGGCCCCGGTCGATGTGCCCACGGTCGAACGCGCGATAAAGCTGGCTTTTGAATTCCGAGCACGAGCGCTGTGTGTAAGCCAAAAATCGGGCAAACTCCGCGTTGGATCCGCCATCGAACCCTTCCGCGATGTTATCCATCGCCGAACCGGCCGAACGATTCATTTGATCGATCAACGCAAAGTCTCTTCCAAAACTGCCCTTGGTAGCCAAATCCCAAAATAATTGATTCAAGCGCCTGGCTGCTTGCCAAGATTCCAGATCTTCAAATTGGGTCCAGGTTGCCATTGAAACAAAGAACAAAGCACAAAAAACAAAGAACAGGAACTACACTTCCTCGATGGCGAGGTACTCGTCGATTCCGTCGATGATTTCACGGATTTTGAAGGTGAGGCCGTCGGTTTTGCAGATGCTTTGGATTTTCGGATTGCAGAAGCGGGAGCGCAGCAGCGTGGCGAGCTGACCTTGGCCGTAGAGTCCTTCGTCGTTCATTTCCACGACGAAAATGTGGTTAAAGCGGTCGAAAATGTCGCCCAAACCGGATGGCATGGGGTGAATGTGCCGAATGTGCACGGCGGCGACTTTGTGGTCGTCTTTGCGCAGGCGGTCGACCGCTTCGCGAATGGGTCCGTAGGTCGAACCCCAGCCTACCAAGAGCACTTCGCCTTCGTTGACGCCGTAGACTTCGGGCGTTGGCAGCTCTTTTTCCAGTTCGCGCAATTTGTTGCGGCGGCGAGCCGTCATCTGCAAGTGAAGCTCCGGCTTGGCGGTTGGGTGACCCATTTCGTCGTGCTCCAGGCCGGTGACGACGGGGTAGGCGCCGGCTTCCATTCGCCTACCGGGCGCAGCATGGTGGGTAGGCCCATCCAGCGGGTAGGGCTTGAAGTCGCCTTCCACCGGGGTCAGGTCCAGAACGGGCTCCACGGTCAATTTTTCCAGGTCGGGCTGCTCGAACGCCTCGATTCGCGTTGCCAGAGCCTGATCGCTGAGGATAAAGACCGGCACGCTGAACTTTTTCGCGATGCGGCCGGCTTCCAGGGCGATGTAAAAGCAATCCTCAACGTCTTGCGGCGCCAAAACCACACGGGGGCTGTCTCCATGGCTGCCGTAAATGGCCTGGAGCAAATCGCTCTGCTCCACGCTGGTCGGCAGACCCGTGGATGGCCCGCCGCGCTGGATGTTGACCACGATGAGCGGCAATTCCGCCATGCAGGCCCAACTCAGCGCTTCCATTTTGAGCGAGAGCCCTGGGCCGGAACTGCCGGTGACGGCCAGATGACCGGCGTAGGCAAAGCCCAGCGAGATAGATACGGCCGCCAGCTCGTCCTCCGCCTGGATGAACATGCCGCCGTAATTCGGCAACTCCATCCGCAGCCCCTCCATGATGGGCGACCACGGCGTGATGGGATATCCGGCGCCAAAGCGCACGCCGGCCGCGATCAATCCCTGCGTGAGCGCGGTGTTGCCGTCCGTGGCCACGCGCTGCTCTTCCTTGGTGTGACCGGCCTTCATGTCGTAGGCCAAATCCAAAATGTCGCCCAGCGGGTAGGAAAATCCGGCATCGAAGGCTAATTCCGCGTTGCGCAGCACAGATTCGTGCTTGGCGCGAAATTGGCGCTCGATGATGGCCAGCAGCTTCTTGCGGTTGAGGTTAAAAATGCTGCAAATCAACCCTAGCGCGAACATGTTCTTGCCGCGGTCCTTGGTCGAACCGCCAATCGCCTCCACCGTTGCGCTCGTCAACGGAACGCCCACGAAGCGGAAGCGCGGATCGCTGGTGTTCGGCTCCACGTGGTCGGAATCGTAGAGACAAACCCCGCCCTCGCGCAAAGTTTCGATGTGTTCGTCATAACTGTGCTGGTAAAACGCGACCAAAAAATCCGCCCTGTCGCCCGGACTGAGCACCTCCCCGGAACCGAGGCGAACCTGGAAAATGGACGGCCCCCCGGAGATGGTAGAAGGGATGGTCATGTAGGTGATGACGTCCCGGTCGCTTCTTCCCGCAAGGCGCGCCAGCATCCCGCCAATGGACTGGATGCCATCCTGCGAATTGCCGGCAAACCGGATCACCGCATCGTCGATCTCTTCGGTGTTGAGTCCAGTGTGTCCCGCGACGACTTGGCGTTCGGGCAGAGAAGGGGTGGCGACATCGCTCATTGGCGGGGAACAGCGGTTGTTGCGTTTTTTAGGGGAAAACCCGGCGGAGCGGCCACCGGGGGAGGGATTCATCTGCCAGCTTTTAGTGCTTGGCAAGGCGTTTTGGGGCTTTAGACGGTCCCCGATTCAAAAAAATACGTTCGATCTTTTCGCGGCAAAAACTCGGCGCGCTTCTCACACCACACGCCCGCAAATTCGTCAGTTTTTCGCCTCCACGGCGGAAACCGCGTCGGCCGTGGGAAAATTCTCGGAAAGCGGGATGGTTACCTTGCCGGTTATGGCCCACTCCGTGCCACGCTGCACGGTGTTGTAAAAGCCCACGCAACGCATCGAGTAGTCGGCATGGCCCATGGGGGTGTGGAAGACGCGGCCTTCGCCGTAGCCGATGGTGAAAATCATCGGTTCCTGGCGCTTGGTCACCGGGCTGAAGGCGGTGGCCAGCACGTTCATGTTTTTGGCCGGCCCGCGCAGCATATCGTACAACTCGTCCTTGGCGTGGAGCCATTTGGCGGGCATGCCCTTGGTGATGGGATGCGCCGGATCGTGAATTTCCACCACAAACTCGTGCTGCGCGCCATGATTGCCGCCGCGGCCCGGCGACTCATCGCGCACCACCTCGCCGTCCTTGAGGTAAACGTAGGGCCCGTGCTTCTCGTTTCGGCCTCCCCAGCCACCTAAGCCGATCACTTCGTTGTAGTCCGGCCACAGGCCAAAAGCGTTGTTGGCCGCGTGAACGACCACAAAGGCTCCCCCGCCCTTCACATAGCTCAAAAACGCGCCGCGCACCTCTTCGGGCCACATTTGGCCGTTGTAATTGGTCAGCACCGCATCGTATTTCGCGAAATCCGGCCGCCAACCGTCCCAAGCCGCTTTTTCCGCGTTTTTCGGCGGGCTGGTGGAAACATCGACCTTAAAGCGGCCGCAGCTTTGCAAGGCATCCACCAAAACCGGCGTCGTGGCCTTCCAATTGTGGTTGTTTTGGCCATCGATGACCAGCACGGAAAACGTCTTGGCGTCATCCTGGGCTTCCAGGGGCTTAACGAAGAAGCTAAGCGTCAAAACAAGCGTAAAAGCGGCAAAAGCGAGTTTTTTCATGCGCTCCACTAGCGAGAGACGCCGCGACGTTTCAACCGAAATTCGTTCGGCGGGGGGAGGATTCGATCATGACCGGCAACAGGGCTTCATTCGGCCCGTTCGACATTTCCCTCGCCCTGATACCAGACGAAGCCGCGCACGCCCATGGGGATCAGCGGATGGATCATGGTGTTGAATTGATTGCAGGGGATGTAGCGCTCCTGCAACGGATTCGTGATGATCGCCGGTCGCGGCGGGACTGGCAATTTCTTCGCCCTGGCTTCCCGCCTGCGTTGTTGCCATTCACTCATCATCTGCCGGAGCGGTGGCGTCGGCTGGATCGAATGCCTCGACCCGTTTTTGAAGGCGGACCAGAGCGGTGGGCAACGAAGGCCTCGTTCTCCACCCGAAGCCGCGCCCTTGCCCACCGACAAGCTTGGACCGTTCGTGCCTACCAGCGACGGCGGCATCCTGGCCTGCAGCAAACCGCGAAGGTTTACGCATTGGATTACGGCACGTTCTCCGATGACTACGTACGTGGCTATTGGAATCCGGCGAGTGGCCGGACGCACCTCGGTTTCGGCATCACTAGTAGTTCGTTTCATTAAAAGATCGACAAATATTTAATCTGTGTTAGATATTTGGATGGCCAGAAAAACTACCAGAGCACCTCTAACACTTTCACAAGACGACCAACAAACTCTCAAGCGCATAGCGAATTCACAAACTGAATCACTGCGGCGGATTCGGCGATCCAAGGTGCTCTTGTCCTACTCCTCCGGCGCTACCATTTCCGAGGTCGCCAAAGAGGTGGGAGTTTCGCGTGACGTGGTTTACAAGTGGATTGACCGGGCGCTCGCTCTCGGACCCATCGCCGCGCTGGATGACAAATATCATCGGCCCCACGATCCCAAAATCACACTTGCAGCCAAGAGCTGGGTCATCGAATTGGCCTGCACTAAACCCAAAGACCTGGGATATGCCGCGGAACTCTGGACGATGAAGGCGTTAGCCGAACACGTACGCATCCGCGGCCCAAAGCTGGGCCATCAATGCCTCGACAAAGCGGCAAAGGCGACCGTCTGGAGAATTCTCAACCAGCGCGAAGTCAAACCACACAAGGTGCAATATTATCTCGAACGCAAAGATCCGGAGTTTGAGCGCAAACAGGCCGAGGTGCTCGTCGCCTACCAAGAAGTCGCCATCGCCAACGCCCAGGGCTTCGATCCCTTTGTGGAGCCGGGTGTGGTGACGGTGTCGGCCGATGAAAAACCCGGCGTGCAGGCCATCAAGCCCATCGCTCCCGAGCTGCCACCGGTTCCTGACAAGCATCCCGGTATCGGGCGTGACTATGAATGTTTGAGGTCGCTCTAGATCTAGACCGGGCGCTCAAGTCTTGAGCAACTGCGCTCCGATCTTGTGCAGGTTGTAGGCCAGAATCCCGAGCCCTGCGTAGCGCTTGTAGCCGCGCAGCCTTTTATCGGGGCAACGGTTTAATCCGTGGTGCTCCAGGCAATTGATATGGGTACAAATCCTCTCATTCCATCATTTTTCTGGGAGTTGCGCAGGGAGGTTTGTTCGAATCTGAACAGTTCTTAGTTCGTCATGCTGAGTTTTGGCAATCTTGTCGCGAGCCCATCGAAAGAACCTCTCCCATTCTCCGTTGAGTTCGATGCATCTCAGATGTAAGAGCATCTCAGCACGTCCTTCGATCCAGCGCATCCCCGAACAATCCATTCTTTCGCCGATCACATAACGCACCGCACCCTCGATCACGCCGCTGGCGATGACCAAATCCTGTTCGATCAGTCGGCCGTAGGCCAGTAGGTGTTGGCGCTTGTCCAAATAGGCGATGGTTTTTCTTAGTTTCTCTCGCTTAGCCTTGGTTCCTGGCCCTGTTGAGGCAATAAAAGAGTTTTCTCCATCGCTTACAATATGCACGTTGGTCCCAGTTGGATCGAATCCGCGACGTTTGACCTCAGCTTCGGCCCAATCCATCATCACTGAGCGCGGAGCATAACTTCCCCAGATTCTCTTGTTTATCGGGCCATGGAGCAAGCCGTCTTTTCCTCGCTTCAAGGTGTAGATTGCAACCAGGGTTATACTACGTCCGTTCTTGCTCTTATCCCCTTTCTTACGGCGCTTGCGTTTGCCTTTTTTGTTTCGGCAGGCTTTGCCGCGATGGCGTTGGCAACCACACTTGCTGCGCCCGGCGCCTTTGGGTTTGCGCGAGAATCCCTGGCCCTTTTTCTTATTCTTGGGTTCGATGTAACTTCTCCAATAGGCCACCTTGCCAAACCCCGTGCGCAGGATTCGCCGAGCGGCTGTCTTGAGGCGGCCGCCGGTGCGCTTGAGATAACTGTCAGGATCGAACGATTGGTGCTGAATGCGCAGGAACAAAGCCACAAAGAGGCATCCCAAAGACATTAGCCTGGAAAACAAGGTGGCCTCGAATTCAGCGAACGAGGGTGAGTGGGCGCTTCTGCATAATGTCAGCATCTCCTCGAATTGGGACTGAAGTTTGGCTTCAACTTCATCAACGTCATATTCGTCTTGAGGGTTAATTCTGCCGGCTTATGATCCGATTGCTGTGGTAACGTAGGTGGGGTTGAGTTTGTTGGTAGCAAGCATCAATCCTACCTCGTTATCCCAGCTTTGATGGAAAAATCCTAACAAAACCGAAATATTTGCTCGATTGAACCAAAAAATTCCCGTTTTATCGGGGGAAAATGGGGATTTGCACCCGAATGATTTTCCTCGATGGGGTTGCCTTCGGCGTCGGCATACCAGGTTTTGACTTGGGCGAGCGTCGTTGGATCGTATTCATAGTGGGTCTGGGGGCCGCGGGCCCAGGTTCTCTTTTTCAACCGGCCCTTTCGCTGACGCCGGGGCGAGTGTTTTTGGCGGATTGCCCGAGAAAGTTGGTGTAGCTGCGACTCCAGCGCGGGCCGTCTTTCTTGGCCTGGCGGGTTTCGCGCCAGATTTCGTGGGTTTTGGGCTCGACGCCGTAATCATAATACGCGTGGACGACGCTGGAGCCGGTTAGGCTCTTTTGGCGGCCATCGAGGTAGCTGGCGCTCACCCGCGTTGCGCCGCCGGGAAGGATGGTGGTGTCCGGCGCTTTCGGTTTGGTGGCCAATTGATACTGCGTTCTATACTCGGAGCGGTCTTTCTGTTCGATAACGTGGCCGAGGTTGTCGTATTTTGTGGTGGCGATTTGGACGATGTCGCCGGCGATGGTGCGTTGTTCGATGGTTTGACCGTGGACGTTGTAGGTTGTCCAGGTTTCGATCACCTGGTTTTGCGCTTGGGCTCCGGGGCGGACAGGAGTGTCCGCGCTCCTTGGGCGCTTCGTCCGCGTGGCTTGCAGGATGACGCGGCGGAAGTCGTCGTATTGGTAGGTGACCACCGTTCCGTCGGCGCGGCGTTCCCATTCGACGCGGTTGCAGCAGGGGTTGTAGCGCCATTCGCCGGTGATGCCGCGGTTGCTGTTGCGGGTTAGGGTTTTGCGGCCCAGGAAATCGTAGGCGTGGGCGGTCCAGGAGATTTCGGACCAGGCTGAATGTGCTTTGTTCTTTGTTCTTTGTTCTTTGTTTGGAGGCTGCGCATCGCGGGCTGGAAGCGCCGCGCCACTTCTGCGAAACATCTGGCTGAGGAGCGTTTTGCCATTGGGGGAGGTGATGGTGACGGTTTTTACGTCTTTTCCGATGCGCTCGGTGCGCAGGTCCATGGTGCCGAGCAGCCAATCGCGCAGGGGAGCGTCGTTTGCCGGCTGGAAGTCGCCGGGGACGGCTTCGATGCCGAGGTAGTCGCCGTAGGTGTAGGTATAACGCGTCACCTCACCGGTCTGGCTGATGGTTTCGCGCAGTTTATTGCGAGAAGCGGGGCCGGCGGTATTGGGATAATAACGGTTCATGGTGCGCAGGTTCTTTTCGTCGCCGTATTTCGCGTCGGGCGAGTGGGCGCGCTCGGAACCCGCGGCGCCTCGGTATTGGCGTCGTAGGAAGGGCCGGAAATCATCAGCCGGTTCGTTTGTTTTCCGCCATCCAACCGAAAATATCCACGACTTACCGTAGCGGCAGTATTTGGAGGCGGCTCATCCGGATGCAGTAAGCCAAAAATGTGGCCTATTTCATGAGCCATGGTCCAGACATGCGGGGCGGATGCGGCTCCATTTTTCGGAGGTGTGTAGTCAAGAACCCAAACAATATTTTCCTGACTCTGCTGGATTCAGGGGTAGCGGACTCCCCGCAGCGATGAGGCGACTCGAAAGTTTTCCAGCCAGTTTTTTCGGTAGCGTTTCTTGGTGAGGCGTTCGGCAGGGCACTGGACACCGTGGAGCTTCGCCGCCCGCGGATTCCAAGGCGCGAAGTTTTGAAGATGAGCCCACGCCCGGATGATCAGGTTGGAACTCTCGCAGTGGCCGTGTAGATATCGCATCGCAAAGAGCCGGCGATCGAGCGAACCCATCTCTCGGTCGAGCGCTGTGCTGACTCGATGTCCTTGCTCGCGATCATAGTAAGCTTCATAGCCTTGGAGCTTGTTTTCATGGGTGAGACCTGAGTTAAATGTAAAATTTTTCAGCATAAAGTGGGCAAATCGGGCGGTATTTTATAATTTGTACAAATTTTATTGTGTGGTTAGGTGCCTATATGTCTGCCACATTAATCAGCGAAACGGACAATGAATTAGTGATCCAAGTGACCGTTTCCAAATCCAGGGAATTTCTGCAATGCGAAGAGGACATCCAAGACGCCTTAAATCAGGTCGGAAAATTGGCTACGAGCAAATGCCTTGAAGATTTCGACTCCGATGGCTCGCCCATTATCGTAGCGGGCAAAAAGTTGACGGCCAAAAAGACAAAAATCGCCAAAAATTATGAAACTCCTTTCGGGGTGGCGAGTGTTGAACGATACATCTATCAAGATTCAAGTGGAGGCAGTGTGCATATCCCAATGGAGCTGGATGCGAGAATCATTGGTGGAACGACACCACGGTTTGCCAAGATCGTAGGCTTCAATTATGCTCACAACAATGCTGGTGTGGTGCGATCCAACCTCCTGCAGATTCTCCATCGGGACGTATCGAGATGCTACATTCAGGATCTTTCGCAACTGGTTGCCAATCAAGTCGATCAAAAAAGTCGTTACTGGAACTACGAAGCCAGCGAGCCCCTCGCTGGAGAAGTAGCCTTCATCTCTCTTGGTATCGATGGCACTTGCCTGTTGTTTTGCGACGAAGGGCACCGCCAAGCCATGGTGGGAACGATTGCATTCTACGATGCAGCCGGTGAACGCCTGCATACCAACTACGTCGGCTCAGCGCCCGAACACGGGAAAGCCACGTTTTTAGATCGCATGGACGAAGAAATTGCACGAATCAAATCCAAATTCACAGATGTGCGTTATGTGGGCATTAGCGATGGGGCAACTGACTACCTGCCGTGGCTAAAAAAGCACACGACAACGCAGGTTCTCGACTTTTGGCACGTGAGTGAATATATCAACGCGGCGGCCGGAGCAATTCATCGCAAGAAGTCGGAGCGTGAGGCTTGGATTGAAGATGCTTGTCACGCCCTCAAGCACAATCATGGTGCCGCAAGAGAAATCTTGGCAGAGTTGGAGCTGGCCTATACCAAGAATCATTCAAAAAAGATCCAGAGTGATCTTGATTCCGCCATTTCCTACTTTTCGAACAATCTCGAGCGAATGAACTACGCAAGTTATCGCAAGAGCCACTTACCAATCGGTTCGGGTGTGACTGAGGCGGCTTGTAAGACTTTGGTCAAAACCAGAATGTGCGGTTCAGGTATGAAGTGGGGCCAATCAGGTTCGGATACCGTCCTGACTTTGCGTGCCCTGGCATTGACACCATCACGTTGGGCGGAATTCTGGGAGAAACTCACCAAATTTGGACTCACATCTTCCTCCAAAGCCTAAATCAACTCTCATGTGAAGATCGTTGACCTGTTAACTCATCAACTAAGTTACACTACATTTAACTCCGGCCTCACCCGTTTTCATTGGCTTTGTTCAACTTCGTGCTCACGGGTTCGGGAATCCGATCATGGTTGTCCGTGCACCATTGCATGAGAGTCTTCCACCTCTGGGAGAAGGCTTGCTTGGTAGGGGCGCCATAAGCGTCCCAAAGTTGGTCGGCGATCTCACCGAATATCTCCGCGTGTTTCTTTTTGGCTCTGTCACGTATGGAGATATACAGATGTAAGAAGCAGGTGATCAGGATGACACTTGCGCCAAAAACCATTCGAAGTGCGGCTGAGGTGGCGGCGAAGCCATCTACATTAATGGAACGGATTTGATGGTCCGGATTGGTGCGGGCAGTCTCGTCGGCAAAGACTTGGTAGCCTATTGCAAGCGATTGAGCATCAGCTCCTTCACACAGTTCGGCTCCAAGAACACATCCTCCTCCTACCGTGGTGGTGATATAGGCCTTTTCGCCAAGGTGCTTGGTATGTTTTTCGTCGCAACATACGTCTTCAGGCAACTCACCTTTGGGACCGTGCAATGCTCCAACGATGCTGGTTTTTCCCATGCGCCGTTCGACTCGATAGTAATAGTTGGCGTCTCTTGGATAGATCATGGCTAAAGCCCAGTAGGGAACGTTGAATTTGCGCAAAAACATTGGATCGGCAACGTCCTCAGTCTTGCCGCACATATGTGGCAGGATGTCACAAGGCAAGACTCGGTAGTTGTGAGCGGCGTCGCCAAAACTAACCTTTATCCTGCGAATGCGGAGGCCCATTTTGGCCGAATCAATGATATCCTTGAGTTGGTAACCGTCTTCAAACTCAGGCGGAAAACACTCCGGGTGAGATTGGTAACACTCTTCGAGCAATTGATGGAAGTCATCAGGCTTAACCGAGCGGCGTTGGTATTCTTCTAGAGAAATAGGGAGAACGATTTCGTTTGAACCGGGCTCTCTCCGAGTGTTGGATGATGATTGGGGCTGCTGCGGTTGATTGGCGTTATTTTGCATATGTCAGGATACCGTAGTGGCCCTCTTTGTGCCAGCGGAATTCCAACAAATATTGATTATATAATAATTATAAATATCGAGATTGCCGTACCCTGAATCCGGTAGAGTCAGATATTTTCGATACGATCATCTGCACCGCGGCGAAATTGTGAGCCCCCCCGCATATCCTTGTAGGCGAGCATGCATTTTGCAAGTCGCGCCGACTGGCTGCAAATTTGGATGATTGCGCGCAGATTTAATATAAAGCACCGGATCAAATGAACCCACAAGCAAACAAATTCGGGAATTAACATCATCTTTGTGAAGGACGAATATGGAAGCCATATGCACAATATGGTCAAGTCTTTTGAAGGTAATCTGATCAGCCCGCGTAGTTTCCTTCGCGGTCGATTGCGCCCCAAAGATTGGGGGCGTCCACGGTCTGCACCCATGCCAAACCGTCATCGTGAAAGAGCCGCGCCTCCTCCCAGCGGAACGGGATGACCACGCGACCGCGGGAGTTGATGTAGCCCCATTTTCCGCGTGAATTCACCACCGGGATCAGCGGGGAATCGTCCCCGGAGTTCGCCCCGCCCGGCCAACGGCTCCAGGTCATGCCTAACGCGCCGGCTGCGATGAGGCTGGCGCCCAAGGTGATGAGGACGCGTTGGGTGATGCGTGGTGCGTTGATGGGAATCCGGGGTTTGGAAGCCCAACCGAGTGGTTGAAATTTTCAGTTTGGCTCGATGACTGCAGAGCAATTCCGTGGTGGGGTCAATCCTCGGTCGCCGCGGCCGGAGTGACGACTGGTTCCAGGGCGATGTTGCGGTAACGGACGCTGGTGTGGTCGCCCTGCAGAAAAATGGGCCCCGGCGCGGTGTCGTCCGCACTCAGCCCGCCGCCGGTGCAGCCTTCCAGCGGTTGGTTGTCGATGACCGTCTTTCCGTTCAACTCCACGGTGATGTGCCGGTCCACCAGGGTGAGGACGTAACGATTCCACTCGCCGCCGGGCTTCCCAGCATTCTCGGTAGGCACGATGCGGCCGAAAATGGCGCCCGGGCCCTGAATGCCTTGCATCCGGCTGTCGCGGTCGACAACCTGCGCTTCGTACATGCCCCGCAGATAAACGCCGGAATTTCCACCGGGCGGGACGTTGTAGTCAATGGTCAGGCGAAAATCCTCAAATTCGCGCTCGGTGACGAGATTGCCGTAGTCGCCGTAGGCTGCAAAGTCGGTTTTCGGCGTTTCGTTGATCAAGACGCCGTCAGCAACGCGCCAGCCGTTTTTCTTAGCTGGGTTGGACAGCTTCCAGCCGGTTAAATCGCGGCCGTTGAGCAGTTGAATCGGCTCACCGAAGTTTACGCGGCTCAAATCCGGGCGTGGGGGCAAATTCGGCAGTTTTTTGCCAAAAAGCGACAGCCCCTCGTTTTGCCGCGGATTCGCCGCTGAGGTCTGAACTGCGCCCAGAAAAAGCCTGCCATCCTCTTCCAGCCTGACGGTGAATTGCGAGATCATCCGGACGTCGTCCGCCTTGCCAAACGGCTTCCACTTCAGCTTGCGCTCGAACGTGAGCGCCTTGCCGGCGATCTGGAAATTTTGCACCGGTTTGGCGCTGCCCACGCTCCAGAGCAGGTCGCCCTCGAATCCCGACTCTCCTTCGCGAATTTGCAACCACGCCGGGTTCCCGTCCGGCAATTCAAAGGCCCAGTTTCCGCAAAACGGCGATTCCGCGCGCGCATGGCCGAAAAGCAAGGCAAACGCGATCGCGGCAGCAAATTTGGAATTCATCGTCAACTTTTCCCGGGGGGTTTCGGATTTCGGATTTCGAGTTTCGAGTTTCGAGTTTCGGATTTTCCCTAAGCACCGTGCCGAAAATCTACCACGTCGCCGTCCTTCATCTCGTACTCCTTCCCTTCCATGCGCACCTTGCCGGCTTCGCGCGCCGAGGTCATTGAACCCAGCGAGTCAAGCTCCGCGTAGGAGACGACCTCGGCCTTGATGAAGTGCTTCTCAAAGTCGGTGTGAATCACTCCGGCGGCCTGGGGCGCTTTTGCGCCTGCGGGGATGGTCCAAGCTCGCGATTCTTTCTCGCCGGCCGTCAAAAACGTGCGCAAACCCAGCAGATGATAGACCGCGCGAATCAGGTTGGAGACGCCGCTGTCCGCCACGCCCATGTCGGCGAGAAATTCGGCGGCCTCCTCCGGCGAAAGATCGATCATTTCCTCCTCGATTCGGGCGGAAATGACCACCGCTTCGGCGCCGTGATGTTTCGCGGCGTATTCGCGCACTTTGGCCACCAATTCGTGCCCGTCCGGATTTTTCTGCGCTTCGGCCAGGTCTTCTTCGGCCACGTTGCAGGCGTAAATCGTCGATTTGGCGGAAAGCAGGAAAAACTCGCGCAGCACCTGCTTTTCCTCCTTGGATAAATCCAGCGTCAACGCGGGTTTCCCAGCATCCAGGTGAGGCAAAAGCTTGTCCATCAGCTCCACCTCGCGCTTGGCTTCCTTGTCGCCGGTTTTCGCCTTTTTTGCGCGGTTTGCGTGGCGTTTTTCCAGCGAAGCAATGTCTGCCAGGATCAATTCGGCGTTGATGATCTCGATGTCGCGCAAGGGATCCACCGAGCCCATTTCGTGGATGATGTCGTCGTTTTGAAAGCAGCGCACCACCTGCACCACGGCATCGACTTCGCGGATATTGGCCAGGAATTTGTTGCCCAGCCCCTGCCCTTCGCTGGCGCCCTCCACCAACCCGGCGATGTCGACAAACTCGATCGCGGTGGGCACGATTTTGCGCGATTCGGAGATTTCCGCCAGGCGCGCGAGGCGCTCGTCGGGCACATTCACAACGCCCACGTTAGGCTCGATGGTGCAAAACGGGAAATTTTCCGCCGCCGCCTTGCGGTTGCGGGTCAGGGCGTTGAACAGGGTGGATTTGCCGACATTCGGCAGGCCTACGATTCCAGCTTGGAGCATTTCGCCGCGACCCTAACCTGCCTTGTTCGCGAGCGCCAGCGGGATTGGCGAGATCATGGCGTTCATCGCGGCCTGGCGCTAAACGCCGTTCATCCAGCGTTTGATCCGGGATTCATCGCCGTATCCACCGCAGCTTGAACCCTCTCCGTCAGAGCATCATCGCCCAACAGACGCGCTTCCAGTTTCGTGCGTCCCTGAATTTTCAGGTTCTCCGGTTCGAACCGATACCAGTTTCCCTTTTGCTTCACAACCCTATGCTGCAACGCCAAATCCACCAATCGCCGGATTTCCGACGGTTTCACGAATTTTTCGATGAACTCCCCAGGTGTGATCGTCGCGACTTCACAGCGAATTTTGTCTTTGGTTACGAGCAAGTCCGCGCTGCCAGCTTTCGCGCAAAGACACTGCAAATTGTCTTCCACGTCTCCGGTTCGATTCAACCCCTCGACCACTTGTGCGTGCGACGTCGGAGCCACTTCGGTCCAGCTCGCCAATTGCTTGAGAAAGACCTTCGCGTCCCGATCCGCTTCCAAAGAGGCTTGTTGCCTCGCCTTGTCTACCGCGGCTTGATCCGACTCATCCACGCCTTTGGCCTTGAAAATCCGTTCTTTGTAACCCTTCCGCAGCATGAAATAGGCGATCGGGAAAGTATGGTAAGCCAACAGCGTCGCATCTGCATGGTTTTCACACCACTCCAGAACCTTTTCCGATTCCTCGACAAGGCCCATCTTCCAAACCGACATCCAACACCACATTGGCGTCCAGCAAAACTCTCATCTCCGGCGGCGCTCGAGAATGGCTTGCACTCGCGGATCAGGATCATCCTCCAGGACCGATTGAAGTGGCCCGTATTTTTTTCGCAACCGCCTCACCGTCTTCATGAAGTCTCCGCGCTGGTAGGATTCATCGGCTTCTTCCTCCTCGACCTCCCCCTTTATACCCGACGTGATGGTGTAGACCATCAGCCCATCTTTGTACTCGTAGTTGGTAACCAATTCATTGGCCGCAACCTTCGGACCCGCAATCGTTTCGGTTCGAGTTGGCATCAAAAGCAACAGTAAGGATTTCTTCAAAAAGGTCAAAATTTACCTCAGGTGGGCAACGTGGTAGGGCTTGTTGACCAGTTCGCTTGCAAAGCGGACCGGCGTTCACTACCTGTGCGAAGCAAAATCGATTTACTTTCGAGCAATTAACCTCTAACTTACCCAAACAAAATGGCTATCGTCGCTACCAACCTCCGCAAGGGCCAATGCATCGACTACAAGGGCGAAAAAGGCGTGGTCTTGCACCTCGAACACCGCACCCCGGGCAAGGGCAATGCGCTCATCATGGCCACGATCCGCTCGTTCGCCTCCGGCAAGACCAAGGACATCCGGTTCGCTTCCGGCGACAAGGTGGACATCGTCAACGCCGACCGGCAGAAGCTGGAGTTCAACTACAACGACCAGGAGGGCTATCACTTCATGGATCCCAACACCTACGACATGGTGACGCTGAACGCCGAGTTGCTGGAAGGCAACGAGTTGCTCCTAACCGAGAACCTGCCCTGCGAGGTGCTGTTTTTGGATGGATCGCCGGTTAGCGTGGAATTGCCGCCGAACGTGGAGTTGAAGGTGATCGAGGCCGCTGAAGGGCTGAAGGGAGACACCGCCAACAACCCCACCAAACCGGCCAAGGTGGAGACGGGATTGGAGATCCAGGTGCCGCTGTTTGTGAAGGAGGGTGACGTTCTAAAAATTAGCACCGAGGACAAAAAATACGTGGGCCGGGTTTGAGTTAAAAACAGCGCCGATTGCCGATTTTTGACGTGAATCCAACGACGATCGACAATCGCCAGTCCTCCCTCATTTTTCAGTCGTTGGCCGGTTTGGCGTTGCTGCCGGTCATCTGGGTCACGTTCGCAACCATCTGGAGTTCGCTGGCAATCGCGACCGTGGAGCACGCATTTTGGCGCACGCCGCAGTTTTGGTTTTTTCACCTGGGAATCGTGCTTTGGGCGCTGTTTTTCGTGGGATTTCGCGGCCCACACCTGGTTTACGCCTACGTTTTCGGGCATGAGTGGACCCACGCCTTCTTTGCCATCGCCAGCGGCGGCAAACTCCTGCACAGGCCCGTGGTTACACCGCGCGGCGGCCAGGTGGTGACGGACAAAAACAACGTGCTCATCTCCCTGTCGCCCTACTTTGTGCCGTTTTATGCGGTGCTGGTGGGGTTGGTCTACCTCATGCTGGGATTTTTCTTCAATTTCGGCATTTTGCACGAACGCTGGTTCTACGGGCTGATGGGATTTTGCTGGGGATTCCACATCACCTTCACCTTCTGGATGCTGATGCGCGGCCAGCCGGATTTGGACCACAACGGGCGATTTTTCTCGTTAGCCTTCATCGTCCTGGTCAATCTCATCATTTTGGGCACGCTTTTCTTGCTGGCTTCGCCGACACTCGGTTGGAGCGACTTCGCCGGGCAGTGGTGGCGCAATTTTTTGAGCCTCGGCGCGCGCGTTTGGCCGAATTTGGCGCCGTAACCCACGAATCAACCGCCAACCCGCCAATTTCGCCAACTTCGCCCGCGACTTGACGCCAGCGGTTCTGCGCGGTCAATCTGGGAGAATGACCACGACCGCCATCCGAATCCTAACCGCGATGCTCGTCGCGACAACTGCCGTTCGCGCGCAAAAACCTACCTTCACCAACGAGCGACCCAAGCTGCCGCGCGACCAGCCCTACCAGCAGCAGCTTTGCGCCTGGATGGGCACGCTGAAGTTGGCGGACGTTCGCTTGGATCGCGGCGAGGTCCGCTGGGATGGCACGGTGCGCGATGCCGAGCACGCCAGCCAGGTTTGGGGCTACTTCGGCTACGGCGGACCCAAGCCGGGCACGGTGATGCAGTGCCCTGCGGAGTGGTTCGTGCTGGACGACGGCGCGGGTCACGGAATCGAAGGCTCCGGCCGCGTGCGGCAACCGCGTTTTGCCAACTCAGCCGCGGTCTACCGCATCCTGGATCTGCCCCAGGCGGATGGAACCCAGGGCAACCCCTACTTTGGCAACGATGCTCTGGCTCGCCGCGTGTTGGTGGCCACCGCCGTGGACCTCATGATGACCGATGACAGCCATGACAAGATCGGCAGCATCGCGCGCTCGGATTTTTTGGGCGGATCCATGAACGCCTGGGTCGAGACCTACGAAATCTGCCACGATGTCCTCGACGCCGAGGTTCGGGCCGCGTTTCAGGCCGGTTTCGAACGCGCGATCGACAAATTCCTCGCCTGGGGACCGCGGGATGTGAACACGAACATGGACATGCGCGCTATCGCCGCCGCCGCGCGATTTTACGCCGTCAGCGCGGACCAGCGGGTTCGCGGCAAGTGCCTGCGCGTAGCGCGCCGCTTCCTCTTTGGCTTTGAAGATGGCAGCCTGGAAAAGCTGGACAGCATCAAGGGCACCTACTTCCCAGCCGGCTACATTGGCGAAAACAACGGCCCGGAAACGACCTACAACGGCGTATCCTACTACCACCTGCTGGAAGCCCGCTGCGCGGTGGTGGACGACCCTGCGTGGGCGTTTTTGGATCCCGTTTTGCGCGCGATGCTGAATTTTAAGCTGCACCAGTACTACCCGAATCACGGCCTCTACGATGGCCCCGCCGGTTACGCCTGCCGCACGGGAAATTCCTACGTTTACGACCAACGCGGCCGCGCCTGGCGGGATGTGGCCGCCGCCGATCTGTACCCGCAAGAAGCGCTTGCGCTGACTTACTCCCACCAGCGCAAGGAGCCCAAACTGCCGGACCTGGAAAGCCTGGTGGGCCGTCTTAAGTCCCAGGTTAGGCGGCTCAACCGCTACGGCACGGCGGCCGTCACCGAGGAGCCGCCCATGATTTGGGAGGCCGATCACAAGCACCACTGGCCGCCGGATGGGACCTACTTTTCGCGCCCTGGCTGGTACCAGCGCCTCCAGGCCGCGTTTCGCGAAAAAAGTGACGCGCTCCACGTCCCCTACGACAAGCCCGGCCTCAGTTTCAGCCGATTTTTCGGCGCGCCCGGCCAGGAAGAATTCTGGGCCTATCGCCGCGCCGAAGACGGGCGCGATTTCGGCTTCTTCGTCGAGCACGTTCCGCGCACCTGGCCATACGGCTCGTGGGCCGGCGGCTCGCTGCAAACGTTTTGGTCGCGCAAAACCGGCATCCTCCTGCTCGCGATCCACGACAAAGCCGGCGACGAGTTTGAAAAGAGGGAGAACTCCCGGGTTTACCGCACCATCGGCCAATGGGCGAGCGATCACGTTTGGGGCCGCGCCGGGAATCGCAGCTTCACCACCGCCACCGCGTTTAACCATGCCGCGACCAAGGTGCGTTGCGAAACCGGAGAAGCGCCGTGGGTCGAAACCGTGACCGGATTTTGCAGCGACCAGGGTGAATTGCACGCCACGGAGGCAAAGGTGCGTTCGCGCTTCGAACCAACCCCCGGCGGGCTGAAAGTGAGCAAAACGATCGAGGGCGAAATCGGCGCCGGCGAGCTTTGGGCCACGATTCCGGTGTTTCTTCGCAACGCGCGGCGGCAAAAGGACTTCGCGGACACCACGATCGAGGGCTGGTTAGGCGGCGGTTGGCGACTTTTGGGCGAAAACCTGGAATCCGTGCCGCGCATCCGCCTGGGCCGCGATACCGGCCACGGAATCGCCCACGCCGTCATCACGTTCGCCCAACCGCGCCGCGTTCGTCTCGCCGAACCCTGGCAAGCCGCCTATCAATCGCGAAACCGGGTCCAAAACATCCAAATCGACCTTTTGGAGTCGAAAAACGTCGTTTGGACGATCGCAGCGGGCGATTAGTGGCCTTAGACCAGCCCAGGCTTAGCTTTTTCCGTCAGGACGGCTCGATGTATTCGGCCCACGAACTACTGGTTTCCCAAACCCGGGTTTTGACGATCCGCACTTTGGACCGCAGCGGGTAGGGAGCGTCTGGCCGGGCGGAATACTCGACAAGCCTGAGTTGAAGCGTGTCGTGGATGACCTTGGCCATGAGTTCGGTGGTGGGATCCTGCTGGTCGAAGCCGATTACGCGGTCGCCAAAGCGTTCCTTGAAGTCGGGGTAAGCTCGATCGTCCGTGTTCATGCACAGGGCGTGATCGAGGGTGTCGAGGTAGTCTGCGATGGCTTCCTTGACGACCTTAAAATCGCAAACCATCTCGTTTTCATCCAGTTCGTCAGCTTCGAGGACAAATTCGACTTTGCGGGTGTGGCCGTGAGGAAACTGGCACTTGTCCGGGTGCTTGGAGAGCATGTGCCCATTTTCGATTTCCAGGGTCTTGCAGATGCGATACGGCATAAAAATCGGCAAAATGTTCGGGCCGAAAAAGCTTCGTGCAACCGGCAAAGGTTCAAAAGGGAGGTTGCGTTTGATTTGGGTTTTGCTACGATTCTGTTAATGAGTGAAGCGCTTGCTATTTCCCCGGATATGACCCTGGCGGAACTCACGGCAAGTCTCCAAGGAGGAGGAGAGGTGTCGGTGAAAACCGATTCGGGCGAGTTCGTCATTGCGGTGGAAGGGAAATTGGTCGGGATGTTGGTCGAGTCGGATCGACAAGAAACACCGGCTGATATATAAGACCGAAGAGGAAAGCTTGGTCGTGTTGCAATGCCGTGGACATTACGACGATTGATCGGGTTGGTAGGCCGAAGGGCTTCGAACTCAGGCTCGCGGCAAACCGGATGCTTGCACCCCCGCGTCTCCCGCCCAAAGTCGGCGATATGACTCGCTTCCTCACCTGCCTGATTTCCTTCGCAACTATCCTGCCAACGCACGCGGACGAGCGCCCGAACATCCTGTTCCTCTTCGCTGACGACTGGGGCCGCCACGCCAGCATCTACGCCGAGGTCGATGGCCCCGGCACGGTCAACGATGCCATCGACACGCCGAATTTCGACCAACTGGCGCGGCAAGGCGTGCTTTTTGACAACGCCTACGTCAGCGCGCCGTCTTGCACGCCCTGCCGCAGTTCCTTGCTCTCCGGGCAGCACTTTTGGCGCACGGGCACTGGCGCGGTATTGCTGGGAGCCACCTGGGATGAGAGCATCCCCACCTTTCCGCTGTTGCTGGAAAAGAGCGGTTATCATCTGGGTTATTCCTACAAGGTCTGGTCGCCCGGCAGTCCCCGCAATGCGCCCATCGGCGGGCCGCGCACGGACTTCAGCAAGGCCGGCGGCACGATGAATTCTTTCTCGCAGACGGTCACCAAGCTGGTCAAGCAAGGGCTGCCGGTCGAGGAGGCGAAACAGCGGCCCTTGCAGGAGGTGCGCGAGAATTTTCGCCAGTTCCTCGCCAAACGCCGGGAAAGCCAGCCGTTTTGCTTCTGGTTCGGCCCCACCAACGTCCACCGCAAGTGGATCAAGGGCTCCGGCCAGGCGCTTTGGGGTAAAAACCCGGACGCGCTCAAGGGCAAGATGCCTCCGTTTTTGCCGGACGTGCCCGCCGTGCGCGAGGACCTGAACGATTATTTTGGCGAGGCGATGGGCTTCGATATGGCCATCGGCGTGCTGGTGGATGAGCTGAAACGAATCGGCGAGTACGAGAACACGTTGATCGCGATTTCCGGCGATCATGGCGCGCCCGGGTTTCCCTACGGCAAGTGCAACCTCTACGATTTCGGCGCGCGCGTTCCGCTGCTTTTGGCCGGGCCGGGAATCAAGGGCGGACGCGTGGCGAAAGACTTCGTTTCCTTGCCGGATTTGGCGCCGACCTTCCTGGAAGCCGGTAAAGTCGCCGCGCCGGACACGATGACCGCGAAGTCGCTCTGGCCGGTTCTGGGTTCCGAAAAATCGGGCTGGGTGGATTCGTCGCGCACGCAGGTTTACATCGGCCGCGAACGCCACGTCGATATGGCCCGCGCGGGCAACCTGCCCTATCCGCAGCGCGCGATCCGCACCAAGGATTTTCTGCTGATCGTCAACTTCAAGCCGGAGCGCAATCCGCTGGGCGATCCCTACAAACTCGGCACGGAAGAGGAACCCGGAGTCGGGCCGCTGGAGTCTAACACGCGCGTTACCTTGCCTGACGAAGATGCCGGCCCAACCAAGGCATGGCTGGTCACCAACCGCGCCGATCCGCAGTGGCTGCCGTATTTCGACCGCGCTTACGGCAAACGTCCGCGGGTCGAACTCTACGACCTCGGCAAGGACCCGCACCAGATGAACAACGTGGCGGCGAATCCGGAATACCGCGAAGCGGCGAAAGAATTGGAAGCCAAACTGATGGCGGAGCTGGAATCCACCGGCGATCCGCGATTGCAGGACGGCGGCCGCTTTTTCGAAGACGTGGCGAAATTCGGCCGCAAGAAGTGAGGCGCAATTGGAAACTCGAAATCCGAAACTCGAAACTCGAAATCGGAAACTCGAACGGCGATGGTCACTCTTCAAGCGTTCTCCAAGGCGGAAGACGCCGCCGTGTTCTGTAGCCTTCTTGCCAGCCAAGGCATCGAGGCCGTGCTGGTTGATGAGAGCAGCTTCGGCGGGAATGCGTTGGGTGCGACGCCAAACTCCATCCGGGTGGACGTTCCCGAAGCGCAGGTAGAACGGGCCCGGGAAATTTTGCGTGAGGAACAAGCGCACCAAAGCGAAGCTGAAGGAGCCGCGCCCCCGATTGACGTCTACGAATCGCGCAGCATCTTTTTCAACTGGCTAATTCTGTGCGAACTCAGCCTGTTTGCACTCACTTTCTTGGGTCCGCCTCGATGGTGTTGGATCTTGCCTCCCGAGCACATCCAATCGTATCTGGATGGACAGGTTCTCTCCAAAGATCTCTGGATGTTTTCGTATAGTACGACCTGGGGTTGTTTTGTGATTTCGAGTTTGGCCAGCATTCTCCTCTACTTTCGGCTTTCCATGGCGCGATATCTCTTTTTGGGATGCGTCCTCGTCTACCTGTTTTTCTATTTTTGCAATCCTCCAGGTATCCCCACTTCTCTCGGTAGTTTTCTGGCCGCGATCGATTGGATACTTTGCGGTGTTATCATAACGCTCATGTTCACCCAACCCGTTGCCGGCGAATTCCGCAAGCGATTCACTGACTAGCGCAACCTAGCCGCACTTCACGGCACTCGTGGAAATTTGCCGAAATCCGGCTCGCGCTTCTCCACGAACGCATTTTTCCCTTCCTGCGCCTCCTCGCTCATGTAGTAGAGCAAGGTCGCGTTGCCGGCCAAATCCAGCAAACCCATCTGCCCGTCGCAATCCGCGTTCATCGCCGCTTTCAGGCAGCGCAGCGCCAAGGGCGAATGCTGCAACATTTCGCGCGCCCATTTCACCGTTTCCTCCTCCAACTGCGCCAGCGGCACGACCGCGTTCACCAACCCCATATCCAGCGCCTGTTGCGCATCGTATTGCCGGCAAAGAAACCAAATTTCGCGCGCCTTCTTTTGCCCCACGATTCGCGCCAGATAACTCGAGCCCAGCCCGCCATCGAACGAGCCCACCTTGGGCCCGGTTTGCCCAAAACGCGCGTTTTCCGCGGCGATCGTCAAATCACACACCACGTGCAGCACATGTCCGCCGCCAATTGCGTAACCGGCCACCATGGCGATGACCGGCTTGGGCAAACTGCGAATTTTTTTCTGCACGTCCAGGATGTTCAGCCGCGGCACGCCATCCTCGCCGACGTATCCGGCGTTTCCGCGCACCTTTTGATCGCCGCCGGAGCAGAACGCCTTCTCACCTTCGCCGGTTAGGATGACGACGCCCACCTCCGCGTCTTCATGCGCCAACTCGAAGGCTTGGAGCAGCTCCTTCACCGTCTGCGGCCGAAACGCGTTGCGAACCTCTGGCCGGTTGATGGTGATCTTGGCGATCCCGTCGTCGGTCTTGTGATAGTTCAGGTCGGTGAATTCAGCGGCTTGGGTCCACATGGTCGTCAATTTTTTTTGGTTTCCGTGAGTGTCCCGACTCCCGCGCCTGGCGCAAGCGGCAGCCCCCACTTCTCAGCCGAAAACGACGGAAAATCCAAACTCACGCCAAAATTTCCTCCACCACGCGCGGCGGCTCGAAGCCGGTGAGGCGCTCTTCCAGGCCATTGCGCTCGAAGTAAAGCTTCTGGTGATGCAATCCTAACAAATGCAGAATCGTGGCGTGGAAATCGTGCACGCTCACCGGTTTTTCCACCGCTTTGTGGCCGAATTCGTCCGTTTGCCCGTAGCTCGTGCCGCCCTTGACTCCACCGCCGGCCATCCAGCTCGAGAATCCCTGCATGTTGTGGTCGCGTCCCGTGAAAACCTTGCCGGAAATCTGCGATGTCGGCGTGCGGCCGAATTCGCCGCCAAAAATAACCAACGTGCTGTCCAAAAGCCCGCGTTGCTTCAAATCCCGCAGCAGTCCAGCGACCGGCTTGTCGGTTCTGCCGCAAATCGCGCCGTGATTGTCGCGCAAGTCAACGTGGCTGTCCCAGGGCTGCTCTTCTAGGAAAATCTGCACGAAACGGACGCCGCGTTCGACCAACCGGCGTGCTAGCAAGCAGCGCCGTCCGTAGGAATCCGTCTCTGCCTCACCGATGCCGTAGAGTTCCCGCGTGTGCGGCTTTTCTTTGCTCAAATCCAGCGCTTCCCCGGCGGAAAGCTGCATCCGAGCCGCCAACCCGTAGGACTCGATCCGTGCGTCCAATTCCGGATAATGCGAGCGTTCGCGCCGGTGGATTTGGTCCAATCTGCCAAGCAGACCGCGTGCGGCCTCAGTCACCGCGGAGGGTTGTTCGTAGCGCGGCTTGAGGTTCAAAATCGGCGAACCAGTGGGCCGAAATCGCGTGCCTTGAAACGTGGGCGGCAAAAAGCCGGCAGTCCAGTTGCGGGTGCCGTTCTTGGGCATGCCAAGCGGATCGTTCAGCACAACGTAGGCCGGCAGATTCTGATTCGCCGATCCTAACCCATAAACTGTCCAGGAGCCCAGCGTCGGGTACCCCATGAAAAGCCGGCCGCTGTGGATTTTGTAGAGCGCGTTGTCGTGGTTGGGGTGATCGGTCCACATGGAGTTGATGAGGCAAATCTCGTCCACCATTTTGGCAGTGTTAGGCAACACATCGGCCATCCACATGCCGCATTCGCCATGCCGGGCAAACTGGTATTGCCCGCCCATCATCACGCCAATCTGCGAGGTGCCGGTGTTGCCGATCTCCTCCACGTTTCCGGGATAGCGCTTGCCGTCCATGCGATCGAGCACGGGCTTGGGATCGAACAAATCCATCTGGCTGGGGCCTCCGTTCATGAAGAGATGGATCACCGATGTGGCCTTGGCAGGGTGGTGGCCCTTGCGCGGTTTGAGATCAAACGGCTGAGCGGTTTCGTTGGCGTGAAGGCTGGTTTTGCCAAAGAAATCCTGGCACAGCAAGTGGGTTAGCGCCGCGCCGAAGATGCCGTCGGACGTTCGCGAGAAAAAGCTGCGGCGGGTGAGGTTAGTCGACATACAAAAACGCGGCTGAGTTCAAAAGGGTATGACAATACGCCTCCAGCGCGGTTTTCGGGCTGGAATCGCGGCTCATCTCCAAAAGGGCGGATTCACCCAGGTTTCGCTCCTGCGCCGTCGGATTCCGGCTTAGCGCGAGTTGGTAGGCTGCGTCCACCTTCGACCCTGACATGCTCCCCACGCGTAGCGCCATCGCCCGGGCCAATTCGCGCACGTGCTCGTCATTCATCAGCAAAAGCGACTGCGGCGAGACGGTCGAAATGCTGCGCGAGACGCAATTCGGCCCCATTTCCGGATAGTCGAAGGTGTCCATCATCGTGGGAATTTCCGTTCGGCGAAATTGCAGGTAAACGCTCCTGCGCCAGCCTCCACCAACGGCCGGCATCGCCCTAACAAGCCCATCACGATCGACCGAAATCCGGTCGGGCGGGCCTCCGGGCGTGGTTTTCAGCTTGCCGGCGACGAAGAGCAGACTATCCCGCAACGCCTCGGCATCCAGGCGACGCAACCTCATGCGCGAAAGCAGCCGATTCTCAGGATCCGCGGCAAATCGTGCGTCGCTCACCCGGCTGCTCTGCTTGTAAGCGCGGGAGGTCATCATCAGCCGATGCATTTGTTTCATGCTCCAGCCGCGACGCACAAACTCAACCGCGAGCCAGTCCAGCAACTGCGGATGCGACGGTTTCGCGCCTTGCACGCCGAAATTCTCCACCGTCTGCACCAAGCCTTCGCCAAAATGATGCCGCCAGATGCGGTTCGCCATCACCCGCGCGGTTAGCGGATGATCCGGCCCGGTCAACCAGCGCGCAAAGGCCAGCCTACGCCCGGTTTTGCCCGAAAACGGAGGATTGACGACGAAAGGCGTGCGGCCATCGGTAAGCACCGAGGGCACGCCGGGACCGACCAGGCGGCCGGGTTTGTCATGCTCGCCACGGCGCAAAATGTAGGTCGGTGAGGGTTCGCCGCGATCCCACAGCGCGCGAATCGCCAGCGGCGGCGCCATTTTGCCACGAACCCGCGCAATTTTCGCCTCAATCTCCGCCACGCGCGTCGAATCCCCGAAACGCAGCTCCGCGGATTGCAGCTTTTCCACCGATCTCCGCTGCCGCAGGGTTCTGGTGTTGTCCGCCACGCGCACCGCCGCGATCGTTTCCTTGCGCTCGGCAGCGGATAGCTCCGGCGCGTGGCGGCGCAGGATTTCCTCGCGCCAGTCGTTGAGAGCGGCCTTTCGCTCGGCTTCCAGTTTTTTCAGCTCCTTCTCCAGCGGCGGGTTCACGGCGGCCACCTGGCGGCGATGATCCGGCGTGCCAAGCTTCAGCGAACGCGTTTTGAAACTCAGCCAGTCGTGCTCGTCGTAAGCGCCCTGAAAAATCGCCTTCAGCCGGTAGTAGTCGCGTTGCGGAATGGGGTCGTATTTGTGGGAATGGCACTTCACGCACTCCAGCGTCAGCCCCAGCACGCCGGAACCGAGCACCTCGATCGCGTCGCCAATCACGCCCAAACGCTCCGGGACAAAATTCATGGTGCGCGATCCGGTTTGGTCGATGCCCATGCGCAAAAAACCGGTCGCGACCAGGTTATCAACGATTTCCGGCGTGATCTCCGGCGCGTTGCGGTGGGCGACTAACTCGTCACCTGCGATTTGCTCCAGCAAGAACCGGTCGTAGGGCTTGTCCGCGTTGAAGGCTTTAATGACGTAGTCGCGATACTTCCAAGCCACCTCGCGCATGGGATCGGCGGAGATGCCGCCTTCGGAGTCGGCATATCCGGCTAAGTCCAGCCAATAACGTCCCCAGCGCTCGCCGTAGCGCGGAGAGGCCAGCAGGTGATCGACCATCGTTTCGAACCAATCCGCCGCTTCACTCTCGCGCCAGCGCCTCCATTCGGCGATGCTCGGCGGCAGGCCGGTGAGATCAAAGTAAGCGCGGCGAATCAGCGCCTCCCGGCTGGCCTCTGGTGACCATGTTAGGCCGTTTTCAGCGAGTTTGCGGCCGATGAAGTGGTCGATCGAACCGTTCGGCGCGGCTTTCGGCGGTTGGAACGCCCAATGCTGCCGATCCTCTCCGGAAACCAGCGGATCGGGCGCGTTGGTGGCAATGTCAGGCTCGATCTTTGCCTCCGGAGCGCCCGCCGCGATCCAGCTTCGCAGCTTGGCAACCTCCGAATCCGGCGGACGTTTGACGAAGTATTTCAGCAACAGCTCACCCGGTGGACAGTCCTCGGATTCGATGCGCTGGATCATCCGGCTTTCGCCTGGTTTCCCAGCAATCAAGGCAGGGCCGGAGTTTCCGCCCTCGCGCATCGCGCTAACCGTCCGCAAATCCAGCCCGCCGTCTTTGCGCCGCGCGCCATGGCAGGTGACGCAGCGCAGATGGGTGATCGGGAGCACGTCGTGCTGGTTCAGCGCGGCCTCCACGGGTTTCGGCGGATTTTCGAACCCCGCCCCGGCCAGAATCCAGGCGCGAATCGCGGAAACCTGGGATTTGCCCAGTTTTTCGCCCTTTTTCGGCATTTCGCCGCGTTGCACCATTTCCAACAAGTGGCTGTGTTTGGGATCGCCCGCGGCAAAAACCGGACCACTCTCGCCACCGCGCAAAATCCCGGCCGCCGTTGTCAAATCCAGCTCGCCCTTGCGTTTTTGCGGGCTGTGGCACTCGACGCAGCGGGCATCCAAAATCGGCGCAACGTGGGTTTCGAACAAAACGCGCTCCTCGGCAACCGCCATCCCGGGCGCAAGCATAAAAGCCGCAAAAACCAGGCAGCGGATGTCGGGCAACGGATGTGGTGGCGATGGCATCGAGAACCCTTTGAGTCTACACCCGGGCGGCCGCCGTTGCCTATCGCGAAATCGCCCCCGTTAATCCCGTTGATCCATGGTGTTCAACAGCGAGGAGTCCTACGACCGCGCCCTGGCCCTGGCCGCGCGTTTGACCCGCGAAGGCGCTGATGACGCGGACGACGCGGAAATCGCCATCCAGCTAACCTACGGCCGCCCGGCTTCCGCGGAAGAGGTGCAGGCGGCGCTGGCTCACTGGGCGCAAATGACCGAAATTCAGTCTCAGCGCGAGCCAAAACCGCGCGAATGGCCGGTGGAAGTCGTGCGCCGGGCCAACGACGAAAACACCGGCGAGCCGTTCGAATTCACCGAGCGCCTGTTTGTCTACGAAGACTACGTTCCCGACCTCCAGCCGCACGAAGTCGACGCTCGGACCCGCGGATTGGCGGAGCTTTGCCTGGTGCTGCTCAACGCGAATGAATTCGCCTACGTGTATTGAGGCAATCCAGCGGCCAACAACCCAAATTTTGAAAACCAAGGTCCCTTTTCTCCCTCATCGTCAGCCTCCGTGGGTGCGTAATCATTCCCTCGGCTTGCGATAGGCTTTGGCCCCTAAAACCACGTAGGTGATCACCGTGAGGAAGATCGTGAAGAAGGCGGCCGTGAATCCCCAGGTCGTGGCGTAGAGAACCCCCTTGGCGATGGGGTTGAAGCCCTCGAAGTGCTCGCCCACAAACAGACCCGTGAGCAGAGCCGCGAGAATCATCAGCACCGATGCCGTGGCGATTCCTGTGTTGGGACCTGGTTGCCACCCGAATCCTCGCCACAGCTTGCGAAACAACGGGGCCGTGCCGGTGGCCAATCGCAAGGACCCCGCCCCGGGCGTAAATGCCCAGGCGACGAGCAGTCCGCATAGTCTCCAGAAAATGACCGTCGCTTCTGGGACAATCTTGGAGTCGCCAATCGCTTGCGGCCGGGTTTGACCATGAATTCCAAATCCAACCGGCAGAGAAACAGCACGAACACGATCCCCACCACCGTGTAAGGAACCCAAAAAAGAAGCGAGTTGGGCAAGTCCTGCGTGTCATTCACGATCCAGCCCGGCAAAACATCCGCGCGGTCGTCCACCCGGCTCTTGACGTGGTCGATCAGGGTGACGAAGCGCCTTGTATTCCCCATCCCCCCGTCAATACTTCCCAACGTCGATCACATCCAAATTGGCAACTCGCTGGAACTCGCCCACGTTAATTGGCAACTCGCTGGAACTCGCCCACGTTCAAGGTGGCCACACTGTGATTCGTGACCAACGCCGTAGCCGCAATGAGCAAGTCGTGGGGACCTATCATATTGCCTGCGGACTTTAATTCGGCCCAGATTTTTGGCATGGATCCGCGCCTCCGCGAGCGTGAAGGGAAGCACGGAGAAATCCGCCAACACGGCATCTACGAACTGGGACCGTTTCGCTTTTCTAGCCGCGGAGTCGGCGCGTTTAACCCCATGGAGCAATTCTGAGGCGGTAATGCTACAAATCCATGCAGGTTCGTCCGGAATTTCCGCCAACAGGAGTTGGGGCAGCGAAATTCGTCCCTTCTCCGCCGCAATCAGAACCGACGTATCCAGGATCAATCCCATGGATCAGAAACATCGGGTAATTCCGCTCGCGCTTCCTCGACATCATTGGCAAACGCGACTGCTTCTTCGTGATCGAGATGGGAATGTTGCTCCCAGCGTTTCGCCAAATCCCGGCCAAGCAAAGCTTCCGGGGCGATCGGAACAACTTTGGCGACCGCGGCCCCCGTTGGATCGACCAGCAACGTCGATTCGCCCCGCCCGGCGCGGCTAACGATGCGGTCGAAATTCGCGGAAGCCTCGGCAATGCTGAGGGTTTTTTCCATATCACTCAGCGTATGCGGCTTGGGAGGATTTGGCAAGTGAATGGAGGCAAGCGAGTGGGAATTTTGGACGCGTTCTGCATTCGTCTGACCACCATTCGTTTGTCGAAAAGGCATTGATTCGCGGGAGCGGATGGTTCTGCGGCCCTGCGCGCGAATCTTCCGCGGGAAGTGCGCGCTAAGCGTCGTTCCGATCCATCTCAATCGACGCCACGCGGTAACCGGCGCCCTCCACATCTTTGACAGCGGACGCGATCGCATCTTGGAGCGAATCGTGACGGCGGTCGATTTCCAACTCCACGCCCTGTCCTCGAATCCCGACCGCAGCATCATCACACTCGGCCTCTCCCAAAACATCGGTCGCATCCGGAGTTCGGAGTTCTCCCTCCGTGACCGGGTTGGAAAACCCACCATGATTTTGAAGGCGAATCGGTATTCAGTTTGCTGGCTATTGTTCATGTTGGAATCACCGTCGTACCATCGTATCAACCCGTGGCGCAGCGATCGCGAATTCCGTCTTCCCCATCACAATCCGCTCTCTAACACCAAAAACACTTATGTTTGGCACCAACGACTGGACCGCGGACGCAAAAACACCCTCCCGCCCACCAACAACCGGATCGCGGAGCCACCGGTTTCCGCCGCGATTGGAGCCTTCTGTTTTGCGCCAGCTTCAAGGAGTAGGGACACTCTTGTCCCCCACGCAGGTCCGGCGAACGCGACAGGAGTGTCACGGCTCCGTGAAACTCAAGGCGCAGTTGCCCCAAGCTTCCGCTCCAACTCCACAAAATGTGCCCGATGCTCTTCCGGGAGCTTGGCGGCGATGAGTTGGGCGGAGGCGAGGCGCATTTCGGCGAGTTTGACGAAGCCGTTCTCCAACGCGGCGTCGATTTGATCCGGAATCACTTTGGTCGCGGCCCAGACGACGTTGGCGTGGGGGCGGGACTTGTTTTCATCGGTGAGGCGAGCGTGGTAGATCGCCGCGGTAGCCCAGTTTTCGGCCTCGATAGCTTTGAGGTAGAGTCGCCAATTGCGTTCATCCTCGCTCAGGTCCGGGTTTTGCAGGATGCCGAGGCCGGAATGTTTTGGGACGTTGCGGAAGGGCGTTTCGATAGACTTGTAAAGGTTGCGTTTGGGTTCGTTCCAGACCAGTTCGTGAGATTCAGGGTCGAAATGGCACCAGTGTTGGTCAATGTAGGCAAACAGATCCGGTCGCGCCATTAGCTCCCATACCTTGACCGTTCGATCATTCGACGCGCTTACCAGCACTAGTTGTGCCAGAAGGGGTCTAAAGGCCACCGAATTTACAGTGTCCTCATGCCCGCGCATTGTAGTTATTTCTTTCCCGCTCCTCACATTCCACAACTTGATGCTGCTCGGAAGCAAAAACTTGCCTTCACAAGATGCTAAAGTGCTGCCGTCTGAGCTAAAAGCCAAGCTTTTCACTTCGTTCGAATGGCCAAATAACGTGATCGTCTCCTTCCCCGATGTCGCATCCCAAAATTTGATGCTGTGATCAAACGACCCGCTGGCGATTATTTGTCCATTGGGACTCCATGCTAAGCATTCTACACTCTGTTTGTGTCCGCGCATTACAGCTTTCTCTTGCCAATTCTCAACATCCCAAAGCCTGATTGACGCATCAGACCCGCAGGCGAGAAACCCACCTCCAGGGCTAAAAGAAAGGGTTTTTACTCGAATCACGCGTATGCTGGCAACCTCAACTCCTAACTTCAAATTCCAAATCTTGATGCTGTGGTCTGACGAAGCGCTCGCCAGAGTTTGGCCGTCAGGGCTAAAGGCCACGTCCAATACATCGCTTGAGTGTCCGGTGAGCGTGGCCTTTTGCTTGCCAGTCCGTGCATCCCACAGCTTGATGTTGGAACTAGATCTGAATCCACCGTCGCAAGAAGCTAAGGTTTGACCATCCGGGCTGAATATTACTCTCTCAATATTTCCCGAGTGTCCGACTAGTGTCATCAAGTCATTTCCGTTGTCGAAATCCATAAGCTTGATAACTCCATCTCTAAAGCCACAGGCGATTGTCCCGCCATCTGGACTAAATGCAACATTTTCTACGTTCGCGTGCCCATGCAACGTAGCCCTCTGTATCCCGTGGCCCGCATCCCACAACTTAATGCTACCGGACAGCGAGCCGCTGGCGAGGGTTGTTCCGTCGGGACTTAGAGAAGCAACTTGTACTGCGCTTGAGTGTCCACGCAGCGTAATCATTGTTTTCGACGGTAATATTGGCGATATATTGCCGGTTTTCACGTCAAATAAATCAACTCCTCTTTCGATATATTCTGTATTCCACAACCTTATGGTTCTATCCCCCGAACCACTTACGAGGAGTTTGCCATTTGAACTGAAGGCGACACTTGTTACCGACTGCAAATGTCCCCGAAGTGTATGCGTTTCTTTTTGGCTCTTTAGGTCCCACAGCTTTACACTATTATCGTAGGATCCGCTGACTAGAGTTTGGCCATCAGGGCTAAACGCAATGCTATACACCGGCCCTTGATGCCCGATAAGCGTTGCGGCTTCTTGCCCAAGTCTCAGATCCCAGATTTTAATGCTACCATCCCCCGATGCTGTGGCGATGGTTTGTCCATCAGCGCTTATCGCAACGCAATATACGAAACCAGAATGCCCAAGTAATGATAACTCTGCAGCGATTTTTGCGTTGGTGCCCTCGAGCCATTCAGTCAAATCCCACACAAGGACGCTGCCGTCCCCCGAGGCGCTTGCGATTGTTTTGCCGAACGGCCCAAAATCAACGTCATATATCTCTTTCGAATGCCCAGATAGCGTAGCTATTTCCTGTCCACTCTTCACATCCCATAATTTAACGCTCTTGTCCCAAGATCCGGTAGCGAGAATTTCGCCGTCTGGACTAAAGTCCAAACTCGTAATCCACCCAGAGTGCCCTTTCAGCCGGTTTATCTCTACTCCCAGTGCTAAATCCCACAATCGGATGGTTTTGTCCCACGATGCGCTGGCCATTAATTGCCCATCAGGGCTAAAAACCAAATCCTCCACTCGACGCGAATGCCCACTGAAACGAGACCAATCTCTCTCACTATCTACATTCCACAACTTGATACTATTGTCTTCCGACCCGCTAATCAGAGTCCGTCCATCGCGAGAAAAAGCTAGACAGCGCACTTCGTCGGTATGTCCCGTGAACGAGGCAATTTCGCTTGCGTCTTCAAGGCGCCACAGTTTTATACTATTGTCATTCGATCCTGAGGCTAGCATTTGGTTGTCTGGGCTAAACACAACACTTCCGATCCTGTCTGAATGTCCACGAAGTGTGGCCATTTCGGAGCCGTTTTTTGTATCCCACAGCTTCACAAAGCCACCCACAGAACTGCTAGCAAGGGTTCCGCCGTCCGAGCTAAACGCCACACTCAAAACAGGTCCGGAGTGATCCCCAAAAACCGCTAACCTGTGACCACTCTTCAACTCCCAAAGATGAATATGGCGATCCCCTGAGGAGACAAGTGTTTGCCCGTCCGGGCTGAAAGCCACACTGGTTACACCCCGAGAATGTCCGCCGAACGTGGCTATTTCCCTTCGTGTTTCCAAATTCCAAAGCTTTACGTTGTTATCCTGAGACCCGCTGGCAAGAAATCTCCCGTCTGGGCTGAAAGCTACGCTGGTGACCCATCCTGAATGCCCCCGAATGGTTGCTTCGAGAGAGGCGGTAGGCTTATCGTTCTCGTATGCGAAATTCCATAGCATGATGCTATTGTCCATAGATGCGCTCGCAATCGTTCCTCCGTCCGGGCTAAATGCAACACTTTCCACCGAATCCAAATGTCCTCTAAGGATTTTTTCTGTTCCGTTTGCTACGCTCCATAACCTAACTGTATGATCCTTAGATGAACTGGCAATTGTTTTCCCGTCGGGACTAACCGCAACACAGGTGACGCCATCCGAATGATGGGATGCAACTGGTGAACTCCAAACAAATGGAAGTGCGCTAGCGTACTCCACCACGCGTCGAGCTTCGGAGAATGCAACTGGTGCGCGGTCGAAAGTGAGGAGGCGAGGAAATTCTTCCCTTACATCTATGTGATCGACCTTCGTTGCACCGGGACACCTTCGGACACGGCTAAAGTCCAAAGGATCCGGATTCGTTTTTGCAACGACCGCCGCGGTTCTTCCAAAATCTTCGAATCCCACCGCCCGCGCCGCGTAAAAGGAGGCGGCTATGTCATTTCCTTTTTCATCCGCAACTTGCGCCCGCAGGAGCCAGCCTTCACCCGCCGCAATATCTGACTGAATCTTCTGCTTTTCCGCACGCTCCGTCTCTGCTTCCGCGAAAGCGCGCTGTTCCTCCGCCTCCACCTGCTTCAACCGCGCAAAAAGCCCTCCGGCCAGCGCCACCAAGGTCAACGCACTCAACCCCGCCATGACAAAGCCGCGAATCCGTTTCGCCCGCTTGGCCCGGGCGCGGTGGTGATCGTCAGAGGCCTGGATGTAGTCGCGCACGGGTTGGTATTCACTGCCGGCGAGGAGATGGGGCGCGTCCTGGAGCAAGGCGACGCCTTCGGCCAAACTAACGCCTTCGGACAACAGCAGGGACGGATCGCGATCGCGGTTTTGCCAGAGGCGCAGGGATTGCTCGACGCGGGAACGCACGCGGAGGTGTTGGCGGTTGTCGCGCACCCAATCGGCGATGCGGGGCCATTTGCGCAGGAGAGCTTCGTGGGCCAGGGAGACGGTTTCGCCATCGGCGGTGAGCAGCCGCGCGGAAATGAAGGCATCGACGAGGGCGGCTTTTTGCGGGGTATCGCGCAGGGCGTTGAGGTTGGCGCGGCGGCGGACATCGGCATCGGCCTCCACAGTGACGAGGGCGTGGAGGATTTCCGGGCAGGTGGCGCGTTGTTCGGCGGTGAGTTTGGCGAATTCCTTTTCGGCGCGTTGGCTCAAAGCGCCTTCCAGGCCGGAGATGTCGTTGGCCGGATCGCCGAGGGCTTCGTAGGCGGCGAAGGTGATGGTGTTGTCAGCGCTGCGATGGTTGTAGAGTTCCAGCAACAAATCCGAGAGCAAGGGGAGCATGTCCGGCTGATCCTTGGCGTCTTCCAGGATTTTGCCGACGACGCTCTGGCCGCCGAGTTCCGGCGCGCGTTTTTCGAAACGAACGCTGGCCATGCGGGCGGGCTCGGTGATGATGCGGCGTAGGGCTTCGGGACCGGGGGCGAGGAGATCGAAGTGGCCATTTTCGCCTTTGAGCCGGAGGAAGGTCTCGGACTTTTGGGCGATGGGGTAGAAGTCGCTACGCAGGGTAGCGACGACCCAGCAGACGCCGCTTTGGGCCAGGGCTTCGAGGACGTGGAGGAAGATTTCGCGGGATTCGGCGGTGATGCGGGTGTCGGTGAAGAATTCCTCGAATTGGTCGATGATGACTAACAGTTGTTTGCTTTGTTCCTTGTGCTGGGTGCTTTGTTGGGGAAGTGCGGCTTCGCCGATGGTTTTAGGGGGCACGGGCCGGTGTCCCGTGTTACCCAGCAGGGGCTTGATGGCGAGGTTGACGGCGGTTCTGGGCGAATCGGCGATGTTTTCGGCGAGTTCGGTGAGGGCGACGCCAGAGTTGGCGAGTTGCGGGAGGGCTTCCGGCTCGGTGAGGCAGCGGACGAGGTGGGCGACCGGATCGCCCTCGGCTTGGGCGGGGAGCATGACGGCGCTGCGCCATTCGCTGACGGATTCGTCCAAATTGAAGCGGGTGAGGCTGGCGCGCAGGCCGCCGCGGACGAGGGAGGACTTGCCGCTGCCGCTGGAGCCGATGACGGCCACAAAAGCGGTGGATTCCGCGGCCCGATCCCGCAGACGCGTCTCCAGCTCCACTATTTCGCGTTCGCGGCCGAAAAAGATGTCGGCGTGTTGGAGGTGGAAGGTTTCCAGCCCGCGGTAGGGCACATCCGCCCAGGTGGCGTCGCGGGTGAGGCCGGATTCTTCCAGGCGGCGGTCGATGAGCCCCTGGAGGTGGACTTTGAAGCGGCCGGCAAACTCGACCGGTTGGCGGAAGCTGTGGTAGGCGCGGGTGTTTTGGCCGGATTCGTCCCAAAATTGCTCCTGGACGAAGGACTCGGCCAGGTTGCGCTGGTCGATCAGGCTTTGGAGTTGGTCTTTGTTGGCGGGATCGGCGAGTTTGGCGGTGAAGCCATCGTCGTCGTTGCGCTTGTAGTAGATGATGTCCGGCCGGGCGCCGCCACTGGCTTCGAGGGCGTGGAGCATGAGGTCGAACTCGCGCTCGGTTCCGGATTGATAGGTGCGATCGCCGATGGTGACGGGCGTGCCGATCCGGCTCCAGAGAATGAAGACGGCGATGTCGATGCCTTGATCGCCGGAGAGGATGACGTCGATGCCGTTCTGGAAGGAGGCATCGATTTCCAGCGGGATGTCCTCCCAGAGGACGGGGACGAGGGTGACGGCGGGGCCGTACCATTTTTGGAGTTGGGTGATGACCTGCTTGGCTTTATCGCGCTCCGCGTTGACGTCGCCGGGGGAGGAGATGAAGATGCGGATGGTTTGGGTGTCGGCTGCCATGGGTCTGTGCCTCTGATGTTCTCGCGAAACAAGTTAGGGCAGGCCGCGGACCGATGGCAAGCCGGAAAAATATCGCTGCGCGGTGTTGGTGGACGACTGGCGGGTTTCGTGCACATTCCCGCGCAACCCGTGTCCATGTTCGCCAGCGCCGAAAATCCTGAAATCTGGTCCGTCCTTTTCCAGATTCTGATGCTGCTGGCAGGAGCGCTGGTTTTGGGGCTGCTTTTCGAGCGCCTGCGCCAATCGGCGATCCTGGGCTACCTGCTGGCCGGGACGTTGATGGGGCCCGCGGCGCTGGATATCGTGAAGGCGGATTCCGGGGTGCCGGTCGTGGCGGAACTCGGCGTTTCGCTGCTGCTTTTCGCCATCGGGCTGGAATTTTCCGCGAAACGGCTGCTTCGGCTGGGCCCAATCGCCGCCGGCGGGGGATCGATCCAGGTTTTGGCCACGTTAGGGCTCGGAGCGGGATGCGGGCTGCTTTTTGGGCTGGAATCGCGGGTTGCGGTCGCGATCGGAGCCGTGATGGCGCTTTCATCGACCGCCTGCGTCCTGCGATTGCTCATCGACCGCGCGGAGATGGATTCCGTCCATGGCCGGGCGTCGCTGGGCATCCTGCTGCTGCAAGACATCGCCGTGGTGCCCCTGGTATTGTTGGTGACCATGTTAGGGGGAGCGGGGACGCCGCGGGACATGGTGCTGGGCCTGGCCAAAGCGTGCGGGCTCATCGTCTTGCTGGCCGGAGCCTTCCAGCTTTTGTCCAAGCTCATTTTGCCGCCGCTGCTCAAGACCCTGAGCCTGGCTCGCGACCGGGAATTGCTCATTTTGCTGGCCGTGGTGCTCGCGGTCGGTTCCGCCTGCGTGGCGCACATGCTGCATCTTTCCCCGGCGCTCGGCGCGTTCATCGCCGGGATGATGCTGGCGGAATCCCCGTTCGCGACGCAAATTCGCTCGGACATCAGCGCGCTACGGGTCCTGTTCATCACGCTGTTTTTTGCTTCGGTGGGGATGTTGGGGGATCCGGTGTGGATGTGGCAAAATGCGGGCAAGATCTTGCTGGTGGTGGGGCTGATTGTCCTGGGAAAAACGGTCGTCATCACCCTAACCGCCTTGCTCTTCCGCATCCCGCTGCGTCACGCCATCGCCACGGGCGCGTGCCTGGCGCAGGTGGGCGAATTTGGGGTCGTCATCGCGGGAATCGGCCACGAAAAGCTCTTCGCCGAGCCGGTGTTTCGGCTGCTGGTTTCATCCACGCTGCTGACTCTCTTCATCACGCCGTTTTTGGTGCGTTACGCGCAATCGATGGGGCGCGGAGTCGAGCGACTGCTCCCCCGGCGTGGATCGCGCGCGCCCTCAGACGACGCGGATGCCGAACCCGCGGCGGGAAGATCGGATCACGTCATCGTCGTCGGCTTTGGGCCCTCCGGCCAGGCGGTTGGCGAAGAATTGGCCCGAAAAAATCGCGACGCCATCGTCCTGGACATGCGCCACCCGAACATCGATTTGGCGCGCTCCATGGGGTTCGACGCCGCCCTTGGCGACGCCACGAATGTGGAAGTTCTGCTGCATCACGGCATCGCCCACGCCAAGGCCATCGTCGTCACCGTGCCGGATCACCGGGCCTCGGTTCAGATCGTGAACTCCGTGCGCACGCTGGCGCCGAATATCGCCATCATCGTGCGGGCGCGCTATCACCCCTTCGTGAGCGAATTGGAGCAAGCCGGCGCCACGGTGGCGGTGGATGAGGAGCACCTCACCGGCAACCGCTTGGCGGCTGCGCTTCGGGCGGTGTTGCAGGAAGGGTGAAATGGGCCGCGGTGGCTTGAATTTGGGCTGGACAACTTTCCCGTTGGATGAAGCCAAAGAAAGGCGGAGGCCATGAAGGGGGACATGCGGGGGACGGTTCGCGATCTGCGCGACACTTTGGAGGAGGTGGACGTCGCTGCCGGTGTGAGCGACGAGACCGAGGCCGAAGAACCCGAGGCCCCGGCCACGAAGGACGGCAACGAATTGCTGGCCGAATCCCAGGAGTGGCAAAACGCAGCCGGCAAATCCATCGTCGCGGCGATTCGCGGAGTGAGCGATGGCAAGGTGGAATTCGTCATGCCAGACGGGCGGTCCCTGCCCTACCCGCTGGCCAATCTATCGGCGGAGAGTCAGGAGCGGATCAAGGCGCTCGTAGCCGACTAACTTTGAGTCTTCGGCGGCGCAAAAGTTGACCAAACCGCGAATCTGCGCAAGTTTTGACGTTCATGCCAGTCGCCGTTCCCAGCCCGAAACTTCCCCCTTCGCCCCCGGCGTCTCCCACGCCTGAGGAGGAAGAGGTGGACCCGCTTTTGGGCCCGGACGACGGCCGGCGGGTGACCCTGGAAGAATACTGGGAGGACTGGTACGAACACCCGGATCACCGATACGAATGGAACAACGGAATTCTGGAGGCCAAACCCGTGCCAACAAGACTGCAAGACATCACCAACCGCTGGTTCATGGTTCTGCTGGGAATCTACGTGGATTTTGCCGGCATCATCATGGTTTCCGGCGATTTCGGCTTCAAACTCACCGTGCCCGATCCCGACAACCCCGGCTCCAACAAGACCGTGGTTCGCAAACCCGATCACAGCGTGGTTTTGCCGGAAAATCAGGAGCAACTGGAAATGGACGAGCGCTCGTTCAAGGGCGTGTTCGACCTGGTGGTGGAAGTGTTGTCGGATTCGGCCAAACGCCACGTGGTTCGCGATACCGTTACCAAGCGCCACGAATACCAGGCAGGGCAGGTTCGCGAATACTACATCATCGACGCCCGCGATCCCAAAAAGCGGGAGAAGAAGGATGAGCAGGTGTTTTTGTACGCGGATAAAAAGGGCGTGTTTCGCCCAATCCCGCCGGATGCCGACGGGGTGATTCATTCCCGCGTGTTGAAGGGTTTCCGGTTTCGACGCAAAGACCTGGAACGGCGTCCGACGCTACCGGAAATGTTGGGCGATCCGGTCTACGATTTCGTGCTTCCCGACGTTGTTGCCGAGTTGGAGGGACAAAAGCGGGCTATTGCGGAGAAAGACAAGGCGTTGGCCGAAAATGCCGAAGTTCTGGCCAAAAAAGACAAGGCGTTGGCCGAAAATGCCGAGGTTCTCGCCAAAAAGGATCAGGCGTTGGCCGAAAATGCGGAGGTTCTCGCCAAAAAGGACGAACAGTTGGCGAAAAAGGACCAGGAATTGGCCAAATTGCGCGAAACCCTCGCCGCCGTTGGCAAAAATCCGAACGGCAAGAAGTAGGCGCCGTGCGTGCCGTCGTCCAACGCGTCACCGAGGCCAGCGTCACAATTGAAAATGAGGTCCGCGGCGAGATTGGCTTGGGAGTGCTCGTTCTGCTGGGAATCGAGGAAAATGACGCGCCCGATGATGTGGCCTGGCTCGCGGGTAAAATCGCGCGGATGCGAATTTTCAGCGACGAAGCGGGCAAGATTAACCTCTCCTGCACCGACGTGGGCGGTCAAGCGCTGGTCATCAGCCAGTTCACGCTTCTTGCCAGCACCAAAAAGGGCAATCGCCCCTCTTTCATCAAAGCGGCTCGGCCGGAAACCGCGGTGCCGCTCTACGAGGCGTTTTTAGCCGCGATGGAACGCGAAATCCAGCGCCCGGTCGCTCGTGGCGAGTTTGGAGCCGACATGAAGGTGCGCCTGCTCAACGACGGCCCGGTCACGATTTGGATCGACTCGAAAAACCGCGAATGAGCCTGGCGAAATCCCCCCGCGCCAACACTTTTTTTGGATCATCGCGCTCCGTGGTGTATAAAATCGGCAGCCAACCCAAAACCCATGAACATCTCCGCCTACCAAGCCCTCAACCGCCGCACTTTCCTCCGCGGTGCGGGCGCATGCTTAGCTCTGCCGTGGCTCGAAGCGATGAGCCCAACATTTGCCCGCGGAGCCGCCGCGCAGACCACGCCAATCCCGCGCATGGGCATGTTTCACTTCGGCACGGGGATGAACATGCGCCAGTTTTATCCGGAGGAATTCGGAAAGTCGGCCAAGCTCTCGCGCATCCTCAAACCGCTCGAGACGCATCGCGGCAGATTTACCGTGTTTTCCGGCACCTGGCTGGAACACGGTGGTGGTCACGATGGCGCCTACCCATTTTCCACCTCCATCAAACGGGGCGAAAAACAAGCCATCTCGCCCGACCAACTTGCCGCCCGCATCCACGGCAGAGAGACGCGTTTCCCCTCGCTGCAACTATCCGTGAAGCGCGGCACCGGCTACGGCAGCCAGGCGTTGGCCACGATTTCCTGGAACGAACAGGGTGTTCCGCTGCCCGCCGAAAACGACCCGAAAGCGGTTTTCGAGCGCCTTTTCCGTCCGGCAAGCGAGGACGAACGAGCCTCGCAGGGAGATGAGTTTCGCCGCCAGGGAAGCGTTCTCGACGCCGTGCGGGATGACGCCAAAGACCTGGAAAAAAAACTGACCAGCGCCGACCGCGAGCAGCTCGGCCAGTATTTCAATTCGATCCGCGAAGTGGAGAAAGGTCTCGAGCGTGAAATCGCCTGGGCGGACAAACCAAAGCCGCAACCCAACCTCAAAAACTACGGCGACTACGAGGGCGCGGTCTCGCCGGAGGGCAACGGTAATTTTCTCTACGAGGACTACGCCAAGCTGATGTATGACCTCATCGCGCTGGCTTTCCAGACCGACTCAACCCGCGTGGTGTCCTACGTCGTGCGCACGGAGTTGGCCGGCGGCGTTTACCCGGAATTCGGCGTGTCAAAGGGCTATCATTCGCTCACTCACCACGGAAACGATCCGAAAAATCTCGAGGAGTTGGCTTTCGTCGATACGATTTACATGCGGCACTGGTCGCACTTCCTCAACCGGCTGGCTTCGATCCGGGATGGCGACGGCACCTTGCTCGACCACGCGTTGTTGGGCTTTTCCAGCGGCATGGGCATCGGCCACAGCAAGACCCTGCTCCCCACCGTCCTCTCCGGCGGCAGCGGACTCGGCATCCGCCATCAGACCCACGCGCAGTTGCGCGAAAACACGCCACTTTCCTCCCTCTGGCAGACCATGGTCGAAAAAATGGGCGTTGAGGTGGGGGACAACTTCCAGGATAGCCCGGGACCGATCGGTGAAGTGCTGGCGTCATGAAAACCGGCGTGCTTCACCCCGCACGAGCGCTGACCGCGGCCGTTTTCCTCGCTTCGCTCGCTGCATCGTTGGCTGGCGAAGTGAAGTTCGTCCGCATTCCCGCCGGCGAGTACGTGCGTGGCTTTAGCCGCGAAGATGGCCGGGAGCGGGCCTTCAAATTGGCCCACCTCTACAGCACAGCGCAGGAATTCAACGCGGAACAGCCCGCGCACCGGGTGAAAATCAGCCGTCCGTTCGATTTAGCCGCGACCGAGGTCACCGTGGGCCAATTTCGCGAGTTTGTCGAAGCCACCGGTCACGTCACCGATGCGGAGAAAAACGGCGGAGCCCTGGGTTTTGTCGCCGATTCCAAAAGCTACGTGGACCGTTTCAAAGCCAACCCCGCGGTAACCTGGAAATCGCCAGGTTTCGAGCAAAGCGACGATCGTCCGGTCGTTTGCGTCAGCTTTCGCGATGCCGAGGCGTTTTGCGCGTGGCTCACGAAAAAGGAAGGCAAGCGATGCCGGCTTCCGACCGAGGCGGAGTGGGAATACGCCTGCCGGGCGGGCTTGAAAGACTGGTATTCCTGGGGCCGGGACCCGGATTTGGCCTACGCCCACGCCAACGTCGCCGATGGAGCCCTGGAAGCCGCTCATCCGAAAACGACGAGCTTCCAACGCGCCGTAAAATTGAAGCCAGGCGACGGCGATGGCGTGGTTTACACCGCCAAGGCAGGCCGATTCCGGCCGAACGGTTGGGGGCTCCACGATATGCACGGCAACGTGTGGGAATGGTGTCAGGACAAGTATCAGCAAGACGTCTACGAGCGCCTCCTCGACGGAGTTTCGCGCCAGGACCGCCCCAAATTCCTCGTAACCGACCCGCAAGGCCCGGAGACCACCGATCAGCACGAATTCGGCGATTGGCGGGTGCTGCGCGGCGGCTCCTGGTTTACCGCGCCGATGGCAACGCGTTGCTCCATGCGGTGCTATGCTGAGGCGGGTGACGCGGCATGTTACACGGGGTTTCGCGTCTTGCGCGAGGTAGGGGAGTGAGGGCGTTTTCAGCCGCCGCACCACTCCACATCGGCAAGCAGGAAAACGCGGGTTTTCGCAGATTATCGACCGGTTGCTAACATTCTGATCGTTAGGGACAAAAATCGTGCAACTCGTTGACGCTTTTTTGCTTGTCAGGATTGGCACCATGATTTGAGATGGCGGTTACCTGGAACATGAGCAACTCTCCCAAACCCGCTTCCAACCGGCTCCTTTGGGTCCAACTGGCGTTCGCGCTACTTTATGGACTCGCCCTCCCACTCATCGTTTGTCTCCATTTTGGGTGGGACTGGGTTTTCGCCATTCCCGCGGCTGCCGTCTGGCTCCTCATCAACCTGCCCGTCATCGAATTTTGGACTCCCTGGCTGGCGGGCAAAGCGGTGAAGCTGCTGGCGAAAATTCAGGAAATTTTGCGCGACCCCATCCCTTTCGGGCGTCCGTAGCTGTAGCTGGCGTTAATCCAACTCGTACGCCGTGCCAAACATCACCACTTTGGCACGGGTCGTCGTTCGCAGTTGCCCGTTGAGCAAGCTGTCCAGCGCCTGGACCCGCCATTCGTTCTCCAACAGCGCCTCGATTTCCGGCCGGACGTCTTTCAGCTTCAAACTTCGCTCCTCCAGCCGCTCGTTCACCTCCACGATGTGCCAGCCGATTTTGCTGCGAAACGGTGCGCTGATCTGGCCGGGCTCGAGCGCAAACACCACCTCCACGAACGCCTTTGGCATCCGGTTACGGCTAAAGTAGCCCAAATCGCCGCCCCGCGCCTTGGTGCGCTCATCTTCGGAATGCGCGGCGGCCAGTTCTTCGAACGTGGCGGCTTTGCGGCTCAATTGCGCGTGCAAATCGCGAATCAACGTCTCGCGCTCCAGCGTGTCCTCGATCACCGTGCTCAAAAAAATGTGCCGGGCGCGGACGACTTCGGGCGATTTCAGCAATTTGCGATTCAACTCAAACCACCTCTCCACGTCGGTGTCGGTGACGTCGATTGCGGGGCCGATTTTCCCTTCCAGCCAGAGTTGTTGCTTGGCCTGAAGCGTCAGCAAGCGATGCAAGTCCTCCTGCGAGAGGTCTTGGGCCTGGCAAATCCGCTTTAGCTCGCCGGGCGCGAAATGGGACTCAAATTCCACGATGCGCGCCTCAATTTCCGCGGGATCTACCGGTGCCGGAAAAACGCGCGACCACTGCCGAATCAGCTCGTTGCTGATCATCTCGTTGAGGACGGCCAGTTGGGTGATTTTCAGGTTTTGGGGGTTCAAATCCAGGCGATTCTTGCCTTTCCGCGCCAAATGCAGATCGACCGCAAGGTTGAGCTGGGCCTTGGTGATGGGTTCGCCGCCCACCGTGCAGGCCCAACCTTGTTCGCGGGCGATTTTCTGGACGTTCTCCGCGCCGGTAAATTTATCGTAAAGCGGCCCCTGCAGCGCCAGATCCGCCACCAGGTAAATTCCCGCCAAGGCCCAGAGAACGAGCCGGATGGGGATTTTTTCCAGATCGTAGATTGTCACGACTTTTGGAGCGCTTCGGTGTCGGCCAAACCCAGGCTGGCGTAGATTTCGCGCGTGGCCAGCGACTTGTTGAGCGTGTAAAAATGGATGCCGTCCACCGCGCCATCAAGCAGGTCGCGGCATTGCTCGGTGGCGTAATGGATGCCCACCCGCTCCACCGCGGCGGGGTCGTCGCCGGCCCGATTCAGCGCGCGCAGCAATTTGGCGGGAAAATGGGCTCCCGCGGCCAATTCCGCCATGCGCTGCATCCCCTTGGTGCTGGTGATCGGCATGATGCCGGCGATAATCGGCACGTCAATCCCGCTCAAGCGGCAACGCTCGCGAAAATCGTAAAAATCGTGGTTTTCGAAGAAAAGTTGGGTGCAAATGTAGTCCGCGCCGGCATCGACCTTGGCCTTGAGGTAGTCCAGCTCCAGCAGCCGGTTGGGAGTCGTCGGATGGCCCTCGGGAAACCCCGCAACGCCAATTCCAAAGCCCTCGGAAGCCGGATGAGCGCCGGAATCATTGAATTTGCGGATGAACGCGACCAAATCCGCGGCGTGCTGAAAGGCGTCTTGGCTGCGGTCGTAATCCTCCTTGCCGGCGGGCGGATCGCCGCCCAAAGCAAGGATGTTGCCGACGCCGGCCTCCGCGTAGCGCTCTAAAATTTCCTGGATTTCGCCTTCCTGGTGGCAAACGCAGGTGAGATGCGGAATCGGGTCCAAGCTCGTCTCCGTTTTGATGCGGACGACCAGATCGTGGGTCAAATCCCGCGTGGTTCCGCCCGCTCCGTAGGTAACGCTGACGAACGACGGTTTGTAGGGCTCCAGCTCGGCAATCGTCTCGTAGAGAGCCTGGGAAGCCTGCTCGCTTTTCGGCGGGAAAAACTCAAAACTCAGCGTGGGGCGCTGCCGTTGGAAAATGTCGCGGATGTGCATGAAAACTTGGGCGGGTTGACGAATAAGGCATTCAAAAATTGCGTCCCGGAATAGAGGTGAATTACAAAATTTCACAAATTTTTTACCGCGGAGGCCCAGCCGGCGTTGACAGCGCCTTTTAGCTTGCTAGCGTATCTCTTGCCGCCGCTAAGAAACCTCAAAGAAACCTCCGACGTAGGTATGGCATCTCAAAACCGCCCTTGGAAAACATCCTGTGCTGATCATCACGAACAGATCAGTTCGCCCGTGCTTCGGGTTCTACAAGTCAACGATCGCGGCATGGTTTTTGAATCGCGCTGCGAATTTGAAATCGGCGACATCATCGAGTTAGGCTTCCACGTCAAATACTTCGCCGGGCCGTCAGATTCCGAGGGCCGGGTGGAGCGCAACGAATTCATCACCGCCCACGGAGTCGTCGTCGCCAGCGTGCTGTGCGCCTCCTCAGACGGTTCCCTGATTCACGAGGTGGCCATGCTCTTCAACGAGATGGATCGCCGCGACAGCCGCGCGCTCAGGCGATTTACCGAAATCGCCCGGCAGCGCCCCCGCCATTCGGCTGTCGACGGCGAACCCGAGCAGGCCGTGCAGAAGGTTTTGGGGATGAATTGAGGGTTTTGCACCAAGAAACGGCCGCGTTCGTCCCTTAGGTCCCCTTCGTCCCTTGAGTCCCTTCCCGACCGGGCTCAATCCCGCTCCCGCAGCCACTTCAGGTACAAAATGAGGTGTGTGATGATGAAAAACGGCACGGCGAAACCAGGAATCAGCGCCATCGGAAATTCGCCCATGGCCGTGCTGGAAATGCCGCCGTTCCACATCGTGCGGGTGACGACGCCGAAGGCGATTGCCGCGGCAAAATCGAGCAAACCGAAGCTGTTCCACGCCATTTTTTGGGTGCGGGAGACCGTTTTTCCGCCATAGAGCGCCACACCCAGGAAAAACGCGCCAATTGCGGCAATGGCGTCTCCCAACCCGGCGGTTAGGGCGAACAATGCGGGGAGCTGATCGCGGAAATAGAGGAAAACGAAGCCCAGGCCGAGCATGCGCCAGGTGTGCAGCAAAATGAGCGGCCGTTCGTCGAGATTCACCAGCCAAGCGCGAAATTTTCGCGAAAACGCGGCGGTGAAGCCAAAACCGGCGATCGGGATGCCAAGCGAGGCAATGACGGCGAGCGGAGGTTGATCCGGCGCAGCGTCGTAAACCCCGGCCAGCGCCAAAATAACGATCGCAGCCGCCCAAGCGGCGATGAGCAAAGCGAGCGGAAACGGGAAATTGCCCGCGGCGCCCGGCAGAGCGTTACGAGCATCATCGTGGCCGGTGGAGGGTGTGTCAGGATAGGTTAGGGTGGTTTCTTTCATCGTTCGTTAGGTAGGTAGGTTGGTGGTTTTGGTTGTTGGTGTTGTTGAGCTTAGGTGCATATGCACCTAAGCGGGCAAAAAATTGATGCCGGGCGTTAATCCGCCAATGCTTCGAGTTTTTTCAGGCTACCCCGCAGATTTTTCATCGCGCTTGCGCCCAACGCGGTCTCGGTTTGGGCCTGCGCCGCCTGCCAATGCGGCAAAGCAGCCTCGAGCGTCAGTTTCCCGGCCTTGGTTACCGAAACCCAGCGCGTCCGCCGGTCGTCCCCCTCGTCCACCGCGACCCATCCCTTCGTTTCGAGCGGAGCCAGGTTGCGCGTTAGGGTGGTGCGATCCATCGCCAGCGCGTCCGCCAGGTCGTTGATGGTCGTCGGCGAGCGAAGAAACGCCGCGTTGAGCAGGGTAAACTGCGTGCCGCGCAAACCGGCCTTGGCCAGCTCGCGGTCGTAGAGGCGCTGCACGGCGCGCGCGGCCCGGCGAAGGTAAAAACCGGTGCAGCACTCGGCGGGGGAAAGGTAGTTTTCTTTGGAAGGCACGGATTGAGTGTATATGCACTTAATTCAGGTGTCAACCGCGAAAATGTGCGGAGGTGATAGAGCAGGCCAAAGGGACGAAAGGGACCTAGCCTGCATTTCTCACGGGTTTTCGTCGCGAGGCGCCGCTCTGGACGCGTTCTGCCAAGGCGCGCGCGCAATTTGCCGCCGGGCTGTGTGAGGACACACTGTCCAAGGCGAATTTCGCGCGGAACGCAGGCAGAATGCGCCGCAGCAAGCCGCAGCAGAAAACCCGTGAGAAATGCAGGCTAGGGGACCAAAAGGACGGAAGGGACCCAAAAAGACCAAAAAGACCAAAAAGACCAAAAAGACGCGTTTTGGGGGACCAACGTCCTTTTGGTCCCTTAAGTCCCTTCCGTCCCTTATTTCCACCCGCCTAACTCCCACCCAAAACCCGAAACCTCCCCAATCCGCGTGATTCTTCGGAAATCGCTTCCAAAATCCACCGATCTTCCTCTCGCAGGGTGTTGTTCGCCTTCATTTCGGTGAGCCGGTCGCGGGCGAGGTCGAACCAGTTGGAGGCCTCGCGCCGATTGCGGTTGGCCGAGTGAATTTGGCCGATGCGGTAGGAGAAATTTGCCGCGCCGCTCTGCCACAGCACGTTGGCGGGCTCGCGCTGGAGGAGCTGCTGCTGGAGTTCGAGTCCACGCTGAAAATGGCGCAGGGCGGAGTCCGTTTGGCCCAGTTTTCGGGTTACTTCGCCCAATTGACCGTGACTCGCGCACAAGTCGCCCTGCCAACTGGCGTCGTTGGGGCTGCGCTGGGCCAGGTAGTCGTAAGCCTGGATCGCCGCTTCATAGCTGGCCTTGGCTTTGGGCAGATTGCTGCGGGTTTGATGCAGATCGCCCAGCTTCATGTGGCAGCGGCCCGCCAGCTTCCACCAGGTGTTGTCGGCCGGGGCGCGATTGGCGGTGGCGGCGGCAATTCGCAGGCACTGGGCGTAGGCGCGCTCGGCTCCGGCGGCGTCGTCGAGCGATCTGAGGACGTCGCCGCTGGTTTCGGCCAATGCGGCTATTTTTGCTTGGGCGGCGATGTCGTCCGGCGTTGCTTCGCCGATTGTTTGGGCGCTTTGCAAGGCGGCGGCCAATTCGTCGCGAGCCCTGGCGTAGTCGCCTAATTTCAGGCTGAGGGCGGCAATTTGCTCCCGGTCAGCCAGGAGTTCGGCCGGTTGGGAGCCAAGCCGCTCGGAAAGTAGGGCGGCGCGGACCAGCAAGTCTCGGGCTTCGGCGATTTCTCCCCGGGCCAGGCGAGCCTCGCTCAGCGCTTTGTAGTCGGCGCGCAATCGCTGGGTCCAAGCGGCGTTTTCGGGCTCTAACCCGGCCAATTTCTCGGTTTCGGCCACGGCCAGGCGCCAGGCTTGCTGCGCGTTGGCGTCGTCTTCGCGCTCGTTGTGAATTTGGGCCAGGCTGCGCTGGGTTGAGGCGGAAAGGCGCAGCCATTGCGGGTTGTCCGTCTCCAGTTGCTTCAATTCCGCGGTCAACTGCGCGAGCGCCTGAAACGTGCTGGCGGCGGCCTCAAGGTCGCCATCCTTCCATTGCCGCTCGGCCAGGTTTTGGTGGCCGGTGGCCAGTTTTTGGCGCGATTCCAGGTTTTCCGGCTCGGCGGCGGCAAGTTTGGTGCGAATTTCCAGCGCCGCGCGGTAGTTGCCGGCCGCCAACTGAGATTCGCCGCTTTCCGACTGCGAATCGGCCAACCGCTCGTGGGCGTTGGCCAGGAGCGTGTGCGCATCGGCCGCTTGCGGGGTCAGGCGCACGAGATGCTGCGCGGCGGCCAGAGCTTGGCGGCGATTTGCCTGCGCGGCCTCGGTTTGGCCGATTTCGTCGAGAATTTCGGCCACGTCATCGTGGGCTTGGCGCCAGGCGCGGATGCGTTCCGGATCGTCCGGAGCGGCTGCGGCCAATTTTTGGCGAACTTCAGCGGCCGCCTGCAAATCCGGCAACGCCGCGGCGGCTCCTTGTTCCGCAGCGGTGGCTTGCGCGCGCAGGGTGAGACCCAGGCCGTAGTCCTCCAGCAGCGAGGTTTCCGCCCACTCAACGCCGATTTCTTGCCGCAAAGTCAGGGCCGCGCGAAAATGATCCAGGGCCGGCCCCACGTTTCCCAGCCGGTGAAGCAGCGCACCCAGCCGCAGCTCGTAAATCGTCAAATCCGATCGAACTTCCGGCTCGGACGCCGACAAATTGCGGGCGATGTCCGCGGCTTGCTGAAAGTTGGCCACGGCGCCTGCCAAATCTCCCGCTTCCACGAGCGCGTTGGCTTGGTGCGCCAGATTTGCCGCCGTTTCCCGGTCATTTTGCGGCGCTTCCACCTCTTCTTGCGCCAATTCCGGAGCGGCCGGAGTTGTGTCGGCGATTTGCGGCTGAATCGCGGCGAACGACTCTTCGTCCTGGCCGCGTTCCTTCAAAATCGCGGCAATTTGTTGCTTGCCAGCGCTCAAATTCCGTCGCCAGGCCGGTTCGTCGGGTTCCAGTTCGGCGAGCCGCTCGTCCAGCTCCCGGGCGATGTTGAACGCTTGCTCGGCGCCGTCGAGTTTGCCTTGCCCGAGCCGGATTCCGCCGATTTTGTGCCGCAACCGGCTTTGCTCGGCCAGCCAGGGAACTTCGCCGGGAAAGGCCTCGCGATTTTCCTCCACGAGCGCGAGGCTGCGCTCTAAATTCGCCAACGATTCGTCCAACTCGCCGCTTTGCTGGTGAAGGATGGCTCGCGTTTCCAGGACGGAGGCGAGAAGGGCGCGATCGGTCGGTTTGCGGGCGTTTTCCGGCAAGCTCTCAAAGTGCTCCCGGGCTTGCGCGGCCGCTTTGGCGAGGGATTGGGCCACTTTTTCGCCATCGGCCGTGGAATCGCGGAGATCGGCCAGCAATTCGACCGGCCAGCGCTCCAATTTGGCCTGCGACTCGCGAACCGCGTCCAATTCCTCGCGAGTCGTCTGCAGGAGCGCTTCTCTCTCCGCCAACTGGCTGCCGAGCTGCTTCGCATCCGCTTCGGCTCGATCGAGCTCCGCTTGGTGCTTGGCGAATAATTTGCCGTTTGCCGGTTTGCCCTCCGGACCGGATTTCACGTAGTAGCTGAAGCCCAACGCCAACGCCAGCGCGGCGGCCAACGCGCCAACCGCCATCAGGCCCCGTTTTAGCCGGCGCTCGCGGAAAAACTGGGATTCGCGGATCAAATCCGGCGCCGGAAATCCCAGCAAACCGGAGGCGATCGTCATTTTCGCCGATTCGAGCCGTTCGGCGTGCGTTTCGGCCAAATTCGCGGCTTTCCCGGCCGGAATGCCCCGCTGCACGAAGGTTTCGCGCACCGGCAGCGGATTGGTGTAACCCTCGCCGGTGGTCATTTTGGACGAATCACCCTCCGCGTGAATGCGAACGTCCGCGCAAAGCGGCTCCACCGGCGCGCCCCAGTTGACCGTGCCGTCTTTGCGCGGTTTTCCGTAGCGCAATTCCTCGGCCAGGCACTCTTGGGCCTTGGTGATCCCAAATTCCGCCTTGGAAGCGATGTCCGCGTGCGGTTCGCCGCGAATCATCAGCACCACGATGCGGTCGGCCCGGCCCAACTCCTTAAAAACGCGGATTTCTTCGCGGATGTGATTGCACCGCGCCGATTCCGGGCTGGCGATGACGATGAGCGAGTCTGAAGCTCGCAGCGCCTCCAATTCCGTCTCGCTCAACTCATCGCCGCTGCGTTCTTCCCGCGAGCGGTAGATGGGGAAAAGCGCATCGGGAGCGCGTTCGCCGCGGGCGTTGGTTTGGCCGGCAAATCTGGCCGGGACGCGATACCCTTCCAGCACGCTTTTCAGCCACGTTGCCCAGCGGCGCCCCTCCTCCAAGTCATCCTCGCGGCGAAAGGCGATGTAGGCCCGGTGGCGATTCCGGGCCGGCATCCTGGCCGAGGTGGTTTTTGTGGTGGGAGAGGTTGCAGCTTTCATACCTTGCTGCGCGTGGATTCTGGCAACCTGAGTCCTTATCGCATTGCAACAATTTTGTCAGCCTTAAAATGTGAATTAGTTGTGGGCAAGCCTGGTAAAATTCGCGCCGCCACCGGTGTGGATTGCCGAAGATTGGAATCTTGCGAACCCAGCTATCGGCCATCCACATTTTTTTTGACAATTCTCGCCGGATTGGACATGATCCCCACCAGCTTTCGAAAAAAAATCGCGCGAAATGGCGCGACGACCCGCTCTTTGACCCCAAGATTTATCCGCCCGTCCGGGAACGAAAAACGGACGAGGCGGACGAGATTTTCCTGCAGTGTTCGACCGCCAGATGGAATGATAGGCCCGAACCGTTAATACCTGCACGGGAGGCTCGCCGGCTGGCTGATGTCAGGCCTTAACTGGAAGGCAGATGTGAGTCCGTTTTTCGCGGCCACCCACTTAGAGAGGTCTCTGGGAACGTGGACCTTGAAACCATGGACGGCACAGGTGGGATACCCAAATAAAAAAGCGCCCGGACGTTGAAGCTACGGCACAATTTCCGTGGCGCTTTTTTTATTTGCGCTCACTTCGCCTCCTAGCGGATTTCGTCTACGGAGACAAACCGGTCGTCGTCGTCCATGATGATCTCAAAATCATCTGCCGCCGGATCCACGCGCCGGAGCTTGCGGGGTTGTTTGCGGACGGGTTGGTGGGGATCGGTCAACAGCTTCATTTGCCACAGCGCAATCGGCAAAAGGACCAGCGGCATGCGCAAAATCGTCTCCGGCGCCCAGCGGTGCAAGGTGGCGAGTGTGTCGCCGTCCAGGTGAGCGGTGGTGATGATGGCCGACCCGGTCAAGGCCAGCAAACTCATCGAAATCGCGGAAATGGAGGTCATGAGCGGAGACCAGATTCCCAACGCCGCCACCAACGCGAGTCCGCCAAAAATGCGCAGGAGCAGTTTTTGCTTCAGGGGCTCAAGTTGGGGGACTAACTCCGCCACCACGCCGAGCCAGGCTTCGGGTTGAGGGGTCCCCAGCTCGACGGCGCCGATTTCCGGCAACTCCGGGAGTTCTCCGTGATAATGCAGCCCGGTTGCTTGCAAACCGAAGGTTAGGAAGCTGATCGAAAGGGCGAATCGCGCCAAAAAACGCCCGAATTTGGCCCAACCCAGGACATCGCCCAGGCACAGGACCAGGGGTGTGGCCAAAAGCGCGGCGCTGCCCAGCAAACTGCTGACAGGGGCGCTGTTGGCGGCAAAGTGGCTGAAAGCCAGGAGGCTGAGCGGCGCCATGCTGAGGAGGACGAAAAACGTCACCAGCCAAGCCGGCCGCCAGACGATGATGGCCAGGCCCGAGGCCAGAAACCAGCCTCCCACCCCCCAGGACAGCAGGTAGGGATCCACGGAGGGGAGAATTTGGCCGTAGCGCTCGATGGCTGCGCCGTAGGGAGTCTCTTTTTCCCAGTAAAGGTGGATCCACGCCAAGCCCAGAAACAGACAGAGCGTGGCGATGCGCAAGAGCAGCGACACCGGACGAGTCATAACGCTTCAGAAGCTACGTGCGAAGTGGTTTGCAGCCAAGCGAGGATTTTCAAGACTCCATGCGTCACAGAGCTTAGCGCGGCCATTTTTCAGGCGCCCTTGCCGGCTTTGTTCTTCTTTTTCCGCTGGATTTCAGCCACGCCCAAGTCCGAGAGCACTTTTTTCTTGAGCGAGCCGGAGTATTTGCTGGCGCGTTGAGGCGGGTTTCTCGGCTGCGGAGAGGTGGCTTGCAATTTTTCGAGGGCGGGTTTGGCCCGGCCGTCCAGGTAATCGATTGCATTCCACGCGGCGATGGCCAAGTAGGCGTCGCCCTCCGGCTGCGCGTGGCGAACCAGGATTTCAAGCGCTTTGGCGGCATCGTCCTCACTGCCGTAGCGGCCCAGGGCTTCGGCCGCGGTAACCTGGACGATCGGCGAGGCATCGGCGAGCGCCGCTTCCAACTGGCTGCGGCCGGCTTGGAGCCCCTTTTCACCCTGGGTTAGCAGCCCGATCGCGCCCCAATATCGCACGCCAGGGTCGTCATTTGCCAGCAATCCTGCGATTTTCGGCAAATCCTCGGCTTTGAGCGAAGTCGCGAGGTTGGCCGCCGCAAAAATCGCCGCGTGATCGAAGAGTTTGGGGTCGTGACCCACCTCGTACGGCGTTATGCCCGCTTCCCGCGCGCGGCGGTGGAATTCGTACTCCGGCAACAAGCCCACGTCCTTGACCCGGGCCGACCAATCCGCGTGCGCCTGGCGCATTTCGGCCAAAACCTCGGCGAATTCCGGCAATTCGGCCAGGTTGCGGGTTTCGTGCGGATCCTCCTGCAGATCGTAGAGTTCTTCGCTGGGCTTGGTTTGCCAAAACTGGGCCTGCACGGGGTTGAGCGCGCCTTTTTCGGCCATTTCGTGCCAAACGCGCGTGGTGGGCGTGGCGAACATGTACTGGATGTACTGACCCCAGGGTTTGTGCGGAAGGTAGTTTTTCAGGTAGCTGTAGCGCTTGGAGCGGGTTTGGCGCACGCAGTCGATCCGCTCGTCCATGCGGTCGCGGAACCCGTAGGCGTATTTCGGCTCTTCGGTCTGAAATTTGCCGGCAAAGGCGTTGCCCTGCATCCAATCCGGCGGTTCGACGCCCGCGATGGAGAGCAACGTCGGCGCCAGATCGATGAATCCCACCAGGCGGTCGCTCTCGGCCCCAGCCGCGTAGCCGTTCGGCGCCAAGTGCTTCCATTTTTCCGGGAAATGCACGATCATCCCCACGTTCAAGCCGCTTTGATACGTCCACCGCTTGTGGCGCGGCATTCCGGACCCGTGGTCGCCGTAGTAAAACACGATCGTGTCCTCCGCCAGGCCGGCTTCCTCGATTTCCTTCAGATTTTGGCCCACCAGCGCGTCCATCATTGTCACCCGGTCGTAAAACTGGGCCCAATCCTTGCGCACCTCCGGCGTATCCGGGTGATAGGGCGGGATGGGCGCCTTGACCGGATCGTGAATTTTAGCTTCCTCCGGGATGGTGTTCCGAATCTGGCTCTCGTGGCTGATGGTGTGGTTGAAAATCGCGAAAAACGGTTGGCCGTCGCCGCGCTCTTTCCAGTGTTTGCCATGCCAAATCTGGCCGGGTTTTTCCAGGTTGTAGTCTTCCTTGCTCTTGTTGGTGCAGTAGTAGCCTAACTCCGCCAAAAACTGCGGATACATCTTGAAACCGGGCGGCATTTTCACCTGCGAGCGCATGTGTTGCGCCCCCAAGGCGGGAGGATAAACGCCGGAAATGATCGTCGTGCGGGCCGGAGCGCAAACCGGCGCGGTGGAGCTGGCGTTGACGTAACGCAGCCCCTTTTTGGCGATGCTGTCGATGTTAGGGCTCACGGCGTAGGCGTCGCCGTAGCAACCCAGTTCCTTGCCGTTGTCCTCGCTGGTGATCCAGAGAATGTTGGGCAATTGAGCCGCGTGAGTGGCCAACGGCAGCGAAACCAGCAAAAGCGCGAGAATTCTGTTCATGAGGGGAGGGGTAGCAGGTTTTTCCCGCGAATCACGCAAAATGGAGCCTGAAATCAGCGCTGGCGCCCGTGAAAATGGGAGGCTAACCCAAAAACTCGCTTTTGCGCACCGCAACGACAAACGGGTATCCGGCTCCCTCGATCGTCTCCGCCGCGCCTTCTTCGCGATCGACCAAGCAGACCACGAACGCCACTTGGCCGCCTTCGCGCTCGATTGCCTGGATCGCGGTCAGGGTGGATCCGCCGGTCGTGATCGTGTCCTCCATCACGGCAACGACGTCCCCTTCCTGAAACGGACCCTCCACCTGCTTGCCGCGCCCGTGGTCCTTGGGCTCCTTGCGGATGCACAACGCGTTGAGCGGCTTGACGTCGCCGGCCAGGTCCGAGTGCAGCGCCACCGCCACGGAAATAGGGTCCGCCCCCATCGTCAATCCACCCACGGCATCAACGCTGACGCCCAGCTTTGCCTCCTGCTCGCGCACGATGCCGTGCACCATTTTTCCGACGAGATAGGCGCCGCGCGGGTGAAGCGTGGTTTGGCGGCAATCCACGTAAAAATCGCTCTTTTTGCCGGATTTCAGCGTAAATTCACCGAAACAAACGGAGCGCTCTTTGAGGATGGCCAGCAGTTCCTGGCGAGTTGGGTCCATGACCCATGGACGCGCACGATTTCCGTGGCATCAAGCAAGTTTGGGCCCTGATTGCCCGGGTTACACGCTGGCCGTCTTGAGCCCTTGCCGGAATTCTCGGATGGCCCGCGTGACGGAAGGCAACTGCGCGCAGTACTCCAACAACGCCAGGTTTAGCTGGGGAAAAACCTGGCTTTCGTCCGCGCTTTCGTAGTCGGTCTCCTCATCGTTGAGCAGGTAAACCGAAAGCTGGCCGTATTCCCAAATCCACAGCTCCGGCACGAAAAATCGCGCGTAAAAGCTGTCGTAGTAGATGGCCTTGCTCGGGACGATTTCGACCAGAAGATCCGGCCGCTCGTCCATGTCAGGCTCCTTGCCAAACCAGAATGATTCGTCGGCGATTTTGCAGGCGCGCGAGTGTTGGTCGCCAATTTTCGACAGCGACCGGCGCTCGAAATCCAGGCTTAGCCGAATGGAGTAGTCCTCGATCAGCCGGCCCAGGATGCGCCGGATTTTGCTCTGCGAATCCGAGGACCGCACGATTTCCAGGATGTCGTCGCAATAGCTCACCCGGCCGTAGCCGAGTTGCTCGAAGCGGCTGCTGAAACGCTCGTAGTCGTCCCAGTCCGCGTCATGGAGAACCATGTGCCGGCCGTCGAAGACCATTTGCTCCAAAACGGGCCGGTCTGACGCCTTGGCGTTGTTATCGTCGGCGTCAGGGGTTGAGGTGGATGAGGAGTCGGCACTCATGAGGCTCACATCCTAACTGGTGCGTGCGCGTTCGTAAAGTCCGCAGAATTGAGAATCGATTGCGCGAAAAACGCCGCCTCACGACGCCTTTTTTTCCATGCCCTCGGCCAGGGACATCAGCGTGTGAGGCACCGTGGTCATCCAAATCGAGGTTTCGCCGGCCTCAAACCCGCGGCGCCAGTTTTCGTAGCCGGGCTGCCAATTGTGCGGGAAGGCATGCTCGCAAATCAGCCGGCCCACGCTTTCGCGCACCGCTTCTTCGGAAAACGCGAGGTGGGCGACCCACGTGGCGAATTTGACCGGAGCGTAAGGCGTCTGCAAACGCACGCCATCCAGGCAAACGTGGAAAATTCGCCCAAACGCAGGGTCGTCCTCGATCTTGCAGATGGTTAGCGCCGCGTCGGGCGCTTCGTAGTCGGCAATCTGGTATTTTTGGCCTTCCCGGAACGTCATCGTGCCCTCACATAGGCTGAAAACGGGGCTTCGTCAACCCGGCCGGGGAATTCGACTCCGCGCCCTAATTTTGGGGCGAATCCAGCTTCTCCACGACCGCGAAAATCGCCGCAAAACTCGTCGTGGTCTGAACTTCCGGGTCCACCGCACGCACGTAGATTTCCGAGATGTCGCCGTCCAAATAGAGCGCGTTTTGGCAGCCCAAACTCAAAAACAGCCGCGCGAAGGTGTGCAGATTAACGCGGCCGCGCTCGCTGCGTTCCGTGGCGACAAAGACGATTTTTCCCTCACCGTTGACGCCCACGCCGTTGCGCAACAGGCGGCTGGTGGACCCGGCGCGAAACGCGGAATGAATTCGCCCCTCGCGCAACAGCAGGGGGCCGGATTGCGCCGCCAACCGCGGTTTTGGCGCTTTTTTCGCGAATTCCTCGGTTTCCAACACCGCCGGCCCGTTTTCGTCGATGTAGAACACGCCGTTTGGTTTGAGGTAAAAGTTAGGCGTGTATTGGCCCGGCTGCAATTTCGGCGCAGGCTTGCGATTGAGCGGCGCCAGCACCTTCCCGCCTTCCACGTGCAAACCCGTGGGGATGAAGCCCGGCTCGTAAATCCCCGCATTCATCGCAAAACGCAGCCGCAGGCCCTTCGTGTTGAGGTGCGCCTCCAATTTTCGAAAGGTCGTGAACGGTTGGCCCGTATCGTCCTTCCAGAACAACCTCAACTCCTCCACGGCCGGATCGATCGTGTAGACCTGGTGGCGAATTCCTTCGAATTCCTGCATTTGAGCCTGCGTCCTACCCGCAACCCCGCAAGCCACCACAATCATCCAAATCACGCGCACAAACCGGCGCCAAGGCGACTTGCACCACCACGCTAACAAAAAACCACGACAATTCATGAGCACGGGGAGGAAAATGTTGTACCTTGTGGGGAGTAATTTCTCACGAGACGCTGAAACATTGAAGACCGAACGGCGCACATGGCAAGAATGGCTAGCCCAAAATAGCGGAAAATGGCTGCTTTTTGCCCGCCAACAGACCCGCACCGAGGCTGATGCCGAAGATGTGCTGCAAGACGCCCTGCTGAAGACGTGGAAGACGTGCAACGGCGAAATTCGCGAAGAAACCGCCAGCCTGGTCTACACCAACATCCGCCGTTGCGCCATCGACCGCGCCCGCTCCAACGACCGGCGCGCCGACCGCGAACAACGCGTGGCTGAAGAGACGCCGCAAAGCGAGGAAGCCCACTTTGAGTTCGAAATGGACAACCAGGAGTTCGCGGAGTCGATCCAGGAGGCGCTGGGCAAAATCTCGCCAAAATACGCCGAGGTGATCACCCTGAAGATTTGGGGCGAGCAAACATTCGCGCAAATTGCCGAGCAACTGGGCGAATCGCAGAACACCGTGGCCTCTCGCTACCGCTATGGGTTGGAGAATTTGCGCCGCCTCTTAGGTGAAAAGCGCGAACTGGTGGCCTGACCGAGGTCAAAACCGAGCCTGTCGGCGACTTTTTCGCGAAAACCGAGGTGCACGCGGAAATCACGGCCGTTTTGGCACGATCGGCGCCAATTTCCAGACGACCCAGGCCGCCGCGTAAAGGCAGGCGTCCTTGGCAATGCCGCCGTGCATGTCGCCCAGCGAAAGCCGGAAATTGTTGCCCACGACCAGGAAAATCAGGATCGTCATCGAAATGGACGCCGTCATCACCGCGGCGCGTTCCAGCCAGCCGATGCAGATGATGACGCCGGCAACGATCATCGCGCTTCCCAGGATGATGAGGTAGGTCGCGGGATCCGGCCAGTAGATCCCGGAATTCTCCACGACCTTGGTTTGCATCGCCGTGGTAAGCAGCATTTTCGGCACCAGCCCTTCCCAAATCCAAACCAGGCCAAGGGACCAGCGGCAGACGATTTTCAGGTTGTAGAGCAGGGTGGGACTAACTTCGGTGTTCATTTTTTTGGTACGGTTAGGGTGAAAAGATCGGTGGCGGTTTGCGATTCGGGCGCGACGCTTGCCGGAAATCATGAAAAAGCCGCGCCGCATCACCTGCATCATCGCCAACCCCATCTACGACGTCGTTTTCAAGCGGCTGATGGAAGCGCCTGACATCGCCAGGCAGTTCCTCTCGCTGATTTTGGGCGTTAGGGTTGTCTCGCTCCGCCTCACCGCTCACGAGCACACCGGTGAAGGCGTGAGCGGCATCAAATCCAAGCTCTTCCGGCTGGATTTTTGCGCGGTCATCCAGCTTCGCTCCGGCGTGTTTTACAACGTGCTCATTGAGGTGCAAAAAGCCCGCCAACTTGGCGATATCCTCCGTTTTCGCTATTACCTGGCCACCAGATACGGCCTGCTGGAAGAAGTAGACCCGGAGACGGGGCCCGAACCCTTGCCCATCATCCCCATCTATCTTCTCGGCTTCGAAATCGGCCCGAACTTGCCAGCGGGCATTAGCGTAACGCGCGAGCTGCGAAACACCTTCACCGGCAAAACCATTCGCCGCAAAGTATGGCCGGATTTCATCCAAAACCTCACCCACAACGCGCACATCTTTCAATTGCCGAAAATCAAGAGCCCCGGCAAAACGCCCTTGGAGCAGGCCCTGGGCTTGTTCGATCAAAATCTGAAGCTGGATAACGATCCTCATCGGCTTGACTACGATTCAAGAGGCGCGAAATTGACTCCCCTAACCAAGCGCATGCTGCGCGAACTCACCAAAATCCAAGCGGACCCCGAGATGCAAGAGATGATGACATACGAAGACATGTTCGAGCTTGAGCAGGAAAGAATTATCAAGCGGGAGACCCGCAGTCTGCGGAGCAGGTTGGAGGAGGAGCAGAAGCGGTCTGAGGAAGCGCAAAGACGGTCCGAGGAAGCCCAAAGGCGGTCCGAGGAAGCCCAAAGGCGGTCTGAGGACGAACGGCAGCAGCGCGAGGAAGCGCAAAGACGATCCGAGGACGAACGGCGCCGGCGCGAGGCTGCGGAGCGGGAATTGGAGCTTCTTCGCAAACAGTTGGAGGACAAGGATTCTGGTTAGCCGACCGTGGCCGGCCCATCCAGACGTCTCCACTGCCGGGGGAGAAATTCGCGCCGATCAACTTGGCTCCACCCGCGAAATGCCGGTCCACGATCGAGCGATCCAGGATTTCCAGATCATCGACCCGCACTTGCGGCCAGGGTTCGTGACGAACGCGGAAAAACGCGCGCAAACCCGGACGAAATCGCGTGAACGCGGTGTAGCGCTCCAGCAAAAATTCGTCCAAAGAGCCTTCCACGCAGGGCGCGAAGTCAGTCCGGATTTTCGCGCGATATTCCAGGTTGCCGTCGGCTGAATGCACCTCGCCGTCGAGTTCGCCGCGTTCGAAATCATGCCGATAGTCGAGTTCGCCGAAGCGGTAGGGCAGGCCGAAAGTCACCGGGCCAAGCCTAACCGCGATCCTGGAATTCAGCCACTCGCGCAGGAAGAAAATCCCGGGTTCTCCGTTAGGGCCCCGCACGTAGGTCCGCATGTTCAGGAAGCTGTGGGTCGCAATCGGCGAGGTCAGCCAGCGCGTCCAGTTGCCGCCGCGCCAAAAGCGCATGCCGCGCATCGTGAAGGCGACCATCGACACGATCGCGGTTTCGTTTCGATACAAATCCAGCTCGAACGGGGTCATCGCGCGCAACTCGTCGGCATCGACGACGAAGTGGAGAAACAAGGCCCGATCCCAGTCGGCAACGAACATCGGGCGCACGTGTGCGACCTCCGTTTTCAGCGGCGCTGTTCGAATATCGTTCATCGTCGTGGTTAGCGAAAAGCGGCGAGCAGATAGACCAGCGCGCAGCCGCCGTAGCACAGTGTCAGGGTCCAGTGCACGATGGTTTCGCGCGTTTTGCCAAGCCAGTGATCCCAGCTGTAGAACAGCCACTGAATCAATGTGCGAAACGCCCCAAAACGCGCCGACGCCCGCGGCGAACCAGCGCGTCATTTCATACGGCGCGGCGGCTATATCACTAGCAAAGCGTATTGTGATAACGCCAAAGATAACCAGCGTGATGGTGATAAACCATTTGTGAACGTGAAAGACTTCCCGCAGCAATTTTGGCAGGCCCGTGAGGTCTTGGTCCCAATTCAGCATCTTATCCAGCCGCAGGTTGATGCCGGCGATGGCAAGCTGGCCGATGGCGGCGGCGATGAGGATTTTGTCCAGGTTTTCGAAGATGAGATTCATGGTCTCGAGGTGTTTGTCAGGTTGTTTTGCCGAACAGTTCCCGCAGCGCGGGTTCCAGGTCCGGGTGTTTGAAAGTGAAGCCCGCCTCGGTGAAACGCGCGGGGATGCAGCGCCGGCCACTGAGGGCGATTTTCGGGTCCGTGCCGATGATCGGCGCGCCGATGTGTACCGCGAAGGCCGGTGCGGGCGGGCTCCAGGGCCGGTTCAAAACGCGGCGCATCGTCCGCATGAAATCGCGATTGGTCATTGGATTTGGCCCTGACGCGTTGTAAACGCCGCGAATCGCGGAATTCTCCAGCGACTCAACGAACAGCGCCAGCATATCCTCGATGTGCGTCCAACTGATCCACTGTTTGCCGCTGCCGATGCTGCCGCCGAGCCCGAATTTCACCAATCGCGTGAGGACGGGCAGCGCTCCGGCATTTCGTCCTAACACGAACCCGATTCGCAGGGCAACCCAGCGCGTTTCCGGCAACACCGCCTTTTCCAACGCAGCTTCCCAGGCGGTGCAGACGTTGGCCGGGAAACCATCGGCCACCGGCGAGGATTCGTCGCAAGCGTCTTCTCCGGCGTCTCCGTAAATCGCCAGTGAACTGGCTTGAATCCAGACGGGCGGGGGATTTTCCACGTTGCGCAGCGCTTCGCCGAGGACGCGGACGGAATCCACGCGCGAGGTCAGGATCAACTCGCGGTTGCGCTTGGTTGGCCGGCAATTGACGTTTTTTCCGGTCAAATTCACGATCGCGGCCGCGCCGTCGATCTCGCTGCGCCAGTCGTCCGCCAGGTTTTGGCCGTCCCAGCGCACGGCGCGGCCCGGTCCGTCGTATTGGTTCGGATTGCGGCTTAGGATGACGGGCTCCTCGCCGCGTCGTTCCAGGAGAGCTGCCAGTTCGCGGCCCAAAAAGCCGCTGCCGCCAGCGAGGATGATGCGTTTTTTATCAGTGTCAGGATTCATGAGTTTGGGAAAAATGCAGCCCAGCTATAGGCCAGTGTTAGGAAGGTGAAGACGGCGGTTAGGCCGTGATAGCCCACCGTGTAGAACCAGTTGGTCAGGTACGGCCTTGCATCGAAGACGAAGAATTGCACCAGCAGCCGCACCAGCCAAAACACGGCGATGAGGCCGCAAAACCAGCGCGCCAGCGGGTTTCCGGCGTTCGCCAGCGTATCGGCGTGGACCAGCGTCATGACACCGAAGCTGACGATCATCAGAACGATGAACCAGCCGTAGACCCAGAACATTTGCCGCAGTAATTTTGGCAACGGCGCAAGGTTTTCCCGCCATTTCAGCGCGATGGGCGCGTTAGCGCTGGCGATGAGGATGCCGAAATGGGCGATTCCGGCGAGGATTAGCGTTAGCTTGAGGTAGTCCATGTTATGGGTGTGTTAGGGCCAGGAGGGCATCCATCATCGGTGCGAAGACACGCTCGATGAAGGTGGGGTGAAAGAGGATCGGAGCCGGCAGTAGCACCATGGTTAGGGTAGCGAATCGGCCCCGCAGGGCGGGAAAGCGGCGCTGCGCCAGCAGACCCGCGGCTTGCAGCAGAAAGTAGGCCGTCGGCAGTCCAAAACCGCCACGCGCCGGCAGCGAGATGACGAGTTCGTGCGCAATGCCCGATGCGAAGAAACCGGCCAGCGTGCCGCGGACTATTCCTAACCGGCGCACCAACGGCCGGAAGACGCAAACCCGCGCCCAGCCGCTGAAGGCGCGATTCCATCGTGGTCCCCAGAAATCCGCCAGCGACTTCGCCGCCCAGGGCGCGCGCATGATCGGCTCAACCGGGAAACCCAGCTTGCGCCAGATTTCGGCCAGGATCGCGAATGCGCCGAAGTGGAACAGGCAGAGCATCGCGGTTACGCCGAGCCAACCGATGGCAAGCGTGTACGAAACGCCGGGCAAAATAGCGAGCGCCAGCGTTAGCCCGGCAACGATGAAGGCGAGCGGGGCCAGAATCCGAGGCTGTTCCGCCGCGGGGGCGCGATCGTAGCGAAACGCGGCCGCATCCGTGCCAATCCAGCCGAAAAACGCAGGATTCACCGCACGCCAGCCGCCTTCCGCGCGGAAGGTCATCAGCTTGAACCCGGCCCAGAGCGCCCCGGCCAGCATCCACATCCAAACCCAGGCTGGAACGGGAAAAATCAGCCCTAACACAGCCATCACGCAGACTAACGTGGCCAAAAACAGCCAATCCGGCCACACTTTCCGCGGCTCCGGATTCAGCGCGCAGGCTCCGTTGGCACAGTGCCGGTTTTCCGCGATGAACCGGTAACCAACTCCGGTAAGCCGCTTCAATCCCGGTAGACCCGCGATTGCCGCGATCGGCGCCCCGATCCAAAACTGTCGCGCCAGAAACAGCACCGCATCCGCGCCGCCAAACTCTCGTCCATCGTGCCAAACCACGCGCATTTCCGCCTCCGCCGCGCCATCTTCGAACGGCTCGACCGCGATGGACTTGCTTGCCAGCAAGGACCGCAACCGCATCGCGCCGGCGGTGCAGATGTTGCAGGTTTCGTCGTAGAACATGGTTCCGCGGAGGCCGGTTTTGGTTCTGTCGATTGTTTCGGTCATTTCTGTCGGAAGAAAAATTACGATGCAAAAAATTATTGGGCCCCAGGCCGAGCGATTTCAGCACTTTGTCGCTCATCTTGATCGCACGCACCGCGGATTTGGTCGGCAACTTGTTCATGCGCAGGTAAAAATCGCTCAGCAGCTCGAAGAATCCTAACAACTCCTCCAACTGCTTTTTGGCGTAAGCGTCGGACTTGCTCTTGGTCTTGGCGGCTTCATCAGCGCAATCGCGGAGCATGGTCAGGGTCGGGTCGATCTCGCGCCGTTTGCGTTCGGCGGCGATGACGCGGAACATTTCGAACACGTCCTTCATCGACTCGAAGTGATCGCGGCGGTCGCCGGGGATGTGGACGACCTTGACGATTCCCCAGTTTTGCAGCTCGCGCAGGCTGTTGCTGACGTTGGAGCGGGCGACGCCCAGAGCGTCGCAAATTTCCTCCGCGTTGAGCGGTTTTTCGGAGGTGAAGAGCAGGGCGTGGATTTGCGCGACGGTGCGGTTGATGCCCCACTTTTGCCCCATCTCGCCCCAATGGAGGATGAAGTTTTGGAGGAAGGGAGTGAGGTTTTTCATTGATTTCGGTTATTTCTGTTTTGACAGAAATCCATGAAAGGCGGGTTGGCAAGGGATTTTTTGGGGAAATCTCCCTTGGCGTGAAATAACGCAGCGGCTGAATCTTGCCGACCACGACGTTCTACAGAGCCGACATGCACTAGCACTAGTACCGATTGGCGGAAGTCCGGTAAACATTCGGCCGCGAAGTAAAACGGGACACCGGCCGTTCCCCGAAGACTCCCGCCGCGTCGTCCGCGGAAACGGGCCGGCGTTCCGTGTTGCCGGACTTCCGCCGACATGCACTAAACTAACGCCGCCGCTTCGCCCGCTCGAATCGCGATCGCCGTTGCTCGGCGCTGTCGCCTTCGGGCTCGGACTTGGTTTCCGGTTTTTTGGCGACGGCTGGCGCGGTGGTGGTTTCGGGTTGTTGGGGTGGTTTTTCGGGCGCGGGAGCCTGCGCGGCGGCGGATTTAGGAATGGGCTTGGCGCGGGGTTTCGGCTTCAAGTTGTCCAGCACCTTGCCCATGCCGGCAAAGGCGGGCATCTGCCAGCCCATGCGCGTGAAGAGCGCGTCCAAAACCACAGCGCACAGCAAGAGCGTTAGCAACCAGGGTTGAATGGAGGCGAATTCCTTAACCTCCGGCTGCGTCCAGGCTTTCGATAGGTCCACCAGCTCTCCTCCCCCGCTGATTTCCGCGGTTTGGCGCAATTCGTCGATGCGCACGGGATCGAACGCCCATTCCGGGCTGCCGCCGACGACAATGGGGCCGAAGGGGATGGCGACGCTGCCGATTTGGATCGCCCCGCGAGTCATTTTGCCGTGCTCCAGTTGCGAGGTGGCCCGAAAATGGCCGGGCGCGAGCCGCCGCCAGGTGATTTCGCGCACGTTGGTGAATTTCCCGTCGATGAGGCTGGCTTTTTCCTGCGCCAGGAAAATGCGCGGCGGTTCGGCCAGTCTTTCGGTCCAACTGTCGTCGTGGAGCAAATCCAGGGTGAATTCCGTGCCGTCCAGGTTGGTGCGGATGCCAATGCCGGGCGGGAGGGTCTCGCCCATGAGCCAGCGCGTCATGGTTTGGACGAAATCGCCAATTTTTGGCCATTCCCGGGTTGCCGCGGAAAATTCGCCACCCAGCGGGAAGGAAACTGCCGCGGTTCGGCCGATTCCGCGTTGCACGAAGGCCACCATCGGCGCGGTGTATTCATCCTGGCTCACCAGCGCGACGGAGGCCTCGGGCCGGGCGTAACTGAGGTTGTAACCGTCAACTTTCGGCAGCCACTCGAAGTTGTTGCGCGATATCTCCAGCCACTGGCCGGTGGTGTCCGTCGCAACGGCATCCTCCACGAAAAGCGAGCGCGCCACGGTCACGGTTTCCTGCGCGAAGATGTTGGGGATGGTCGTCGCATCTTCGGTGAAAAACATGCGTCCCTGACCGCGGGTGGCGATGTCTTCCAACAACTTGGCGTCCACGTCGGCCGGCGTTCCCAAGCCGATGACACTGACGGTGGCCGAGCCCTTGTCGACCATTTCCTGGACGAGTTGCCTGTACTGGCCTGGCTGCTCGGAATCCTGCGCATCGGAGAACAAAATAATGTGCCGCTGGCCGACGTCGGCCTTTTTGAGCGATTTCCAGCACGCCTCCATCCCGGTGTAGACGAAGATGCCGCCCCCCATGCTGCCGATGCGTCGAATCCGGCTGATGATGTCCTTGCGATTTTTACCCACCATCATCAGCGGCACCTCCTCGTGCGCGCTGCTGTCCACCGCGAAGACCGTCACTTGGTCGAAATCGCTCAGCAAACTCACCGCGCGGGCGCTGCCTTCGTTGGCCAGGTCCATTTTGGTTTGGCCGCCGGGCACGGTCATGCTCATGGAGCCGCTGCGATCCATGACGATGCCCATGGCCACGGCTAACTTGCGATGCTCGGCCTTCAATTCCATGGAAACGGGCAGCAAATCGTCGATGGCGCTCTCAAAATAACCGCCGGAGCCAAAACTGTGCTTGCCGCCGGCCATCATGAGCCCGCCTCCCTGGTTGCGGACGAAAAAATCGACCGCGGTGAGGAAGTTTTGCGGAATCTCGTAGGCCGGCACGTTGTTAAGGATCAAAACCTTGGCGCCGGTGAGTTGGCCGATTTGCAGCTTGGAGGGTTCCGAGACAACCTCCACCTCAAACCCCTGCGCGCCGAGAATTTTGGCCACCGGATCATCGGTGTACTTGCTAACGAGCACGACCCGCGGGCCGGCGGTGATCTCGATCCAGCTCTCAAAGTCGTTGTTGCCGTGGTAGGCGTCGTCCACCGGCAATTCCACGCGATATTTGTGCGCGCCGGGGCTGCCGATGCGCGTGGCGAATTGCAGGGTACCCTGGCCGTTGGCGATTTCGATCGTGTTTTTGATCGGCTCGCCGCCATCGCGCGAAATCAGCAAATCCACCGGCCTGTCCTCGCTCCCGCGCACCACGATTTCCACCAAAAAAGGCTCGCCCAGCCGTTTGCGGGTCGGCGTCTTCACGCTCACCACCTGGTAGTCGGTTTCCTCCTCGGCGCGCAGCATGCGGTAGTCGAGCGGCACCCCTTCCTCGGCCATTTTGTGGGCCAAGTCGCCCAGCGGCTCGGTGCCGTAACCATCGGTAAACATGAGGATGCGCGCGTGTCGGTCGGGCTCCAGCAGCGCCATGGTGCTCTCCAGCGCCAGCCGGGTGCGGGTGTAGTCCGGGCTGCCGGCGTACTTCATCGTCTCCTCCCCGGTTTGCTCCACCACCTCACCGGCGAAATTGACGAATTTCAGGTTGTCGTAGCGCGTCGGCTTGGAGCGGGTGAGCAGGCGCTTCCATTCCTCGAAATTCTGCTCCACAATCGCCAGCGCCGACTCCGAGCGGTCGATCAGCACCCACAAATCCATCCCGCGCTTGAGCTGGCGAATTTGCGGATCGGCCAGGGTCAAGACAATGAGCAGCAACGCCAAAATCCGAAACGGCGACCAGAATCGGAGCCCTTTCCAATACCAGCCGACCGCCGCGAGCGCGGGGATGAGGAAGAACCACTGGGGCGACTGAAAAGCGACCATGCGGGGTGAATCCTAGCCTGCCTTACTCCCCAATGCCAGCGGGATTGAGCCGAAATGACGCCGCAATCAATTGCCGAACGAAAACGCCTCGGATTCGCGCTGCCAGGGCACTTTTCCGGCCAGGTTCACGTGCTTCATCAGCTCGCCGAAGAGCTGGTTGTACTTCTGCGGCGCGCGCGGTTTTGGAATGGGATTCTCCTCGCCGGGGTCCTTGGCCAGGTCGAAGAGTTGGTAGGGCTCGAATGGCGTGTTTCGCAGCAATTTCCAGTCGCCAATCCTGGCGGCGTGGTAGGAAAGGCCGCCGTACTTTTGGTTGCCCTCCAGCCTCACCCAAAAAAGGCGCCGCTCCGGGTTCGGCTGGAAATCGCGGCCCAAAAGCAGCGGGGCGAAGCTCTTGCCGTCGATTTCGCGATCGATGGATGCGCCGGCGATTTCGGCCAACGTGGGGTAAAAATCCATGGTCATGCCGGGGTGATTCGAGCGGGCGCCGGACGCAATTTTTCCGGGCCAGACCACACACGTGCAGACGCGAAGCCCGCCCTCCCACATCTCCTGCTTGCCGCCGCGCAAGGGCACATTTCTCGCGCCCACGTTGCTTTGGCCGCCGTTGTCAGAGGTGAACACAACCAGCGTCTCCTCGCGCACGTCTAGCTGCTCCAGCGTCGCCATCACCTTGCCGATTCCGTCGTCCATGTGCTCGATGAGGGCCACGAGTTTGGCGCGTCGATCGGAAATTCCCGCTTCCCGCGCTTTAACCTTTTCCAACCAATCCGCCGGCGGCTGGATGGGCGTGTGAGGGGCGTTGTAGGCCAGGTAGAGAAACCAGGGCTGCTCCGGCGCCGATTTTTCGCGTTGGGTGATGTAGTCGGCCGCCCACTGGCTGAAAAGATCCGTGGCATGGCCGTCCGGCTCGATCTTGTTGTCGTTCAGGCGCATGTATTCGATGCCGTGACGCTTGTGCTCGTAGTAGTCGTCCATCATATCGCCCAGCCAGCCGTGAAAGTGGTCGAAACCGCGGTCGTGCGGCCGGTCCGGCGCTTCCAGGCCCAGGTGCCACTTGCCGACCAGTGCGGTGTGATAGCCGGATTTCTTCAAAATCGCCGGGAGCAGCGGGACATCCTCGCGCAGCTTGCCCCAACTCGTCGGCCGGCCCTCCAGCGGCGTGCGAATGACCCCCGGCACGCCGGCTTTATCCGGATACAGCCCCGTCATTAGCGAAGCGCGCGTGGGAGAGCAAACCGGGCAGTTGGCGTAAAATTGGTCGAACCGCATCCCTTCGGCCATGAGCTTGTCGATGTGCGGCGACTTCAGATCCGGAGCGCCGTAGCTGGAGAGATCGCCGTAGCCGAGATCATCGACCATGATGAGGACAATGTTAGGGCGGTCGGCAGCGCGTAGCGCCGGGCCCAGGCAAAGCAAGACGAGGGACAAAAGTCGGATCATGGCGCCAAACTTGGAATCGCGCGGTGTCGCGGTCAAGCCCGCGAAAGCGGTGTTGCGCTTGGTGGGTGTCGCACCAGCACCTCTTACTTCAATGGCATGGGTAATATGCTCAAACTCTCGTTTCGGAGTGCATTCTTCCGGGATTTGTTGGGTGAGGCGATTTCAATTCCGCCATAACTCCAAAATGTATCGACTTGTGGCGGTTTCAAAATGGATTCAATTCCGCCATAACTCCAAAATGTATCGACTTGTGGCGGTTTCGAAATGAATTCGATTCCGCCATAACTCCAAAATGTATCGACTTGTGGCGGTTTCGGAATGGATTCAATTCCGCCATAACTCCAAAATGTATCGACTTGTGGCGGTTTCGGATTGGATTCAATTCCGCCATAACTCCAAAATGTATCGACTCGTGGCGGTTTCGGATTGGGTTCAATTCCGCCATAACTCCAAAATGTATCGACTTGTGGCGGTTTCGGATTGGGTTCGATTCCGCCATAACTTGCAAAATAATTGACTTAGGGCGGTTTTAAACGAGTTTTCCATTCCGCCACAACTCACCAAATTAACGAGTTGTGGCGGTAATTAATTCCTGACATGGCCGCTAAAAGGACAAAGATCTCAGATTTACCCTTCGTGGTTCGCAACAGCGCGTGCCTGCGTATTCAAGACGCTCTGGATTCTGAAAAGCCCGAACTCATCGCCGTGGTGGGCCGGCGCCGGGTGGGCAAAACTTACCTCATTCGCCATTTCTTGGCGCCCTACATGTGCTTCGAACTCAGTGGGTCGCGCGACGCGGTAATGAGCGAACAACTCGGCAACTTCGCCACGGCACTTGGAGAACGGATGCGGATTCGGCCCGAACGGCCCAAAAATTGGCCTGCTGCGTTCCAGGATTTGATCCACTATCTGGAGCCGCTCCTGAAGAAAAAAGGCCGGCGCGTCATCTTTTTCGATGAATTGCCCTGGCTGGCGGGACGCAATTCCCGCTTTCTCAGCGCGTTCGAATTTTTCTGGAACCAGTGGGCTTCCCAGCAACCTAACCTCGTGGTCGTCGTCTGCGGTTCGGCCGCTTCGTGGATGATCACCAAGGTGCTCAACAACCGGGGCGGTCTGCACAATCGCGTCACCCAGCGCATCCACCTGCATCCCTTTACGCTCGCCGAAACGCACGAATTCATCCAACTGCAGAAGCTCTCTTTCACCCCAAGCCAAGTCGCCGAACTCTACATGATGACCGGCGGCATTCCCTACTACCTAAGCCTCATTCGGCGCGGCCAGTCGGTCGCACAAGCCATTCAGCATCTCATCTTCGCCGACGACGCTCCGCTACGGCACGAGTTTGAGGAACTCTACGCCTCGCTCTTCGATCATCACGACCGGCATCTCAAAGTTATCGAGGCGCTTGGCAAAAAGCTCTGTGGTCTATCGCGAAGAGAACTCGTCGCCGAAACCGGCTTCCCCTCTGGTGGAAACATGACCACGATTCTCACCGAACTCGAGCAATCGGGATTCATTCAGCGCACCGTTCCCTTTGGCCGGACGCAGCGCGATGCGCTCTACCGGTTGATGGACGAATTCAGCCTCTTTCATCTGCGATGGTTCAAGAAAAAGCGTACCGCGGACTGGACCCAAGCTCGATCGACCCCAGCCGGCCGCGCCTGGGCGGGTTACGCCTTTGAAAACCTGTGCTGGCGGCATTTGGAGGAGATCAAAAAGGCACTCGGAATTTCCGGGGTGCAGTGCGAAATCACCGCCTGGCGCCATCAACCGCCTTCAGGCTCCGGCGAACCGGGCGCTCAGATTGACCTCCTGATTCATCGCAAGGACGACATGATCAACCTCTGCGAAATGAAGTGGTCGGAAAGCCCGTTTCGCATCACCAAAGCCTACGCCGCCGAGTTGCGGCAAAAGCGCGATGTCTTTCGCAGCATCACGGGTACGCGGTGCGGGCTGCTCTTCACCATGGTGACGCGGGAAGGAGTCGCCGCGAATCCCTATCGCGATGAGATGGTGGATTTGGAGGTGACGCTAGGCGACTTGTTTCTCTCCGTGCGCAAATGATTCCGCTTCACCGTTTCCAAGCAGAAGCCGAAGCGCTTCGGGTGGGCTCATTGGCAAGGAAGACGCTGAAGCGCCTCACGGCGAGTGGCATACGTTGTTTGTGGAAGTGCGGGACGACAAAGTTTGCACGAACCTGAATGGCAAGTCGGTCATCCTCGACCCCAAGCCGCGATACGGTTGGTCATCGGCGGCGAACGCGTATTGTTCGATGAAATCAAGATTTGGACTGATGCGGAACCCACGGAAGGGGTGACAGGCAGGACGTAACAGGTTCAATTCGCCGCGCCGCAAACATCGGCCAAAATCGCCAACGCTTCGCGTTTGGCGGGGGCCGGCGCCGGAAACTCGGTGGGCTGTGATTCGGCAATTTCCGCTCCTTTGGCTGATTTTGTGCCGGACGTTGAGCGCAGATTCATTTTCGGTAGTTTGGTGGCGCGATTTTCACACAACTGATTTCATGAGCGACACAATCCAAGACACCTTGCAGCGCGTTTTCGGCCACGACGCGTTTCGCGAGGGCCAGGGCGAAGTCATCGACATTTTGCTGGCCGGACGCCCCGCGTTGGCGGTGTTCCCAACCGGCGCCGGCAAGAGCTTGTGCTACCAGTTGCCAGCCTTGCATCTGGATGGGCTTAGCTTGGTGGTTTCCCCGCTCATCGCGCTGATGAAGGATCAGGTGGAGGCTTTGTTAGGGTGCGGAATCAACGCCGCGCGGATCGATTCCAGCCTGGAACCGGGCGAGGTTTCGCGAATTTACGCGGAAATGACCTCCGGCGCGTTGAAGCTGCTCTTCGTGGCGCCGGAACGCTTGGCGAACGAGGGTTTTCTGGCCAAACTGCGCCGCACGAAATTGGCGCTCATTGCCGTGGATGAGGCGCACTGCATTTCCGAGTGGGGGCACAATTTCCGGCCGGATTACCTGAAACTAAGCAAGCTAACGCGCGAGCTGGGCGTAGAGCGAGTTTTGACGTTAACCGCGACCGCTACGCCGAAGGTGAGTGCGGACATCCGGCGCGGTTTTGACGTCGCGGAGGCCGATCACGTGCAAACCGGGTTTCGCCGGCCAAACCTGCGATTTCTGGTGACGCCGTGCCCCGCCGGGGAGCGCAATTCGCGGCTCATCGAGCGAATTGGCGAACGCGCGCCGGGCCCCACGATCGTCTACGTGACCCTGCAAGAGACCGCCGAACGGGTGGCCGGCGTGCTAAGCAAAGCCGGGTTCTCCGCCAAGGCTTATCATGCTGGTTTGAAGGACGATTACCGCGCGGAAGTTCAGGACGCGTTTATGGCTGGCAAGGTGCAAATCGTCGTTGCCACCATCGCTTTCGGCATGGGCATCGACAAGGCCGACATTCGCTACGTCTACCACTTCAACCTGCCAAAATCGCTGGAAAACTACGCCCAGGAAACCGGCCGCGCCGGCCGCGACGGTAACGACTCCACCTGCGAAATCCTGGCCTGCGCCGACGACTGCATCGTGCTGGAAAACTTTGTCTACGGCGATACTCCCACGCCCGGCGCCGTCCGCCAATTGGTCGAACACGTGCTGTTGCAGGGCGAAAATTTCAGCGTCAGCCACTACGACCTCTCGGTAACCAACGACATCAGACCCCTGGTCGTAGCCACCGCCCTAACCAACCTAGAATTGGCCGGCGTCATGACCTCCACCGGCCCGTTTTATGCCGGTTACCGCTTTCACTTCGTCCAGCCGATGGAACGCATCCTGGCCGGTCACAAGCCGGAACGAAGGCGCTTTCTCAACAGCCTCTTCGACGCCGCCACCGGCAAGGGAAAGTGGAAAACTGCCGCCGTCGCCCAGGTTGCCGATGATTTGGGCGAACCGGCCGATCGCATTCGCAGAGCGCTCAATTATTTGGCGGAAATGGGCGAAATCGTGCTGCAACCCACCGGTTTGCGGCATGGTTACCGGCTGAATCCGGAGCATCCGCGCGATGTCGGCAAAATCGCGGCTGAGCTGACGGAATTGTTCGCCAACCGGGAAAACGCGGAAATTGCGCGGTTGGGCCTCGTGCTGGATCTCTGCCAAACCCGCGATTGCCTAACGCAACACCTCGTCACCTATTTTGGCGAGGAAATGGCCGAACCGTGCGGCGTCTGCGCCAATTGCGAGGCTGGGTTGAGCGACGAAACCCGCGAACTGCCGTGTTCCCTAACGCGCGACCTGTCCCTGGAGCAAATCGAGCTGATCCGCGCCGCGATGGCGGAGCAAAAACCGGCCCTACGTCATCCGCGTCAGCTCGCCCGATTTTTGTGCGGCATCACCAGCCCGGCGGGGCGGCGGGAGCGGCTTAGCAGCCACGATAGCTTTGGCGCCCTTCGCACCGTGCCGTTTTTGACGGTGCTGGCGCAGGTGGAAACCATGATCTGAGCCGGCCTGCGGCATCAGGCAAAATTCCGCCAACCCGCCGGTCCGAGCATCGACTTCGTGCGGCTGGAGATCGGGAACGTAGTCTTCGCAGTCGGCGCTGGCTTAACCTAGGGACGCTGCGGCGGATTGCGGATGCGGTGAAGGCGTCGCGCGGGGGGCGAATTTTCGCATTTTCGCACGGAAACCTTGAAAAACCGCGCCTGGCCCTCAAAATGAGCCATGGTTTGGTTTTTGGCCTACATTTTGCTCGGTGTTGTCGCTCTGCTAGTGAGCGCTTGGAAATTCGGATCCGGGGTGCCAATCGCCACAACGGGGCGGTCATTTTGGAGTGCGAAATCGCGCCGGTGGCGCGGTTTCGCTTTTGGATTGGTGGATTGCACGAGGAATTTTGCTTCTTACCGAGCCGCTCCAAAGTAGGGCCGGCGCCTCAGTGGGGTAGGGCGACTTCTTGCGTTTCAGCTGGCGCCGGGACCGGCAATTAAGGGAAGGATCGACGCGTTTGCCGGATGTCGACGTTCTAAAAGCGAAACCGCGCCACGGGCGCGATTTCGCACTCCATATTTTACCTTTCCCCGCTTCGCCAAAATTTGGCAAGGTACGCGGTCCAAATCCCAAGGATAATCGCCCAGAGTAGCGCGGCGTAGATGTGGTGCGAAATGAGCATGGACGCCTTCATGTCCGCCGAGGCGCGGGTGGCCGCGGCAAGCAGCGTCAGCCAAATCAGCCACCGCCAAAACGTCGATTTGGCCGGGATCGCCGAAAAATCGCCGCCGCCGTGGCCGATGGAAACGCGGTCGGCGACTAGCAGCATCGCTAAGCCAAATCCGGCGAGGAACAAGATGTGCTCCAGCGCGTAAGCGGGTCCGGGCCAGACTCCGCGAGCCAGGAACGAGGCGGCGATGCTGGCGATGGCGATTCGGAGCCCCCAAGCGCGGGTGGTAGGCGCCCGGCCTTTTCGGATCGCGGGCGCAGCGAGGACGGCCCAGAGGACGGTCGCGCCAAATCGCAGGAAATTTCCCGCTCGAATCCAGCCGCAAGCCTCAATCCCGAAGGAAACCAACACGAGCAACGTCGTCAGCCAGACGCCGAGGGCTCGTTGCTTGGGACTTGCGGCGGGAGGACGTTGGCCCGGCGTTTGGAAGAAGCGCGCGAAGAGGTAGGAGCCAACGCCGAGGAGCGGGAAAAGCAGGATGCCCTGCCAGGCGATCAGTTTGGCGAAGAGAACGAAGCGCGGCGGAAGTCCCAGTCCCCAAATCGCCCAGGCAAGGGCAACGCAAAATGCCAAAAACACGGCAACGAAGGCGAGCAAAAACCCGGGTGGCGGCAGTTCCCGGCCGCGTCCCCGCAAACGCAGGGAAAGGATCGCGAACAAGGCGAGGGCGTGTGCCGCGAAGGCTGCGTCGCCGGCTCGAAGCTGGTGGAGGGCGTAGAAAAGTTGCGCGATGAGCCAGGTGATCACGAGGACCGTCAGTTCGATGCGGCGCAGGGCTTCCGCTTCGAGAAAACGCGGCCAAGCGGTTCCCAAAAATCCGGCGACAAAGGCGAATCCGAAGCCAAAGACCATGATCCTGGGATGTTGGAGGTGCGGCGCGAACGGCCACCATCCGGCATAAAACAGGGGCCAGCTCAGGACGCCGAAAATGGACGCCGCAACGCCGAGCGGGAAGAAAACGCGGAAAGGTTCGCTCACCCAAATCGGGGCTTCGGTGGGTTTTGCGCGATACTGGGTGGGTTGGCTCATGGTGGCAGGCCTGGGTACGCTAACCACTACCTCGTTTCTCGCATTGCAGGAATTGCGATTCGTATGGCACAAAGCTTGCGGGCGGCTACTCGCGAACCCTAACCTAAACCGGCCAAGCCGGAGTTTTAAGCGTTAAGTTTCAAGTTTTAAGTCCTAACAGATGCACCAAATGTTGCGCAAAGGTGTCGAAAGTTCACGATTGAGGCACTAACCAAGCGGCTACGCCGGCTGCGAACCCGCGGGGGCCATTTCGCAGGCGCGCAGGGTGTTGTGCATCAGCATGGCAATGGTCATTACGCCGACACCGCCGGGAACGGGCGTGATGGCCGTGCATTTTTCCGCCACGTTGTCGAAATCCACGTCGCCAACCAGCCGATAGCCCTTTTTCGCGGCCGGGTCATCCACGCGGTTGATGCCGACGTCGATGACGGTGGCGCCTTGACTCACAAAGTCTGCCGTGACGAATTTCGCGCGGCCGATGGCGGCGACCAAAATGTCGGCCTCCCGGCATACGCCGGGCAAATCTTCCGTTCGCGAATGCGCCACGGTCACGGTTGCGTTGGCAGCCTCACCCTTGCCCATCAGCAGCAAGGCGAGCGACTTGCCAACCAGCAAGCTGCGGCCCACGATGACGACGCGTTTACCGGAAACGGGGATTCCCGCGTGGCTTAGCATGCGTTGGCAACCAAGCGGCGTGCACGGCACAAAGCCGCTCGGGTCGTCCATCACCAGTTTGGCCGCGTTTGCCGGGTGGAGCCCGTCGACGTCCTTGGCGGGATCGATCGCGCGAATCACCGCGTCGCCGTCCAGGTGGTTGGGTAGGGGCAATTGCACCAAAATCCCGTGAATCGCCGGATCTGCGTTCAAATCCGCGATTATGGCCAGCAGCTCTTCCTGCGACGCGGATTGCGCCAACTCCTGCTTCACCGAGTGCAGCCCCAGTTCCTGGCATTTGCGCTCTTTGGCGCCGACGTAAGCTCTGGAAGCGGGATCGTCGCCCACTAACACGACTGCTAAGCCAGGAAGTTTTCCCTGGCTCTTCAACGACTCCAAATTTTGCGCGATTTCGCCGTAAACCGCGGCGGCGACTTCTTTGCCTTTGATGAGGGTCATGTTAGGACGCTAGGCGGGTGATTGGAGGCGTCCAGCGCTTTTCGCAAAACTCGGATTCGCGCCTCAAAACTCCGCATGCCGCGGGGTCCGCGGAAACGGAATCACGTCGCGGATGTTCTCCACGCCGGTGACGAACATGAGCATGCGCTCGAAGCCGAGGCCGAAGCCGGCGTGGGGACTGTTCCGTAGCGGCGGAGATCGGCGGCGCTCTGGAGCCCGCAAGCATCACCCAAACCGCTGAAGAAATCCCGCTCGATCTGGCCACGGACGATCTCCCGGAGGAGGCCGCCCGCATCATTGCCGAATCTGACGAGCGCATCGACGTATTTTTTGTCTATCCCTGGCCCATGGAGCAGGATTTCATGCGCGAGCCGTTCGACGAAATTGCCGTGGAAGGGGCTATTCTCCTGACCTACCACCAATCCGGCGAAATCTACGCGAATCGCAAGGTTCATTCGGAGTCTGCCGAATATCTTTTGGACGCGGCGCATCAAGGCAGCACCTATGCTTATAGCGCAATGATTGAGGGCTCTTCAACGTGCCCCCGTTGTAAAATGTAGTCCAGTGAGGCCCACGGATTTATCGCTTCCAGGTACGGTCTCCAAAGGATCAACAAGCACGCTGCGGCAATGACGCACGTCAGTTGCGTTGCTAACCCAAACCGAGCTTGATTGCGACGATATGTCCTAACCAACTTATCCAAATACGGCCCCAAAACCACCCCCATGCAAACAGCAACCAGCAAGACGGGTAAAAGCGTTGCGACGAATATCGCCAAGCCTACTCCGCATAGCATGAGAAAAACGAGAACCCTTGTATTCTCAAGCGCCCCGGGCGTGCCAATCTCCGGTTCCTCTTCCACCTCGTCACTGTTGCATTCAACTACGATCAACTGAATCCCTCCCGTAACAATAGGCGGGTAGGAGCTACCGCAATCCCCAACAATTTGCCCGTCAAAACCGAGCGCCTGAATACGGTGAAGAGCCAAATGAGCCTCGTGTTCGGTTCGGAAATGGAAGATCTTGTTGTCCATGATTCGACGGTGTTTTTCACGTTAGCCTGACCCTGGTGCTTGCTCAAAATTCCGCATGCCGCGGGGTCCGCGGAAACGGGATGACGTCGCGGATGTTCTCCACGCCGGTGACGAACATGAGCATGCGCTCGAAGCCGAGGCCGAAGCCGGCGTGGGGCACCGTGCCGTAGCGGCGGAGATCGAGATACCACCAGTAGTCGTCGGTGCTCAGGTCGTGGTCGGCGAAATTTTGCTCGAGCACTCCGAGGCGCTCTTCGCGCTGACTGCCGCCGATGATCTCGCCGATGCCGGGGACGAGGAGGTCCATGGCGGCGACGGTCTTACCATCGTCGTTAGCGCGCATGTAGAAGGGCTTGATCGATTTTGGGTAGTCGTAGACGGTCACGGGGCTCTTGAAATGTTGCTCGGTTAGGAAGCGCTCGTGCTCGCTTTGCAGGTTGGCGCCCCATTCGACGGGATATTCGAATTTTTGGCCGGATTTCTCGAGGATTTCGACGGCGTCGGTGTAGGTGACGCGTTCGAAGGGCTTCTCGACGACGAATTTCAGCCGCTGAAGCAGCTCTTTATCGACGAATTGGCCGAAAAACGCCAGGTCATCCTCACATTGCTCCAAAACGTCGCTCGCCACCTCCTCGATCATCTCCTCGGCCAGGTCCATGTCGCCTTCCAGATCGCAAAACGCCATTTCCGGCTCGATCATCCAGAATTCGGCGGCATGGCGGCTGGTGTTGGAGTTTTCCGCGCGGAAGGTGGGGCCGAAGGTGTAGATGTTAGAGAGGGCACAGGCGAATGTTTCGCCCTCCAACTGGCCACTGACGGTGAGGTAGGTGGGTTTGCCGAAAAAATCCAGCTCACCCGCATTTTTCGCCGCCATGCCTTTGGCGTCGAGGGTGGTGACCCGGAACATTTCGCCGGCCCCTTCGCAATCGCTGGCGGTGATGATGGGGGTGTGGACGTAGACGAAGTGGCGTTCCTGGAAAAATTGGTGGATGGCGTAGGCCAGGCGGCTGCGGACGCGGAAGACGGCTCCGAGGAGGTTGGTGCGCGGCCGCAGGTGGGCGATTTCGCGCAAAAATTCGCGCGAGTGGCGCTTTTTCTGGAGGGGGTAGGATTCGTCGGCGTTTCCGAGCAATTCCACGCTGGTTGCCTGGATTTCCCAGGTTTGGCCCTTGCCCTGGCTTTCGACCATTTTGCCTTCAATCCGGACGCTGGCGCCGGTCTGGATGTGGGCGATTTCGTCGGCGTAATTCGGCAAATCGGCGTCGGCGATGATTTGCAGCCCCTTGAGGCAGGAACCGTCGTTGACTTCGAGAAAGCTGAAGGTTTTCGAGTCGCGCCGGGTGCGAACCCAGCCCTGGACGGTGACGTGATCTTCCGGATTTTCGGCGGCGAGAAGCGCTTTGACTCTCATGCATTGAGAATGACCCAGATTTGCGCCCGGCACAACTAGCTCTCCTCGATAGCGCCTCAATTTTCCGCCCTCAACCTGCCGATCTGCCAATCTCGCGAACGAGCACTGTTGGCGATGCCCGCGCCGAAAAAGTGGCTACCCCGCAAGGACTCGAACCTTGAATGTCTGAACCAAAATCAGATGTGTTACCGATTACACCACGGGGTAAGCTGGTGTCAAACGACAAGGCGACTGTTCGCCCATTTTTTCGCGATTTGCAAGGCCACTTTTCGCGCTGCGCCATTCACTTTTTGATCTTGCGAACCAGGAGGCTGGAACCCGTCATTTCCTCCGGTTTTTCCACGCCCAGCATGGCGAGCAACGTCGGCGCGATGTCGGCCAAAATCCCGTCGGTTAGCCAAAATTCCTTGGGATCGGTTGATACGTAGAGGAGGTGCACGGGAAAGGTGGTGTGGGCGGTGTGGGGAGAGCCATCGGGGTTTTTCATCAACTCGCAGTTTCCATGATCGGCGGTGATGAGGAGCTTTCCGTCCAATTCCAGGGTTTTTTCGACCACCAGCTTCACGCACTCGTCCACTTTCTCCACCGCCTTCACCGCGGCGTTCAAATCGCCGGTGTGGCCCACCATATCGGGGTTGGCGTAGTTGAGAACGACCAAATCTTGATCGGGCAGCCGTTCCAGCAGATCGCGGGTGACTTCGTCCGCGCTCATTTCCGGTTGCAGGTCGTAGGTGGCGACTTTGGGCGATGCCACGAGGCTGCGCGTTTCGCCTTCAAAGGGCTCTTCCACGCCGCCGTTGAAGAAATACGAGACGTGGGGATATTTTTCGGTTTCGGCGATCCGCAACTGGGTGAGGCCGGCATTGCTCGCCACTTCGCCCAGCACGTTGGTTAGCTCTTCGGGCGGAAAGACGACCGGGCAATCGTAGTTTTCGTCGTACTCGGTCAGGGTCACGTAGTGGACCTTGGGAACCCCGCCGCGGGCGAATCCTTCGAAATTTTTCCGCAAAAAGGCCAGGGAAAGCTGGCGGGCGCGGTCGGCGCGGAAATTGAAGAACACGATCACGTCGCGGTCGCGAATGCGTTGCTGTTCGGGCTCCACGAAGATCATCGGCAGCAGGAATTCGTCGGTTTTTTCCGCTTCGTAGCAGCGGGCGACGGCTTCGCTGGGCAGCACCTCCTGAAAATCGCCCTTGCCGTGGACCAGCGCGTCCCAGGCCAGTTTTGAGCGATCCCAACGCTTGTCGCGGTCCATGGCATAGTAGCGGCCGACCACCGTGGCGATGCGGGCGCCGACAGCGGCGAGTTTATCCTCACAATACGACAAATAGCCGGCGCCGCCGGTGGGCGAGGTGTCGCGGCCGTCGGTGATGGCGTGCACCCAAATCTCCTCCACCCCCGCGTTTTGGGCGGCCTCGGCCAGGGCGACGAGGTGATCCTGATGGCTGTGCACGCCGCCGTCGGAAACCAGGCCAATAAAGTGGAGCCGCCGGTTTTTCGCGGATTCAAACGCCTCGCGCAGCGCCGGAATTTTCGGCAAACGGCCTTCGGCGATCGATTTGTTGATGCGCGTCAGGTCCTGGTAGACGATCCGCCCCGCGCCCAGGTTCATGTGGCCCACCTCAGAGTTGCCCATTTGGCCGGCGGGCAGGCCCACGTCTTCGCCGCAAGTGCTGAGGTAGCTGAGGGGGTAATTTTCGTAAAGTTGGTCGTGAAACGGCGTTTTTGCGATGAGCGAGGCGTTGGCGTCCTTCTTCGCCGTTTTCTGGCCGCCGGGATTGACGCCCCAGCCGTCGCGGATGATGAGAACAACAGGTTTCTTAGCCATGAATATAGTTAGTCCAACTCCGAAAAATCGGCCAGAGTATTCGCGACCTGCCTTGCCAGCAATTCATTTTCGGTCACCATCAGCAAAATTGCCGTGATAGGGGGGCGGGAGGCGATGCCCCGAGCGGGACGCTTTCGCCACAATGGTCACCCCCGCGAAATGGCCGCCACAATTTCCGCCGCCGCTGCAAAGCCGAACGCGCCGGTGACGAACGTGGCCGTGCCCAGGCCGGCGTCGCAATTGAGCCGCGTTCCCAGGCCTGGCTCTTTTCCGGCGCAAACCTGGCCATCGGTCCACGGATAGACCGCGTTTTCGACCGAAAACACCGCGGAAACGCCAAAATCCACGTTTTCTCCGCGCGGGAAGCCGAATTCGCGCCGCAAGGTCTTGCGAACCGTCCGCAGCAACTTGTCGTTGGTGGCGCGAACCAAATCAGCGACGCGAACGGCGCTCGTGTCTCGCTTTCCGCCCGCTCCGCCGCAGGTAACGGCGGACAACCCGCGTTCGCGGCATTCGGCCAGCAGCAGGCACTTTTGTTCCATTTCGTCGATCGCGTCGACCACGAAGTCCAGCTCCGGCGTTAGCAGATCACCGGCGTTTTTCGCGGTAAAAAACGTTTCGTGCGCCACGACCTCGCAACCGGGGTGAATTGCGGCGATCCGCTCGGCCAAGGCAGCCACCTTTGGCCGGCCGATTTGCCCATCCAACGCGTGCAATTGCCGGTTCACGTTCGTCACGCAAATCTCGTCCAAATCCACCATCGTGATGCGCCCGACACCGCTGCGAGCCAGCGCCTCGACCGTCCACGAACCCACGCCGCCAACGCCGATCACCGCTACGTGAGCCGAACGCAGCCGATCCAGCGCCGCCGCGCCAAACAGCCTGCTAATGCCGCCAAAACGGTTGGTGTAATCGTCGTTCACGCCAATTTTTCGGATTTCGGGTTTCGAATTTCGGATTTCGAGTTTTCCCTTCACCATGCCGTACAACCTCCATCTCGGCGAGAGCGAAACCGAAGCGCTGGAAACCCAGCCGCACCTCAGCATCGACTACCCCGTGCACCGGCGCATTTTCGGCGCGGCGGGCGTCCAGCTCTACGACCTGACACTTTTCTACAACCTGAGCGATTTTTACCAAAACGCGGCGTTTTTTGGCGATAACGTGGTGAGCCTGCGCGGCGAGGTGGAAGAAGCGCGGCGGCGCATCCACGACCCCCGCGCCACCGAGGTTTTGAGCGAAATGAGCAAGCTGTGCGAGCGGGCGCGCAAAAAGGGGCTCAACATCTACGCGTTCGGCGAATGAGCGCGGAAACGGAGATGGAGCGGCGATGGCTGAGGCTGGCGGAGGCGAATTCGCAGCCAAAACCGCGGGAAACGTGGAAATCGCTTCACCGGCTGTATTCCGCGCCGGATCGGGCCTACCACAACCTGGGACACATTCGCGCCTGTCTCGGTTGGCTGGAAAAAGTTGCCAACGATGCGCAAGACCCTCTCTCGCTGGAATTTACGATTTGGTTTCACGACGCGATTTACGACACGCACGCTCGGGACAACGAGGCGCAAAGCGCCGATTTCGCAGTTTCGTCGTTAGCGGCTCCAATCCGCGTCGAGCGCGTTCGCGACCTCATTCTCGCCACGCAACATCGCGAGGCCGCCGAGGGCGACGCGGGGCTGATTTGCGACATTGACCTGGCGATTCTGGGCTCCGATTCCGATGCCTACCACGCCTATCGCGGCCAAATTCGCGAAGAATACGGCTGGGTTCCCGATGCGGAGTTTTTCGTGGGCCGAATCCAAGTGTTGCGCCTGTTTCTGAGCCGGCCCGCGATTTTCGCCACCGCGCCGTTTCGTCACCTGGAATCCGCGGCCCGCCGCAACCTGGAAGCGGAAATTCGGGCGTTGGGCGGCTAAATTAGGCTGAGCATGGCTAAATTCCAAGGTCGTTTCCTTCGGCCGCGAAAAGGTCGAAGCGGGTAGACCGGCGGTCGATCACAGTGGCACTTCCTCGGGGTAGCTTTCCACGCGTAGCAAGCATTGGTAATGCCAGGGATCGCTCTTTGCCCTTAATGAAAAAGCGATTCCCAAGCATTAACTTGAGCGATGCCCTTCACCAAAATGCTCACCACCTTGTTTCTCGCTGCCGCGTTCCTGTTCAGCGGGCCATCCATTGCCGACGATACAGGCAAGGGAAAAGGCGGCAGCCGTCTCCCCGAGATCGGCGCCAGCAAAGAGCAGATGAAGCAAATTGCCGCACTGCGCAAACAAGGCAGCGCTGAAATGAAAGCGGCACGCGAAGCCGGCGATGACGCCACCGGGGAGGCTGCCGCCAAGAAGGTGGAGGACGGTATCGCGAGAATCCTCGGCAAAGAGCTCTACGAAAAATTCAGAGGAGCCCCGTCCTCGCAGACCGATGGGCCGAGACCGAACATCATCTGGATTTCGGCTGAGGACATCAGCCCACACCTGGGATGTTTCGGCGATCCTCATGCGATTACTCCCCATCTCGATAAACTGGCTGAAGAAGGCGTGCGCTACACCCATGCTTTCACCGCTGCCGGCGTCTGCGCGCCCTGCCGTTCCACCATCATCACCGGAATGTATCAAAATTCTATCGGCACCCATCACATGCGCTGCAATGCAGTCCTGCCCGAGTGGCTCAAGCCTTTCCCGATGTATTTCCGCGAAGCTGGCTACTACTGCACGAACAACTCCAAGACCGACTACCAGTTCTCAGATCCCGGGCGCAGTGAAATCTGGGATAAATGTTCGGGAACAGCTCACTGGAGAAACCGGACCGACAAGCAGCAACCCTTCTTTGCCGTGTTTAACTACACCGGCTGCCACGAAAGCGGCATCGCCAGCGAATCCAAATACAGCGACGTCACCAGCGACCTCAAACCGGACCAACGCCAGAACCCCGACGCTTTCACTAACCTGCCTCCCTACTACCCGGACACGCCCGTGGTCCGCGAAGATTGGAAACGCAATTACGAAACCATCACCGCGATGGACGTCTGGGCCGGCAAACTGATCGAGGAATTGAAGCAGCAGGGCGTCTATGAAAACACCATCGTTTTCTTCTGGTCCGATCACGGAGTCGGGCTGCCGCGTGCGAAGCGTTGGCTCTACGATTCTGGCACGCGCATCCCGTTCATCGTCCGTATTCCGGAGAAATTCCGGCACAAGGATCAGGGCAAGCCCGGCACCCTGACCGATGAACTAATCAACTCGACCGACTTCGGTCCCACCGTCATGAGCCTGGCCGGGCTTGCCGTTCCGGACCGCCTGCAGGGCCGCGCGTTCCTCGGCCCGCACACTTCGCCATCGCCGCGCAGCTACGTGTTCGGTGCCAGGGATCGAATGGACGAACGCTACGACATCATTCGCGCGGTGCGTGACAAGCGGTTTCGTTACATCCGCAATTTCGAGCCGCTCAAGCCCTACTATCAATACATGAACACCCCGGAGAAAGGCGCCACCATGCGCGAGATCCGGCGGCTGGAACAATCCGGCGACGCCCCCCCCCGAAGCCATGGCCTGCTTTTCCGCGGCGACCAAACCGGTCGAAGAACTCTACGACCTGGAAAACGATCCCCACGAAATTCACAACCTCGCCGACGATGCCGAGTGGCAGGAGAAAAAATCCGAACTCCGCGAAGCTCTGGAAACATGGCAGCTCGAGATCGGTGACATCGGATTGATGCCGGAATCGGAAATCGAAAAGCGCGAGGCCGGCGCGGGATCGACCTGGGGAATTCTGCGTCAGACCGAGGATCCCGGAAAAACGATTCGCGAACTGACCTCCGCCGCTACCCTCGCTTCCCAAGGGCCGGAGGCGATTTCCCAACTGAAAACGCTGGCCCTCCACCAAGACGCCGCCGTTCGATATTGGGCGGCGACCGGATTGGGGAATTTTTCCGACCAGGTTGCCGGAGATCAGGACGCGAAACAGCGCCTCGACAAGATGCTGGCCGACGAATCCGCCGCGGTCCGCATTGCCGCCGGCCGGGCTTTGTGTCGAATGGGCGAAACGCAAAAAGCTCTGCCGCTACTCGGCGATGAGCTATCCGGGGAATATCAGTGGGCCAGACTTCAGGCGGCGATTGCTCTGGACTACCTCGATGAAACCGCCCGGCCAGCGCTCGACGCCCTGCAAGGCGCGCTATCGGATCAACCTAACAAATACATCATCCGCGTCGCCAATCGCGCCGTGAACGACTTGTTGGGGACGGAGAAAAAAGTACGGTAGCGCGGCGAATGGGTCGTTGGGATTCGGTCCGACCCGAGTGCTGTGCTACGTGCAACTTTTCTCATGGTTACTCGTTCGTTTCCTCCCACCAGGGCTCGGTCGTGAAGGGCGAAGCGGGTAGACTGGTGGTGGATCGAAGGGCCACTTCCTCGGGGTAGTTTTTCCAGGCGTAGCGGGCATGGGCGGGTTGGGTGACCTGGTCACTCGTGATCTCGATCATGTTGGCGGAAATCACTTTCGCTTCGGCAGGGTGAAAGACTCCGTCCTCGCCGGCAAGTTCGAAGCCCGCCAGAGATGCGCCCCCGGATTTCAGCGGCGCGCCGCCGAGGTCGAAGCGGACCTGGATCCGGTCGCCGGTGACCGTCGCTTCGGCGTAGATCGGGCTGGTGGTGGCGGGCGCGGATGGTTTATGGATTTTTCATCGGACGGACAGCCTCTCCGGATCGAGCCTCCATTCGGAACTGCGATTGTTCAAGGGCAGCATTTGCGGCTCGCCGTCGTAGCGATCTTCGCGTGCCGGAGCGCGTCAGGCCGTTCATGCGTTCCCTGCGCCAGCCTCTCAATCATATGACTCGATTTGCAAGGCTTGGCGTTCCTGGCCCGAGTGCCAACAAGCCCTTTTTTCTTTGTCATCACTTCAAAGCGCCGCACGATTACTTCGATCACGCCGAGCGCTACCAGGACTATCTTGCCGACGTGACTATTCCCGAGCCGCCGACACTCTACGACGTGCCCGATACATTCGGCTCGCTCGCCACCCGTGGCTACGAAGACGAGTTGTTGCCTCACATCGGTAGCTCCATCGGCAGGCGCAATCCGCGGCGTTCCTATGCGGTGGAAATGTTCAAACGCTTTCCCGAGGAGTTTCCCGCCGACTACGATCCTGCCCAACTCAGCGAACGCGAACCACCCGGCTCGCTTACCAGGCTTACTTGAGAAAATACCTGCGCTGCGTGAAGGGCGACGACAATCTTGGCCGTCTTTTTGCCTACCTTAAAGCAGAAGGTCTCTACGACAACACCGTTATCATCTACACCGGCGACCAGGGATTCTGGCTCGGCGAAAAGGACTACCAGGACAAGCGTTGGGCTTACGACGAGTCGATGCGCATGCCGTTCATTGTGCGTTATCCGAAAACGATCCCCGCCGACATTCGGTCGGACGCGATTGTGGAAAACGTCGATTTTGCGCCTCTGATGCTGGACTTCGCGGGCATCGAAACACCCGACTCCATGCAGGGGCGCTCTTTCAAGTCGATCTGCGAAACTGGAGAGGAACCCGAGGATTGGAAACAAGAGGCCTACTATCGCTACTGGCTGCACATGGCCCATCACGACAATCCTGGCGAAATGGAGAATCGCACCAAGACTCACAAGTTGATCTATTTCTACGGTGCCAGCTATCGCGGTAAAGGTCAGACACCTCCGGCGTGGGAGTTGTATGATCTTAAAAGCGATCCGCAGGAACTGGTCAATCTCTACGACGATCCCGAGCACCGGGAACTCCGTGACCGACTCAAGCAACGCTTTGCCGAGCTTCGCGTAAGAGTTGGCGACGACGGCACCCACTTTCCGGATTGCGAAGCCATTGTGCAGGAATTTTGGGACTACGATTCCGAGGACCGAGCCAACGCGATCAAGATTTCGCACGAATTTAGGAAAAACCGGGAGCGCATTTTAGAGGAGCGCGCTGAGAAACTGGCGAGTGAGAACTCCGACAGTGCGGACCGATGATGCTGCTCCGAAGTGGTGGGATTCTGAGGATCGTGAGACTGATTTCGAGGGAACTCCCGAGGAGGAATACAAGGCCCGCTACATCAACCTGATCGAATTCTTTCGAGGCAATGGACAGTGAGCCCAAGGTTCTGATGGCGATTCCGCTGCCGGTATTTCCGGAGGCTGCCAGGAAGCCGAAGGAGCGCACCGAGCGCGAGGGGCGGAGGTCGAATCTGGAAAACAAGATCACTCCCATCATCCGGCAGATCGCCGAGGAAAGAGGGCTGCTGCTGATCGACATTCATGGCCTTCTGAAAGACTCGCCCGAACTGTGCAAGGACGGTGTTCACTATCATGACGAGGCCCGCGAAAAAGTCGCCGAAGCCTACGCAGCGGCGCTGGCAGAGGCCTTTGGGGAGAACATATTCACCGAGCCATGATGCTAACTTAGCGAAACAGCAGCGCGAACAGCCCAATCACCGCTAACAGCGAAATCCAGCCAATCGTGAGGAAGAAGGCCACCTTAACAAATTTCCAGGACAATAGAGCCGCAGTTTCTCCCCATCGAGAACGCGGGGCTGCTGGTTCGTGAGCGGCGAGGTGACGGCGTAGGACGCGGCGGCTTCGAACCCAGCTCATGGGGACTTCTTCGCCATCGAGGAGCAACCGGGGTCGGCGCCAGGGCCATGAACGCGGGCGAAGCCAAATGGTGTGCTCATCAGTTTCGGCACGGAGGCAAGCGCTCTCGTCCAATTTGGCGGAGATAAGTTCGCGGCCGCCGGCGCAGAGACGAATGCGGCGTACGATTGTGGATATTTCCACGTGGACAAGCAGGTCGTCGCTGGCGGCTTGGGTGGCAAGGTAGAGTTGGTTGCTCATGAGGTGGACGAATTGGGGGTGATTGTTGGTTGGACTGGTGGGAGCGCCGGATCGGCGGCAAGGCGCTGGAGCCAGCGTCGCTTTTGGCGGCGAGACATCTTGTTGCGGCCCTTCCAAAATTGCTGAGCGACCCGCTCGGAGAGCCAGATTCCGGAAACTATCGCCACGATCCACTTGATCGTTACCGCCACTGGTTCTCCTACGCTGAAGATCGTTGCGGAGATCCAGGAAACGACAAATCCGGCTAACAAAAATCCCAGCGTTCCGCCCACCAGGCATGCGCCGATTTCAACGCAACCACTCGAAGGCCACTCCGGATCTGTCCGCAGAAGCAAGAGTCGGTTTTTCCACCACTGTTTCATTGATTCTCCGGTGCGTCCCGAAACCGTGAATTTTTGCCGGTAAAAATTGGCTTCGTCATGAGTAGAGGGATAAGCCCAGTCCTTTCTCGCGGCGTAACTCTTCAACTTAGCCTCTCGGTATTGGCGTAGTCCCTCAAATTCCGGAAGGCGGTCCATGGAAAGACGCTCTGAGTCGAAATCTCGATCCCAGCGGTCGGAAAAGTGGTAGAACGACCGAATTTGCCGAATTAGGCCGAAGTTGGAGGCAATAATCCGGGCAACTTGCTTATTATAAGCGACTTATGAATTTTCATGGCAAAATATGTGCCCATGTAAATGATATTTTGTATTAATTTTTGTTGATATTTAATACTATTCGCGCAATATAGCGCACCCATGTATATTGAATCGGTTCCCAACCGCAACTCCCCACCCTGCATCCTCCTGCGCGAATCCATCCGCGAAGGCAAAAAGACCCGCAAGCGCACCATCGCCAACCTCACCTCCTGGCCCAAAGAAGTCGTCGAAAACCTCCGCATCCTGCTCAAAGGCGGCCGCGCCACCGAGACCTCCCTCCAAGACAGCTTTGACGTCGTGCGATCCCGATCCCACGGCCACGCCCACGCCGTGGTTGCTCTCATCAAGAAACTCGGCCTGCCCGCCATTATCGAGCGCAGCGACTCTCCGCAACGCCGGCTCGTTCTGGCCACCATCGCCGGACGCATCCTCTTCCCCGGCTCCAAACTCGCCTTGGCGCGCGAGCTTTCCCCCGACACCGCCAGCTCCACTCTAGGCGAACTCTGCGGGCTCGATCCTAACACAGCCGTCAACGTCAAAGAGATCTATTCAGCCATGCACTGGTTGTTCGAAAAACAGCCTAACATTGAGACAAAATTGGCCAAAGCCCACCTCAAAAATGGCACGCTCGTCCTCTACGACCTGACCAGCACCTGGTATGAAGGCGAGACCTGTCCGCTGGCCGAGCGCGGCTACAATCGTGATGGCAAAGCCGGCAAAAAACAGATCAACATCGGCCTGCTCTGTGATGAACGCGGCTGCCCGATTGCCTGTGAAGCCTTCAAAGGCTCCACCGCCGATCCTAACACCGTCGCCACCCAGATCACCAAACTGCGCGAACGTTTCGGGCTAAGCAAAGTCATCCTCGTCGGTGACCGCGGCATGATCACCAGCGCTCGTATCGACGAAGAATTTCGCGGCGTAGAGGGCCTGGGCTGGATCAGTGCGCTGCGCAATGACGCGATTCAAAAGCTCGCCAAAAAGCAGGCGTTGCAGCCCGAACTCTTCGACGAATACGGCTTGGCCGAGATCAGTTGCGAAGAGCTTTATCCCGGCGAGCGCCTCGTCGTTTGCCGCAATCCGCGCCTGGCCAAAGAGCGTACCGAGAGGCGAGAAGCGCTGCTTGAAGCCACCGAACAAGCTCTGCAAAAAGTCAAAGCCGCCGTGGGCCGGGCGCGACATCCTTACCGTGGAAAGGACCGCATCGCGCGCCGCATCGAGCGCGATATCGCCAAATACAAGATGCTCAAGCACTTCGAGTTGAACATCGGCGAAGACAGTTTGGATTGGACGCGCAAGGAGGATTCGATTCAACGCGAATCGCGCCTCGACGGGCTCTACGTGGTGCGAGCCGGCCGGGTTGGCGCCGAGGAGATGGATAGCGAGGGGTTGGTGCGTAGTTATAAAAGCCTGGCTAATGTGGAAAAAGCTTTTCGCAATCTCAAGACGGTCGATTTGCAGGTACGCCCCATTTTTCACAACGACGAGGAAATGGTGCGCGCACACATTTTTATCTGCATGTTAGGCTATTATGTAGACTGGCATATGCGCGAGGCCTTGGCTCCGATGCTCTTTGCCGAGGAGGATCGCGAGGCGGCCGCGGCCAAGCGCAAGAACATCGTCGCACCAGCGGAGCGTTCCGATACAACGCTTTCGAAGGTGTCGAGCAAGGTTGATGAGGAGGGGCGGCCGGTGCATAGTTTGCGCACATTGCTGGGTAATCTTTCGAGCATCGTGTCATCGACATTTCGGCCGAAGCTTGAGGGTGCCCCAACGTTTGAGAAGCTCACTCAGCCCACGGCCGATCAGGCGCGGGCCTTTGAGCTGTTGGGAGTGCGCTCGCCGGGTTAGGCCGAAGTTGGGGAGGGGGTTTACTGGTTTGCTGCAGGTTGGGCAGATTGTGCCCAGTAGCGTGCAAAATGAATCATCTGTAACTCGCTTACGGTCAATGGGAAGTCGCGGATTGGGCGGGTTAACTTCGGATTAGGGTCAAGTCGCCCTTTTTTGTCAGCAAAAGTTCGGCAGCCGCGGCGTGGGCTGCGATTTCACCATCCGGAAACTCTCTGAAAGCGCGCACCAACGGCAAGTGCGATAAATCGCCGACCCTGCCTAAGATTTTGAGACCTTCGTTGACGACGCGGCTTCCGCAGCGGCGGTCAAAGGTTTGAGATTCAGGTTCATAAGGAAATGTTGAGTGTAAAACGATCGCATTGGCCACGTTTGGCAGGGGCTTGCGAAGGCCGCGGCGTTCCAGTATGGCTAAAGCGCCAGGCCCATTGGACCAGTCCGATCGGCTGAGTTTAAAGTATGATTATCATCCATGGAAATCCGGGTCTTCATAGGCAGGGCGCTATGCTCCAGTTCCTTGAAAATTTCGTTGGCGCTCGAGGTGGTATTCATTTTGGCCAGCAGCGAGACGCGATTCGATGACTCGCTTCGCTTTATTAGGTCGATGGTTTCAGTCTCAAATTCCATCAATCCAAGATCTACCGCGAGTTGGGCCCAAAAGATCGGGTAGTCGCAAGGTTCAAACAATGAGGTGCACTCGGAGATGGGGCGATTGCGAATGAGGTCTGAATTTGACAGAGCCTGGTGAACGAGGTCCATCGCAAATTCGTTGGAGGAACGATAGAGCCATGTGAGGCAGGCGAAGAAACCGGAAGCGGCCCGAATCATGCGCATCACTTCTCTTCTTTCCCAATCGTAGTAGGTTTCTTCATCTTGTCTGGCGCTGGTTGCTTGATGGCTTTCGTCAAGCTTCTTCAGGACAGACAGCAACTTTTCTTGCAGATCCGCTGAAGGAACGATTTGAAGCCGGGTTCTGACAATTTCCTCAAACTTCCACGCCCAATCGGTGAGATCGGCTCGGTTCTTCACCGCATCTTCCGCCCAGTTAGCGACCGTGTGGTCACTGACTTGCTTAAAATACCAGGAAACAAACCCGGGAGTGGACGTCTCGTTCGGGTGACCCAACGGATCGCGGTGTTCCGCGTCCCACAACTCCTCAGCCAGTTTCAAGAGCTCCACGTCGTTGGCTCGACATAGACAACAGGAAATGTTTAGGCGGCGGTTGCGATCGTGTTTCCATTCTGCAACGATTTCACGGGCCGCGGCGTGGGCCAAATTCGGGCTACTGCGATGCAGTGCCAGAAAGTACGAATTGTAAGCTTTTTCATCGAGATGGTGCCATCTTGGGCGGGCCTCGCGCTCTTTCCGAGCCAGCCGTTCACCCAAGTGGGGTAATTTGAGATAGCTAAGCAGGTGCGTCGATAGCCAATCCTCCTTGATGACCCCTCTAATTCCGGAAAACTGACGGCTGATCTCGGCTTCGGCTGCTTCCGCCATGACTCTAATTTCTCCCAAACTCGCCCAACACTGGCCGAAATACGGTTCGAGGTAGCCCGCTGCCCAGCCTGCCGTTGTTGCCCAATGAATTGGTTTCGCGATGCATTGCACCGCTTTCCGTGCCAAGTCTTGCCGGCGCTCGGCTGGCAGGGCGTCGCCCGCCGCCAACGCCGTCTCCAACCGGAGCCAGGACATGGTGTCGAACCGATCGTCTTCCTCGATGTCAGCCACCTTGGCGATGGCGTCGTCGAGAGGAAGGGGATCGTTCAAACGCTCAGCAAGGGACAACACCACCGGTTTCCAGGCCGGGTGGATTCCCAAAAACTCCCGCTCCTTGAAACCGAGATTTCGCGCGATCGTCCGGCGCCAATCGGGTACGTCCATGTCCGCGAGGGCGCGGGCGGCCAGGACACCGACCCAGCTCTCGTGTAGAAACGACCAATGTTCCGGGCCTTCTTCGGTGACGAGGCCAATCCGCTCGAGTCCAAGCAGGGTTTCGCCGGGATCCAAGCCCTCGGGGCGCAGGGCGCGTTCCCAACTGGAAAAGGGAAAGCTCCGCCGGCCAGGGTCTTCGCGAAACAACCTAAGCTTGGCGTATTGCGTAGTAAAATGCAGCCCCTGCGCTGGAGCCTTTGAGCGGTAGCGGGAGATGTCTTTGGGTTTCATCGTGGTCGGATTCCAGCCACCAGAGAATCAGCGTTCCATCGTCCCCACACGCATTCTCGTGGCGCACAGCGGCGCGGAATGCATGATCCACAGAGCCTGGAAACCCATCGCCCGAGAATTCCTGTGGCGAAAAGGGAGACAAACGCCATTCAACCCAATCGGCATCAGGCATGCGGGCGCAAACGAGCCGAACCCAAGCAATTCGCCCGGTATCTTCCCGATCCGGAGCCTGCAAAACCTGCGCAATCGGAAAGCGGACCTCACGCGTCTGGCTCGCTAGAAAGAAGGCGCGATAGAATTCCTCATTGGGAGCGAGATAAGAACGAGTGGAGGCCGGGAGCAGGATGCTTTTACGCATGTTCAGGACGGCTCCAACCAAATCGGAATCCTGTTTTCGATGGCCGTAATCCGCAACCCATGTACTATCGAAAACCGATAGCCATGCATCAAAGCGTTCCCGAAGGCGCCTGGCGAGCGAAGAATCGCCGGACATGGCGCCCCGGGCCAATTCCTCAAAAATTTCGGCCCGGCGGCCCAGCAAGGTTGTGGTTGCCGGGTCACAGGAGAGTAGCTCCGGGCTGGGTCTGTCCAACTCCGGGCATGGTGGTGGAACCAGATCGGTGACAGTGCTCATTCGGTGGCCAGGCGAATTGCCAGTTTCGCGCCCTGGCGGGGCCGTTTGGAAGGAGAAATCGCCAAGGTAGCCTCCGCGCGCGTTGAAGTGGCGTCCGGTTTTTTCAGAATCACCGTGGCCAGGAACAGAGGCTGTCCCTGTGCCGGGTTCGCAATAATTTCGACCTTTAATCCAGCCGCCTCGGGATCCTCGGACCGGATTTCCAGCGCCAACGTTCCGTCACTACCTTCCCATGCACGAATGCTGAACGGATCATGAACGATTTGGTGTTTCTTTGGCGGGGAGCTGTGAGCGGCGGCGGGTGCCCGATTGGCTGCGATTTCCAAGGCGTTGAACTGCGCAATGGCGTCGTGGAGGATTTCCGAACAGCGCTCTAGGAAACGCGTTGGCAATGCCGGCTCGCCCAGTTCTTCCTGCATCAAATCAAGGGAGGTGTCGAAGAGGATCTTCAAATTTTGAAGTTCTTCGTAATCCGCCGGTTGTTCAGCACGGAGGCGCTCCATGGCTTGCTCATCTTCGGCAGTTGATTGGTCATTCAAGAATCGGTCGACCTGGGCTTGGGTTAAAAACGTGTCGCCGTACAATTGGCGAATTCCCGCGTCCAGGCGGTAGAGCATTGCTTCGTCATAATCGGCGGGTTCCATGTTCGACGGTACTAATTCATCAGATGGTAAAGTAGCGCGTCCGGCACTTGGGAGGCGAGATTCTTTTGCTTAACTCGCCGCCAGAGATGTTCCGCGCAATATTCCAGAGCTATCGCATCCTCGTCGGAAAAGTGCGGGGGTAGATTCTCATTGCCGAACGCGAAATCGAGAAGCTTTATGCAATGTTCTTCGCCGCCTTGGATCAGATCGCGGGTCGCCCGGGACGTTTCCAGATTCCCCAAAAGATACGCAAGTCCCACTCTCCTCGCCAATTGACGCAACGCGGTGTTTCGGCGCACGCAAATTTTACTCCTCTCCAACGAACTGGTGGAGAATTCCGTGGCCGCCAGCTTTTCGGCAATTTCGGAATCGCTCAAGCCAAGCATGAAATGTTCCAGGATCAATCGAGCCTCCGCGGTAAACTGGCAAAGAAATCGCCGGTAGTAAGCAAATAGCCCGGACACGACACCCAATTCCTTCATCTCCCTCTTTTCCAGGCCATTGTAAAGATCAAGTGATTGGTAATCCGGGCACTCAGCAAAAGCCGGATGACGATTAAAATAATTTCGCAACCAAGTTTCCACCCAATCAAATCCGTTGCGATGCGCCAAATCAGGGGGGCGCTTCACGGATTTGACAAAGTGAGACCTGGCTTGGCGGATCGCTTCCTCAGCACATCGGGCGGACACTCCACGTTCCTCAGCCCAACGCCGAAGCTCTTCCGAAAACTGCCGAAAGCGGCTGGAATCGAAATAGCGATTGATGACTTCTTCCGTGGACGATGTCACGTGGTGAATCGGAGCACAGAAACGTAGGCGAGCAAGCTATGCCATGCTGCAAAGTTGCCAGAAAATTAGCAGAACCTTGAGACTGACGTTCGCAGAATACCATTGGGGTGCATCAACCTCCCGACCGCCGCATGGATTTGCCGAAACGCTACCTGGAGCCCCTCGATGTCATGCACAAGCAGGCGAATTTGGACTTCACCGATTTGCCACAATCAGCCTGAAGAGGCCGTAATTTTGAGAAATGCAGATTGTATTCGCAGCGGCACGAGGTGGCCAGAATGGAGCTAGTAAGGCGCCCGAACAGTTCATACCTGGAATTTGCACGAAAAAATCGAAAACCAGGCAACCAGCCGCCAATACGGAACATCAGGAGGATGCAAACACACCAAGCATGAACATCACTCGCCAATTTCTCATCAAATCTCTGCAGGCAGCGACACTTGGCATTCCCGCGTCCACTAACATCCAGGCAGAAACGAAAATCATCGACGTTCCCCGGACCGAAGTGGAAACCTACAAAGTTGCGTCGGGCGACAACCTCTACATCTACCGTTTTGACTCGCCCGGACACGATCCGAAAACCGACCAAACGCCCTGCGGCCATCTTCTTTTTCGGTGGTAGTTGGAATGGTGGGAAGGTCACTCAACTTGAACCGCAGGCCCGCTACCTCTCAGAACGCGGCATGGTCACTTTCGTGGCTGATTATCGCGTTCGCGGTCGGCAGCAAACCGCGCCGCGTGAATGTGTTGTCGATGGTAAATCGGCGATCCGTTGGGTGCGTCAAAATGCCGAACGACTCGGTGTTGATCCAATGAGAATCGCTTCCGGGGGTGCCTCGGCCGGGGGACATGTCGCTGCTGCCGCGGGCATGTGCGACGGCTTCGAGGAGGAGGGCGAAGATCATTCCGTTTCCTCCTAACCAAACCTGCTGTTGCTGTTCAATCCGGTCTACGACAACAGCGAGAAAGGCTACGGTCACGATCGCGCCAAGGAATGGTTTCCCGCCATCTCACCGGCCCACATTTACGAAGGCGAGCCGCATGGTTTCTTCAATCCGCCGCCGAAAGGCAAACTGGAAAACGTCAAAGACACCGTTTTGAAAATGGATGCTTTTCTCGCAAAACACGGCTGGCTCAGTGGCGAAGGTGATGAAGCTCTTATTGAGAAATTCGGTTCCGGAGATCCTGAGCGAATCAGGAAGGTGGAGGAGAAAAGAAAGCGGAAGGGGTGAACCTTACCGCGTTAGATTCACTCATGAATTCATCGCCAACGATTCGCCAACTCGCGCTGACGGTCCGCATCGCGGTTACTTCTGTCCAGGCCAACCCGCGCAAGGCCGTTCTGACTCCCGGTTCCTTTGAGGACGAAACTCTACCGAACATCGTGTTTGAAGGCCAACCTGGGCTGTCGCTGAACGAAGATCACTTCAAGGACGGCAAATTCTCGCTGCAATGGGATTTCACCGCCGGCGAGCAGTTTCGCTTTTCGCACGGTCAGGATGCGATCCAGAGTGTTTCGATTTGGGTCTATCTCAGGACACCCCGCCCGAACGATTCGCTGACGGTGTCTTTGGATGAGTCTGGAGCCTTCACCCGCTCGGTTGGGCTCAACTTCAAAGGCTGGAGGCGTTTCGTTCTCGCTTACAACAAAGGTAAGTTTCCACAAGAGATCTCCCAGCAGATCACGTTTACCCCGCCGGAATCCGAGGGAACGATATTTTTGGATCTTCTTGAATTCAACGTGCCGGCCTTGGCATCGCTTGAAGGGGATATTAATCCGAAAATTAAATAGCCGACACCTAATGATGTGGTATTGTTAGGGATGAAGAGAGACGCCAGAAAGCTTTCGCCTGACCAGCAAGAGCACCTCCGAATGACTGCGGTGCGTATGGTTGTTGAAGAAGGCTACACCCAACGGGAAACAGCTCGTGCGCTTGGAGTAAGTCGGCAAGAAGTAAACCGGTGGTGTCGTAAGTATGAAAAGAGAGGGTGGGACGCACTTCGAGCAGTGAAGCGGGGTCGTAAGGTCGGCGAAAAACGGTTACTATTGCCTTGGCAGTGCGCCACGATTGTTAATCTGATCACCGATAATATGCCCGATCAATTGAAATTGCCATTTGTCCTTTGGACGAGGGCTGCGGTTAGAGATTTGATCGAAGAAAAGTTTGGGATCACCTTGAGTCTAATTACAATGGGAAACTATTTAAAGCGCTGGGGTATGACTCCTCAAGTTCCAATTCGCAAGGCCTACCAACAGAATAGCGAGTCTGTCCGGCGCTGGCGTGAGGAGGAGTATCCAGCTATTGAAAAGCGAGCCAAGGAAGAGGGCGCAACCATATTTTGGGGCGATGAAGGCAAAACCACTAACGAAGTTCACGCTGGACGAAGTTATTCGAAGAAGGGCAAGACTCCCGAAGTTCGCGAGAGCGGCAAAAAGCTGAAGCTCAACCACATTTCGGCTGTCACCAACAAGGGAGAAATGCGATTCATGACCTACACAGCTCGAATGACCCAACTCAAGTACATCCTCTTTCTGGGTAGATTGATTCAGAGCCACGATCGAAAAGTGTTCTTTATTGCAGACAATCTTTCTGTGCATCATGGCAAAAAAGTCAAAGCGTGGGCCAAGGCGAACGAGTCCGAGATAGAGCTCTTCTACATTCCCGCGTACTCCCCTGAACTCAATCCAGATGAATATCTGAATCGCGATATCAAGAAGAACGTCCACGGGAAGAAGGCGCCAAGGACCCTCGCTGAATTGAAGGCTAATGTCATAAGCTTCCTGAGAATGCTTCAGAAATCCCCAAGCAGAGTAATCCAGTATTTCAACAGCCCAAAAGTAAAATTCTGTGCCGCGTGAAGTGTCGGCTATTTAATTTTCGGATTAATAGCAATATTCCGTTCAACAATCGCCACGGGCCAGTTCAACGGTTTGTGGTATTGGCGAAGCACCTACTCCAAACCCTCTCCGCCGGATGAGGTGAGCGCCGAACAGCGGGCGGCGTTCACGATGATGTGCGACCGCTACCTTGAATCCTTTGCCAGCTTCTCGGAAGCTAAGACCTATCTGCCAAAACCCGATCCGGAAGAGGCCCGGCACATTTTTGAGGCGGCCAATGCAAAGGTCGATATCAAACGCGTTGATGATTATATTGCGGGCACTCCGATTACCAACCTCAAGGAATTTTCACATCCATAACAACCAATACAATAAAATTGAACCAACCACCACAGTCAGAGGAATGGCGTCGTCGGCGATCCGGTTAAGTGCACCGATGGCGGCGGTTTTTGCCGTTCGGGCACTTTTCTGTTGGTCGAAGGCGAAAACTGCGAAAGCAATAGCCGCGATTGCCAATACGCCTACTGCGGCCAACCAGAGGCGAAGCGTGCGAGCCCTTTTACGCGCCAACTTAAGCTGGTAAGCCTTATCGCGGTCGCGCAGCGTCTCCAGCGGCACGCCCAGAATTCCCGCGATGATTTTGAGTTTCATGAGCTGCAACTGTTCTCCGTAGGCTTCGGCTCGCTTCTTGATTTCGCGTTTGGGGAGTTTGCCCGTTTTGGTGAGCTGCAACCGGTAAGCCTCGGCGGAGGTGAAGCCCTCGCTGCCGTCTTGGAGGCGAAAATTCGCTGCGATCGGTTCTTTCTGGATGGTTGTGTCAGGCTCACCGTTTTCTCCTACGGGGTGGCGCAGAGGTTCCGGGAAACATTGGCGGGTCGGATCACCCGGCTCGCCGTCGAGGATGGCCGCGATAATCCGGTCGCCCTTGTCACTCTCTTTGAAGTGAAGGATCTCTTGGGAGACGTATTGGCTCTCAACAGCCCGCGGAGAGCAGAGGACGACGAGGAAGCGGGAGCGATCCAGTGCGTTGGCGATGGATGAGCCCAAGTCGGCGTCGGCGGGGAGCGATTCCTCATCGCGGAACACGGGGTAGATGCGCTCCGGGATGGTGTCGCCGCGTCCGATTTCGGCACCGACCAGTTCGGCGGGAACCTCATAGCGCTCGATTTCCTGGTGCAACCAACTGGCCCAGCCGCGGTCGTTTTCTATGTCGTTATCCCTGTGGCGATAACTGATAAAACACCAGTAATCTTGAGGGGTGTTAGGAGAAGCGTTTTCTTCGTTCATGATGGTTGGCGGTGAGTTTGAGTCAAATTTGCTCATGAGTTTCTAATATTGTTTGCGGCCACTTCCGCCACAACTCCGGCAGGTATAACGCTTGGCAACATAGCCATCAAGATAGGGGTTTTGGCCTGCTGTATAGTCTTCGGTTCCAGTTCCGTTGCATAACCGGCACGGTCTCCATTGCGGCGCGCCAGTTGGCTGGGGAGTGCCTGGAGCCATGGTGGAACGAGAAACGAATCCGCCGGCAGTCGCCAACCGGTGGGCGCCATGGCGGATTCGCCAGTTGGAATCCCTGGCGCACGCCGTCAGGCATTGCGCTAAGAGCGCGCGGTCTTTTGCCAATAGCGTATAGTACGTAACACGATCCACAGCGTACGCGTTAGTATTCGTTCCCAGGGCCGGAAGAGGTGGAGCGACGTTCGAAATTCATTGAGATTTTGGAGAGGACTATCGCTGAAATTCCGGAGTCAGAACGCGATCGCGACTACGAACGCGTCGAGGCCGTTGCCCTTTCGCTTCGCTCCGCGCAGGATCTGCAAGAAGCCAATCCGGCGAACAATCCTGCGTTGCAATCCGATCCCGGGGTGATGGCGGCGACGATGCCGCTGATGGAGGAAATGATGAAGGGCCCCGACAAATCGTGGGACAAGCTCAACAAACTGCTGCGCAAGGCTCAAGCCGCACACTTTTCCGCCTCGGAACAACTCCAAGCCGCCAACGAAAAGAACCAACACGCGTTGGACATGTTTGCCAAACTCCTGCTGCTGTTTCCTGACGATGCCAACTTGCGCTGGAGGGCGGGAACCGCGGCCAATTTGAGAGTCCAATTCCTGGGTAGCGACGAAGATGAGATCCTGGAGTATCACAAACGGGCTGTGGAGGCGTTCACTGAGTTGGGTGAAATCGCGCCTGATCGAAAAGGTGAGTCGCTGGCCCATCTCGCGGAAACTTGTGATCGAGTAGCCACGTTTTACCAAACCTGATGGAGCCGCAGCGGGCGGAGCCATTCTTTTCAAAGGCTGCCGAGCTGCGCGATCAATTGCTTGCGGACCATACCGATGACCTGAAACCTACGTTTTTAGACGCCCTGGCTGGAAACTACGAAGGCCTCGCTGGTGGGGTGATGATGGAATCGCCCGACAAGGCCGAAGTTCAGCAACAGAAGGCGGTCGAACTGCGACGCAAATCTTTTGAAAAGGCGCGTGACGAGAGCACTCAACTCGCCCTGGCCAACGCTCTAAGCACGCTGTCCCTGATTCAAGGGCAACTGCAGAAAAATGACCCTTCACTTGCCAGCGGCCGCGAAGCAGTGACTCATTTCGAAGCGCTCTTGGAAACAAACCCGTCAAACCCCAAAGCCATCGAGGGAATTGCCTCGGTTCTGGAAAACATCGGACGCACCTATTTCCGCATGGGCGACTCCACCCGACAACAACGCGCCAACGACCTGGCAGCGCGATATCGTGAACGGCTGCGCAACGTCAGCTCGCCGAATCTCCAAGGTCTGGACAACGAGCAGAGCATCCTCTTCAACTCCGCCACCAAGCAGCTGTTCTCAGGCATGCAGTCGAGCGATCCCGCCCAAACAGAAGCGGGAATCCGCGGTCTCTGGAAGCAGCTCGGTATCTTGGAACACGGGCTCTGGCTGACCCGCGATAGCCTATTGCAGCAAGGCATGTTGGCGGAACCCCACCTCGTGCCCGGTTACTGGAACAAGAAGGTCGAATTGACCGCCCAGTTTCTGCGCAACGCCTTTCCACCTAACGAACTAACCGATCAGTGGACAGCCTACGAACAAGCCTGCCACGCTGCGCCGCCGGATTTCCTGGCCCAAGGCGTTAGCCCCGAGCAATTGGCTGTCGCCCGTGCCTCCCACGATTTGGCCACCGGTTTGTTGGCCGGTTCGCCTGATTCCAATCGCCAAGCCCTCCCCCGCGTGTTGCTCACCGTCAGCCAGCGCATCCTCACCCAGGCTGACGCCTCCGCCTCCCTGGACGACGCCGATCGCCAGCGGCTGGAGACGATTTCCTCCGCGTTGCAGCAGTTGCCAATCCCGCGGTTCGAGCGATCTGTCTTGGATAAGCTTGACGAGTAGCGCTGGAGTATTGCCACCTATTCCACGGCGTCCCTCACCTGTTATTAATCCGAAAATTAAATAGCCGACACCTAATGATGTGGTATTGTTAGGGATGAAGAGAGACGCCAGAAAGCTTTCGCCTGACCAGCAAGAGCACCTCCGAATGACTGCGGTGCGTATGGTTGTTGAAGAAGGCTACACCCAACGGGAAACAGCTCGTGCGCTTGGAGTAAGTCGGCAAGAAGTAAACCGGTGGTGTCGTAAGTATGAAAAGAGAGGGTGGGACGCACTCCGAGCAGTGAAGCGGGGTCGTAAGGTCGGCGAAAAACGGTTACTATTGCCTTGGCAGTGCGCCACGATTGTTAATCTGATCACCGATAATATGCCCGATCAATTGAAATTGCCATTTGTCCTTTGGACGAGGGCTGCGGTTAGAGATTTGATCGAAGAAAAATTTGGGATCACCTTGAGTCTAATTACAATGGGAAACTATTTAAAGCGCTGGGGTATGACTCCTCAAGTTCCAATTCGCAAGGCCTACCAACAGAATAGCGAGTCTGTCCGGCGCTGGCGTGAGGAGGAGTATCCAGCTATTGAAAAGCGAGCCAAGGAAGAGGGCGCAACCATATTTTGGGGCGATGAAGGCAAAACCACTAACGAAGTTCACGCTGGACGAAGTTATTCGAAGAAGGGCAAGACTCCCGAAGTTCGCGAGAGCGGCAAAAAGCTGAAGCTCAACCACATTTCGGCTGTCACCAACAAGGGAGAAATGCGATTCATGACCTACACAGCTCGAATGACCCAACTCAAGTACATCCTCTTTCTGGGTAGATTGATTCAGAGCCACGATCGAAAAGTGTTCTTTATTGCAGACAATCTTTCTGTGCATCATGGCAAAAAAGTCAAAGCGTGGGCCAAGGCGAACGAGTCCGAGATAGAGCTCTTCTACATTCCCGCGTACTCCCCTGAACTCAATCCAGATGAATATCTGAATCGCGATATCAAGAAGAACGTCCACGGGAAGAAGGCGCCAAGGACCCTCGCTGAATTGAAGGCTAATGTCATAAGCTTCCTGAGAATGCTTCAGAAATCCCCAAGCAGAGTAATCCAGTATTTCAACAGCCCAAAAGTAAAATTCTGTGCCGCGTGAAGTGTCGGCTATTTAATTTTCGGATTAATAGCAGGATCGCTCCGAGCGCTACACGTTTTCGATGAAACTCCTGCCAGTTTCCCAAAACTTGCCACGCCAGCCCACCGCACGGTGGTTCGCGGACGAAGATCTTTTTCATGATGGTTGAAGCGGAAACGCACATCTTGTTCTCTTCCGACCATTGCCACGGTATTTTCGCGAAAAACCCAGAAAGATTTGTAGGGTGCGGGTGGATTCTATCTGAAGCTCCAATTCTCTGATGAAATCGCTCCTACGCCTGCTTTTGATTTTCGCCTTCGTTCTGCAACTGCCGGTCTGTGCCGAAGATTGGCCCTGGTATCGCGGATTGAATCGCAACGGAATCATCAACGCGCCGTTCACGCCAACCGAAGATGATCCGGAACAAATTTGGAAGGTGAATATCGGGATGGGCCGCGGCTCAATGTCGATCAGCAACGGCAAAATCTACGTTCATGGACGCGCGCCTGACAAATCCTCGACCCACATTCGCAGCCTCAACGCGCAGACCGGCGAGCAAATTTGGGAACAACGCATCGATACGAGTTTCGCCACGCCGACGGTGGCTGACGGGCATGTTTACACCCGCGACCACGCGCGAGTCTATGCCTTCAAGGCCGATTCCGGTGAGAAAGTTTGGGAAAACTACAGCAAAACCGTCCACGCCAATGGTTTTCAATCTCACGTCAGTTCGCCGCTGGTTTTCGAAGATCTGCTGATCGTCAATCTCATGAGAGGCATGGCCTTCAAACGCGATAGCGGCGAGGTCGTCTGGGAATTCGAAGGCAAATGCGGCTTGGCGTCGCCGGTGCTTTTCAAACACAAAGGCAAGCCCGCGGTAGCGCTTTTTTTGCCCGACGCCTTGGTTGCGCGCGACGTTCGCACCGGTGCTGAGTTGTGGTCGATCCCGTGGGAGACCGCCCAGGGCAATCCCCCCGACCCGATCTTTTTCGACGACAAAGTTTTCGTCAGCAGCGGCTACGGCAAGGGACGTTCGCTCTACGATCTTTCCTCCGGTCAGCCACGCGAAATCTGGGCCAAAGAGGAGGGAAGCGCGCATGCCTTCGCCTCCTGGATTTATCATGACGGGCACCTGTTTGGGAGCGCCGCGAGTTCGACGGTTTGTGTCGATCCGGCGACGGGCGAAGAGGTCTGGCAGGAGCCGACGTGGCGCTCATTGATCCTTGTCGACCAGCATTTCATCGGCCTCACCGCCAAAGGCGAGATTTCCGTTTTTCCTCCATCTTTAACCGGATTTGAGCCCAAGTTGATCGCTCAGGTTCATCGAGGAGAGACCTACAACATCCCAGTTTATTGGGAAGGGAAGCTGTTTTTGCGCAATTACGAACAGGGCGAACTCATTTGCGTGAAGATTAGCAAGAGCAGTTAGCCGGGAGTCGGCGCAGTCCAGCGGACGCGGAGCATTAGGATGAGTTCTTTGCCACGACCAGCCGCGTTTGTGTTGTTCGCCGTCGAGCGCCGGAAGGCGTGGCGGATGCTCCAAGTCGAAGAACACTTTCGCAACATCATCGCTCGTAAACCCTTCGTCGACCGGCTTCCTTGGGGACTTTCCAGAGGGACTCCTTCGATTAGCCTGTAGCTTGATTTATTGCGCATTTTCGTTCGAGGCCGGTTGTTTCGCAAATTTCGTCGGTCAGTTTGCCTTTTGCGGCCTTTTTGGTGCGCCAGGCGTAGCGATTGCGCAGTTTTTCGAGGTATTCTCTTCGAGTGGATTGGCTCATGTTTGATGCCATTCGCCGCGGTGTCCTGAAATCTGGAGTCAACCGACCGGAGATCTTAACAGAATCAGAATCGCTTCGGTGTCTTTTTTTATGAGTCAACACGCAGAAATTGGAAGAGCTGATTTGTTATTGACGGGCAGAGGCGCTTCTGGTTAGAAATTGTGCAACCTTTTAAAATGACATGAGTGCAACCGAGACTTCATTTAATGAATTGGACGGCATACCCGTTCGCTATGACCGCTCGACCCAATTTCCCTACGGGAGTGAGGGGCAAGAGAAGGACTTTTTTTGCACCTTCGACCTAAAGGAGCAACTGAATAAATGCTTAAAGGAGCTTTTCGAGATTTGGCCGCTCGAAAGACCAAGGGCCATGCTCTCTGCGGGAACAATTGGGGATGGACAGCAGCAGCATGGGAAGGGGAAAGCATTCGATTTGGATGGTTTCCTTTTCGAGGATTCTCCGAAATTCATGATGATCGAGTACCCGAAGCGGCGAGCCCTCTATATTGGAATCAACTCCCACTTGTTCCTCTACTTTTCGCAGGTCCTTAGCTATCACTATCCGGATCATGACGATCACTTTCACGTCGATTTCAACTTCTCTTTTGCTTATCGGGAGAGTTCGAACGCTCAGACGTTTTACTTACAATCGGCCCTTCGTTATATCTATGGCCGGGACATAGGCGATAGCGGACCGGAAGATGATGGTGTTGACGGCCTCTACGGACCGCAAACCCAGGAAGCCATCGACAGCGTGATGGTCGAGCTTGGATTGACGGGACAGGGAGGATTGAATATCTCGAGCGTGTGGGAAAATTTTCTGACCCACACCCGTAACAGAGCTTTTCAGTCAGGTCCTATCGTTCCGCCGCCTCCTCCGATATTGGGCGAGGAGCGTGTCTTTGACAAATGTTTGTCAAAAGTTCACAACCGGGGTTCGGCTCCCGAAGATTTTCTCAACGAACTGGTCGATTGGGCCTTGGAGGCTCCCGACGAGATTTTCGCGCGAAACGAAAATTTCGACATTTACTCAAAAATTGTCAGCCACTTGGGACCTTGGGACGGCTTACTTCACCGGAAGGCGGCCATGTTGGAGGTCCTGCGGGTCCTTGGCGGATTTGAAAGTTCGTGGGATTGGAACGAGGGGCCAGATTCCACGAACCCGAATTCCAACACGGATTGCACCGAAGAAGCGGGAATCTTCCAATGTTCCGGCGACTCAATGAATTTCGACTCAAGTCTACGCAACCTCTTGGAGACGCATTCGTCAAACGGTAGCACGACTTGCAAAATGTTTCAAAAGGTGACCAAGCAGAACCACGAATTTGCCATGGAATACTGTGCGCGTCTCATTCGACTCACCACTTTGCACCACGGCCCGATCAAGCGTGATAAGCCGAGCAGCAAGGATCACATCTATGCTTGGATCCGCCGCGATTGCGTTGACGAATTTCGAAATTTTCTCATTTAGCATTGTCTGATCGCCCCGGTTCGCGCCGACTTGGTGGGAACGGATCTCGCAGACATTACCTCGTCAAACAATTCCCGACAACGTCCCCGAACTATCGCTAAACGAATCCGCTTCCACCTTCATCCCGTGAAGCATCGTCAGCAGCAAGTTCGAAAACGGCGTACTGCCGGGTTCATGCGTTAGATGCTGGCCCTGCCGAATGCCGTTGGCGGTACCGCCGGCAAAGAGCAGCGGCAGGTTTTTGGGAGAATGAGTGCCGGTTTTGCCGCTGTTCATTCCACTGCCGAAAAGAACCATCGTACGGTCCAGCAGCGTGCCGTCGCCGTCGGGCGTCGATTGCAGGCGGGTGAGGAAGTAGGTCCACTGCTCGACTAGAAAGCGATCGATCTTAGCCAGAGTGGCCAGCATGGACTCGTCACCGCCGTGGTGGCTGTAGGTGTGCTGATCGCCTTGAATGCCCAACTCGGCATAGGAACCGCCATTCGATTCTTTGCCCAATTGAAACGTGGCGACGCGCGTGGTGTCGGTCTGCAGAGCGAGGGCGATCAGGTCGTACATCGTCTTGAGATAAGCGCGGAAGTTGTGCGGCTGCGGGCGGGCATCGAGCGACAGTCCATCGGTGCTCACGGTCGGCTTGGGTTTGTCGATCCAGGCTTCGCGACGCTGGACTCGACGCTCGACTTCCCGGACCGAGGTCAGGTATTGATCGAGTTTCTCGCGATCGGCTTGGCCGAGCCGACGTTCGAGGGCGCGGCTGTCTTCGAGCACGGAATCGAGGATGCTGCGATCCTCGGCGAGCCGTTGTTGCTGGGCGCTGCGCGATGCAGCGGAGTCCACGACGAACAACCGCTCGAACACCGCGGGGGGCCGGTTTTCGGCCGGCAACGGGGTACCGCGGTCGTCAAAGGACAACGTGATCGAGTGACCGGCCGTACCTGTGCCGTTGCTGAACGAAAGCTCGAGCGACGGGATGCGGGTCTGCAATCCGTGAACGCGCGCGGCGGCTTGGTCGACGGAGATCGAGTTGGCGTAGTCCCTTCCGGGCGTGCCCTCCAGGTGAGCCCCGGTGAGGAACACATCGGCGCCGCCGTGGCCACCCCATGCTCGCGGATGTTCGAGGCCACTCAGACAGGTCACATGCTCCTTCACGGGGGCGAGCGGTTCCAGCGAGGGCGACAATTCCCAGTCAGGGCCTTCGCCCTGCGGCTTCCACTTCATGAAGTTGACGCCGTTGGGAATATAACAACAAACCATGCGTGGTATATTAGTCGCGGTTTGAGCAGAGGCGCGCTTCGGCATCGTCGCATCGAGAGCGGGCAATGCGATACTGACGCCTGTGCCGCGCAGGAAGGTTCGGCGGGAGAGTGTTTTCATATAGACTCGGCTTATTTAGATTGGAATTGCTCGCTGGCGACGATCTCTTTGATCACGCCGCGCAGGGTTTTGCCATTGGTTTTCATCGATGCGACGAGCGAATCGAGCCACTCGCGATCGGAATATTCCATACCGCGACCGAGCGCGTAGGTGGCGAGTTTCTCGACGAGGCAACGCAGAAATTGGTCCTCCTTTTCCAGCAGGGCAGCTTGCAGATCTTCGATCCCACGGATTTCCCGGCCGTCGGGCATGCGGGCGCTGGCGTCGATCGGCGGGTCGTTCGTGTTAGTCCAGCCATGCCAGCCGTGGGCTTCCTGTTCGTTCCACGAACCGTCACCGCGGTAGTTTTCGAGCGCGAAACCCAGCGGGTCGATCTTGTTGTGGCAGGCGGCGCAGGCCGGGAGTTGGCGATGTATTTCCAGCCGCTTGCGCACGGTGACTTGACCCTGGCCCGGTACTTTTTGCGGAATCTCGCCAGCATCGGGCGGAGGCGGAGGCGGTGGATCACCAAGGATGTTATCTAGAATCCATTTACCGCGCACGACGGGTGATGTGCGCGTGCCGTTGGAAGTGACGGTTAGCATGCTGCCTTGAGTCATCACCCCGCCACGTTGCACTCCGGGCGGTACCTCAACACGACGGATGTGATCACCGCGCACGCTTTCGATATTGTAGAACCGCGCGAGCCGTTCGTTGATGGTGACGAAGTCGGACTTGATGAAATTCGTCACTGGCAGGTCGTTATGCAGGATCTCGGCAAAAAAACCTTCGCTTTCGCGGATCAACGATTTGCGCAAATGTTCGTCCCAGCGGCGGAAATAGTTCCTGCTGGGCGGATTGACGCCTACTTCCCGGAGGTCGAGCCACTGACCGGCGAAGTTTTCGGTTAGCGCGGCGGATTTGGGATCGGCGAGTAATCGGTCGACCTGCCGGTGCAGCGTCGCGGTATCGGAAAGTCGATCTTGTGCGGCAAGTTGTACTAGTTCGTCATCCGGCAGGCTCGACCACAGAAAATAGCTCAGCCGCGAGGCGATTTCATAATCGTCGAGGGATTTCTCCGACGCACCCGCGGTAGCTTCAGCCAAATATAGAAAGTGTGGCGAGGTCAGCACTGAAATCAGGGGCGCTTTGATCGCTTCTTCAAAGTTAGGCATTTGTGGGCGAACCGCATTATAGAGTTGCAGCTTGCGATCGACTTCCTCGTCGGTCACTGGCCTCCGCCAAGCCTTGGTCATGAACTTCTGGATCACTTCGCGCGCGTATTCCGGCGTATCGTGATCGTGTTGCGATGGGACGAGAATTCTGGCGTGACTCGCAGGCGGCCAGGCATCGAAAACAGGTCCTTCGAACTCAACCCAGTCGAGGTAAAGATCCGGACGCGGTAAGTTTTTCCCCGAGGCGCCCAAGCTATGGATCGCCGCGGTAACGGGAATATTGTAAACATTACGCAGCTTGATTCCGCCCGAGCCTTCTTCCAAGCGCCCGCGGATCTCGTAAGTTTTCGGCTGGTCGAGCGGCGCATCGATATCGAATTCCGCAACCGTGCGGAACGTGGTCGACGTCCGAATTTGCACGCGCGGTGGCCCAAACTGGAACCTCATCTCTTTGCGAAAATGCTCGCGCATCATCGGAAACACATGTTCCACGCTGTAGGGGTTAGAATCCGGTTTCGGCGAGTAAGTGGCGACACCGAAGTCCACGACCTCTTCGCGGCTGGGGATATCTGCCGACGCACGGACCCGGATGATGTAGTCGCCCGGACGAAAGTGGCTCGCGATGTGAAGAAAACCGTGCGGCGGCATGACCTTTAACCGATCCCCTGCGACTTCGGTGTGGCTCAGCACCGAAACGTGGACCTTGACGTTTTCGCCCTCCCAACCCGTTTGCATGTCGTACCGCGGCATTTTTTCGGCCGTAGCGATGCGCCAACGAATCGACTTCGGCTGCGGTCCGGTCACGATCGCGCGATCGACAATGCTGCGCGCCGCGGCCAGGTATTTTTCGATTTGCAACGGCGAGATATTTTGCGCCGCGCCAATGTTGTCGAACCCAAACGCAGGCGGATCGGCCGGAAAATCGTCGGCTGGCCGGAAGTCGATCCCGATGAGATCACGGATCGTGTTGTTGTACTCCGCCCGGTTCATCCGCCTCATCGCGACCTGCCCGCCCGTACTCTGAATCGCCGCCTCGCGACGACGCAGTTCGGCCGTGATCCACTCGATCACGGTGGTTAGCTCCTCTACCGCGGGCTGAGGTTCGTCTTCGGGCGGCATTTCGCCCGAGTTGATCCGATCCATGATCTCGGTCCAGCGGCTGGCGACGTTTCGCTTGCTGAAATCGAGGTCGATGTCATCCAAACGCAGGCCGGCTTTTTGCTTTTCCGGCCCGTGGCACTTGGTGCAGAATTCTTGGAACACGGGGCGAATGGACTCATCGAAGGCGGCGCGATCGAATTGTGGGAAGTCTTGGGCGGCTGCCGAACACGTCAAGGCGAGCAGCAAGACCCAAGCGAGGAAGCTAACAACGCGCCTGCTGTCATTTGAATTTCGGAATCCTTTCGTCACTGGGCATTCGATCATTCATTACTACTCTCGATGCCGCACAAAAACCTTTCGCGTTTTTTTCCGTCGAGCAGGCTGCCTCCACCGGGTTCGCAGATCGGTTCCATCTTCCCAACCAGGTAGGCGAACATCTCCATGCACCGAGTGGTCCGAAATCCCTGCGCCCGCCGGTTGAAAGCTTGAAAATCGTAAAAAGATCGCGGTAAATCGCCTCCCCCGGCAGACGTTTCTCAGCATCCTGACCTCACAATGAAACATTTTCTCCTCAGCCTAGCCGTGACGGTCGTGCTTCCGGCGGCGGCCGATGACGCAGCCGGTATCGCGTTCTTCGAGCGAAAAGTGCGTCCCATCCTCGTGGAAGCCTGTTACGATTGCCATTCGGTCGAGTCCGGCAAATCCAAGGGCGATCTGCTGGCCGATTCCCGCGACGCCTTGCTCAAAGGCGGCGAACTGGGGCCGGCCATTATCGCGGGGAACCCGGAGGAAAGCCTGCTCTATCAGGCGGTGACCTACACCGATGACGATCTGGAAATGCCGCCGAAAAAGCAGCTTTCCGAGGACCAAATCGAGGTTCTGCGCAAGTGGATCGCGATCGGTGCGCCCGATCCACGGCAGGGCGAAGCTCCGGTGGCGGAGGAGGCGATCGACTTCGACGAGGCGCGCAAGCACTGGGCGTTTCGGCCCCTAACAAACCCAAAACCGCCGCAGGTCAGCGATCCAAATTGGCCGCGTCAGGACATCGACCGCTTCGTCCTCGCGCGCCTGGAAGAGGAAAAGCTGAAACCCACCACGCCGGCCGACGCGGTAGCGCTGATGCGCCGAATTCACTACGACCTCACCGGCCTGCCGCCGACTCCCGAACAACAGGACGCCTTCCTCAACGCCGCCGATGCGGATCTTGCGCAGGCAACCGAATCGCTCGTCAATGAGCTGCTCGACAGCCATCACTTTGGCGAGCGCTGGGCGCGGCATTGGCTCGACGTCGTCCATTACGCCGAGACGATCGGCAAGCCGCGCAATTTCGTGAACCCGCTGATGTGGAAGTATCGCGACTACGTCATCAGCGCCTACAACGCGGACAAACCGTTCGACCAATTCGTCACCGAGCAACTCGCGGGCGATCTCTTGCCGGCCGATGATCTTGCGCAACGCCGGGAGCAGATGGTGGCGACCGGTCTGCTGCTGACGGGTCAGCGCGCCTACTCCGGTTCGGGAAAAACGCCGCAAGCTCTGGAATATCTGGCCGACGACATCGACGATCAGCTTAACGTGATTGGGCACGCGTTTTTGGGTTTGTCAGTCACTTGCGCGCGCTGTCACGATCACAAATTCGATCCCATTCCGACGGCCGACTATTACGCGATCGCCGGAATTCTGCGCAGCACCAGTTCCTACAACGGCAAGGTCGGCCCGCCGGTGAACGCGGATTTCAAAGGCGGGCCCGCCGGAGGCGCTGCGGCCCGATTCGTCGCGATGCAGGAAGATGTCGCCGAGCTGGAACGAATCGGAGCGATGCACTCCAAGGCCGAGGGAATGCGTACCGCGTTGCGAAGGCTGGAGGCTGGCCTGGCCAAAAAGAAGCAGATCGCCAAAAAGAGCGCCAAAGGAAACGAGGCCGAAATCGCGCCGCTGAAGAAAAAGATCGCCGGAATCCGCGCTGGCCTAACAAAGCTAGAATCCCAACTTGCTGAGCCGGTCGAAGCGGAAAGGGTGGCCGCGGTTAGCGATCATCCTAAGCCGGTCGAGCAACCGCTTTTCATCAAAGGCGACTCCGCGAATCATGGCCCGGTGATACCACGGGGCTTTTTGCAAGTTCTGCCCGTTTCCGGCGAGGATTTGGCAATTCCGGACGATCAAAGTGGTCGCGCCCAGCTCGCCAAGTGGCTGACATCGCCGGAAAACCCGCTTGCGGCGCGCGTCTACGTCAATCGCGTGTGGCAGCATCTTTTTGGCGTTGGCCTTGTGGAATCGGCCGATAACTTTGGCCTCACCGGGCAAGCGCCGAGCCATTCGGAACTGCTCGATCACCTGGCGAGTTGGTTTCGGCAAAACGGCGGCTCGACCAAATCGCTCATCCGCATGCTCGTCCTCAGCCAAACTTACCAGCTAAGCTCAACGCCGCATGAATCGGGCATGGCCAGCGATCCCGGCGCGCGTTTGCGGTGGCGCATGACCCCGCGCCGCCTCGAGGTCGAGGCGATTCGCGATACCGTCCTCATGGCCTCGCAACGCCTGCAAACCGGATCGCCCGGTCCCAGCGACGCCGCCCGCCAAGGATTCCATCAAGTGGGCAGCGTTTCCGTTTCTTACGACGATCCTCACCGCGGCGTCTATCTCTCGATCCTGCGCGAAGCGGTGCCGCACCAGTTAGAGGTGTTCGATTTTCCCGATCCCGCCTTCATCCGCGGAACGCGCACGACCAACAACACGCCGACTCAAGCGCTCTATATGATGAACAGCGATTTCATCACCCAGGCCAGCGTCGATACCGCGAAACACGTGCTTAGGACGGAAGAAATCCCGGAAGCCCGCGCCGAATTGGCGATTCGCATCAGTCTCGGCCGTCCCGCCAAGCCGGACGAAGCGTCACAGGCGTTGCGTTATGTCAAAACGGCAACTTCCGCAGGCTCCGATCCGCAAACGGCGTGGGCGCGGCTCTGTCAGGTGTTGTTCGCATCGACGGAGTTTCGGTATGTGTGGTAGGTGGAACCTGGCGTAGAATGGACATCCTGTCCGTTCTCCCACGCGAGCCTTGGGAGCGTGAAGCTTGGCGCGCCACGCGAACGGACAGGATGTCCATTCTACCCTTCTAGAGCCGGCCCGCTTCACGGCGTGATGCCAATTGGCCGATCCAACTGCTCGGCGCCTACGCCGCACCGCAATATGAGCGCGTTGTCCGTGCCCTGGCCGAGCACGATGGCGTAACGATTGAAAAGCAGCCAAGCTTGGCCTCGAAGCCCGGCGCGCGCGTGGAACTGAAGCACGCGATGCATGGTGATCTGGTGTCTTTGCACTTGGAAGAGGGCGGGGATGGATTCACGATCGGGCTTTCGGTTGCCGAACCGGGCGCGCCGAAGCCCGAACCAACTCCCAGCCGGATTAACGAGCCGATTTTCGACAAACGGCGGGTTCGGATGGCAACTACGATTTGGGACGGCCAAACGATTGCCGTGGGGTTGGCCGGCCGCGGTGAAATCCCGAATCGGCTGCTTTTCGTCACCTCGCGCCTCATCGATCCCTGCGGCTTGCCGAAGCCGGATTCACCGCACTAGGACCAGGCCGCAGGTCCACCCAAAGCTCGCTCCAAGGATGCGCTGGCGACGATCGCAGCCCACCGGTTTCCGGATTCCGGCTGCGTTGGCTGCATCTACACCTTTGGCCAGGGTGAGACCCGCGGCGCGGCACTTCATTGCAGCAAGTCGTCGATCGAATCCAGCGAAACGCGAAACACCTCGGTTTGCAGCTTGCAACGCGATAGCGCAATCCAGAGATAACCGTCATGCTCAATGACATGCGGGTATTGCAGGCTGGCGATGCCTTTGCTGAACTTTTTCCAAATGCTCGCGAACCCTTCCGGAGCTTCCGGAGCCGGGACGTCGAGCTGCGCCATGCGCGTGAACGTTTTGCCGCCTTCGCTGATCGAGATGTGCAGTTGCCGCCGCGCCCATTTCGGGTTCGCGTTCGAAACCATCACACGGTAACCTCGGCTTGTCGGCGTCGAGAAAATTTTGCTCGTAGAGTTCGGAAAATTCGTGAGTTGCGGCGGGCTCCACGATTTGCCGAGATCGGCTGAGATGGAGTGGAAGAGGCGTTGCGAGCCGCCGTTATCACGGAAGAGCGCGTTGAGGGTTTTGTCAGGCATGAGCCAGAAAATCGGCTCATCGGGCCGAAAGCCTTTCACCTCGCCAACGCGGACAACCGGGTAGGCCTGCCACGCACCGAGTTCCTCCCTGCCGCCAATCAAAATCGTCACGTTAAACCGCGAATCGCGCCGCGTTAGAATCCAATCCCCGGTGGGCAACCGCTGGGGCGGGAAGTTGTTGATCGCGTTGTCGTAGACCTTGCCTTTTCGCTTCCATTGGCCGGCCGCGCCGTCCCAAACGAACGCGAGCAGTTGCAGCTCCTTGTCCGCGCCGAACGCGCCCTTCCCTTTGTAGTGAGCCGCGAGAGCCAGCAGTTCGCCGTCGCGAATCCACAGGCCGCGCGCGATGTAGGCGTAGGGTTCCTCCGGCGTGCCGGTGACCGATTTCGCCTCGCTCCAGTTGAGGCCGTCGGCGCTGGTGGCGTACTTGATTTCCTGCGTCGGCCAGTCCTCGATTTTCGGGCCATCGCTCCAAATGCACCAAAATTTCCCGTCGTGATAAGCCAGATAATTGTGGAGCTGGAGCCGCATTTTGTTCATCTCCAGCTTGTCGCCGGGGCCGATGCCGGGAGAGCGATGGACGGGATTGATGACGGCGTGCTCGCCGGAGATTTTCGGCAATGCGTCAAAGTCGATCGCGGTAGGGTCGGTTCCGGAATTTGGGAGGTTGAGAATTGGCGCCGGATCGGCGTTGGCGGCCGGCAGAGCCAAAATCAGGCATAGCAGCATTGGGTAGGCGGGTTTTGTCATGGTTGGTGGGTTGGTGGATGCATCTTTTCCCCCACCACGCTGAGTTGCTGGCACTTTTCTCTGGCAATCCACCTTCCCATTTCGGCAGGAAACACCAAGTGTCGTCAAAACGCATCTTTTGATTGAACGGAAACCACCAACAAGAACCCTGCGCACCTTCGATCCTCTATTTTCCCGATTCCCCTTAGCGGTTGAAATCGTAAGGTTGCTGCCAGACGTTTGGTCCAACACCCATTCGATTGGAAAAATTACGCCGATGTTTCGCGAAGTCCTTCAAGGCAAGATCCACAAAGCCACGGTTACCGAAGCCGATGTGAACTACGTCGGTAGCATCACCATCGACGAGGACCTCATCGAGCGGGTGGGATTTTGGAACGGCCAAAAGGTCCTGGTGGTCAGCAACACCACCGGCGCCCGGCTGGAGACCTACATCATCCCCGGGCAGCGCGGAAGCGGGCGCATTGGGATGAACGGAGCCGCTGCGCACCTAATCAACGCCGGGGAAGAGATCATCATCATCGGCTTTTGCTTTTCGGACAAGCCGATCGAGCCCACGGCCATTTTGGTCGATCGAAACAACCGGTTTGTGAAGGAACTGGACGAAGCGGCGGTTCCGGTGGGCGGGTGACCCAATGCGGCGGCCCTGGCGATTCTTCGGACTGGCCCTAAGGTCGGCTCATGGCCGACAAGAAACCAAATCGCTAGTCGAAAAACGGGAACAATCGCCGAAATTCCGCCTTGCTCGGCATCCGGCCGTACTCGCACACCTCAAACGCCTCCGCCGCCTTCACCGCGGCGCCTTTTTCCTCACCGTACCACTCGATCAGCACGTCTCGGTACCTTTCGGCGATCCTCCCGTGGCGCGTTTCCCAGCTTTGACGCAAACGCGCCAGGCGGCGTTCGGGATCGTCCTGAAACCGCTGCTTCGCCGTCTCCGGGTTTCCCAGCGCGCCACCTTCGTAAACCTGCGATTCGAGCGCATCGATGGCCTGGACCTTTTTGTCGAAAACGTCATCGATCGAGATCGCGATATCCGGCTCGAAGGGATAGGGTTTGGTGAACCGGTCGGGGAAGAAGAAAAAATACGCGTTTTTCTTCAACGGCGGCGAATCCGGGCAAAAATTGGGCACCGAGACCATGAACGCCGCATCCTGCACCAACACGCCGGTGTAGCGGTGATCCGGGTGATAATCCCACGGCCGATGCGAGAAAACCAGGTCCGCCTGCCAATTGCGAATCAAGCGGGTGATTTTCTTGCGATTTTCAAGCGAAGGGACCAGCTCGCCATCGTGAATATCGAGCACCTCCACCTCCCAACCGCCGCGTTTGGCCGCTTCCTTGACCTCGGCCGTGCGGCGTTTGGCCAACTCACCGCCAGACATCTCCCAGTGGCCGATGTCGCCGTTCGTCACCGACACCAGCTTCACTTTGTGCCCCAGCGCGACCCATTTGGCAGCGCAACCGCCGATTTGGAACTCCGGATCGTCCGGGTGCGCGCCGAAGGCGATGATGCGCAGCGGTTCATCCGCAATTAACGGTGAGTTGCAAGCGAGGAACAGAAAAACCGGCGGGAGGAGCTTGGAGAATTTCATGGGCTCCCTTTAACGCCGATCGCCGCCTTTGCAACCAACCGAAAAATTGGCCGAGAGAGGCAGTTGGCGGGTTTTCATTGACGCAACCCGCCGGCTCATCCAGCTTTGGGCGAATTGGAGAGAGATGGGTGCCTGGTGGCCCCCGCGGTCTTCAAAACCGTTGTCGACGAGTGATCCTCGCCGAGGTTGGTTCGATTCCTTCCCTCTCCGCCAATTTTAGGATGGGCTTCCAGACGCATCAAAGGCGTCGTCATCTGTATCGGAGACCACCCCAGGTTGACCGTGAACCCAGACCAATCCGTCGATGTGCTCGTTCAGGTCATCGTTCACGTTTTGCCAAAGCGGGTCTAACAGAAACTCAACACCCTCCCTGCGGGCGACCTTTGCGGCAGGGACAAAGTCGCTGTCTCCCGTAACGAGAATAATGGAGTCAACCTGCTTCTTGAGAGTCAGCGTCGTGACGTCGATGCCAATTCGCATGTCCAGCAGGAACGAGGCGAGACAATCGTTTGACGAAGAATGCTCCGTCAATAAGGACGGCAATTCGACGGATTCTCATGGCTGATTTTGGGCACAAAAAGGCCCCAGGATTTCTGGCCACCCAAAATCTACGAGTGGACATACTTTCAAGGAGCGGATGCAGTCACGTTAGCTGCTCACAGAGCCAAATCAAATTCTTATTTCTTGTCAACTCGTGCGTTCCCTCACTTGACTTGGGTGATGATCCTCGCTCCGCGTTTGTAGGTTAGGTAGGAGTAAACCCATTGCCAAAAAACGGCTACTTTGTTGCGAAATCCGATCAAAAACAGCAGGTGGATGAAGAGCCACATAAGCCAGGCGAGGTAACCGGTGAATTTGAGCCCGCCGCTCTCCGCCACGGCGGCGCTGCGGCCAATAGTGGCCATGTTGCCTTTGTCGAAGTATTTGAACGGTCCGGTTTGGCCGCGCAACAAACGCCGGGCCACGTAGCCGCCCATTTGAATCGCGGCGGGACACAGGCCGGGCACGGGCTTGCCGTTGGCGTCGACAAGATGGGCGATGTCGCCGACCGCGAAGACTTCCGGGTAACCTGGCAAGCTAAGATCCGGCTCGACCATGATTCGTCCCGCGTGGTCGGTTTCCACGCCGAGTTGGCGCGTGAACGCGGGCGCTTCGACGCCGGCGGCCCAAAGCACGTTGGCCGTTTCGATTCGCTCACCGGCAACCACCACGTAGCCCTCCCCCACGTCCTCAACGGCTGAATTGACGCGCACTTCCACGCCCATTCCCACCAGGCGGCGGCTGGTGTAGGCGGAGAGATCCTCCGGGTACATGGTGAGGAGCCTGTCAGACCTCTCCACGAGAACGATCCGGGCATCGCGCGGGTTGATGCGCCGAAAATCGTCGGCCATGACCCGGCGGGCCAGTTCCGCAAACGCGCCGGCCAATTCCACCCCGGTGGGGCCGCCGCCAATGACGACGGTGGTCATGAGGCGGCGAATCTCAGCTTCGTCGTCAGAACATTCGGCTCGCTCGAAGGCGCTGAGGATGTCTGCGCGAATCTGCGTGGCGTCGTCCAACGATTTCAGCCCACGGGCGTGCTGAGCCCAGTCGTTATGCCCAAAATAGCTCGTTTTCACGCCCAGGCCGATCACCAGGTAATCGTAGCCAACCGTGCGTTGGCTGGTGGTGATGGCGCGCTTGTCCAGGTCGATTCCGGTGACTTCTTCCATCAACACGTCCAAGTTTTCGTGTTCGGTTAGGATGGAGCGCAGCGGCTGTGCGATTTCCGGCGCGGCCAGGCCGGCGCTGGCTACCTGGTAGAGAAGCGGCTGGAAAAGGTGGTGATTTTGCCGGTCGATCAGGGTGATGTGGAATCGTTCGGGATCGTTGAGGCGCTTGCAAAATTCCAACCCGCCAAAACCGCCGCCCAGGACGACAACGTGCGATTTTCCCGGAGTTGGGCCCAGATTCGGGTGCTTGGATGCAGTTTGCTGGCTCATGGCGCGATTTTTCGCCTTCGTTACACTTCTTGTTCGCCCCTCGCCAGCCTGAGGAAACCGAAAACCGGCGGCCGGGCTAAAACTTGGCGCAAGCTTGGCCCAGAGCGGCGCAGGCGGCGGCGAGATCGTCGGTCTCGGCGCAAAGCGGAAGCATGAGGATCACGGCATTTCCGATGGGGCGCGTTAGCAGGCCAAAATCGCGCGCGGCCAGGCAAACCGCGGCTCCGAGTTGGCCGGTGCGCTGCAAATTTTCGCCATCGGGCGTGGTTCCACGGACTTCGAGCGCGGCCATGAAGCCGCATTGCCGCGTTTCCGCGATTTGGGGCAGATCGGCGAGGTTGGCGAGCGCGCTGGTTAGGCCGGCGATCTTGGGTTGGAGGTTTTCGAGCACGCGTTCGTCGTCAAAAACCTGGAGCGAGGCCAGCGCCGCGGCACAGCCCAATGGGTTAGCGGTGTAGGAGTGGCCGTAGTAAAACGTCTGTTCCGCACCGCCGAGAAACGCGTCGAAAATGCGTTGCGCGGTTAGGGTCGCGGCGAGGGGCAAGTAGCCGCCGGTGATGCCCTTGGCCAGATTGAGAAAATCCGGGACCACGCCCTCTTGCTCGCAGGCAAACAGCGTCCCGGTGCGCCCGAAACCGGTCAAAACCTCGTCGAGGATGAGCAAAACGCCGTGTTCCGCGCACCAATCCGCCAAACCCCGGAGCATCCCGCGCGGCCAGGGGCGAATCCCGGCCGGGCCCTGCACGAGAGGCTCGATGATGGCCGCGTTGACGCTTTGCGCGAAACCGCTCCCGAGTTCGGTCAAACCCTCCAAGCTGGCAACGCGGGTTACCGGCGGAAACGGCGCCGCGACCGGCTGATTGAACAGCGGGATGCCACTGAGGTTGGCCGCGCCGACGGTGTCGCCGTGATAGGCTTGGTCGAAGGCGACAAACCGGGTTCTGCCGATCTCTCCGCGAAGCGCGCGAAATTGCAGCGCCATGCGCAGGGACACCTCGTTGGCGGTGGAGCCGTTGTCGGAGAAGAACACCTTGGTTAGGCGCTCGCCGGGAGCGCGGGTCACCAGTTCGCGGGCCAAAACGGCGGCGTTGGGATGCGTCAGGCCCAGGAAGGAGCTGTGGGCCATGCGGTCGAGTTGATCGCGAATTGCGGCGGTGATTGCGGGATGCTGGTGGCCGTGGATGTTGGTCCAGATGGAGGCGTTGCCGTCGATGAATTCGCGTCCCAGCACGTCGGTTACCCGTGCCCCGCGTCCGGAGGCGATCGCGAGCGGTTCGTGGCCCGGTTCGCACCACCCGGCCATTTGCGTGAACGGGTGCCAAACGTAGGTTTTGTCCAGAAATCCCAGGTTTTCGGCCGAAAGTCGCCACGGTGCGGAAATGAGGTCCATTCGGGACGGTCAGGCAAATCCGGCGTTTTGGCGAGGGGCGATTGCTCGCTCGCGAATCGCCGAACTCAGGCCAGCCCGCCTTAATCGCGAGCGCCAGCGCGATTGGCGAGATATGACCTCCATCGCGGCGTCAAGCTTGGTTTTCTCACCTCCACGTATCTCTGGATACGCCTCGGCGGGAAAACCAGCGCTTTCCTGGCGCTGGAAGCCATCTTTCGCCAATCGCCGGCTGGCTTCGCGAATAAGGCAGGCTAGGATTGATGGCGATGAAATTTTCCCTCGGAATCGATCTCGGCACCAGCAACAGCGCCCTGGCTTTCTGCGAATCGGAAAGCGCCGAACCGCCGGAAATCCTGGAAATCCCCCAGGTTCTCGATGTCAACGCCGTGGGCGGCAAGGAGACCTTCGCCAGCGCGACTTACCTGCCCAACGAAGCCGAATTTCCCGAAAAAATGGCCCGCGTGCCGTGGGCTGACGACTCGGATCCCGCGATTCGCGGCCAGTTTGCCCGCGAACACGGCGCCATGGTTCCGGACCGGCTGGTGACGTCGGCAAAATCGTGGCTTTCCAACCCGCACGTCGATCCGCGTAGCGCGGTTTTGCCCTGGAATTCGGAAATCGGCGCCGCGCAAAAACTCTCCGCGTTCGAAACCGCGCGCGGCTACCTGGAGCACTTGCGTGAGGCTGCAATGACCTCCGGAACCGTCGAAAATCTCGCCGAAACCGAGGTAGTCGTCACCGTGCCGGCTTCGTTCGATGAGGTAGCCCGAAATCTCACCGCTGAGGCTGCTGAAGCCGCCGGATTGAGGGACGCCGTCCTGCTGGAGGAGCCCCAAGCCGCGTTTTACGCCTGGACGGCGCAGACCGGGAGCGATTGGCGAAATCAGGTGCGCGCCGGCGACATCGTGCTGGTTTGCGACGTGGGCGGAGGCACGGCGGATTTCAGCCTCTTGGCCATCACAGACCAGGGCGGAAACCTGGAAATCGAGCGAATTAGCGTGGGCGAGCATCTTTTGCTCGGCGGCGACAACATGGATCTGGCGCTGGCCTACACGCTTCAGGCAAAACTGACCGAGGAAGGCAAAACCATCGATTCCTGGCAGTTTCTCTCGCTCGTACAGGGTTGCCGCCAGGCCAAGGAGACGCTGTTTTCGCGCGACGATCTGGACGAAGCCGCGATTTCGATTCCCTCGCGCGGTTCCAGCCTGCTGGCCAAGACCCTTTCCACAAAATTGGATCGCGCGGCGCTGGAAACAGTTGTGCTGGACGGCTTTTTCCCGATGACGGAGGCGGCCGACTTGCCGCAGGAAGCTGCGCGAAGCGGCCTCCAGGAATTTGGGCTGCCCTACGCAGCCGATCCGGTGGTCAGCAAGCACCTGGCCCGGTTTTTGACCCGCAGCCTGCAAAACGTGCGGGCCAGCGACGAATTGAGCGCGAAATTCGAGTCCGCGAAGGGTCCCTTGCTCCAACCCACCGCGGTTTTGTTCAACGGCGGCGCGTTCAAGGCCGATGCAGTGCGTCAACGGGTGCTCGACCTGCTGGCCAGTTGGAATGGCGGAACCGCGCCGAGCGAATTGGCCGGTTTTCAGCCGGATTTGGCCGTGGCCCGCGGCGCGGCGGTTTACGCGCGAAATCGCGCCAGCGGCAAAGGGTTGCGGATCAAGGCCGGCACGGCGCGCAGCTATTACGTGGGGCTGGAATCGTCCATGCCGGCGGTTCCCGGGTTCAAACCCCCGCTCAAGGCTGTTTGCGTCGTCCCGCAAGGGATGGAGGAAGGCAGCGAACGCGTTCTGCAAGGGCGCGACTTTGGCCTCATCACCGGCCAGGAGGCGGAATTCCGCTTCCTTTCCTCGGAGGTCCGCAGCGGCGATGAACCGGGCGAAATCGTCGATGACGCGGAAAACGCGCTGGAGGAGACTTCCAGCCTGAAGGTGGAGTTACCGGCCCTGGAAGGTCACGCGCCCGGCGAGATGATTCCCGTGCAACTTCACGCCGTCGTCACCGAACTGGGAAATCTGGAGCTTTGGATGCAGCACGCCGCCTCCGACCAGCGCTGGCAGTTGACTTTCAAGGTAAGAACGGAGTGAACGCGCGAAATTGGGCGCCGGCGCCGATTTGTTTTGACCGAATTCGCGGAAGTTTTTTACAATGCGGGGATGAAACCGACGACGACTGAAGGCGATGCGATTTCCATTCTGTGTGTTGGCCGCGACCGGCGAAATCTCGCGGCATTGCTGGGCCAAATGAGCCTACCGCATCGTTGCGATTGGGTGGATGGCGGCGAGGCCGTCCTCAAACAGGACTACCACGACGTGGCCATCGTTTACCTGGGCGACCGGGCGAAAACGCACCACGATCCGTTGCCGGAACCGACTCGCGCCGGGTTGCAATTCGTCGGCAGCACGGGAATTCCCACCGTCATCCTGGGAAACGGCGCAAACCGGGCTTTGCTCGAAGGGATGAACGGCAGTTGGGATTGGGAATTTGTGGAAGAAGCGGAAGCTGAGGAAGATCCCTACCAACTGCTGCGCGGTATGCGCAAGGCGCTCTCCGGATACCTGAGAGCCGCGGAAAATCGCGAGACTTGCCACCGCAGCAAGGCGTTGTCGCGGATTTCCGAGCACTTTTTGGGCGCCATGCCCTGGGTTTAGCCGCGAAAAGTGCGAAAAAGCGCAGAAACGAGGCGCATAAATTTGAAAATTCGAGAAGTTGCGCGAAATTTCGGGATTGGCCGTAAATTCCGTAACCGGCCGCAAAACCTCCCAACACCATGGCCGGAACTCTTTACCGACAAAACCTTTCCTCCGACCGTCCCGGAAAAACGACGAAAACCCCGGAAAACGGGGGTGATTTGCCCGTTTTTGCCCGCCTCGGCGCGCCTCTCGAACGAAAACGGCCCAGCAGCCTTGCTTTCGCGGCGATGGGCCTACTTTGGGTCTGCGCCACCGGATTTTTCGCTTACGCGGCCTTTTACGCCCACCGCGAAGCCGAGGCTCAGAAGATGGAGCTGGCTAAGGTGGAAATTGAGACCGCCCAAGCCCAGTTGAACGAGCGCTTTGAGGTTGCCGGCCAGCGCTGCGAAACCTCCGAATTTGGCGAGGCGCTGCGAATCATGCTCCATCTTGCCGACTCCCACCCGAAGCATCGCGGGCAAATTTGGGACCGCATCCTGACCATTTTGCGGGATTGGGAGCAATCGCAAATTAAGCCGGGAATTGGCGACGTGCCCTTTCTCGAGGTCCTCGCTCACGAAGGAATTTCCGATGCCCGAACCCTCATGATTCGCGCGACGCAAGGCCGTAGCGGCCTTCCCAATCAAACCCGCTTGGCGGCCAATGAAGGCCACTTGCCGTCGATCCTGGAGATGGCGCGAATGGAGGAAAAGCGCGAAAACTGGGAGGAGGCGGTCAAATGGTTCGCCCGGGGCGCGAAAATGGGCTCGGTCGAGGCGCTTTACCGCTACGGCGAGTGCCAACTGCTGGGAAATGGCATCGAGCCGAATCCCGCCGAGGCGGTGAAGGTTCTGGACAGCGCGGCGATGAAAGGAGAGGCCAGAGCCATGGATTTGCTGGGTTTTTGCTACGAACGCGGGTTGGGCGTGCCGGCAGACCCGCAGTTGGCGGCGGAGTGGTTCCAAAGCGCGGTAAAAGCCGGCTGCATCCCCGCCTACTTTAACTTGGGCACCCGTTACGCGCAGGGTGACGGGGTCGATCGGGACACCGGCATAGCTTCGGATCTGTTCCAGGCGGGCGCGATGCTGGGCAACGCCAAGTGCATGACCGCCTACGCCCGCTGTTTGGAAGTCGGTCTCGCCGGAGAGGTGGATGCCGAGCGCGCCGCATTTTGGTATCGCAAAGCGGCGGCGCTGGGCGATGAAGACAGCGTGGCTTGGTGCCGGGCCAACGGAATCGACGTGCAAGTGTCCGTGCGTTCGTAAATTCCAAGACTTTCACAATTGATCTAATTCTTGGCAAAACGAGGCATTGATTGATTCGCGGGATGTTTTTAAATTGAAGGCAGATGCCACCTGGATCCGATTCACAACTTAACCCCGCAACCGACGCACCCTCCGGTGCAGAAGGTGCCTCGTTGCGGACGCTGAAGCGGGCCCGGCATCGTTCCCCGGAATCCGGCAGCAGCGGTCTTGAAGGGGACGACCCCAGTTTTCGCGTGGATTTGAGCGACGCCGAGGATAACGGCGGCGCCCAAGGCTCCATCGGCGCACTTTTGGCCTTCGTGGCTTCATTGGGAGCGCTGGGATACCTGGTTGTTCTGGTGAGCCGGGATGGGGTCGAAATCGACGAAACCCCACCGGATGAGGCTTTGCCGATGGAAACGGCTGCTGACGCCGACCGCGCTCTGGTCCCCGATGAACCGCTCGTCGTCGCCATGGCGCCGGCGCCCCCTCTTCGGCCCCGCACCTTGAGCCCCAAGCCTCCAGCCGAGCCTCCGCCAGCGGCGCAAAAACCGGAGCCGCAGCCCAAGTTGCGGCCAAAATCCAACGTTGCGCCGGAAAAGCCGGATTTAGCCAGCCATCTGGCGCCGGTCGACTCTTTGCTGGCGTATCAGCAGTTTGGCGACGCCATTCGCTACGTCATCGGGCTCGAGCGCATGTTTTCCGACGGCGCGGACGCCGTTACAGCGGAAATTCGCGGGATTTTGGCCGAATGGCTGGCTTCGGAGCGATCGCCGACGGTTCACGACCAGGAAATCATCGCGATTTTAGCCGAACGCGGGTTTGAGGAAGCCACCCGGGCTTTGGTGATCCGCGGAGCGGAAAGCATGCCGAAGGACGCCGTTTGGACCCGCGCCGCCGCCGTGCGCGGGCACGTGGAATCCATGCTGCGGCTGGCCGAACGGCTGGAAGGCGGCGATGCGAAAAATTGGTATCGCCGCGCCGCGCAAGCCGGCAGTCAGAAGGCGATTTCGTGGTGCGAACGAAACGGGGTGGATTTTTCAGGGGATTGAACCCGTGAGGACCAGCAAATGGCGGCGCTTTTCTCGCCCCGCCTTGTTTCTCAGTCCAACGGCCGATAACTTTCGGCAACATGGCAGGCTGATTCGCTCAAGTGACCACACGATCACGGCTTCTTCGGCTTGGCCACATCAAAGCGGTAGACCGTGGTTTGGCGGTAAGTTTCGCCGGGTTTGAGCAATGCGGAGGTGTAGCCCTCGCCTTTGTTGTGGTTGTTCGGCGAATCCGGGAAAACCTGGGCTTCCAGGCAAAAACCCGTGCGGTGCTCGTAGGGTTTGCCGCTCTTGCCGACGTTGGTTCCGTCCAAAAAGTTGCCGCAGTAGAATTGCAGGCCCGGTTCGGTGGTCAACACGCGCAAAACGCGTCCGCTCTTGGGTTCGGTGACTTGCGCGACCAGCTTCGGCTTCTCCAGCTTGGTCTCGTTGACCACGTAGTTGTGATCGTAGCCCAGGCCGAACTTCAGTTGCTCGTTGTCTTCTTCGATCCGCCGGCCGATCGGCGTCGCTTGGCGAAAATCGAGCGGAGAGCCGTCCAGCGAGGCCACGCCGGTTGGGATCAGCGTTTCATCCACGGGCGTGAATTTGTCGGCAATGATTTTCATGCGATGACCCAGGATGTTTTCGCCGCTGCCTTCGCCGGCCAGGTTAAAGTAGGTGTGGTTGGTCAGGTTGACCACGGTCGGTTTGTCGGTTTCGGCGTAATAGGTGATGCGCAGCGCGTTTTCGTCGGTGAACGTGTAGATCACGCGCATGCTCAGGTTGCCCGGGTAACCTTCGTCGCCGTCAGGGCTGGTATGCGTCAAAATCAGCGAGCAACGCGCGTTTCCGGAGACCGCCCGCGATTTCCAGATTTGCTTGTCGAAGCCTTTCTCGCCGCCGTGCAGGTGGTTAGGCTCATTGTTGATCGCCAGGGTGTATTCCTGGCCATCGATCGCAAATTTTCCTTTGGCGATGCGATTTGCGTAGCGCCCGGTGATGCAGCCGAAATACGGGCTGCCGGCCACGTAGTCCTCCACCTTGTTATAGCCCAAGGCCACGTCGGCCAGGTTGCCGTCCCGGTCCGGAACTCGGATGGAGGTGACGATTCCGCCGTAGTTGGTGATGGAGATGGACGCGCCATGGCTGTTGGTGAGGGTGTAGAGTTGCACCTCTTCCTCGCCCACCTTCCCAAACGGCTTCCACTCGATGGAGCCGCCAGCTTGTGCGTTTGGAACGGACACGAACCCTGCCATAGCAACGAAGCAGGAACCAGCAAAGCAAAAAACGCTCTTTTTCATCGCTCCTTTCCTAACAACGGGCGGGGGAGACTGCAAGCGCGACTCATCCAAATTACTCTTGCGTGCAAGAAATCGCCCTCACGAATCCACCATTTGCCCTGCCGCGAAGAAAAAAACTGGCGGCCCGTGCGTGAGTGGTTTGCGAACTCATTTTGACCAAAGTTTCTCAATTGGAGTGCCGTTTGATCGTTGGGACACCAAGCCGTTTGTGCTTGAACCCTTTGGATTTGGAGTCCCTGCACCGAGCAACTCCCAGGGCACCAATAGGGCCGAAAATCGCCGTCATCCAATTCACAAGGCCTCGGCCTGGCAGAAAGCACTAGAGGAGCAACCATGGCTCACAAGGGAGCAAATCGGCGAAAATGAGGGCATCTCTAGGGGCAGGGTCAGGCAAATCCTGCAATTGCTGCTTCTGCCAGAAAACGCCGTTCAGTTCCTAAAATCCCTCGAAAATCGCCGCGATGTGATGTTTTTCAACGAACGGAAGCTGCGGTCGATTGTTGCGGCTGAGCCAGAGCAGAGAGCCAAGCGCTTTGAGGACTTGAAGTATTCGTGGACGCAGGCCAAGCGGTGACGCTGAGTCTAGAAGGCGCGCAATTTGAGCCATTTCACGCAAATTGAAAAAATTGGTTGACGAAACGCATTTCTTGCTCTTTTTGAAGGTGCCTACTTCGAACATCCGCTTATCGCTTATGCGATGTTTGAATATTTAAACGCCAATAAAGATTGGATTGTTTTCTGATTTGAACAACTCCCTCCGATGTTGAAACCAAAATACGGTTTGAAAGAAAAAAAACAGCGATTGCAGAAAAGCTTCGATCTGTTGGACATTGGATAGCAGGACCTACTTTGAAGGCCTCACCATAAAATCAGGGTCGACTTCGATTTCGATCAAAATAAAAATCGGAACATAGGTCACAATAGTGGCCGTCCCCGACTCCATTGATTCACCTAGGAATTAGTCCTCCACTTCAACAACATTATTCGGTTGAAGGAAAGGAAGTCGACAGAGATGACAAAAAGGGAAAGGAACATATACCTCCTGCCTCTGTCTGATTAAAGCGTGACGTAGGTGCTAGGTAGATCACAGAGCCGGGCCCTTTGAAAATATCCGGTTTCGGATATTTCGGAGCGCCTTGCGTATTCTGTGATCTCTTTTTCGTTAGGATCAGGACATAAGGCTTCCGAAAGCCGAAGCCTACAACCTTTATGTCCAACATGATCCAAAAATCCCCAGATATCTCAAGGCATTCCTCACACGCAGGTCTTAAGCACGAATTGCGCACGCCGCCGGTACACATTGCACCTTCGGCTGCCCACGACACTACATTGGGGGAATGTCCGTTTAAGGGAAAAAAAGTATTTTTCGTTGTCGATGCGGCTGTTCTCCAATTCGTCTCTGAACGCGGCATACTAACTCCCCTTGGAGGTCTTCGACCAATAATCGGCGATTTCCAGGGGAGCTACACTGGGAGCCATTGGCTCCTTTTTAACACAAAATTAAAATTTCCTCGATCTTGGAGGGAAGACGATTTGAGCGCTTGCGCAAGACTGATCTCTTCATGCGCCCCTAGCAATGCAGATGTCGACTCCTCTGAGCAATCGCTTCACGAAATCATTGAAAACATTTACGCCAATTTTCGAGAAGAAAAAGCAAAAATGGATTGCTTATCTGCTCAGCTTCAAAACCTTTCGTCTTTCAATCAACACACTTCGTTTCAGGCACTATCGAACTCTCGAGCTTTTTTGGCGTTGAAGCGAGAATTCTCCCCTTTAGATCCACGAGACATTTGTATCGATTCCGTTCTAAAAGTCTGCCCCCCGCAATCAGACTGCATAGCTATCGTCTCTGCCTCATTCGCGAGCGAATCGCTTTTACGTCTCCAGGGCCAGGCGCAGGAGACTATCCGTAACCGCAAACCATGGAGGAACCTTGGAGGGGTTTCCAGAAGCTAACCTACTTGAATGACCAATGCACAAACGCCGAGTGCATGGCCAATAATAACCTCCGATAAAACCATAATCTCCAAGGCTCAACCATGCTTTGCGGCGAAAATGCATTCTAACAAACCGCAACTTGTTTTTCAACCCTAACACTTGACCCTATCTGTATTATGCAAATAGCATCTTTTTTTAAACTAACGAAGACACCAAAAACTCTAGTAATTTATGACGAAGAATGGTTTACCCTTGAAATGGTAAAAGAGTTTTTCCCAGATGCACAACGAATGTACCCATTTCAGTTATTTCCTCATCTTTTTAAAAACACCAATTGGATTTGTTTGAGCAAATATCTTGTTAGAAGGGTTGGGGGGCAATATTATTGCGCTTGTTTATGTGGTGATACTTCGCTCCAACTCATTTACCCTTCACCATGGGATCCCAACGATTTTCAACTAACGATGGAGCATCTTCTTAAGTACAGCCCACCAAAGCTTAAAAGGCAACTGGAGGCTGATTTGAACAGCTCCCCATCATCCGAACATATTGGTGTAGTGAATTCTGCTCTTGAACAGAATCGCGCGCACTGCGAGGCGCTATTGCGCCAATTCCAAGCACGCTCGAAAATGCTCAACAGAATTGTGTCAATTGACTCAAGAACGGTTGTCCCGCGTATTCCCATTTCCAGAAAGTACCTAGCAATTTCGCAACGACTGCTAACTCAAAAGGCAGTTGATGGCACATTTCAGCGATTTCTAATTCGGGAGTCAGACCAATTCGATCAGGCAGTAATTGTTGCTGGCGATGCGGACCATTTGCCAGCAATCATGGACTTTCAAGAAGGCGGTCGAAAGGTCTACGTCGTAAACTTCATCAACTCCAAAGGTGAATCACATAGATCCCTGTCAGACCATCTAATTCGGTATTCGGACGGAGTTATCGACTTTCATAGGGAAGACCTTCTGAAATTTCTCCGTCTGAATCCGCGTAGGCTTTCCTGCTCAATATGATCGTTGAACGCGACTGGGAGATTCTTCGTACGCTCGCCTTCAAAATTAGGGTCATGTCACTCCATCAAATGGCCTCGGTTTTCTGGGCCGCCTCTAGCCCAGAGAACCGAGAGCAGGTGGCTGAGAATAGCCTAGCAAGACTCTGCAAAATGAATTTGTTATTGCGCCATCGGCTCTTGGCCTATTCGTTGCCTGAAATTCTTAGCCCGATTGTTTCTTGGTCGCCTGGTGAACCGCCGCCTGATTTTCATGCTGTCGAGTGGAAGCTAACGAGCCGCTGGCCAGAAAAGCCCGTATATACTCCTACGTATGAAATCGGAAAAAGGGCGCTGAACTACTTTGCGGCCCCGCGGCCAAAACCTCTAAGTCTCGGTCAAGAAACTCACGATTTGGGTCAGGCGCAGGTGTACATTGCCTATCTCGAAAAATCGCCAGAGGCGGCCAAGGATTGGCGCGGTGAGGAGAGCTATCGAGACTCAAGAGAGGGCGAGAAATTGCCTGACGCAATGCTCTTTCGAAACGGCACGCCGTATAGAGTCGTGGACTTTGGCGGCCGCTATGACTATCGCCGAGTCATGGCGTTTCACCGAGATTGTGCCAACCGAAATCTGCCCTACGAGATATGGTAAAGCTTGTGAAAGCTCTTAGCGAACAACAAATGCAGGTAATTAACCACGTCAGGGCCTTTCGGATGACGACCAACCAGGCTGTTGAGAAGGCATTTGAACTAAGCTCAGACTCTGCAAGAGGCCTAATCAGGCGTCTGAGAGTGGCTGGCATCCTGGATGAAGCCCAGTTACTTGGCCGTCTGAGCTATTTCTACCTCACAAAACCATCAGCTAGACGATTCTATAGCAACGCGAAGCTAGGCGGGAGCCTTGGACCACTAACTCTAGCGCGCCAATTTGGAATCCTCTCCTTTTGCTGCCTCGAAAACGAACTCCACCAGAAAATAACTCGGCCTGAATTTGAGGCCAAATTTCCCGATCTTCTAACCCCTGGAATTCAACACGATTACTATTTTCTCCATCAATCCGCTGCTCAATCTCGCTTAGGCTACATCTACGTAGATACGGGCACTGATTACCAACGAATTGAGCGAAAGATTCGGATGAAAATCATTGGAAAGCGGCGGGCGGAGCCTGCCTGGCGAAAAGTCCTTTCAGATTCTGATTCTCCCGCCAAGGGGCGATTTTCCATCGCCATTGTCACAATTACCCCTGAAAAGGCAGAGCGGGTTCGGGGATTCCTAGAGCCACAATTCCCAGAAATTGACTTGCTTTTTAGCGTCTGCCCTGAGCTCGCAAACCTTCTTTAATCAATGGAACTCAATCTCAAAAGAACTCTTGATAATTTCGATGCCGAGGCAGTAGGGGATGCAGCTAGTGGCTTGGATTTGGATGTTAGAACGTACTGCGAAAAGCGCACGAGATCGCCCATGCTTTTTCTCATTTCCGTCGCTTGTGCTGCCTTTTATGTTTTACACCATTTGCTCCTCACCCTCTGTCCTCAGATACCTTCCTGGATATGGACTCTCGCGTGTACGCTATCGTTTGTTCTTTTTGCAGCAGCTCTTTGGAACTTCGGCCAGAAAGAAGAAGCTTCAATTTTCGCAGCAGCAGGTATAGCGATTGGGTCCTTACTTCTTTGTGCAAATCCACTTCACTTTTTTCTCTTTTTTGGCCTTGGCTTGACTCTTGCCCTGTGGCTAGCAGATGCAATTGTAGTTCATCATGCATACTGGATATTTGCTGATTATCGATTTTCTAACCGAAGGCGAAAAGCTCTAAAGCGACTCTGGCTAGGCGGATTTCCTAACCGAGTTTACACTGGTATCGAGAGCTTCTTGCTGCCTTCTGTTCACACTTCCGAAGAATCTGAGCACATTCAGCATTGCAGGACGCTTGCGGTCTTCCTTCTTACATACCTCCTCGCGCTCATCTGCTATCCCATTCTAGATATTCGCTTTTTTCGCGGTTTGTTTCTTGTTGCCTCAATTCTTACGTTGTGTCAGCTTTTTGCGCTAACAAGCTTAGTCCTGCTTAAAACCTCAAGCAGAATTGACCTGTTTTCAACCCTCTTAAACGCCGCTCAACTTTGGTTTGGCTACAATGCTCACGACACGAGGGCTCCTGGTGTTCTAAGAACGCCCGCTGGCTCTGTTTTTAGCCGCCACGCCAAGTTTTGCTGTGTTTCACTCATCTTTTTCCTTGGCTTAATTGGAGCCACAGCCTTTTTCCCGCTCTCCCTTCTCGCTAATCCTCAATTTCTAGAGCCAAAAGCCAGCAATCTTGACTCCCTGATTGCCTCCGCACCAAGCGAAGTTAGGGTAATGCTAGACGAAAAGCGAGGCCAAATTGCGCGGGCTAAAAGCACAACCCCTACAACGTCACTTCTTCATCAAAGACTCATCCTAGAAGGCGAAAAAGCCGCTCTGTTTCTAAAGCGCTATGAGGCCAATCTCCTTCAAAAAGAGCAAATACGCCGCATCAATGAGCTTCAGATAAAGCTACAAGAAACGCCTGCATCCTGGACAGCGCACGCCTGCTCTAGGGCGCTTGAGCAAGGAAGCTTTCCTTGGGAGGCGCTAGCGGGTCTTTTATTCTCAGTTTGCGTGCCACCCCTAGCTCTTAGCGCCTTTCTGGGGCTTCTTTGCGCCCGACCGATGTTGTTCCACACAGAACTCATTCAGGTCGAAGCTAAAAAGAGGCACAAGAGCCGCTGGCAGTCTTACATCGAGCGACTTAGAAAATCTCCCTGCCCGCAGGCAAAGAACCACCTTTATCTTGGAAATTCCATCGAAAGTGGTGCTCCTGTCCTCGTTCATCGAGACCTTCTCAAGCGACACGCCCACATCATGGGAGCAACGGGAAGTGGCAAAACGCATCGAGCAATAGCTCCAATGCTAGAGCAATTGATTGGCACCGACTGCTCCGTGGTCGTAGTGGACCTAAAAGGCGACAGGGCATTATTTGAAACTGCAAGACTCTCAGCCGAGAACGCTGGCGTTCCCTTCAAATGGTGGACCAACGAGCGAGGAGCTCCTTCTTTTTTATACAATCCATTTACGCAGCCAGTAATGCAAAAACTAGACGCAGACCAGAGGGCCGAAGTGCTAGCCTCAGCGCTCTCCCTTGACCACGGCGACGGGTATGGCGAGAGGCACTTCTCACTTACCCACCTCGATGTGCTCCAAAAAATCTTGAATTCACGAACCTCAGACGAGCTCTGTTCCTTTAGCGCCCTAAGGACTGCAATGAAGCAGCTTGGCACTGAGGCAAGCGGAAAGGGCGGAGAAAAGCTCTACGATAGCAGAGAGCAACAGGCCCACGCGCAGGATGTTAGAACAATATCGCGCATGCTCTCAAGAGCTGGGGCCCTAAATGCCAACCAGCGAGAAGACGCATTTAGGCACATCGGGCCTCAAGTGTTCAGCGATGCTATTGACATGCAAGACACTGTTGAGAGCAAAAATGTTCTTTATTTTTATCTCCAAAGCCCAACCCAGAGAGTCGCTGTTCGAGACATCGGAAAATTAGCCGTATATTCAATTCTTACCGCTGCTATTCAGTCACAAAGCGGCAGACAAATATACTTATTTATAGACGAGGTTCAGCGCATTATTTCGAAGGATTTAACCATTTTTTTGGAACTGGCCCGCGGGGCCGGAATTGGAGTCATCCTCTCAAACCAGTCACTATCCCAGTTAAAAGATGGAGGAAACGATTTTCGCTCAGTGGTTTTGGACAACACCCAGCTAAACATTGTGTTCTCATGCGCTGATCCTGAATTTCTAAAAATTCTTGGCTTTGGCTCGGGCAAAGCCATTTTTGAGATGCCGCAAAGAACTCGCTATTTTGGGGCGCTAAATCAGGAATTCCTCTCCTGGGATTTCATAGAAGAACAAGTCGCCCCAAGGTTTGATATTAACGACCTCATAGAGACTGGGGCCAAGAAAGAACTTTGCTATGTTCGAGTGGGGCAGAATTTGGGTTTTTCACAATTTAACGGCTATCCCATTCAAATGCTTGCTGATTTTCATCTCTCTGCCAGGCAATACCAAAAACGCTCCCGTTCACCCTGGCCAAGCCTCGCAAAATACCCAGGTGCCTTTATACCAGGCGATATTAGCGAGAATTCCTCAAATCAACCTGAAATCGATTTTTCAAATCCAATCGATAAAACCCTTAACCAATTGAAAAATGACTAAAAGCAAAAGAAAACCCCAACCCCATCCTCGTATCGAGGCCAAAACCCCCAAGCAACCACCAAGCTTCCTTACGTGGGTATTTTTGGGTTTACTATTCACTATCGCTACTTTCTCCATCAGAAAAAGCCTGATTACCGCTAATGATACCCTGCCCTCAATCTATCCAGAGAGCGAAAGCGCCCTTGTTGAACAAGGTACGATTCTTACAAGTGAGGCTGACATAAGGCAAAAGGAGGCAGAACTTGAGAACAATATTCAAGCCAAAATCAGCAAGTACAAGCTGCTAATTGACCAACTTGGGCCCCAGCTTGCTACGCTCAATTCTTCGGTGGTTGACGTTGAGCGCAGGCTTGATGAGCTAATGACAGCAGAACACGGACGAAAGATCGCCACTGACCCGAAATACGTTGCTCAATTCTACCAGTGGCAAAACCAAGAGCATCCTCTGCGTGCATGGAAACGAGACCTCAAGTCGCATCAGATTGAATTTGAGGCCCACAGGCAAACCTCCGATGATAGCACAGAAAACAAAGTGCCCCCTTCTAACACTGCACTGCAAGAGCTCAAGCATTTGCAGTCAAAATTGGACGCCCTTGAGAGCTCTATCGCGCAGCTAGGGGACTATTTGAGCCAGATGATTGCCAATACAAGCGCGACTAGCGGCCAGAGGACGCTTGAAGAAGCTCTTTTGGCTTTTTCTGCCAATTTGGCAGAGGAAAAAGCCCAAATCGTGGCTGAGGCAGTTCAGCGCGAACATCAGGCTTCAGCTGCAAAAGAGGCTGAAATTTCAGCTCGCTACGAGCGCGAGATTGCAGCAAAACGCAGGGAACAGCTAGAAATCAAACTCCATCAGCAGGCCGCCGCAGAGACCAGAAAAGCCCTTGAGCTTGAGGCCAAAAATCCCGTCCTCTGGCAGCGCTACCAAGTCTTCTTTGCGCCAGGGCGCTTCCCCTTTAGCGAGCAGTCACTTAGAAGTGATTGGTCTTTTGAAACTGCTCGTCCCCTTAAATCAGGGCCCGCAAGCTATCAGGGCCTGGTTACCGCCGAAATTACATCAGACATTCACCAGTTCCATTGGGCTCTCTCAGGTAGTCCAATCCACAACTACCAACTAAATGATCGCCCTGGAAAGTGGCCTCCAATTCGGCGCTATGAAGCCAACAAAAAAGTTGGGCCGTATTTTCGCGAATTCGCCAAATACGCAGAAGTCTGGCGCGACATCGGCTGGCTAGCACCCTAACCACAAATAGATTCAGCTCAGAATGATTTGATTTTTGCCCAACTCCAACCATCAATGATCTCTCGACTCCCTCGTTTGGGGGTTTGAACTTCCGCTTCCTTCGCCCGGGGCGTGACAAAAAAATAGGGCGACTTTTTCCACTTTCTTGATTCTTCACTGACATTTTGCGCCTTGCTCGCAGCGACTCCCTGAGTGCTCAGGCAGTGGCTGCCCGTAAGGGCATTTTGTTAACCATTTGAAGGAGATTGAAATATGGGAAAGGACAGCAAAAAGCAGCGGACGCCAGGTCTTGTTGTGAAACGAATGATTGAAGGGGATTTACAAGCCTCAGTCTGGGTCAACAGCGGAAAAGTCGAATATTACTACAAGGTGACATTCGATAAATCCCGTAGAAACAGAAAGGGCGAGGAAATCTACTCGAAATCATTTGATCCCTCCGATCTTGCCTCCCTGGCTAGGCTCGTAAAGCGCGTGCAGAAGTTTACGAAATCCTATGGACCACTGTACAGTTGGTCTCGGGTTATTCGTCTGCTTCGAGCAAGACGCGTTTAGTGAGCTCCCCCTTAGCCTCTAGCCCTTCGGGGCTAGGGGCTTCTTCGTCTTTATCATTACGTAGGAACACTGTCAGGGTTGTTGCTAATAGTTTTACCCTTACCCCTGTGATAGAACTTCGAGCCATTCATGGCGCATGCCAAGGTTAAAAACACTAACAAATTGAAAAATGGTAAGTCTAAATACAGTACAGTTGACGGGCAACATTGTTGCAAACCCTGAAATCAAAACTATCGGCGAAGGTGAAGATAATGTGGTGGTTGAATCGAGAATTGTCCACAACTGGAGCCTTCCCGAAAGCTCGGGCTCAGCTAAACCTCATAGAAGGGCTGTATTGCCCTTTAAAGTTTACGGAAAAAACGCAAGACGTTTTGCTGAGACTGTAACCACCAAAACCAATGTCCTGCTTATTGGCCACATTGAAACCGACGAATGGAAGGACGGCGATCAGCCGCGTAGTTTTACCTACATTCGCGTTTTAAACTTCCAGTACAATTCTCCTCGCACCAGCGAAGAACAAACCAAGCCAAGCTCAAAACAAAAGCCTAAAGGTTAACCTCAAAAAAGAGTTCTTTTGCGCCTTGTTTCGGTGGCCCGAATTACTCGGGCCACCCCTCATCCAGAATACTGAGGCAATTTTGAAATGTCGTTATTCAAGTTATAGGAAATAATTGAAATCCTTGATTTAGGCCCTTGATTTCTGACTCTCAACTTCAACTTCTAGCTCAGTGAAGGCATCTGATAGCGAAACCCCGAGCGCCAGCGCCAGCGCAACAAAAGTTTGGAGGGTTGGTCTTCGTTCGCCGCGCTCAATCAAAACGATTGCCCGCCTGGAAATGCCCGCTCGCTTTGAGAGAGAATTCACAGAAACGCCCTGATCGAGACGCGCGCGCTCGATTCGGGCAACAAGGGCCTCAACAACTTTATCGACTTCATCATTCAAAGTTGGACTCCATAACCGAGAAATTGCTGCGCCGGGATTGGGATAAATGTCGCTTGGGACATTTGTTGCAAAATCTCAGACTCCTGCCTAGATTGAGGCCAAATGAAAGCCCCTCGACTACTTACAATCACTCTCGCAGCCATCACCGTTTTTCAAAGTCCCTGCATCGGCGCTGAAAAATCGCCCGAAGGCGAATTTCGTAAACCCAGGGCAGGTGATGAGGTTTTGCAGCCCTTCAACCTAGAGGGCAGAACCCGAAACATCCCAGATGGCTGGTCGGTCTTTTTATTCTCACAGGAAGACAAGAGCCGTCAAAGCGACGGTCTCTCCCCAGGGCTCTTTCCCCACGGCCCAATTCAAGCCAATCGCCGCTTTGAATACCCTCGAATGGTTGGAAAAACACCAGGAAAAACCTGGTTCTACCTCTACGCCCTGCCACCAGGCCGAGATGAGTTTATTGCCAACTGGAAAAAGAAATTTACGGACTACGTCAAGAGGTTTGGAACTTCCAGGGGTGTCTACCCAAAGCGGGAAGAAATCTTCGAGGGAGCCGTTTTCCTTGCAGAACTTGAAGTCACAATCCTTGAGCCCAAGAAAAAGTAATCCCTCTCTACCATGAAACTTCCTCTTATAATTTGCCTTACAACTGCATTTTTTGGCCTCACAAATCCAAATCTTCAAGCCCGCACTTGGACCGACGTGCAAGGGCGAAAAGTTGAAGCCGAATACGTTGATGTCAATGCAGGCAAGGTAGCACTCAGGCTTGCCAATGGAAAAGTCGTTCAATTTCCCTTTAGCAAACTTAGCCCAGACGACCAAAACTACGTCAAAAAGCAATACGGAATTCAGCCAAAAAATGTCGCAAAACGCATTGATTCCTTCATCAATGAAAAGCTCAAAAAAGAGGGTATCAAAGCAAATCCACTCACCACTGACGAGCAGTTCCTAAGACGGGCCTATTTAGAGATTACGGGAACTATTCCAACTTTTAGACAGGCGCTCGATTTTCTAGAATCCGAGAATCCCGATAAGCGACGAATACTCATCGACGAGCTGCTCGATTCTGAGGGCTACATCAGCCACAGCTTCAACTGGTTTGCTGACATGCTTCGTCTGGTCTCAATCACAAGTGACTTTTATGTGTACGAGACCTACATCGACTGGATCAAACAGAGCATTAGAGAGAACAAGCCATTCGATGAGCTTGTCTACGAAATGCTCACCTCAGAAGGGCGCCTCTGGGACAATCCCGCCTCTGGCTACTACCTCAGGGATCGCGGCATGCCCCTCGATAACCTCTCGACCACAGTTGCCCTTTTTCTGGGCACTGAAATTACTTGCGCCCAGTGCCACGATCATCCCTTTGAAGATTGGACGCAGCTCGATTTCTATCAGCTTGCAGCCTTTTTGGGCCAACGACAAGATCGCCTCTACGGCTCAGAATTCTGGCAACCCCTCTCCAAAGAGCGCGCCAGAATTGAAAGCGAACAAAGAGCAGCCGATAGCTCGCTAGGAGAAATGGGCTTTGTTCAGTCCTTTAGAAACGTCATCGCCGCTGCATACGCCAAGGTCTGGGACGATCCCAACAAGACCACCAATTTGCCTCCCGATTACAAATACGAGGATGCCAAACCAGGTTCTCCCGTCTCGCCAAGAGTGCTTTTTGGGCCAGACATTAGCCCAAATGTCCACAAAACGCCCCGAATTGCCTTCGCCAAATGGCTAACAGCCAAAGAAAACCCCATGTTCGCGCTCACCGCCGCAAATCGGCTCTGGAAGCGCGCTTTTGGACTCGGCCTGCACGAGCCCCTGGAAAACATTGGTTCGGCGGATAAAGCTCAAAATCCCGCTCTGCTGCGCTATTTGGAGCAAACCCTAAAAGATCTCGATTTTGACCTCAAAGAGTTTCTTCGCTCCATTTACTACTCAGAGGCCTGGCAGCGACAAGCTACCTTAGAAGGGCCAACACTCGCCCAAATTGACCGCCACCAATACCACTTTCAAGGGCCCATCTTAAAACGCCTCTCAGCAGAGCAACTCTGGGATTCCTTTCTCACCCTCAGTGTACCAGAACCAATGCGCTACAAACGAGATGTGGCCCAAAGCCTGGTTTCTGCCATCAATTTCCAACTACCAGATATCTCAGGCCAAGACTCTATCGAACGAACAAAGCAACTCCAAAGCCTGATCGTAAAAACCATTGTCGATAGCGCTCCTAGTGTAGACGCCTGGCGCAGAGAACCTATGGCCATAGACGAGAATGAGAATCTCTATAAATTTGCCTTTGCCTACCTCACCAGGGCCTCCGAGCAAGCGCAGCCCGCTCGCCCAAGCCATTTTCTTCGCGCTTGGGGGCAGAGCGACCGCGTTCTCCTAAATAACGCCAACAACAATGGCTCCATTCCTCAAATTCTAACCATGATAAATGGGCCCTTCACCCAAATGCTCATCAAACCAGACTCCCTAATCTTTAAAACAGTCGGAGCAGAGCGCGGCTCAAGAGACAAAATGGACAACATTTATCTCAGCATCCTAAGCCGATACCCAGAGGGCAAAGAAAAGTCTATTTGCTCAAGAACCATCCGCGGCTCTGATGATGGTTACGCTGACCTCATCTGGGCGCTGGTTAACACCAGAGAATTTCTCTTTATTCAGTAAATTAACGAACAACCAAATGCCAAATATGAAACTCAGTGATTCAAATCGCCGTGAGTTTGCGGCACATCTGGCAAAAACGCTCCTCGGCGTAAGCTCCTTTGGAGCCTTGCCACACAATGTTTTCGCTCAGACCAGTCAACCATTAGCCGACAATTGTATTCTACTGATGATGGCGGGCGGCATGTCGCACCTAGACACCTTTGACCCAAAGCCCGAAAACCCTTCGGTAATGGGTAAAACCGAGGTGCAAAAGAGTGCCATCACGGGCGAGCCTTTTTCGACCAATATCCCAAACCTAGCTAAACTAGCTGGAAAGCTCGCTGTAGTTCGCTCTATGTTTCAGGAGACAGCCGATCATCGACAAGCCACTTACCTCATGCGAACTAGCTATTCCATGAGGCCTTCAATCGTTCATCCCTCACTTGGCCCCTGGGCCCAAAAGCTCCTGGGCAAAAGGCAAGCCACACTTCCTGACAGCGTCACTATTGGCGCGGGCTCTGATCACCCCGCACAGGGCTTTCTTGCCCCTGAGTTTAGCCCCCTTCCAATTGGTGCGGCTCAAAATGGGATTCCTAACATGACTGCTTTTGGAACAACTAACATGGCAGATAATTCCCTCGATGAAACGCTAAATCGGCGTCTAGAACTAGCCGACAAGCTCGATCAAGCCTTTAGAGAACGGGTAAATCACCAAAAGGTGAGGGCTTACACCCAATTCTACGATGAAACCCTGAAGTTCCTAAAAAGTGACGATTTGAAGCTCTTTGACCTAAGCGAAGAAAACCCAGAGCAACGAGACCGCTACGGAACAACTTCTTTTGGTCAAGGCTGCTTGCTTGCAAAGCGCCTGGTAAAGGGCGGTGTGCGCTTTGTTGAGGTGCAGCACTCTAGCTGGGATACCCACGTTGATAACTTCGAGCAAACGCCCCGATTGGCATCAGTGCTAGATCGAGCAGCCTCAAATCTCATTCAAGACCTTGACTCTGAAGGCCTTCTGAATCGAACTTTGGTTGTTATTGCAACAGAGTTTGGCAGAACTCCAACCATAAATGCTAACTCAGGACGCGACCATCACGCTCAAGCCTACTCTTGTATACTAGCGGGAGGAGGCGTAAGGGGAGGCCAAATCATTGGAAAATCTGATGCTAGAGGACAAACAATTGAAACCGAAAAATATGAGCCGAAGCACCTAAATGCCACAATTGCCCACGCTCTCGGGCTCGACCTAAATGAGATTGTTTTTTCGCCCTCTGGCAGGCCCTTTACCGTAGCAACGCATAAGAGTAGGGGTAACCGCTTCGTTTCGGGAGCTGAGCCAATTATGAAGGTGTTTTCGTAAGGATATTTTAACCTCTTGATGAATCAAAATTTTAAGATTTACATCCATACCAATTCCCTGTCTTTTTTCTTTCCTGACTCGGTTTTCTAACCTAGCCTTGTGACCATGAGTGCTCAACAGGTTAAGGCCAAGCATCTTGCAATTTTCGTTGATGGTCAGAACTTCTTATCCACATTAAGAGACCTTTTCAAACCGAATTTTCATCGAAAACACCATTTACCCCCGAACGCAGACTGGTATCACTTCTTTGCATGCATTTCTCAACTCGTCAATGCCCAAACATTACAAATTTACTGGTACACGATTAAAGAGCTAGACTTTTTGCCACACCTCGATTGGTATCACGCTTCAAATTCACAGTGCGAAAGAGTTTTTCGCAAGCACTCACCATTTCTCAATGCCGAGTTTCAAAATCTCAACACCAAACAAAAGAAACTTCGTACGAGGCAACTCAGGGAAATATGCCTAGAAAACCAAATCGAAATGCAGCGCCGCCTCAAAGAATGGCATCAAATACAAGACAAGATGAAACAGGCATGCCCTCAAAACGTATTCATTCGAAGAACGGGATGGTGTACTGGTTCAGCGTGAATCGGACAATCGAGAGTCCGAGTTAAGAGAATCTTCGGTGGTTAGTTTTGGTTGAACCATCTGACTCGCCGAGAGGCGTTGCCCCGTCAAGCACGCATTCTGTCCAGAGCAATTTCCGGGCTCCGTGCACGGGCTGCGCATGAGTTTTTTGAGGCATGGGAGGCTCCCTCTAGTTGTCCTCTCCTCGGTTTGATGCCATGTTCGCTTACCCGGTGAAACGGACGAGGGCGCTGCTGGAGAGCAACCTTCCGAGGGATAACCGGGCGTGGCGACCGACGGTTGCCCCTAGTCGGCGGGCACGTGCTCGCTGACCTTTTCCTTTTCTCAGGCCGCTTGAGCCAACTCACCCATTTTCGCAAACTCGGCCATCCGATTCTTGCGCGCGGTCTCCAACTTCACCTTGCGTTCGGCGAAAATCGCCTTGTGACGGCCCGCCAACCGGTCGTACGGCGTGATGTAGCCGATCGCTCCGTGCAGGCGCTCGCTGTTGTAAGCACGCACAAAATCGCCCACCACTCGATTGGCATCTTCCTGGCTCTGCGGCGAGGTTGGGCGAACACACTCCTCCTTCAGGTTGCGATGCCAGCGTTCGATCTTGCCGTTGGACTGTGGATAGTAGGGCGAGGTCCTCACATGCGTCATTTCGCATAGACGCACGAATTCCTTGAATTCCTTGGCCACGAATTGAGGGCCGTTATCACTAATGATTCGCGGCTTGGCTTTTGGGTATTGTTCCCGCGCTTGTTGTAATACGATTTCGGCGTCGGCCTCGCTCATTGTTTCGCCGATGTTCCAGCTCAAAATCGCCCGGCTGCAGCCATCCAACACACTGACCAGGAAGTAGAACGTGCCTGCCAGCTTGAGGTAGGCAAAGTCGGTGTGCCAGTGATCGTGCGGCTCCAGGGGCTGATCGAAACCACTACCTTTCTTGCTCGCCTTAAAGCCGCGAACGCGCATTATACTTGCCGCTTTGAGCACGCGATAGACGCTGGATGGACTAACGGCGACGATGTCCGCATCCAGCATCATGTAGGTCAGGCGGCGGTAGCCTTCGCCGGGATGTTGGCCGGCGTAATCGATAATGGCCTGCTTTTCCCAACTAAGCAGCCAGTGTTCGCGGGGGATCGTTGAGTTATGATAGTTAGGCAGGCCGCGGCGCTCTTTCCAATCATAATACCGGGAACGAGTGATGCCGCACCAGCGGACGAGCCGGCTCACGCTCAACTCGGCCCGCTGGTGCCAATGCCCGATGAAGTCGACGATTTCGTCGCGCAGTTTCGGGGCGACCCAGCCGGTGTTCAGCGATCCCCAGAGAGCTTTTTTGCCTCGATGAGCGCTTCGACGGCTTCGCTCAAAACCTCGTTTTTCTTGGCGAGCTTGGCTTCGAGTTGCTCGATTCTGGCTTTTTGGGCATCAATGCCACGTTTGTTCCCGACCGGGGCGAAGGCGACGCTGCCTTTCTCAAAGAACTGGTTCTGCCAGGTGTAAAACTGGGAGGGCGCGATGCCGTGTTCGGCGCAGACTTCGGAGATCGGTTTCTTTTCGAGGAGGTGAAGGCGCAGGATTCGGACTTTGTCTTCGGGGCTGTATCGTTTACGCTTTTGTTTGGACATGTGGATGGTTTGGATGTCCGGAGCATTCCCTTAATTCAAAGCGGCTGTTGTCCGATTCCGACTGAAGCAGGACAATGGCAACTTTGTTGGCTGCTCAAAGAAAAAAAGTTGGGAACCGAAAAGGCTGTTGATACAGCCTTAGTTGCCGAAATGATTTCTCGCCAAGAGGAGTACGACACTGCCATAATCTTATCAGCTGATGGTGACTTTGTTCCTGTAGTCCAAATCTTAACAAAGAAATTTCAAAAGCAGGTTGGTCGGGTAGTATTGTTAAGAAAAGGTGGTCAACCTTACCGATTTGCAAGACGACTAGCAGATGCTGTCGATTTTGAGATGACAATCGGTATAAACGACCTTTCGATATTTATGGGGATACCGTTAACCCGTTCTTGACATTTTTTATAAACTATGTAATAATAGTTTCGTCTAATGACAATCCGCGCTCCTCCGGCTCAGGTACAGCTTGGCTGTACCTTTGCGGGGTACCAAAGTGGGAGCATAAGTCCTCGGTGGAAGGTGAGGTTAAACCTCTGAAACGGTTCGAGGCCACAGGGATCGATCAAATTGCGATCCCTGTGTATGAAAATTTAAAAGGTTCTCCCTTTTGGGTCACTCAGAGGTTTCATGGCGAGTGACCCGCCTTTTTCACCGTGTCCCGCAAGCCAAATGTGCGCAAACCCATTGTTCGAATCAATGCATCTTCAGTCCTAAATAAACTGTAATGATTGATATTGAACTCCTCGAGCTGCCTAAGCGCTACGGCCCTATCTTGGCTTGGAATGGTCAACTTAATAAGTACGTCTTGAGACTTTGTCGAATGTGAAACATCTGAATGAGGGCAAAACCTGTGCTCTTGCGAGTTTGAATTCCAGATAGAAGCAGTTGTGTACCACGCCTTTTGTGCAAAGTGCCGAGAATGAGTTGTTACGTATGGACCATGCGTTGTAATCATCGGACTGTCTCCACAAAACGACTTGGTTCCATCAGGCCTCTCAATAAAAGCGAAAATCGCCACACGCTCAGAGTTTGGTACAGCTTCGAAAGCAAAATAGGCAGCAATGAATGGTGACAATGTCCAATCGAGAAGCGGCGAAGGAAAGCCGTGATGCCTTAGATACACAAGAAAACTATAATGCGGCAGCCAAATTCTACGAGAATCCTGAGTCGATTCGATTTTTTTTAGGATTTCAGGATAATCAGGGAGATTCCAATTCCGACCCGTCGTAGATTCGATTTCATGGACACATTGGCTAATTCTAAGAAGGTAGTCCTGTACTGACAATGCCAAGTCGACAGTTCGTTCGAGTGTTGTGCGGAGTCCCCACTCACTATCAGAAATGCCACGATAAAGAATGTCATTTTCGAAGGTCAGTGGATCAGAAGTCACTTCGGGGTAATGGCGTTCTCGCGTCCCGTATTTTTTTCGAATATCATCCACAGCGTCAGCGAAGCAGGACCATGAGTCGAGGTTGATGGTTTCCATGAGATTAGGATTTGGAGTTGGCATTTAAAGTTAGAGTAAGTTGTCCAACCTAAACTGCGCCTCAAAAAAACCCCTTAAATTGAAATGTCAAGCATCGGTGAATCGTCTTCAAATTCTTCCTAGGAACTTAAATAATGAACTTCTGGTCTCATATCATTCCCTCGGCGACAATTTCCCATACTCAAAAAGAATGGCTTGAATTGCAATGATTTTCCTGGCTTTGGGGCAATATTCTGTATAATATAAAGGACGTTATCTTATATAAAAATAGTGGGTTTCTGGGGATAAATGGGAACGGAAATTGTTCTGCCAAAGCATTGGCCAATCATAATCGCTGCTTGTGGCAAAAAAGCAGAAAAGCGATTTCTAGAATTCTTTACTGCTCAAATCAGAAACAAGAACACGAGAAAAGCTTACCTTCGCGCCGTATGCCGCTTTTTTGATTGGTGCGATCAAAACGGCCTCGGACTCATCGACATAGAACCTTTTCATGTTGCAGCATATATCGAACTCTTGGCAAAGCAACTCGCTGCCCCGAGCATCAAGCAGCATCTTGCCGCTATTCGCATGCTCTTTGATTGGTTAGTTACGGGACAAATTCTTGAGTATAATCCTGCCAGTTCTGTTCGTGGCCCCAGGCACGTGCAAAAGCGCGGAAAATCTCCCGTCCTAACCTCTGAGGAAGCACGCGAGCTACTCGATTCCATTCCAACGGATAATATCGGCGGGCTCAGAGACCGAGCTCTAATTGCCGTGATGCTGTTTTCTTTTGCTAGAATTGGGGCTGTAACTGCGATGAAGGTTGAGGATTACTACTATGAGGGCCGAAGGGCATTTCTTCGACTCTCTGAAAAAGGCGGTAAACTTCACAAAGTGCCCTGTCATCACACGGCGCAAGAATATCTCGATGATTACATTGCTGCCTCTGGTATTTCAGAAGCTGCCAAAACCCCACTATTTCGCTCTTTGCGAAGTGCCCACAATATCACGGAACGGTCTCTGCTCCCCACTAATGCTTGGCATATGGTTCGAAGACGCACAAAGGCAGCGGGATTAGATAGCCCAATTTGCAATCACAGCTTTCGAGCTACTGGTATCACTGTATTTCTAGACAATGGTGGAACGATTGAAACTGCTGCTGAGATCGCATCGCACGAATCTCCCCGCACTACAAAGCTCTATGACAGAACTAGCGATGCGCTCAGCCTTGATGAAATTGAGAGAATTCGCCTTTGACGCTCTCTGCCATTATTTTCATAACCTCGGATTGAATTCGATACTGAATTTGTTGAACTTCGGTCTGCGTTTCGCCAGCAGTTGGAGCCTGAGACGCGTCTTGCTTACTCGGCTGTTTCATTAGATTCTGGTTCTTGCTCCTTTCTTCCCTCTAAGTGATTTATCGCTCCTTGAATCGATTCGCCAACCCTTTGAAAGCTTTGATAGATCAACTCATCCGACGTCTTCCTAGGAACAAACCGCCTGTAGTCAGTGCGTGGAAAGAGCTGGATGGCACTACCCATGCCTGATAGTATATTTTTTAGTAGTTTAGGCATACGTCGGAGTTTTCACTACCACATAGTCGGAACTTCGTAATCATTGATTTTGGCATCCCTTGTTATAATCGTAAGGCTCTCGCAAATTGCTTGCGCCACCAACGCCCTGTCAAATGGGTCTTTGTGTTCCTTCGGAAGATTCTCCAATTGATATATATGGTCAAGCGTGAATGGTAAAATCCTCACGCCGTCCTCCATGGCCGCGCCTACCGCATCCCTTAATGAGCGAATTGATAGCTTTCCCCTAGTGATCTTGATCTGCATCTCCCAGACTGACACTACACTCAAAAAGTTCTGGCAATTTCTATTTTTAAGAATTTCGTTCACAGGTTTCGGAAGTCTCTCTGGGCTAAAGTAGAACCAGATAAACACGTGCGTATCAACCAAATATCTCACTTGTTGGACCTAATCCTCCTCACCAAGCCAAAAGCTATCAGGAAGTTCATCGTCAAAATCCTCTGCTACATATGTAATCACGCCAGAAAGCAACCCTGGCGTAAGGCCTTTTCTTTTTTTCTGTTGCCCCGTTGCCTTCAATAACTGCTCTAGGCTAGCGCGTTCTAGTTGCGCTGTTGCCAGGCGCGCAAATTGGGGATCCTGCTCAATTCGTTCGGCAAGTTTCTTTAGTGTGCCAATTGTTTTTTCAATGTCGCTTTCAGTTACCTTGCCCATATTTCCCGCTTTATTATCGAACTCTTCAAATTTTACCTAACCAGAATTCTTCTCCCAACTTTTGCCATGCTCTAATACGGCCCCGCATTGCGTGATAGTTATGTATAATATACTATACCATGCCGATAAGTTCATTGACAATCGGCATCGCCTCAAATGGCCGCACAATCTTACGCTTCCAGGGAATAAACTTGTACGGAATTACTTCTTTTCCCGCGCGCTTTCGCCTCTCGTTCATTTGGCGCACAATTGTCCTCAATTGATTTCTTACAGGCTCGTATGGCTCATAGGGAGTGTTCCAAATTTGGCAAACACACCACCCAAGACTCCTTTTGCTCGCAGCACTCACCAGATAATCGCGCAGCTCTTTATAGCTAGTATTATCAATCGATACCAGCACATGAAACTTGCCGTCCTTTGACCGTCTGTAGCTCAGGCTATAGCCTTCTACTCGAAGCGAACACTTTCTGGCGTCTCGGATGTTTTTCCGCTCTGCATGATGAAAGTTTTCTTCTGCTGGCTTTCCAGGCTTATCCCTGGGATGCAGTCCATGGGTTGCAAGCAAGAACCAGGTTCTTCCAAATCGCAAATATTGCACATTGTAGCGGCCCAGAGCCTTTCGACGGGCTCTCTGATATTTAGATAGCCTGATGTCGTACTTGTCCAGAAGCTTCTCATCCACCAAATCCACCCGTTTTGCCTCTGGCACCCTGCCCTGAGCGTAAAACCAGTAGCCGTTTCTAAGATGCACCACGAGCTGCTGAATTAGCCCTTCTACACTCGTCACTTCATAGCGGTATCCCTGCGTCATTTTCCAGTTTCCTCCTTTGAAAACGGGGTTGTTTCAGGCAAACCCCAGGCCTTTTTAACCTTCTCCAAAATGCACGCCCCCACTCGATTCTCTAGTAGTGGTTGCTAAGTAGTTTAATGGTTGCGGTTTTCTACATTTTAGAATTTTCCTCCTTCATTTTTTCCATTTCTTTTCATCATATTGTCGTTGTTAGAGGCCTATTTCGTCCCCGAAAAACGCCACTAACCACTCATTGCGAACTCATCCAAGTTTCAGTCTTTCAATTTCGGGGAGCGCCAGAAGCAGATAAACACGCTCTGGCGCTCCCCAAGACCTATGCGATTTCAAAGCGAAGACCCGCAAACAGGCCCTCGTCAGCCCTTTCATCTTTCAGTTCTTAGGCACAGCACCACCTGCGCCTCTGAAACCAGGAAACCACTGCCTTGCAGCTTCCTCGCTTGCCCTAATCGGCAAATCTTACTCGGGCCCCGCTCCCACTCTGCGATATTTTAAGCACCTGGTTGACAATTTACAGGCACCGAGTCATCACGCTCGGCCATCACAGAGTTTCCCGCGTTAGCTAATGCTGTCGATTGCAGTTCACGTCGGTAAGGACATTTGTCCAAACACTGAGGCGTACGTCTTAGGCTTCCGCCTGAGCGCAGTTTCCACAATTTGGCTCTCTTTTTTCTACGTCCTTGTAGAGAGCCTGCGATTTCTGCGGCCCGAATCGAGAAGCAGCCGCTTACCCATCACCTCAATGCCTGTCCCAGTTCGGCTTCGTCTCCTGCAAACATACTGGCAAGGGCTTTGGCCCCTTAAATGGTTGAGCTTTTCGCGGCTGGATTTTTAAACCAGTCCCCGAGCCTGCCAGGCCCGGTACGAGCTGTCGCCAACTCGCAGCTCCCCACGCCAGTCAGGTTGAACGAACACTCAAAAATTCTTGAGTACGTCCGAACCCCCTGAGTGAAGTCTCTTGTATTCTTAAAACAAAGACTTCGACCTTCAACATCAGCGAGCACAGCCTTTAATTCTAAAAAACTGCACTATTTCCGCGTCGCCCCGCTTCCACAAACAAGAGCCGCCCTTCTCTCTCGACGACTCTTGCCAACATGGGATCGAACAATGGGATTACTCTCGTTATCGAGCCGAGGATTACTCCATTGAGCCTCCCTCGCACCGAACGAGCCACTCTCATGGCATCCGGCGCTACGAGGCGGCCGCGTGACGGTGATGAAACCGTCCCCTTAGCCTGGTGGTGAGCCAGGTTTACCAGGTGCGGCCGCTTCGCTTTGAAAACGCCATTCGCATGTGTTAATGCGTTGACTAGCTTCAAGTTAGCTAAAGTTTGTCAGTTTTGCAGTTAAAATCTTTCTAAAGCTACGGGTTTTTGCTGACGAGCAAACCCCTCTTTTCGTTTCCTGATGGAATTCTGGTAGCCCACTTTGCTCTTTCACCTTTTGGGCTCAAATCTTTGCTTGTGGGAGCCAATTTGCCGTGCTATACCGTCAAGTGATACAGGTTTTTGAGGGCTCACTGGGAATTGATACAGGCTTTACTGGGATATTATACAGGAAAAAATTGCTGATTACCGTCAATCCATACAGGCTATACCGTCAAGCAATACAGATTTTCTCGGATAACTCCCCGAAAACTATGTCAATTTCAGGCTGTAACTTTAAACTTGTTGTAATTAAACTAACAACAATACAGGATGTTGCTTTTTGGAGATAATCAAAAGTGCCTGAGAACAACCCCGAACAACTAGAACTTCAACCAGGCTTTCTAAACATCTACACTGAGGGCAAGGATGAGCTTAACCTTGCAGAATTCCCCATTGCCTCTGTTGGAACCAGAATTAACTCTGATGTAAATACGCTCGTTTATGAAGATGAAATTACCGACCAAAAGACAGGAAAAGTTCTCCCGCGCCGACTCACGATCACGGGCTCCGACCAGTATGGGCTCCCTGTTGCCTTTGATGACGAGGTCATTTTAGGGCTAGTTAACCTCTCAAAATTACAGGGTTTTCAGAGTCGAGAAGTTACCTTCAGTCGCTATCAAATTATCCAAATTCTAGGCTGGAATCACGATGATTACTACTACCGCCGAATCAAGGAATCAATCAATCGCTGGCTTGGTGTCACGCTCTACTATGAAAATGCTTGGCGCGACAAAGGCACACAAAAATGGGTTTCAGACGGCTTTCACCTAATCGACAACGTGACCTGGAATGATGGCACGGGCCAGGCCTCTGTCACCTGGAACAAGCTCATTTACCGCAGTTTTCAAAACGGCAGCCTAAAAGGTCTTGATCTCGGAATCTATCGCCAACTCTCAAAACCCCTTGCCAGAAGACTCTATCGCTTTCTTGATAAACGATTCTTTCACGGCTCCACGTTTACCTTTGACCTCAAGCAATTTGCGCTAAACAAGCTAGGAATATCAAAGACTTACGGCGACATCGGCCAAATCAAACGGGCCCTAAAACCAGCCATCGAACAACTCGAAGAAGCAAAATTTCTTCATCCCCTTCCCGACTCGGAGCGCTTTACCAAAGTCAAACGCGGTCAATGGAATGTCACCTTTAGAAGATTCTCACAAGCTGCACTAGACCAGTTTGAGCTAAACATTGAGCACAGCGATGTAGCTGACAAACTCTCGAGCATAAACCGCTCTGAACTACAAAATTACGGTGTTAGCCAAAAGCAAGCAGAGGCCCTCATCAAGGCCTATGCAGTACCACACATTGCAGAGCGTATTGCCTGGCTCAAATGGCGCCTTAAAAACGACCAAAATGCTGCCAAAATTGAGAACATTGCGGGCTATCTGGTGAACTCCATCAAGTCTGCCGATTTTAAGCCACCCATAGGATTTAAATCGGTCGAGAAATTGGCTCAGGAGGCGCAAAAACGTCAAAAGGCTGCTCAGATGGGTCTCATGCGACAAAAGCGCCATCAGAGGGCAATTTTGGCCCAGGAAGGCAAACTCAAGGAGGCGAACAAGGAAGCCAAACTGTACTTTGCCGCCCTACCCCAGTCAGAAAAGGAAAAAATCCGAAAACGCGCCCTTAGCGCCCTTCCTGTTGCCAATCCCAAATTGCAGGAAGCTGCCGTAATTGCAGAGGTGCAGACAGTTCTAGCCAACTCAAAACCGCGTTCTTGATGCTTTACATGCCCATTTCCTGCGGGATCACTTGTCAATGGGACCCGCTTCCCCTGGACCCCGATGGCGCGAAAACGAAGTATTCCTGGGCTAAGCCCTACCAGGGGAAGCCCCATTGCAAGTGCTGTCCTCGGATGCATAGGTTCATAACTTCTCAAGTTGTGGATCTACGGTCATGTGAGCTTCCCAAGTTATGAACTTGTTAGGCCCATGATTTCACCAGACCATGAGATATTGTTTCCATGGCTCAATGAATCGTGTTTTCGTTAGGCTAATAATCTGTGAACTAGAGATGTTAGCAAACTATTTATTTGGCTAGTCGCTGACTCCATATCTTCCCAAGTTCATTGATTATGATTTTATGGAACCAATATTTTGGGGGTATGTGGGTTTATGTAAATCCTGAATTCCTAACTTGTGGGAGACATAAATTGTTGAGACAGGGAGTTCATAGCTTATTGACATGTGAGCTTATTAAAAAAGCTACTTGTTAGCTCGACTTAAATGTGATTCAACCGTTCTAGAGGAGTTTTCGACGAACAGAGGGCTTTCAGTGATTATTGTAACGGCAAATCAAAAGGGCGGAGTAGGGAAATCAACAATCGCCGTTCATCTGGTTTTCTGGCTAAGAGAGCACGGCATTGATACAGCCTTGGTCGATGCCGACATGCAAAACTCATCCAGCCTGTGGGCGAAATCCATCGACCCAAAGCTTCCCGTATACCGCTATCAGGAATACGAAAAAATCTATGAAGCCAAAAACCTACAAAAGAAGCACGCAATGATCGTTATCGATGCCCCTGGGGGACTAGGAGAGGCCACCCGAGCAGCCTTCATGGTTGCACACCTTGCCCTCATTCCTTGCGGGCCATCAGTGCTAGACCTTCGCTCAGCTCACGAAGTAGTGCGAGTGCTAAACTCTGTTAAAGGCTTTCGTAAAAACATGCCCTATGCCGTCTTCGTGCCAAATCGCGTTCAAGGCCGATATCGCCTCTCAAAAGAACTCCTGGATACAGCAGCCCAGCTTGGTTTTGACGACATTTCGTCGCCTCTTGGGCTTAGACAAGCCTACGCCGACGCACCTGGGCAAAACACACTTGTTTGGAAAATGGGGGCAGGGGCAAAAGCTGCTTCTGATGAGATGCTAAAACTTTGTGAAAAAATATGGAGCGAACTCTATCATGCCAAAGCGGCGATCAATGGCTGAGGGGCTAAGCCCTGAAATCGAGAATTTTATAAAAACAGGGCAAACTCCCGAACAGGAGCAGAAGAAACAGGCGTCGCAGTCGCGACAATCCAAGCCTGCGGCAAAGAAAACGCCCACTAGGCACTTACAGCCCGTTGCAAAAGAGCCCGACTCAAAAGAGGCTCAAAAAGCTCAGGAGTTGGCGCAAAGCATCACTGTTTCCCTTCACAGTCAGGACCTTAAGCGCCTAGACGAAATCGAGGCCGAGCTTGAAAAACAGGGCCTCCTGCAACGAAATGGAAGGCGGCGCAGGCTGAGTACTTCTGCGCTAGTTAGGATCGCTATCGCCGGATTTGCCCCCGAAAACGCGCCTCTTAATGACTTATTGGAATCTGCAACTCGGCGTTGAGTAGTAGGAACAAGCGGAGGCTCTTTCCCTCACATCTTTCATTATCGCACAATTTGATCGAGGCCCAATCTCTAGGCTGAGTAGCATTAGGCCAGAAATACGTGATACACTTATATACCTAACAGTTATGAAAGTAATATTAAAGAACTCCTTTGGGGTTTTTGACGGGCATATCAGACTTCAACGATATGCAGATAACAATCGGCTAGCCATTCTGCTAATGGAGGAAGAAGGTTCCTCTCAGATAGTGTTTAAGGCAACGGTTAACATCCCCGATCTTGACTTGGCCGATGATGAGGTATTCATCAAAGGCTGGTCTGAAAATGAAGGCGTGCCTAACGCCTTAATGGATGCGGGAGTGATTGGCCCAATTATTGGCTACGGCCAAACTGGGCGTGCCATGGCGACTCGTCACAAGGTACTAATCACTGAAGATGACCTCGAAGCTCAGGCTAGCTGATCAAAAGGTTTAACAGTTAGAACACGGGAGTCGGGCGAAAGTCCGACTCCCCATTTTGTTACTCACACGCGAGTTTTTCGGCCAAAAGCCCACAAGTGTGAGACCAATTAGCGACCAATAGCCCATGGTAGGAACAGCCGCCATGCGAGGCTCACTCATCTGCAATCTACTTAAATTCAGTGAGTTGTAACGAAATAGGAAATTCTAACTATTCCGAACATTTTATGCTCAGGTTAGGGCGTTAGATTGATACAGGGCGCGAATACCATATTTTTCGAGCATGCACTCACTCAAAAAGCCCGTTCCCTCTGGTCTAAAACTCATCTCCTTCATATCGGCGTTACTCGTCATTCTTCTAGCATCAGCCTCTTTTGCCCTGAGCTTTGATGCGCTAAAGGAGCTGGCCTCAGAAAATGGATTCAAACTCGCCTTTGCCCCACTGTTTCCACTCATAATCGATGGTGCCATTGTCGTTTTCTCCCTAAGCGCCCTTCGATTTAGCCTCCATCAGGAATCCTATCTATATCCGATGTTCCTCGTAGTGGCGGCTACCCTATGTAGTATTTTCTTCAATGTGGCCCATGCCATGCAATCCACCTTGGCCATGGTCATGGCCGGTATTCCTCCTGTGGCGCTTTTCCTTAGTTTCGAGCAACTCATGCGACAAATTCGCTCTGAGGTTAAGAAAACAGGGCAGTTGAGCTACCTTCAGCGTTTAAGCGACGAAATTCGCCGTTTAGAGGCGAAAAGGGAGGAACTTAGCTCTGAGGCCAAAGTAGGGGAGAATCGCGCTGAGAGCGAAAATACGGCCGAATTAGCCATGCTTGAGAAGGCGAATACAGCAAGACAAACAAAAGTTGCCAGGCGAAGGAGCAAGGTCTCAGAACTCCTCGACATCGGTCAAAAAGCAACGGAGATCGCCCAAACCCTTGATGTCTCCCCAAAAACTATCAAACGAGACATTGAGGCCATAGGCAACAATCAGTAGCCCCGAAGGCAGAACTTCTCAGCCTTTTATGGCCTCAGCTTCAAAGTTGCCTCTCTCAAGAGAAGCCCGCCTTGAGCGAATTGGCGAAATTCTTGCCCGAGGTGTCACAAATCTTATCGCAAAAGAGCCCGAGCAGAAGCCAAACGGTGCTTGCATTGAGGACCCGCCAGATCTCAAACCAAAAGAAATCTTGGCTCTCAAATTTGTCCACCGTTTCGGCTCAGCCACTCCCCGCGAAATTCAGGAGCAATTGGACTGTTCGCGCTCCACAGCAAGCCGCTGCATCAACCACTGGATAGAGCGCGGCCTAGTATCAAAGTCGGGATGCACGAAAGCTGTTCGGATTTGCCTAACTCGATTAGGATTGAAAGTAACTTGCTCCTGAACTAATTTTCCGAAAGGAAGCCCTAATTTTCTTCAGAAAGTGAGGTATCTTCACCCATAATATTGGAGTGAATTGACAATCTAACTGTAATTTGGTAGGCTTTTTTCAGAAAGGGTAGCGTAAGGCGGTCAGGCTAATTGAATCATGTCTGCGGACAGGCCAATTGGTCGAGGCTGCGGAGTAGATTGTATGGTCCTGATTTATCCCCTGTCTATGATTATGTCTGGGTTCAACTCCAGAGAAAATTCGACAGGGTGGCCTTGCGCTACGCCTTTCACCAATCAATATCTCAATATCTGGCGGTCTCTTTGCCAGGCTAAGCATAAAATGCAAAAGCTACTCAAACCGACCAGATCGCGACCACAAAGCCCATGTAGCCCTGGTCGTGAATTGGGTGGCGACAAGCTTCTCAAGTCGCTTAAATCGTGCGGCTTACGCCTCTTTGGTGTCGATATACCAAGCCCTGAGGTAGCCAAACACCTCAGCCGCCACCAAAACTTCAAAGTTCGTAAAACTTCCCGTTGATCCAAAGTTAGATCGTGCGAACTTCGGTAATGAAATCCGAACGAAACCTCGTGCGTTGCGCCATCTATAGCCGCGTCTCAACAGACGACCAAACCCGCGGAGAGTACAACTCACTTGAGAGCCAAAGAGACATCTGCGAACACGCAATTGCAGTTCATCAACACGAAGGATGGCTCAGTATGGGTTATTTTGAAGACCCTGGCTTTTCGGGTAAAAACATGGAGCGGCCTGGTATCAAACAGTTGGTGGCAGAAATTGAAGCAGGGCACGTCGATGTGGTAGTTGCCTACAAAATCGACCGTATCACCCGCCACATTGGAGACTTTTACCAATGGTGGCAGCTTTTAGAGCGAAAAAACGTCCATTTTGTCTCAGCCACTCAATCCTTCGATACCTCCACGCCAATTGGCATGCTCATGCTCAATATGCTGCTTTCTTTTGGCCAGTTTGAGCGCGAGCTAACAGCAGAACGCGTTACGCACAAGATCGCAGAGCGGGCCAAAAAGGGAAAATGGAACGGCGGCTGGGTGCCAACTGGATATTCTCGAGACAAAGAAACAAAGGCCCTCATTGTTGAGCCCGAGGAAGCGCCCCTAATCAAACGAATCTTTAAACTCGCCGCCGAGCTAAAAAGCCCAACCGAGGTGGCTAAAGTGATAAACCAGGAGGGCGTTCGATCCAAGAAACGCACGATAACAACTCGAGATGGGAAGGATAAAATTGTCGGAGGAAAGCGCTTTATTGGTGATCGCATAAAGCGAATCGTGAACAATCCAATCTATAAGGGCGTAATTGCCCACGATGGTAAAGAATACCCAGGTGAACACCGTGGTTTGGTCTCTGCAAAGCTCTGGGAGAGGGCCAATAAAGCCATAAATACAGAGGAGGGGAGAGAGCATTTAGCCTCTCAGGCAAGAAACAAACACGAGCAGATTTTAAAAGGGATTCTGCGCTGCGGTGAATGTGGAAATGGCCTAACGCCAAAGCCAAGCGGCAAAAAAGACAAAAACGGAAATCCCTATCTCTACTACACCTGTAATGAAGTCTCAAAAGACGGCAAAGCGTCCACTTGCTCTTTGAGAAACCTACCCGCGCGCCCATTTGAGAATTTCATTATCGATATTGTCGGTGAAATGGGCCGACACCCTGATGTCATCAAATCCGCCCTTGAGGCCTCAAACAAGGCCAAGAACAAATCTGTCAGAAAGCTAAAATCAAAAATTGCTGAGCTAAATCGAAAGCATCAATCTGTCTCCTCTGAACTCAAGGTCTGCATGCAAGCAGCCAAAAAGGGCGGTAGTGCTCATTTAAGCGACGAATTCTTGGCCGAGGCCGAAGAACTCGCCAAAACCAAGCACGAGCTCGAAACCGAGCGCGAAAAGCTAAAACTCGAGATTGGATTTCAGGAACGGGTTGTGACCGATGAAACCCTTATCGCAGAGGCCCTGCAAAGGTTCAGGGAAGTCTTCGACACGCTTACATTTGATGATCAAAAGGAGCTTCTTGAGCTCGTTATTCGCTCTATTTCCGTGCGTCGCTTTGACCCCGAAAAGGAAAAAATGCCAGATCCGAAAGAGGCGTTTGTTACCAAAATGCGAACTTCCTGGTATTTGGTCACGATTCAATTTTATGCAAGCGACTTAGTTTCAGGCGTTTACAAAAATGGTTCCAAAAGTTCGCAATTGGCCCAAGATGGCGGAAGGAGTGGGATTCGAACCCACGGTGAGGTTTCCCCCACACTCGATTTCGAATCGAGCGCCTTAAACCAGACTCAGCCATCCTTCCAAGGCAAGTCGCATCCAAAATGCGCTCGGGTGGGCAGAACGCAACCGCATTTTTTGCTACGGCAAACTCGGCCGTTTCGTGTGCCAATCGGTGCTTTGCTCGTAGGCGTGGGCCACGCGCAAGACTTCGCTTTCGCCGAAGGCTTTGCCCAAAATTTGAAGGCCAACGGGCAACCCGTCCGCCACGCCGCACGGCACGCTGATCCCGCAGATGCCCGCCAGATTCGCCGCGATGGTGTAGATGTCCGCCAAGTACATTTGCAACGGGTCGCTGGTTTTTTCGCCGAGCTTGAAGGCGGGCCCGGGCGAGGTGGGCGAAACCAGCACGTCCACGGTCTCAAACGCGGCCTCAAAATCGCGCCGGATGAGGGTGCGGACTTTTTGCGCGCGGGCGTAGTATTCATCGTGATAGCCGCTGCTAAGCACGTAAGTTCCCAGGATGATGCGGCGTTTCACTTCGTCGCCAAAACCCTCGGCGCGGCTGCGCTGGTAGTGCGTGTGCAGGTCCTCCACGTTGTTGCTGCGGTGACCGTAGCGCACCCCGTCAAACCGGGCTAAATTCGCCGAAGCCTCCGCCGTGGCGATGATGTAGTAAACGGCGATGGCGGGCTCGGAATTCGGCAGCGAGACTTCTACAATTTCGCCGCCCAGGGTCTCCAACTGCCGGATCCCGGCTTCGACCGCCGTTCGCACCTCAGGCTCCATTCCGTCGCCAAAATACTCCGCAGGCATGCCGATTTTCACACCCCTTAGGTCGCCGGTTAGGGGCGCGGTGTAGTCGGGCACGGCTTTGTCCAGGCTGGTGGAATCCCGCTCGTCAGCGCCGGCGATTGCCTGGAGCAACAGGGCAGAATCCTCCACCGTCTTCGTCATCGGTCCGATTTGGTCCAGGCTGGAGGCGAAAGCGACCAAGCCGTAGCGCGAAACCCGGCCGTAGCTGGGTTTTAGCCCCACACAACCGCAAAAACTCGCCGGCTGGCGGATGGAGCCCCCGGTGTCGCTGCCCAGAGCCGCAATCGCCGTGTCCGCGGTCACCACCGCGGCCGAACCGCCGCTGGAGCCGCCCGGAGCGCGATCCAGCTTCCAGGGATTGCGCGTGGGCTGGATTCCGGAGTTTTCCGTGGAGGAACCCATCGCGAATTCGTCCATGTTGGTGCGCCCCAAGGGAATGGCCCCGGCCTGGCGCAGCTTGCGAATGACGGTGGCGTCGTAGGGCGCGATGTAGCCGCCTTTCAGGATTTTTGAGCCGCAGGAGCAGGGCCGGCCCCTCACGTTGATCAAATCCTTGATCGCCACGGGCACTCCGCCTAACGGCTTGGAGAGATCCGCATTTTCGGCCTCGGTCAGAGCCGCTTCGTGGTCGAGCGAGAGGTAGCCGCCAACATCAGCGTCGCGAGCCTCCGCCGCGGTTCGAATGGCCTCGATGGCGTCTTTTGGCGTGACGTCGCCCGCCTCAAATTGGGCGCGAAGTTGGGAAATTGTGCATGTTGCGAGGTCCATCCGGGTAGGGAATTTGGTTAGGCAGGCGCGGATTGCGCGTTTGGGATTCTCACCCCGGTAAACGCGCCCGTGGGAATTTTCAAATCCGCGGTTGCCGGTTAAAAACAAAGCACAAACCACAAAGAACAGCCCCGTCAGGCCGCCAATTTCTCCCGCGCTGCTTCCAAGGCCTTGCGCGATGCATTTAGTCCCGCGAATCCGCCAAACTCGATCCCGCAATAGCCGCGAAAGCCGGATTCGAGCACGATTCGCAGCATTTTCACGAAGTCGATGGAGACGGAGTTGCCGTCATCGTCCCAGCCGCGGTCTTTGACGGAGACACCCTTGGCGAAGGGCAGCAATTCCTCGATGCCACGATAGGAATCGTAGGTTTCCTGGCCCGAAATGCGAAAATTCCCGAAATCCGGCAGCGTGCCGCAGCGCTCGTGATCGACGGTGCGGATGACTTGGGCCAGCCACTTGCCGTTGCTGGAGAGACCGCCGTGGTTTTCGACGATGACGTTGATGTCTGACTTCGCGCCGATTTCGGTGAGTTGCGCCAAGCCGTCTGCGGCCAGTTTCACCTGCTCTTGCCAGGTCCCGGAGCTGCCGGCGTTAACGCGGATGGAGTGGCAACCGAGGAATTTGGCGGCATCGATCCATTTGCGGTGATTTTGGACCGTTTGCTTGCGCTTGGCCGAATCGGGATCGCCGATATTGCCCTCGCGGTCGCACATGATGAGCAGGCTGGTTACACCGGCGCCGGCAGCGCGTTTTTTCATTTCACCGAGGTAGGTCTCGTCTTTGGCTTTGTCCATAAAGAACTGGTTTACGTATTCGATGGCGCGAATGCCGTGATCGGCGGCGACTTTGGCGAAACCGAGGTTATCGATTTTTCCGCTGCGCAGATCGGCGACCAGGGTCCACTGGGCGAGGGAGATCTTGAAGAGCGGTTCGTCGGCTTTCACGGCGGTTAGGGTGCAAGCGGTAGTGGCGGCGCTGGTTGCGATGAAGTGGCGGCGGGTGGTCATGGGGCACCTTTCGGCTTTGGCGGACGGTCTTGTCAACGCGCCTCCTGGGGATTCGGAAAGAGACTGGAAAAGTAATCCTTAGCGCTGGAAGAATTCTGCGTAAAATTCAGCGAAACGGGAAGCGGGCGGAATTGCTGCACTTTCATCCAGATGATGTATTCCGAACCAGGAATGAGTCCTTCGGTTACCTCGGCAAGCAAGATTGCATTGCTCAACCCGTCCGGACGTTGAGTCGGATTATTGACTCGAAAAAAGTGTGGGGACTTGGGTGCTGGCAAACTTACCTTGACCGGACAGATTCCCATTTGCCGGGTCAATCCGATGGGATAAGCAATAGCCAAGACCCCAGGCTCTGCTTTGAATCGAAAACCACGGAACAGGTTGCCTTGATACATCAGTGGGGGACAATTGGCCTCGGAGACTTTGCGATCGAACGACCATTGTGAGTCCGTCAGATTCGGAGTAAACGACGGAAACCGGTTGGCATGTTTCCGAACAAAGTCAGCTTCCCCCCCCTTCTTGCGGATCGAACCGGACGAAGGTGACTCGCAGGGGTGGCGTTCGGACCTTGTGGTCTGCTATCCAGCTTGCCACCAGTTGATGGGAGGATAGCAACTTCTGAAACTCCTCCGGCTTATTGGTTCTTGGAAACATCTGCCACCACGTAACCGAGGCGCCCGGCAAAATCTCGGCCAGACGCGGTTCGCTTCTCGTCGACGAAAGCTCGAGCTGAAAAAGGTTCCCACTTTCTTCCCACCCAATCCAAAAAATGGCCTGAGTGTCGATTGTCTTCGGCTGACCGGATTGGTTGGCCGCTTCCACCAATAGCCATAGGTTCGCATCGTTGGCAAAACCCCCAAAACCCCCTTCTTGAACCGGAATTTCAGGTGGAGCGCGAAATCGGATTTTCAATCCTTCTATCTCTTGAGACCACTCCGAAGTGATCCAACCCGACAGATCGACATTTCCTCGAACCTCAGCGGATACAATCTTCAGCGTTAGAAACAAAATTGTCGGTATAGCCGTCGCCATTTTCATACGCCAACTCCACGTTAGGGATTAGATCCGTGTTTTTGCATTTGCTCGCGGATGTATTCGTCCACCTCACTTCTTGGAAGATAACTAAAACCGGCGAACGCGCTCGATTCAAGAAGCAAAACTTCGTCGTCTAGGCGAACGCGGTCAAACCCCAATGCAACTGAACGATTATGCCCCTTGACTGTTTCAAAACGATGCCTTATGTCGGCAGGTTCGTAAACCCTTGCTTCCAAGGGGATACGTATGGGGTGCTCCCCAAATTCTTTGTTCCACCACCAAAGCACAGCGCCTCGGGAGTTGATGAATTCCCCGCCAAGCACTAGAAAGTTTTCGCCATCGTAGTACATGCCCGCGCTTGGTGACTCTTCCCACCGATGCCGTTCCTTGGGTACATTGGGCAAAGCGTAAAAGGTAGGTCCACCGCCAGGAGTTGTTTCCCATCGATCCAGTCCGACCACTCTTTCAGAGATCCAATGGCGCGCTTCGAGCAACAGGCGCGCTTTCCCGGATTCCCTGTGAACCGCTAATGCCGTCATTCTGAGTTCTGAGGACTTCCCTTGCCTGGTGATGGCCCAAGACCATTCGTTGTTCCAACCAATATTTTGAGGCGCGATCCATGAGGTATGTGGTTCGCGGTCGACGAGCAAGTCCGCTTTGCCTGTTTCCGGATCCAACTCCGCAATGTGTCCGGTGGGGAGCATGGCGATGCCTCCACGATAGACCAGGTATCGTCCGTGACGTCCCGGTGCCATTCCGTAGATAATGCGCCCACTTTTGTCGAGAAAGCTTTTCGTTTCGCGCCGCAGGCTAGAACTTAAAATGGTTCCCTCCAAGGTAGTTGGATTGAGTCTGAAAATCCCTTGGCCTTGGATTGTAGCTTGCATAGCACCAACGTAAGAAACGATCGAGTCGCCAATAAACTGCATACCGGCTTTTTCTTGGAGAAACGGAATGTCCCGCACGCGCCACACTCGGTCGCTTGCGTCAAAACTGGCCATGGCACCTTTTGTGAGCAACACCAGTTCTCCTCCACGATAGTGCAGTGAGGCGATGTGCGAAGCATGACTGGCCAGATTGAATCCGGTTGGGACGTCCACGCGATTTCGGCGGATTTCGCGATCTGCAGCATTACCTGAGGGAAGGTCGAAAACTACGGAATCCTTCTTGGGTGAGTCAAGGATGGCGGACCGAAGCGATGAGGGCAAGGGGGGTAAATTGTCGACGGATCGCTTTTTCCAATCGCATTCAGCCATCCGAGCGTCATTTATGAGAAAACTGACTTTGGATCCTTTCGTTGCCAATGCCAAAGGGCGGCCGGGCACATTCTTGAAAGCAAACGACCTGACAAACAACGAATCCCAAGTCGGTGGCGGCAGGGGTGAGGAATCTCTTTCGCCATCAAGCGGCACTTCCGGTGGAATTCCGAGTTCCTTGTAGAGTCTTCCAACGTAGGAGTTTTTGCTGTAGTACTTGTTCATCCACCACCGGTTTTCTTCTTGCAATGCGTTAACGGGGCGAACGAGAGAAAGAGCCACAGATTCGTTTTCTTTGTAGCTGTTAGCAGTAGTTCTGACCAACTTGCTACCCAGGGATGTGCCGATGACGGGCTGTTTTTCGAAAACCAATTCGTAAAGAGGTATCCAGGTCGAAGCTTGATAGCGACGTTGGAGATAATCACGTCCGTATCCTCCCCCATTCCCAATTCCAACACCGGCGAGCAGGCCGGCCATGCAATCGAGAAGTGATCGTTCCGCCAACTCGTGGCGGGACTCGAAAACAAGATTCAGAATTTCGTCGTAGCGGTCAACGGTTTCGGGTCCTCCAAAAACGGATTGCAGCCACATATTTAAATACAAGGAAGCGAACTGGTTTGGAAAGCCTCCGGCGTCTTGAAGGTTCCGGATGACACGCCGCCAAGATTCAAACTCGATGCTTTGGCCTGCGTGATTGTAGAGAATCGAGGGGATGTTATTACGAGAATGTCGGATGTTTGTCCCGGACCGGCTAAGTAGTAGCGAGTATCCTTTCAAGCAGGCGGCCAAGCGTTCGCGGTTGGCTTCGATGGACATGTCTTCTTTGGATGCTTCTTCAACTTCCCGTGAGCTGTTGGTGTAAATTTCCAAAGCCAAATCCACCAATTGTGAGGGTTCGCTGACTAGCGCCAGTTTTTCGAGCGCCTCAAAACTGTACGGGTTGGTTCCCGTCATTGTTTGGAAATAGGCATACATTTCAGCATAGCCACGTTGCAGTTGTTGGAAGAGTTCACTACGTGCGGGGCCGGCTTCCGTCCTATTTTGGCGATACCATTCGAGCAACCAATCCACCGATTGCTGTGTTTGCTCAAAGTTGCTTGCGAGGACTCTGGAAGGGTGGGGCCGAGTGCGCTTTTCGCGTGGGTCGTAGACGAGCATGTCCTTCGCTTCCAGGGAACGGGTCATGGCTAACCAGAGACGAAACCAATTCAACATCGTAGCCAACTGTTCGCTGGAAATTGGGGGCGTCTGGCCGGCAGCGGCCGCGCTGAGTTTCCGGAAACGGGAATATTCCAGAGTCATCCGGCGGAAATGAAGCCGGTCCAGACTGAAGCCGTCGGGAACGTCTTCGGGCAATCCGGCCTCGGCCAGTGCCAAGGCGGCTTCGCAAGCGGCTACCGCGGCTTCATTTCGCCCCAGCTTTTCCAACCAGATCGCCTCGTCGTACAAAAGTACAGCTTCCTTGCCTGGATGCCACAGGGAATCATTCGTGACTGGAAGCGCGCCTTTGGCCGGAAACCGCTCCTGCAACGCAGCGGCCATCGCTTCGGCCAAACTGGTGTAAGTCGAATCCGGCGCGCTCAGCGCAAAAACTTCCGGTTCGGCCGAGGGAGCGCGCAACTTCAACTCAATGGCGGTGGTTCCATCTCGTTCTTCCCATTGTCCATCGAGAACATATGCCCCGGCCCGGAAAGCAGTGGGCTCGATGTCGAGAAGCGATTTTTCAAACTGAAGATCCCCGAGATAGTCGCGCTCCAAAACGAACAGGTTTGGAAGCCGTTGCAAATGGCTGGCGAGGACCTTCCGCAACGTCAGCGACCGGTATTGGGCTTCGAGATTCGCCAGGTCCAATTCGGGGGTGAAGTTGAGCAGGGTCAGTCCCACCGCATTTTTAGGATCGATCGACAATTTGCCTTGCAGCGCCAAAACGGACTCCGCCACTTGCTTGGACCAGGATTCCAGGTCGCCGCCTTCTTCGGGCATTAGCCATTGGCCCAGCACCACACCCAGTTCGGTGGAAACGAACCGGGCTGAGACGAAAGCCTCGCTTCCCGTCTCCAAGCGCTCCACGATAACTGCGCCATCGACCCCTTCTAGCTGTGGGGAGCCAGAAAACGAAATGCGCTGTTCGCGGACGATTTCGTCCAGATCAAGGCGTTCCTGAAGATCAACCTTCCCGGATAGCTCCGGGTAGAGAATCTCGGCATACTGAGTGTCCTCAGTGGAGGCCAGGACGACCAGGGTAGTCCGCGGCTGCGGCGCCATCGCGTCGGCAATCTTTTCGGACTTGTCCGCTGTCGAAACATGTTCGACATCAGGCGGCTGATTCGATGATTTCGGACTGGGTTGGGCTTTCTGAGCGGTGGATTCACCGCCGTCAGGTTGAACCGCCGGTTGGTCGCAACTGGTGATAAGGTAAGCCAAAAATAGTCCGGGCAGAACAGCGACAATGACGTGTGGTTTGGCGGACATTGGTTCTACGCACTGATACCAATAAGGCCTGGCTTGTCACAGAAAAAAATGAGTTCGTTGATAGCCTCCCGCCTCCTTCCCTTTCCAGCATGAGGAGCCTGCGTGCTTGTCACGGAGCCTGTTTTTGATACAATCCAAGGTATGCTTGCGGGGAAATTCCAAATCCCAAGCGCCAGATTCCAAACAAATTCTAAATCCCAAATCCGAAGCTCAAAACGTCGCGGTTTTTGGAATTTGGCGCGTGATTTTTGGAAATTCGCGGCTGCGGCTGGGTGCGCTTTTTTCCTGACCTGCGGCGATGTCATGGCGGAAACGGCAGCGCCGCCGGAGGCGGTGAAAATCTACCGCATCCTGGCAAAACGCCCAACCTCACCGCAGTTGTTCGACCGCTTTTTCCACTCTTGGCTGGAGCACGCAAATGTGGCGGGGTTGCAGGCATTCCTTCAGGCGCAAGACGAAGAGGCAGGGGCGACTTGGGTCATTCGTGCGGCGGTGTTGGAGGAGCTGGGGCAGGATCGCGAGGCCATTTCCGCGTTGCGCGAGGCTCGCAAGCGCGATCCAAATGCGCCGGAGATTCTGCTGCGCCTGGCGCGGATTTACACGCGCACCCAGCGGCTCAAGGAGGCGAATTTCATCCTCGTCGCGGCGCAAAAACTCGAGGCGGGGCCGGATTTGACGCTGCGCATGGCTCACCTTCGCGGTCAGGTGCTTTTGCGGCTGGGACAAACCCGCGAGGCGCTGAAAATTTGGCGCGCGCTCATCGATGCCAACCCGGAGGACGATGAGTTGCGCGAGGATGTGGTCGAGTGGCTGGCCGAGGAGCGGCTCTGGACGGGCGCGATCGAGATTTCGGGCGAATTGATCCGCCGAACCGGCGACGCGCATTTGCGGGTGAACCGGCAATTTCGCCTGGCGGAGCTTTACGCAGAGAGCGGCGGCGAAAAGCAGGCGCTGAAGCTTTACGGGCAGCTTTTGCGCGATTCCGGCCAGGGCACGTGGTTGGAGGCGGAGACGCTCGATCGCGTGGAGGCGCTTTTGCGCCACGAACCGGGATTTGGCGATTTTGGCGCGTTTTTGACGAAAATGCGCGAGGCGAACCCGAAACGGATCGCCGTCCGGCAAAGTCTGGCGCGTTGGCTGGCGGCGCAGGGCAAAAAGGACGAGGCGGTGGCCGAATTTGAGGAGATTTTGCGCCTGACGCCGGGCGCCCGCGAAATACGCGAACAATTCGTGACCGTGCTGAGCGAACTCGGCGAACACAAGCGCGCTGTGGCTGAGTTAGAGCGGTTAGTCGGCCTGTTTCCGCAAGATGCGGAGCTGCTGGTGCTCTTGACCCAAGCCTACGGCCGCGCCGGGCGCGATGAGGATGCCGTGGAGACCGTGCGCCGGTTTTTGGAGGCGGGGGAGGCCGCGGAGCATCGCTACGTGCGGGCCATCCGGTTGCTGGACGATTTTTCGCTCAGCGAGCCGGCCCGGGAGCTGACGCGCAAATTTTTGGCGGCGTTTCCGGACAGCGTCTCGGCCAAGGAAGCGGCGGCGGCCCTGTTTCAGCAGCGGTTTCAGCGCAAAGAGGCCTTGGCGCTGTGGCAGGATTTGTTGCGCACGGGCGATCGCGACGTGCTCCTGCGCGTGGCAAAAACCGTGTTGCGCCGCGGCCACTACGAGGTGGCGTTCGACCATCTGCACCGGCGCCGGGCGGAATTCGCGCAAGATTTTCCGTTGCTGGAAACTTACCTGCGCGCGGCTCTTTCCAGCGGCGCGGTGGAGCTGGCCAAACCGCAACTGCGGCCGTGGGTGAACGGTTGCCGATCGCCCGTTGAGCTGGAAAACGCGACCCGATTTGCCCTCAGTTTTGCCCGCGTGGGCCAAATGACGGAGGGGCTGTCCGAGGAGCTGCTGGCCGATCCCGAAGCCACCGTGCAAGACGCCTGCCTGTCGGCGGTTTTGCTGGAAGAACTGAGCCGCGGCGAGGATGCGGAGGCCTTGCTGCGAAAATTCGCCGAAACCGGCAACCGGCCGGATTCCACGCTCCTCGCCCTGACTCAACTGTCCGCGTTGCAACAGCATCGGCGCGATTTTTCCGGTGCAATCGAGACCGCGGAACGGCTTATCGAGGCTCCCGGGGGCAACAAAACCACCAGCCTGCAAAAATTGGTTCAGCTTCACCGCAAAGCCGGAAATTTGCGCGAAGCGTTGGCCTGGACGCGGCGGCTCAAGGCACGCCTTCCGTCCAATCCGCAAAATTGGATGGACGAGGGCCTGTTGCTTCACGAAATGGACCAAACCGCCGACGCCATCGCTCTGTTTCGCCAAGCCACCGGCCGGTTTGAGGGCGACGAGCGCTTTCCCGCCCGGCTCGCCAAATGGTTCGCCGCGGAAGGTCAGTGGACCGACGCCGAGCAACTTTACTGGCGGCTCTACGAGCAGGCGGAAGGGGATGCGGACAAGTTGACCTGGGCCCGGCGGCTCTACGCCACCGCCAAGGAACAAAGTCAGGATCGCGTGGACGCGCTGTTGGAGCGGATGCGCCAGCGTCAGGAGCAGGATCGCAGCTCCGTCGCGCCGTTGCTGATTTTGGCGGATTTTTTCCGCAGGGAAGAGCGCCCGGACGAGGAAAGTGCTGCCCTGAAACGCGCCGCGCAACTTCAGCCGCGCAACGTGGAGGTGCTGCTGCAACTGGCCCGGATGCACGAGGGCAAGGGCGAGTGGCGCCAGGCCGTGGACGCGCTGGAACGGGCCATGCCGCACGATCGCAGCGGCCGGGCGCAGCGCCGCATACCCAGGGTGCTAACCGAAGCCGGGCAGGCGGATCTGGCGCTGGAAAAGCTGGTGGAACTGGCGCAGGGCGGAAAAATTGAGGCCGAAGAGGCGCGCGAGGTCGCCGGCAAGTTGATTCGGCACGTCACCATTCCGCAGGCGGCGCGATTTCTCAATCTCATCGCGGATCACGCTCCGGACGACTTTCGCCAGCAGTATTTAACCGCGGTTTTTCGCGAAGAATGCGGCGATTTCGCCGGTGCGGCGGAGGCCTTTCGCGTGTTGTTAGGCCCGCCGAATTTTTCCCGGCCGATCGCCGATTTTGGCCCGAATTCGCGCGCTGTAGCCCGGTTGGCGCCGCGCGAGACCCAGCAGCTCGCGCACTGGTGGAAGGATCGCGCCGAGGCTTACGCTTATCGCCCGGACGCCCCGCATGGGACGCTTTTTCACGCCAGTTTCGCGATCCACAACCACGGTTCGCAGCGAAACGTGGGCGGGCCGGTTCTCTGGCTGCCGGATTCCGCGGAACAAGGGCGGATTTGGGCCATCGAGCACCTCTCCGGCATCCTGACGCGGGCCGATGCGGCCACCCGCGAGGTGATTCGCCGCGATTTGGCCGCAGCCGGGATTTCGCCGCTGCAAATCCGGGTCATGGAGGCCGTGCATCGCGGCGACGCGTTCCCCGAAGTTTTGGTGGCAAACGCGGATCAACCGGCTGCCGCCGCCATGTGGGCCATGTTCGACGCGAAATTTGGCAACAACGCCGATCCAGCCGAGACCGGCCGCGTGCTGGCTTCGCTGAAATCGCGGCATCCTGTTTTGGCGCTCGCGGCGCGGGTCAGCGTCCGGAGTGCGCTCAGCGGCGAAAGCAAAATCGACGCGCAAGAGGTCCTCGAAACGATGCATCAACTCGCCAGCGGCGACCTTCTCGCCTTCGATGAATTGATCGCGCCGGTTTGCCACACCTTGATGCGCCAGGGCCACGAAATCGCCGCGGCGGAGATTTTGGACCGGTCCATGGAGGTGGCCGGCGAAATTTGGAAACTCGGCCCCGCGCCGGATTTTGACTTCGGCATCCTGAACTACGCCATTCCCGGAATCGCGCCCGGTGTGGACCGGTTTTTGACCTTTCCCGCACCTGTGCGAATCGTTCAATCGACCTTCAGTTCCACCGGCGGTTGGGACATTGACGGAACTTCGCTGACAACTATCGAGAGGGCGAAAACTCGCCGGTTGGTGGAAAATCTCGACCATCCGGGGCTGAAATTCGCCGTGGAGCGCTCCGCGGAAATCCCCACCGCCCGTGGACGTTTGAAGGAATGCGCCGAACGCGGCGACGTGGCGTCGCAAGTGCTCGTCGCCATTCACCAAGGGGGCGAAACCGGCGCGCGAAATCTGCTCGGGCTGCTGGAAAACGCCAGCCCGACCGAACGCGAGCGACTTTACGAACTGCTGCTGCTTCGGCTGGCGGAGGTGGAGCTGGACGTCATTCCGCCGCAACATCACGGCCCTCTGCGTCTCGCTGCCAAACGCATCATGGGCGGAAATGTGGCTCCGGGCGGCGCACATCTGGCCCTGAACCGCGCCATGAGCCGGTTGGGCGGTTTGGCGCCGGAACTGGCGAAGCTGCGAAATTCCGCCGCTGCGGTGAGGATTGGTGGAGGGTCGATTCGTTTGGGCGGAAGGGTCATTTTGTCCGGCCGCGGCCACGTGATCAACTACCCGTTCATCTACCCCGGCGCCTCCAACCAGCAGGTCACGGAACTTCAGGAACTGCGGGTGAAAATCGACCAGTTGACGGCGGAAGAGCGCTACGCCGACGCCGCCTGGCTCGTGCAAAAATCCGTCTCCACCGAGTGCTTGGCCGCGCTCGCCGACGTTTCCGAACGCTGGCAGACTCAGGCGCTCGACTTTTTGCGCCAGGCCCATCCCCGCGTTCGCGAGGAACTCCGTGCCCTGCTCGATCCCGGCCCCAAGGCGGATTTTCACGCCCGGGCGAGGTTTGGCGCGTTTTTGGCGATGTTTGGGAACGATCCCGACGCCGCTGCCGCCGTTTTTGAGGAGATTTTGCGCGAAAACCCCCAAAACGACGCTTTGCGCCTGCGATTGATCGAGTTGCGGCTCGACGCTGCAGAAATCGGCGAGGCCCTGGCTCAAGCCGCCGCGCTTCACCCGCAAAGCCACCACCATTTGGGCCGCATCTTGGTTCGTCCCCTGACCGGCAACGGCAATGGCAACGTTTTCGTAAACCCGGGGGGCGTTCGGCAAATCGGCCAAATCCTGGAGAAAGTGGACGCCGCCGCGGAATTTGTGGAGGAAGTGCTCGGCGCCGCGGAATTCGCCGCCGGCTGGTTGCCGCGGTTTGACGACGGCCAATTGCAACGCGGCGACTACGCTTGGGCGGCGCAAATTTGGGGATGGCTTTGGAAACAGCCGCTCAACGCGCCAGGCGGCAAAAAGCTGGGCGCGCTTTTTGGCGAGCTGAATTGGGTGGGCGACCCGGAATTGAGCGAATGGCACCGGCAACGGCTGGTTTGGTTCGAAAAGCTTGGCCGCCAGCTCATGCGCATGCCGTCGCATCGCGCCGACGCGCTGAGGGTTTGGATCAGTTGGCAGGATCTCGCGGGATCAGAAATGGCGGCGGAGGCGGAAGTTTTCGGCTACTTGAAGGAAGCGCTGCTGCCAGCGGGCCCAGGTCCGATTTTAGAGGACAATTGGCCGTTTTCTCCTCCCGGTGCCGTCATCGTGAATGGCCGCAACTCACTCTTCATTCGCGGCAATGGTTCGATTGGCGCCGGCGTTCTGGGTTTAGAGCCGCAAACCACCGACGCGCCCCTGAAAAACGTGCTCGAAGCCGCCGGTCGAGCCGCTTTCCGCGCCAATCGCCCGGATTGGCTCGCGTTCGAGGTTTTGCCCAAAATGCGCGAAAATTGGGGCCAGGACGCCCCTAATTTCGCCTACGCGAAGCTGCTCCAAACGCTCTATTTCGGCGAAAAGGACGAAATCGTCCCCGCCATCGAGGCTGCGCGCAAAATCCTCGATCGATCCGAGTCACCGTTCGACCCTCAGCGCGTTTGGGCGCACATCGTGGAAATTGCCAACGAAGTGCGCAAGCTCGGCGTTGATTTTTCGAAAATCCCGAAATTCAAAGCCACGAACGACTCCGACATCACCATCGGATTTTGAGCCAACGGGCCATTGAACATCTCGCACGAAGGCACAAAGGCACAAAAGCACGAAGCGCAGGGCCAACCTCTCAATTCATCAGATTCTTTGTGCCTTGGTGCCTTTGTGCGAGCCCCAACAGTTCTCCGCACGGCCAGTGAAAACCTCGCACGAAGGCACAAAAGCACGAAGCGCAGGGCCGACCTCTCAATTCATCAGATTCTTTGTGCCTTCGTCGAGACCCCACCCTTCCCCACCTAAAAACCCGCACCTAACCTCATCCCCTTGCATTTCCCACGCGTAATGCTAGGTGGTGCTCCCTCCATCCAACCCAGCATGAGTTCCGTCCTCGACGCAAAAATTCCCGACGGGCCGATCGAGCAAAAATGGACCAAACACAAGTTTGAGTCCAAGCTCATCAACCCGAAAAACAAGCGAAAATACTCCATCATCGTCGTCGGTTCCGGCTTGGCGGGGGCTTCGGCGGCGGCTTCGCTCAGTGAGCTGGGTTACCGGGTGAAATGCTTCTGCTACCAGGATAGCGCGCGCCGGGCGCATTCCATCGCGGCGCAGGGCGGGATTAATGCGGCGAAAAACTACCAAAATGACGGCGATAGCGTCTACCGGCTGTTTTACGATACGGTGAAGGGCGGCGATTTCCGCTCGCGCGAGGCGAATGTTTACCGGCTGGCCGAGGTGAGCGCGAACATCATCGACCAATGCGTGGCCCAGGGCGTGCCGTTTGCCCGCGAATACGGCGGGTTGCTGGCGAACCGCAGTTTCGGCGGGGCCCAGGTTTCGCGCACGTTTTACGCGGCGGGTCAGACGGGTCAGCAGCTCTTGCTCGGCGCGGTTTCAGCGCTGAACAAGCAAATCGCGGCCGGCGGGGTGGAGATGTTTCCGCGCACGGAGATGCTGGACCTGGTTTTGGTCGACGGCCACGCCAAGGGCATCATCACGCGCAACCTGGAGAGCGGCAAGATCGAGAGCCACGCCGGCGATGCGGTTTTGCTCTGCACCGGCGGCTACGGCAACGTGTTTTTCCTTTCCACCAACGCCATGGGTTGCAACGTCACCGCAACCTGGCGCGCCCACAAACGCGGGGCGTTTTTCGCCAATCCGTGCTACACGCAGATTCATCCCACCTGCATCCCGCGCAGCGGCGACTACCAGAGCAAGCTGACGCTGATGAGCGAGAGCCTGCGCAACGATGGCCGCGTGTGGGTGCCGAAAAACGCCGCCGATTGCGAAAAACCGCCCTCGCAGATCCCCGAAGAGGCGCGCGATTACTACCTGGAGCGCAAATACCCCAGCTTCGGCAACCTGGCCCCGCGCGATATCGCCAGCCGTGCAGCCAAGGAGGTTTGCGACGAGGGACGCGGCGTGGGCCCGGCGATCGGTGGCCAGCGTCAGGGCGTTTACCTGGATTTCGGCGAGGCCATCCGCGATTTCGGCAAAGACGCGATCGGCGCCCGCTACGGCAACCTCTTCGACATGTATCAGCGCATCACCGCGGAGAGCCCTTACGACGTGCCCATGCGCATTTTCCCCGCGGTGCACTACACCATGGGCGGCCTGTGGGTCGACTACAACCTCATGTCGACCATCCCCGGCCTGCACGTGCTGGGCGAGGCGAATTTCAGCGATCACGGCGCAAACCGGCTCGGCGCATCCGCCCTCATGCAGGGCCTGGCAGACGGCTACTTCGTCATCCCATCGACCCTGCCAAATTACCTGGCGCCGGAAAGCCCCGGCAAAGTGACGACCGAGCACGAGGCCTTTCGCGAGGCCGAACAACGCGTCAACGCGCGCATCGAGCAGTTGCTGGGAATCGGCGGAACCCGCTCGGTCGACAGTTTTCACCGCGAACTCGGCCTGCTGCTGTGGGACAAATGCGGCATGGCCCGCGATCGCGCCGGCCTAACCGAGGCGCTGGACAAAATTCCCGCCATTCGCGAAGATTTTTGGGCCAACCTGCGCGTTCCCGGCGAGGCCGCGTCGCTGAACCCGGAGCTGGAAAAAGCGGGCCGCGTCGCCGATTTCCTGGAATTTGCCGAATTGATGTGCCTGGACGCCCTGGAGCGCGAAGAGTCCTGCGGCGGCCATTTTCGCACCGAATTTCAGACCGAAGACGGCGAAGCTGAGCGCCACGACGACAAATTCGCCTACGCCGCCGCCTGGGAATTCACCGGAGTCGGTTCGCGGCCGAATTTGCACCAGGAAGAACTGGAATTCGAGAACGTGGAACTGGCCGTGCGCAGCTACAAATAGCGGAACGATGGACGAGAGAATTTCCAATCTCCAATTTTCGATTTTCCAATTTCCAACCCCATGAACCTCACCCTGAAAGTCTGGCGTCAAGCCGGCCCTAACGCCAAAGGTAACCTGGAAACCTACGACGCGCCGGAAATCCCGGAAACGGCCTCGTTTTTGGAGATGCTGGACATCGTCAACGAGCGCCTCATCGTCAAAGGCGCGGAACCCATCGCCTTCGACCACGATTGCCGCGAAGGCATCTGCGGCGCTTGCTCCCTGGTCATCAACGGCATCCCCCACGGCCCGGAAAAAGCCACCACCACCTGCCAACTGCACATGCGCAGCTTTCGGGACGGCGACACCATCTACATCGAGCCCTTCCGCGCCCGCGCCTTCCCCGTCGTCAAGGATCTGGTCGTCGATCGCGCCTCCTTCGACCGCATCCAGCAAACCGGCGGCTTCATCAGCGTCCGCACCGGAGCCGCCGTCGACGCCAACGCCGTTCCCGTGCCCAAAGCCGACGCCGACGCCGCCTTTGCCGCGGCAAGTTGCATCGGCTGCGGAGCCTGTGTCGCCGCCTGCAAAAACGCCAGCGCCATGCTCTTCGTCGGCGCAAAAGCCGCGCACCTCAACACCCTGCCCCAAGGCAAGCCGGAGAAAACCAAGCGCACCCTGGCCATGGTCCGCCAAATGGACGAGGAAGGCTTCGGCAACTGCACCAACCAGTACGAATGCGAGGCCGTGTGCCCCAAGGAAATCAGCGCCGACGTCATCTCGCAACTCAACCGGGATTACGGCGTCTCCGCGGCGCGGGAATCGGTGGTTGGTTAGGCCCAAAGGCGGCTTTCCTTCAAATTCCCACCATATCAAGCCTCGAAATCCCCACCTCGTCAAGAATCCGAAGCACATCGGCCCAACGGCGAATCGTGACGGCGTTTTCGAGCCAATCCAATAGCAGAACAGGCTCGCTCTCCGACAAATCTGCGGCCAACTTGTACTGCCTGAGACGATCCCGGAATTGATCCATATCGAGCAACTTTTCGTTCACTTCCACGCCATGCGCCCGAGTTTTGACCATCATTTGGTCGATCTCAACCAACCCGCTAGGCGGCGAGCCGAATCGCGCCTGGAAAAACGAATCGCCTTCCTGAAAATGCACCACCACCGTGCCGTGTTTCTGCGCCTCGTAGATGGTGCGCCGCAAATGCTGCGCGGGGGCGACGCCGATCCCAGGTTGGTCGAGGTTGATAACCAACGAGGCGACCTCCGTCCGGTTTGGATTGCGGTGGGAGGCGATAACCCAGATCGAAACGGCGGCCCAAATGGTGAAGAGAGTCCACGGAAGAACGGCGGAAGGTTTCATGCGTTGTCAGAAGAAACGAACCGGCGCATCGGAATCTTAGCGCTATTCGCGGAGGTCTTCAGCCATGAGTTTGGGAACGTTTTGCCGGGTGGCGTAAACGTAGAGAATGCGAGCCTCGCCTCCGTCAGCCCGGTAGAACATGCTGTAGGGCCGTCGGTTGGGCCGGTTGGGAAAGGCGATGGTGTGAGAGCGAATGGGTAAAGCAATCGAGCTTGGCTACCCCGGACGGGTAGATGGAGCCGATTTCAGGGAATTGGGCGATGAACTGAGCGGTTTTCGCCATCGCCGCGTAGCATCTGCGAACAAGATCCTCGTCGATGGCCGCGTAGTAACGGAGAATCCCCAAAACGTCGTCTTCGACGGATGGATGATGGCTAACGGGAAGCATTGGCTTCGCTTATGGCACGTTCGCCGATGCGTTGGAAAAAATCGTCTTCAAGCGGAATAAAAGGGCCATCAACCCGGTCGAGGAGAACGGCGTTGATTTGGTCTTTCTCCTCGGTGGTGATCTGGGTTGCCTCCTGGTAGCGTTGGAGCAAAGCCATGCCAACGTCGTGAAGCTCGTTGGGGGAAAGCTTGTCGGCTTGCTGGAGAACCTGTTCGGCTGCGGTGCTCATGATTTTCGGGTTAGAATTCGACTCATTGTAGCCGGAAAGCGGAAAAAAGGAAGGGATAGCAATTATACGCTAACGCGGGCGCCGGGCACGCCCGGATGGATCGCCAATTCCCCGCGATAAGGATTCCCCCCTTTCCCCGTGTTGAGAAAAATGATGAGCCAAAACCGCCGCACCTTCCTCGCCGATACCGGCATGGGCATGACCGGGATGGCGCTTAGCGCGATGCTGTTTCAGGACGGCGCGCTGGCCGATGCCGGCCCCCACCTGGCCACCGGTCCCGAATCCGGCCCGCATCATGCGCCGCGCGCCAAATCGGTCATCTGGATCTTCCTGATCGGCGGGCTGAGCCACCTGGAAAGCTTCGATCCCAAGCCGATGCTCAACAAATACGCCGGCAAAACCTTCGAAGAAACGCCGTTCGGCGACGAGGTGCTGGATCCGGAGAGGATCAACGAGAAGCTGCTCGATCCCACCAAGGCCAAGCGCGAGATTTACAAAAAAATCATGCCGCTGCAGATCGGTTACCGGCCTTACGGACAAAGCGGGTTGGAATTCAGCGATTGGTTCCCGCACATCGGCGCCCAGGCCGATCGCGTGACTCTGGTGCGCGGCATGTGGACCATCGACAACAATCACGGGGCCCAGTTGACCTACCACACCGGGCGAAAAATCACCGAAGGCGCCTACCCGACCGTTGGAGCGTGGGCCAGTTACGGGCTGGGAACCGCGAACCGCAATTTGCCGGAATTTGTCGTGCTGGGGACCCCCAGCGCGGATTGCTGCGGCGCGGCTTGGACGCATGGCGCGGCTTATTTGGGCCCGGAATTCGGCGGCGTGCGCATGAAAGTCGATCCCAAGGACCCGCTTTCCTTCGTGCGCCCCGCCAATGCGAAATTCAGCATCGATCAACAGCGCGAAAACTTCTCCCTGCTCGGCAAATTAAACCGAATCGCGGGAATCGAGTATCCCGACGACCAGCAGCTTCAGGCGCGCATCAAATCGTACGAATTGGCCTTCGAAATGCAGAGCGCCGTGCCGGAGGTGATGGATTTTTCCAAGGAACCGGCGCACATCCACCAGCTCTATGGCACGGATCGGACCGAGACGAAAAATTTCGGCCAAAAGTGCCTCGCCGCGAGGCGATTGGTCGAGCGCGGCGTGCGATTCGTGCAGCTTTTTCACGGCTACACAGGCAACGCCGGCGGTTGGGATTCGCACACCAACATCGTGCGCAACCACTCCTCCCGCGCCAAGCAAATGGACCAGCCCGTTGGCGCTTTGATCGCGGATTTGAAGCAACGCGGGTTGCTGGACGACACCCTGGTCGTGCTCGGCAGCGAATTCGGCCGAACGCCCGGCGCGGAGGTGCGCAAGGGCAACAAAAGCGTCCAGGGCTCCGGCCGCGACCATCATCCGCACGGGTTTACGGTGCTCATGGCCGGCGGCGGGGTCAAAGCCGGACTGGCTTACGGCGCCACGGATGAACTCGGCTTCCACGCGGCGGAAAACCGGCACTACGTCACCGACATCCACGCCACCGTTTTGCATCAACTAGGCCTCAACCCGCGCCGATTGGAGGTGCCGGGCCGCAAACGGCTGGAACGCGATTTTGGCGAGGTGATTCACGGGATTTTGGCCTAACCAATCACCTCAGCGACCAAATCCCGCCATTCGGCCTGAAACCGGCGGATATGGAAGCGTTCCCGCGCGGTTTCCCGGCCGGCTTGGCCGATTTTGCGCGTTAGATCCGGGTCCGCCTGCAAACGCTGCAAGCACGCGATCAACTCATCGATGTCGTCGGAGCAAAACCCGTTTTCGCCGTGGACGATGTAGGCGTCTTCGCCGTGAGAATTCGTCGTTACCACCGCCAATCCGCAAAGCATGGCCTCGGCGCGGGTGCGGGGATTGGCGCTGGCGTGGCTGGGATTGAAGAAAATGCTGCTTTGGGCCAAAAACGCGCGGTATTGGTCGAAATCGGCGAATTTCAGGTCGGGATCGCGCCCCACCCAGGCCAGTTCCACCCCGGCTGCCTCGGCCTGCTCGACGGCGGCGTTGTTGCGCACGGCTTGGTGGCGTTTGCCGTGAAAAGCCTGGATCACCGCGACCCGGTTGCTGGCGTAATTCGTCTGCGGCCATTCGTCGGGATCGAACCCGTGGAGGATGAAGCGCGAGTTTGGCAACCCCCACAACTTCAACGCCGTGGGACTGTTCATCACCACCGGAAAATCGCCCAAAAACGCCTGCATTTCCTCGGCGGAACAGCCGTCAACGAGGTTGCAACCGTGGCAAATCACGATTTTCGGCCCTGGGAAGCGTTCGCGCCAAAATTCGAACAAATTGCGCTTCTCCACCTCGCCCAAAATCCACTGATCCACGTGCAAAATCATCAAATCGGCCTCATTGGCGCGATGGGCCGGGATGAGGCGCACTCCAGCGGGCAGGGGACGTTGCCGCGAGGCCCAGGATCGGCTGGAATCCGCGATCAACGACCAATCGAACGGTAGCTTGAACAGCTCGTAGTCGTGGCCGATGTGCCACGGATATTTCACGACGCTCGGGCGGCCACTTTTACTCACGAACCCAGAATTGCTTCACGTGTTTGCGGTTGGCGGGGATGTGCTCGGTCAGGTCGCCCATTTTGATGCGGAACCCGCGTTCCAGCAGTTGGCGATTGATCCGCAGCTTGGCTTCCAGCATCTCCGGGGTGAGAAAAACCGGTTCCTTGCCGTGCAGTTGCAGGTAGAGAAAGCGGGTGCGATCCAGAAAATCCAGCGGCGCGCCCGGTCCCAGGATTTTGTATTCCCCGCCCTCGCAATTGATCTTGAGGTAGTCGATTTTGCCGATGCCGTTTTGCCGGCAAAACTCGTTGAGCGTCACCGCGGGCACCTTCACCTCCACCGTGCCGGGATTCCAGTCCTTGTGGCCGATGAACCCCTCAAACAAGCTGTTGGACTGCGAACTGCCGTCCTGCTCCTTGGCGTCGTCCGCGGTGAAGAGCGTCACCTCGCCCGCGGCATCGCTAATCGCCAGTTGAAAGAGGTTGAAGCCGGCGCACTCCTTTTGCAGCACGGCAAAATTGTCCGGGCAAGCCTCGACGAGGTAAAACTTCGCCGGATCGCCGCCCGCGTCCTGACACAGCCCCTTGGACAGCCAGCCGGTGTGGGCGCCGATATCGATCACCACGCTAGATGCGCCGAGTTGGCCGGCCAGGTATTCGTGCACCTGTTGGTCGATTTGAGCCATGCACCGAGTTTTCCGGTTTTCGCCGCGGATTCAAGCAGTTGCTCCGGAAAGTTGGGGAAAACGAAAGGACGCGCCAGTTGAGCGCTGTTCCCTTCCATGCGTCGCGGTCCTGCCGTTCATCGACAAACCGCCCGTCCGGCAAAGCTAAGCCGCATTCAAATTCGCGATCACGCGCATCCCTTCCAGCGTCAAATCCGGCAAAACTTCGCCGATCGCGGGAATTTTCGCGGAAATCAGTTCCGCGTAGCCGCCGGTGGCCACGATTTTCAGGTTCCCGGCGTTGGGCGCCAATTCCTCGGCCAGCAGGGCCAAGACTTCGCGAATCATCCCGCGATAACCGTGAACGGCGCCGGAGAGCATCGCGCCACGGGTCGATTTGCCGATCAACTCCGGGGGTTCTTCGAGGTCGATTTTCGGCAAAAGCGCGGTTCGCTCGTGCATGTAACTGGTCATCACTTCCAGGCCCGGGGCGATGATCCCGCCGACGTAGGCGCGTTGGGCGGAAATGATGTCGAAAGTCACCGCGGTGCCAAAATCGACGACAACGGCGGGAACTTCCTCGAACAACGCCACCACGCCCGCCGCGTTGGCCAGGCGATCGGCGCCAATCGTGGTCGGATCGGGAAAATCCAGCGCCATGCCGAGGTTCACATCGTGGCGAATTTCCAGCAAATCCGGCCCGAACACCTCGCAAATCACCTCCGCCTTGGCCGGGACGACCGAAGCCAGGACGGCGAGGTCAAAATCCCAGCCCGTGGCCAACTTTTCGAGCGAAACCGAGGTTAGCTCCGCAGTTTCCACGGTAGCGCGCACGTTGGTCAGGCTATCGCGGCCGGCCAGGGCGAATTTCGTGCGGGAGTTGTTGTTGTTGACGAGCAAGTAGCGAGCCACGGGGTTTACCTCTGCATCCGGCCGGCGCTGGGCGCAACGCGGCATTTTCCATTCGACGCCGGGCAAATTCTGCCGATAATCGCCGGATGGCCGGCCCTGACACGAAGCCCAACTGGTTCCACGAATTCATCCGCAGAGGCGGTCACCGCAACCTGACGCTCTGGATCGTTGTTGCGCTGATTTTGGCGGTCATCGCGGCGCTAACCGTTCCCGAATTCGCGATGAAGACGGAGATCGGCGGCGAAATCTTCCTCAACCTGCTCAAAATGCTCGTCGTGCCGCTGGTGGTGACCTCGGTGATGTGCGGCATTTTTGGGATGGGCGACGTTCGTAAGCTCGGCAAGCCCGGAGGGGCCGCCATCGGCTATTACCTCTGCACCACCGTTTTAGCCGTGCTGGTGGGGCTTTTCGTGGTGAATTTGATGCAACCGGGCGGCGGAATCGGCAAAGAAGAAGCCGATGCGATCGTGGCGGCGGAAAACGAGGTGAGCGAGGATGACAAGGATAAGCCGCCCTTCCGCGTCTACAGCCATTTGGCCGAGGCCACGGGAATGCAGGTGGAAGAAGTGGAATCGGTGTTTGCCGGGGAGGAAGAAGGCCGGCCCAAGGACGTTTGGGGTATCCTCAAGAACCTTTTCCTCATGTTGGTGACGGACAACCTCTTCAAGTCCGCCTTCAAAATGGACCTGCTTCCGCTCATCGTTTTTTCGATCGTTTTTGCCGGCGTTATCACCACCATGGGCAAGCAGGCGGGAGATTTGGTGGCGGTCATCGAGCAAGCCAACACTGCGCTCATGAAAGTGATCCTGCTGTTCATGAAGCTGGCCCCGATCGGCATTTTCTGCCTGGTTGCGGCCCGATTTGGGGAGGCAGAGTACAAGGGCGAGTTTGCCGAAAAAATCCAACAAATCGGCAAGTTCGTGATCACCGTCATCCTGGGGCTAGGCTTCCATTTCGTGGTGACTTTGCCGCTGATTTTGTGGATTTTCACCAAGCGCAACCCCTTCCAGTTCATGGGGCACATGAGCCGGGCGCTGATCACCGCGTTTTCCACCGCCAGCTCCTCGGCTACCTTGCCCGTGACCATGCGGTCGGCCATCGAGCGGGCGAAAATCTCTCGTGAGTCCACGGAATTCGTTCTTCCGCTGGGCGCGACCATCAACATGGACGGCACCGCGCTCTATGAAGCGGCCGCTGTTCTTTTCATCGCTCAAGCCATTGGCATGGAGATGACGATGGGCGAGCAAGCGATCATTGCGGTAACGGCCACGCTCGCCGCGATTGGCGCGGCAGGCATTCCTGAAGCCGGGTTGGTGACGATGGTCATTGTTTTGGGCGCCGTAGGCCTCAATCCCGCCTACATGGCGCTCATCATGCCTGTCGATTGGTTCCTCGACCGTTTTCGTACGGCGACCAACGTGTTTGGCGACTCCATCGGCGCCGCGGTGGTCGAGACGGTCATGCCGAAATCCACCCAGTGAGGCTCGCACGAAGACACGAAGGCACAAAGGGCAATTTTAGCCCAGCCCGTGCATGAATTGCGACGCTTTCAGAGCCCTTCGTGTCTTTGTGCGAGGATTAACCGTTCAAAGCCCCGGCGTTTTCGGCGCCGCGGTGGTTGAAACGGTCATGCCAAAATCCACCCAGTGAGGCTCGGCACGAAGACACGAAGGCGCAAAGGGCAATTTAGCCCAGCCCGTGCATGAATTGCGACGTTTTCAGAGCCTCAGAGCCCTTCGTGCCTTTGTGTCTTCGTGCGAGAATTAATCAAAGCCCCTCAACCTCCCATCCCTCGCGATAGGGCTCGCGAACCAGCTTGTTGGCTGAATCGGAGTTGGTGAACTTCAGCGACTCGCTGTCCCAAAGCAACGTTTGCCCCGGATGACGCATCGCCACCGTTCCTAGCAGAACCACCTCCGTCATCGGCCCCGCATATTCAAAACTCGCCAACGGCAACTCGCTGATGTCGCCGCGAATGGAGTCGGCGAAATTTCCGTGGTGATTCTGGCCGGGGACGGCTTCGAATTTTTCGTCCGATTTCTGCCCCTCGCGATAAATCGTGGCCGCGCCGCCGCCGTGCGGAATGGTGAGGGCGCCGGTGGTTCCAATCACCAGCGTACCGCTGCGCGGGACGTTTTCCCTAACGCCGCCAACGGCTGCGATGGCGGGCTCGCCCGGAAACTTGGCGCCGTCGTACCAAACGAAGTCGAAGTCGCCGTCGGTCTGGTCGTTGCCCTTCATCCGGTAAGCCACTTGGGCGCTGAGCGGCCAACTGTCTGCATCCACCGGGCCCTCGCCGTGTTGCGTGGCGGACAGCGCTTTGGGCGCGTTGAGCCCGTGGAACCAGGGGTGGACGATATGGCAGGCCATGTCGCCCAGGGTGCCCGTACCGTAGTTGATACGCTTGCGCCAGTTGCTGGGATGATACTGGCCCTTTTTGTAGGGAACCAGGGGGCTACCCGCGCACCAGTGATCCCAATCCAGCCCTTCTGGCACCGGATCTTCGCCCGCGGGCAGCGGACTCATGGAACCCCACGATTTCGGGTTCATGCTGTGGACGGATTTCACTTTGCCGACGATTTCCGCGCGCAAGAGCGCCGATGCAGTGCGGTTGCCGCTGCTGGAGCCAACCTGGATGCCCATCTGCGTTTTCAGGTTGTTTTTGGCGGCGTATTCGGTCAGCGCGCGGCATTCGTGCAGCGTCCGGGTCAGCGGTTTTTCGCAATAGGTGTGGAGGCCCAGTTGCATGGCGCTCATCGCCATCGGCGCGTGCACGTGATCCGGCGTGCCTACCACGGCCACATCCACTTCGCCGGCCACCTCTTCCAGCATCTGGCGCCAATCGGCGTAAACCTTGGTCTGCGGGAAAGCCTCGCGCACTTTGACGTGCCGGGTGGTGTCGATTTCCGCCACGGCGACGGCGGTGGTGTTGGGCACGCCGTTCATGCTCGTCAAATCGCCCCAAGCACGGCCGCCACCGCCAAAATTGACGAAGCGCAGGTCTTTGCTCGGCGCCTGGCTGCTGGCGGTGGATTTCCAGCCGATGTAGGGGAAGGCGAGGGCACCCACGCCGGCTGCGGCGGAGTTTTTGAGGAATTTTCGACGAGAGGTTGTTGATTTTTGCATCCCAAAACGTGGCGAGCGGGAAAAGCGCGTCAAATCTCGGATTCGCCGGAATCCTCACATCGAGCGCAGCCGGCAAGGCGCGAACCAGAAATCAGCTCGAGCCTGGTTTGTTCTTCTGCTTTCGCTTCGCCTTCAACACGGCTTCAATTTGTTCGGGCGAAAGGTCGGCCAGTCGTTCCTCAGGCGAAAGATTGGCGAGTAGCTCCTCCGGTGAAAGGTCGGCCAGTCGTTCCTCAGGCGAAAGGTCGGCCAGGCGCTCCTCGGGCGAAAGGCTGGCGAGTAGCTCTTCCTTGGAAAGAATCTTGAACTTCTCCTCGACGGAAAGCTGCTTCAAACGCTCCATTTGCCGCTCAAGAGCTTCCTTTTTGTAGTCTTCTACGGTGTAAGGCATGTTGAGTCCCTCCAGTTGATAGGTTTGGTGGATATCGTTGAGTATAGTGCTCAGGTCAGACTGCTTCAATCCGAAATGACGCATCCCGAAGGCTACTTTTTCGGGATCGCCGGAGAACAGGAGCCAAAGTGAATTGCGCTCGATGACCTCCACCCGGCGGCAGACGATGACGTCGATGACGCGGGTGCCCCAAGTCATTTCGTAGACGCCTGGTTTGTCGGATTGCTTCCAGTTTTCGCCAAGTTGCTCGGCCAGAGCCTCAGGATAACGCGCGGTCACGGCCATGACGCGCAGTTGGTCGTTTGGAATCAGCACAGGCTCCTTTTTTGCCGTGTCAGGGTCCATTTCGGCCCGCTTTTCGGCCTGCGCCTGATACCGGTAATCGGACGTGCAGGCGATGAGGTGTTCCACGGAATCGCGGTTAAGAGCATCCTGGTGGGATTTGAAACTTAGCAGGGTGTGGGGACGCATTGCATCCGGCTCCAGACCGTCCGGGCAAATGTCTTGGGGCCAGGGAAGCTCTCCTCCCAACAACAGCACGATATCGAGAAATTTCTGGCGTTTGGAGAGATCCTTTTCCAAAACGACCTCAACCGCGCTGTTGGAATAAAAGTCCTCCAGGACGATTCCCAGGTAGCGGTGCCATTGAAACATGGCCCAGTGGAAAGTGGAACGGACAAGGAGTCAAGGCCAACGGCGACAACCGCGCCCGTTCAAATCGAAAGCTCGATCAGGAGTTGAACCGGAATTAACCGCAAACGACGGCCAAAATCCCGGGAAAAGCTGAAAACGCTTCAAACTCGGTGCAAAACTTCCGAATGGCTGAGAATCGGCCGGAATTCGCGCATGTAGCAAGGATTAAGCTCGACTCGGCAATTAGCTTGAGCCCGGCTTGCCTTTCTGTTTTTGCTTCGCCTTCAACACGGCTTCAATTTGTTCGGGCGAAAGATCGGCCAGTCGTTCCTCGGGCGAAAGGTTGGCCAGTAGCTCTTCCTTGGGAAAAATCTTGAATTTCTCCTCGACCGAAAGCTGCTTCAAACGCTCCATTTGCCGTTCAAAAGCTTCCTTTTTGTAGTCTTCTACGGTGTAAGGCATGTTGAGTCCCTCCAGTTGATAGGTTTGGTGGATGTCATTGAGTATAGTGCTCAGGTCAGGCTGCTTCAATCCGAAATGGCGCATGCCGAAGGCTACCTTCTCGGGATCGCCGGAGAACAGGAGCCAAAGTGAATTGCGCTCGATGACCTCCACCCGGCGGCAGACGATGACGTCGATGACGCGGGTGCCCCAAGTCATTTCGTAGACGCCTGGTTTGTCGGATTGCTTCCAGTTTTCGCCAAGTTGCTCGGCCAGAGCCTCAGGATAACGCGCGGTCACGGCCATGACGCGCAGTTGGTCGTTTGGAATCAGCGCAGGCTCCTTTTTTGCCGTGTCAGGGTCCATTTCGGCCCGCTTTTCGGCCTGCGCCTGATACCGGTAATCGGACGTGCAAGCGATGAGGTGTTCCACGGAATCGCGGTTAAGAGCATCCTGGTGGGATTTGAAACTTAACAGGGTGTGGGGACGCATTGCATCCGGCTCCAGACCGTCCGGGCAAATGTCTTGGGGCCAGGGAAGCTCTCCTCCCAACAACAGCACGATATCGAGAAATTTCTGGCGTTTGGAGAGATCCTTTTCCAAAACGACCTCAACCGCGCTGTTGGAATAAAAGTCCTCCAGGACGATTCCCAGGTAGCGGTGCCATTGAAACATGGCCCAGTGGAAAGTGGAACGGACAAGGAGTCAAGGCCAACGGCGACAACCGCGCCCGTTCAAATCGAAAGCTCGATCACCTGGCGGATCGGCGATTTCCTACCCGCCCACGAATTCCAGGCTCAGCAGAGAGACGTCGTCGTCTAACTCGCGGCTCGTCCAGTCGCCTGCTTTGAAGACGGTTTGCTCCACGGTTTCGTCCAGCGGCCGGCCGCTCCAGTCCGCCAAAACCTCGGCGAGACGATCCTGCCCAAATTCTTCGCCAGCGCCGTTTTGAATCTCAAACAGCCCGTCGGAGTAAAGGTGAAGCCGGTCGCCGGGGCGCAGTTGCAGGCTCTGCTGGCGATATGGCGCGCCGGGGACGATGCCAACTGCCGGTGGACAGGCTTCGCGAATTTCCGCCTCACCGCCGGAGGTCAAAATGGGCCCTGGGTGACCCGCAGAGGTGTAGGTGACCAGGCCGCCGCGCAGATCCAGGATGGCGTAGAGAAAGGTGAAATACTGCTGGGTGGCGGCATCCCAGGCAAAACGGGCGTTCAGCTCCGCGGTCACTTGCTCCGGCGGCGTGGCCGGGCCGTTCTTGCCGCCGCGCAACAATTCGGCATCTCGCGCGGTCAGTTCCCGGCTCACTTGGACGGAAAGCAGGGCGGCAGCGGCGCCGTGGCCGCTAACGTCGATGATGTAGGCGCCCACGTGGTTTTCGTCCAGGGGCACGACGTTGAGCATGTCGCCGGCCAGCTCCTCGCACGGCAGGTAGTGGAATGCGTAGCGCACCCGGGGATCGAGCGGATGGGTTGGCAAAAACGCGGCTTGCACCTTCGTCGCAGCCTCCAGCGTGCGGCTCATTCGGTCGTTGGAGAGCTTGAGTTTGGCGTTTTTCGCGTTCAGCTCGCGCTCCAGCCTCACGGTTCGTTCCCCCGCGCGAATCCGGACGCGCAGCTCATCTTTGTCGAAGGGTTTGGAGATGAAATCGTCGGCGCCGGCGTCCATTCCGCGCACCAGGTCGGCTTTGTCTGATTTTCCGGTGAGCAGGATGGCGTAGCGAAAGCCGCCGGGCGGATTTTTCTGGTCCCGAATGCGGTTGAGCAGTTCCAGGCCGTCCATTTCCGGCATCTGCCAATCGGTGAGGATGAGCGGAAAATCCTGACGTTGGAGCATTTGCCAGGCCAGCGCGCCATTGGCCACGGAGACCGGTTCGTGGCCCCATTCCTGCAGGTAGGCCTCGATTTTCGTCCGGGTCAGCCGGTCGTCTTCCGCCACGAGAATTTTCATGAATCGGCAGTGGGTTTGAGTTTTTCGTCCAGGTCGCGCAAAGAGTGCCCCAACAGCTCGATGCTCTGCTTGAGCGGCGGCAATTTCTGGCGCGCGGACGCCAAATTGCCGACTTTTGCCTCCGCGCTCAGTTCAGCGGCGTTTTCATGGGCCACGGCGCCCGGAAAATTGCCCAGCATGCCCTTGAGCCCGTGGGCGGCCCGATGCACCGCCTCGCAGTTTTCGCCATCCAGGCCGGCCTGGATCTCTTCCAGCGCTTGCGCCGAATCCTCGAAGAAAAAGCCGATGAGTCGCCGCGCCAAAGCCGAATCGCCGAGCTGATCCACGAATTCCGCGGCGTCGAAATCCGCGCCGTCCTCCTCCTGGCCCGGCGCGGGACCAGTGGTGCGCTCCAACACGCGAAACAGCTCCCGCGAGCGCACCGGTTTGGCGATGTATTCGTCCATCCCAGCTTCCAGGCACTTCTCCCGGTCGCCTTTCATCGCGTTGGCGGTCATGGCGATGATCGGCAAATCACCGCCGCGGTCACGAATGGCGCGAGTGGCCTCGTAACCGTTCAATTCGGGCATTTGCACGTCCATGAGCACGGCGTCGAATCCTTTTTCGTCGGTTTCAAAGGTTTCGACGGCAATCCGCCCGTTTTCCGCCAAAACCACCTCGTGCCCGCGTTGACGCAGCATGTTGATGGCCACCTCCTGGTTGATTCTGCCGTCCTCGGCCAAGAGCACCCGCAGTTTGCGCAACGGCGGCGCCATCGGGCTGGAGACGATGACCGCGTCACGGCTGGGATCGGCCGCGGCAACGCCCAGCGCCTCGGTAATGGCGTCGAACAGATCGCTCTGCTTAACCGGTTTGGTCAGGCAACGCACGATTCCCGCAGCGTGACGTTCCGCGCTGCGCGGCGGCGTGGCCGATGAGGTCAGCATGAGCACGCGCGGCCGGTCCAGGTTGGGCCGCTCCTGAATTTTGCGTGCCAACTCCATCCCGTCCACCTCCGGCATCATCAAGTCGATGGCGGCGATGGGGATGCGCCGGCCGGCCTTGGCCGCGGCGTCCAAAATTTCCAGGGCCTTGCCGGCGCCGTTGGCGACAATTGGCTCCATGCCCCAGCTTTTGAGGATTTCTTCGAGGATGCGCCGATTCGTCGAATTGTCGTCCACGACCAGCACCGGCATGGCGTGCAGCGTCTCTAATTCCGCCGGCCCCGGCTGGGCGCGTTTCAGCTCGTGGTCGCGATTTAGCCGCACGCTGAAGGAAAACGTCGATCCGCGCCCTTTCTCACTTTCCACCCAAATTCGGCCCCCCATCAACTCGACCAATTGCTGGCAAATCGCCAAACCCAGACCCGTTCCGCCGTAGCTGCGCGTCGTCGAGCTGTCGGCCTGGGTGAAGGGATCGAACAACGCGGCGAGGCTCTCTTCCTGAATTCCGACGCCAGTGTCGCGAACCGAAAATCGCAGCATCAGTTCCTCGCCTTCCGCCGATTCCTGAGCCACATCGACGACGATTTCCCCTTCGTCGGTGAATTTCACGGCGTTGCCGACCAGGTTGATGAGAATTTGCCGCAAGCGCCCCATGTCGCCGATGAGCCGGTCGGGCGTTTCCGGCGGAATGTGGTAGGCCAGCTCCAAGCGCTTCTCCGCGGCGCGCGTTCCCAGGGTTTGCAGGGTATCGCCCACGGCGTCGCGCAAGTGAAAGGGGTGGGGGTCCAGTTTGAGCTTGCCGGCCTCAATTTTGGAGAAGTCCAGGATGTCGTTGAGCAGCCCCAGCAAGGAGTCGGCCGACTGGTGGATGAGCATGGCATACTCGCGCTGCTGGGAATTGAGGCTGGTGTTCAGCAGCACCTCCGTCATGCCGATGATGCCGTTCATCGGCGTGCGAATTTCGTGGCTCATGTTCGCCAAAAACTCGCTCTTGCTGCGGCTGGCGCCCTCCGCAGCCTCTTTGGCGGCTTTCAGCGCCTCCTGTTTTTGGGCGCGCAGCACTTCGGCCTCCTTGCGCTCGGTTACGTCCCAAAAGACAACTTGCAGGCCAATCGGGGCGCCATCGTGGCCGTAGAGCGGGCACTTGATGACCTCCGCGTAAATCGTCCCCTTCGCGGTCTGATTTTCCTCCACGGCCTTGAACACCTTGCCGCTTTCCAGCACCTCCAGATCGGCCTCGCGATACTTTTGGGCCAATTCCTCCGGGTAAAGGTCGAAATCGGTCTTCCCAACCACCTGATCCAACGGCAAGCGAAGAAGCTGGCACAACGGCTTGTTGACGAAGGTGATGCGGCCCTCCAGGTCCTTGCGAATGACGTAAACCGGCAAATTGTCCACCAGCGAGGTGTAAAGCGCCTCCGAGTCGCGAAGGGCTTTCACGGCGGATTGAAGGTCGGTCGCCGAATCGGGCAAGTCCGGATCGACCGTTAGGGGTTGTCTTTTTTCTGCCATGACAGGCCGTTAGGGCTCCCGGCCATGGGTCACAAAAACGGCCCCTCGCAAAAACGCAAGCGGCAAACGTCCTTTCGCAAGGTAATGAAGCCGGGGCTACAGACATTATCGAGGGCATCAAAGGACAGATGTTCGATATCTCCAAGTTCATGCACCTGCTCAAGTGCAGGTTCTCGGCCTGATGCAATAAGAAGCATAATAGGCGCGGCATTGTTTCCAATAATGACGGATGAAGCCTACTTTAAGTGGAAGCGGGACGATATTGAACAACTAATTTGTATTCCGTGGACCTACATCGAAGGCGGGCGGCGGATAGCTACCGAGATGCCAAAAATGGTATCATCAAGCAATCAAACTATCGACTAACCGGAGTTTCAAGAAGCGTATCACCCATGACGGGGCCCAATTAGCGCGGCCCGCCGGGAGCTGGTGCTGGGGTTGCTAAACTTGGATCTCAGAAATCCAAATCAGGCGAAACAACTCGCGCCCGGGATCCGTGGCAAGAGCGACTGATTTTCAAAATCACCCATGACCAGATTCTCTCCGCCACTCATCCTCACCCTAACTACCGCGCTCAGCCTATTCGCCGCCCACGCCGGCGCCTACACGCCAGGCGAGCCCGTCCGCGGGAAGTTCAAGGACTTCGCTCTGGGCTTCCTCGATAAAAACTGCCTGGAGTGCCACGACGACGTCACCACCAAGGGCGATCTCAACCTGCTCGACCTCGGGCCGGTGGACGAAACCAACGCCGCGGTGTGGAAATCCGTCTGGGCGCAGGTCACGCTGGGAGAAATGCCGCCGAAGGACAAATCACAGCCGGAGGTGGTCGCGCGGCTCCGGTTTTCCGACTGGATCGTGGCCCAATTGCAGCGCGAAATGAAGAAAAAGGGCGGTTTCCAGGCGCACATCGACCCGCTCAAGGGCAATTTCGTCGATCACGACCTGCTTTTCGGCCCGCTGCCGGATGGCATCGAGCTTGCGCCCACCTCTTCGCCGGCTCGCATCTGGCGGGTGACGCCGCAGGAGCACATCACGCGGCTCAATGAGTTGATCAACACCGAGCCGGCGTTCGATCCCCAAAAACCTGGCTTGCGCACCCGCGGCGACGTCGTCCCCACCAATCATGGCGGCGAGCTGAAGCTCTACTTCGGCACGGACCGGATCACCAAGTGGGTGGGAGGAACCGTGGCCTACGCGACTGCGGTCAAAAGCGTGCCTGTGGTCCTCTCCTCAGCCCGCAAGCACGGTTTCGAGAATTACCCGGACTTCTACACCGTCAACAGCGCCGAGGCGACCCAGATTCTTGGCAAAGCAGAGGACATCCTGGAATACATGGCCTACGGGCCGCTTAGCCTGGTCGGTATGCCGGAGCAGATCACCGACGATCCCAAAACTTACGACGCGGTCAAGCCCAAGGGAGATATCCGCGGCTTGCCCACGGCCATCACCTACAACACCAAAGTCGTCCGCCCGCTGACGCCGGTTTACGATTTGGCGCAAGCCGCCGAGGTCACCGACGAGCTTCTGCGCGCCGCGGTGGACTACCTTTTCGAAGCGCTCACCTTCCGCCCGCCCGCCGCGGAGGAATCCGCCGACTATCTCGGCATCGTCAAGGACTCGATCGCCAAGATCGGCAAGGAAGATGGCGTTTTCATGGGCTTGTCGTCGATTTTTCTCGATCGCGATGCGCTGTTCCGGCCCGAGTTGGCCGAAAACGGCGTGCCAGACAAGCACGGCCGCGTCATGCTGCGGGACTGGGAGTTGGGTCTGGCGCTCAACCACGCGCTGCGCTACATCAGGCCGGACGAGGAACTTCGTCAGGCGATCGTGGAAGGCCGCATGCGCACGCGCGAGGACGTGCAACGCGAGCTAACCCGCATGCTCGCCGACGAGAGCATCCGCAAACCGCGAATTTGCGCTTTTTCCGCGATTTCTTCGATCACGACCTGGCGGGCTACATCTGCAAGGACAACGCCGCGCAGTCGAAGACCGGCGTCTCCACCCGGGGCAACGTCGCACTACCGGGCGATGTTCGATGCGACGGCGAGCACGGACCGGCTGATCGAATTGATCCTGGAGGAAGACAAGGACGTCCTCAGAGCAGTTGCTGACGACGCAAAACGTCGTGGCGGCTGGGAATTCCGACAAGACGTATTTTGGCCGGAAGCCTAACCCCGGATGAGCGAGAAAGCTGCCACGGCGGCGAAGAAGAAGGCGGACGAGGCGTTCGGAAGGCGAGAGATCGGCGGCTGAGCTTGAGGCCGTGAAGGCTGAAGCTAACCGCGGTGCAAGCATCAAGTTGAAGGACCCGGCATTGGACAAGAAGGCGAAAGGCGCCCTGGGGCGGGAAAAACAGCGGCTGGAGAAGAAAAGAGGCCAATTGCAAAGAGATCAGAAGCGGAACGGCAGCAACATCAACGTCAACGTGGCTCCGGCAAAACTCACCGGTGAGCGCATCTACGCCCGCGTCAGCCGCCGTTCCTTCGGCAACGGCTCGATGAAGCCCGAGCGCACCCTGGCGACCGCTCCGGAAGGCGAGCGGCTTGGCATTCTGACCCATCCCAGTTGGCTGGTTTCCCATTCCGACGCGATGGACAACCACGCCATCTTGCGCGGCCGTTGGATTCGCGAGCGGCTGCTGGGCGGCGGCATTCCCGATGTGCCGATCACCGTGGACGCCATGTTGCCCGACGAGCCCGGCAAGACTCTGCGGCACAGGATGCGCGTCACGCGGGAGAAATATTGCTGGACCTGCCACCAGAAGATGGATCCGCTCGGCCTGCCCTTTGAGATGTACAACCACGCCGGCCTGTTTCGGACGACCGAACTGGACCAGCCCGTCGATACAAGCGGTGAGATCATTGATTCCGGCGATCCGGCCTTGGATGGCCCGGTGGAGGATGCCCTGGACTTGATTCGGAAGCTTGCCGAAAGCGAACGGGTGGAGCAGGTCTTCATCCGCCACGCGTTTCGTTTTTGGATGGGGCGAAACGAGAACCTCAACGATGCGCCGGTTCTCCAAGCGGCTCACAAAGCCTACCGCGAGGGCGGCGGCAGCATGAAGGCGCTAATTACGTCGCTGGTGACTTCCGATGCGTTTTTGTATCGGAAGGTGGAGGGCTAGGAATTAAAGTCTCGCTGATCGGACCGTGAGTTGGAATTTCGACCGTCAGGTTCGTTAGCATTGCCCATCCAACATCGGTCTTGTTTTCTGCAATGCACTTGGGCAAGATTTTGGCAACGTGATGGATTCCGCGGACGAAAGCCCTGACTTCGCACCCCCAGAGTGCTTCAGCGGGGAGGACCAATCCTTTCACCTGTTCGCGGGTGCGGTGGCGCCGATCGTCCCGTTTTGGGCGACGCTGGCTTTTGGGAGTACCGGGCCAATCATTTCTCACCGCCGTTTCGGAGTCAATGTGCCTGTTAGTGACTACGCGTCCGTCTTTCTGGGATCTCACGTGTCCTGGATGTTTGCGCCGTTTTGTTTGGCGTCTCTGGTTTGCTTTGTCGCGATCCTCCTGGATTGGAAGCGTGGCAGGCGTTGGTATCTGCGGCTGGGAGTTTACGGCGGCGCGGTTTTGGGAATGATGTTTAGCGTGGCCATCGGTTTGGCGATGGGAGAATTCGGCCTACCGGGTTCTCAGTTTTTGCCCTTTCTCGACGTGCGTATTTCCAGAGCATGGCTGTCACCGGTCGTGGTGGCGTTTTTCTTTGGGATTTACTTCCTCCACCGCGGGTTGAGGCGTCGTCACCGCCACGCTCCCGAGGTGATGTGGTGGATTTTGCTGGGGTTGCCATTTTTAGGCTTGATCTTGCGATCGTTCATCAGCGTTTCCCTCTCCGTGATGATCGCACCCGTTTTGTTGTTTGTGATTTTCCCCCTATTTTCTGCCGCGCCGCTGGTGGTACTGAGCTACGGGCTCATGAGCTGGCACCTCATTCGCACCTACGAATGGACGAAACCCATCCATACCTCCGTAGGCGCATTGGTGTGGCTATCGGGATTGGGCTTGACGCTTCAGGCCGCTTTTCGCCGATCGGTGCAAATCTATGAATCCTTGCCAATGCCGGAATCTTCGAAATGCTACGTGGCCAGCGCCGCCGCGAGAGGCAGCCGGTGGTTGGTGGGCTCGGACGAACATGGCGCGACCGACCAGCTTCGCTTCCTCAAAGCGCTGGAAATCTTGCTCGTCCTGACATTTCCCGCATTTCACCGATTTTTGCGCAAAATCTACGATTTCGCGGGCCCACGGTTTGCCAGAATCATCGAAAAACGGGTTTGGTTGGCCAATTTTGCGTATTTCTCGCTCAAACCCGCGGAATTCCTCGCGCGGTTCGCGCTGCGGCTGGTTGGCGGCGATGCCCCTGACCTGGCCAAGCGGCTGTATCGCAATTTTTGAAGGAAATTTGCAAATTCGGCGCCGCTGGGGGTTTGCGGCGCGAGTTATCCCACGCGGCTCACACGGTCTTCGCCGTGGGAACCTGGTAACCCTCGCTGTTCGCGTCTTTGATCAGGGCGTTGGCGGCTTCGGCGTGTTCGCCGGTGTGACGCTCGGTTTCGGGATCGAAGGTGAGCCAGGGGCCGACGGTGTACTCGGCACCGTCTTCAGGAATGCCGACACCGCCGTGCATGATCTCGTGCAGGCGCCCGAAGTGCTCCGCAGCATCCGCGTTGTCGCCAAATTTGCCGGCTTTGGCGTTGAACGGGACTTTTTCGCCCAGGCGATAGGAGTTGTTCATCAGGTGGCCGAGCACGCAGCCATAATGGGCGTCACGCACGTTTCCGTTGGCCAGCTCCGGCTTGCCTTCGCGGCAGGCGGTGATGAAGCTGTTCCAGTTGCCGCCGGGGGTGACTTTGCCGGCAGGAACCTTCACGCTTTCGGCCTTGTCGCTGCCGGGGGCGTAGTATTTTCCGCGGATGATTTTCCCACCGTCCTCAAAGTAGTACTCGTTCTCCACCTGGCGCTGATAGCCCTCGTAATTCACGTTGCGCACGTTGAAAAAGGCGTACTGACCGTTGGGATATTCGCCGATGCCAAACATCGTGTTAGGCGTCTCCCCCTGATCGTCCCACTTGAAGCGTCCGCCGATTGCCATGACGCGGGTGGGATGGGTGAGGGCGGGATCCAGCGCCCAACGCGCGACGTCCAGTTGGTGGGTGCCCTGGTTGTTGAGGTCGCCGTTGCCGGTTTGCCAAAACCAGTGCCAGTTGTAGTGCACCAGGTTGCCGTGGTAGTCGATTTTTGCCGGCCCGCGCCACAGTTCCCAGTTCAGGTTGGAGGGTGGCGCGGATGGGTCTTTGAACCCGATTCCGCCGCGCGGTTTGCAGCAATAGCCGTAAGAAATCTTGAGTTTGCCGAATTTCCCGGCTTGGATGGCCTCGTGCAGGCCGGCGATGCTGGAACTGCTGCGGCGTTGGGTCCCGTGCTGAATCACCACGCCGTATTTTTCCTGCGCCGCCACGCAAATCCGGCCCTCCTCCACGTCGTGGCTCATCGGTTTTTCCACGTAAACGTGCTTGCCGGCTTGAGCCGCCCAAATGGTCATCAGCGAGTGCCAATGATTCGGCGTGGCGATGGAAATCGCGTCCAATTCCGGATCAGCCAAGGCCTCGCGCAAATCAGCCACGCCCTTGCCGGCATGCTTGCCCTCGCCCTTCTCCGCGAGCCGTTTTTGAGCGCGGCCCAGCACTTTTTCGTCTGGATCGACCAAGTAAGCCACCTCCACGTTGTCCGCCTTCACCCAGCCGTCCATGTGGCTGTTGCCCCGGCCGTTTAAGCCGGCGATGGCGATGCGGAGCCGGTCGTTGGCGCCATTTGCGGCGGAGGTGAGGATCAAAGGCGCGGCAGCAGCGCCCGCGGATTGTTTGAGGAAGCGGCGTCGGGAGTTTTTCATCGTATTTCCCTTCACCGAGCGGGGAGGCGCAATCTTGCTGGTTTCCTACCATCCTTCAATTCAATCGGAGTCTTGACCCCGGCCGCGAAAAGGGCGAATCCACCTCATGCCCGATGCCGACGACACCACCACGAATTGGCAGGACGAATACGAACAATTCCTGCGGCGTTACGGAATCTGGCTGGACAATCACCTCGATGCTTGTCACGGCTCCTGTCACTTGCGTAACCCGGATCTTCGCAAAATCGTGGTCGATTCGTTGCCTTTCTTTGATGGGAAACGCTATGATCTCAACGCCGCCACGGTCATGCCAAATCATTGCCATGTGGCCGTGCGCCCCTATCCCGGATATCCGTTGGAAGAGATCCTCCAATCGTGGAAAGGCTTCACCTCTCTCAAAATCAACGAACGGTTGCAGACGGATGGTCGGTTTTGGCAACCGGAAAGCTACGATCGGATCATTCGTGGCGAAGAGCATTTTCGGAAGGTAGTGCGTTATATTTTGCGGAACCCGGGCATGGCCAACTTGGGGGATAGCAGCTATTGGATGCACTTTGGCGGCCGCGAGTGTGGCGGCCGCGAGTGGGGATCGCCGAAGCGCGCGAAGTAAAACGCACAAACAAATCGTATTCGTAGAAATCGTAAACGCGTAGAATGGACATCTTGGTGGAATGGACATCTTGGTGGAATGGACATCTTGTCCGTTCCTACACGCAAGCCTTGCGAGCGTGACGCTTGGCGCGCCACGCGAACGGACAGGATGTCCATTCTACACCTCTTCGTTCAGGCGCAATTCTCGCGGCTGCGTCAACCCTTGTTTCGCGGTCTCCGATCCCGCAAAACCCGGCCCCTTCGCTAAAATCCCCCCAAATTTGTGGTCGAAAATTCCGCAAATCGGCCCGAACCTTGCGGCTAACGTTGATTTTTCGCGGAAACCTGCTTCCCCCCTGCCATGACCCCACCCCCACTCAAAAATCAGGGCCCGAAGACGATCGGGCGAAAACTTTGCATCCTCATCCCGCTGGTTGCGGTGGCCGTTATCGCCCCTACCGCCTGCTATTACGAGGACTATGGATACGGCTACCAGGATGCCTACGGAGGTGGCGGCCAAGTTTACCGGGCAGCGCCGTATGGAGGCTACGGTTCCACCCCTTATCAGCGGTCGCGCCCGTCTTATGGCTACAACAGCAGGCCATACGGCTACAGCCCTTACGGGTATTCCTCGCGCAGCAACAGCCAGCATCGCCATCACGAGGATTACCGGCATCAGAAGGCGTATTCCGAGCATCACCAAAAAGCGACGGCGCAGCGCGCTCAGGCCATGCGGCGGCAGGAAGAAATGGTGGAGGGGCGGCGCGAAAGCCAGAAAGAGGGCTGGAAGTATGAGGATCGCGGCGAACGGCGCAAACGCGGGGCCGAGGAGCCGTTTGAGGAGCGCAAAAAACGCTGAAAAATCGTGGGCGAGCCTAGCAGGACGGAGGCGCCGCGGCTTAGCCGGCTGGAAAGGTGGCTGGCGCCGGGGCTTTTGGTCGCGATCGCGCTGGTGCAGATTCTCCTGGCGTATACGCGCGATTTGCCGCCGTGGAAGGGGGGCGGCTTCGGGATGTTTGCCAGCATCGACGGCCTGTCGATGCGGGAGGTGCGTTGCGAGGCGACGACGATGGATGGGGTGACGATTCGCGTGGATGCGCTGCGCGCGGTCGATCTGGAGCGGCGCGACCGGATGCGGGCCTTGCCGAGCCCGCGGGCGTTGACCTGGCTGGGCCATGTTTTGCTGGAATTCGACTTTGTGCCGGAAACGGTTCGCGAAGAGGCCGCGGAAGCGCGTTTGCGGCTCGAAAACCCGGGTTTGGAGGGGATTCCCGATGCCGGCGGGGCGGAACGCGCGCGGCTTTACCGGCCACTGCGCGAAAACGATCCGGAGGACGCCGAAACCGTGCAAATCCGCTCGGTGAAGCTGCGTTGGTGGCGAATCAGCTTCGATCGCGCGGAGGCGAAAATCCGCACCGAGCCCATCGGCGAGGAAGTCACCGTTAGCCTGTCGCTGCCTCGCTGAAATGAACCCCGTGAGCGCAATCCGCGAGCTTTTCGCCGAATTGTTGAAGCTCCCGGCCGAGGAGTTGGTGCTGCGGTTGACGCTTTTGACGCTAATCCTGCATGGCGCCAGTGAAACGTGGCTGGATGTGTCGTTGCAGGTGCTTTGCGGGATGATGTTGGTGAGCCGGAACCAGTTTCGCGCGCCGGCCCTGTGGATCGTGCTTTGCGCGGTGATGTGGGGAATTAACGCCACGCATTGGCTGTGGATCGACAACCACAAATTCCTCATGAGCTACTGGGTGCTGGCCTGCACGCTGGCGGTTCTCGGCCCGCGGACATCGCAAATTCTCCGTTGGAACGGGCGGATGCTCGTGGGTTTGTGCTTCGCCTTCGCCACGTTGTGGAAGATCGTCGCCGGCCAGTATTGGAACGGGGAATTTTTCACCTACACCCTGCTGACCGACGGGCGCATGGACTTTATCGCGCACACCCTGGCGGGACTGCCCCGGGCGGTGTTGAACCAAGCGCGCGTTTTGGAGGACACCATCGCGTTGATGCCGAGCGAGACGATTCAGGCCAGTTTGCCGGTTAGTCCCCGGCTCCATTTTGTGGCGATGGCGCTGAGTTGGTGGACGCTCGTCATCGAGGCCGCCATCGCCGTGCTTTTTCTCGCCAGCCGGCCATTTGCGCGGCGTTGGCGAGATTGGGTCTTGCTCACATTTGTGGCGACCACCTACGTTTTCGTGCCGGTGTTGGGATTTGGCTACATTCTCACGATTTTGGGCCTGGCAGCTTGTGAATCGCCGAAAATTCGCGCCGTTTACCTGGGCGTATTGGTCGTTTTGCAGCTCGGGCGGCTGCCTTGGGAGGATTTTCTCGGGCGCTAGGCTAGGAATTGGCCTCGTCCCTCAGCGCCCGCCCACGGAAATAAGGCTCTGGTTGGTGCGCACGAACATCCGGCCACCGGCAACGGCCGGGGTGGCGTTGACGCCGGCATCCAACTCGTTGCGGGCCAAGACTTTGAACTCTTTGCCGGCTTGCAGCACCACCATTTCGTTCAAATCGCGGCTGCCGCAGTAAATTTTGTCGCCGATGAGGATGGGGTTGCTGAAATAGCGGCCGCCGACGCGTTGGGGGCCGTAGACGACCTCGCCGGACTTCGCCTCGACCACCTGAAAGAGGCCGTCGTCCTTCCACAAATACAGGAGGCCGTCATTGAAGATGGGAGTCGGCACGTAGGGCAGGCCCTTGTTGTGATCCCAGCGCCAAGCGACCTTAGGTTCGCCGTCGTCAGTCTCGGTGCCGGGCACGACGGCCACGTGATCCTTGGCGCCGTTTCCGGAACCCCAGGTGGCGAAAATCACGTCTCCGGCGACCACGGGCGAGCCGACGGTGCGCGCTTTAAACCCGTGATCGTAGCGCCAAAGTTCGTCGCCATTGGCCGCATCCAGGCCGAGCATGCCGAACGGCTGGCTGGTGACGATCAGCTCCGTTTTGCCCTTGGAGTTGACGTAGATGGCGGGGGTGCTGTAGGTGGTTTTGAGCTGGCGATCGTCCCAATCCAGCAGTTTTTGCCAAATCGGGGAGCCGTCTTTGGGATCGAGCAGGGCGAACTGCGTTTGCGTGCCGTTTAGGTCGTCCCAAAACACGAAAACGCCGCCGTTGACCAGGATCGGCGAGGAAGCGCTGCCGTGATCGCCGGCAAAATTGCCGAGCGTGTGGCGCCAAACCAGCTCCCCTTCGTGAGTCAGCGCCAGGGCCTCGGCAAAGTCGCCAGAGGTCCAAAATACGTAGATGTTGCGCTCGTCCAGGCAAGGCGTAGAGGAGGCAAACTCGTTGTCGCGGTGTTTGTTGTGGGCGATGAAGTCGGTGGACCAATCCCAGAGCCGAGCCCCGTTTTTCGTGTCGAAACAGGCCACCTCCCGTTCGTTTTCGCTGGTGACCACGGTCAAAAACAGCCGATCGCCCCAAACAACCGGCGAAGAGTGCCCCGGCCCGGGCAAATTGACCTTCCAGTTGTAGTCCGCGATGGAAAATTTGGTGGGAACGGAGGTGGCGTCGCTCACGCCGCGGCCTTCCGGACCCCGGAACCGGCTCCAGTCCTGGGCGAGGGCGATGGCGCCGGTCCACGGCATGAGAAAGGCGAAGAAGAGGTGCAGGGGCATTTTCGTCATGCCGTCATCCATGAACCAAAACCCGCGGCGCGTCCAATCGGATGTTTTTCGTTCTGTGCGGGGCGAAAATCGATGGCCCGGCTTGAGTGGCTCCCTGATTTTTCGGATTTTTGCCCGCACGGGCTCGAAATCTCACCATCCCGATCGCCCCATCCCCGATCCCCCCGAAAAACTGGAGCCGCCCATGCGCGAACCGCCGCCTACCCTGCCTCCACCGAATCCACCGCCAAATCCGCCACGGCTTCTGCTGCTGCGCATGACCGAGCGGCTGGCGCGTTCCAGGGCGCGGCGGCGGGCTTCTTCCCGGCGGCGTTGCTCGGCCCGGATGCGGCGGGCGACTTCCGTTTCTGCGTTGGCGACGGCGCGTTGAGCGTTGGAGCGGGCGTCTTCGGCGAATCTTAGCGCGGGAAGGTAGGCGCCGCCCAACAGTTGCTGGCGTGCCCGTTCCAGCGATCCTGCGCCGGGCGAGCCGAGAATTCGCACGCCGTGAGAGCCGGACCAACCCGCGGCCTGGCGCACTTTTTTCGCGGCTTGGGAGATGGCGGTGATGGCGTCTTCAGCCCGCTTCAATTCGTCGCGCAAGGCGGCGGCAGTGCGGCCGGCGGCGGAGTGAATGCGGTCGGCGTCGGCGTCGAGCGCGTGCCAGTTTTGGTGTGGCTTGTCGAGCTGATTTTCGGGCTTGGCGATGCCGAGACGCAGGTTGGCGACTTCATCCATCAAATCGCTGGTTTGGGGGCTGTCGGGCACGTTGTCGGTCCTGGCCTGACGCACCAGATCCTCGGCGGAAGCGAGCTGCGAGCGGGCCGCAGCCAGGCTGCGGGAGGCTTCTTCGTGCAATTTCCAGTCGGACTGGACGCGTTTGAACAGGTCGCTCAATTCGTCGGAAATTTGGCCGAGCACCGCGGCGTTTTCGACCGGATCGGCGACCTCGCCGGCGAGAATTTCGCCAATCGCGCTGAGATCGGCCAAAATGCTCTCGAATCCCTTCACGCTGGGCTCCATGGTTCGCGGATCCTTGGCTTGGAGGCGCAGGGCGTCGGCGCGATCCTCCAGGCGCTGGAAATCGTGCAGATTTTCGCCTTCCAGCCGTTCGAGCTTCTCGGCCTGCTGCTGAATTTCGTCGAGCAGCGTCTGAACCTGGTGGTGGAGGTCGCGTTCCAGCTCCAAACACGTGGCGGATTCGATGAGCCGCCCGTCGCTGAAGCAGGTTTCGGCGGTTTCCGCGGAGCGTTTGGCCCCATCCAAGGTTTTTTCGCTTTCGGAGATGTTGTCCTCGACGGTGGTGGAGGGTTCCTCGTGCAATTGGCGCAGCGCCGGGGGTAGGTAGCGTTTTTGCAGCTTTTTCAGGATTTTGGCGTGCTTGGCGATGTCTTTTGCGAGCCGTTCGGCTTCGGTGCGCGCTTTTTTCGTGTCCGCGTCGTGCGTTTCCAGCGCGTTTTTGCTCACAGAAATGAGGCCGAGCGCTTCGTCGGTTTGCTCCTTGGCCGCGTTGAGCGCTGCTTCCGCCGCGTCCACGCCCCCGCGATTCAGGGCCACTTGGGCGGCGCTGTGCTGCTTGACGGCCTCGGCCAGGCGGTCGTCGGGATTGAGGCCGGTTTCGACCAAAATTTGCCCCGGCGGCAGGTCCAATTTCTCGCCGAGCGAATCGCGCGCTTCGGTCACGGCTTTGCGCACCGTGTCGATGTGCTCGGTGGCGATTTCGCCGACGCTTTGGCTGAGGACCAGCGCTTTGGAGGTCCGCTCGTCGAGCTTGCGCAATTTCGTCTCCAACTCGCCGATGGCGCGGTTGGCGTCCTCGCAGAGGATGGAATGGGCGATGCCGTCGGCCTCCAGCGAGTATTCTTCGAGAAAACGCACGACCCATTGCGTATCGACCCCTTCATCGCGCAATTTCTCGCTTTTCGTCTTCATCCCCGGCAAGCGCTGTTTGCGGGCGGTGAGGATCACGGAAACCAGCCGCAAGCCTTGGCTGATGATGCCGCGAGCCTGCTTGGCCGGGCCGTCGAGGGCGCCGACGGGATCGGTCGCGCCGAGGTCGACCGCCTGATCCAGGAGCTGCTGGATTTCGGGCAAAACGGCGTCGAACAACGCGGGAACGGGGAAAAAACCGTCCCGCTCGGCGGCAGCGGCCAATTTGCGCTCGCGCGCGGCCAGTTCGTCGCAATCGGTTTGCAGGATTTCCAGCGTTTCGCTGATGGTGGCCCAGGCGTTCTCCACGGTGTTGAGATTTTCCGTGGCGCGGGTCACGTGCTGGTTGCAGGCGTCGATGAGGGCGCCGAAGGAGAGTTCGAACGGCTCGTGCGCCTCCAGCTTGCCGAGCATGCGTTCCGGTTCGCCGCGCTCGCTGCGTAAAATGGGCTCGATGCCCTCTTCCGGCCGAAAACGGATCGGCTCGTCGCGCAGCCGGTTTTGGGCACGTTCGTAGCGCTCGGCAAAGAACTGGTTGTAAATCTGGTGGAGCGGATTGCCGGGCTGGATGAGTTTTTCCGCGTCTCTCAGCACCCGGCGCACGCAGGCGGACATGATGAACAGCTCGTCCACGTCCTCGATGATTTGTTCGCTCAATTGGCGCGTTTCGCCGGTGTAGCCGCGTTCCTCCAGGTTGGCCGCGGAGCCGACCACCGTGGCGCTGCGATCCATGAGCGTGAACAGCTCGTTGGTTTGCTCCCGCACGCCGCGATCCCAGCTTTCGAACAGGTTGGTGGCGGAAACTTTCGCCCCGCGCCGTTGCTGGTTCAGCCACCAGGCCAGCGCCAGCAAGCCCAGAATTGCCAACGCTCCCAACCCGACGGCCACCGCGTTCAGCAGCTTGCGCCGTTTTTCGCGTTCGGCCGCCAATCGCGCTTCTTCGGCCGCAATTCGCCGCTGCTCGGCCTCGGCGCGGGCGATTTCCTCCTTCGCCGTTTCCACCGCCTCGATGGCGTTGCGCAAATGCGTCGCGTAGGCGGATTCAGCCTGATTGTGGGCGCTTTCGGCCAGGCGAAGCTCGCGTTTGGCCAATTCCAGGCGTTCGCGGCCCCATTCCAGGTTGCCGGGGACGATTCCCGCGATTTCCGCGTTCAGGTCGGTGAATTTGGCCGGCGCTTCGGGATAATCGCGCAACGCGCCGGCGTGGGCCCGGACGAAATCGCGCACCCGGGTGGCGTCCGCCAACGCGGCCTCGGCATTGTCGCCCAAATCCAGCTTGGTCGCGGCTTCGCTGAGTTGACGCCGCAAATCGCCGATCGGCGGGCGGGCCAAATCGCCAGGCGGATTGGCGTTGGCGGCCACGAAAGCGGCGACCGCGGCCTCCAGCTCATCCACCTCGGTCCCGGTTTGCTCCAGGACGGACTGCGCTTGGGCCTGGAGGCGTTTGGCGGCCTCGATTTCGCGCTGTTGGCGCTCCATTTCGATCGCGAATTGGCGGTCGAGGCGGCGATTGACCTCTTTGACCGTGCCTTGCACCGCATCCACGATTCGCCCCCCGCCGGACATGGCCCGAAACGCCGGCCGATCCAGGTTTCCGGCCCAATTTTTCGCGCTCAACCCGCGAACTTCGTGAACTTCGCCGCCGGAATACGAAAAATAGCGCTCGCTGAGGAACAAAATGAACACGGCGCCGTTTTTTTGCTTCGAACGCGGGTCGGTTAGCTCGCCAAACGCGGTTTGGTTGCGAACCAAGTTGTTGGCGGCCACTTCCACGGCTTCCACGCCGGAATAGCGCGTTCCCGCAGCATCGCGGGCCTGCTCGCCATTCGCGTTTTGGACGAGGAGTACGATCCAGTTTGACCCGTGCTCGTCCAGCCACGTTTCCAGTTGGTTCAGCCGACTGGCGCTCACGCCCAAATTGCCCTTCACGTAGAGATGCTGACCCGGTTTCCAGGCATTGACAATGTCCGTGCCGGACTCTAAGGTGAGCGCGCGGTCGGAAGCGGCCGCCCAAAGGGAAAAAGCGGCCCAAATCGCGGAAACGACGACAAAACGTGGCATATCGGGGAATTCTGTGGTCGGGCAAGCTAAAACGGCGAAGCCGGTTCGTCGATGCTTAGCTTCCAGGAAATTGGCCCGGTGGTTTGTGACAATTTTGCTCCGGCAGATGCGTCCAAAACCGTGCAGACCTGGCTGCCGGCCGCGGAATTATTTAAGGTTTGCTAAATAAAAAGAACTGTGTTAAGACTGCTAAAATTATGATCGTAGAACTGGATATGGAAACCCGGGAAGACAATCGTGCGAAAGTCCAAGCGACCTTCGGACGCCGCCTCCTTGCGGCACGTGATTGCCGCGATACTGCCAAAATGAACCTGCTCCCTCCCGGGCTGCGCCTTCAGGTGGCGGAATCTTACGGCTGGGCGGAGCAAAACCGGCTTTTTCGGCCCGCGTTTGAGGCGAATTCGTTTTGCGTGGTGGTGGCGACCCCGGAATTTCCTGATGACCGCGATTCGCTGATTCGTGAGTTGCGTCATCTTGCCGAGATGTTCCTGGCCCTGGAGCCGCGCGCGAAAATGCACGCCGCACCCAAGCTGTTGATGGCCTTATTTCCGGCGACGAAGGCAGAAAACCTGCGATCGGCCGTGGATGAATTGAAAATCGCGGAATCGCTGGTGGCGGTGGAGGATTTGGACGGTCCAGCCGTCGCCTCGGCCTTGTTTCAGGCCGCAGACGGCGTTTCGGCGGTGTAGGCGGCCGGCGGTCTGAATTTGCTTGCGGCGCAGGGCATCCGTCTTTATCGGATGCGCCATGAAACTGCCCAAATTCCTCCTCGCGCTCTGTTTTCTCCCTGCCGCCGCTTCGTTGGCCCAAGATGACGGCGGATTTGTGGAATTGCTCAACGGCAAGGACCTGACGGGCTGGAAAGTGAGCGAAAACCCGGATTCCTTCAAGGTGGTGGACGGCGAATTGGTGGCTGTGGGGCCGCGGGCGCACCTTTTTTACGTCGGCGACGTTGGCGGGGCGAAATTCACCGATTTTGAGGCAAAATTGACGATTTTGACCAAACCCAACGCCAACGCCGGGTTTTACTTCCACACCCAATTTCAAGACCAGGGCTGGCCCAAAAAAGGCTACGAGGCGCAGATCAACGCCACCCACAAGGACCCCAAGAAAACCGGCAGCCTCTACGGCGTGGAAAACGTGATGGACGTGGCCCCGCACAAAGACGGCGAGTGGTTTGAATACCACATCATCGTCAAGGGCAAGCAAATCACCATCAAGGTCAACGGCAAGACCACCGTGGACTACACCGAGCCCGAAGGCGGCCCCGAGGTGAAAGGCGGTTTTGACCGCAAATTGAGCAGCGGCACAATCGCGATCCAGTGCCACGATCCCGGCAGCGAGGTGCGCTTCAAGAGCATCAAAATCAAGCCGTTGTAGGCAAAATCACCGCCCGCGCCGGAATCTTGTCGATTCTTTTTGGTTGAATTCGGTTAACAATTGTTAACTGTTAGGGAGCTTTCGTTACCGTAACTCCCAACAAACTATGCCCGTATCTTACCGCGAAGAAGACATCAAAACGCTGGATTGGCGCGAACACATTCGCCTGCGCCCCGGCATGTATATCGGCAAACTCGGCGACGGCACGTCCTCTGACGACGGCATCTACGTGCTGCTCAAAGAAGTGATCGACAACTCCATCGATGAGTTCGTCATGGGCCATGGCAAAACCATCGAAATTGAGCTGGATGGCCCCAGAATGCGCGTTCGCGACTTTGGGCGCGGAATTCCGCTCGGCAAGCTCATGGATTGCGCCGCCAAGATCAATACGGGCGCAAAATATGACTCCAAAGCCTTCAAAAAATCCGTCGGTCTCAACGGCGTGGGCATCAAAGCGGTCAACGCCCTCTCCTCCAATTTTCAAATTCAGGCGTTTCGCGAAGGAAAGACGAATCGAATCGAATTTTCCGCCGGCGAGGTGATCGATCAGATGAAAAAACCGCAGCGCTGTAAGGCGGAAAGCGGCACCGAGCTTGTTTATGAAGCGGACCCATCGGTTTTCGGCCAATATACCTACGATGCGGAGATCGTGGAGAAGATGATGCGCAACTATGCTTACCTCAACCGGGGGCTAACGCTAGTGTTCAACGGCAAGAAGTTTCAGTCGAAAAACGGGCTTCTGGACTTGTTGCAGGAAAACATGGAAGGCGAGCCGCTCTACCCGGTCATTCATTTGATTGGTGATGATATTGAGGTCGCCTTTTCGCATAGCCACCATCATGGCGAAGACTATCACAGCTTCGTCAACGGACAGAACACAACCCAGGGCGGCACGCACCTGGCTGCCTTTCGCGAATCCATGGTCAAGGTCGTGCGCGACTTTACCAAGAAAAACTACGATGCGGTGGATATTCGCGAAGGCATCGTGGCAGCGATCAGCGTGCGCGTTATCGAGCCGGTTTTCGAGTCCCAAACCAAGACCAAGCTCGGTTCCACCCACATGGAACCCAACGGCCAGACCGTTCGCACGTTCATCGGCAATTTCCTCGGTCAACAAGTCGATAACTTCCTGCACCGTCATCCGGAAACCGCGGAGAAGCTCATCAACAAGGTGAATCTCTCCGAAAAGGAGCGCAAGGAGATGAAGGGCATCAAAAAAGCGGCCCGCGAAGGCGCGAAAGCCGCCAAAGTGGTCAACAAAAAGCTGCGCGACTGCCGCATCCACTACAACAGCAAAAACCCGCAGGCCGGCGATACCATGGTTTTCATCACGGAGGGCGATTCCGCCAGCGGATCCATCACCACCGCGCGCAACGCGGATTTGCAGGCCGTTTTCAGCTTGCGTGGTAAACCGCTCAACACCTACGGCAAGTCGCGCAAAATCGTCTACGAAAACGAGGAGTTTAACTTGCTGCAACACGCGCTGGATATCGAAAGCGGCATAGAAAATCTGCGCTACAACAAGGTGGTTATCGCAACAGACGCGGACGTGGACGGTATGCACATTCGTTTGCTGCTGATCACCTTTTTCGTGCAGTTTTTCCCGGATTTAATTCGCGATGGGCACCTTTTTATCCTGCAAACGCCGCTCTTTCGCGTTCGCAACAAAAAGAAGACGCTGTATTGCTACACCGACGAAGAGCGCCTAGCCGCGATCGAAGAATTGAAGCCCAACCCCGAGATCACCCGCTTCAAAGGCCTGGGCGAAATCTCGCCAGGCGAGTTCAAAGATTTCATCAACGAAGACATTCGTCTCGACCCCGTAGAATTGCCGCCAACCAACAAGACGATCAGCGAACTGTTGGCCTTCTACATGGGCAAAAACACCGAAGAACGTCAGCAGTTTATCATCAAAAACCTCCGCGTTGAGGCGGACATCGTGGAGGGAGACGAGGATGAGGCCAACTTGGTGGGAGTAGCCGCATAACGTGGTCTACGGCTGCCTTCGCCGGAGCCAGCATGTGCGCTCATCTCATGATGCCGGATTCCGCGACGGTGTTCTCCCGAACCAAGAGCAAGGCGCAGGATTTGCTGGATTGTGGGGCTTGTTGGGCAGATTGGCCGAAAAACTAGCCAATGAATCGGTTAGCGTTGGCCCGAATAACAGCCGCAAACCGTATCAGGCAGAATAATTTGGTCAGAATGATCGGAAATCAGAAGATTAGAAAAATCATTCTGCCACAATCATTCTGCCAAACAAACTCAAACATTTTAACATTTTTCTGCTTGCGCCCGCGCCGCAACATCGTCAAACCTCGCAGCGAAGCATCGCCAAGCTGAGGTTGAAGCCCTTCGCCGAATTTGCAAGTCGACTCAAACTCGGTGGAGGCTCTTCGCAGAATTTGCGAGGCGATTCAAACTCGGTGGAGGCCCTTCGCGGAATTTGCAAGTCGACTCAAACTCGGTGGAGGCCCTTCGCAGAAATTGCGAGGCGACTCAAACTCGGTGGAGTCCCTTTGCAGAATTTGCGAGGCGGCTCAAACTCGATGGAGGCCCTTTGCAGGATTTGCGAGGCGACTCAAACTCGGTGGAGCCCTTCGCAGAATCTGCGAGGCGACTCAATCTCGGTGGAGGCCCTTCTCAGGATTTGCAGGGCGACCCAAACTCGGTGGAGCCCTTCGCAGAATCTGCGAGGCGACTCAATCTCGGTGGAAAGACTGCTCTGTCGCGAACTCATCCGCCGCACCCGGGCCAACGGTGACCGGGCTGAAAGCCCGACCGATCAAAGCCCAGGGTTTCAATCCTGGGTTTTGAACCGGAACAACACAGCGGGCTGAAAGTCCGCAAGAAGTCTTCTGTCGTCCCTTCAGGACGAATTTGGGGCTGACGGTGGACCCGGGGTTGAAACCCCGGGCTTTGTTCGGTCGGGCTTTCAGCCCGGAACATGGGAAGAAAATTCCATCCCATTTTCAAACGGACCTACGCAAACGTAACCATCAAGGCGGAATGGATTGTCGAGAAGCTGCGCGGCTTTTTCCGCATGCCGGCGTTCGAGGTCTTGGGAAATCGTTCCGCTGACCTCCAAGCCGAACTCAGTGTCGCCCTCCCTCAGCCAATAATCAAATCGTTCGCCCTGTCGGCTGACATGGGAAAGCCGCAATCCGGTGAAATTTGCAACCAATGCGCAGGCAACACCGCAGGCCGCAAATTCCGTCAACGTTGAATCGGAAATCGCCGGCGGTAAATCGGGACTTCCCCAGTTTCCTCATTGAGATTGATGAGGCGGAACCAACAGCTCCGCATAGGTCCGGTCCGATCGGCGGAGTGTTTCTGGAACCGACTGACCGTTGCCATGGAAGAAAAATCGTGGCGTCCACTGGCTGATTACGCAGGCGGATAGCGAAATCTAATCTGGATGAGGTCTGCGGATTCCTCGGCCACCTGGAGTCCAACCGCGGAGCACGTCTCAATTCAATCGTGGCGTCGGGTCTGCAGTTTTACGGTTCACTGATCCTTGTCTACGAATTGGTCGCTTCGTGAACGGCTGCAATAGCTTGGCCGACCAAGAAGAGGTGTGCAGGATTACATTTTTCCCTAATTGAAAGAATTATCACAAATCCCATTTCCGAAAAAGGGTCTGTCCCCAAGAAGCCCCCCCCCAAGAAGCCCCCCCAAGAAGCCCCCCCATCGCAATCTCGCTGCTAGCAAGTAAAAAACAGCCCAAGCATGCACTTTTCGTGTTGAAGCCAGCGCTGCTTCAATTCAACCTTGCGCCGATTGAAACTTTCAGATATCAGGGCCATTCTTTATGCCTGCCCCCAATTTTCGGACCACTGGCTTAAGTGTGGATTTTGGTGTTTGTTTACTCTAACAAATACACCAAAATGAAGAAAAAGCGACGAAATCACAGTCCCGAATTCAAAGCAAAAGTTGGCCTCGAAGCGCTAAAATCTCAGCAAACTGCGGCCGAACTGGCCCGTAAGTTCGAAGTTCATGTCAGCCAAGTGGGCTCGTGGAAAAGCACGATCAAAGAGGGGTTGCCGGGCCTTTTCGAGGTGCCTGGCGGCGGCGATGAGGCTCGCAAGAGCCAAGAGCAAATTCAGCAACTGCAGGCCAAAATCGGCGAACTAACCATGGAGGTGGATTGGCTCAAAAAAAAATCTGCGAGTCTGTCCCTGTAAAAAAACGCCAAGGATTGATCGAAATGTCCGGTTCGTTGCTTAGCATTCGTCGTCAGTGCAGTTTGGCCTCGGTGGCGCGATCCAGTTGCTACTACCAGCCGGCTACCGAGAGTGAGGAAAATCTCGAGATCATGAAGGCGATCGACCAAATTCACTTGGAACAGCCTACTTACGGGCGGCCTCGCCTAACGCAAATGCTACGCCGAAAAGGGTATACCGTCAACCCAAAGAGAGTTGGGCGGCTCATGAAGCTGGTTGGGATTGAGGCTATCTATCCCAAGCCAAAAACCACTTCGTCCAACAGCGAGCATCGGGTTTTCCCGTATTTGCTGCGAGGCCGCGAGATCAAGCGGCCGGACGAGGTGTGGGCGGCCGACATTACCTACATCCCGATGTCGCGCGGATTCATGTATCTGGTGGCGGTGATGGATTGGTTCAGCCGCTACGTGTTGAGCTGGTCGATCTCGAACACGATGGAGTGCGACTTTTGTCTGCAGGCAGTTGAAAGCGCGGTGCAAAACGCCGTGGAGTTGGCCGAAATTTTCAACACCGACCAGGGCAGCCAGTTTACGAGCAAGAATTTTGTGGCCTCGCTGCAGACGCACGGAATGCTGGTTAGCATGGATGGGGCGGGGCGTTGGGCGGACAATGTCTTAGTGGAACGATTGTGGCGCAGCTACAAGTATGAGGACGTCTACCTTAGAAGCTATGCCGATGGTTACGAGTTGCATGAGGGCGCCCAGCGGTGGTTTACTAACTACAACCAAGAGCGTCCGCATCAATCCCTGGGTTGGAGTACGCCTCATGAGGTATATCACCAGCGTGAATCGCTCGCAGCCTGCGCTCGGCCTCCGGCCCTCGCTACGGCTGCGAGCGATTCCGCTTATCTTTCAAGTTAGCGAGCTCCGCCAAATTGAAGCGTTTTTCCTTTGACTCCTAACAATGTTCAACTATATTCGACCCGTTCACCAAAATCCTAACTAATTACTTAACTATTAGTGGTTGGTGGTCGGAGAATGGGGACAGCCGCACTTCTTGCGCACGCCATCGAAGCTACCGACGGCCAGGGCAATATCGTGCCGCAATCTCAGCGGAAGCAAAAGACACATGCGGCCTCTAAGGAATTGAAGCGTGGTGAACACCGTTTCTTCGCTGCTCGGGCGTTGGGAATCGTGAACGAACTCGTTGAAAGCCACCCGGAACTCAAATCGGTAGGCTCTCCATTGTTCGGCACTCGGACAGTTGCAGTTTTTGCTGTAGTTCTGGCCATCATACTTGGCTATTTCGCAAATCAACTTGGCCCGAATCAAAAAATCAACATCGTTGCTTTCCCGCTGCTGGGAATGGTAGCCTGGAATCTGGTAATCTATGTTGTAGAATTATTGAGACCGGTTTTTGGACTTTTTCGGAATCGCTCACACCCAGAAGGGGTTAGACAGGAAGAACATTTGGGAGCCAGGCTGAAATACAGACTGCGTAGCGTTCGCGGAAAGTCAGAATTGAGTCCGCTGGAATCGGCTATTCAATTGTTTGATAAAAATTGGGGCGACGCTTCTTCGCAAATAAGGACAGCAAAGAGAAGGTCCATCTTTCATTTAGCTGCTGCGGTGTTTGCGGCCAGCATGGTAGGAGGAATGTACCTGGATGGGATTGCGTATGAATACCGTGCTATCTGGCAAAGTACCTTTCTGAATGCAACAAGCGTTCAAAGTTTGGTCAATACGATCCTCGGACCGGGATCTGCTGTCTCGGGAATTCCGATACCAGATGTTACCGATATGCAATGGTCAGAAGGCGAGGGCAACGGACAGAATGCTGCACCGTGGATTCATCTCTATGCGGTCACCATTGCAACGTTTATTGTTGTTCCGCGTATAACGCTTAGTTTGCTATGGCTGATTTGTAGTCTAGTCTGCGCTCGGCGAATTCCTATTCGCGAAATTGCCCCGGTCTACTTCGACCAAATCGTTGCGGAGGCCAGAGGTGAATCAATGGCCATACGCGTAGTCACACATAGCAATTATGTTGTGCCTGAAGACATGCGCAAACCAGTGCTGGATGCGCTTGCCGCACAAATGGGCAGACCGGTGGATGTGGATTGGACTGATTCGATTCCGTATGGCGAGGAAGCGGAATTTGTGGCTAACTTAAAGGAATTACCCAAGCATCTCGTATTTCTCTTTAATTTTTCCACGACTCCCGAAGAGGAAATTCATGGCGAGCTTCTCCGAATGATTCGGGAGAAGTCGAATAGCAACGCAAGTCTTCAAATACTTCTGGATGCTTCATCATTTGACCGCAAACGTCAGTCCCTTCCTGACTTCGCCAACCGTCGCAAAACGCGAGAACATAATTGGCGGCGCATCCTGGGCGAACAAGGTCTTGGCATTTTCATCGTCACCAACAAATGAACGCTAACAATGTCGTCCTAAGCCTGATTTCTCACACAAACGTCGGGAAAACTGCCTTAGCCAGAACTCTGTTACGCCAAGATGTGGGAGAAATGGAGGACCGCGAGCACGTCACGCTGGTATCCGAGGCTTATACCATGATCGAATGTGACGACTGTGTCATGCGGCTTTGGGATACGCCGGTTTCGCAGGCAAGGTACGAAAAAAGCTCAAGAAACGACTCGACCAGGGTGAAAATCCAATTGGATGGTTTTTACACCAAGTATGGGATCGCGTGACAAACAAGGAACTTTGGTGTAGCCAGGAAGCCATTCGTAACGTTAGGGAAGACGCGGATGTTGTACTCTACCTTGTCCCTGCAGAGGATGATCCTAGCAGCGTTGGCTACGTTGATTTGGAAATGCAGATTCTGAGGTGGATTGGGAAACCGGTTATCGTTCTACTCAATCAAACGGGCGAACCGAACCCCCGCCGGGATGCGGCTACCATCGAAGCGTGGCAGAACCACCTTAGTCAATGGGAACAGGTAAACCAGATAATCGCCCTTGACGCCTTCGCCAGTTGTTGGGTCCAAGAGCGCGAGTTGCTGGAGCTTGTGCGTGGAGTGCTTCCTGAAAATCAAGTGGCAGCTTGCGATCAATTGCTTTCGGCGTGGAGTAAGAGAAATCACGACACGTTCGCCAAGGCTACGGGGGTTCTCACCGAATGGCTCACGGCAACTGCAAAGGACTTCGAATCGGTATCCGCGCCAACGATTGCAGACAAACTAGGATTCAATCCGGAGCGAAAGGTAGAATTGAAGAAGGCGGAAGGTCTTTTGGGGAAACGCTCTAAGGACCGATCTATTGAAGCAACGAATCAACTACTCATTCTCCATGAATTGGATGGCGAATCCACAAAGGAAATTCTCAAAGTTGCTGGGAATGACAATTTCGATGCCTCAAGTTCCACTGACCCTACCTTGAAGAGGATAGCTCAAGGTGCTGGCGCAGGAGCTGTTGCAGGACTTGCGGTAGACCTTCCGGCTGGAGGCATGACGTTTGGCATTCCAACGCTTATCGGAACGGTTGTGGGGGCGATTGGCGGCCTGGGTACATCATTCCTCGTAATAAAAGATCCGAGCGGAAAAGGCCACGCGGTTCGTTGGTCAGAAATCTATTTTCTAAAGTTGGTTGAGTGCGTCCTGAGAACCTATATCGAAGTGGCTCACCACCGGCGGGCCCGTGGGCCTTGGGAGGATTCAACCAATCCCGGATTCTGGGATGAGCGAATCGCCAAGGTTGTAGATCCACGTAAGGACGAACTGAAAAAATGTTGGAAAGGTGAATCAAATAATCTGCCCACTGTCACAAGGGAAATGCTTCGGGACTTGCTAACAGATTTATATCCAGAGACTCGCGCATTTGATTGATATCAGACTCTACCCATTCCCGGTTGCACAGGGCGCCTCTTCCTCATTGTGGCTTTTGATAATTGCTCGTAAATCCTCCGGTTACAGAAGTATGGCTTCAATGACCATCCAGCGCGTATTATAGGGCGAAGACAATGGTTGACCGAAAGGATGTTTAGCGGACTTAATGCCCAAAGAACGCCCTGCCAATTCGCAGGGTGCTTTTCGCCGGCGCCAACCGTGAGCTTTTGGGGATACTGTTTGAAATGTAAAATCCGCTCTCGAAAGTTCAGCCTACCCAAGGATATTGGGGCGATTCGGGCATTGGAGATGACCTTCTTTCTATCGGAGAACGGCCAAAGCTGTCGCTAGCCCTTAAACGGCCACCCCATCAAAGCCACCACAAACAACATCGCAAGCTCCTCATCCGCCCGTTTCAATAATCTCCAAGCCTGCATCGCTTCTTCAGCCTGGGTTGCGGAGTTCAGCGCCTCCAGTCTTGTGAAGTCATAAGTCCGGTCGTAGTCAGCCGTGTGCCGCAATTCCTGGAGGTTGATGAAGTGATTGGCGATCGTTTTGACTTCGGCATTCGCATGGTAACGTGGTGCAAAGGGTTGAAACAATCTCTTGGGCTGACTGGAAGGAGGTTTGGCGAATTCCCTGCACGCTTCGCGCATCTCTCCATGCCCAAACGAACGCCCCGCTAGTTCGCGCAGTGCCTTTCGCCGATTGGCGGCGCCAATCATCATCTTGGTCGCTTCCTCAATCAGGAAGTGGAACAACGCGTAGTAGGCCGTGGAAACGGAGCGTCGCAGGCTGGCTTGTTTTGGCTTTTTCGGTTCGTTACGCGCCAAGCGGCGGGCTTGAGCAAGCAGGTCGGAACTCAAGTTACTCATTGCCGTGTTTCAATGACCGGACTGCCATTCGAAATTGGAGTCCATCTCGGACTCGCGCCGGATTCGGATATAAGGCCATCGTTCGGCTCCACTCGCCCCCCAAATGGTTTCATGAATCCAATTTAAGATCGGTTTGATCTTTTTATAATCCAGATCTTCATCTGTCGTGTGATCCGGGTAAACGACGTAAATATAATAAGCCTCTTCCCCTGAATGGTCGGATCCAACCAAAATCGAAGTCCGCACCGGGGCTGGAAATCCTTTTTCCACAAATTTCTCCTTCGAGATCATCTGCTGCAATTCGTTGAGATCGGTAACGACCGCTGTCATAATTCTAAACTACGGTGGAATGGTTGCTCGTCAACGCAGGGAAACCCGGGCGCGGGGACCATCTGGAGGTTCACACCATGTATTTCAGAAAACTTAAATTCTAATCTTGCTTTTATTTATGACTAATAGAATACCTCTGAAAATTCACCTAGGTTTGGTGATTTCACCTCACTCAAAAAACAACTATCCACCAAGTTACTCACAGCCATGAACCCACTAAATTTCGCCATCAACCCTACAAGCGCGCCAGCGACGACCGCATCGGCAAGTTCACCGCCGAGAGCACGAAACGCCTCAACAAAAGCCGGAATTTTCCCAGCTCATCGCGCCGACCAACACCGCCTACACGAATTTCACCAACGCCACCGCGCAGGAAGCCATCGACTTGGCGCTGCAAAAGGCGCATACCGCGGAAATGCTGGTTTCGCTGGGCGAGTTCAAAGATCTGGCCGCTCTGCATGCCGGAGCCATTGCCAGCAAGTTTGGCGGACGCAAGGCCTTCGATTACACCCGCTTTTATCCCCGTGGCGTGACCGAATATCGCCAGGCCAACCTGGAAAACGTGGAAGAAAAGATGACGCGATTTGAAGAAGCGCTGAAAGAAGTGGGCAACCGGCTGGATCCGGATCTGGTGGCTGATTTCATCCATCCCGGCAGCGAAGAAAAGCCGAAAAAAGGGGTGATCCTGCGTTTTCGGGAAGCTCGCGCGGCCCAACTGGAAGCCAAAGCGGCTCATGCCGAAAGCAAGAGCGCGGCCCATGCGGCGCGGGAGGTGTTGGACGATCAGTTGATGGACAATTTGCTGACCGTGTCGCTCAAGGCGCATCGCCTCGAGGATGAGGAGCGGGAGGATTTGATGCGGGTGTTTCCGCAGCACATTTTGACCGGAAAGAAGCGTGGCGCAGCGGGCGATTCGTCCGATGAATCGGTGGTGGAGGCTGAGGTTGGAGATGCTGAGAAGGTGACGCCGATTGAATCGGGACTCGATTCTCCGGTTGAGGTAGATGAGCAGGCGGACGCGGCTTAGATCGCCAGCGGATTCAATACCATTCGGGCAACTCTCCTTTCTCCCGCAACACAAATGCGGTCGATTGCAATCCCGCTTTTCGATGGTTATCCGGCGGTTGTTTGCGGGTAAGATCCGGCAAATCAGATGGGTAACTCAAAAGATGCTGGAGGCTTTCTATTGCATCAGAAGACTCGGAGCTCGCAAGTTCCAGAAGCAACTTCATCATTTCGCGCCGATACTCGGTTAATGCATCACGATCCAGTTGAAAGGTTTTGATCATCTGAGATCCCCGATCGCTCTTTGCATTGACCTCACCCGATTCATCCGTTTCCAAATGATTCCCGAGGGCTTCCCGTGTGGGATCGACCGGTAGCCAGGAATCCTGGCGAATGCCATTGCAAGTGAGGCAGCAATAAACCATCCGGTCGTAATCGGATACGTGCTCCGGGTGATTGCGGGAGGAGATGATCGACGCCAAAGGTTGCATGTCCGTTCGGCTCCCACCGCTCCCGGCAAAGGCAATAAACACAGCGAAACTCGAACTCATCGCGCAGCCAGTGCTTGTAGGACTGGTAATTGCGGTAACCAACCGGCCCATGCTTCCGAATGTGCGGCTGTGTTGGATAAGAGAAGACCTTGCGGCATGCTTCCAGCCATTCCTCACTTGGCATTTTTGGACGCGTGAAAGCTTTTCAAGTGCTCCAGCCTGCGTTGATCAGCGGGTTCGCAGTACTCGGCGGCTTTTTGTTGAAGCCGTTCCAGTTCGGCAGCCTCGGCGTCATCCAATCCTTCCCGGAACTCCTTGCGGATCAATTCAAGACGCCGATCGTTGGCGATCAACCAGCTTTCCGGGTTTTCCGGCCTCTCCGATGCGTTTCTCAGGACCATCATCACCCAATCCTGGAGGCTGACTTTGTGTTCCTTGGCTTGGTGGGCCAACCCTTTTAAGTCGTCTTCGTCAAGCGTGAGCGTCATGAGGAAATGGTATTCGTGCAGGCAGCATCGTCAAGATAGAGAGCACACTTGATACCAGAGGTAGATGCCGTTCAAGGACTGAGGCGGAAATATTTCAGAAAACTTAAATTCTAATGTTGTTTTGTTTATGGTGGCTATAGAATATCGCCAAAATTCATCGCGATTGGTGAATTCATCCCAACCCAATCAAAAAACGACAACCCCCAAGCCACTCCCAGTCATGAACCCACTAAATTTCGCCATCAACCCCTACAAGCGCCCCAGCGACGACCGCATCGGCAAGTTCACCGCCGAGAGCGCGAAGCGCCTCAGCAAGAAGCCGGAGTTTTCCCAGCTCATCGCGCCTACCAATACGGCGTACACGAATTTCACCAACGCCACCGCGCAGGAAGCTATCGACTTGGCGCTACAGAAGGCGCATACCGCGGAAATGCGGGTTTCGCTGAGAGAGTTCAAAGATTTGGCCGCTCTGCATGCCGGAGCCATCGCCAGTAAGTTTGGAGGACGCAAGGCCTTCGATTACACCCGCTTTTATCCCCGTGGCGTAACCGAATATCGCCAGGCCAACCTGGAAAACGTGGAAGAAAAGATGACGCGATTTGAAGAAGCATTGAAAGAAGTGGGCGACCGGCTGGATTCGGACCTGGTGGCCGATTTCATCCATCCCAGCAGCGATGAAAAGCCGGGAAAAGGCGTGATCCTGCGTTTTCGCGAAGCTCGCGCGGCCCAACTGGAAGCCAAAGCGGCTCATGCCGAAAGCAAGAGCGCGGCACATGCGGCGCGGGAGGTGTTGGACGATCAGTTGATGGATAATTTGCTGACCGTGGAGGATGAGGAGCGGGAGGATTTGATGCGGGTGTTTCCGCAACATATTTTGACCGGGAAAAAGCGTGGCGTAGCGGGAGATTCCTCCGATGAATCGGCGGTGGAAGCCGAGGCTGGAGATGAGGAGAAGGTGACGTCGATTGAATCGGGACTCGAATCTTCGGTTGAGGAGGTGGAGCAGGCGGCGTGAGTTTTCAGCTTCAAGATCACCGGCCGCAAGCACCGCCAAATGAGCGATCGGCAGGTAAATGATCGTGGCGAAGAACAATTTTCGCGCCGTGGCCCGTTCCTCGATCCCGTGGAATTGCCGCCAGAACAAGACCATTAGCGAGTTGTTAGCCTTCTACATGGGCAAAAACACCGAGGAGCGTCAGCAGTTTATCATCAAAAACCTTCGCGTTGAGGCCGACATCGTGGAGGGGGACGCGGATGAGGCCAACTTGGTGGGAGTAGCCGCGTAGCGCGCAAAAAAAAACGGTCGAATGCCTACAACGCCGGCGCTAAAATTCGGCAAATGGCCTATCTGGACACCCATTGCCACCTGCAAGATCCGCGCCTTTCCGGAAACGTGGATTTTGCGGCGATGCGCGGCTTGGGCATCCGCAGATGGGTCGTCAATGGCACACGCGAGTCAGATTGGGCTGAGGTCTCACGGTTAGCCAGGCTGCATCGCGAAATTCGCCCCAGTTTTGGACTCCATCCCTGGCGCGTTGACGGTCGAAGCCCGGATTGGCTCGAAAATTTGCGGGTTTACCTGGATTCTCACCCCAAAGCCGCGATCGGCGAAATTGGGCTCGATCGCTGGATTGAAGGCTACGACGCGCCAACGCAGGAATCCGTCTTCCTCGCCCAACTAAGCCTCGCCGCCCGGGAAAATCGCCCCGTTTCGATTCATTGCCTCCGCGCGTGGGGACGCATGTTAGAGCTGCTTCAGCAACATCCGCTCCCGGAGCGCGGATTTTTGCTCCATTCCTACGGCGGCTCCGCGGAAATGGTCGATGCGTTCGCCGATCTGGGCGGATACTTTTCGTTTTGCGGCCATTTTCTCCACTCGCGCAAAATCAAGGCGCGCGAAACCTTCCGCCGTGTGCCGATCGAGCGTCTCCTCATCGAAACCGACGCTCCGGACCAGGTTTTGCCCGAAAATCTCGATCGATTTGGCCTCATCGACGAAAAATCCGGCCAACGCATCAATCATCCCGCAAATTTGGCCGCGATTTACGAAGGCGCCGCCGATGCCCTGGAAATCTCGCCCGACGTCCTCAGCGAGCAGGTGGAAGCGAATTTCCGGCGTCTGTTCGCGCCGCCTGGCCAACACGAAGGCGCGAAGAAATGTTGAGGAGCCGCGCTTTTTGACGGGAGCGCCCGATTGCGGCAAAATGCGCCCCTCACCGTGATCATCCACTCGAAATCCTACCCGCGCGCCGGTCTCATCGGCAACCCCTCCGACGGCTACTTCGGCAAAACCATCAGCTTCATCGTGCGCGACTTTGAAGCGGAGGTGATTCTCTACGAAACGCCGGAACTCAAGATCCATCCCGCGCCGCGCGACCAATCAGTGTTCGAAAGCATCGACGACCTCGCCTCTAACGTGCGCAAGTTCGGCTACTACGGCGGCATTCGCCTGCTGACGGCCACGGTCAAGCGGTTCCACGATTATTGCCAGCAAAACGCCGTCAAGCTGGATGGGCGCAACTTCACCCTGCGCTACAGCAGCAACATCCCGCCGCAAGTCGGCATGGCCGGCTCCAGCGCCATCATCACCGCCTGTCTGCGCGCGTTGATGAGCTTTTACAACGTCAACATCCCCAAACCCGTGCGCCCGTCGCTAGTCTTATCCGTAGAAAACGATGAGCTGCGCATCCCCGCTGGATTGCAAGACCGCGTCATCCAAACCTACGAGGGGCTGGTCTACATGGACTTCGACAAAGAGCACATGGCGAGAGAAGGGTACGGCATTTACGAGGAACTAGACCCCCGGCTGCTGCCGCCGCTTTACCTGGCCTACACCACCAAGCTCTCCGAGGGCACGGAGGTGTTTCACAACGACATCCGCGGCCGGTTCGAGCGCGGCGACAAGGAAGTGATCGAGGCGATGGAGTTTTGGGCCGATCTCGCCCGTCAAGCCCGGGATTTGTTGAAAGCGAAACGGGGCGATCAAATCGGCGAACTGCTCGATGCTAATTTCGATCGCCGCCGCCAGCTCTATCAGCTGAGCGAGGGCAACGTCGAGATGGTCGAAACCGCGCGAGCCGCGGGTGCCACGGCGAAATTCACCGGCTCGGGCGGCGCCATCGTCGGCTCCTATCCAGATGAGGCCACCTTCCAGAGATTGGTCGAGATGCTAACGCCCCTGGGCCTAAAGGTCTTCAAACCACGGATTTTACCGCGCTGAATGAAGGTAGGGAGGCGCTCGTCGACTTCCTTCACGCCAACCGCATTCTGAGTCGTCGATTCCCGGTTGCGAAATGCCTGCCTCCTGCCGACTCTGGCGCATGAAACCCGCCGCCGCCACCCTGGCCGTTTTAGCCGCGCTCCTCACGCCAAGCCGCGCTGCCGATTACCAGCCGCGCAACACCCAGGCGCCTAACGAGCATCCTCCGTCGCCGCAGGAAGCGCTTGCCAAAATCACCGTGCCGCCCGGGTTCCAGGTCACGTTGTTCGCCGCGGAGCCGGAGGTGCGCCAGCCCGTGGCCATGGTCACCGGCGACCGCGGCCGAATCTGGGTTGCCGAGAGCTACAGCTACAAGGAGTGGCAGCAAACCGGCGAGGATCGCGTTATCATCCTGGAGGACACCGATAACGACGGCGTGCACGACAAACGCACCGTTTTCTGGACGGGCGGCAACCACGTGAGCGGGCTCAATGTGGGTTGGGGCGGGGTTTGGGTTTGCAGCTCGCCGAACCTGCTTTTCATCCCGGATCGCGATGGCGATGACGTGCCCGATGGTCCGCCGGAGGTGGTTCTGGACGGTTGGACGACCAAGGCGGGGCACAATTTTTTCAACGGGCTGACCTGGGGCGTGGATGGCTGGCTTTACGGCCGGCAAGGGATCACCGCGCCTTCCCTGGTTGGTAAGCCGGGCACGCCGGAGAGCGAGCGCGTTCCGTTTGATTGCGCGATTTGGCGCTACCATCCGGTTACCGAAAAATTCGAGGTGGTTTGCCGCGGAACGACGAATCCGTGGGGCATGGATTGGGACGAACGCGGCGAGCTGTTTTTTACCAACAACGTCAACGGTCACCTGTGGCATGCCGTGCCCGGCGCGCTGTTTCCGCGCATGGGCAACCGTCCCGACCCTAACAATGTGCGCTACGACTACGAGCGCATGCCGATGACGGCCGATCACCTGCATCATGCCGGTTCCATCGCCGATTGGACCCGGTCGCGCGATGGCGTGGGCGTGCACGGCGACCTGGGCGGCGGGCACTCGCATTGCGGAGGGATGATCTACCTGGGCGACAACTGGCCGGAGGAGTATCGCGGCCGAATTTTTATGGCCAACACGCACGGTAGGCGGCTGAATCAGAACAACCTGGAGCGCCACGGCTCAGCTTATGTGGGCAGGCGTGCGCCGGACCTGTTTTTCGCCAATCAGCCGTGGTTTCGCGGCGTTACCGTCATTTACGGGCCGGACGGTGGTGTGTTTGTTAGTGACTGGACCGATTTGGGCGAGTGTCACGATAACGACGGCGTTCACCGCACCAGCGGCCGCATTTTCAAGGTCACCTACGGCAAGCCGGCGCTTCCTCGCGAGGCGCTGGGAATGCTGAGCAATGAGGACGAGATGCTGGCCGAACTGCACCATCACGCCAGCGAATGGTTCGTGCGCCGCGCCCGCCGCGTCCTGCAGGAGCGCAAGGCGGCTAACGACGATGTTGGGAACGCCGTTCGCGCTCTTCGCCGCACGTTGGCTGGAAGCGGGGCGGAAACCGTGAGGATTCGCGCGTTGCTTACCCTGCACGCGCTGGATGCGCTGGATGAGGACGCGTTGCTGAAGCTAAGCCGCGATTCCGCCGAGCACGTTCGCAAGTGGTCGGTTAGGCTGGCGGTGGACCACGGAGCGCCGTCGCCCAAGCTTCGGACGCGGTTGGTGGAAATGGCCGAGGGCGAAAAATCTGGGCTTGTTAGGCTCTACCTCGCCTCCGCGTTGCAAAAGCTGAAATTCGACGATCGCTGGCAACTGGCCGCCAACCTGGCTTCGCGCTCCGAAGACGCGGAGGACCGATTTTTGCCCCTCATGATCTGGTTCGGCGTGAAGGACGCGATCGCGAAAAAACCGCTGTTCGGCATCGAGTGGCTGGCAGCGTGCGAAATGCCGCAAATTCACCAGTTCACGGCGCGGTTGGCCTGCGAAACGGCGCCGGGCGAGGAGGTTTTCGAGGCGCTGTTGGGTCAAATTCAGCGCCAATCGCCGTTCGGCGAGGAAATCGGCAGCGGCATGCGCCAAGGCCTGGCCGGACGGCGGGATTTGGCGAAACCGCGGGATTGGCCGCGAGCGCGTTCCGTGCTTCTGGACCGGCGTTTGGTCGCCCTGGCCGATGAGCTGGATTTGTTGCTGGATCGGGACGCCAAAATCGACGAATTGCGCCAACGCGTCGGGGAAGGCGACGCCCGGGCCCTCAGCGCATTGATCGATGCGGGTGCGCCGAAGACGGGAGAGCAACTCCTCGCCGCGCTGGAATCGGAAACGCTGCGGCAGACGGCGATTCGCGGTTTTTCGTCAGTCTCGCACCCCAAAGCTGCGGGCGTGCTCGCTCGGCTTTTTCCGAAATTGACGCCGGACGAACAAACCGACGCCATTCGCGCCCTAACCAGCAACAAAAGCAACGCCGCCGTGCTGCTCGACGCGATCGAAAACGGCCAAATCCCGCGCAGCGCGCTCACGGCTTACCAAGCGCGTCAGGTTCACGATTTCAAGGACGGCGCCTTGCGCAAGCGGCTGACCAAAGCCTGGGGCAACCTCAAAACCAGCGACGCGGCCAAGAAAGCCGAGATCAAGCGCTACCAAAACCAGCTCCTACCCGACATCCTCGCCAAAGCCGACCTCACCCGCGGCAAGGCGCACTTCACCCAGCGTTGCGCCGCCTGCCACGTTTTGCACGGTCAAGGTGGAAAAATCGGCCCGGATTTGACCGGCGCAAATCGCAGCAACGTCTACTACCTGCTGGAAAACATCATCGACCCCAGCGCCACCTTGCCGCGCGATTTCCACGTTACCGTGGTAACCAAAAAAGACGGCCAGGTCCTAACCGGCAACCTCGCCAAGACTACCGACTATACCCTCACCCTAACCACGCCAGAAGGCGACGTGGTCGTCAACCGCGCCGACATCAAGGAGCAAACGACCATGCCCGTCTCGCTGATGCCGGAGGGCCTGCTCAACGGCCTGGAAGTCGGCGACGTGCGCGATTTGATCGCCTACCTCATGAAGTAAGCCTGTGGCGCGGAATCCGGAGCTTGCGTTCGGCGAAAAACGTGGCGAAGGCTATGCGTATGAGGACGATTGCGATTGCGGCTACTCTGGCCATTGGCTCCGTGATTTTGGCGGCCGAAGCGCCGCCGAAGCCCGTTAGTGATCCCACGGTGCCTGAGCCGAACAAGCACCATCTAGCCCGGCTTCGCCACACTTGGGAGATCGATTGGCTGAGGTCGCCAGTTTACGGCTCCATCGTCGATTTTCCGGAGGGCGAATATGACCCGGAGTCTTTGGTGACGATCCGCGACCTGGAAACCGGCGAGATTATCGAGATAAAGCGCAATCGGCTGTCGGCTCGCGACGAGGAACTCATCAAGCACTACAGGACGGGCGTCATCACAGGCGATGTGGTGGGAATCCTGGATGGCGATACGATTCGCTTGGTGACCCCGGAGAAGCGTTCGCTCCGCATCCGCCTGCACGGGATCGACGCACCGGAAAAAGCGCAACCCTTTTGCGCCAAGGCCAAGGAGCACCTATCGAGCCTCGTTTTTGGCGAATCGGTGTTGGTCCATCGTGCGGGTCAGAGTTTCGCACGCACAACCGGCACGATTGTCGGCCCCGAAGGTGAAAACGTGAACCTGCAAATGATCCGCGATGGCTTTGCCTGGCATTCGCCCAAACACTGGGTCGGTGCGGAGTACGATTCGGCCCAACGCGAGGCGAGCGCCAAAAAACGCGGACTGTGGGGCGGACCTAGGGACCAACGGGTCGAGCCCTGGAACTATCGCAAAGACCGGCCCGCGGGGCGCAAAATTCGAACGCTCGTTCCCCGGTTTCAGGCGCTGAACGTCGATTTACGCAGGGAAGTCGGGCCCCGAGTTGAATCGCCTTTCCAGGGGTTGATGGTGGACTTGAGGCCCACGGATCTGGGGAAATTGTTTTTCGTCAGCAACAGACCCAACGGAAAATGGCACACGGCGGAGTGCGGAAGAAAAGGGAAAAACGGCCGCTTTTGGCGTGCCAATGACGGTTTTGCAGCTCTGAACGGCAAAGAACCGTGCAAAATCTGCAATCCGGACCGCCTACTCAATTCCCCGGAATAATTGCCGCGGCCACGACGATAGCCAGGGACAAAATTACCGCCGCGGTGACGATTGCCGCCGCGATGTTGCCTTCTTTGATCAGGTCCCAATCACTGATGGGGGAGAACTTGTGCCAGATCTTGACGAGGATGCCCAACGCTAGCGAAAGCATCAATGCCGCTGAAATCCCGTAGCCAAAGAGGATGACGATGTTGTGGAAAAAAGCTTGCCAGTCCATACCACGGAGCCAAACGGCGCTTTGCGTGAAATCAAGCGCAAATTTTTCAGCGCCGGCGCCGCCCCGGACGGCAAACGCAAATTTGGACCGAATCCTCGATTTTCGCCGCGGGGCGGGCTATGTGCGATAGAACCCCAAGTTCATGAAAACCCATCTTCATCCCCATCCCTTCGTCTGGCGGGCGACGTTCCTCGCGCTCGTCCTGATTTTTTCGTCCCACCTCGCCTTGGGCAGCCAATCGCTCTCCGATTTCCAGCGGGTCGTCATTGCCGATGAGCCGCTTGCCGTCCAGCGCGAAGCGGCTAACGAATTGGCCCACTTCGTGGGAAAAATGACGAGGCGAACCATCGCCATCACCCCGTGGAGCGAGTATGCAAAGGCCGCGCCGGCGGGATTGAGCTTCTTCGTTGGCGAGACGGTTGCGGAGCATGTGTTAGGGGCCAAACTCGCGCCCTGGCGGCAAGAAGAATGGATGCTGAAGTCGGCCGCCAACGGCTTGATTCTGGCGGGTCACGACGGCGATGGCAGCCCGTGGAGTGTTTCCACGCCCGCGGGTTCCATGCTCGCCGCATACACCTTGTTGGACGATTACCTGGGCGTGCGCTGGTTCTGGCCGGGAGAATTCGGCGAACACATCCCCAACTCGCCTCAGGCAACGATCCCCGAGCTGGATCTTCGCCAAAAACCGGCTTTCGAGATTCGATCCGTCAACATCGGCTACGGCAGCCGCTACCACACGCGCGAATTTTCCCAAAACGCCCGGCGCTGGGCGCGGCGCAACCGGCTGGGGTGGGTGCGCTCGGCCGTATTTGGCCACAGTTGGTTCGATGCATTCAACCTCCGCACCAACGAGACGTTTGAGGCTCATCCGGAGTGGTTTGCGCTGGTGAAAGGAAAGCGCCGGCCGCCCCAGCTTTGCACCACGCACCCTGAGGTTATCGAGCGGATGGTGCAGCACGTTTTAGACGGAAATCAGCAGATCATGCACATCTCACCCAGCGATGGCGGCGGTTTCTGTGAGTGCGACCGCTGCCGTGCGCTCGACGTGCCCGGCATCCTAAGCTACGACGGCAAAACCACCCAACTCAGCGACCGCATCTTCACCTACGCTAACGAGATTGCTCGCCGCGTTCGCGCAGAAAACCCGCAAAAAGGCTGCGGAATGTTCGCCTACACCTTCTACAACCGGCCGCCGGTCAATATCCCCAAGCTGGAGCCTGACCTGTATCTTTCGTTCGTCTTCCAGAGCGCCGCGCACCGCGATCCAGAGAACCTGCAACAGTGGCGGGAGTCGGTAGCCGGCTGGAAACGGCTTGGGGCGAAAATGGTGGTTCGGGAAGGATGGGGCAACCACTACTACCACGACATGCACTTCCTCCACCACCGCCAAATCATCGCAAATCTGGCCGAAGCGCACGATTTGGGCTTCGTCGCCGCTTACGGCGAAGGGAGCAAAAATTTTGCGGCCATGGCGCCGAATTATTGGGCCATCACCCGGATGATGTGGGACCCGGCGCGAAAAACCGAAGGCTTGATGCGCGATTTTTACCAATCCGCCTACGGACCGGCAGCAGCCGAGATGGAGGCGTTTTTCGAGACCTACAACTCCGCGCTCGACGCCAATTGGGCCAAGCGCGACCGCAACATCGAGACCACCGGCATCGCCTATGCCAACGTGATTGGGGCCTGGCGGCGCCTGATCCCGCAATCCGCGGTTGAGGAGGCCGAAGGGCACCTCCGCGCCGCAGAATCCGCTGCTTCGGCGGGGGAAATCGCGGATCGAATCGCGTTTCACCGTTTTGCGCACGACTACACCGCGCTCATGCTCGAGTTGCTGGAGGCGTATCGCCAACTCGCCATTTTCGGGGTAAAAATGGACTACTTCTCCAACCTTCAAGAGGAACGCCGGGACGATCCGGCAACTCGCGACAAATTGCTGCAACGCGCCTACGAACTGGGCGAAAGCCGGGAGGAACGGCTCCTGGCCCATCGCGATTGGGCGGGCCCGGACGAGGGGCTCTACGCCTTTACCAACGACCGGGGTTTGCGTCAATGGCACAGCGCGGTAAAGGCGGCCCTGGGCATCGAAAAAGAAAGCGCGCTAACCCGGGACAAACTCAATACCAGGTGAGGCGCGACTTTCGGCGTAAAACCGACTTTTGCCCGTTTCAAAGCTCGGCCGCCGGTTGCAAGATTACCAGCCCCGCGTTGGTGTAGTGACCATGGCGAATTCCACCGAAACTCCCGAAACCGTTGCGCCAAAATTCACCGTCAAAACCGGCGGCGCCGATCCCTACGCCACCTGGCTCAAGCGCGAATTGAAGCACGACCGCGCATTGCTGACCACCCGATACGACGCCAGTGGCCGCTACCTCTTTGCCGGCGCGCTGGACAACTTCGTCCACCGCTGGGACCTTGAAGACACCTCTGAAACCGGCAAACGCGATACTTTCGGCGGCCACGAAAGCTGGGTGCGGGGCATGGACTGGTTTCCCGGCCGCCAGCAACTCGCCACCGGCGATTACGTCGGCCACCTCATCATTTGGGACGCAAAACCGGGCCAAACCGCGAAAGTGCGGCATTCGTTCTCGGCGCACACCGGCTCCATCCGCGCGGTCTCGGTTAGCCCCGACGGGAAAATGGTCGCCAGCGCCGGCAACGACGGCGCAGTGCGGGTTTGGTCGGCGCATGACGGCGGCAAACTGCACGAATTCTCCGGTCACGGCTGTCACGTCTACAACTGCGCGTTTCATCCCGGCGGCGAAGGGCTGGTTTCGGCCGATTTAAAAGGCGTGGTGAAGCATTGGGACCTGGCCACCGGCAAGCTCGTTCGCGAGTTCGACGCCGGCCTCCTTCACACCTACAGCGAGAAATACACCGTGGACGTAGGCGGCGTCCGCGGCATGAGTTTCAGCCCGGACGGAGCCCAACTGGCCTGCGCCGGCTCCACCGGCGACGACAAAGGCATCGCCATCATCGGCACTCCGCGCGTGCTGCTCTTCGACTGGAAGTCCGGCGAAGTGATGACCGAACTGAAGGCGCAAAAAGAGGACCCAGCCATGGCGTGGTCGGCAAAATTTCATCCGGACGGCTTCATCGTTGGCTCCGGCGGTTGCCGGGTCGGCGGCTACCTTTGGTTTTGGCTGCCAGGGGAATCTCTGCCCTTCCACCAGATCAAATTCAAGCAGCGCGCGCCGGGATTTGACGTGGATATCTCGCCGGACGCCAAAACGCTGGCCGTGGCCAACCACGACGGCGCCGTGCGTTTCTGGGAAATGACCCCGGAGCCGCCGAAAGAGGACCCCAAGGCCAAGAAAAAGGCCTGACGCGGCCAAAAAACGGGTTTTTGGGGAAAAGGAGACCGCGAGACCGTGAAACGGGGGTTGACGCAACCGCCTGAAAACAGGAACAGGTCGTCAACGTACTTTGATGCATTTAAAGTTGGGGATTTGGTGATTTCGTCCAAACTCGGACCAAATTCCGATTCACAAGCTCCAATCGCAACGGGCAAGGAAGGGTTCGGAATTTGGATTTTTGAGCTTGTTTGGAATTTTGATGCTTGGAACTTGGATTTTCCCCACAATTCATGGCCACCGCCTACAAATGCCCCGTTTGCATCTGGACCAGCCACCAAGGCAAAATCACCGCCCGGCTCATCGATGATTTTGAGGAGGGGATCGCCGTGGGCGAGACGAAAAAGGAGGCGATGGAGCAGTTGCGCGAATATTTGGTGCATCGCTCGAAACGGGACGATTTTTTCTGGCTCGACCCCGATTTCGAGGAGCCGGAGATCCGCCAGGTGCGCGTTCGCGTGGTGCCCGAGTATCACGACGATACGCGGCGATTTCCGTGCAAAGAGCCGATTTTGCTGAAGCTGCCGTGCGCGGTGGGACGGCGCTCCACGGGGCTGTGGGCGGCGTTTTTCCCGACGTTGGACCTCTACTTTGATTTTTACGACAAGGGGCGCTTCAACGAGCTGGCCAATCACTACGCCAAGCACACTTTGAGCGAACTAACCCCGCGCGAGTTGTCGCGATTTTTGCCTCCGGCGACCTGCGACATCGACTACCTGAACGTGACGCTGAAGGAGCAGGCGATTCGCTTTGACGAAGGCCACGACACGCCGAATTTGCAGCAGGTGGCCGATCCCATCGGCAAGCGGACGCTGGGGCGAATTAGCCGGGCTTGGGAGCGCGACCGCGAGGTGGCGGACTTGGCCAAGACACTGCAAGAGGAGGGGACCAACGTGTGCCTGGTGGGCGCCAGCGGGTGCGGAAAAACCAGCGCCCTGGTGGAGGCGGCGCGAAAAATTGGCCGCGATCAGGACGAAAAATCCGCCCCGCCGCGATTTTGGATGACCGGCGCGGCCCGGCTCATTGCGGGGATGCGTTTCCTGGGGCAGTGGGAGGAGCGCTGCGAGGCGGCGATCCGCGAAATCACGAATTTGCGCGGTGTGCTGTGCGTGGAGAATTTGCTCGATCTGCTCAACGTCGGCGGTTCGGGGCCGGAAAGCAGCGTGGGCGCGTTTTTGGTTCCCTACCTGAAAAGCGGCGAATTGCGCGTGGTGGCGGAGGCGACGCCGCAGGAAATCGAGGCTTGCGACCGGCTTTTGCCCGGGTTGATCGACGAAATGCAGATTTTGAAGATCGAGCCGTTCGATCCCCGCGCGGCGATGTCGGTTTTGGGCCAGGCCGCCGAGTATTTCACCCAAAACGAGCGAATTCTCTTCGCCCGCTCGGTTTCCGACGAAGTTTACCACCTGTTTCGCCGCTTCATGCCCTACGTCGCGTTTCCCGGCAAAGCCATCCAGCTCATGAGTTCGGTGGTGGATCACAAGGTCCAGGAAAAGGGCGCGGATTCGGTGGAATTGAACGACGTGCGCCACGAATTCAGCGCCCAAACCGGCTTGCCAGACCTGTTCTTGCGCGAAGACCTGCCGCTGCGCTTCGAGGACCTGGTGGAGACGTTTTCCGCCAGTTTGTTGGGTCAGGACGAGGCCGTTCGTCAGGTCAGCCGCACCATCGCCAAATTCAAGGCCGGGATGAACGATCCCGCGCGGCCCATCGGCGTGATGCTCTTCGCGGGACCGACCGGTGTCGGAAAAACGCAAATGGTCAAGCTGATCGGCGATTTTCTCTTCAGCCACAAGCCGGCCAAAGACCGCCTGGTGCGGCTGGACATGAGCGAATACAGCGGGCACGACGCCGCGGAGCGGCTCTTGGGCAACGTGATGGGCCGGCCGAGCGAATTGGTGCAAAAAATCCGCGCCAACCCGTTTTCCGTCGTGTTGCTCGATGAAATCGAAAAAGCGTCGAATGAGGTTTTTGACGTGTTGATGAACGTTTTTGACGAAGGCCGGCTAACCGACCCGCTGGGCCGCGAAACCGCGTTTAACAGCACCATCATCGTCATGACCAGTAATCTCGGCGCGACCACTTCCGGCGACCTTGGCTTCGGCACAGGCGCGGCCGACGAAGAAACGCCGCCAACCCGGACGGATCCGGCAAAAGTGCGCGATTTTTTCCGGCCGGAGTTCTTCAACCGCATCGATCACGTGGTTTTCTTCAACGCGTTGGGCAAATCGACGATTTTGGCGATCACCAAGCTGGAATTGGCGCAAATCGCCCGGCGCGAAGGGTTCGTCGACCGCGGCTTGAAGCTGGAATTCAGCGATGCGCTGATCGCGGCCGTTTCCAACGCCGGTTTCGACCCCGTTTACGGCGCGCGCCCCTTGCAACGCGCTGTGGAGGAGAAAGTGGTCATGCCCCTGTCCAGATTGCTGGTGGAGCAGCCCAAATTCACCAAGCAGGCGCTCCAACTGGACTGGGACGTGGAGGCCCAGGAGATGCGGATCGAGGCTGAGGGCTGAAATCCGCTCACAAGCCAGCCTCACGGATCCAGTCGTCCAAGCGATCCTCGGCGTCGTCCAAATCGCGGCGATCTTTCTTGGTTGGCCGGCCCTGACCGTCAACGCGTTGCGGAGCATCGGCCACGCTGCGGGCCCGTTCGCGCGCGGCGGCGATTTCTGCCTCCGGCGTGACGTCCTCGCAAAATTCCGGCACGGCTTTGGCTCCAACTCGGCGTGCTAACAAACCCACCACCCGAAGCTGTTGGGTCACGAATCGCCGCTTCACGCTGACTTCGTCTCCCACGCGAACCTGGCTGGCTGGTTTGCCTTGCCGGCCGGCGATGCTCACCGCTCCCTTGCGGCAGGCTTGGGCTGCCAGGCTGCGAGTTCTGAAGGCGCGCACGCACCAAAGCCAAACATCCAGCCGCGCCGCCTCGGTTTTGGTTTCTGCGTCGCTCATGACGATTTTTGATTGGCGGTGATGGTCCGGCACAACCGGCCTAACAGCAAGATAAAAACGGGAATTACCGGGCAAAATCTTCATGCTTCATAAAAAATAGAATTTTGGAGTTGCCTTTATTTTAGCTGTCCGTAATATCAGGACACGATCCTCCTCGGGACTTATGAAGAAGCTCATCCTTGTCATCAACGATCACGCTGAAGTTGGGAAGACCAGCACAAGCGCCGCCCTGCACGGTTACCTCAAAGCTCAGGGCATTAACTCGGCCTACATCGGCATCATCGGTGGCCACGACGAAATTGACGCGGACGCCGTCAATTACGATGCAACGTGGAACATCATCGAAGACAGCAAACTCAAGCGCCTCTACGGCTACTTTGACACCTACGACGCGGTCGTCTTCGACGTTGAAACGGGAAATTCCGCCGCCTTTGTCGATCTCTACGAAAAGCACGACCTGGACATGGAGCTGGGTGAGATGGACATCGATCTCACCATCGTCGCTCCGGAGGTGGAGGAAGGCGCCTGCCACGAGGAATTGATCCACGTGACCGATATTTTTTCCGACAAAGCCGACTACATCGTCGCCCGGGTTCCGCTCGACGAATTCAGCAGCAGCCTGGAAGCTTGGGAGGACAGCGAGGCCTGCAACACCATGGAATACCTGGGAGCCGTCGTCATTGAGGTGCCTCGCGTGACCGACGCCATGCAGGAAACGCTCGACGCGCATGGACTGAACATTGCCTGCGCAACCGGCGAGCAGCTAGAAGACCTTCCCGACGCCGTGGCCGAGGTGATGGAAGACTGGAAGCGCGAATTTAGCCTGCAGCTTGAAGAAGCCTCCGATTACCTTCACGCCGGCTACGGCCGCCGCGGGTTGAAACTGGCCGTGGGCGAATAACGCCGGCCCCCCCCTTGCGAATTTTACAATTTTACCACCTCACCCCGCGAATTTTGTTGGTTGGTTAGTTGGTTCCCCAAAGTAACAAGTGATAACCCCGTTGCGCTAGGCCATGGCGCGGCGGGGTTTTTTCGTTTTACCGGCAAAAGCGACAAAAGCGGCAAAACCACCCTCAATCCGCCTCCAGATCCATCAGCGCGGGAAATTCGTCGCGCCACGCCTGCACGTTTCCCGCGGAAAGCTCGATGTTCAGGCAGGTTTCCTCATTCCCGGCATCGGCCAGGATTTCGCCGTGCTCGTCGATCGCAACCGTCCGGCCGGGATAGCCCCAGGCAGGATCCTCGCCGATCCGGTTCACCCCCACCACGGCGGCTTGATTTTCGATCGCCCGTGCCCGGAGCAACGTGACCCAGTGATCCACCCTGATCGCCGGCCAACTGGCGATGACGGTGAACAAATTCGCCCCGCGCTTGGCGCCGCGCCGGAAAAGTTCGGGAAATCGCAGGTCGTAGCAAATGAGCGGGCAGAGGGTGAAATCACTGCAGCCGGTAACCAGAATTTCCGTGCCCGGGTCGTAGTGATCGGCCTCCCGCGTGTAGCGGAAACAGCGATTTTTCTGGTAGCGGCCGGAAATTTGGCCCGATGGGTCGAGAAGCGCCAGTTCGTTGCGTCCGCGGCCGTTTTTTTGGGCAAAAACCAGGCCACCGACGACCCAGCTTTGAAATTCGCGCGCCAAACCTCGCATGAACTCCTCGCTGGGGGAGGGGGAGCCTTCCGCCACGCGGTCCACATTCATGCTAAAGCCGCTGGAAAACATTTCCGGCAGGACGATGAGCGCGCCGGTCGAAATTTCCTGGCCGCTCAGTAGTTCGCGGATTTTGGCGAAATTCCCCTCGCGGTTTTCCCACAGGATGTCGTACTGGCAGGCGATGATTTGCATGGCGGCGGTCAGGATGCCAGAACCTGGCCCACCACGTCCACCAATTCTTTTGGCTCGTAGGGCTTGGGCAAAACGCCGGCAAACCCAAATTCGCCCGGGTTCGCCATGGCCGGCTCGTCGCTGTAGCCGCTGGAGACGATGCCGCGCACGTTGGGGTCGATCTTGCGAATCCGGCTCATCGCCTCCAGGCCGCCCATGCCGCTCTCGATCGTCAAATCCGCGATGAGGAGGGAAAACGGGGTGCCGGAAGTGGCGGCTTGCTCGAAGGCATCGACGGCTTGTTGGCCCTCGCGGGCTTCCGTTACCTGGTAGCCGGCTTGGCCCAGGGTGGTGGCGATGAGGCGGCTCACTCCTTCTTCGTCTTCCAGGACGAGGACGCGCGAACCGTTGGTTGCAGCGCTTTGGGGGTTGGTTGGGGTGCTCATTTTTCGTTTTTGTTCGTCGGTGGCCAGGGGCAGCCGAACCGTGGCGGTTGTCCCTTGGTTAGGGTTGGAGGAGAGTGAGATGGAGCCGCCGTGGGCGCGGGCGATGGACTCGCAGACGGTCAGCCCCAGGCCGCTGGCGTTGGCTTCGGCGCGCGTGGTGAAAAACGGCTCGAAAGCTTGCTCGCGCACTTCCGGAGGCATGCCGGGCCCGGTGTCCGCGATCCGCAGGGTTAAAAACGCGTCGTCCACCTGGCCGCGCACCCTAACGCATCCCCCACCCATCGCCTGCTCGGCGTTTTGCAGCAGGTTTTCGACCAAGCGGCGCACTTGCTTGGGGTCGGCGTGGATGATGGCTTGCGGGAAGCCGGGATCCAACTCGAAGGCCACGTCTTGCCCGTTGAATTCCGCGAGGACGCGGGCGAGCAGGCGCCGCGCATCAACGGGACAACGAATGGGCGTTCCCCCGCGGGCGAAGGTCAGCAGTTGCTGGACGAGATTTTCCGCTTTCAACGCGGCGGAGGCAGCTTGCTCCAATTCGTAGGCCAATTCTTCATCGCCGCGAACCCGCGCCCGAGCCACGGACAAGTTGCCGAAGAGGACGGTGAGCAGGTTGTTGAAGTCATGCGCGAACCCGCGCGCGAGAAATCCGAGGCCTTCCAGCTTTTGAGCGCGATTTTGCTCGGATTCGGCGGCTTTTTCGCGGGATACGTCACGAAAAATGGTGACCACGCCGTTCATGCCTCCGTCCTCGTTCTCCAGCGTGGCGGTTTCCACCTCAAGCTGGATTTCCGAGCCGTCGCGCGTTTTGAGTTGGGAACCGTTCGTGGGAAAAACCTGGTCGCAGGGCCGGCCTGCGGCTTTTTCCAGGCTCCAGCCGGTCAAGCGCTCCGCTTGGGCGTTGAGATAGACCACGTTACCCGCCAAATCGGCCACCATCACCGCTTGACCCAGGTTTGCGAGCGTTTGCCGCAGAATTTGCGCGTTGAGCCCGGCCTCGTTCGGGTTGCCGGCGCCAAATGCCGCGTCGAGCGCCGGTTTCAGCGTCTGCGCCGCCAAGGGCTTGGTGATGTGCCCGCAGAGAAACGGCGCCCGCTCTAGCGAAAGATCCGTCCCTTGATCGGCCAAAAACACCACCGGCAGGCCAAAGCGCTCGTGGACCCAACTGGCCGTTTTTAGCGCTCCCCGCGCCTGGGCGTCGATCAACACCAGGTCGGGACAATACTCCTCCACGTGCTCCAGCGCCTCGCCTCCCGGGCGGGTCAAAGCCGGGACGCTGTATCCCAGCGCGACCAGCATCGATTGCGTTTGGCGGCCGAAATCGCGGTCGTCTAGCACTAGCAGAATTCGTGAGGATGGGATGACCCGTCTCATCATGGGCGAAGCAGTTTGCGGAGTGAAAAAGTCGCACACTGTAGGCGAGTGTTAGGATTTTTCCACTCGGAAAAACCCGACATTTCAAGTCGAATTCAGGCCAGCACGCCTTTCACCACGTGCGCCTCCTCCACCCCGGTAAGCCGGAAATCCAGGCCCTGGAACCGGAAACTGAGCCGCTCGTGATCGACGCCCAAGAGGTGGAGAATGGTCGCGTTGATATCGCGGATGTGGACGGGATCGCTGGCGATGTTGTAGGAAAAATCGTCCGTTTCGCCATAAACCGTCCCGCCGCGGACACCGCCGCCCGCCATCCACATGGTGAAGCAACGCGGATGGTGATCGCGGCCGTAGTTAGTGCGCGAAAGGCCGCCCTGGCAGTAAATGGTGCGGCCAAATTCCCCGCCCCAAATGACGAGGGTGTCATCCAGCAATCCGCGCGACTTCAGGTCCTGAATCAGCGCGAAGGCGGGTCGATCCACATCGCGGCATTGCAGCGGCAAATCACCCGGCAAATTGCCGTGCTGATCCCAGCCGCGGTGAAAAATCTGGGTAAAACGCACGCCGCGTTCGGCCAGGCGCCGAGCCAGCAGGCAATTGTAGGCAAACGTGCCGGGTTTCTCCACATCGGGCCCGTACAACTCCAGCGTAGCGCGCGATTCGCCGGAAGTATCGACCAGTTCCGGCACGGAGGACTGCATGCGAAACGCCATCTCGTACTGCGCGATGCGCGCGTGGATTTCCGGGTCGCCAACCGCCTGGAAACTGCGCCGATTCAGCGCGTTCAGCCCATCCAGCATGGTGCGGCGGAGCTTGGCGTCCACGCCGGCGGGATTGGAGAGGTAAAGGACGGGATCGCCCTTGGAGCGCAGGGCCACTCCTTGGTGCTTGGAAGGCAAAAACCCGCTTCCCCACAACCGCGAAAACAGCGCCTGAGCATCGCGGTTGGCCGACCAGGAGCTGTTTAGCACCACAAACGAGGGCAGGTTTTTGTTCGTGCTGCCCAACCCATAGCTCAGCCACGAACCCAGGCTGGGCCGGCCGGGAATTTGGCTCCCGGTCTGGATGTAGGTAATCGCGGGATCGTGGTTGATCGCCTCAGTGTGGACGGTGCGAATCACCGCCAAATCATCGACCATTTTGGCCGTGTTAGGCAGCAATTCGCTAACCTCCGTCCCGGATTGGCCGTGGCGCTGGAACTGGTAGATGGATGGGGCGACGGGGAAGCGTTTTTGGCCGGAAGTCATGCCCGTGAGGCGCTGGCCCTGGCGCACGGAGTCCGGCAAATCTTTGTCGAACCAAGCCTCCATTTTCGGTTTGTGGTCCCAAAGATCGATCTGCGAAGGCGCGCCGGACATGAACAGGTAGATGGCCCGCTTTGCCTTGGGCGCGAGGTGTTGCACGGCGCCGGCGTCATCGCCCAGCAAGCCGCTCAACGCGGCCAAACCCAGGCCCTTGGCTCCATGGGCGAAAAACTGGCGGCGAGTTTCGAGGGATGCGGAGGTTTTCAAAAAAGGGTGCACGGCAAAGGGACCGTAGCGCCGGTTTTCGGGATTTCGAGTCCTGATTTTGCCCAGTGCTCCGGAAATCAGCCGGTTCGCCGGTTTTGCGATCAAACTCGCCAACCGCGCTCCATTTTGCCCTCGTTCTGGCCCTGACGTCCAATCGCAAAAAACTCGCCAATTCCACGTTTTCCAACCCGCTGCAATCGATCGATCCTAACAGAATAATCACAAAAAACCAAAAAATTAGGTTGATTTAATGGTCAGCCCTGCTTTAGAGGGCTCTTCCTAACATTAACACCCTGATGTTACAACCTATGAGAAAAGCACTTATCACACTCCTATCCTTCCCTGCGCTACTTTGCGCGGGTGACTATGACGTCGTCGATCCCAAGGCGCCAATCGTTGCACCGGAACCCCCGCCCTGCTACAATCCCGGCGAATTCCAGGTGGATCTCTTTGGCTCCGGCACCTTTATTGACACCGGAGTCCATGACTTCTATGGCGGCGGCATTGGCCTGAACTACTTCTTCACCAATAACCTCGGCCTCGGCGTAAACTGGAATCTCATCGACGTGGATGCCGGTTACTACGGTGATGACACCACCTTGCACGACACTTCGGCGGACTTGATCCTTCGCGCTCCGTTTAACGACGCTTCCTGCACCGCTCTCTACGGGCTGGCCGGAACCGGCGTTTTGTCCGATGGTGAAAATTTCAACACCTTCAACATCGGAGCCGGCATCGAGCATCGTTTCGCGCCGGGCCTGGGTCTCTTCCTGGAAGGCCGCTACAAGTGGATTCCGGAGATTGACGTGGATTTTGCTCAAGCCCGCGTTGGTTTGCGCATCGTCTTCTAAGCCTGTCTTCCCTAACCAAGCAGTTCGATTCATAATCCCCGGCCCCACCGCGCTTCCGTTCGCGGTGGGGCCGTTTTTGTGGGGTTAACCTGGTTCGGACGGTTGCAAACCCGCGCGGATCGCCGTAACTCGCCACACCTATGGCTACGTTTATCGAGATGCCCAAATTGAGCGACACCATGACCGAGGGGACGCTCATCAAATGGCACGTCAGCGAGGGCGATTCCGTCTCTCCCGGCGATGTCATTGCCGATATCGAGACTGACAAGGCCACCATGGAGATGGAGGCCTTTGACGAGGGCATTTTGGGCAAAATCTACGTGACCGAGGGCCAAAAAGCACCCTTGGGCGGCGTTTTGGCCGTGTTAGTGGGCGAAGGCGAGCAAGCTCCCGATCGACCGCCGGCAACCAAGAGCGCCACGCCGAAAACCGAGGCCAAGGCGGAAAAACCCGCAGCGCGGCAGGCCGCGGAACCGGCCCGCGTGGTTGCGCTCACCACCTCAAGCGGGCGAATCAAAGCATCGCCGTTGGCCCGAAAAATCGCCGCCCAGCGCGGGATCGATCTAGCCGCGGTGGCGGGTTCGGGGCCCGGCGGCCGCATCGTCAAACGCGACGTGGAGTCGGCCCGCGAGGCCCATGTGACCCCGGGCGCGGCAGCCGCGATTCCACAGGCGATTCGGCCGACGTCGGATTTCGACCCCAAAGCCGAGCGCATCCCCCTCAACGGCATGCGCCGGGTCATTGCCGAACGCCTGGTTGCCTCAAAATCGACGATTCCGCACTTTTACCTGCAAGTGGAGGTAAACGCCCAGCCGCTGATGAAGCTGCGCAAGCAGGTTAACGAAAGCGCTGAGAAAACCGGTAACAAATTCACCGTCAACGACTTTATTTTGAAAGCCGCGGTCATGGCGGCAGTGGAGGCGCCGGAAGCCAACGCCGCCTGGGATTTTGACAGCATCATCCGCTTCAGCGCGGTGAATTTGGCCGTGGCAATCGCCGTGCCGGACGGCTTGGTTACCCCGGTCATCAAAAACGCGCAGGACAAGACCATGCTGGAAATCAGCAAGGCGGTTAAGGATTTGGCCACCCGCGCCAAAACCAAAAAAATTAGCCCGGATGAGTTTGCCGGCGGCACCATCACCGTCTCCAACCTGGGCGCCTACGGCATTGATGCCTTCGACGCGATCATCAACCCGCCGCAAGCCGCGATTCTCTCCATCGGCGCCATCACCCGCAAGCCGATTGTCGACGAAAATGGCGAAATTGTCCCCGGTTTGCGCCTAACCGTTGGGATGAGCTGCGATCACCGGGTCATCGATGGCGCAATCGGCGCGGCCTACCTGCAAGCCTTCCGCAAATTCGTCGAAAATCCCGCTTTGATGGTGGTGTGAGGCTTGTAGCGAAAAATTCGCGAACGAACCCCCGACCCTCCAATCATCGGTTCGCCTGCGAAAGCGGCCGCAGGGGCTCACCCGGGGCCTGCCGGCCGATAAATTCGATCGTGTCGAGAATTTGCTGGCGCCGCTTGTGGCCTTTCGATTTTGGGTTGGCGGTTTCTTCCGCCAGTTGACGCAACGCGGGAAGCTGGGACTTGGCCGCGCCGCCGTAGAGCTTGAGAGCCTTCAATCCGCGGTCTAGCCGGCGATCCGCGCCCCAGCGCTCGAATTCGACCAATTTCAGGCAAAGCGGCAGCCCCTCGGCGATGCGATTCTTCGCCAGCACCTCCAACCCGGCCGTGCGCACACCGTCGGAGAACATGACGCCGCTGGGTGCTTGCTCGACGATGGCGCGGTGAACCGCCGGCAGAAGCGGCTCGATCTCCGCGGGCGTAAGTTGCCGGTAAACGGTTTGGATGGCGCCACGCGCGCGTCCGTCCTCGTTTTGCAACACCGCCCGGGCGGCTTGAAGCAGCAAATCGCGGTCGATGGCTTCGATGGAGCGGCCCATCAGCCCCTTGCGTTGATCGAAGAGCGCGAAGGCGAGGAATCGCTGGATGTGGCCGCGCGGATCCTGCGCGTTAGGCGGTTCGGCGACGAGTTCGAGCAAATCCGGGATGGCGGCGCGGGCCGGTTCGCCAATTCCCGCGAGAGCTTCGGCGGCTTGGGCGCGAAGCCAAAACTCATCGTGGCGGAGGAGTTTGGTTAGTGCAGGTACAGCGGGCGCGCCGCGTTCGCCCAGTTGTTCCAGCGCCGCGCATGCGCCGAATTTCGCCTCCAGCGTGCCGTTTTCGAGCATCGCGATGAGTTTCGGCGCAAAATCGGCCTCCTTCTTAGCCAGAGCGATGGCCGAACGCTCGCGAATAACCGGAGACCAGCTTTTCAGCCCGTCGAACAGTTGCTCCGCGCTCTTCGCATCGTAAGCCAGGTCCGCCTTCGTCGCCGGCATCCAGCCGCGGCCGGCTTCGATAAGCGCGTCGGCTTCAGCGCGGGAAATCGGCTCGGCTGCGCTGGGTTTTGCGCCGGTGAAACGCGTCTTTTTCGCCGCGATTCAAACCGCTCCGCGAAGGCGCGAACGTCCATGCGATCGCCGGTGATGTCCGCGAGCCGGGCGTAGGCATCGACGTGCTTGAGATCGACGTTCAGGTTGTAGGCGGTGTTGCTGAATCCGTCCGCGCGCAGGTCCGGCGGCAGGTGTTCGAGCGCCTCCCGGCTGATGCCCAACGGGTTTTTTGCTGCTGTGCGCGTAAATTGCCGGATCGATGGTTTCCAGCGTCCAGGGCGCACCGGCCAGGATCCACTCCTGCAGCAACGTTTTCTCCGCAGCGGAAAGCGGGTCGCGATCTTCCGGCATGTCGTCGTGCTCCGCGGCCTCCCACAACGCGCTTTCGGCCAATTTGCCGGGGACGATAGCCTTTTCGCCCTTGCCGCCGGCGAACGCGAGCGATTTTCGCGACAGATCCAGCTTACCTTCCTTGGTTAGCGAATCGTGGCACTCCAGGCAATGCTGGCTGAGCAGCGGTGCGATTTTGTGCTCGAAGAGCCGGGAGCCGGGTTCGCGATTTTCCCGGCCAGCAAACCACCCGCTCCGGGAGCCGCTTTCGGCCCTGCGCGAAAGTGCCGCCCGACCTCAGCTTCTGCGGCGGAACCAGTATCGGCGGTGGTCTTATCAACAGCCAAAACCCGCTCCGTTCGCGGTAAAGGCCGCCCAATACTGCGGTTCCGCGAATGGTGGGTAAGGCGTATTTGCGTGGAATTCTGCTTGGCTCCGGCATTTCTCCTTCGCCTCTCCCTCCGGCATGGTTGCCAAAAATTTCGGCATAATCTCCTCCGCCAGTTGGTTTCCGCTGGTGATGTCCTGGCGCAGCCAGCGCGTGGCCTCGCGCAAGGCCGCGGCGGGAGGCAGCTTGTCCTGGAAGTGCAATTGCGCGAACCGCCGCATCAAGAGCGCCGACGACAGATCCCACACCGGCCAGAGCGTGGAAACCGCGCAACGCGCCCCGGCAAAGAGCGCCCCGGTGGAAAGAGATAGAAAATCGTCCGTCATCCCGGTGGGATTGATGAGATTTGTCTCGCAGCCGTTGAGGATGGCCAGGAAGCAATCCGTCAGGTTCAACTCGGTGAAAAAGTAGCGCAGTTTGAACCAGTCCTCTTTGTCCTCCTTCAATTTACTGCGCAAGAGCAGCGCGGACTCGGTCAATGGATTTCGCCAACTCGTCATTCCGTGGCCGGTGTAGTACCATGTGCCGCATCCTTTAGAATTCCTCACAATCCAATCCGTGGTAATGTCCCCCGGCTCCGGAAGGTTATCTGCTCCGATCAGTGGCGCAACTGCGTGGGCTTCCGCGGTGGAAAAGTGCAAATCGTTGGTCGGATTGGGAATGAGCAAAGCATGTCCCGCACGTTCTGGCATCCGGCGGCTCACCACCCGGTGATACACACTCAAACTCGGCACGTAGCTGACTTCGTAGCGGTCGCAAAGCAATTCCTCACCCTGCCCGGTGCCGCAGGCGTGCAGTGGGAAGAGGTGTAGATCGCGATGCGGGCAAAGCAGTAGCCGCTTGGTTCCCGTGGCCAATTTCGCTGCCAACGGAGCCGTAATATGTTCCGTCATCGGCTTGAGCCTTTCCGGCAGCGATTCGCCCCAAATCGCCAGGCCTATGTTGGAGCCGTTTCTCTTAATTAGTTCATTGCGATCATTCACCCACGACTCCGCCCACTTTCGGCAGACCTCCAGGGTCACTTCCTCCAACCGCATGGGCTCGATCGAATCGCGCGTTACAATCAAGGCAATTGTTTCCCCTTGGGTCAGGGTAAACTGCACCGCCGCCGTCCCGTTTTGCAAAATCCCCTGAATGTCCGTCAACTTCGCCGCCGCCCCCGGATCATCCGGATCAAATTCTGGGTCGAATTGCTGAATCTCCCGCAACACCTCGGCCTGTCTCGCTTCTGTTCGCTCGATCTCCTCCTGCCGTTCCGCCATTTGCTTCCTAACCGCGAGCGGAATGCCCTCCTCGACCGGGATGGGCACCGCATTTTCCGCTTCTTCATCGGACAACGCTGCATGCTTGGATGGCAATCCGTTGTCTTCGCCGGTGTCGTCACCCCCGTTCTCATCCGCCCGGTCATCCGCATCGGGGGCCCGCCACGAATCGATCCATGCCCCGCCTTCCCTGGTCTCCAGCCGTTCCAGTTCCGCCCGAACCGCCCGCAGGTGTTTGCGCAGTTTCCCGAATTCGCCGGCCAGATTCTCCTTCCCCGGCGGCAGGTTGCGCGGATGAAGATCCTCATCGACGAGCAGATCGATCAAATGGCGCGCCCGGCCCGCCTCGGCGGCTTCAGCCGCTTCCCGCAAATATTGGGGATCCGCAGGTTCCTCCGTATCCCATAGGTCGATGCAAGTGCGGACCTGCCCATCGTAGATCATCCCACCCTCCCGCCCTAACGTCACGCGGAGTTCCTTGTCGTGAAGGCAACTCCGAAAACGGCCATGGGCTTCCCGGGCCTGGCGAAACGCCTGCAAAGCCTTGCCATAGTCCGGCCAGCCCATCATGGTGTCTTCTCGCCGGTAAAGCCACCCCAGGTTGGAGTAGACTCCACGTTCCTCCAAGAGTTGAGCCGTAGGGTGAGTCTTGCGAAATTGGCTGTAGATTCCGGTCGCTTCTTCATACGCATCCCTGGCAGCGTCCAATTCGTTGAGGTCGCTCAAAACGGTGCCCAGATTGTTCTGCGTGTTGGCTACATCGGCGGTGTAGAGCCCGGGGCGCTTGGCCTCCAAATTACGTCGAATCTCAAGCGCTTCTTCATACGCATCCCTGGCAGCCTCCAATTCGTTGAGGGCTCTCAAAACGGCGCCCAGATTGTTCTGCGTGGCTGCCATCTGAGCGGTGTAGACGCCGGGGCGCTTGGCCTCCAAATCACGGCAGAAATTTAGCGCTTCTTCAAACGCATCCCTGGCAGCCTCCAACTCGTTGAGGTCGCTCAAAACGGCGCCCAGATTGTTCTGCGTCATGGCTACATCGGCGGTGTAGACGCCGGGGCGCTTGGCCTCCAAATCACGGTAGAAATTTAGCGCTTCTTCAAACGCATCCCTGGCAGCCTCTAAATCATGCCCTTCCCGGAGTGCGCCTGCCCGGAGGACAGCAACGAAGGCCGAAAGAGGTTCATCAGCAATTGCTTCAGCGATCATACCCACCATTTGGCAGGCCAGTTTGCCAGCTTCCAGCATGGGGCCGCGAATTTCCTTCGGCGCTTGAGCCGCCATTTCGCAAAGCGCCAGTTGAGGGAAAAGCGAAGAGACGGTCACCGTGTGTGCATCCAATTGATCCGAAAGGCTTTCTGCGAGGTCATCCGGCGGTGAGTTTTCGGGATCAAGCGGGTTGGCGGCAAACCGCCGCAACCATTGGGTGAGAGCGGGTGGGAGCGAAGAGGTTTCCGCCACGCCGATGGCCGCTTCCAGGGCGGGCGGGTGCTGGTGCGCCATCCAGTAGCGGGCCAGGGCGGCCCAATCGTTGGCAGCGGCCAAATCCGCGACGTGGGGAGCGTGGGGATCGGGATTTGAGAGTGAATCGGACATTTTTTTTGATGAGCGATTGTTGGGTTAAGGAGCAATGCTCACGTTGCTGTTCAGCACGGCATGTTTGATGGGGAGGTCCAGGGATTGGAGCGTTTCCAAAATCGTGCGGTGAAACGCTTTTACTCTGGGGCGGACGACTTCCGTTGCGTGGTTTTCTTCATCGGCGGGCCGAACGTGCATGGCTTGGAGACCGGCAATTTTTTCGTCTCGCTCCACTTCCGGCAGATCGTCACCGAGCGCCCAATCAGAGTCGATCGGACGTCGATTGGCATCGTTTCGGGTGACTTTGGGGACAGAAGCTTTGGTCTTTGCCTCGAGAGCCTCCTTCGCTTTCGCAAGGTCGAATTTTTTGGAGAACGTCAGTAAAACCGCTGAATCTACTCCCGCGGAGCCAGGCCAGTTTTTGGGGTAGTAAACTCGAAGGTCTTCCGTGAAGTAGCCATCGCGCGGGACCAGCGCGGGTTTTTTCTTCCCCTCGTCCTTGTTAGGTCGATAAATTTCGATTCCACCATCCGGATCGATCCACAACAGGCAAAAATACTTGCCAGCATCGCCCAACTGTTTCCCTGTGACCCTAAGTTTGTCGCCAGCTTTGAGGGGTAGCAAATTCGAGAGAAATTCGTTAGATTCTCCGCGTTGGACCTGAATCTTTAGATCCGGCTTTTCCAGCCACTTGTCCCAAAACCAGTTCGCGACGGCAACGGTTTTGTCGTCGCTTGGTACCTGGGAAATCTTGCCCTCATCGTAGTCCTCCCAAGTGATGGTGACGCCCGGTTTCAGCTTGAGAAAGGGATCTTTCTTCCCGGCTTGCAGTTCGAATAGAGCTTTGGGATTGGGGTTTCGATTTCCGGCGGCTTGACAGGGGTCGAACGTTTTTCCCTCGCCATCCACAAACAGAGAATGGAGCGTGTGGTTGGCCCTTGGCACATTTTTAAGGTGATCTCGAATTCCTTCGACCATCTTCCGATTGGTGACCGTGTAGTTTGGGTCATGGCAACACCTGAGCAGGAAACTAACAAAGCACGGGAATTTTCCGCGATTTCCGAGATTCAGGCTAACCGACCCATATTGGCTGCCGTCTTCCCCGTATTGTAACTCATCAACCTTGCGTTCGTTGGGACTGCCTGCGTTTTCGGGTGTTTCCAGAATGAGATTGATTTGGGCGTTCATGACTTTGGACTTTAGGTGTCTTCGCGGGCTTGGGTGGCATCGTTTCCAACGGCGTTTCAGTCGTTTCGAATAGATTGCGATCGAAACCACTTGTGGTCAATCTCGCCGCAACCTGTCATTGATAGACCACCTGAAGCCATCCAAAAGCCATGCAAACTCGTCCAAAAAGAGCAAGCTTCGACGCCTGAAGATTGAGGAGCGTGAATCGGTGGTTTTTCGGTAGCGGACATTTAATCGCCGCGAGTCGCATCGGCCATGCGGCGACTGAAAGTCACCGCTACCGGAGGCGATGGAAACGGCGATGGAAGGCAAACCACCTCTCGGGCATCCCATGTGCTCCGCTGCGGGTGTTATGTTGAATCCAACCAAAACCAAGAACGGGGCCCGTCTCGACTTCGCGTCGCGACGCGCCATTCGCAACTCTCAAAACGAAAAGGTCGTGTTCGGCGGCATAAGCGGAATTAGCTTGGCCATCTGGCTGCGCCGGAGAAGTAACTGCGTCGTCGATCATTAGATAGAAAATCGCGTTGAGTTCAGTCAGACAAGCCCAGCGTGATCCTGAGTTGGTGGATCCGCAGATTTCACCTGACGCGCGCCTTCGCGCCTTGGAGATCTAGCATTCAGACTCTCATTACTCAAACTCAAAGAAGCCGATCGCCGAAAGAAAAGTACCTGGAATCCTCCATCTCTCGCCTCATGAACGGCGTGTTGGCGAGTGAATTGCAGGAGGGCGATCTGAAGGGCCTGGAAAAGGAGTTCAAGGATTGGCCGACAATGCTACGTGGATAAGGCCAAGGAATCTTTCGTCCAGCGGATGGCCATGCATCCGGCCAAGCCGGAGTTTAGAAGTGTTCAGTTTTAAGTTTTAAGCAAAAGAATCACAGGTGACGCTGACGCGGAAATAACTTAGCAGGCGGACTGACGCTCCCCCAACATGGCGGGATGCAGTGCGAGCGGAAACCAAGGCCGTCGTTACTTTGGTGATTACGTACCCGTTTTTAAGCATGGTCCCGACTTTTCGCGGGCTGGTTCCTGGTGAAGCGCAGGGCTTTGCAGCTTTGCGCTATCCCGTTTGGAAGTCTGCTATTTGTTCGAAAAGCCGGTCCGCTCGCACTGCGATTTTCAGTTCAAACGAAATTCAACATGGCCAAGAAATCGCAAAAGAAAAAGACCAAAAAGACCAAAACCCAAAAAACGCTTCTCAACCAAGTGTGCAATCCCGACGCTGCCGGCATCGACGTCGGCGCTGAAGAAATCGTCCTGGCAGTGCCCGCAGATCGCGACCCCGAAGCGGTTCGCACCTTCGGCACCTTCAACGAAGACCTGCGCGAAGCAGTGCAATGGCTCAAGCAATGCTCCATTACCACCGTGGCCATGGAAAGCACGGGCAACTACTGGGTCACCCTCTACCAAGTGCTCGAGGAAAACGGCATCGAATGCTTCGTCGTCAACGCCCGCCACCTCAAATCAGTCCCCGGGCGCAAGAGCGACGTCCAGGACGCGCAATGGATCCAGCGCCTGCATACCGCGGGGTTGCTGCGCAAATCCTTCGTCCCGGACCAAGAAGTGCTCGGCATGCGCTTTTTGCACCGCCAGCGCCAGGAGCTGATTCGCGGCGGATGCCAGGCCATCTTGCACATGCAAAAAGTGTTGACCGAGATGAACGTGCAACTGCACCACGTGATCAGCGACATTGACGGAGTCAGCGGGCGGCGCATCATCGAAGCGATCATCGCCGGCCAGCGCGATCCGGTTTACCTGGAGAGCCTGCGCGACGGACGTTGCAAGACGCCGAAACAAACCGTGATCAAGGCCTTGGACGGCAACTTTCGCCAGGAATACGTTCTATCCCTCCAGCTGGCCTATCAGCGCTGGAAGCAGCTTCACGAGCAAATCGAAGCGATCGAACAGGAGCTCTCCCAATTGATGGCGGCCTACCAAAAGCGCGAAGAACCCAAGCCCGAAGGCCGTTGTTACGCGTTGCAGAACGCAGATTCGGACTCGGCGCCTTCAAGCCCGGCGAGTCTGCCCGTAGCCGGGAGCGTGAGCGCGCGCAAACAAGCCACCAAGCACGAGCCATGCTTCGACATCCGGGGCGAAGCCGCGCGCATTTACGGGACCGACTTGAGCCTCATCCCCGGAGTCTCCAGCGGATTGCTCAGCACGCTGATCTGTGAGATTGGGGGAGGCGATGCGTTTCGGGAGCGCTTCAGCAGTAGCCAGCACTTCACTTCGTGGCTGGGGCTCTGTCCGGACAACCGGATTTCGGGCAGCAAACCGTTAGGCCGGGCCAAAACACGGCGGATCAAGAGCCGCATCTCCGATCAACTTCGGATGTGCGCGATGACGCTGTGGCGCAGCGACAACGCACTGGGCAACTTCTGCCGGCGAATGAAGGCGAAGCTGGGCAAAGCCGAAGGGATCTCGGCAACCGCGCACAAGATGGCCCGAATCATCTATGCGCTGATCACCACCCAACGCAGCTACGAAGAGGAGGTGGTGAGTAAGGTTCCGGAGGCGGTGCTGAAACGCCGAATCAAGAACCTCGAAAAACAGGCCGAAAACCTTGGATATCAACTCGTTGCGGCATAAGCCTGCCAAGGTTGTTATTTGGAAGTCCTTACAGGGGCGGCGCTGACGGCTGGTTGGAAACCAAGGTCACGTTCGACGAGGCGGTGATGGGTGGCTGAAGTGGGGCGAGGAATATGCAGCCTGACCGTTTAGGTGTTTGCTTTTCAGAAGCAGAGATAGCCCGAACGCCCTTTACCTGGGCTGATGCTCGCCGATCCACTTCTTGAGAGCCTCAACACTCTCAATTTCAAGGATTGCCTCCGCAAGGGCTCCTAGATTTTCCAGGCTCAGCCCTTCGATCAACTGCTGACTTTCCTCGGGTGACAGACCGAGTTTTCGCTTGAATAGAGGTAGCAAGACGAAGGCAGCTCCTTTCCGGCCCAGAATCTCTCTGGTGATCCGTTCCGCGTTGGTTTCCGGGAGGTCTACGGTGAGTTCCATGGCACCACTGGTAGACCATTCCTCGTCAAACTTCAATTCGAACTCCTCTGGCATTTTCATGACGCGCGAAACCAATCGCGAAAGTTTCGTCCATGTTTCATCGTCAATTCCGAGTTCGGCCATTCGACGCCAGAGTTTCAGTCTTTCCTCCAAGCGCAATTCAAAATTCCCGCGAGTTTCCAGCGTTTTGAGGTGAGCGTAGAGGAAGATGGCTGCGGGATCGGTGCTGGTTTCGAAGAAGTCCTCGCCGCAACGCTCGATGATGTTTTTGATCCACTCGGCGTGGTAGTAGAAATCGACTCCGCCTTCCAAGGCCTTAACCGAATATTTCTGAAGCGTCTTCGGCTTGCCCGGAATGGGTTCGGACACTTGGGGGTGATGGAAATGCGATTGGACATGCAACAAATTCGATCCAATCAAAAGTTCGTCAACCCCGCTTGCCTGCATCCAGGGATTCAGACATTGCACTCCCCGTGTTCCGGCGCAAATTCTCGCCCATGAGCTACACCCAAAAAGCAAAAGACCTCGGCGTTTCGTTCACGACTCAGGAACCTGGTTACCTCAATCTCTGCATCCGTTCGGGCAACTGGCTGGTGACGTCCGGACACACCAGCGACCTCAAGGGCGTGCTGGGCCAGGGATTGAGCGTCGATGAAGGCTACGAGGCGGCCAAAGACTGCGCCAAGAAGATTCTCAACTCCGTCCACAACGCGCACGGCACGCTGGATGACTTGAAAGTGGTGAAACTGTTAGGCTGCGTGTATTCCGCGCCGGATTTCACCGATCAGCACCTCGTCATCAACGGTGCGTCCGACCTGTTGCACGAGATTTTCGGCAAGGACGGCGATGGTTATCACGCCCGGAGCGCGCTGGGTTTCGCGGCTCTGCCGACTGGAGCCGCCGTGGAGGTGGAAGCGATTTTTGAGGTCAAATCCTGAGCCCGCGCCTACGATGAAATGCTCCTGGCGACTAACTGGCATTCTGGGTTTGGCGCTGGCCCACTGCGCCGTGGCTGACGATAACCCGTTAGCCGCGATTTTGTCTCCTGACGCTGAAATCGACCGCCGCGCGGCGATCGAGGCGTTGCCGGATGCGGCGTTGCGCGGGCGGTTGCTGAAGTTGCTGCCGGAAATCGAGAAAACCGCGGCGCAACGTCGCCGGACGGTGAAACTGCAGGCTGAGGTCGAATCGGCAGGCGGCAAAATCGAGTTTGAGCCCGGTGGCCCGGATTGGTTGCGGAAAGCTGCGGGCGATGCCGCGATGGAGCTTTTTTCGGCGCCGGTCTCCGTCGACCTCTACAACGGCAACAACCCGCTGAAGGGCAAGGGCGGCCGGAACGAAGCCGTGACCGACGCCTGGCTGGCGAAGCTAACCGGATTTTCCACGTTGGAGAGCTTGACCCTGACGAATTGCGCGATCGAAGGCGAGGGGCTGCGTCACATCAGCGGCTTGACCGGCTTGACGGCGCTGAACCTGACCTTAACCCCGGTCACGGACCCGTTTTTGGAGCATCTTTCCGGGCTAACGCAGTTGCGAAGCCTGGGCCTGGCCTCCGCGCAATGCAGTGGCGCGGGATTCGCTCACCTCAAGGCGTTAACCCACCTGGACAACGTGAATTTTCACTTCACGCCGCTGGATGACGAGGGGTTGAAAGCCGTCTGCGAGGTGGGTGTGTCAGGGCGGCTCTGGTTTGCCCACACCCACTTCACCGACGCCGGCGCCGTGCATCTGGCCAAGCTGACGAACCTGAAAAACTGCGGCATCGGCAGCAAATCGCCGGAGAGTTCCGGTGCGGCGGTGGCCTTCCTCGCGGAGCTGCCGCTGGAAGAGTTGGCGCTGCTCGATCGCCAGGCCAGCGCGGCGGGAGTGGCCAACGCCGCCCGCATCAAGACGCTGAAACGGCTCGACGTGCTCCACGCCCCGGACGTTGGTGATGAAGCGTTGCGCGCGCTCGCCGCCATGCCGGTCCTGGAGGAGCTGAAGCTGACCAATTCCAAAGAAATTACCGACGCAGGGGTGGCTGCCTTGGCGCAGAGCGGGAGCCTGAAAAAGGTGACGCTTCAGCGCTGCAAAAACGTGACCGAAGGTGGCCTGGCCAAGCTTCGGGAGCGCAACATCGAAGTCCAAACCAACTAACCGCATGAAAAAAATCCCCCTAACATGCCTCCCAATTGTGATGGCGCTCATCGCCGGCAACGCCCCGGCTCAAGACGAGAGCCGCGAGTATCCCTGCAACTGGACCACGGAAAAAATCACCATCGACGGCCTCGCCGATGAAGCTGCCTGGAAGGCCGCCAAGCCCATCGACCAGTTTGGGATGGCGTGGGCGAAGGAACCGCGCGAGCCGGAAACGAAAACGGTCGCCAGATTGCTCTGGGATCGCGATTTTCTCTATTTTTTCGCGGAAATGGAGGATTCAGACCTCTACGCTGACGAAACCGAGCACGACGGCGATCTTTGGCTCAACGACGTGTTTGAGCTGTTTTTCAAGCCGTCGCCGAAGCATCCCGGCTACTACGAATTCGAGTTCAATCCCAACGGCGCCATTTTGGACATGTTCCTCCCCCGGCGCGCTGCCGGCGGCTTGAAACGCTTCATCCGGGAGCAGGATTTCCACATTGACGTGAAGGTGAACTTGAAAGGCACGTTGAACCAGTGGGCCGACCAGGATGAGGGTTGGACGGTTGAGGGACGCATCCCGTGGACGGATTTTCACAAAACCGGCGGCAGGCCAAAGCCGGACGAAGTCTGGACCTTCCACGCGGCGCGCTACGATTACTCGGTCGATCTGGAACACGGGGTGGATTCGACCAGCAGCGCCTTGCTCTCGAAGTACAACTTCCACTACCACGAAGACTACGACCCGATCCGGTTTATCGGCCCGAGTGACGATCAGGCTCTGGTCTTGCCGGAGCGGTTCCGGAAATTTGGGCCGGTTTCGCTTCCTGCGCTTGCGGGATCGCCGGAGCCGCCGCCGATTTACCGCGCCGAGCCGGTTTTTCCCGATGCGGACATCAATTTTTTGGTGACCATGGAGTATGAGCCGCACCAGGGCCTGCTCTACCTGGGCGATCGGCCGGAATCCTACAAACACGGCAATTTGAAGCGGCTGAATCTCGAAACCGGCGAGGTGGAGACGCTGCTGGAGCGCCATGAATACATCAACTACGACATCGCCTTCCACCCTGACTTTGCCACCAACGGGTTCATTTTTCTGGGGCGCAACGGGCCGGAAAGCTCGCCGCGTCACGAGCGATTTTCCGAGGTTACACGTTATACCATCAACCCGCAATCGGGCGATTTGGAGCCGGAGTCCGAGCTGCGGATCATCAGCTGGAAATCCGGCGGCCACGACGGCGCGGCGCTGGAATTTGACAGCGACGGCCACCTTTTCATCACCTCGGGCGATGGCAGCAATGATTCGGACACCAACCTCCAGGGCCAGGGCTTGGATCACCTGCGGAGCAAGGTTTTGCGCATCAACGTGGATCGCGCGGACGGCGGCCGCCCCTATTCCGTGCCGGCGGACAACCCGTTTGTGAGCATGTCAGGGGCGCGGCCGGAAACCTGGGCTTACGGGATGAGGAACCCCTGGCGGATGACTTGGGACGCAAAACGCGGGCAACTTTGGGTCGGCAACAACGGTCAAGATTGGCTGGAGCAGGTTTACCTCGTCCAACGCGGGGCGAATTACGGCTGGAGCGTCTACGAAGGCAGCCGCCCTTTCCGCGCCGGGCGAAAACGGGGCCCAACGCCGATTTCTCCGCCCACGCTGGAGCACGGCCACCACGAATCGCGCTCGCTCACCGGGGGCGTCGTCTATTCCGGCTCGCAATTGGCCGAAATCGACGGCGCCTACGTTTACGGCGACCACTCCACCGGCAAAATCTGGGCGGCGCGCCACGATGGGACCGCGGTGACCTGGAACCAGGAAATCGCCGACACCGCGCTGGCCATCTCGGATTTCGAGACGCTGCCGGACGGCCGTCTGCTGGTCGCGGATTGGCGCGAGGGAGGCGGAATTTACCGTTTGGCGCCAAACGACGCTCCGGACACGTCCGCCGAGTTTCCCACCAAGCTAAGCCAAACCGGCCTTTTCGTCTCCGCTCCCGATCACGCGGTCGATCCATCCCTGCTGCCTTACAGCGTGAACGTCCCCCATTGGGCTGACGGCGCGGATTCGGAGCGTTTTTTGGCACTGCCGGCCTCGGCTGGCGAGCCGCCGCTCGGGTTCACCATGGCCGACACCTGGAAAATTCCTTCGGGCAGCACGTTTTTGCAAACCTTGAGCCTGAACGGCCGGCGAATTGAGTCGCGCATCCTCACCCAACGCGAAAACGAGTGGGTCGGCTACTCCTACCGCTGGAATGCGGAACAGACCGACGCCACCCTGGTCGATGCCGAAGGAGCCGACGCCGACATTGGCGGACAAACCTGGCGTTTCCCGGCCCGCGCGGAATGCATGATTTGCCATACCCGCGCCGCCGGATTCGTGCTGGGATTGCAGACGGCGCAACTGAATCGCCCCCACGAGTACGGTCACGATTTTTCCGCCAATCAACTGGAGGTTCTGGAGTCTCTGGGCTGGTTGCGCACGAACTGGGCCGCCGACACAAGAGCCGTGGCGCAGCAAAAATATGGCGCGAAGCGCAGCCGAGCCGTCGAAGATCAGGATTTCGAGCTTGTCGATGAGTTGGAACGCGCCTGGAAGCGAAAAATCGCCACGCGCGGCCAACGCAGCGCGCCGGGGAGCCAGTTGCTCTCGTTTTCGTCCGCCCAACTTCCTAAAATGGCGCCGGTTGGCGATTCCGCGGCGCCCTTGGAGCTGCGCGCCCGTTCGTACCTGGCGGCGAACTGTTCCCATTGCCATCGCGGCGCGGGCGGCGGCAACTCGCCCTTCGATTTGCGCTTCGTGCTCGAACCGGAAGAGATGCTGATTCTCGATGCCCCGCCGCGGCACGGATTTGCCGGTTTGACGGAGCAAAACGCCAGCGTGGTGTCCACCTCCCGGTCAAAAACGTCGGTGCTTCTCACCCGCGTGGCGATGCGCGGTTCCGGCCAAATGCCGCCGTTGGGAAGCAACGTGCCGGATATGGAAGGGTTCGCCGTTTTGGGGCAATGGATCGCCGGTTTGCAGCGGAATTGACGACGCCAACGGACGGGAAAATCCCGAAAAGCGGCCAGCCAAATGAACGAACGGCTGTGGCTTTCGCCCACTCATGCGCTGTCCAAAGTGAATGAAGGGTTTAGCCACGCAAACAACACGCCACCTCGCCCCGGGGACGTTTTTTGGGGCGGGGTGGCAGAAAATTCGGGGGGCGCTTTTGGTCTTAGCCTAGCCTAGTTGCGCGGATTGAGGAAGGTGATCAAAGCTGGAGGATGGCAGCCTCCTAGCTCGCCGTCGGGTCAAAGAGGAAGCTCAAATCATCCCGAGTCAGCGATTTCGCGAAGCCTTCCTCGCCTAAAACCCCGCTCGCCGTGGCTTCTTTCTGCTTTTGCAGCACGCGAATCTTCTCCTCCACGCTGTCGCGCATGAGCAAGCGGTAGGCGATGACTTTGTTCTGCTGACCGATGCGGTGGGTGCGGTCGATCGCTTGATTTTCGACCGCAGGGTTCCACCACGGATCGTAGAGCACCACGTAGCTGGCGCTGGTCAAATTCAGGCCGCTGCCGCCGGCTTTGAGTGAGAGGAGGAAGACGGTGGGGTCGTTGGAAGTCTGGAATTTTTCGATGACGCTTTGCCGGTCGCGCGTTTGGCCGGTTAGCAGGGTGTAGGGGCGGTCTTCTTCCTCCAGCCGGCCACGAATGATCTCCAGCATGCTGACGAATTGGCTGAAAACGAGCACTTTGTGGCCCTCCGCCTTCAGTTGGTCCAAAAGGTAGAAAAGCGCGGTGAATTTGGCGCTCTCGTCCTCCATGTAGGCGCGGTCGAAGAGGCCGGGGTGACAGCAAATTTGCCGCAGCCGCGTCAAGCCCTGCAAAACCGTGAATCGCGCCCGGTTGAAGGCGTCGTCGTCAGTCGCGCCGAGCAAAACTTGCTGAATTCGGCGCACTTCAGCCTGGTAGAGAGCGTCCTGGTCTTCGTCCATCTTGCAGAGCACGTCTTCCTCAGTGCGCGGGGGCAAATCCAGCGCTACCTGGTTTTTGGTGCGGCGCAGGAGGAAGGGTCGCAACCGCGCGCTGAGCCGTTCCTGACAACGCGGGTCTTTGCGGCGATCGAAGCGCTCCTTGAAATATTTGCGCGTGCCCAACACGCCGGGCATGGCGAAGGCCATGAGGCTCCAAATGTCGAGCAAGCGGTTTTCGATCGGCGTGCCGGTGAGGACGAGCCGGTTGTCGCTCTCCATGGCGCGGGCGGCCTTGGCGGCTTTGGAATCGGGGTTCTTGATTTGCTGGCCTTCGTCCAAAATCATGGCGAGCCACTTTTGCGTGCCGAGGGGCTCGGCGTTGACGCGCAGCTGGCTGTAGTTGAGCACCAGCACATCGACGTTTTTTCCCACGGCGTCCATGTCCAGCTCGAACTTGTTGCGCAAGATCTGCACCCGCAGGTGCGGGGCGAATTTTACGACCTCGCCGGCCCAAACATCGAGCACGGACTTGGGGCAAACGACGAGCGAGGGCTTTTTGGCGTTGCCTTTTTGCCCGCGCAGCCAAAGCAGCCAGGTGATGGCCTGGACGGTTTTGCCCAGACCCATGTCGTCGGCCAAAATGCCGCCAAAACCGTTGGTGGAGAGGTAGGCCAGAAATTGGTAGCCCTCCACCTGGTAGGGGCGCAGATCGAGCTGCAATTTTGCCGGGACGGCGGGGCTAACCTGCAACTTCAGCGCGTTGGAGCGCTCGCAAATTTTGTTCCACGCCTCTTCGTCAAACACCTCCTTGGCCAGGGGCTCATTGAGCTGAAGCACGTGCATGCGGTGACTTTCGCCGGTTAGGTCGAAGGGGTCGAGACCCAGGCGGTTGACGGCTTCGGTTTGTTGTTCGGTTAGGTCGATTCGCAGCCGCAACCAACCGCCGTCCTTCATGCGCACGAATCCGCCCCGCGCGGCGACGAGGGCGCGGATTTCCTGCGTGGAAAGGTTCAGCCCCTCGACGTCGACGACGATTTTCAGGTCGAACCAATCGATCTCGCTGGCCACGATGTCGAAGGTGACCGAGGCGCTGACGGGATCGGCCATGAGCGTGCCGAGATGCTGGTCCACGCTGGTTTCGATCTCCTCCGGCAGGGTCTCGAACCACTCGACGAATTTTTCCGGGAACGTCTTGGTAACGCGGCCGCGGAAGCCTCTCTTCCCAGCATCCCAGGCTAGGCTCATCGGCTCCAACAACGCGGGAAATTTGCGAAGTTGCGCGCGATCGTAGCGGTAAATGACGTCACCGGTGGATTCCTTGCGTTCATCGACGATCCAGCCCTCTTTTTCCAGCACCTCGCGCCGCGTTTCGTCGGAATCCACGGCATCGACCTCTACGATGAGGTTCTCGCTCTCGCTACCGGTTAGTTTTTGGGTTAGCCGCATCTTCATCCGCGCCTGCATCCGTTCCTCGCGGATTCTTTCGCGCAGCGGCTTGGGCAATTGCGCGCCGATCCCGGCCAAAAACGCCACCCCGGCCTCGCTCAGCACCACGCTGGCGGGAATTTCGTAGCGCGGCTGAATTTCTGTGCCCTCGCCCCAAAACAGCGGCCCGGGAAACGCGGTTTCGTCGCCCAGATAGAGGCTGGTTAGCCCGGGCAGCAGGCGCACGGTGTGGGGAATGGGCTCGCCCTCCGCGGAGATGAGTTGCAGGTAAAACGCGTCCTCTTCAGCGACGGGGCTTTGCTCGCAAACCCAGCTTACCGGGCGCTCGTCCAGCTTGACCTCGCGGTTGTCCAGATTGACCAGGCGAGACCCCAAATCCGGCGTGTGGAGGATGCGGTTGAGCGCCGCAGCCTGGTCCGCGCTTTCCAGCCGCAGGGTCACCCCTTCCGCCTCCTCGTCCAACGCGCCGGCGAATTCCTCCCAAACCAGTGCCGAAGCGCCATCCATGCGCAACGCACCCCGCCCGTGGAGTTGGCGCAACCGGTCCAGGTCGGCTTTCTGCGACACGCTGGCGTAATCCTGGGAATCCGGGCTTTTCCACTGCAAGCGCGCCTCGCTGGAGGTCAAAAGCAGGCGAAAATCCGCGTTTTGCGCCTCCTCAGCATCCACTTCGGCAAAGGCGCACACCGTCCGGCGCCATTCCTGCTCCGCCTTCTCGCGTTCCCACTCGCGCATCGCGTTTTCGACCGCGGCAATGTCGGTAATCGCACCCAAAAACTTGGGATACGGCATGTTCCGGTTCTCGAAGTGGTAGGCGATGTAATTCCAGAACTGGATGATGTTGTCCGGCGGCACGGGCCAGAGCTGGATGGGATCGTAAGACTCCACCGGCCACTTGGGATAGAGGCGCACCAGATCGTGGTCGGTCATTTGCCCCTCGGTTTCGAAGCGGCGGTAGCGCTGCTCAAGTTTTTCGACGTACTTGGCCTCGTTATCGGTGACGGACCTTGCGAGCTTTTCCTCAAGAATCTCGGTCAGCGTCTGATCCTCCACCTCGTTTGGCGAATCCGGCAAGTCGCCGTTTCGCGCCAGCCGCTCCATCATCGTGGCCACCAGCGACGGGCAATCCGCCCCATCACGGCACGAGCATTCGCCCTCCCACAGGTTCCCATTCAGGCTAAGCTTCGTTCGGCACGCCGAGCGTCCCTCCTCCACTTTGCCCTGGATTTTGGTGCTGGTGCCGAAGATTTGCACGACGCAGCCCTCCTTTTGGAGCCGCTCGCCTTCTTTGCGGTGGTCTTCGTTGAATGCGTTGAGAAAATTGAGAGTCGCGCGGTCGGGGTTCATCAGGAAAAGGAAAAAATCGCAGGAAAATGGTGAACCGCCCTGCCATGCCAACCTCGGCAGCCGCAGGGGGACAAGCAGTAAGCAGAAGCTTCGCCCGGCGCGCAACTTATTTCGACCAAGTGCTAGCTTCTGCGCCGGAACGCCGGCCGCTAATCCCCCATTTGACACCCGCGGCATTGTCCCGTGAAGTTGGCAGGCCATGCTCACCATCAACGGACGCTCAAAATCCGCCTGCGCGGGGCTCAGCCGACGGCAACTTCTGGAAGTCGGCGGAACCGGACTCTTCGGCCTCAGCCTGCCCGGAGTGCTCGCCGCCAAGGAACTCGACCCCAACGAAACTCCCTTCCAAGGCGGGCGCGCCAAATCGGTGATTTTCCTCTTCCTCTTCGGCGGACCGAGCCAGTTGGAGACCTTCGACATGAAACCGGAAGCGCCGCGCGAAATTCGCGGACCGTTTTCCAGCATCCGCTCAAAATCGCCCGACCTCATCATCAGCGAGCACCTCAGCCGGTTGGCGAAAATCGCCGACAAATTCGCCGTCATTCGCACCATGACCCACGATTTCAACGATCACAGCGGCGCCGGGCATTACCTGCAAACTGGGAAACGCTGGCACATCCCGGTCGGCGGCGGATTTTCGGCGACGCCAAAGGATTGGCCCTCGATGGGCTCCGTCGTCGAGTATCTCACCCAGCACAGCCCTGGCGGATTGGACCGCGATCTCCCGGCCTACGCCGCCATTCCCAACTGGTTGGGTAGACTCCAGGCCCAGGGTCAATATCGCCGGCCCGGCCAATACGGCGGCTGGCTCGGGACCGGCTACAACCCGCTAACCACCGCCATCGACAAGCGCGATCCCGCCGACAACCCCTACTGGCGCGACTGCACCGACGATGAGCTAACCTTCCAGATCGACGGCCTAACGCCCGACCTCTCCCTCAAGCGCATCCGCCAACGCGCTGGCCTGCGCGAGCAATTTGAAAGCTTCCAACGCAATATCGAAGCCGGTGACGCCGCCGACTCGCTCGACCGGCATCGGCAACGCGCCCTCGGCCTCGTCGCCTCCGACAAAGCCGGACACGCCCTCGACATCAAGCAAGAGCCCGACTCGTTGCGCAACCGCTACGGACGCCACTTATTCGGCCAATCCTGCCTCATGGCGCGTCGCCTCGTCGAAGCCGGAACGCGATTCGTGACCGTGCATTACGACTGCGTCGATGGCTACAGCTGGGATTCGCATCGCAACAGCGACGACGTGAAAAATCACCTGCTCCCGACCTTCGATCAAGGCTGCTCGGCACTGCTAACCGACCTGGACGACCGCGGATTGCTCCACGAAACCCTGGTCGTCGCCATTGGCGAAATGGGCCGCACGCCCAAAGCCAACGCCACCTGGGGCCGCAACCACTGGAGCACCTGTTTTCCCGCACTGCTCGCCGGAGCCGGGATTCGCGGCGGCGCAGTCTACGGCAAATCCGACAAGCACGCCGCTTACCCGGAACAGAGCCCCGTTTCACCCGAAGACCTGGCCAAAACGATCTACTGGGCGCTCGGCGTCAATCCGGACCTGTTTTTGCCGAATCGCGAGGGTAGGCCGATCCCAATTGTCGAAAGCGGCAAGCCGCTGACGCAGCTTTTTGGGTAGTGATACAGGTCGGATTGCCAGATCGTAGTTGGCAGCAAGTAATTCGCCGCTGACAGCCCACTTACGGTCGCTGACCGTCGCAATAGCCCCGCTGACCGCCGGTTTGGGAGCGCTGACACCCGAAATATCGTCGCTGACTGTGACAATCTGGCCAATGACGCTGAGATTTCGATCGCTGACCGCCGACTTAAGGTTGCTCACTGTCACCATTTGATCACTGACTGCGACATTGTGGCATCTGACCGTCGTGATCTGGTGTCTGACGGTCGTTTTTTGATCGCTGACCGGTGGCATTTCGCAAATCACGACGTATTCAGGCTGATTTGTGTCGCAGATCGGCGAAGTCCAAATCCGCCAACACGCGCCGTTCTTGAGGCGAGATCGAGGATTCCAGGTAGTTTTCGGCGATCATCATCTCTGAGTATGAATCGTGGGGACTGATTGCAAACTCTTCCCCGGTCGCGAAAAGCACCAGAAGCTTCGCGATGGACCAATTCTTGATTCTCTCGAACATCGGAACCCCCGGCATGGAGGGCAGCAACACCTTGAGAGGATTTTCGGAACGGAGAGTCTTCACCGTCGAAATCGGTCGCAGGCTCCGCGCTTTCTGTAATCCGGAGATACTCTTGTCATTTCGGGTTGCTGCCCTATGACTGAACTCAGAGGGTGTTTCCATAATTTCCGCTTCCGAATAAAGGGTCTGTCCCCTGTGAAGCCCCCTCCACAATCGCCCGGCGCAGCTCCTCGTCCGGCCGAATGTAGCGCAGAGCGTGGTTCACCGCCAAACCCAGTTCCCAATCCTGCAGCATCACCCGCCCATGCTCGTCCGGCTGGCCGTACTCCACCAACTCCGGTCGAAACAGCGCATCGCGATCGAGAAAAATCGCCGACAGCCCCATGATCGCCCCGTCCTCCTTGCCGACTTTCGCGATGGAATCCTTCACGATTCCCAGGTAATCGGCCGTCTCCTCCGCGGTTGGCGGACGAAACGTCAGCGCCTCGAAAAGATAGGTCACCGCCTCTTCCAACTGCTCGTCGGTAAACTCCAGCTCCTTCATCAAATCGTAAACCGGCGTGATTGGGCGAACCACCTTCGTGTTGTAAGTGATCGCCGTCGGCAACCCGCGCAGATCGCCCGGCGGCTTCACCTTATCATAAGTGCCGGGATCATCCGTGATCTGCTCCGGCATACCCACCAGGCTAAGCGGACCGTAAGCCATGTATTCCAGGATATCCTCCGCCTTCCCAAGAATCTGGGTCGATTCCGCGCTATTCACCGTGTAAAAATCCGGATAATTCTCGAACCCATGCTTCCTGGCCGAGGACAGCACCACCGGCACACTCTTCACCGCCGTTGCATAAGCCACCGTCCCGCCGACCCACCGCGTAATCCGGTCCGTGCCGAAATACAGCTTCAACTCGCCGCCGTGATTCGTGGGGACCACATCGCCGCGAGTCCGCACCCCCGGCTTTGCGGGATCGAACTCCGGCTCCGTATTGATCAGCTCGTTCAACCGCGTGATGTGCTCCTGCGGCGTCACCCGCCAAATGCGCGCCGGCGACGATGGCGGCGCAAGCTCGATCCCCTCAGGCAACTCGCCAAAAAGCAGATCGTGATCGACGAAATTCCCCTTGTGCGGGTCGAGATGCGCATAAAACCCGCCCTTCTTCTTCATCACGCGCTGCAATTCGCCCACGACCCAGTCCGAAAACTGCAACCGCTCCACCACCTCCGGCTGCGACTTATCCTTCGGTGGCATTTCCCCGAGCGTCACCTGCGCCCACACCGATTTCCAAACCGCAGCATTCGTCTCATCCACCCGCCCGAGTTCGAGCAAATTGAGATCGCCCTTCGTGGTGACATCGTCATGGCAATCCAGGCAGTTTTTCTCCAGGAACCCCTGCGCCACGTCCTTGAACTTGCCGCGGACGGGCTCGCCAGGAGTGTAAGCGCCGGCCCGGGTGATCACGCCGGATACGACGAAAATGGCGAGGATGGCGAAGGTGAGGGGCGATGTGGGTTTGGACATGGGAAATTCGTGAAAGAGTAGCCTCAGCCACGGACTTTGGTGCGGATTTTTTTCGGGAAGGTTTGGGAAGGGTGGAATTTCCCGATTGGGTCATCGTGGTTGGTTGCTGACAGCCGACTTTTGGCCGTTGACCACCGCGATAGCCCCGCTGACTGCCGGATTGAGATCGCTGACGCTAGGAATATCGCGGCTGACTGCGACAACTTGGCCGGTGACGCTGGGATTTTCGTCGCTGACGGTTGGTTTGAGGTTGCTGACTGTCAACTTTTGATCACTGACTGCGACAATGTGGCATCTGACGGTCGTGATGGGGTGACTGACGGTCGGCTTGTGATTGCTTACAGTCGTTTCTGACAAATGGCGGCGAGAATCTGTGCGAACACAGCTCAGTTTTGCGAAAGTCGGATACCAATCGTAGTCTCGGATCTCCGCATCCGAGAGCAATCCACCAGCACGAAGCGAAGCCCCGTTTTATCGAATCATGCCTAAAACTAGCGACACCTCCACTTGGCAAGACGAATCCGACGCACCCTGGAAAGGCTTCTTCGAATGCTTCCCCAAACAAGGACTCCACCTCTGCTACCCCGATGTCGCGACTGAGTTCGACTGGTCATTCTCACCCGTCAACCTTTCGCAGGAGATGGAAAGCTTCCTCAAAAAGCCCAAGAACTAACGCGGCGTGGTCGATGCGTTGATGGAAATGCACCTGAAAAGCGGTGATCCAACCACCCTTCTGCCATCTGCAACTCTACAACCGTTCTATCGGTCAAAACATGCATCGCTACTGGTCGCGCATCAACGACAAAAGAGGACCAGCCCATCGTGCCCTGCTGGTCTTCACGAACCAAGGCTGTCTGTCATGGCAAGCCGGTCATCGCCGGCACTCGGGTACTTGTTTCAACTCTGCTCGGAGCCTTGGCTGGTGGCGACACGATTGAAATGTTGCTCGAAGACTATCCCAACATCGAACGAGACGACGTTTTCGCCGCACTTCAGTTTGGGCTGGCACAGCCTCTGTAGGCTGAAGCAGGGAGGAGAAGCCACAAGCGCACGCCAGATCGACATTCCCAAAAACCCTCACCACAGCGTGTAACCCCCGTCGATCACCAGCGCCGCGCCGGTCATGTAGCGCGAGGCGTCGCTGGCCAGGTAAACCGACAAGGGCCCCAGGTCCTCCGGATCGCCGAAGCGGCCCATCGGGATTTGCGCCTCGAATTCGCGGATCACGTCCGGATTTTCGCGCGCCCAGCGTTCGTTGGGCTCCGTCATGAACCCGCCCGGGCAAATCGCGTTCACCGTCACCCCGTGCGGCGCCCAATCAGCCGCCACCGCGCGTGTGAACTGGATGACCGCCGCCTTGGAGGTTTCGTAGCTGCGCCCGCCAATCCCGCGGTTCGCCACCATCCCGGAGATCGACGCGATGTTGATGACTCGCCCGCCGTTTCCGCGCTCCACCATCGCCCCGCCGACGATTTTCGTGCAAACAAAGGTGCTCGTCAGGTTCAAATCCAGGATGCGCCGCCATTCCTCCAACGGCAGGTCGGCGGTGGGCGCGTCGATGAGCCGGCCGCCGATGTTGTTGATGAGAATGTCGATGGGACCGTGCATTTCCAGCGCCTCGCGGCAAACGCGCTCGCAAGTCTCCGGCGCGCCCAGGTCCGCTGCGATCGTCTCCGCTTTGCGCCCGAATTTGCGGATGTCCTGCGCGGTTTTTGCCAGGCTATCGGCGGTTCGGCCGGTCAAAATCACGTCGGCGCCGGCATCGGCGATGGCCAGCGCCATTTCCCGGCCCAATCCGCGGCTACCGCCGGTGATGAGCAACGTTTTGCCGCGCAGCGAGAATTGGTCGAAAACGTTCACGAAATCAGCTCCGCGATGGGTTTGCCCCGGGAAAGCACGGGAATCGGCCGGCCGCCTTCGTCAAAATAGGACTCGGTCGGCGGAATTCCCAGTTGGTGGTAGATGGTCGCCAGCACCTCGTTGAAGTGCACCGGCCTATCCTCAGGAACGTCGCCCGCTTTGGTGCTGGAACCTAGGACGACGCCGGATTTGAGCCCGCCACCGGCCAGAAAAACCGAAAACACTTTCGCCCAGTGGTCGCGACCGGCGTTTGCGTTGATTTTCGGGGTGCGTCCGAATTCGCCGTACATTGCGACCAACGTGGAATCGAGCATCCCCCGCTCATCCAGATCGTCGAGCAAGGCGCTGACGGCCAGGTCCATTGGCGGGAGGAGGACGTTTTTCAGTTGGTTAAAGTTGTCCACGTGGGTGTCCCAATCCTGGCCGCGCTCCTGGTCCAGGGTGTAATTCACCAGCGTGAAGGGCACCCCGGCTTGAGTCAAGCGGCGGGCGAGGACCGTTTGCTGGCCCCACAGGTGGTTGCCGTAACGTTCGCGGTTTTTGCGCGGCTCCAGGCTGAGATTGAAGGCGCGGGCCGCCCGGCCGTTGGCGATCATGTCGGCCGCCTGCTGATGGTAGGCGTCCAGACCGTCGAGAGTCTCCGGCAGCGACTGATTCTCGATGGCGTGCAGCAGTTTGAAGCGATCTTCGATCCGGCCAAGCGGCACGTCCGGGCGAGGACCGAGACTTGGTGGGCCGATGAAGGGCTCGCGGCAGGTTTCCGGCGTCATCCCGGACTCCAGCGGGTTGAATTCCTTGCCCAGGCTTCCCGCGGTGGCGAAATGGACGCGCTGACCCAGTTGACCGGAATGCGGGATGGCGACATACGGCGGCAAACCCGGCGTCCCTCCTCCGCAGGCCCGGGCCACGACGCTGCCGAGCGATGGGTGGATGCGGTTTTTGTTCACCCGCACGACCGAGGCCGTTTTCAGCGGAATACCGGTGAGCGTCTGGTAGATCGCGACCGTGTGGCTGGGCGAATCCACGTAAGCGCTGCGGATCAGGTTGAACTTGTGGGCGCGCTTGGCCAGATGCGGCAAATGCTCGGAAAAATGGATGCCGGGCACGCTGGTGGGGATGTCACCAAACTCGCTGCGATAAGCCGAGGGCGCCTCCGGTTTCGGGTCGAAGCTCTCGTAATGCGAGAGCCCGCCTTGCAGATAAATGAGGATCGCGCGCTTGGCTGGCGCATCTTCCCGCGCCCTCGCCAGCCCCGGCCAAAGCAGGGAGCCGGCCAGCGCTCCCCCACCCTGAATCCACCGCCGGCGGGTGAATTCTGGGAGCGTTTTGGGCAAATCGGCGGATTGACGCATGGCGGGCGAAACTTGCCCCAATTCACCTCCGTTGCGGGAAAAATCTTCCAACGCAAGCGCAAGCGTTCGGGAAAACCGGACGGAGCGGAGATTGGCATTTACGCCGGGGCGGTTCCCGGATTATTCTGGGCGACATGAAGGCCCTGCGAGTCGGAGTCCCCGTTTTCCTGTTTGTTGCCTTGCTCCTTGCTGGCGTGTTCGGCCAGGAAGAGCCCGCGCAATCTGCCGAGCGCTACTTGGATCTGCTGCTCAAACGGCCGGCGTCGCGGACGCTGTTCGAGCGGTTTTACAACGCTTGGATGGAGGAGGGCGATGTGGCCGGGTTGCGCCGATTTTTGGAAAATCGCGAGGAATCCGGGACGATGCTGCTGATTCGCGCGGCGGTGGAGGAGGAGTTGGGAGACGACGCGGGTTCGCTGGAGTTGTTAGGCCGGGCGCACGAAATTTCGCCGCGCGAGCCGGAAATCGCGTTCCGGTTGGGCCAACAACTGGCCCGCGCGCAGCGTTCCGCGGAGGCGTTGCTGGCGCTGGACGGCGCGGAGGCTGAAGGCGAGTTGGCGCTGCAAATTGCCGAGCTGCGGGGGCGCGAGTTGCTGCGGCTGGGCAACAGTCAGGCGGCGCTGAAAGTCTGGCGCGGGCTGATCGCGGCGAATCCGGACGATGCGGATTTGCGGGCGGACGTCATCGAGCTGCTGGCGGCGGAAGGGATGAGCGAGGAGGCGGTCGCGGAGTTGCGGGAGCTGCTGGAGCGGACGCGCGATCCCTACCAGCGGGCGCTGCATCGGTTGCGGTTGGCGGATTTGTTAGGGGCTGCCGGCAATCGGGAGGAGGCGATGGAGGTTTACCGGGCGCTGCTGGAGGCGGCAGGGCAGGGAACGTGGCTGGAGCGCGAAGTTTTGGCGCAAATTGAGGCGGTTTTTCGGCGCGGAGACGGCGTGAGCGCGTTGCAGCGGTTTTTGGAGGAAGCAAAGGCGCGCGAGCCGGGACGCATTGCCGTGCGGGTGCAGTTAGCCAAAACGTTAGCCGCGTTGCGCGAAAAAGAGGCTGCCGTCGCGGAATTTGAGGCGCTGCTGGAAATCACCCCCGGCGAGCGGCCCATTCGCGAGGCGTTCGTCAAATTGCTGGCGGATTTGCGCGAATTTCAGCGGGCCGGCGAGGAAATCGAGCGCCTGGCGCAACTTTTCCCGGACGACCCGGAGTTGCTGGTGCTGCTGGCGAGAATGCGCGAGCGCAACGGCGACGGTGAGGGCGCGGTGGGCGCGATTCAGCGGTTTTTGGACGCCGGGGAGCCGGCGGAGCATCGTTTTTTGCGCGCCGCCAGGTTGCTGGCGGAATTTCGGCTCAACGCGGATGCGGAGCGGGTTTTTCGCGAGATGTTGGCGCGTTTTCCGCAAAGCGTCGCAGCCCGCGAGTCCGCCGCGGAGTTCTTCCACAAGCGCAAAAACCAGGCTGAAGCGCTGAAAATTTGGTCGCAGCTCGCCGCCGGCGAAAATCGCGACACCTTGCTGCGAATCGCAAAATCCGCGGCCCGGCACGGCCATTCCCGGGAGGCGTTTGCGTGGCTTGAGGCGCGGCGCGAGGAATTTCGAACCGACGCCGGGTTTTTGGAGGCGTTCCTGACCCAAGCGCTCGCCGCGGAGGCTTACGACGCTGGTTACGCTTGGCTCAGGCCGTGGCTGAAGCTGGCGGAGACGCCCTACGAGCTGGAAACCGCCACCCGGCTTATTCAGCGCTTTGCCAAGGCTTCCGGCCGCGGTGAGGAGTTAACCGCCGAGCTGCGAAATTCCGAAAATCCCGCGGAAATCTGCGTCGCCGCAGCGTTGCTGGTGAAAAGCGGCAAGCGCGAGGCGGCCCTGACATTGCTCGAAAACCTGGCCCGCCAACCCGGCCCGCCTGCAACGCTGGCGCTCTCCCAACAGGCCTACCTTCACCAAAACGCGCGAGATTACCGGTCCGCCGCGCAGGCCATGGAGCGGCTGGTGGGGCTGCCCGGGGAAAACAAAACCGTACACCTGCGCCGCGTGGTCCGGCTTTATCGACAAGCCGGCCAAGAGGCGGAAGCCCTGCGCTGGTTGCGGCGCTGGAAGCCGCTTTCGCCCGGCAACGCGCAAATTTGGATGCAGGAAGCCGAGACGTTGCATTCGCTGGGCCGGGAGCCGGAAGCGTTTCGGCTCATGCGCCAGGCTTCCGGCCGGTTTGAGGACGATAGCCGGTTTCCGGCGAAATTGGCGGAATGGTACGTCGCAGCCGGCCGGCAAGCGGAAGCGGAGCGCATTTATTGGCGGCTCTACGGCCAGGCGGAGGCGTTGGAGGACAAAATGCCGTGGCTGCGGAAGTTGGTCGATTTAACGCGGGGAGTTGGCCGCGAGAGCGGACTTTTGGCCCGGCTGGAGGAGCGCCGCCGGCAAAATCGCGGCAGCATGGCGCCGTTGTTGGCCCTGGCCGAAGCCCAACGGCTGCTGGGCCAGACCGATCCCTGGCGCGCCACCCTGCGAAAAGCCAGCCGGTTGGAGCCGGGCAACGTCAAGCTGCTGCTGCGCATCGCCCGCAGTTACCGGCAGGAGGCGAAATTCGCCGAGGCGCGCGCCGCGCTGGAACGGGCCCTGCCCGGCGACGCCAGCGGCAAAACGGAGATGGCGCTGGTCCAGTTGCTGCTGGAAGCCGGGAACGGGGACGAGGCCATCCGCCGCCTGCGCGGCCTCATGGAGCGCGGCAAGCTGAACGTGAGCGACGCGGAGTTGGCGGGGATGGATTTGGCGCGCAGGATCGGTTTTGAGCCCGCGGCCAGGTTTTTGCTTGGCGCGGCCGATTTGCTCCCGGACGATTTCTGTTTGCCCTACCTGGCCGGGCTGTTTTTTGCCGAGGCCGGCTTGCCGAATGAGGCCGCGGAGGCGTTTTTGCGGCTCTTGGGACTTGAAGGCAGCGAGGAGGCCGCGGGTCCCGAGTTGCCGGAGGAAACCCGGCGGCTCATGCAGTGGTGGACGCGGCGGGACAGGGCTTGGAATTATCGCAACGACGTCCGCCGCGGTAAGCTCTACGACACGCGGCTTTCTCTTTCCCGCGCCGGCTATGGCGGTGGCCGCAACCGGACCATTCAAATGCCGGATTTTCCGTGGGAAGCCCGCGAGCTGGCCACCGAGCGGCTGGGCCGGCTCTTGGGTAACCTGGATGCTGAGACCGAAAAACGCGCCATTGCCAAAATGCGCGCCGCCGGCGTCAGCGACTTTCAGTTCGAGCTGATGGCCGCCTTGCAACAACGCCGGGACATCACCGAAATCGTCCGAAATTCGCTCGGCCGGCCGGAAATCGCCGCGTTTTGGGCCGCGGCCACCTGGAGCTCGCCAAATCCGCGGACGGATGAGGACCGGTTGCGCGTGGTGGAGGTGCTGCGGGAAAATTGGCCGCAACAGGCGCTGATGGCGGCGCTGAACGGGATTTCCAGCCAAAACGCCGAAACGCGGGCGACGCTGGGCGAATTTGTGCGCGCGCAGTTGCCTACCGCCAATGTTGGGAAGCCGTTCCTCGCCCAGCAAATCCAAACCGCGCTTCAGGCGGAGCAAGGGCGCGCCGCGGACGAGCGGGAATCGCCGATTCGCCTGGTGCTGCGCGAAGCTCTGGAGCGCGCGCAGACCTCGGAGCACGGCAGTTTCAACCGCGCTTACGCCGCCTACCTTTTCGCCGTGGACCGGGATTTCGACCGCCTGGTGGACCAAATTCGGCTGTCCGACGCCGAAGCTGAAAAAATCTGGACGAGCCCTCACGTGACCACCAACCTGGGCGGCGGCTCTATCTCGGTTCCCGGTTTGGCGCCGGCCATGAGCAGTTTGTTAGGGTTGCCGCAGGAGGTCTACAACCGCTGGAACCGCTGGGACTACCGCGAAGGCACGTGGCTGAGCAAGGTGCTTTCCCCGGAGGAAATGCGCGAACTCTCTGCCCGCGTCGAACGTCCCGCCTGGCGATTTCTGTTCGATCGCGCCGCCGGAAACGGAACCGTGGCCGAGCCCGAGAATTACCTGACCGATCCCATCGACCGGTCCGCAGCCGTGCTGGTGGCGTGGCATTTGCGGCAGCAGGGCGAGCTGAAGCGCGCCATGGAGATTTTGGCCGAAGCTATCCCCGGCGCCGAGCCGGGAGCGGAAATTGAGAGCCTAACCGACCAACTCATCGTCACCATCCTGCGAAATTTCCGCGAGGGCAATCCGCTGCCCGCGCACCTTCACGAAGCGGCGCGGCAGGCCTTGAGCGTGGCCAAAAACCCGGACGCGTTTCAGCGCGCGGCCTACAGTCAGGATCCGTTTGGCCGCCTTGGCTTCGGCGGCTGGCAAATGCCCAGCGCCTTTGATTTCGCCGCGCTGCTGAATGAGCTTGGCGCAGATTCGCTGGCCCATCAGCTTAAGACGCTGGTTCGCCGTTCCAATCCATGGGTTTCCGGGGGCTGGGCCTATCCAAGCGTGATTCACTGGAGCCATTTCAACTACCAGTTCGGCCGGATCGGTCACGCCGGCGTCAATCTCCCGGCGTCTCAGCCTCCGCCGCCGCGTCCCTCGCCGCGCTACCCCGGTTTTCCGGCGTTTTTGAACTGGCAGGCCAAGCTGGAGCAGGCGCATCGCCTGATCAACCAGGCGAATTACGACGAAGCGGCGCGCGTTCTGGCGCCCGCCGTGTCCGAGGCCGCCCGCACGATGCTGGGCACGGGAAATTTTGACAACAACGTGCGCGGCATCGTCGAGTGGTTGCAGAATTTGGGCCCCCAACCGCGCGACGCGCTGTTGGCCGCGTTAGAGCCTGAATCACACGCCTCAGACCGCCGCCGGGCGGAGTTTGCGGCAACGCTTGAGGCCATGGGCGGTCCCATTCTTCCCACCGAGCCGTGGGCGAGCCGTGCTAGCGCAATTTACCGCGAAATCCTGGCGGACAGCCCGGAAGACGAGGTGTTGTGGCTGCGCGTGCTGAACCTCAGCCTCTACGCTGGCGACGTTGACGCAGCGTTGGAGGCCCTGGAGCACGTTTCTCCCTCCAGCAACGGCGCATTTCGGGTGGTTCGGGAAGCCGCGGATGACGACGTGGAGGTGCAACTGACCGCGGCCCGCGTTCTCACGCGTTGGCTGAATGCGCGGAGCGATGAGGAACTGCGCGACGACTTTCCCCGCCTGGCCGAAGAAGTGGCCAGCCGGCTGTGGCAATCCGCGCGCCACTACGACCATCCATTGGGCAATCACCTCGATTTTCCGGCGTTGTTGAGCCCTCCGGCCAAGGACCGCGGCGGCTTGACCGACGGGCAAGCGGAACGGCGCGACGCCATGCTGAAGGAGCGGCCCAAGCGTTTCGTGGAACTGAGCGAAGCCATGCTGCGCTCGCCAACCACGCCGCGCAACGCGTTCTTGCGGCTCATGGCCTGGCGCGCGCATCAAGACGAAAAACCGAGCGAACGAGACTTTGCCGCGGCGGCGCAACTCCTTCGCGATCCGGTGGCGCATTTTCCCGTCAATCCCGGAAGCGCCAATTTTTCCACCAATCGGCAGCGTGATGGCAATTTTGCCAACATTTATCAAGCCGTGGCGCGGATGTTATGGCTCGACCAACAGCGGACGGATTGGCTGACGCGGGAAGTCATCCCCAGCCCGGGTGATTCTGAAAACGCCTCCGCCATCGCCGAACGCCTCCGCGGGCTCGAGACGATGCTTTTCGGCGAGCCGGGCGAATTTCTCCAGGCCGCGGAGGCTGCCTTCGATCTGGCCAGGGACATCCGCGGCTGGCGGGAATTAGACGTGGATCTGGCCGAAGCGGCGCTGGCCGTCCGGCGCAGAGAAATCGCCGACCGGAGCAGCGGAAACAACTGGGCGCCGTTCTTGAGATTGGTGGAGGACTACCGGGATGGGACCGGTTCCGAGATGCGCGAACGGACGCTCGGATTGATTCGCAAGCTGGCCGATCTTCATGGCTTGAGTCGCGGCGAGGCTCCCGCTGAGGGCGAAATCGCGGCGGAATTTGCCCGGTTTTTGGATCACATCATCGATGAAAATCCGGTTGCCGTGCTTTGGGTGCTGGATTTTGCGCGCGTCGAGCTGGCCGGCCTCGATTACCCGCCGCCAACGCCGTCTAGCGCCGATCCATTCGCCGACCTCGGCTTCGATTCCTCGGGTTCGGGCAAGACCAAGGTTTTCTCGCGCTTTAGCCCGGAGCAGTTGCGCCTGGCCCTGGAGGGCAGCGCATTTCTCGCCGCGGAGGTGGAGAATTTCCGATGCCATCCGGCAAAAAATGCGGCTTCCAGCTATTTCACCCGGGTCATTGGCGACCTGAGCGGCCAAAACGCCGAAAATCTCGCCAAATTGCTCGATTGGCTGCCGAAAACCGGCTTCGGCCCGGAATTGTTCCGCGCGGCGCTCATTTCCGACCGCGAAGCGATGTCGGCGGTGTTCCAGCGCTCGCACGATTCCATCGCAAACCTGGATGAAAAGCGCCGCTTGCCCTTGGCGCTGCTGCACCACCGTTTGCTCGGCCAAAACGAGGTCATTGCCGACGAGCCGGCCTGGGTTCGCCAGGGCGTCGTCGCGGTTCATCGCCGGGCGATCGACGATTACCTGGCCATCGGTTCGGATCGGGCGGGCAATGCCAATTCGGAGCAGCTTGTCGACTTGCTCGCCGCTGCTTCCAGCATGGGCGTCGACGTTGCGCCAGTCGTCAAGAAGGCCGTGCAGCTCAACCGGATGCAAAGCACGGCAAACTGGAATTGGCGGGGGAACAACCCCACGGGCGCCGTTCTCGGCGCTTGGACCAAATTCGCGGGCCGGAGCGAAACCAGCGCCGCCGCCAGTTTGCTGACCGCCTCCCAAATGGCCCGTGCGGCGCGATTCGACAGGGTTCTGGGAAGCTCGAATAGTCTCCGCAAACCGGCCGAAAACTGGTCCAAGCGATTGCGCGCCCAAAAGCTGGAACCGGAGCAATGGCTCGCTTTGCTCGACCGCGAGTTCGATGATTTTGCCCGCGCCACGAAGGACGATCCCGGCGCTCGGCTGCTCTGGCCGGCCCTCCTCGCCAACCTGCAAAAAAACCTCGGCTCCGTGCATGCAGATGCAACGCAAGCTTGGGTGCAAGAGCGCGGAAAATCGGCGGACCCGGCGTTGCGCGAAGTTTTGGCCCTGTTCGCGCGCAAACCGGACCGGGAGGCGTTGTTTCGGGAGCTGGGTTGCGCCGAACGGCTGCAAAACCCGGAAATCCCGGTGGCCGTGCGGCTGGGCGCGGCGCAAACTTGGGCCGAGTGGATCACCGGGACCCAAAACGCCGGCGACATCCACGTCTTAGCCGGCGTGCTGGTTGAAGCGTGGAGCGGCCGCAAACCCTTCGCAATCGGCGGCAGCGCAAATCCGGTCCTCCGTGCCTTCGCACGTCTCTCCGACAACTCGCCCGAGCACCTGGAAATCGCCAAAAAACTGGCGACAGCCTGGAAAGTGAGAATCGCCGCCATGCCGCCGGGCGCGGATTTGGACAGCGACGAAATCCTGGCCGTGCTCTCCCTGCAAATTCGCACCGGCGATGTTTCGGACGCCATGCAGACGGTGCAGCGTCTTCTGGGACAGATCGATCGATTGGGCGACGTGTTGGTCCAGTTGGTGGACCAGCGTCAATTTGGGGCCGGCCGGCAGTTTTTGGCGGTTTACGGCGGCCGGCTGCAAACCCGGAGGTCGGATTTCAGCTACACCGCGGATTTGGCGCAAAAAACCGCCGAATTCCTGCAAACCATCGAAACGCCGGACCGCCGCTTGCTCGCCACCCTGACCCTCCACGCCCTCAACGACGAAGGGACGCAAAATCCGGCGCGCAAGGAGCGCATGACCGCCGCGGCGGAAGACTTGCCGCTACCCGAAAAACTAAGCCGCAACACGCTGCGTTACGCCGTGCTGGAGCTGGCTAACGCGGGAACGGAACTGCAACTGCTCCGACCGCACCTCGCCCGGCTCACCACCTTCTCCTCCCCGCGGCAATTGCTCGCCACCGGCACGGACGAACCGATCTGGCGGCTCTGGTGGAAACTGAAACTGGGCGACGACGACCTGGCTGTTTTTGCGCCAATCCTGGAAATGCTCGAATCCATGGCCCAAGCCCGCAACCACGACGTGGCCGAAAACATCGTCGATGCCATCTGGAAGCGAATCGGCGAAAAAGGAGCCGGGACGCGGGAGGATTTTGCGCGAAAAACCCTGCCCATCCTGCGCCGCGCTTCCTGGTGCGCCGCCCGGTCCCGAAACAACGACGAAGACGCCTACATCCCCACCTTCACCGCTCACCTCATCGCCGGCCGGATGGACGAATTCGCCAACTGGCAGGCCAGCCTCTCGCAGAGCAGCCGTTTGGCCGTGACCGGGGCCGTTCGCAGCGAGCAACGCGATTTTCTCAAAAGTCTCGCCGCTGGCTTGAAAGGCGCGCCCGCCAAACCCCGCCTCGCCGCCGTAGCGCGCCTCCAACAAGCGGCGGAGTTTCCCCAACTTTTGCCAACCTTGCGCCACGATCTCTTCGCCCGGCTCGCCTCCGCCGGCGTGGTGAAAACGGCTGACTTGATCGGCGGCGATGACCCTCCAGGCATCGCACTGGCGGAAGCTTTTCCCCGCGACGGCTACGCCTGGGCAGAACTGGCAAAATTCGCGCAAAAAGCCAAGAATCCGGCGCTGGCGGCCCGGTGCTTCAAGCGCGCGGCCGAGAGCGGCAAAAATGCGCGGAAGGAAGATCTGGCGCGTTGGCGAAAGTCGGCAAAAACGGGTTGATCGCGCTGCGGCCGGGGATTCGTGGGCTTGATTCAGCCGAACGAGTCGCCTACGTTTCCAACATAGCTGGAACCGCCAACCTAACCTACCAAGAACTATTCGATGCGGTCATTCGTCTGCCCGAAAATGATCGCAATCGATTTTTGACGCAAATTTCCGCATGGAATCCGCCCCCACCGGACTCCAGTGACACCTCGGAGCAAAAACTCATCGAAGCAATCCATCGTTCGGCGCCCGACGTTGATTTCGCCCGTTACGCCGAACTTCGCAACAAATTGGAGCATGAGTCGATGGACGATACCGAGCACGAGGAGTCGCTTGGCTTGATTGAGAAAATTGAGGTAGCTCACGCCGCCCGAATGAAATTGGTGGTCCGGCTTTCCAAGCAGCGCAACGAGACCTTGGACGAGACGTTGGCGTTTCTCGACCTGGACCTTCAGCGCGTTTCACTTTGCGCGCTGATCGGCAAATCTACCAGGCCGACGGCGGGCGCCTCAACTTGCCGTTGGGCCACTGGGCTGGACTGAGCGACGGCTCGGCGTTGGAGGTAATCCATCGCGAATAAAAAGACCGCGAGCCCGGAATAGAAGACGACGCGGCTGATGATGCGTTTGTGGAGGGGAGGTCGAAACAGCACGCCGGCACTTGAGCGAGAATTCTCAGAATTGCCAGCAATTCCTTGGAATTTTCTCAAATCCGCTCGTTTGGCTCGAGAGCTTCGCCGCCCTCCGGTTCAGGCGGCAATTCCAGCGGCGGACGCTTCGCCCGGTGACGCATCCAGTCGATGGATTTGCGGATGGCCGGCCTTCGGATGAGCCACAACTCGAATCCGCGCTTTCCGGGAAAATTCATCAGCACCAGGCTCATGAGAATGGTGAGGAGGCCTTGGCCGGGGCCGACGAGCATGAGCAATCCCATGAAAAACAGGATCAATCCGAGCAGATTCTTCAAAATCAGCGCCATCCAACGCGCCGCGGGATGACGATTGGTCCAGGATTGCTTCAGCTCGCGCTGCGGCATGAAGTAGTCAGGTGACATTCGCACCACGACGATGGGAATGACCACCAGCGACAAGGCGAAGGTTAAGACGGATAGCGCCAAAACCCAGACCTTGACGGCGGTTGGTATGGATTCCCAGGTGAACATTGCGCTCATCCTAGGTTGGTGCGGCAGGATGCGCAATTACACGAAAAGTCGCGAATTGGAGTCGCAATCACCTTGTTTTTCGCTTCGCATGGGGCGCGATTCGTGATATGGCTAAGCCATGCTGAAAATCCAGTTCCTTTCCGCAGTTCTCCTCGCTTTTGGCCTCGCCGGCTGCATTTCGGTCTCCGTCGAGCGCCCCGGCAAGAAAAATCGCGCTCCTGCGCCTGCTCCTTCCTCCGGCGGGCCGATTACCGCGCAACCGCTCATCGCCGGGCCCGGGACGGCTACGGCTCCAGCGCCTCAACCGCCAAAAACGCTGGTGGATCACGAAGTCGCGGCCGGCGATTCCCTCTGGACGTTGGCGCGAAAGTACGAAACCTCCGTCGCCGAAATCAAGGAAGCCAACCAGCTAACCGGCGATACGATCTACGCCGGCCGCACCATTAAGGTGCCTACCTACAAAGTGCCGGAATCCGCCCCGGCGCCCGCAGCTACCGGTGGCGCCGTGGATTTGTTTGAAACTCCCGCCGCCACGGCGGAAGAATCAGCCGGCGCGCCAACCGTGGTGACGCCGCCTCCCCCAGTCATCATCCCGCCCATCACTTCTTCGTGAGGCGAACGCCCTGAATGTTGGCGATGCGTTTTTGAACCGTCTTGCCGGCCCGCAGAAACAAGATTTGGGGGCCGGATTTATCGGCGGCGATGGTGATTTCCGACTTTCTACCCAGGGGAATGGCGTCAAAGCTGTCCCAGCCGTTGGTGAGCCTGGTTTCGCCGAAAAGTTGCCCGCCAGGGCCGTAAAACTCCAACTGACTGCCCGCCGAACTGTCGCAAGCCTGCAATATTTCCACCTTGTAGGTCCCCGGCTCCGGAATTTTCACCTTCCATTGGATCCAGGTTTCGGGCGAGCGCCAGCCGTCCAGGTAGCCCTCCCGGTTGACGAAGCCTCCGTTGCTTCCGCCGCGGACTTCCCCGGCGCTGGCGGGCAAAACCTCGCCGGATTTCACGACCCGCATCTCGGCGATCGCTTTTTCCAGTTGCACGATGAGCCCCTCCTGAAGCTTCTCCAGGCCGGCAAACTGGTTGGTCTTCAAAAAATCGATCGTTGCCGGAAGCGGGCGATCCGCGATCAAGCGCAAAACGCGCTGTCTGTCGGAATTGGAAGCATTTCCCATAGCCATGAGCCAGCCCTCGGTATCCACCGGATTCGGCCCCGGCATCCCGAGCATGCGGATGTAGTGGCGGGTGGCCGCGGTTTTCATGGCCTGATCCTTGGATGTTGCAATCAACTCGCCCAGCATCTTGAGCGCGCTGCGGTCCGGCCAGGCGTTTAGAGCCAGCAGCGCATCGTATTGATAGGCTTGGTCTTCCTCGTTGAAAATGCGCTGCAACCTGGCCTCCGCCGCTTTGCCCCCTAACGCTCCCAAAATGCGGCAGAGCGATTTTCGCAACTCGCCGGTGGATCGATTCATCGCGTTGAGGATGGGCCCGGCGCGTTGATCCACGTTGCCGTCCAGCCGCAAAACGGCGATGACGGCTTCTTCCAGCACGCGGCGGTCGGCAGAGGCGAGGCCGGGTTTTTGAATCAGCTTGAGCAATTCCTCGAAAGTGGTCTTTTTGCGCGATCGCCCGCAATGTCTTGGCCGCCAGGGCTGCGCTCCTTGGGATCGCTGGTAGCACTTGAAAAAATGCGAACCACTTGGGCGAAAACCTTCCGGCATGTTGCGGCTGGCGACCGTGTCCATGATGTAGGTGCGGGCCCGGCCGGGAGAAGCGTCCTCCAGCGCCGTTAGAATCGCTTTTTCAACGCCGGGACCCTCCAGTTGCTTGAGAACCGACAACGCGCGCGGGTCGGAGTGGTTGGGATCAAGAAAATGGACCACCACGCTCAACGTCTTCGGCATTTCCTTCCGGCGAATCGACCAAGTTCGCGAACCGCTCCGCATTTTTGGCCTCGGCCAGTTTTCCGAGCATAAAAAACGCTCCCAGGGCGATGATGATGCTTCCGCTGATGAGCGAACCGATCAAAATTCCGCGATTTTTCTTCTGTTGCTCCTCCAGGTGCTTCAATTCCACCGCGGCGGAATGCGGGCTGACCTGGTGACCGGTGGTGGTGGTAGGAACGCCTCCGGTGCGGCCGGTTGGAGTCTTGCGAACCGTCGTTTGGGGGCCGGTGTGCGGCCCGGTGATGGGGACGCGTGGAGCCGCGCCGGTTTGCAGTTGGCCGGTCGGCTCTCCGGCGGTAGGCGCTTCGTCAACGAGCACGGCTTCCACCACTTCTTCCTGCGGGGGAGGCGCCGCGGACACCGCCACGGGGCCGCTGGCCGTCCCGGCGATTGGCGGGAAGCGTTCCAGGGCTTCGTGCGCGTCTTTGGGCCGGCGCTTCATGTCGCGGTTGATCAGCCACATGACCCACTGGCACACTTCGTCCGGCAAATCCGGCCGCGCTTCCTTCAGCGGCTTCACTTTGTGCTGGAGGTGTGCCGCCATCACCTGCGGGGCGGAGTCGCCATCGAAGGGATACTTCCCGGTCAGGCAAAAGTAGTAGATCGCACCCATCGCATACATGTCGGTGCGGGCGTCGAGCTTCTGGCGCTCGAATTGCTCCGGCGCCATGAAGTAAATGGAGCCCAAAATCGCGTCGCCTTGGTCGATGGTTTGCACCGATGGCGAATCGGCGATCTTGGCCAGGCCAAAATCCAGCACCTTGATCTGAAATTTGCCGCTGGGCCGCCAGATGACCATGATGTTGCTGGGTTTCAGGTCGCGGTGCAGCATGTTCACGTCCTGGGCGGCGATCAGGGCCTCCAGCGTCTGGTTCACGACCTCGGAAAAGTCCGTCAGCGTCATCAACCCCCTGGCCACCGTTTCATCCAGCGTCTCGCCCTGCTTCTTTTCGTCCTTGAGAAGCTCCATCACCACAAACACCCCGGTTTCATCTTGCCCCACGTCGTAGACGGTGACGATGTTAGGGTGGCTGAGCGAAGACATCACCGTGGCTTCCTGCATCAGCTTTTCCGCCGCTTCGTCCAGTTCATCGGGATTCGCCTCTTCCGGGGTCAAAATCCGCTTCAGAGCCACTTCGCGCTTCAATTGCGTGTCAAAAGCGCGATACACCGCTCCCAGGCCACCCTGGCCGATTTTTTCCTGGATTTTGTAACGGTCGCTCATATCCGGACAGGCCCCGGTGTTCTCCCTTCATCCTGCAACCGGAGCGGAGGTTTGGCAAGTCTCAGCTTGGCCGGTTGGCACGAATGCGGAAAATTCCACGGGGTTGCGGGGTTCATGGAGGGATCAAGGACGGAAAAAGGGGGAAACTGTGCCGATTTCAAAGAGTTGGAGGCTACGCGGCGGTTAAGGTTCCTTAGCAAAGCCGGGAGCGATCATCAACGAGGGAATCACGCTTTTTTGCCGATGTTTTGCGCGTTTGGGATTTGAAATTCACGTTGGGGACGGCCATAGCATTACGCCCTATCAGTCGTTTGCGGCCATGGAAATCTTCGAACTGATCGCCCTCCTGCTCACCCTCACCGCCGTTTTCGGTTACCTCAACGCGAAGGTGAACCGTTTCCCCACCACCATCGGCGTCATGCTCTTTGCGCTGGTGTTTTCGGTGGTTCTCATCCTGCTGGGCAGCGTCTCGCCCGCCATTCGCGACACCGCAAGGGACATCGTGGGGCAAATCGACTTCAACGAGGCGCTCATGCAGACGATGCTCTGTTTTTTGCTCTTTGCCGGCGCGCTCCACGTGAATTTGGACGATCTCCGCCAACAACGCCGCGTCATTGGCATCATGGCCTCCGTGGGCGTGGTCATCTCCACCTTCCTCATCGGCGCCGGCGCCTGGTTCCTGCTGCGCGCGTTGGGATTTGAAACGCGATTCATCGATTGCTTGCTGTTTGGCGCGCTCATTTCACCCACCGATCCCGTGGCCGTGCTCGGCATCTTGAGACGCGTCGGCGTGAAAAAGACGCTGGAAACCAAAATCACCGGCGAATCGCTCTTTAACGACGGCATAGGCGTGGTGGTGTTTCTCACCTTGCTGGGAATCGCCACCAGCACGGAGGGACACGTCTCCGCCGGCCACGTGGGGCACATTTTGCTGATTGAGGTGGTTGGCGGGCTGTTGCTGGGCTTCGTCCTTGGCGGGCTGGGTTACTGGATGCTCAAGCGCATCGACAACTACCAGGTGGAGGTGCTCATCACCCTGGCGATCGTCGCCGGCGGTTACTCCCTGGCCATGCGCCTGCACACCTCCGGACCGCTGGCTGTAGTCGTGGCCGGACTCATGATCGGCAACCACGGACGAACCTTGGCCATGAGCGACCAGACCCGCGAGCATCTCGACAAATTTTGGGAGTTGATCGATGAAATCCTCAACGCCGTGCTCTTCGTGCTCATTGGCCTGGAAGTGCTGATTCTCGCCTTCAACGGTAAGGCGCTTTTGCTCGGTTTGCTGGCCATCCCGCTCGTCCTCGCTGCCCGGTTGCTGGCCGTGAGCACAACCGTCGGCATTTTGTCGAAAGTGCGCCCGTTTAGCCGGGGAGCCATCCCCATCATGACCTGGGGCGGCCTGCGCGGCGGCATTAGTGTGGCGCTGGCCCTGGCATTGCCCGCCAGCCTCGGCCAAACCCGCGAAATTTTCCTCACGATGACCTACGTGGTCGTCATCTTCAGCATCGCGGTGCAAGGGCTGACGTTACGCCGCGTTATTGCGCGGTTTGCGGAGTAGCCTCCACCTTCCGATACAAAAACGCATCCGAAGTCACCAGCGACGCGATCAGCGCCTTCATGCTCCCGCCGCTTTCGCGGTAAGCCTGGTGCGCCGCTTGCAGCACCGGCGCATCGTTCAGCGTCTCATTGCGCCCCATCCAAAAACGAAACGCATGGCGCACGAACACCTGCTCCACGCGCTCGCTCTCGGCGAGCTTCCGAATCAAATCCAGCGCATCCTCCACGGGCCCGTCCAACGTGGGATCGCCGGAGTCGATCACCTCGCCGCTGGTGTCCACCGGCTCGTCCAGCTCCGTGGTCCGAAACAGCCCGGCGTGGTTGTACATCTCGAACGGCAACCCCAGCGGATCCATCTTCTCGTGGCAAGTCCAGCAATACTTCTCCCGGGTAACGCGCATTCTCTCCCGCAGCGTGTTTTTGGGTTCGTCAGGCAACATCGCGTCCACCGTAATCGGCACATCCGGGATGCCGCCGCCAAGCAGCCGTTCGCGAATCCACCGGCCGCGCAAAATCGCGTGATTGTCCATCGCGTCGGAGTGCGAAACCAGCCAACTGGGATGGGTCAAAATGCCGAGCCGCTCGCCTTCCGGAGCGGTAGCCAGGGTGCGCTCCGGCTTCATCGAGCCGTTGCCAAACGACCGCCGGCTAACGCGCGCATAAATCCGTTCACCGGTTAGTTTCGCCTCGGCCACGTTCACGTTGATGTTGCTCTGCCGCCGCTTCTTGTCCCGCTGCAGTTGCCCCTTCCTCCGCTCCAGCGCCACCTTTCGCTTCTTCAGCGCATCCTTCGCCTTCTTGTCCAGCGTTGCATCCTCCAGCTTCACCTTCACCTCGGCGAATTCCGCCTCCACCGCGGCAAGATCGGCCGCCATCTTCGCCTTCAGCTCCTCCTCCGCCTTCTTCTTCGCCGCCGTCGCCGCCTTGCGCTCTTCCGGCGTGTATTTCCGGCCGAAATACGTCTTGTCCGAACCGGTAGTCACCACCTTCTGCGTCGTCAGCAGTTCCTTGAGAACGTTTTGATCCTCAGCCAAAATCAGCTCGATCAGCCGGTCCGTGCTCGCCGTCGCATCGAACATCGCCCGGTAGTGCGAAGTCCCCCGATTCGAAACCCCTGTGCTCGCCAGCGCCGCGGTGTCCTTGCAAATGTAGCCGCCCAGATCGTGATCGAAAAAATCGCGGAAAAAGCGCAGAATCCGCGGCTTGCGAATGCTCTCGTCATCCAGCATCCGTGCGACCTCTCGCGCCACGTCCTCCCGCGTCCGCATTCGCCCCTCCACAATCGCCCGGCGCAGCTCCTCGTCCGGCCGAATGTAACGCAGAGCGTGGTTCACCGCCAAACCCAGTTCCCAATCCTGCAGCATCACCCGCCCATGCTCGTCCGGCTGGCCGTACTCCACCAACTCCGGTCGAAACAGCGCATCGCGATCGAGAAAAATCGCCGACAGCCCCATGATCGCCCCGTCCTCCTTGCCGACTTTCGCGATGGAATCCTTCACGATTCCCAGGTAATCGGCCGTCTCCTCCGCGGTTGGCGGACGAAACGTCAGCGCCTCGAAAAGATAGGTCACCGCCTCTTCCAACTGCTCGTCGGTAAACTCCAGCTCCTTCATCAAATCGTAAACCGGCGTGATTGGGCGAACCACCTTCGTGTTGTAAGTGATCGCCGTCGGCAACCCGCGCAGATCGCCCGGCGGCTTCACCTTATCATAAGTGCCGGGATCATCCGTGATCTGCTCCGGCATACCCACCAGGCTAAGCGGACCGTAAGCCATGTATTCCAGGATATCCTCCGCCTTCCCAAGAATCTGGGTCGATTCCGCGCTATTCACCGTGTAAAAATCCGGATAATTCTCGAACCCATGCTTCCTGGCCGAGGACAGCACCACCGGCACACTCTTCACCGCCGTTGCATAAGCCACCGTCCCGCCGACCCACCGCGTAATCCGGTCCGTGCCGAAATACAGCTTCAACTCGCCGCCGTGATTCGTGGGGACCACATCGCCGCGAGTCCGCACCCCCGGCTTTGCGGGATCGAACTCCGGCTCCGTATTGATCAGCTCGTTCAACCGCGTGATGTGCTCCTGCGGCGTCACCCGCCAAATGCGCGCCGGCGACGATGGCGGCGCAAGCTCGATCCCCTCAGGCAACTCGCCAAAAAGCAGATCGTGATCGACGAAATTCCCCTTGTGCGGGTCGAGATGCGCATAAAACCCGCCCTTCTTCTTCATCACGCGCTGCAATTCGCCCACGACCCAGTCCGAAAACTGCAACCGCTCCACCACCTCCGGCTGCGACTTATCCTTCGGTGGCATTTCCCCGAGCGTCACCTGCGCCCACACCGATTTCCAAACCGCAGCATTCGTCTCATCCACCCGCCCGAGTTCGAGCAAATTGAGATCGCCCTTCGTGGTGACATCGTCATGGCAATCCAGGCAGTTTTTCTCCAGGAACCCCTGCGCCACGTCCTTGAACTTGCCGCGGACGGGCTCGCCAGGAGTGTAAGCGCCGGCCCGGGTGATCACGCCGGATACGACGAAAATGGCGAGGATGGCGAAGGTGAGGGGCGATGTGGGTTTGGACATGGGAAATTCGTGAAAGAGTAGCCTCAGCCACGGACTTTGGTGCGGATTTTTTTCGGGAAGGTTTGGGAAGGGTGGAGATTTCCCGACTAGGGTGCGTTTGAAAAATCGGGCGAGACACGGCGCGAGCCATTTTGGGCGTCAACAAGGCGCGATTTGGCGGAGATGAGCCTTCTCACAGAGCCAAATCGGAACGCGGTTGACGGCCAAAAGGGCCGCGTCTCCAAAATTTCGCGCCTCAGCGCCACCTTTTTCTGGTTTGATTCAAACATTTCCGTGTCCGGTCGATTTTTCAAACGCACCCTAGGTCCTGGTGTTTGGTTGCTGACAGCCGACTTTTGGCCGTTGACCACCGCGATAGCCCCGCTGACTGCCGGATTGAGATCGCTGACGCTAGGAATATCGCGGCTGACTGCGACAACTTGGCCGGTGACGCTGGGATTTTGGTCGCTGACGGTTGGTTTGAGGTTGCTGACTGTCAACTTTTGATCACTGACTACGGCAATGTGGCATCTGACAGTCGCAATGTGGTGCCTGACGGTCGGTTTTTGATCGCTTACCATTGCAAGATGAAACTGAATCCCGATCCTCGATTCCTGTCTCTCGTAAACGACGGAAGCAACTTTGAACCTCAATGGATTGTCCCTGATTAATAGGTAGAATACCCAGACATTTTAGTACACTTTACCTAACAATGACTCCAACGAAACGCCGCGCTCGTTCACAGTTGAAGGTAGTTGATTTCTTTTGTGGCGCAGGAGGAATGAGCCTCGGGCTCTCTCTGGCAAATCTCAAAATTGTGGCTGGGATTGATTTTGACGATGATTGCCAGGCCACATATGAGGCAAACCTCTCCGGTGCCAAATTCATAAATTCAGACATATCCAAACTGAGGCCTTCTAGCCTTTCTACAACCCTCGCAATCGAACCCGGTGATGATTCCATGGTGTTCGCAGGATGTAGCCCTTGTCAATATTGGAGCAAAATTCAAACTGACCGAACAAAGTCCGCCCAAAGTGCATTTTTGCTAAAGGAATTTCAAAAACATGTGAGGTATTTCCGCCCCGGATTCTTAATGGTCGAAAACGTTCCAGGTTTGTTGAACCGGAAAAATGAAAGCGTCCTCCCTCGATTTCTAAATTTCCTTTCCAAATCCGGCTACGCTTACGATCACGCGGTCATCAACTCAAATCACTATGGAGTCCCGCAAAATCGAATTCGTTATTTGTTGATTGCGAGCCGCCTACAAGCTGAAATCCAACTCCCACCTCCCGAGGAAGATCCAAGCTTAGTGGTCGGAAAATTCATCGGCGCAGAAAGAGGCTTTCCAAAAATCCCCGCTGGTCATAGGGATGACAGCGATTTCATGCACTCTGCGTCTGCCCTTTCAGATTTCAATCTTAGGCGAATCAAGAAGATCCGAAAGCCCGGAGGGGATCGGATGGCTTGGAAGGACGATGAAGAACTTCAAATCAACGCCTATCGTGGCGAAGGGGGAGACAAACGCTTTCGGGACGTTTATGGGCGCATGGCTTGGGATCGTCCGGCGCCAACCATCACCACCCGGTTCAACAGCCTTTCCAACGGAAGATTTGGGCACCCTACTGAGCATCGTGCAATTTCATTGCGAGAAGGCGCGACTTTACAAACCTTTCCCCGAACGTTTATTTTCAAGGGCTCCAGCCAAAACAGCCTGGCACGCCAGATCGGAAATGCAGTGCCTCCTGAACTGGCGAGAAGAGTTGGAGAACACCTGTACGCAATCTTTACCAGTGGCTAAGTTCAAATCCAGAGCCCGAGCAGTTGATATGCTCGGTCGCCAACAAATCGAAGGCGCATCGACTGCGATCAGCGAGCTGTTCAAAAACGCTCATGACGCATATGCGGACCATGTGCGCGTGGATTTGCTTCGGGAAGACGGTCTTCTGATTATTCAAGACGATGGAATAGGAATGACCAAGAACGATTTCGAGAACAAATGGTTAGTTCTGGGAACCGAAAGTAAGGTGAACGCGAATGCCAAATCAGCCTATCGACCAAAAGGCAAATCAATTCGACCTGTGATGGGAGAGAAAGGAATCGGAAGGCTCGCCATTGCCATTCTCGGTTCTCAGGCTTTAGTACTAACTCGCGCAGAGCGGAATAGTAAAGTTCACGATTTGGTCGCCTGTCATATCCATTGGGGACTCTTCGAATTACCCGAGGTCAATTTGGAGGACATTGATCTTCCGATACAGACCTATCAGAACGGTACTATTCCCAGCAAAGAAGATGTAGCCGAGCTTGTTGAACAAACGGTGGGCAAACTAGGAGGTCTCGCCAAAAAATATAAAAGCCAATCGGATAGTATAGAGGCCATTCAAGAGGAACTAAAGCAGTTCGCACCTGATCCAGTGGAACTGGAGCAACTCCTGGGTGACTTTTCCCTAGGTCAAAACAGCGGCACGCACTTCATCATTCAAGCAAACAAGATAATCGAGGATGAAATTGACCAGGAGAAGAAGGATGACTTGTCCAAAGAGTTTACCAAATTCCTCGTGGGATTCTGCAATCAAACGTTTTGCAATCCACCACGGCCTGCGATAGCCACCTCCTTTCGCGATTGGAAAGCTGAACTCGTTAAGGACGAACTAATCGAACCCAGTGAGTTTTTTACAGTCAGCGAACTTGAGAACGCGGATCACCTTGTGAGCGGTAAAGTTGACGAGAATGGCCAATTTGAGGGAACGATTAGGGTATTTGAGAAAGTCAACTCTCAGCATGTCATTCCGTGGAAGGAAAGAAAGGGAGAACCTACCTTATGCGGACCATTCGAAATTGAGTTTGCCAGCATTCAGGGGAAACAAACCGAATCAAAATTAGATGCGGAAAGCTGGGCACGGATGAACGCCAAACTCGCTCAAATTGGTGGCCTTTATGTATATCGGGATCAAATTAGAATACTTCCGTATGGAATCCCAGATTTTGATTGGCTCAAGATAGAGGAACGGCGATCGAAACACGCGTCTTATTACTTTTTTTCCCACCGCCGAATGTTTGGTGCGGTCCTACTTACCCGGACAAAAAATTCTGGATTGCACGAAAAGGCTGGTCGTGAAGGATTTCAGAAGGAGAAAGCATACCGGCAGTTTCGGTCCATCATTGAAAATCTTTTGATTCAGTTGGCGGCCGATTTCTTTAGGGATAATGAGGGATTTGCTACGCAGAAAGAACACTATGAATCGCTGGAAAAAGCCAAAAGGGAAAGGGAGAAAATCGTTAAAGAAGAGCGAAAACAGTTCAAGGCTGGTTTGGCTGATTTCTTCGCACATTCGGACGAAGGAACGATTCGAGCCGAAGCTGAGGCTGTGCGCGAATCTGTGACTACAGAATTGGCCGAAGCTGCAAAACTTGCCCCTTCAAAGGCCGTAGAGAAAGCACTGGCGGTAGAACAATCCGCAAATCGACAGTTAGATGCGATTAGGGACCGCTACACAGTCCGTAAACCCGCTGGAATAGGTCTAGGTAAAAGTCTTCTCGAGGATTGGAGCACTTACCAAGCTTCTTTTGAGCAACTCAAACTCGACCTGTTCGATCCTTTGCAAAATCAGTTTGCTAGCGAAGTAGCCAAGTTGGCTACCAACAAGAAGCTTGTGCTGGATCAAAACAAGCGAATCTCCGTTCTGCTTCGCGAAGGACTCAAAGAGCAAGAATCCAAACTACAGGAGAATGCTGAAACAATAGCGGGATCAGGAAAGAAAGCATTGGCAGCTGCAAATAGCATATGTGATCAAGGGATTGCTGAATTGCGTAGAGTCATGGCTGAGGTTGAGGCCGAACTTGCAGAAAAGACGGCTGAAGAGTTGCCGCCAAACCAAGTCGAAGAATTTCGAAACCGCTTAGAAGATAAGGTCAATACCGTTGCAGGAACTCAGGCTGAAAAGCTGGAAAAAATTCGAGATCTCTTTATTGGCCTCTCGGAAAATCTGGAGTCAGGGGCAAGTGTGAACCAATTGGACATGATTGAGGCAATCGAAACCGATTTGGAAACCCTTAAGGACGAAAGCGAAGTAAACTCGGAATTGGTGCAACAAGGATTGGCAATTGCGGTAATCAATCACGAATTTCATACCACGATCAAACAGATCCGGCAGTCCATCCGTGAATTGAAAACTTGGGCTGATATCAATGAAGACTTGATGCCGCTTTATTCAGACATTCGTCACAATTTTGAACACCTCGATGGGCACCTGAGTCTCTTTACGCCATTGCAGAGGCGGCTATATCGCCAGAAAATTGAAGTAACAGGAGGTGATCTCAACCACTATATTAGAGAACTGTTTGGCAATCGCTTTTCCCGGCACGACGTCAATTTGAAGGTTTCTCAAGCTTTTTTGGATACACGAGTGCTTACATACCCTTCTGCGCTTTATCCGGTTTTTATTAACCTCATTGATAACGCAATATTCTGGCTAAATTCAATGAAGAGCGATAAGGGTATATCCCTTGATAGTGATGAAGCAACCTGTTACCTCCTTTGCAATAACGGACCTGAAATTGCAGAACGAGATTTGGAAGCAATCTTTGAGCAGGGCTTCTCCAGGAAGCCTGGCGGGAGGGGCTTGGGATTGTTCATCAGCCGTCGATCGCTTCGCAAAGAGGGAATGGACCTATTGATTGAGCAACCCAAGAGCAAGGACAATCAGGTTGTTTTCAAGATTCTTTGGCCAGAAGACAATGAATAAGGCTCCTACCACGGTGGCAGAATTTTCGAAGCGCGCGGCCCGAAATTTCCTTCGAACCGCGGTATTCGTAGATGACAAAATTTACGCAAAAAATGGTCGCCCACGAGCTAAGAAACTTGCTAGGCCCGGAAGATCTGCAACAACAAAGAAGGTTCAAGACACTCACGACCAACAGGACGAATCTGATTCCTATTCGCCCCAAGAACTCGTGGTTAGCTTCGCGAAAGAGCAAATCATTTGCTCCCTCTACGAACCTTCCAAAGATGCTTCCATGGGATCTCAAGGCGAGGCTTTCAAGATCTGTTCAACTGCCGATCTTGTTATTTTGGATTGGGCGCAGCATGGAGATTTTGGCGAGAAGACAACCGAGCTTATCCAGCACTTGCTAACTTCTACTGAGGATCCCGAACAATTGAGACTTATCTTGGTCTACACAAGCAGGAATCTCAGTGATGTATATGTAAAACTGACTACGAGCCTCGACCAGACGTTCGAAAGGCAAGATCAACAGTTTAGATTAAAGGCTCGAAATTGCGAAGTTAAGATCTTGGGAAAGTCAATTACTGGGCGCCCGAAACCTCACCTAGAGCATCAGGTCGAGGAGTCGAAGCTTGCAGATCGAGCGATAGCTGAGTTTGCCATGCTTGCCAACGGAATCCTTCAAGGCCTCGTTTTAAATGGATTGGCCGAAATTCGAAGGAACGCTCGCCGCGTCATTTCTCGATTCAGTTCGAACCTTGATCTGCCTTTCCTTGCCCATCGAGCACTCAATATAGGTCACGAAAACGCGCTTAAACATGTTGTTCCTTTGATGGTGTCTGAATTTGAGTCCGTTCTGGATGAAGGCATGACGCCTCACCTGCTGCAATTCTCGGATCCCAACATCATTTACGATTGGTGTGATCAGAATTGGAGCGTAATTGGAGGGACCAAGGAGATTTTTGACAAAATCAACAAGAACCGGAAACCGGAGGAGCGGTTTCCGGATCCACTGGATATGGTTAAACGTCTACTCAGCGATGGACCTTCTAGTATCTGGAGAGATTTCGCTAAAAAGAACAAAGTGCGAGAGATGTATTCATTCCTTCTAAACGAATATGATGCTCTGACTTGTAATGATGCGTTTGCGGAGTTGATGAGCATGCGCACACATTACCGGGATACAAGAACACTAACATTGGGAACGGTAGTAAAGACAGTGACGCCAAAGACTAGGGAGACACGGTATTGGCTGTGTATGCAACCCCTGTGTGATACGGTTCGCCTCGATGAAATCAATGGTCCGAGAAACTTTCCATTTGTAGAATTGAAGGTAGTTCAAGATCCAGTCCAGGGGTTTGATTTTCCTGTCAAGAATTCGTCTGAATATATTTTTCTTTCAATTCTGAATAAACCGTATCGCATGAGACTTTTGCCGTTTTCAGGTTCGGGAGAAGAAGGCACAGTAATTACAAAACCAGACAAAGAAGGAAAGTTCTTTTTCAAAGCCAAAAGAGGAGGCCAGGGGTGTATTTGGATCGCCCAACTCAAGACCGAGCATGCTCAGCGAGCAGCGGAAAGGTTTGCCCGAGAATTCTCCAGAGTCGGGCTTACGGAATCCGAATGGCACAGATTGATGGGAGCCAAGTGATGAGCGACATCTATTCGAAGTCAAAACGTTCGGAGGTCATGGCAAATGTGCGTGGAAGGGGGAATAAGTCCACGGAGCTGGAGCTAATTCGATTAATGAAAGAACACAAGATTACGGGATGGCGCCGAAACTATCGGCTTCCTGGGAAACCCGATTTTGTATTTGCAAAATCGAAGCTAGCGATTTTCGTCGATGGTTGCTTTTGGCACGGATGTCCCAAACATGGTTCGATTCCAAAGAACAATCACGAATTCTGGGTTAAGAAGTTAGAGCGAAACAAGGAGCGAGATGCCGAAGTAAACGAAGAACTATCTAGGAGAGGTTGGAAGGTTCTCAGGATTTGGCTGCATGAACTTCGAAAGAAGAGTTCATCCGAAACCATCCAAAAACTTCGCTCTGCTCTTGGACTCGAAGGCTAGACAGATTCTTAGTTGGATTAAATTTGATGTGCTCGTCGGAACGGCGCCTCAAATCACCTCAGCGGCTAGATATTCACGGGGGCTTAGCTGAGTAACTGAGTGGGGCTTTGGGGCTTAGCTGAGGGACAGACCCCAGGCAGCGAGTGGAGAATTTGGTATCTCCATTTTATTGTGGAAAATCAAATATTGGCCTTTCCAGGTTGTTCTAGTTCGGCAAAGGCCAAACCCAGATTCCCAGGACCGTTTGCTTCCAAAAAGCAGTTGCCAACCCACCCAATGGCGGTCGTGATTGGCTTTCGATAGGCGGCGAGTTCTCCTTCTAAACTCCAGCCACTCAGTAGGTTGCTGGAAGAGTCCCTTCTTTTCTCCGAGCGAAATACGATTTCTCGATACCCGCCAAGCCAGAATTTTGTAATTTTGTGGCGGTTGGTGCCGACCAAGATTCGGCAAGTCTTCCGGGAATCCAAGTAACATTCGATACAGCACTGGATCGTGTTCCTTGGCAACGCTTACCATGCGATGAATCAAACGGCGACGGTCTCGATAGACTGGATCGTCAAGCCCCATGATGTCGATCAGCTTCTTTGCATCTTTGCTGGTTCCTTCCATTCGACCATCGGGATGCACGCGTATCGACCGCGACAGCAAGACGCGAAGGGGATCGGGAACAACCCGCGTTCCTTTGAGAGCATTGCAGGAGCGGCAGGCGTAAACCAGGTTGTCGTAGTCGAGCTTTCTACCCGGCTCCAATTGAACAGGAAGAAAATGCTCGATATCGAATGAGGCGGCCAGATTGCTCCATGCTTCCCGTTCCAGACAATAGACGCATCGAAAGCTAAATTCATCGCGAAGCCAAGGACGGTAGGAAGCGACCGTTTTGTATCCCTCTGGTCCATGCCGCCGAACGTGCGGTTTGGACGGGTAGCGATACGCATCCATTCTTCAGAAGCGTTACTTTGCGGCATTGGCGCGCTTCTCCAAGGCTTCCAGGGCAAGGGTCAGAACCTCATTTCGAACCGGAGCAACCTCCTTTCGATGCTGATAGGCACGATCCTGAAGTTGTTGCAGTTCTTCGTCCTCGGCTTTGGTGAGCTTCGAGTCGTATTTCTTGTTGATGAGGTCGATGCGTCGCTCGTTGTCCGCTTCCGTCCAAGGTTTGGAATTTGAGATAGCCGCCGAGTCGCCGCTGCTGATAAGGTCCAGCAAGGGTTGGGCTCGCCGGTAGGCACTCTCCGAAAGAACCACGTATTTTAGGTTGGTATCCGAATCCTCCACCACAATCGCGTTGGAGCTTCCCTCGTTTAGCGGATCGAGCTGCTGTTTGGACAATTGGACGGACATTGATTTGACAATACCACAAACTAGTGTGGATGCGACTTCAACTCTTCTACCCATAAAATCTACCGCCCGCCCAGCACGGGCCAATAGCTCATAACCGTCACAAACAGCACGGCCAAGGATTGATCGGTACCTTTGAGCCGTTTCCAGGCTTCAATCGCCTCTTCGGACAAACCAATGGCCACCAACGCGTCCTGTCGGGTGAACTGGTGAGACAAATCGTAGTCAGCCAAATGGCGCACGGACTGTAACTCGACAAAGTTGTCGATGATGATGGGGAGATCGGGATTTCCCACTACCCCATGGGCTGCCCAAGATGGTTGAAAGATGCTCTTCGGAGTGGCTTTGGCAAATTCCAGGCAGGCCGCCTTCATTTTGCCATGATCGAAGCCCCGTCCCGCCAATAGCCGCACGTTTTTGCGTTCCTGGCTGGCGCCCACCATCATTTTGGAAGCTTCCGCGATCAGAAAGTGGAATAGGCTGTAATAGGAGGCGGAGATCGAGCGGCGCAGACTGGATTGCTTGGGGCGTCTGGGTTCGTTGCGAGCCAGTTGCCTGGCCTGCGCCAAGAGATCGGAGCTGTAGGAGGACATCAGGCGGGATCCGCAAGCAGTTCGGATTCTCTTCCCAAACGAACCACCGGCCAGGATTCGTAGCCGCTTCCTTCCCAGATTTCGCGCCGGATCCAGCGCAGCATCTCTTTCAGGTTGTCATATTCGAAGTCGCTGTCCGGTGTGGAATCGGGGAAATGCAGAAAGATCTGGTAAATCGGGTCGCCGTTGATTTCGTCGGGGAACATTTCGATCCGCAAGGGTTTGAGAAAGCCCTTTTCGGCAATTTTGTCGGGCTGAATGCACTCGGCGAGTTCTTCCTGGGACTTCGATGGCATGGGGCAAATTACCGGTGACGCTGGATCTGGTCAACTCAGGCATAACCGGTCTTCAATCCATATCGCCAGAAAAATCATTAAAAACGTCAATCAAACCAATATCTATTTCTACGCTGCGAACTCTCCAAAGAATCGTCCTCCAATGAACAATCGCCAAAACAACAAGTCTCGCATGCACATCGGCGTGAACAAGCACTGTTCCAAACCCGAGCACGCCGAAGCCGTCGCCAAGATTCCCGCTTTCCAGCGCGAATACGACGACTTCAAGTCCACCTCGGCGCAGATTCGCGCGGAGGCGAAAAAGCAGAAGACCGCGATGAGCACGGGCATCACCGAGGACAAGGATACCCTGCGGAGCAACATGGCGGATATGGCGGCACGCGTTTGTGCTTCGATCCAAAGCTATGCCGATGCGACCGGCGACCGGGAGTTGTTTGCCAGCGTGGATTACACCCGCACTTCGTTCACCGGCGGTCGCGAGATCGACGCGGCGAATCTGGCGGAAGGTGTGTTGGCGATTGGGACGGAGAAGCTGGAGGTGTTAGGCGATTACGGGGTGGATCAGGCTCAGTTGGATGAGCTGGATGACACGATCGAAGGGTTTTCCAACGCGATCGGCAAGCCGCGCGCCAAGATCAGCGAACGCAAGACGGTGACCGATTCGTTGCCGGATCTCTTCGCCAAGGCCGACAAGCATTTGGAGCAGATGGACCGGTTGACGAAGCAGTTGGAAGTGAGTTTTGCGGAGTTCGTTCAAGGCTATCGCAACGCCCGCATCATCGTGGATTACCGCACGCCCGGGAAGAAGGGAGAAGGGGAAAACGCGGCTGAAGTCGAAGGTTCAGAGACGACTGAGCCGATGCAGCCGGTGGTGCTGCCGGATCCGGTGGATGGGGAGAGTGCCGATGTTTCCGAGGATGTCGATGCCGCGTAGGGGCTCCGGTCCGGACGGATTGGGCAAAACCATCCTTTTGTATTTGGAGGCTCAAAATCACCTGTCCTTTGGCGCTTCCGTGGAAATCACGAACGGCGCGTTTTCCGGCTGGTAGGCCACCGTGCAGACCGAGGCGTTGAAAAAGCGGGTTTCGGGGATTTCGTCGGAAATCGTCGCGCCATAGCCTTCGTGGATGTGCCCGAAAATGTGAATTTTTGGCCGGACGGTCCGCAAGCGCGCCAGAAGCTCAAAACAGCCCACGCGGCGTGGCGGACTTCCCCTCCAGGGCTGGGCTAAATCGCCATGGCCGTAAGCCGGACCGTGGGTGATGACAACATCGGCGTTAGGCGGAATCGCCTCCCATTCCGCGCGAATTTCCGCTCCGCGGTCGCGCATGAAGTGCCAATCGTAAAACGTCGGCGTGAATGGCGAGCCAAAATACCGGAGTCCGCCGATTTCAGCCGAATCGCCGATCAAAAGCTGGATTTCGCGTTCGGCGAATATTGCCCGGCACTCTTCCGGAGCTTCTTCAACCGGCCGGTCGTGATTTCCGGGGACCAGCAGCTTGTCAGGATGCGGAAATTGGCCCATCCACGCCGCGAATTCGTGCACCTCCTCCATTAACCCGCGTCCGCAAAAGTCGCCCGCGTGAATCAGTACGTCGCCATCGGGAATTTCGTGATACATCGTCGGGTGACGTCCGTGGGTGTCGCTCAGAGCCACCAGGGTTTGAGTTGGTTTCGGCATGGTTTTGGCGAGCATCTTCGCCGATTCCGCGTTGCCATACAAGTGCGCCAAAAAATCGGTCGTCGCCGCGAATTTCGGCCTATACTCCCGGCATGAAATTCCTCGAACTCACCGCTCCGCAAATTCGCGAAATCGACCGCAAAAAGACCGTGGTTCTCATCCCGATCGCCGCCGTGGAGCAGCACGGCCCTCACTTGCCCACCGGCACCGACACCATCATTTGCACGGCCCTGACCGAAGCGGTGGAGAAGCGGCTGCCGGAGACGATTTTGCTGACTCCAACCATGTGGCTGGGGGCCAGTTCCCATCATCTGCGTTTTGGCGCGACGTTGAGTTCCGCCTTGCCCGATTTTATTGCGACGCTGCGGGAAATTGCCGGTTCGTTGCTGGGTGACGGGTTTCGCCGGCTGCTTTTCGTCAACGGCCACGGCGGAAACGTCGATCCTCTCCACGTTGCGTTGCGCGAAATTCAGCCGTCCTTCCACGATGCGTTGCTGGCCGGCGGCTCTTACTGGGCGACGGCGGACGATTTGATTGCCGATGCGATGGAGGGCGACCATAAAACGGTGGGCCACGCCTGCGAATTTGAAACTTCGATGATTTTGCACCTGCGGCCGGAGTTGGTGGATGAGGCGAAGCTGGCCGACGCCGGAAAACTCGTTCCCGGCGCCATCAACGGTCTGTTTGTGAGTCGCGACATGAAGCAACGCACGAATGAAGGTTGTACCGGCAGGCCGGACTTGGCCACGGCGGAAAAAGGCAAGGCGCTGTTTGAGGGAATCACCGCCCGGTTGGTCGAATCCGCGGAAAAACTGCTGGCTGAGCCGTTGGGTCGGGAATACGCGGAAATTCTGGCCTAAACCGGCCAAGCCGGAGTTTTAAGTGTTAAGTTTTAAGTCCTGACAGATGCACCAATTGTTGCGCAAACGTGTCGAAAATTCACGATTGAGGTAGGCCCAAAAAAAACGAGCCGCCCAACAGGACGGCTCGCGGAGGGAATTGGTCAGTTTTTAGAAAACGATAGGCTAAGCCTCGTTTAGAAGGAAATGGACAGGCTTGCGCCGCCAAAAATGTCGTCGTCATTCTGGCCACGGCGCGCGGCGAGGGCTTCCAGGCCATCCAAAACCCAGTTGCCGGCCACGTAGCTGCGGAGAGTCGCCGCCTCGGTCAAATGAAGGGCGAGGCCCAGGTTGGCAAAGGCGTGGTTCCAGCCGTCGGAGCCGAAATAGTCCTTGGTGTAGCTCACTCCGGCGCCGGTTTCGAGGTCCAGGCAATTGGTGAGCGGAATGCTCTTGTTCAGTCCGGACTGGAAGTACCAGCCCTCATTTTCCAAATCGTAGGCGGAAAAGAGGTGAGCGGCCGCTGACTTTGGCCGCCCGGCTTTTGGCCGTTGGCACCCCCGTCGGTGCTTTGTCCAAAGTGCGCCCCTTCAGCCAAGGCGCCATCCCCATCATGACGTGGGGTGGCCTGCGCGGCGGAATCAGCGTGGCGCTGGCGTTGGCCTTGCCTGCCAGCCTCGGCCAAACCCGCGAAATTTTCCTCACCATGACCTACGTGGTCGTCATTTTCAGCATCGCGGTGCAGGGACTGACGTTGCGCCGGGTCATCGCGCGATTCGCCTGAAAACTTGTAGCTCGGTCCGTCGTTTGCGCGGCGAATTCGGGCTCAAAACAGCTCCACCAGCGGCCGTCCTCCGTTCAGGAGGTTGACCGGCCGTCCGGCGCGATCCATCGCTTGCAGATCGGTCACGCCCATCGCGTAGTAGACGGTTTTGGTCACGTCAGCGGGGCTGAGCGGCTGCTCCAACGGATATTCGGCCCGGGCGTCGGTTTTGCCGAAAACCTGGCCGCCACGCACGCCGCCGCCGGCCATCAGCACGCTTTGGCAGGCCGTCCAATGGTCGCGGCCCGCACCGGTCACCCCGCCGGATCGCGGATCGCCAATCGCCGGCTTGCGCCCCATCTCGCTGCTCACCAAAACCAGCGTTTCGTCCAACAAACCCCGATTTGCCAAATCCTCGATCAACGCGGAGTAAGCGCGGTCGAATTCCGGCAACAAATGGTCCTTCAGGCAGTTGAAATTGTTCCCGTGCGTGTCCCAGCCTCCGGCGCTGCGGCATTTTGAGGACAGCGTGCGGTTTTCGCGCCAAAACACGGTCACGAACGGCACCTCCGCCTCCACGAGCCTGCGCGCCATCAGCAGGCTCATGCCGTTGATGGTCTCACCGTAACGCTCGCGAACGGCAGCCGGCTCGCTTTTCAGGTCGAACGCCGCGGTGGTTGAGGACGAGGAGAGCAGGGAAAACGCTTTTTCCTGCTGGTGGGTGTAATTGCGCACCTCCTCCTCGCCATCCAGCTCGCGCCGGGCTCCGTTAAGCGCGGCCAGCAAGGATTGGCGGTCGTCCAGCCGGCCTTGAGAAGTCTGCAAGGTCAGGGAAGGCGCGGTGAATCGCAGCGGTTCGTCAAAATCGCCGTAGAGGTAAAGCGGATCGTGCAGCGGGCCGATTTTTCCCGCAAACTGGCCGGGCCGGGTGAAGGGAGCGCGGCTCGGCTTGTGCGGAAGCGTTATCGCTTGGGGCATGGACGGATGCGGCGGAAGTTTGGCTCCCACCACGCTGCCCATGAACGCCCAATCATCGGGGTAAGGCCGCCGATTGTTGCCCTGGGTCTTGAAGGTCAAATCCGGAGCGTTGCCGGTGAGGTTGTAGTAATACCCGGCATGATGATCGCCCGTAGCGCGGCCAAAATCAGAAACGGAGCGAATCACCGCCATGTGGTTGGCGACCTTGGCCGTCATCGGCAGGTGCTCGCAAAGCTGGATTTCCGGCGAGGCGGTGCGCATGGGCCGGAAGGGGCCGCGATAATCGATCGAGGCATCCGGCTTCATGTCCCAAGTGTCGATGTGTGAGGCGCCGCCGCAGAGGAAGAAGAGAATCGTCGACTTGGCCGGCCTCGAACGCGCGGGAATTTCGACCGAAGAGGCGGCAAACGCGGACGGGCCGAACCGGTAGCCCGCTGCGCCGAGCGTGGACGCGACCAAAAATGCGCGGCGAGAGAGTGGCGTGGTCATGAGGAACAGAGGCAGACTTTTTCGCGGCGCGCAACTTGTGTCTACCTGCGTTTTCGGCCCAAAATCGCGCCCGGCGCGGGTTTTGACTTCCGTTTGGGCTCGGTGATTTGGGCAAGCTCGCCGTTTCTGCCGATTCTTACCCCTCCATCAACGTGGTGAGCAGAAACTCCTGAATCGCCGCGTAAACGCGGTATTGCACCATCAGCAGCCAACGTTTTTCGCCCAGATCGCTTGGATTCTCCTCCCCGAAAAACAGTTTTTTCTCCGCGTCGGCGATTTTGTGCTCCTCGTTGAGGACGAGCCGAGCCTGGTTGAGGACGGTGTACCATGTTTCGGCGTTTTCCACCGGCACGGCGAGGCGATGCAGCAACACACCCTCGTCTTCGTATTCTTCGGCTTGCTCCAAATCGCGCGAAACGGTGTCGATGGCTTGGCGAAACTGCGTTTCCAGGTCGGGTTGAATGAATTCCTTCCAATCGGCCACAACGTCCGGATCTTCGTCGGTGGGCTCGGGTAAGATGCGTTGGCGCGCATTTTTGGATTGGGAAAAATCGGCCGCATCCGGCAATTGCACCACCATGAACCATTCGACGTCGCCAATGTCGTCGAGCACCCAAAATTCCGATTCCAGCGAAACATGCATTTGGCTCAAGTTAGGCTGCTTTCTTCATTTTTGCCAGCAGTTGATAGCTCTGGAGCTGCTGGACGTAGAATTCCGCTTTTTCGCGCACGCCGGTCCAAACGACGCTCTTGCCTTCGGTGTGGACCTGCATCATGAGCATGTCGGCCTTTTCCTCCGGGTAGCCGAAAACGCGGCGAAAGACCAGGGCCACGAAGCCCATGTAGTTGACCGGATCGTCGTAAACAAGGACGTTCCACGGTTGGTCCAATTCTGCGGAAGTCTTGGTTTCGGTGAAAATTTCCGTCCCGGGATCTTCGGTGATCGTCGGCATAGCTCGAAACTAACAATTACTCCACCGCGCGGGGTTGGAAAGTGGATTCGCCGCCGGATTTGAGCCAATTTGGGAGCCGGCAGGTCAAATCGGGCGTGATTTGCTCGAAACCGGCGTGGAGATCCTCGCCGGCCGGCCAGCGGGTCAGTGCTTGGGCGGTGCGCCATTCCAAAAACAGGTAGGCCACCAACAGCGGGGCTGCCGGAACGTTGAACAACGCGCAGTGCAAGGCGAACACGCTGGGGGCATGACCCGGGCTGATGCCGTTTTCGATCTTTTGCCCGAATTTGGCCACCTCGCTCAAATGCCGGGCGCCCAGGTTCCGGGTGAGCAGCGCCAATCCCGCGGTTAGGCTGCGATCGGTCGTTTCGCGGTCCAAAAATTCGGAAAAAGCGCGGTCTTCGGCAGCCAGTTCGCGAACCCCGGCGGCGGCGGCTTGCCGAGCGCGAATGAGGTGCGGCGCAATCCGCTGGGTGAATTCGCCATCCACCCATTTTACCCACTGACCGCCCCAATTTTTGTTCGCAAGCGGCTCAAACAGAATGGGCTGAGTCGGTTCCGCCGCCATGAGAGCGATCTCCACCGCGCGCCACAATTCCTCCGGCAACCCGGACTCCGTCAGGTAAATCGACGGGGGGCCGGTAGGAGCCGGAGCGGGTTTTGCGAGCGGAAACTGAATGATTTTTGCCATGGGCACTGGTTAGACGGCCAATTGCACCGGGTCATCGGTATTTGTAACGAACGCCCGGCAGGCAAGGAAGCAGTTTCCATAGTTTTGCCCCGCCGTCCACCAACTTCCGAAACTCGAAACTCGAAATCCGAGACTCGAAACGCGAAACTTGAGCCCTAGCCGTTTCTACCGCTTCATTGCGGCGTTGATCTCCGGCGTGTTGTAGTTGTGGCCAATGATCTCAAACTTCGTCCCTCCCTCGGGGCGAAACAGGGACAACGTCTCCTGGCCGTTGCCCCGCTCGTAGGTTGTTTCGTAAACCAGGGTCACCATCACGCCGTTGCGCTTGTCGGTGCTGGCGTTGGCGTCGACGTCAAAGGTCATCAACGCGTAGCTCTTCAAATTCCCGTTCGCCTTCACGACCAGGTCCTTGATCTCGGCCCAGTCTTCCTTGGTCGTCGCTTCGAAGAATTCCGCGGCGTAGGCGCTTGCGTCTCCCGCACCGCCATCGGCCACGCGTTGATCCAAAAAGGCCCGGGCATCCACCTCAGCCTCGGCCTTGCCTTCCACCATGCCGCAACCGCTCTGCAACGCCACGAAACCGGCCAAAACGGCGATTTTTAACGAAATTTCGATCGTTTTCATGCGGCGCACCTAACATGCGAACCCAACCGCGGCCAACCCAAAAAATTCGAACCCTGTGCGCCGGTTGCCAATGCGCGAAATTGACGGAAACTGGCAAATGCACCAACTGCTTCCCCTCATCCTGTTTTTGGGCGCGTTTCCCGCGATTGCGGCGGCCCAGGACGCGAGCGTGAACCCGGGAATCAACGAACCGTTCCGCAACCCGGACGTTGGCTCCTTCATCGAGCGATTCGAACGCGAGGGGCGCGAGGTTTACGATCGGCGGGAGCAAATCGTCGCAAAATTAGGGTTGAAGCCCGGAATGGCGGTGGCTGACATCGGCTGCGGCACGGGTTTGTTCACCCGCCTGCTCGGCCCGGCGGTTGGTGAGGACGGCAAGGTCTACGCCGTCGATATCGCGAAAAAATTCGTCGATTACACGCTGCTGAGTTGCGGCGCGAAGGGCTCAAAAAACGTGGAAGGCGTGGTTTGCGCGCCGGATTCGGTGAATTTGCCGCCAAAATCGATCGATTTCGCCTTCATTTGCGACACCTACCATCACTTTGAGTTTCCGTTCAAAACGATGGCCTCGATTCTGCAAGCGCTGAAGCCCGGCGGCTCGGTGGTGGTGATCGATTTCGAGCGAATTCCCGGCAAATCGAGCGATTGGATTCTCAATCACGTCCGCGCCGGCAAAGAAGAGGTGACGCGGGAAATTTTGGCGAGCGGCTTCGTTTTGGCGGGCGAGGAAACGGAGATGTTCGAGCAAAACTGGTGGCGCCGGTTCGTTTCCGCGGACGCCGCGCCGAAACCGTAGGACCGGCGCGCGAAAAATCGCCATTTGCCGCTGAAGCCGATTTTCCCTTTCGCCCGCGGCAGCTTCGTGCGAGCCTGGGTGCATGGTTAGTGAAAACCGAGCCGCATCTTGGATCGTGCGCTCCACCTACGACGAAGACGCCGTGCGCGCGGCGGCGGAAGCGTGCCGCGAACAAATCGGCGGGCGGCCCACCGTGGTCTTTGCGTTCATCAGCTCGGATTGGCGCCCGCATTTCGCGGATTTTGTCGAAGTGGTGCAGGTTTATGGGCATGCGGCGCAGGTTGTGGGCTGCTCCACGGACGGCTTCATCGGCACGAACAGCGAAGACGAGAATGTTTCGGGCTGTTGCCTGATTTTTCTGCATTTTCCGGAAACGGACCTGAGTTTTCTGGAATTGGAGGCGGACGACATGGAAGACTTTGAAGCAGGAAATATCGAGCACGGCGGATTCTGGATTTCGCTGATTAACCCGTTTTTGGCCCATGCCGAGCACTGGATGAACCGCTGGAACGCGGTTTTCGACCAGGCGCCGACGTTCGGTGGGTTGGCAAGCGGAGGCGGCGACCCTGAGGACGTTTTTTTGTTCCACAACCGCAATCTTGGCCGCCTGGCCTGTATCGGCATCCGTTTCCACGGCGGCGTGCGCGTGCGCGGTGTGGTGAGTCAGGGATGCCGCCCAATCGGCAACCCCTACACCATCACGGAAGTCCAGGACAACCGGGTCATCAGCATCGCCGCTAGACGCGCCTTCGACGTGCTGACCGAGGCGTTCGAAAGCCTGAGCGAGGAGGACCAGCTGACGGCCAGGGGCAATCTTTTTGCCGGGTTGGCCGTCAACGAATACCTGGATGAAATGGAGCGGGGAGACTTTCTGGTGCGCAACATCTTGAGCGGCGATCCCGTTGATGGTTTCATCGCGTTGGGCGCGTTTCCGCGCTCCGGCCAGACCCTGCAATTCCAGTTTCGCGACAAAGACGCTGCAGACGAAGAATTAAGGATCCTGTGCCGGTCGGTGCAGGAGACGCATGGGCCGCCGATCGCCGGGTTGCTCTTTTGTTGCGCGGGGCGCGGAGCACAGATGTTTGGCGTGCCTAATCACGATGCCGGGGTGATCGCCGAAATTTTTGGGCAATTGCCACTAGGTGGATTTTTTTGCAACGGAGAGGTTGGGCCGATAAGCGGCACAAATTTCCTGCACGGTTACACGGCGTCGGCGGCGTTGTTTTATGATGCTGATGCGTGAAAAGGCCGGTCAATCTCGCACGCTGTCCTCGTAGCGCCGAACCTTGATCTCCAGACTCAACCGCTCGGCATGGGGCGGCGGGAGGAGACGCTCGGCCGCCGGTTTAACCCGGCTTACCTCTTTCCACGAAATGTCAGGATCGCGCACCAGATAGATCAGAAGCCGAAAAATGGCGATCCGGTCTTTGGCCAAGCCGTGATCCTGGAGAACTTGGTCGATTTCGTCCGTTCCGAGGCGTTTCAGATCTTGGTAGGCGGAAATCAGCGAACCATCCAGCGTTCCATAATCGTCCGCGTCGAGGAGCAAAGGGCGTTCGCGAACGGCTTTGTCGCGCATTTCCACCAGCATTTCTCCGGTCCACTGGGATGGGGTGACTCCGGCTGGGGAATCGCGCCAACCCAGCACGACGAACGCGATTCGAATGACGACAAGCACGGCAATGACTTTGGCCCAAACGGGAAATCGCCAGCCCCCGCCGGACCGTGCCGCTTCAGGCAGTGAGGTGGGTTGACTGCTTGGAACCCGGTCGAAAGGCTGCAAATGAGCGTCGTGCACCGCCGCCCAAACTTCCGGCGGCAACAACCGCTTCGCAGCGTTGAATCCGGCCCAACCAGGGCCCGTGTGGCTGATGGTTTGCCCGGCCAGCTCAATCAGACCGTCCACGTCCCAATCGCCGGCGCTGGGGTGAAGATGGCGATTCCACGCGGTTCTCAACTCTTGCGGCAAACCGTCCAGATGCGCGCCGAGCGAGATGAATTTGCCCGCGCGTTCGCTCTGGAGCCGTTCGCGGGCTTCGGGACAGTTCGCCGCGCAATCCGCAAACGATTTCGCGAGGGCAGGATGCTCGACTCCAACCGATTCAGCCACGCGAAACAGAAAAATGGCGGTGTTTCGGCTCGGTTGGTCCGCGGTTTCTTGCATCAACGCTTGGCCGAACTCCCGGATGCGGCCGAACCGCTGCGCGCGCTCTTGTTCTCCCAGCCACAACCACGTCAGGTGGACCGGCCGGCCTTGGAGCGGGGCCTCGGCGATCCAGGCGGCTGCAACCACGCGGGAAAGAAATCGCGCGGACGCCGGGCGGTCGATCCACTGCTCGGCGACAATGTTTTCCCAGTTCTTTGCCGTCGCGTGTAGCTCGGTCAGTAGCTCGATCGCTTCCACCATGTCCTCTTCCACGATCGCGTTGCGGACGTGCTGGGCCAGTTGCTGCGTGGAATCGGCGGACGTCGCGGGCATTACGGGTGATTCGCTTCGGGTTCGAAGGAGCGGGCCAAAATGTTCCTTTCGTCCCCTTTAGACTCCCCGGCGCTGTTTTCCTGGCGCGATGCGATCTCGCGCAGGGCCGCCGCGCGCGCCTGCTGCAAAAGCTGAAACTTTTGCGGGCTGCGGGAAGGATGATGCTCCAAAAGCAGGCGGTAGTAGCCGATCTCCACGTCAGCGACGGTGGCTGCGGCTGGATCGAGGCCTAAAAATTGCCAAAACGAACATTCCATTTTATGCGAAAATAAAGCACCCCAAAGTAACCACACCTCTCGCCGGATAAAAAGGAGAAAGTCCGTCGTGATTTTGCCGATCTCACGTTTTCCAGCGGCCCCGAGCCGGCTTCTCCCACAAAACGGCTCATTCCGGGCAAAATTTGGCGATCGCCGGCGTAATCCAGAGGTTCGTCCGGAGAGGCGCGGTTTGGCGCCCATTGCTGCCGACCTACTCGTCGGGATTCAGCAGGCCTTCGATCACGTTTTTCATCGTCGCGCCGACGCCGGGAACAAAACCGGTTTGCACCCAGGCCACGTTGCCGTCCAGGCCGATGACGACGGTGTGCGGGATGCCTTCGACGCCGTATTTACGGCCGACGGCTTCCCTGGAATCCAGGGTAACTTCAAAATCCCAGCCATGCCGTTTCAGGTAAGGCTTCACCAGCGCGGCCGGTTCGGCCTGGTTCACGGCGATGAAGCGGACGCGATCGGGGTCGAGTTGCTCCATGGCGTCCAAATATTCCGGAAAAGCGGCCTGGCAGGGGCCGCACCACGTGGCCCAAAACTCCAGAACCACGATTTTTTTGCCCAATTGCTCGCTGAGCTGAAATTTGGCGCCGGATACGAGAGGGAGATCGAATTCCGGCGCCTTTTTGCCGATCAAATTCGACCGCGAGCCGGGCGTTCCCGGTTTGGGAATCTCCGGTTCCCTCGGTTCTTCGCGAAGCCAGTCGGCGTAGACCAAATGATCCGGAATGGGCTCAACCTCGCCGATGTGAATCTGACGGATCGCGGCGACGGGGATCTCGCACGGCCCCAGACTGGGCGATTTTCCGGTCAACATCGTGCCGCTCATCTCTTCCGGGATGAGGCGGATGACGGCGCCGTCGTTGAGGACCACACGTGCCTCCAGCTTGTCGCGCGTTGGGGCGCTTTCAGCGGCGGAATCCAGCGAAACCAGGCCAGCGACGCGGTCGCGTTGAAATTGGAAGTCCTTGAGCCGCGAAGCAAACATGACCTCCTCCGCGGTGGCGCGTTCCAGGCGGCCGCGCAACAAATCCCCGTTGGGCGCGATCAAAACGTGGGAATCCGGCCGGTCCCGGCGAAAACGCGGCGTGGCCAGGACGTGCCGCTTGGCGCTATCGTCAACCCGAAGCGGCGCCAACAAGCCCGTGCTGCTGCGGACCTCAAAGTTGCGAACGGTGACGCTGCTGAGCTTGGCGCCGGCATCGAACCAGGGGCCTCCGCTGCGGATGCGCAACCCGTTGCCGAGACGCTTCTTCGCATCCAGATGCAGGTTGACGAGTTGCTTGCCATTGACCCAAACAAAGACGCGGTCGGCAGTGGCGCGGATTTGCACCTGAGCGAAGCCGTTTTCGATGTTGATGTCGTCACCGCCCAGGCTGTTGCCGAGAGACGGCTCCATCCCGGCGACCCAGAGGCGGTTGCTCCAGCAACTGAAACTGATGTCCAGCGGAGCGGCCTCATCCAGCAGTTCCTGGGCAAAAAGGCTCACCGTGACGCCTCCTTGCTCGGGATTGAGCCATTTCAGGTCAAAAACAATCTCGTCAGCGCGCAAAATGGACGGATGGGCCAGTCCTCCGCCATCCAGCACCAGGCGATCGGCCTCTCGCAGCGTTTTTCCGCCTTCGATCGGCATTTTCGTCCAGGCACGGTCGCGAAATCCGGAAAGCTGAAGGCGTCCCTCCCGAAATTCAATGGCGCGGACTTGCGTGGCCGGCATTGAGTCGATATCCGACAGGCTGCTGGTGAGCTTTACCGCCTCTTCCTCCATGCTGGTGACGCGGCAGGAGAGAATTTCACCGCTGTTGAGAAAAATGCGGTCTCCATCCAGGTTGCCGATGGAGTGGGTGCGGGTGCGAATCATGCGGGCGGCGGTTCCCGGCGCCAGGGCCACTGGTTCCACGGCGCCCAGTGGCCGCCAGCGAATGGGAGCGCCGTTTGAGCCGCCAGCGATCGATCCGCGCAACACTTTTTCCTCCGTGTGCAGCTCATCGGTCGTCTCGATGGGGGCGGAGGACTCCGATCGGCGGAATCGCAAGCGGCGGGCCTCGTTCAAGCCGGATGGGACCGGGTTTTCGGCGTAAGGCGTGCGAAGGAGCAGCTTTTCGCCCGTCATTCCCGCCAACGTGCCGGAAAGTAGGGATCCGTCGGCGAAAGTGAGTTCCACCGGTTCGCGTTTCGAGCCGCCCGCCACCGGGTTGCGCAGTTGGATGGTGTCGATGCGTTCGAGAGGAACGCGGCGGCCTCCCAACAGGGTAACGCTGCCGCCGGGCCCCGTCAGGCCGGTCACCGCGCCGTAGGCGAATTCTCCGTCGATGAGGCGAACGTGGCCTTCGCCTTCGCGCACTTTCACCGGCGGGCGTCCGTTCCACTTGGAAATGCGCAATTTCGTCAATTCCATGTCGATCCCCTTGTTCAGCAGGTAAAAAGCGTCGTTTTTCGAGGCGTTGGAGTCGATTTTCGCCGGCATCGTGGCCAAAGCCGTACCGTCGCCGGCATGGATCGACAATTCGCCGGCGCGGCGGTCCCAAAACAGGCGCAAATGCACGTTTCGGTCGTCTTCGCCCAAGGTCATGACCGGGGAGAACTCCGTGCCCCGGGTCACCACCAATTCGTCGTCCCAGGTTTCCAGCCTGGCGGTGTTGTCGAAGCGTTGATCCAGCGCGATGGTGAATTCCGGCCGTTCGCTGGATTGCAGGACGATCTCCACCTCGACTTTTTCCGGGTAAACCAGCCGGCGAAAGAGTTCCGAACGCCAACGCGGCGTGTAAAGTCCGCCCCCCGGCCGCATGGACCAGAATTCGATGCTGGTGCGCCGATTTTGCACCCGCCAGCCTTCCCGGCCGTTGGGTCCCAGAAAAATGAGCGATGGATGGTTGGTGCGGCGCAGGTGAATCACCTGGGAGCGCTTGAGTTTGATGGGGCCGTGGCGCGGACTTTGCAGGGTGATCCAGTCTTCGCTGAGATCGGTCAAGGAGCCGTGAATCACGTCGCCGTTGACGAGGCTGGCCCGGAATGGCCCGGCGGACACGGTTTCCGCGTTTTTGGAGATCAGCTCGATGGATTTGAGGTGAGCGGTGTCGAGCACCAGCGGTTTGGCAAACAGTTCGGAATTCCAGCGAATTTGGCCATCCCGCGCGCCAGCCAATTCTCCCGGCAATTGGTCGCCGTTGGCCCAAATTAGCTCTCCCCGCAAACTTTGGGCGTGGGCGCCGAAAGTCAGCAGCAAGCCGAAAACGGCGATCGAGCTGAAAACTGAGAGTTTACCGTTCATAGATGGGCAAAAGCCGGTAATTGAGGGCCAGGGCGAGCAACGACATCGCCGTTCCGTAAGCCGTGCCGTGGCTTCCGGGAAAACTGCCGTCTTCCTGCTGGGTTTGGCCGAGCAGGCGGATGGTTTCGCGATTCCAGGTCTGCCAGGCGTCAAAATCGCCCTGAAACAGCGCCTGGGCCATGTAGTAGCGGAAATAATGCGGGTAACCGCCTTCAGAATGCTCCAGGCGGTCGGTGATGTGCTTGAGCGTGTTGCCGTATTCCGGCCAATCCTTCTTTTTGCCGACGGAGTAGACCAACGTGCCGATGGCGGAGCGATTCATGGATTCGCCCATGCCGCCTAACCCGCCGGTGTAAGCCACCATGCCGGTGGGGCCGGTGCTTTGCTTGAAATAACCCAGCGCTTTGTCCACCACCTCATCCGGCACCTCAATTCCCGCGTTGCGCGCGGCCAGCAGCCCCATCAAAACCGCGCCGGTCACCGAGGTGTCGGCGTCGCTGGATTCCGGCGAATACCGCCAGCCGCCCCAGCGATTGTTCTTTTGGGAAGCGGCGGCGCAAACCACGGCCAATTCCAGCGCCTCACCGATGCTGCGTCGCTGATTTGCGTCTTCGTTGCCCTCCCAAAGCAGGGTGTCGTCCACCGCGCCGTAAGCTTCAGACAAGCCCAGCATCGCGAAGCCGTGGTGGTACATGCTGTCGCCCAGGTAACCGGTTTTCGGGTCTTGACCCATGATCATGTGACGCACGGCCCGGCGGATGGGCGTGCGAAATTTGCCGAAATTGGGGTCCTGGCCGCTGGCAAGCAGAGCCATGACGCACATGCCGGTAATGCCGTGCTCGCCATCGCCCTCCCAGGATCCGCTCTCGCCCTGATTTTGCACCAGCCAGGCCAAGCCGCGGTCGTAGATGGTCTCCACCTCCGCGGGCACCTTTGCGCCGTAGCGGATGAGCGGGCTTTGACCCGAAACAGCGCCCAAAACGGCTAACCAACAGCCTAAGACGCCAAAAACCAGGTTTCGCGTCCTCAAAAGCCAAGGGGTTCGTTTCCGGGAGCGTGCTCGAGCATTTTTTCCCAAAGCTTGAATTGTTCGTCGTTAAAAATCGCCTTCAGATCGTCCAGCGGCAAGAGGCGGGCAAAGACCATCACGCTTGACGGCGGATCCTTCTGGCGGGCGAGCCGGCGGCCGATTTTTTCGTCCATCAGCTTGCTGAGTTGGCCCGACTGCTCGGTGGTGAGGCCGAGTTCTTCGGCCAATCGGCTCACGGCCATGAGGACGGCCCGTTTGCGCTTGATCATGGCCCGCTCGCTCAACGCCGCGCTGCGTTGGGCGCGTTGACTGGAGGTTAGGGTCGATTCCACGGCGTTGAGCCACATCTTGTGCCGAACCACCGCGGATTCCGAAGCGCCGACGTTGGTCAAAAACCGCCGGGCGGTGTCCCGGTCCAGCCGGCCGCTGCGCTCGATCCACTCCCAGCTCTCGATTTTTCGCACCCACTGCTCCATGAGCGAGTCGATCGCGCCCTTGGCGGCGGTGGTGAGGCGTTTGACCTGCGCATCAGACAAATCGCAAGCATCGGCCAGTTCGGTGATTTGGCCGTTCATGTAGGTTTGCAGCTCTTTGCGCGCGTCCCGGGTTGCCTGCTTCAGCGGACGCAGGGATTCAGCGGAGGGCGCCTGATCGAGCCGGATTTCGCCGTCCAGGACGATCTCCAGGTTCGGGATGTTCAGTTGGATGGGTTCTTCGGCGCTTGCCGCACAGGCCGCTGCCAGCCAAACGGCTGGGAAGAGGAGTTTTGGAGGAAATTTGGGGGCGGTCACGCTCAAAAAAGGTCGGAAAAGAGAGAATCGCGAAAAATGGGTCAGGGCGCGAGGAAATAGTAATCCGGCTGGGGTTCCGGCCGGCTGCGAATCGTGTCCCAAACGCCGGAATGCCGGGCAAAATAGCGCTCCCAGGCTTCGCGTTGGGGTTGGGATAAAATTTCGTCGCGTTCCTTGGCTGGAACCGCCCCCATGAGAGCACCCATTTGGTAGAGAGGCAAGTTGTCGTCATCGCCGGACCACTCTTCCAGCCGCTCCCAGTATTTTTCCGCCGCCACGGTGACTTTCTCCAAAACCTCGCGCCGCTGTTTGGCGGAAAACTTCAGGTGCCGGTCCAAATCGGCCACGATGACGCTCGCCATCGACTCATGCTTGAAAGCCAGGCGCGCCTTGATGTCGTTCCAGTAAGCCTCCCGCTGGCTTTCGGTCAGGGTGCTCTTGACCGACTCCATCCAGACTTTTTGACGCTCCGGCGCCCATTGCCGCGATTCGCCAAAACGCACGTTGCCGACTCCCGCGAGGAATTCATCCACGTCCTGGTTGGAATGGCGGGCCCGGTCTCGAACCCAGGCATCCATCCGTGTGCGCCAGCCGTCCACGCCCCGGTCGATGGCGCCTTTTGCGGCTAAATCCAGGGTTTTGCGCTGCTGCTGGTTCAGCCGGCAAACGCGGTCGATGTCGGTGATGACCGACTGCATGTCTTTGAGCCGCTTTTCCTTCTCATCGTCGGCCAATTTCTGCAGGTACTGGTTGATCTTCTCCTCGGTCGTCTCCTTCTCATCCTCCGCATCCGCGTCCTGGGCGCGGAGGGGACTTGAAACGGCGGCGAACGCCAGCAGCAGCCCGCAAAGGATTGGAAGGATGCGGCAAGCGATCGCAGGTGTGTGTGGTGGCAAAATAACGTGGTTCATGCGAAATCAATCAGCTAGCTTCCTCCTCCGCGTTCCAGCTCGTTGAAGTAGGCGTCCAAGCCGTTGCGGAATTCCTCGGGAAAATTGCGTCCGTCGCGGCCGGTGCTTTGATCCACCTCGCGATCCTCCAAGGAGGCTCCCGAATCCGCTCCCGGGCCCAATCCGGACAGAGCGGAACGCCCGCCCGCGGCTCCGGACCCGCCGCCGCCGGGGCTGCCTCCTCCTCCACCACCGCCGCCGTTGGGATTGGAACGGCGGGTTTGCAGCAACAGCTCGATGGCCTCCGTTTCGGCCGCGATGGCGTCCGGGCCGGTGTTCGGTTCGGCCAAAATGTTGCGCGCGTCGCTCATGACTTCGGTGACCGCGGTCAGGAGTTGGATGGGCTTGCCAAAGCGCCGGGCGCCGAACGGCAGCGACTCGATGGCTTTGACCACGCCGTAGGTGCGGTCCCGAAGCTCGCGCTGGGTGTCGGCCAAATCGTTGGCGCGCTTGGCGTAGTCATCCGAGGGCAGCGCGGCCTTGGCGCGCTCCAATTCGCGGGTTTCCTCGCGCAATTCGATCTCATCGTGAAGGATCTGCATCACCTTGAGGACGACTTCCGGCGGCAGGCTGTCGGAATTTTGCGATTGCCCCTTGCCGGATTGCTGCCGGGAGGCGGGAACCAGTTCCTCGGCCCAGCGGTCGAGCGCGTCGGCCCAAAATTCCGCCGCTGCGATGGAGCGTCCGTTGAGGTTGACGCGGATGGCGTCGCCAATTTCACGGATTTCGGCAACCACGCTGGATTCGCGCATTTGCTCGAGGATTTTTTTGTAGTTCAGGTCCTGTTTGCGGTGGAAGTAGGCCTGCAGGTCCTGCTGGATGGTGTGGATGACCTCACTTTGCTCGGTTTCGCGGTCGGCGATGGTTTTGGCCCGCTCGCGGATGGCTTCGGCAACGTGGCGGTCGGGCATTCCGAAGACGCCGTTGAGGGTGTCGTTCAAATCCCCGGCGACGGCGATTTGTTCGCGGGAGGCCGCCTTGAGACGCTTGACGAACGTGCTGGCTTCCAGGCTGTTGAGCAGCTCCTTGAGTTGCTCGGAGATTTTCGCGAATTCATCGAGCAAGCCGGTTTGCTCCACCACCGCTTCCTCGGTGCTTTGCTGGGCCGGTGAGGGCGGCTTCGGCTTGTCGTCGCCCGGCGCAGCCGCCAAATTCGTGCTGGGCAGGCCCAAACCGCCACCGCCGGATTTCGAACCACCGTTCGGATCTTTGGGAACCGGCTTCATCCAGCCGCTCTCCGGCTTGGTGTCGAGCTGAGGGCCTTTGGGTTGGTCGTTAGGTTGCTGATTTTCGCCGGGTTTAGGCTGTTGCTGCTGATTTTCGGCCAGCGAGGGCTCGGATTCGTTCGGTTGAGACTCGCTCGGCGATTTTTCGCCCGGTTGGGGCTGATTTTGCTGCTGGGGAGCGTTGGCCGCGTCTTTCAAGAGGTCGGCCACCGACGGCATCCGGTTCTGGGCGATGTCCTTGAGCTTCTGAAGCGATTGGGCGAAGAGTTCCAGGCGCTCGGCGTCGAATTCGCGGTTGCGGACGGCTTCTTCGGCCAGATCCTTGCCCGCTTTGGTCAAATTATCGAGCCGCTTGCCGTTGTTGGCCTCCGCTTGGGCCTGAGCCTCGATCCGGCGGCGGTTTGCGGGGTCATCCATCTCATCGGCGGAAAGCTGGCGGAGTTCCTGGTTGGTGGCGTGCAACTGTTTTTCGCGCTCGTAGACTTCCTGGGCCTGACGGAACCACTTGCCGATCTGATCGGTGATCCACAACGCATGTTGGTCGTGTCCCAGGATGTGGAGGATGAACGGCCGCGACATCGCCGGCTCCCGTCCCGGCAGGTAATCCTGCGCGTAGGCGACCAATTGGATGGTCTGCGGCTTCACGCGTTCCCGCGCAGGATTGAAGGTCGCCGCGGTCTCGATTTCTTTCAGCTCCGGACCCCCTGCGGCGACGACTTTTGCTCCGCGCTCCGCATCGCGCCCCGGGCGGAAGAGGGAGCCAACCCACATCAACCCGGCTTCGCGAACGCCGAAGTCATCGTTCACCTTCAACTGAAACTGCACGGTCTCATCCACCAAAACGACCTGCTCGCGGGTCTCCATTTTTGCGATGACGTTTGGCGCGGCGTCCTCAAACGCGTTGATGCGCAGCTTTAGCGGCTCTTTGGCGGTCAAACCCAGGGTATCGCGCCAGGTTAGGGTGTGTTCGCGCGATTCAGCGACGAAAAACGGCTCGGTGGACATGGTTTTGGCCTTCACCTGCAATTGCCGGCCATCCATCTGCGCCTCCGCCAAATTCCGCTTGGCTTCAGCCTGAAACGTGGCTTCGCTGCCCTTGAGGACCGACAGTGTTCCGTCGCGAACCTGAACGATGGGCTGGTGGCTGTAGCGCAGGTAATCCGGCAACCGCAGCGTTGCGGAGATGGCTTCCAATTCCGGCCGCGTGGTGGGGAGAATCACCATTTCCTCGCGGTCGTCGCCCACCGCCAGTTTCAGCTTCGCTTTCTTGGTGCGGCCGGCCAGTGAAAACGCGAAACTCTCCTCTTCGCGATCGACCGTCACCGGCAACTGATCCTTGAACCGCGCCGTGCCGGAATCCGGCTTCCAATCCGTGTCCGCGCTCAGATTGACGTTCACGTCGAAGTCCTCCGCGTAGGGAACCACCATCTTTTTCGGCAATTCCTCGACTTGAGCGAAGGTGTAGCGCTCGGTCGCCTTCCACGGCGTCAACCAGCGGAATCCGGCGTTTTTCCCGGCTTTGGGCACAGCGATGATCGCGCCGACGGCCAGAATGAGGATCAACGCCGCGGCGCCGGCCCAGCGCCAATGATTCGGGTCCGGGACCGCACGGGCAAAATCGCGGTCGCCGATGCGTTCGTCGGCCTGCTTGAACGCCGCCTTGATGAGCGCCTCCGAGCCGGAGCGATGTTTGGCCAATTCGACGATGCCGAGCAAATGATCGCCCAGTCGCCGGAATTTCAGGCGCAGCAGGCGGGCGGCTTGCTCCAGGTTGCGCTGTTCCCATACCCAGCGGTGGCACTTGGTGGGAAACCAGAATCCAAAGCCCGAGGCGCCGGCGACGAGTATGAGCGCACGAACGGTGGCGGGCGTGTCCCAAACGCGGTCCAGGAGAAAGACGGCCAGGTAGGAGAGGGCCAGGCCGAACATCGCGGCAAGCGCGCCTTCGGCAATCTTCACCAGCCACACCTTGCGGCGGAAGTTTTCGAGCCGCGCCTTAAGGTTGGGAGGCAGCTCCAGAGCCTGTTCGAGCGAAGACGAGGTTGGGGACCGGTCTTCTGGGTTTGGGTTTTGATTCATGGGCTAGCCCTTGGGCGATCTGGATAGGATAGTTACGATCTGGCGGCTTGGCCAGTCAATCAACGGCAAAAATTTCAGCGGCGGAATGGCCGTTTTGGCAGGACTTTTTGGCGAATTACGGCGATTTGGGCGCCTTTTTGCCGAGTTTGGCCTGAAGCGCCTCGATTTCCGCCTTCAGCGCAGCATTTTCCACCTTCACTTCCAAAATCTCCTCGTTCACCGCCATGTTTTCCTTTTTCACCGCCACGTTCTCTTCTTTTACCGCCACGTTTTCCTCTTTTACCTCCGAAATTTCCTCCATCACGGCTGCATTTTCCTTTTTCACTGCCACGTTCTCTTCCTTCACCTCCAAGATCTGCTCGTTCACCGCCACGTTCTCCTCTTTCACGGCCACATTTTCCTCTTTCACCGCCGAATTTTCCTCCTCCAGCGCCTCCTGCCGGGCTCGCAATTCCGCGAATTTCGCCCGCGTCTCCGGTCCCACGAAGTCGTAGACCGGATCCTGAATCAACTCATCGAGCGTCGGCAGCCGATCCAAATCCGTCAGCCGGAAGCGAAAACCCGGCATCGTCACAGATTCGATGATACCGTCCTTCGGCGTAATGGGCACGTATACCCCGGCCTTGTTCAGCCGGTAGAATCCGCCCCGCTTGTTACCCTTCTTATCCCCCGGATCGAGGATGAAATACTCCGGCACCTTGCCATGTTTGTACTCGTCCCACTTCACCTGAGTGTCGCGGCGCACGGCGCGTTTGTCGGAGTCCGAAAGCGACTCGATGCACAGATCAAACACCCCGTGGTAAGAACGCTCGCCGGGCTTCCAGCGCACCGGATTGGAGGGAGCTATGAGCCCGATGTCCGGTTTGCGCACCACCGTCTTCATGCGGGCGGGGTTCTTGGGATCTGGCACGGTCATTTTGAAGCCGACTTGCTCGATGGTTACTGCCGGGGCGTTTTCTTTGTCCGCGTAGCAGCCAACCAGCCGCACGTACCAGAAAAAGAGCTTGGTTTGTTCTTCGGTGGCCATGGGTTTGGCTTCTAGGATTCCATCGTTCCATTCGTAGCTGTGTTCGTGATCGTACCAATCGCGCCAATATTCCTCCAGGCTCACTTCCCGGCCGTCGTCCGGCGCCCAGGGCTCCCATTCCTCGTCCGGGGGGGAGGTTTTGGGGGCGATTGGAGGCTGTAAGGTTGCGGTTGCCATCCCGCCCAGGATGCACTTCCAAGCCAGATGCGTCAAACCGCAAAATTCCGCTCTCAAGCCGTTGCTTTGCCCGGAAGATTTGGCATCTTGCGGGGATGAAACCGATCCGCCGAAACTGGCTTGCCGCAAGCGGACTCGCCGCCGCGGCCTTGATGGGAACACTCTGGTTGATGGGCCAAGGACAGCCGCGAGCCATCGCGCCCCGGGCCGATTTGCTTCCCAACGAGGTGGCTACGATCAACCTCTTCGAGACCACCTCGCCATCGGTGGTCCACATCGAGAGCATCGCCGTGCGCCGGGATTTTTTTACGCTGAATTTGACGAAAATTCCCGCGGGAACCGGGACCGGGTTCATTTGGGATAAACACGGCCACGTGGTCACGAATTACCACGTGATTCGCGAGGCCAACGCGGCGAAGGTGATTTTGAGCGACCAATCCACCTGGAACGCCAAACTGGTGGGCGCGGAGCCGGACAAAGACCTGGCCGTTCTGAAAATCGACGCGCCCGAGGCGAAGTTAAAGCCGATCACGGTCGGCACGTCGAGCGATCTGCGCGTCGGCCAGAGCGTATTCGCGATCGGCAACCCGTTTGGGCTCGATCAAACCCTGACCACCGGGGTCATCAGCGGCCTCGGACGCGAAATTCAGTCCGTTTCCGGCCGAACCATCGAAAACGTGATCCAAACCGACGCCGCCATCAACCCGGGCAACTCCGGCGGGCCGCTGCTCGATAGCTCCGGGCGCGTCATCGGCGTCAACACCGCGATTTTCAGTCCGTCAGGCGCTTACGCGGGCGTTGGTTTTGCCGTACCGGTCAACGTGGTCAATCGCATGGTGCCGCAGCTCATCCAGCACGGACGCGTCATCAAGCCGGTTTTGGGCATCGAAATCGCCAACGACGCTTTATTGTCCCGTCAGGGGGTGGATGGCGTGCTGGTCATGGATGTGGTGGAGGGTAGCGGCGCGGAAAAAGCCGGGATTTTACCGACACGCCGCGACCGGCGCGGGGAGGTGATTTTGGGCGATTTGGTGGTGGAAGTCGACGGCCGCAAAATCAAAAATTCCGAGGATCTGTTCAAAGCTCTCGATCGCCGGAAAGTGGGCGACACCGTGGCGGTTAAGGTGCGCCGTGGAGCGAAGGAAATCGTCACGATGCAGGTGTTGCTGACAGCCTCGCAGTGAAGCCGCCGCCGGAATTGGGGGAGTGGAAGGTGCGGACGGTGTGAGTGTGGCGCGTGGGCTGTCCTCCGAAGCGCGTTTTTTCTTGCCCATGTGTCTCACGCGTAGTAAGACACCTCTGATGCTCCCTTTCAGCGTCCAGTTCCGCCCGGGCGTGCCGGCTTACGAGCAAATTGTGCTTGCCGCCAAGCGCGCCATCGCCGGCGGACGCTTGGGAGTGGGCGAGGCGTTTCCTTCCGTGCGCGCCATGAGCCGCGAACTGAAATTGACCCCTAACACGTGCCAAAAAGCAGTCAGCGCACTGGTGAACGAGGGGCTGTTGGAGGTTAGGCCGGGCGTGGGAACGATCGTCTGCACGCCGCCACGTTTGGCCCCCAAAATCGCGGCTGGGGAGCTTCGGGAGAGCATCGACCAACTCGTGGTGGAGGCGCGGCAGCGCGGGTTGAGCCTGGAAAACCTGAAACGCGCCGTCGCCGAAAGTTGGCGGAATCTGAAATCGGAAAGTTGAACCCGTTGAACCCCTGAAATTCGCCATGGACGCCATCACCACCCACGATCTGAGCAAACGCTTCCGCCGCACAACCGCCGTCCGTGGCTTGAATTTGCAGGTACCGAGCGGCAAAGTTTTCGCACTGTTAGGGCCAAATGGGGCGGGCAAGAGCACTACGCTGAAGATGCTCATGAATCTGCTGCGGCCGAGCGGCGGCTCCGCCATCGTTTTGGGGCGCGACAGCCGAAAACTAGGCGGCACGCATTTTCGCGAGATCGGCTACGTTTCCGAGGATCAACGGTTGCCGCTGTGGATGACGGTGCGGCAGTACCTGGATTTTTTGCGGCCGTTCTACCCGGCGTGGGACGAAGCTTTCCGCGAGCGCCTAACCGGGTTGCTGGACCTGGATCTGTCCCGCAAACTCAAGGCCTGCTCCCGCGGTATGCGCATGAAGGCGGCATTGCTTGGCGCGACCGCGTTTCGACCCAAATTGCTCGTGCTCGACGAGCCGTTTTCCGGGCTCGATCCCCTGGTGCGCGAGCAGTTCATCCAGGGCATGCTGGAGCTGACCCAGGATGATGGGTGGACGATTTTGCTTAGCTCGCACGATATGGACGAGGTGGAGCGGGTGGCCGATCACGTGGCCTTTCTCGACACCTCGCGCCTGTTGCTGAGCGAGCCGGCTGAGGCTTTGTTAGGGCGCTTTCGGCGGGTTGAGGCGCAAATCCCGGAAACCCAGGTTTTGCCGGAAAAGTTGCCGCCAGGCTGGTTGGAAATTCGCCATCAGCGCGGTTTGGTCACGTTTGTCGCGAGCGATTTCGAGGAATCCAATTTTGAGGCGGATTTGCGCGAAAACCTGGGAATCGAGCGGGGCAAGGCCCAGGTCGTGCGGCTTAGCTTGCGAGAAATTTTCGTCGCGATCGCGAAAAACAGGAAGGCCGTGTCATGAGCCAAATTGCGCACCTATTTTGGAACGATATGCGGCGGCTGCGTTGGTGGTTTGTCGGTTGGTTAGGATTTTTGCTGCTGGAAATCGTGCTACACATCCACAAGCTCTACGGCAACCTGAGCGAGCGCCAGTTTGACTGGTATTTCAGCAGCGCGCCGTGGGTGGCGCTGCACTACCTGCGCGTGCCGGCGCTGGGGGTGCTGACGGCCGCGATTTTGCTGGGGCATCCCGGCGGCGGCCATCAGGCGAGCTGGATGACGCAGGCCATTGGGCGCGGGAAACTGGGTGCGGCCAAGCTAACATTGATCCTCACCGTCATCGCAACCCAGGCGTTGCAGTTTGGGTTCATCGTCTCCGTTCTTCACGAAACGCCGGCCGCGCTCGCCTACGTTTTGCACCTCACGTGGACCTTGCCGCTTGCCGTCTGGGTCGGCTTCGTGGCCTGGATCGCGGCTCCGACGGCGACGGCGGGAGGGGTGCTGAGGCGCATGGGAATTTGCGCGGGGGTTTTCGCCGGGTTCTTTGCGGTGTTGGTTGCCGGTTGGTTGGATGGCTTGGGCAACTGGCTCAGCGAGCTGGATTCCGGAATCGGAGAAGACCACCAGCACGCTACCTGGCGCATCTTCGCCGTAGTTGCTGCGGCAGGCTTGGTTTTCCTGCATTTTTGGCATCGCCGGGGCTGGATTACCGCGGTGGGCGGTGGTTTGGCGATTTTTGCGTGTTTTCCGGTTGGATTGACCAGCCGGATCAACTTTGCGCCTCCGGATCCCGGCAAATCGGAGCGATCGGCGATAATCCGCTTCGATCCAGCTCCCGTCATTTTGCCGCGTGGCGAGAACAGCGTCCGATTCCGCTGGAAAGGCAAGAACGCGCGCGTCACACGCCTGGAAACGCGGCGTGGCCCCGCGGTTGCGCTGGATTTGCCGCTGTTTTGGCCGGGAAGCCAGTTGGCGGCAAGGTGGAGGACGCATTTGGAAGTGGCACAAGCGCCACGACTCGAATTGCTGCCCAAAACCGGCCCCACCGCGGAGTGGCGCGAAGACAACACCGTCACCAGCGCCGACCAAGGCGGAAGCGCCGTTCGCACCATTTGGTGGACTTCAGATTCCGCCGTAAGATCGGACGCCCGTCAACTGCGGCGCGAAGAATTCCACCTTTACCCCGCCCCATGAACGCGCTGCTCCACATTTGCCGGTTCGACGTGCTGCGCCTGCGCTGGTGGCTGCTGGGCTGGCTGGTGCTGAGTTTCGGCCTGGAACTCGGCTACCACGCCATCATGACTCGCGGCCAGGTTTCCGCCGATGCTTACCTGACGCTTTACGAGCGCGTCGTCTTTCTGGAACTCGTGCGCTGGTTCGTGATGGTTTGGCTGACGATCGAGGTTAATTCGGCCCACTCGCCGGTTGGCCCCCGGCAAGTGTGGCTGACCCAGGCCGTGCCGCGCTGGGCGTTGGCGATCTCCCGCCCGATCGTGGTTTTTCTGCTCTTGTTAGGGCCGTGGGCGCTGGCGCGCTGGATTGCCATCGTCAGCTTTTACGAGCCCGCTCCGGGGACGGCGGCGGAGGTGATGCTCCAGTTTTTGGCCACGCGAGGGATGGCGATCGCCCTGGCACTGTTTTTCGCCAGCCAGGCTCGGAGCACGGGTGGCGCGATCGGCGCGGCATTGCTCTGGTTCGTCGGCCTCTACACGCTCACGATGCTTGCGGCACTCTTGGCCAGCGGCGCGACTCTGCCAGGGCCGGGCGGCGCGGCGGACGGTGACGGAAAATTGGCCGTGTTGTTAGGGGCAATGGTGCTTGCGTTAGGATGCGTTGGGCTTCAGATCGGCCAGTTTTTTCACCGGCGGCGCGTTTTTACGATCCTCGGCGGGCTGTTGGCAGTCGCGCTGGCGGTTTGGGCGATGATCCGGATTCCCGTGGACTTTCAGCGGCCGGCAACCACGGCGAACCCCGCTCCGAAAATCGCCGTCAACGACTCAAACGCGCGCGTCGAGCTGAGTTCGCCGCAGTGGTCAATCGGATCCAACTTCGCGAAAATCCGCCTGTTGGCACCGGACGCCGTCCTGGCGAAAAACGAGCTGTTTCGGGCAGGAAATTGCACGATTGAGCTGGCGAACGGTGAAACTTGGCAGGGCCGGAATTTTGGGGCGCAGCCCTCGTTTTTGCGAACGCGGTTCGAACCGGTCCTTCAGCACATGTTTCCCGACGAAACCGTGCTTCTTAGCCGGCCGCCGTCCTCCGAATTCGAAGACATGGTAGAGCTGATCTCGGATTGGCCGGCAGAGGAGATCTTACCCGAAATCGTGGGCGGAACCTGCCAGTTGCACGTTTTTACGCTGGAATCAGCGGGCAAAATTGGCGCCGGCGGCATTCTCCACACCCGCATCGACGGAATGCCGGCGACCGTGGTCTTCCGGTCGGATTTTCGGGTTCTTGAGACGACGATTTTCCAGCATCGGTGGTTAGGCGGCGGTCCGGGTTTCAACGCTCTCCCCATGCTCCTGCGCGTTCCGGGTGGACGTGGCCTAACCTATGTGCTCGACCCTGAAATCAGCTATCTTCACGACGCCAAAACCCAAAATTTCGGCCAAAAGAGAATCAAGCTCGAATCATTTGACCCGCCCGCAACCGAAACCTGGACGCCGGAAGACCTGTCCAAGGCGGGACTGGAGATTTTTACGAAAAAGTTGGATCGCACGATTGAGGCGAAAATCGTGAACTAGCACCCACCTTCCAAGCAAACCAACCGGCTAAAAACTCGACGAAATCAGCCCCCGTCCGCCGGTCAATTTCCGTAATTTGGCGCGGTAATCATCCCGATTCGTGACGGTTTTGTCCACCTCCCACGGACGTGCCACAATGACGCCAGCGTGTCCCTTGAACGTGTTGAGATAGCCGGAAAGCGATTTGTCGATGACCACCCGGCGATACTGTTTTTGGGAGGAAGCATGCATCAGGCGCAACACGTTGTCGTTGGTGCGAATGGCCAGCCCCACGTGGGAACAAAACCCGCCTTGGTGCGAGGTGGCAATGCCCAAAACATCGCCGTTTTGCAATTTTGGCTCGATCAGGTGCACCTTGTCTTTGGGGATGTAATACACCGGCAATTCGCTCACTTTGGCTTCCAGTCTGGACATGGTGGGCCGCAGCCGGGGATTGTTGCGCAGGTAACGGTAGCTCTTCCACAAAATCGTCATCTCCTGGCATTTGCGGCCGGTCATGGGTTTGGCGAAGCGAAAATCCCGCGTGATGTCGTCCGCCACGCCGCGGGCCTCATTTTCAAAAAACCACTCGCTCAGGTAGTGGATGCGCTCCAGGTAGTTGCCGCTGCAACTGCCGCCGCGATAGCGCGTGAATTCGATTTGGTCCAACAGATCCTGCGGCGTGTAGCCGTCCTTTTCCTCGGCGATCATGCGCGCCATGCCGAGGCTGATCTCAAAAAACGTCCAGCAATCCAATCCGGTAAAATTGGCCGATGGAGCCTCGATGTGATCGTCGATCTCCAAGGTGAAGCTGGTGTAAGGCAGGCCGTGTAATTCGCGGGCGAACCGAATTGTGCGCTCGCCGATCGGCAATTTGGCCCAATCCTGGCTTTGCGCCTTGCGGACCATTTGGTGGAACTTTTTTTCGCCCTTAAAGCGCACGCTCATGGGCAAATCCTTGTCGGCGCCCCAGACAACGGGCATGGAGCACACGGAGACGACGACAGTCAAAACAGCGGAGCAGATCTTTAACATGACTTAATAAAACAGATTTGTTGATCTTTGCGAGGAAAAACCTAACTTGGCGCCCGCGGTTGCGGTAAAGTTGGTATTTCATCAAATTCTTGCCAATTTTTCAAGGTTATTGCCAAGTTTCCAAGTTTCGGGGAAGAAGCCGCGTGTGTGCTCGGATGGTAGGTTGGTTCGACGCGTTGGGTTTCAGAATATTCTCTCGCGTGGGAGATGCCGCATTTTAGCAGGCTGTTAGGGACAAAAAGGACCGAAGGGACCCAAACGACACAAGGACGAAACTACGAAAAGCCGCCGTTTTTGGGGCCCTTACGTCGTTTCAGTCCTTTTGGTCCCTTTTGGGCCACCAACGCAAATTTTTCCCCACGCGGTAACTCAATTCTCGGCCGGAATGGGTGGAAGCAACCCGTGTCCCAACGGCAAACTGCTATCGCCCCGGCGTTTCGGCAATTTGGGCAACGGAACGTCAACGGTGGGCTGGTAGCGATTCGGCTGCGAGGTTGGCGCGGGCGAACTCAGCAACGGCGGGGGCAGCCGCTTGGGCCCGGCTACGAAACTGCCTCGGCCAATCTCCGATTCCCGCGCCCGGCGCAGATCCTTGGTCCGCATCAAGCCGGTTTTGCCGTTGGGCAGCTTCACCGCGCTCCATTCGTCGCCCTTTTTGTCCATGGTCAGGACGGTTCCGGCGGGAATTGGCGTGTGACTGGAGGCTAACGAATCGCCAAACGGGTGAAACTCGGCCCCGCCGGCGGAAACCACAAATCTGCTCGCATCCGACGATAGCGGCGCATCGGGAGCCGGCGCGGCAGCTGGTTCGCGGCTTGTCAGGCCTCGAAGCCGCTTTAACCGGCCTTCCGGCGAACTTATCGCCGCATCGGCGGCAGCGGCAGTGCTTGGAGCGGGCACTTCCACGTCACCGCGTCCCTCCGCTCGAAACGAGGGCATGGATGGAAGGTTGAAGCCACGTTTGGCAGGGGAGCCAATTTGGGGTTTGGCAGCAGGATTGGGCGCGATTTCCGCCTCTTTCGCCGTTGCGTCGCTGGAGCGGTCGCCGTCCCTGCGAATTGCGCCGATCAACCGGCCAACTCTTCCGGGCGAGTCAGATTCCGCCGGGCTGCTGGCGCGCATTTCCCGATCGGGTTGAGGAATTTGCTCGGTGGGCCGCGAAGTCGGTTGAAGCAGCGACGTCGTCGGGAAATCAGATCGCGCATTGCCCCCCGGCAGCATTTTGCCCGCCACGCCGGCCACGCCTTGGCTGACGTTTCCGGCTAAGCCGCGTTCGCCGCCACCCAACCGCGAGGTCACGTTGCCAAGCTTTTCGAGCGGGCCGGCATTTTCGTCGATCAGCCCCGCGCGGCGGCGCTCGACGTAAGAATCGTTCGTCACCGCCGCATCCAGCCCCGCACCGATGGTTTCCAACAATCCCCGGCGTTCGCGCACCGGCTCGTAGCCCGAGGAGCGATAGCTGGCGCCCTGACGAATGCGATCGAGCCTCTGAGCCTGCCACGTCCCGTCGGTGATGCCGGTGGATCCTGATTTTTTCTTGCGCCGATGCGAGTCGCCATTGTCCGGCTTGGGCAGGTTGGCGGAGGCCTCCTTCATCAGGCTGCGCAACTTGCGGGCACGCTCCAGGGCCATCTCCTCCTGACGCTTTTCGTAGGTTTGCAAATCCACCGCGCCGCCGGGCGGATTCAATTGGTTCTGCAACCTGGCAGTGCTGCTAGCCCGCAAAAGTTCGTCGCTGTTCTGCGCTTGCAAAGCTGTCGTTGCGGAGAAAATGGCGGCCAGGATCAGCCAAAGAAAGGGTCTCTTCATGGTGAATGGGGAGATTTGGGCGCTGATTCTAGCGTAAACGCGCCAGGGCGTCCATCCTTTCTTCAACCCGTCAATCCAGCGGCGTTCTGGGCGGCTCCCTTCTTACCCCTTCTTCGCGAAAACCTCCTTCTCGCGCAGCACCACCGCATAGCGCCGGATCTGCTCCACGCCCGCTTTTTCCAGCGCATCGGCGTAGCGCTTGGATCCAACCTGCCCCAACGCGGCATTCAGCTCGGATTCCACGTCCTGGTCCGCCTTGATCGACTTGAATTCGACCACAATTCCCGGCAAATCCGGCTTTTTCGGCGTCATCAGGATGTCCGCCCGGCCCGTGCCGCTTTCCGGGTTGGAGTCGATTTTGTAGACGCTGCGACCGATGGCTAACAAACCCAAAACGAAGCAATGAAACGCCGCTTCCGGCTGTTTGGCGACGTTGTCGTGGTAGCTAAGAAACTGAACCAAATCCGTCAGCGCGGTGGCAAGTTTATCGCAGTCACCATCGCGCAGGGCGCGGAAAATGGCTTGCTGGGTGATAAAATCGAACTCGGGGATGAGGTAGTCCACAAACGTGGAAAACACCTCGCCTACTTCGAAATTCGGCAAACGCAGTTGGCAAAAATTCCCATTTTTTGTGCGCTTGATGATCTTCGCATTCAGATAGCCGGTGTGGACCAAAACCGACCACACATCCTCCTTCACCGCGCCTAAATCCCGGAAGGTGATACTTTCCTTCACCTCGCGTTCGATCGCGCCGCCTTTGAGCAGCGTTTCCAGATCGCCGCGCAATCCCAACCGGGCCTCTTCCAGCCGCTGGTGCAAAACCGCGTTCTCCGAGGTGTTGAGCCAATAGGGCTTGGGCTCCTTGCCGCCATCGGCGACGAAATTGAGCACCGACCACGGGTTGTAGATCGTCGTTTCGCCGAAAACGTAGCCGTTGTACCACTCGTTAACGATGTCCCTCCGCTCGCTGAGGCCGGCATCGGTCAGAATCGAATCCACCTCCTCGGGGGTGAAACCGAAGTGCGCGTCGAAGGGCGAGGACTCCTGGATGGTGAACACGCGGAAGTTGTTGAGCGTGGAGAACAGCGATTCCTTGGCGATTCGCAAACAGCCGGTGAGGACGGCTTTTTCCAGGTGCTCGGAGGTTTTGAGCAGATCGAGGAAGCGCTGAATGAAGGCGATCATCGGTTCGTAGAACCCGTTCGTGTAGGCACGCTGGATGGGGGCGTCGTATTCGTCGATCAGCAGGATCACGCGCTTGCCGTGGTGCGCGTGGAGGGCCTCGCACAAGTTTTTCAGACAATCTTGGTAAGGCAAAATCGGTTCGTTCCCTTCCAAAACTGATTGGATCTCTTTTTTGGTATAGCCGCTAACTTTTTCCGAATTCAACAAGTATTCGAAGCGCCGGCACATCGTGGACAGGTCGCTGCGCAAATGGTCCAGGGATTCCTCCCAGGTTTTCGCGCGAATCCCCTTCAGCGACAGAAAAATCGTCGGATATTGGCCCTGTTGTGCCATGATTTCCGGATTCTCGGTGACCTTCAGCCCCTCGAACAGGGGAGTTGTGTTAGGTTCCGTGCAGCTGAAAAAATAGTGCAGCATCGACAAATTCAGCGTCTTGCCCATGCGCCGTGGACGGGTGATTAAACTGACCCGAACCGCGGTGTTCGCGATTTCTTCGATCCAATGCGAGCGATCCACGAAATACGCCCCCTTCTCGCGCAAAATGCGGAAATTGTCTTCGCCGATGGCGATTTTCAGCGGTGAACCGGGCATCGGCGCAACCTATCACCCTCGCAACCCGGCTGCAAACCTGCCCTAATCCTTCTTCGCGAAAACCTCCTTCTCGCGCAGCACCACCGCATAGCGCCGGATCTGCTCCACGCCCGCCTTTTGCAGCGCGCCGGCGTAGCGCTTGGACCCAACCTGCTCCAACGCGGCATTCAGCTCGGATTCCACGTCCTGGTCCGCCTTGATCGACTTGAATTCGACGATAATTCCCGGCAGATCCGGCTTTTTCGGCGTCATCAGGATATCCGCCCGGCCTGTGCCGCTTTCCGGGTTGGAGTCGATTTTGTAGACGCTGCGGCCGATGGCTAGCAAGCCCAAAACGAAGCAATGAAACGCCGCCTCCGGCTGTTTGGCGACGTTGTCGTGGTAGCTAAGAAACTGAACCAAATCCGTCAGCGCGGTGGCAAGTTTATCGCAGTCACCATCGCGCAGGGCGCGGAAAATGGCTTGCTGGGTGATAAAATCGAACTCGGGGATGAGGTAGTCCACAAACGTGGAAAACACCTCGCCTACTTCGAAATTCGGCAAACGCAGTTGGCAAAAATTCCCATTTTTTGTGCGCTTGATGATCTTCGCATTCAGATAGCCGGTGTGGACCAAAACCGACCACACATCCTCCTTCACTGCGCCTAAATCGCGAAAGGTGATGCTTTCCTTGACCTCGCGTTCGATCGCGCCGCCTTTGAGCAGCGTTTCCAGATCGCCGCGCAATCCCAACCGGGCCTCCTCCAGCCGTTGGTGCAAAACCGCGTTCTCCGAGGTGTTGAGCCAATAGGGCTTGGGTTCCTTGCCGCCATCGGCCACGAAATTGAGCACCGACCACGGGTTGTAGATCGTCGTTTCGCCGAAAACGTAGCCGTTGTACCACTCGTTAACGATGTCCCCCCGCTCGCTGAGGCCGGCGTCTGCAAGGATCGAATCCACCTCCTCGGGGGTGAAACCGAAGTGCGCGTCGAAGGGCGAGGACTCCTGGATGGTGAACACGCGGAAGTTGTTGAGCGTGGAAAACAGCGATTCCTTGGCGATTCGCAAACAGCCGGTGAGGACGGCTTTTTCCAGGTGTTCGGAGGTTTTGAGCAGATCGAGGAAGCGCTGGATGAAGGCGATCATCGGTTCGTAGAACCCGTTCGTGTAAGCACGTTGGATGGGCGCGTCGTATTCGTCGATCAGCAGGATCACGCGCTTGCCGTGGTGGGCATGGAGCATGCGGCACAGCAACGAAAGGGCGTGGCAGCAATCCTCTTCGTTCGCCCGGTTTTCCTGGATGGTTCGAAACGCTTGCTTGGTCGCATCGTTGATTTTCCGGGAGTCCAGGAGGTAATCGAAGCCATGGAAGCGTTCGGACAAGTCCCACCTGAGTTGGCTGAACGCATCCTCCCAGGATTTCGCGCGAATCCCCTTCAGCGACAGAAAAATCGTCGGATACTGGCCCTGCTGCGCCATGATTTCCGGATTTTCGGTCACCTTCAGCCCCTCAAACAGCGGCGCGGTTTCGGGTTCCGTGCAGCTGAAAAAATAGTGCAGCATCGACAAATTCAGCGTCTTGCCCATGCGCCGCGGACGGGTGATCAAGCTGACCCGAACCGCGGTGTTCGCGATTTCTTCGATCCAATGCGAGCGATCCACGAAATACGCCCCCTTCTCGCGCAAAATGCGGAAGTTGTCCTCGCCGATGGCGATTTTCAGCGGTGAACCGGGCATCGGCGGAACGTATCACCCTCGCACGCAAGCTGCAAACTCGCGCCTTACTCCTTCAACCGGCCAACGTTTCCGCTGAAAGCGTTCCCGCGTTGGCGAGGTGATAGTTTGCGCTATGACACGCTTCCTCGCACTGCTCCCCATTTTTGCCGCTTTCTCCTTTGCCGCCGATCAAAACGCGACGTGGACCGATCCGAAAAAGGCCAAGGCCGAAGATCCGGATTTTTCGATTCAAGGCGAATACGGAGCCGATGCCGAGGGGCAAGCCTGGGCCGTGCAAGTGGTCGCGCTGGGAGGGGGAAAATTCGATGCCTACCTCCTGGAAGGCGGATTGCCGGGTTTGGGCTGGGATCGCGGCAAACAGCGGATCAAACTGAGCGGTGAGACGAAGGGCGACACGGTGAATCTGACCGGGGGCGATTTTGCGGCGACAATTCAGGGCGGGAAGATCTCCATCGCTAAAAATGGGGAGACGCTGGCCGAATTGCCGCGAATCGAGCGCCAAAGTCCCACGTCAGGCGCGAAACCGCCGGAGGGAGCGGTGATTTTGTTCGATGGCTCCTCCGCGGAGGCGTGGAAAAACGGCAAAGTGGAAAACGGCTTGCTTCCCAACACGAACGTCACCACGCACCAGAAATTCGGCAGCTACACCCTGCACCTGGAGTTTCGCACGCCGTACAAGCCTTTTGCCCGCGGTCAGGGGCGCGGAAACAGCGGCGTTTATCACCAAGGACGCTACGAAACCCAGGTTTTGGACTCCTTTGGCCTGGAGGGCAAAATGAACGAGACGGGCGGGATTTATTCCATCGCCGAGCCGCGGCTTAACATGTGCCTGCCGCCGCTAACCTGGCAAACCTACGACGTTGATTTTACCGACGCAAAATTCGACGAAACGGGAAAATTGACCGCCCACGCCCGGATGACGGTTCGGCTCAACGGCGTGGTCATCCACGAAAATCAGGAATTGCCGAAAACGACGACCGCGTCGCCGATTCGCGAAATTTCGCCGGAACCCGGGCCGATTTTCATCCAACATCACGGCAACCCGGTCTACTATCGCAACATCTGGATCGTGGAGAAATAGGAGACGCCTTCAATCGACGATGAGCGGATGATTCCTGACGGCGAGCGGGAATTTAACGCGTTTTTGCTCGATTCCGGACTGAAAAACGCCGTGGGCCATCTCGATGGCCTTCATCGCCCGATTGCCGGAACAAAGCGGTTCGCGGTTCTCCTCGATTGCCTGCAGCCAATCGCGAACCACGCGCCGATGAGCCGCGTCGTAACCGGTCAAACCGTCAATTTCAGCCTCGTCGGCGGGATTCACGCCGCCGGTCCACGTCGTCCAGTTTTCCGTGCGCGTTGTGGCTACCCGGCTGGGCTGAGCCAGGATTGAAATCGTGGGCGCCGATCCGGATTTGAACCGGATCACACCGGCGGAGCCAATAATCTCCATCCCAAACGGTCCGGCTGCTTTTTCCAGCCCCCTGCGGCTGCGAAACGTCGCGTTTACGCCCGAATCCATCGCAAAATGCGCGAAAATGTCGTCGCCGACTACAGGGCCGACACGATCGGAGGGCGATTCCTTGGCGTCGCTGAGTTTTGCGATTTTGCCGCCCTGCATGATTCGGGCATGGCACCACTGCACCTCGCCGCCGAACAGCCGCACCAGATCGAAGACGTGCAGCCCTAACACCATCAAATCCTGGCCGCCGGCGCGCGAGCCCATTTTGCCGGCGGTGTGAATTTCCAGCACCTGGCCGATGAGACCCTCACGCAGCGCTTTTTCCAGACGAATCACGATTGGCGCGGTGCGGGTGACGTGCGCGACGGCGATTTTTCGGCGTTTCTCCGCGGCAAGTTGGAGGATTTCGTCGGCCTCCGCCAGGGTCAGGGTAAACGGCTTTTCCAGGTAAACATGGGCACCGGCTTCCAGAGCCGCCATGGTCATCGCATGATGCTCGCCAGACCACCGCGGGCCGACTCCGACGAGATCCGGCCGTTCTTTGGCGAGCATTTCGCGGTAGTCCGCGTAATCTCGCGCCGCGCCACTGCTCGCCTTTGCTTTGGCGCGGCCCGCCTCGATTGGATCGGCGACGGCTGTGACCTGGATCCCCGGCAGCCCGTTAAAAATGCGGTCGATGCCATGCCCAAAGTTTCCCGCGCCGGTGTGGCCGATAATCGCCGCCGTTCGCGTGGAATCGGCGTTGGCGGAAGCTCCAGACAGAAGCGTGGCAGCAGTTGCCGCTCCACCGGATAAGAGATTGCGTCGAGTCCAGTCATTCATGGGACCGCCAGTTTATTCGCGGGTTGGCCGATCTGGCAATCTCTATCCCGCTTCGGCTTGGGCTCGACACAGCCTCCGATTTTGTTCAAAGGCGCGAAAACGCCGGAGCGGCGCTGACGGCGAAAAAGGTGAAAAAGGTGAAATTGGCTGAAGGCGAAGTGGAAAATTGAGGGAAGGGCCTTTTCCAAGCCAACAACTCAGCGATCCGGGAATCCCGGCCAATTTTTCCACGTTTTTCCATCGAAAACCTTCGCTTTTCCGCCAAATCCCGCGGTAACCCACTGGCGCGTCGAGGGCTTGCCGCGCAGAATCCGGCCGGCCAGGGAAACGCCATCCAAAGCCACGTTTTCCGGCGTCTCCAGCCCCGCGAGTTCACAAAACGTTGGGAACCAATCCGCCATATCGACCAGGTCGTCAGCCACCGCGCCGGCTTCGACCGAACCGGGCCGGCGAACGATCAACGGAATGTGCGTGCCCGCGTCGGTGAGGTCTCTTTTGCCGCCTTCGACGATTCCGGCCTTCGTTTTGCGCGGCTTTCCGAAGGCCTCGGTGCCGTTGTCGCCCATGAAAATGACGTAGGTGTCCTCCGCGATGCCTAACTCGTCCACCGCGGCAACAATTCGACCACAAACAGCGTCCATGTAGGCAATCATCCCGGCAAGCGAGCCCTTTTTGCCGCTGGCCTTTTCATTCGGCGTTTCCACGATCGGCCAATGCGGGAGCATCATGTTGTGATGGATCGCGAACGGTTTTCCGGCCTCGGTGGCTGACTTCATTTGGGCAATGACATAGTCCGCCAACACGTCCGGGCCGAAGCGCTTGGCGATGTCTTCGCGGATACGGCCGTCGTGATTCAGGCAAGGGCGCCAATACCGCGTGGTCTTGGCTCCGTCGCGCCAAATTTGCCAAACACACCAGGAATCGAAACCGGCGTCGCGGCAATGATTCGGATGGAATTCCAGCGTCGCCAATTGCCACTTGCCGGTCACCGACGTGGCGTAACCCGCGTCGCGCAAAACCCGGGCGTAGGTGCGCCAGCGCCCTTTGAAGTCCACCGCCTTCTTCGTGCCCTTGTGCACTGGCAGGACGTTGTAGTAGCCGTGCCGGGCCGTGTAGGCGCCGGTGTAAAGGCTCATGCGCGAAGGCGTGCAAACCGGGCTGGTGTAGGCGCGGCTGAAGCGCATGCCGTCGGTAGCGAGCCGGTCGAGGTTCGGCGTGGAAAAATCCAGACCGCCGTAGCAGCCGAGCGTTTCATAACCGAGATCATCGGCAAAAAGCAGCAAAAAATTCGGGGCATCCGTGGGTAGCTCGGCGCCGGCGTGGAGCATGGCGGCGAGGAAGGTTGAAGCGATGGCGATGCGCATGGTTTTTACACGGCAGGCTAGACCGAATCCTCGCCTGAAATTGGGCTTGTGACGAAGCCTCAGGCGTGGGGAAGGATCAATTCCGCCCGAATGCCGCTGGGCTGGTTGTCGTTCAGCCTAACCTGGCCGTTGTGCAATTCCGCGGCTTCCTTGACGAAGCACAATCCCAGCCCGGAACTCTTTTTGCCGGAAATCGTGTGCTTGAGCGAGTAGAACCGGCCGAACACCTTTTCCCGCGCATACTCGGGAATGCCGGGGCCGTGGTCGCAGACTTCGAGGACGACGTTGCCGTCGTCAACGCGGTAACCGATTACCACTTCGCCGCCTTCCGGCGAAAAGTCGATGGCGTTGGCCAAGAGGTTGTGCAGCGCGGTTTGCAGCGTAAAACGGTCGCCGCTAATCGTGGCCGAAGGCGAGCTTCCGGGCTCGAAACGGATGCGGATGCTGCGAGGCTGGAGCAGGGGCTGAATGCGCTCCATTTCTTCCCGAATAAGCCGCACCACGTCGATGTCTTCCGGCTTGGTGAGCGATTTTCGGCTCTCGATGGCGGCGAGTTGCAACAGCCGGCGGACCAGGTCTTCGCTGCGCTGCGTTTCGTTGCGGATGTTGCTGAGAAAGCGGGAGCGTTTTTCGCGCGGCATGTCTTCGTCCAACAATTCCGCAGCACCGCGAATGGCAGCGAGGGGGCTCTTTAGCTCGTGGGTGAGGGTTTGGACGTAATTTTCGACGTACTGCTTGCCTTCCAGCGCATCGCGCATTTCCTCCAGCGCCTGGCCCAGGGTGCGCAGTTCTGCGCTGCCCATGTTGGGCATGGCAACGCGTTCTCCGTGACGGACGGCGTTGGCGTAGCCAGTTAGCTGAGAAATCGGCCGCAGCAGCCAATACGTCCACAGCGCCCCTAACACAATCACCACCAGCGCGGCAATCACGCCGTTTCGCAGGATGGTGCGCCGCGTTTCGCTCACGAACGGGCCCATGGTGCTGTCTTCCGGCCGGGAAACGGAGACCACGCCAATGGTCCGGCCGTTCCGGGAGATTGGCGCGGCGACGTATAACACCGAGGTTAGCGAATTCTCCGGGTCGGCCCGCGACGAGCGCGCTCCGTACTGCCCCTGCAAGGTCAAAGCCACGTCTCGCCAGGTGGAGAAGTCTTTGCCCACGTTTTCCGCGTTTTGCGAGTCAAAGAGGACGATGCCGTCCGCGTCGGTGACGTAAACGTGGGTGAAAAGGCGCGATTTTTGCAGGTTGTAGATTTTCGCCTGAAAATCGTGCGAATAGGCGCGCTCGAAGGCGTCGCGGAACAGCGTGGGATCGATTTTTTCGTCTTCCAGCCCGCTTTCCAGCATAGCGGCCAGCAGATGCGCCATATCCACCATCGGTTCCTCAGCGGCCTGGGCGTACTGGCGCTCCACGTCGTCGTAAGTCGCGCGCAGCAGGAAGAAAAAACCGGTTAGGGCGATAACCAGGAAACCGGCGATGACGAAGAGGGTGAGTCTCACGGATGGGCAAAGGTTGGAGAGCCGGAAATGGTGCCGGTTCTCAAACGGTTCCTAACGCAGCCGCAAAAGCGGCTCCAAAACCGGCAACGCGCCTTGCTCGACGGCCACTTCGCGCAAATTGGCGAGCGCCGGGGCGATGTGATCGAGAAACGCGGGTTTTTCCTTCACCAGGCCCAGAAAGCCGTAGGCGCCGAGCGCTTGCATGAGCCGTTGGCAGGCGCAGAGCTGAAACTGGCGATGAAAATCGGGACGGTCGGCGCGTTGCCGGGCAAAGGCGATCAACTCCTCGCGCTGCAGCCGGGTCATGGGCACGTAGGGATCGTAAATTAGCGAGGCCAGGTCGTATTCCGCCAGCCCGAAGCGCAGCCCCTGGTAATCGATGAAAACCGGCTCGCCACGCTGGATGAGCACGTTTTGGCTCTGAAAATCGCGGTGGATGAGGCAGCGCGGCGGAACGGCCAAACCGGCCTTGAGCGCGGCCAATTCCGGTCCCCGGCGAATTCGCTCCGCTTCGTCCGCGGAGGCGGCGCTGAAATTGGCGACGAAATTGGCGAAAAAGTAGTCCTGCTCCCACTCGTACATCCCCTCGTTGAATTCCGGGCCCAACACCGAGCGGATGCCTTCGTCCACCTCATCAATCGCGTGAATCCGGCCCACCATTTCCAGCGTTTTGCGATAAAGCGCGGCGCGCACCGGCCAATCTTCGTTGCGAAACGACCACAGGTCCTCCTCGCCCAAATCCTCGATCCACAGGCGCCGGTTGACCGGATCGCGCGCCAGAATTTTCGGCACGGCCACGTGATTGGCGCTCAAAAAATCGGTGTGTTGGGCAAAGCGCGAATTTTCCGGCGTCACCTCGCCGTACTGGCAAAAAATCAGCGAATTTTCCGGCAATCGCAGGCGAAAATAGCGCCGGTCAGAGCCGCCTTTCACGATTTCGCTCACGGTGACGCGGCCGCCGTTCGAGTCCGGAATTTGCTGCCGGGTCAGCGCGATGATGGTTTCAGAGTCCATGGGGTGCGCAGGTTCGAGGGAGGGAGAAATACGCTCGTTGGGGAGAAATCACAAATCTTCGCGCTCGTGAGGTCCGGAAACCGGGTTTTCGCGCCCGGTCAGGATGCACGAGTCCAAATCCGCGCCGGCCGCGACTTGCGCCCCCGGCCAGACGATGGTGTGACGCAGGACCGCCCCTTCGCCGATCTCGCAACCGGCTCCCACGGTGCTGTTTGCGTCGATTTCCGCGGAATGGCCGACCCGCGCGGTGGGATGGATTCGCTCCGGCACGACTTGACGCGGGAAAGCGGGAAAATCGGCGTCTGTCAGGGTCACGAAATTGGCCTCCAGATAGGCAGCGCGGTCGCCCAAATCCCACCACGCGCCCTCATCGATCACCACCCCGCCCATCCGCGCTCCATCGCGAATCGCCTCCAGCATGGCGGGAATGACCGACTGCGGCCGCGGCTCTAACAGGTCCAAAAACTCGGGCCTCGCCAGGTAAATCCCGGTGAACTGGAACAGGTCCCGGGAATCGGTGTTCAGCGCGTTGCGGAGATCGCGCATTTTCCCGGTTTGGGCGTCGAACGCCGCGTTTCGGTTCGGACCGCCGGAACGCAGGATCAACGTGGCCAGGTTGTCGCCGCGGCGATGCGCTTCGATCGCGGATTGGAGGGGCAAATCGGTGAGAATATCGCCGTTGAACACGATGAAATCACCCTCGCGCAAAAATTGCGCCGCATTCGCCAATCCTCCGCCGGTATCCAGGATTTCCGGCTCTTCGTGCACGAATTGGATGGGCGCGCCGGCGTATTCCGCGTTGGGGAACACGGCCTGGTAAGCGCCGGCCAGATGATGGGTGTTGACCACAAATTCACCCACGCCGCCGGCCATCAGCAGGTCAAAGGCGTAGGTGATGAGCGGCTTGTTGGCAACGGGGACGAGCGGCTTCGGCAGCACCTCTGTCAGGGGCATGAGCCGCGTGCCAAACCCCGCGCCGAGGACGAAAGCTTTGTTCACGCCGCCAATCTCAGGTGGAGCGCGGAGGGAGGCAAGCGAATCCGGGCATTTGGATCTAAGGAGGCGCCAAAAAATCACCGGTTGACCGTTCGCCGCGAAGGGCCAGATTCCGCCCATGAACTTGACCACGACAGCTTTTGGAACCTGGAGCGGCGGCCGCTTCATGCACTTTGGCGAGCAACTGGAAGAAGAGCGCATCGAAAAGCTCGTCCGGCGCAGTTGGGAGCTTGGCGTGCGAACTTTCGTCACCTCGGACGTCTACGGCGTGGGCCGGGCGGATGAAATGCTGGGCCGCGCCTTGCAGGGAATCGAGCGCGACTCCTACTGCCTGGCGGTGATGGTGGGCCACGATATTTACGGCGGCGTGCGGCAGGGCTCCAAGGGGTACCCGCGCTTCACCGACCCGGAACTGCGCGCTGAGGACGGCTACGAGGCTTACCTGAAAATGGCGACCGAAAAATCGCTCGAGCGCTGCCAGGCCGGCCGCTTCGACCTGGTGATGCTGCACAACCCGGATTCCATCGGCTACACCAGCCCGGCGGTTTGGGAGGCGATGGAGGCGCTGAAATCGGCGAATTTGACCGAGCAAATCGGAATCGCCCCCGGTCCGGCCAACGGCTTCGTCATGGACCTCATCCACTGCTTCGAAGAGTTTGGCCAGCGCATGGATTGGGCCATGGTCATCCTCAATCCGCTGGAGCCGTGGCCGATGGGACACGTGCTGCCCGTCTGCGAGCAGCAGAACATCGACGTCCTAACCCGCGTGGTGGACTACGGCGGCATGTTTCACGATGTCATGCGCCCCGGGCATCAATTTCGTGAAGGCGACCACCGCGCGTTTCGGCCCGAAGGCTGGGTGGACCTGGCCAGCGAGAAAATCGAGAAATTTCGGGTAATTGCCGAGCGCCACGGCCTGACATTGCTTCAACTGGCTTGTCAGTGGAACCTGGCCCAGCCGTCGGTGAAGTCGGTGGTGCCCACGTTGATCCAGGAGGCGGCTCCGGATGCGAAACCGATCGAGCAAGAGCTGGAGGAGTTGGCCAAGGTCACGGGTGAAGTGGTCCTAACCGCTGAAGAACTGGCTGAAATCGCAAAAATTGGCGACAACACCGGTTGCATGCCGCTGAAAGGCGCCAGCGAGCGCTACACCAACCTGGAAGCGCCGCTGCCGGATCAATGGCCGGTGCGCCCGGAGCTTTTGGAAATCGCTTCGCGTTTTGGCCTCAACCCCGCGTGGTAGGCGATAAAAAGTTGCGTTTCAGCCCAAAATTGGCAACCCCGCCATTCTTGACTCTCCGTCAGGGTTGGGTTGTAATGGCCGGGTCATGAAATACCTACTCATCCTCACCTTTCTCACCCTGGGTCTGTCCGCTTGCGCCAGCAGAGACGCGGCAACGGAAGAAGACGAAGATGGCCTCAGTTCGGACAATTCCGGTTTCACTGGCCCCGGCTTTACCCGCGAAAGCGATCCCATCAGCAAGCACCAGCAGTACATGAATCGCGGGCTGTAACGGCTCTAATGCCGGCACAAGCGCCAAAACAACGCCAGTCCCAGCGCCAGAAAAATCACGTTCGGCGTCCACATCAGCAAATGCGGGAAGGAGCCGGGATCCGCATGAAACATCTCCGCGATGACGATGAACAAAAAGTAGCTGATCGCGATGATGAGGCTGAGGGCGAATCCCACCGACGTTTCCCGCCGTTGCGCCGTTACCCCTAGCGGAATGCCGATGAACGTGAAGGTGATGCAGGCCATGGAGAGCGAGAAGCGCTTGTGAAACTCCGTCCGCAGGCTCGAGCGCCGCTTGGGATCCTCTTTTTCGCCTCGAATTTCGCGATTCAGCTCCGCCACGGTCATGTAGCTGGGCCGCTCCTTGCGATGCTTTTCCTTCAGCTCCGCCAACGATAGCTGCAACATGGCCTCGCCCGGCTGAACCATTTGCGCCTCGTTGAATTTCTGGGAATCCACGCTCGAGGATTTTTCGATGTGGGCGTCGGTGAGTTCGAGAAACAGGTCGTCGTTGTTGCCCGGCTCAAAGCCAATGATCGCTCCGTTGGCCTGGACGAACATCTCCGGCCGTTTGCGATCGTTCAGCTTCACCAGTTGCAGGTTTTCCATCCGGTAGCGGCCGGATTCTTCGTCGATCAGCTCTCGCGTCGTCGTGTAGAGCGCGTATCCCGGCAGGGTGTTCACCACCTCATCGTTCACGAACATCGCGCCCGGATTTTCCGTGGCCAGCTCAAAGAAGATTTGCGCGATTTTAGCCTGCGATTTCGGCGAAACCTCCACGTTCATCCAAAAAGTGATCGACGTCATCAGCAAGCTCAGCGCGAAAACCGGCGCGCAAATCCGCGGCATGCTCAATCCCGCCATGCGCAGCGAAGTCAGCTCGTTATCCGCCGATAAACGGCCAAAAATCAGCAAAACCGAGGTCAAAAACGCCCAGGGAATGGTGAAAATGAGCGAAAACGGCAACACGTTGGCCGCAAACTCGACCACGAAGCCCCAACCCAGCTCCGGATGCTGGCTTAGCACGCCGATCAGCTTTTTGAACAAATTTCCTAACACCAGCACAACGCTCAGCACGAGCGTCGCCGCCAAAATGGAAAACAGCACCTGTTTCCCGATGTATCGGTCGAAAATTTTGAGGTTGAGCATGGTCGGGGAGGCTGGCGGGAACCTTGCGTTGAGTTGCCGCCCTGGCAAACGGATAAATCCGCGGAAACGACGGTTGCGGCGCGGGAATTATTCACCGGCGCGGAGGGAACCAGGCATAGGGACGGAAGGGACTTAAGGGACCGAAAGGACGTCGCTTAGGTCCCTTGAGTCCCTTGAGTCCCTCTCCCTGACTTTCTACCGTGAGCCCTCCGCGATCGTCCCCATTTTCCGCACGGCGTCGAGCGCGATTTCCAGGCCGTCGCTGGCTTGGTTGGCGATGAGGATGAGCCGTTTTTCCTGGCCGCGCCCCTGGGTGTAAAGATAGCGGCCGGCTGCGACGATTGCCTCAGCGGGGAGGGGAGTCTCTCGCCCGGGCGCGGATTTCAGCGTCTCCCAGAGGTGAGCGTGATTTTGCGTGAAGGAGACGGCGCGCACCCCCACACCTTGCTCGTTGGCCAGAAAGAGCGCCAATTCATCGCCGCCTTGAAAATCGCGCTGCTTGAAGACGGCTGCCGCGGCCGTTGTGGCTTGCTCGACATCGGCGCCCGGCGCGTAGACGATGACGTAGCTGCGTTGCGCGGGACGAGCCGTCAAAAGCCGGTGATGGCGGTCCGGTCCCGGTTCGTAGCCCAGCCAGTTGTTGCCGATCGGCTCAAGCCGGGCCGCAGTGAGCGGATCGTCCAGATCGGCGTCCAATTGCTGCGTCTCAACGATCAATTGGCCGTGGGGCGGCGCGGTTTCGAACCGAATGCGGCCTTGCCAGGAAAATTCGCTGCTTTTTTCCGCCGGGTCCGGTTCGACGCGCGTTTCGCCGAGGGTGACTTGACTTACCGGGACGTCGGGCCGCGAAAACGTGAGGTTTACCCGATAATCGCGGCGCCGTTCCAGCGGTTGGTCGCTTTTGCGAACCAGCAACCGGTCCAGCGAGGGCGCCGGGCCGCGGTCGGTGGCGCGGTCCAAGCTATCCAGCAACAGGCGCAGGACGCGTCCGTCCACCCAGCGCAACGCGGCGCAAGCCTTAAAACTGGCCAGGGCGCCCATGCGGCGGGCGTCGGCTTTGGCGAAGTCTTTCCAGGTTTGGCGAGTTTCGTCGGTTAGCTCGATTTCCGGCAGGCGTTCGCGAGTTGTGGCGATGGCGTGCTCGTCGATGCGCTTGACCATCTCCACCCAAATCGCGTTTCCATCGACTTTTGCGTCGGTTTCCGCCAAATCGGCCGTGGCCACTGCGGTGGGGACGTGCGCCGCGCTCACCCAAATGTCCGCAAAATCCTGCAAACCCGCGTTTCCGTAGATTTGGCGGGTATCGCGGTCGCGGCTTGTCAGGTTGATGACCCGTTGCGTTTCCGACCAATCCAGCGCCTCAAGCTGTTCCTCCATGACCGGGGAAATGAGGCCGTGAGAGTGCAGCGAGCCGGTGGGCTCGTAGGTCCACGCGCCGGTTCCGGTGGCCACGAGCAACAAACGGTCGCCGGCCTCCAGCAGCACCCGGTAGCCGGGGGGCGTCACCTTGCCCCAGGCGACGTTTTCGGCGGCCACGCTCATTTCCGCGGCTGGGATTCGCCAAAATTGGCGCCACCGCGCATCCTCGCCTTCGGCCAACAATTGCTCGCACTCGGCGTTGCGCATCCGCAGGATTTCCCGCCAGCGATCCAGTTGCGCCTGCCGGGCTTCCAACAATTGGCGCTGGGCCTCGATGAGCCGGTTGAGCTTGGCAATCTGGAATTCGCGCGGCATTCCCGCCTTTTTCCATTCCGCCTCGTAAATCACCCGATTGCGCCGGCCGGTAACGACGACTTTTTCGAGAAACGCCGGCGCGGATTTGCTGGCGAGGTTGGCGGCGCGCAATTTCTCCTCGGCCAGCGCTTCTCGCAGTTTGGCGTGCTTCAGGCGAGCCTCATCCAGGTTTTTCCAGGTTTCGCGCAGTTGCTCCACGGGCTGGCGCAGGGCTTGGTTGATTTGGGTGCGCGTTTTCAGCAATTTCGCCTGCGTTTCGGCCAGTTTCTTCAATTCGGCGGCCCGATCGTAGGTTTTGCCGGCTTCCTGGATGTGACGCCGGTAGTTGGTGAGGCGCTCCTGTTGCTCGGGCGATAGCGGGGAAGAGGTCTCCAGATTTTTCAGCCTTTTGCCCAATTGCGCGGCGACCAGTTGGCCGGCCTGAGTTTGCACGGCGATGGATGATTCCGCGCGCTCCAGGCTGATGGCAACCGACCGGCGATCGGTGAAAATGCGATCGATCGCTTCCTGCTGGGCGGCGATTTGGCCCTCCAGACGCAGGACCAGGTCTTGCTGAGCTTCCAGCGCCTGAAACGCGGCTCCAACGCCGGCTTCCTGGCCCAAAGCATCCCAACCAGCCACAACGGCTAAAATGCAGAGAGCACGAACGGGAAAAAATCGCATGGAAGGAGACGGAGGCTAACAAACCCGAAATTTGCGCCAATGCCAGCGCCAGTTTTCCCGATTTTCGGCTTCCGAACGCCGGATTTTCGCATCACATGTCGGCATGGAACCCATCCAGTTTTTCAACCGCTACACCGGCGAAATCGAGGCCGAGGAAATTTACGGCGAAGCGTGGCTGCGTTGGGCCTACGAAACCGCGCCCGGGCGAATTGGCGTGGAAGCCGTGGCCAAACGCGCCTGGTTTTCGCGGTGGTACGGTTGGCGCATGAATTCGCCGAAATCGCGGCAGTCGATCGCGGATTTCATCGAAAAATTCGCGCTCGATTCCGCGGAATTTGCCCCGGCGCAGTCGTTTTCCAGCTTCAACGACTTTTTTCGCCGCGAATTGAAGCCGGAGGCCCGTCCCATCGATCCCAACCCGGATTCCGCCGTGTTTCCAGCCGACGGCCGGCATTTGGCGGTCGCCGATTTGTCGCAAAGCGAGGGATTTTACGTCAAGGGCCAAAAACTGAGTTTGGCGCAGCTTTTGGGCGATTCGGCGCTCGCACAAGCCTACCAGTCCGGTTGCGCGGTATTTTCGCGATTGTGCCCCGTGGACTATCATCGCTTCCATTTTTGCGCGGCGGGAACCCCGGCCGAGCCCGTTTTGCTCGACGGCGTGCTCTATTCCGTCAGCCCCCTCGCGTTGCGGCGAAACATCGGCTACCTGGGCCAAAACAAGCGCGTTTTGACCGCGCTGCAAACCCCGCGAATCGGGCGCGTGCTCGTTTTGGAGATCGGAGCGACGAACGTGGGCAGCATCCGGCAAAACTTCGCGCCAGGCCGCGAAATCGCGAAAGGCGCGGAAAAAGGCTGGTTCGAATTTGGCGGCTCGATGGTCGTGACCGTGTTTGAACCCGGGAGAATCCGCCTGGCCGAAGATTTGGCCGAGCAAGGCGCCGTGAATCGCGAAATTTACGCCAAAATGGGCGACGTGATGGGCACGATTTCCGGGTGATTGCGGAAAATGGCGAAGCGACATCGCCGAAAAGATGTTTTGACGCCGGTGAGGAAGTCTGCCACTGTTCGGCACCCTAACAAAGCTCCCATGTCACCTCTAGGAGCGAAATCTCCCCAATCCTCCCGAAATTCAGCCGCTTTTCGCCACGGCGTGCCGTCACAATCCCCGCAAGTCTCGCAAAATTGCGGATTTGTTTTGACGGCAAATCCCGTTTCGCCTCTAATGACCGCCGCCGTACCCCTGTTGGTGTCTCGACTTCGCGCATGAAATCCTGCTTCTCCCTCTCGGCGCTTCTCGCCTCCGCAGCCCTCAACCTGTCGCCAATTTTTGCTGGCGACGGCACCTCGCTGGACGTTGCCGCGGAACTCATGCAAGGGCCCGCCGGCATGGCCGTGGGAGCGGACGGCTCCATGTATTTTAGCCTCCACCAATACTTTGAGACGCGCGAACGGGTCGTGAAAATCGGCCGCGGCGGCGAACTCACCGCCTTTCCCACCGATGCCATCAGCACCGGCCAGGCTTCCGCCCCGTTTCCGGCCCTGGACGCGGTGATGGGCATTAGGAGCGGCGATGGCGGAGTCATCTGGATGCTCGACAACGGCCGCCGGGGAGAAGTCCTTCCCAAAGTGGTCGGTTGGCACGCTGGAGCAGGCCGGCTGCATCAAATTCACTACCTGCCAGGCCCCGCAACGCTTCCCACCTCCTTCCTGGCTGATTTGGTGGTGGATCCGGCCGAACCCTTCCTCTACATCGCGGACCCGGCCTCGGGAAGCGACGCCGCCATCATCGTGCTAAACCTGCGCACGGGCCTGGCCCGCCGCGTGCTGCAAGGGCACGTAAGCGTGCAACCGGAAGCCAGGGCCTTCATCGTGGAAGGCAAAAAGCTCCAAGTGCGCCGCCCGGACGGATCCGGCGGTGTCGAGCCGCTAGCCGGCGTTAACCCCATCACCATCGACCGGCGCGGCCGCTGGCTCTACTACGGGCCGATGAAAGGCCAGCAACTCTACCGCATTTCCACGATTTTGCTCCGCAACCAGGACCTGAGCGCCAAAGAGCTGGAAGAAGGCGTCGAGCTTTACTCCTCCAAGCCGTTTTGCGACTCCATCGCCATCGACGCGCGCGACAACATCTACGTGGCGGACCTGACCGAGAGCGCCATTCGCGTGATTCAGCCCAAATCCCGGCGCATGGAGACCTACGTGAAGGATCCCAAGCTTTGTTGGCCGGACGGACTGACTTTTGGCGGTGATGGGCGGCTCTATTTTTTCTGCAGCCAAGTGAATCGCAGCCCCATCTTCAACGGTGGGCAAAACTCCACCAGCGCGCCGTTCGCGGTTTACCGGCTAAAACCGGCCCACCAGCCGCTTTTGGTCAATCCCCTCCCCAAGCGCAACCCCTTCACCGGCATCACCGAGCAGATCACCGACCGGTTTGGGCGGGAGTGAAAATTCAAGCTTCCCCGTTTGCGCAATCCCGCCCCATGCGTAGGATTAACGAGTGTCTGCTCTCGTGGCGGAATTGGTAGACGATGGTGGTTGTTGCCTTCGCGGACATCGATTGCCAATCGATGCTACTTTGCGCGTCCGAATCAGGTTTGGCGACGGGCGGCACATTGTGGGTGATCGAGACGACTTGCCCGTAATTTTCTGGCGTTTTGGACGATGTCGCCGGCGATTGTGCGTTGTTCGAGGGGGCTTCGGAGGGACGGGCTTTTCTTGCGTGCGGGCTTCGGAGGGACGCGGGCTTCGGAGGGACGCGGGCTTCGGAGGGACGCGGGCTTCGGAGGGACGCGGGCTTCGGAGGGACGCTTCGGAGGGACGGGAGGGACGGGAGGGACGCTTCGGAGGGACGGGCTTTTCTTGCGTGAAACATCAATCACCCCTGGTTTTTAACCAAATGACACCGTGAAAGCAACTTGCGATTGGCGAAATTGTGCTCCAGACCTCGGCTTCAAAGCGCCCAAGGGTCCGAGGCCCCTGCGAAATCTTCGTTTGGGCTGATTTGGCCGGTAATTTGGGCACGCCGGTCCCTTTTTTGCGGGCGTCTATTTGCCCGGCTCATCGGGCGGGGGATTTGAGCGCTGAAACCGCTTTCTACACCTCCCCGCGCAGATCGCGCATATTCACGAGCCCGCCCCAGTCCACATCGCGCATCTTGCGCGCACCATCGATCCGCTTTTCTCCAAACTTCTCGCGCCGCTCCCGAAAAACCTCCTCCACATAACCCTTGGTCCCCAGCGCCACCCCGTCGCTGAAATAGCGAATCCGCGCCTTCACCAGCACCCGCCAAGCCAAGGCGCCTTCCTCCCGCTCGATCACTGCCTCGGATTCCTCGGCCGAAAACCCGCTTTTGGTCACCTTGCCATCGTCATCGAGGCGCTCGCGCCCGTCTCCATAGAGCCAACACCGGTAAACCTTCTGCACCGATCTCCAGCTCTCCGTCCCCCCGTCGTAAACCCAATTCGCGTCATCCACCAGGCGCATCAATCCCTCGCGGGCGCGGGCCTTGCCGGCGAGCGCTTCCCCGTAGCCCGACCACCGGTAATCCTTCGGATCGCGCACCAACCCGGCGCGCACCGGATTCAGGTCAATATACGCCGCCATCGTCTTGAGCGGGCTGCCCTTGCCTTCGACGAGCACGCTCTTAAACCGATCCTGCCAGAGCGGGCCGCGCCGCTTCACGCGCCGGTTATACCACTGGGTGAAGCGCTGTTGCAGTTCCTTGACGAAGACCGACAGATCGCGCATCCGCCGGATATACCGCATTCGCAGCTCCTCAGCCCGGCTATGCAACCCGCTGTCGCGAAAGTCTGCAAGTTGGGTGGCGATGTCTTCGATCGTCTTCTCGCTGTAAAGAATCTCCAGGTGATCGAGGAACTCGGAATCGGGCGCATCGATCAGCGGATTCTCCTCAGGATCAGGGATTTCCACAAGTGCGTGCCAGTGATTTCCCATCAAGCAGAACGTGATCAAGCGGATCTGAGCGAAGCGGGAATGCACGTCGAGTAGGGCGCGAAATTTCTCTTTGGCCAGGTCATCAAAGATCATCCTTCCCTCGATTGCGCGGGCCATGATGTGGTAGCAATTGCTGGAGGCGGGGCCGAGGAGGCGGGCGATTCTCATGATTGAGAATGGAGAGGAGCCACGAACTGAGCGCAAGCAAAAATGTCGAAATTTATGGAATTGCCGATTTTCTGTGTAAGAAAGGCCCGTCCCCGGTCTCCTCCCTCCCCGGTCTCCTCCCGTCCCCGGTCTCCTCCCCCGTCCCCGGTCTCCTCCCCCGTCCCCGGTCTCCTCCCCCGTCCCCGGTCTCCTCCCGTCCCCGGTCTCCTCCCCCGTCCCCGGTCTCCTCCCCCGTCCCCGGTCTCCTCCCCCGTCCCCGGTCTCCTCCCCCGTCCCCGGTCTCCTCCCCCGTCCCCGGTCTCCTCCCCCGTCCCCGGTCTCCTCCCCCGTCCCCGGTCTCCTCCCCCGTCCCCGGTCTCCTCCCCCCCGTCCCCGGTCTCCTCCCCCCCCGTCCCCGGTCTCCCCGCCGTCCCCGGTCTCCCCGCCGTCCCCGGTCTCCCCGCCCGGTCTCCCCGGCGTCCCCGGTCTTCCCGCGCGTCCCCGGTCTCCCCGCGTCCCCGGTCTCCCCGCGTCCCCGGTCTCCCCATTGCCTCCACGCACAACATCGGCGGCTACGCCAATTTTATCGCGCATCACGGCTACGTCTCTCACACCCCGGTTACCGATGGGAAGGCGGTCTACTGCTTTTTTTCCAAAGAGGGCGCGATGGCGTTCGATTTTGAAGGCAACCAACTTTGGCACTATCCGGACGTGGGAACCGGAACGGGTGGATTTGGCTCCGGCGGGGCCGTGACGCTGTTTGAAGACCTCGCGATCGTCAACGCCAGCGCGGAGAGCGAATCGTTCATCGCTCTAAAAAAGTCCACCGGTGAGGAAGTGTGGCGCGCCAACGGCATCGTGCAGTGTTACAACACGCCAACGCTCTTTGGCGACGTGCTCCTCGCCGAGGCGCGCAACCAACTGGTGGCGCTGGACCCGCGATCCGGATCGGAAAAATGGCGCAAATCCAGCGCGGAAGCCTACATCTGCAACAGCCCCACCATCGTGGACGGAATCGCCTACATCACCCACGGCGGACGCGGCCCCACCGTCGCGTTGGATACCGCGGGCAAGGAAATTTGGTCCTCCAAATTCAAAGCGGCGGTCCCTTCTCCCGCAGTCGCCAACGGCCTGCTTTTTATCGCGGAGCGCGACATCTTGACCTGCCTCGACTCCGCCACGGGAGGGGAAGTTTTCCGAAAACGCGTCCCGGTTCAAATCACGGACCGAACCTACGCCTCACCGTTGGTCCTCGGTGACCGGATTTTGGTCGTCACCCGGCTGGATGGTGCGCTGGTTTACGCCGCAGGCCGCGAACTTCAGCTCCTGGCTCACAATAGAATTGCAGGTGACGACAGCCTTTTCAACGCCTCGCCCGCGGTAAGCGATGGGCGACTTTTTCTCCGGTCGGAGAAGGCGATTTACTGCATCGGCAAACCGTAGCGGATATATTCTGTTGGGACGCGCCGATTTCCGGTCCATGCTGCATTGAGATTCCAATCTGCGCAGCCCATGAACCGCCGCCATTTTCTCCAAACCACCCTCGCCACCACCGGCGCAGCAACGCTGTTAGCCAGCCCAACCACGCCGATGCCCAAAGGCAAGGCCGAGCACGTCATTTTCATCTGGCTCGGCGGCGGGATGGCGCAAATCGACACGTTCGATCCCAAAAAACGCGGTAACTCCAAAGCCTCGCCCAAAGTCGCCGGATCCGAATACGCCGCGATCCCCGGCGTGCAGTTTTGCGAACACCTGCCCCAAACTGCTTGCGCGGCGTTTGGTGCAAGCCGGAGTTCGATTCATCGAAGTCTCCCACAATCTCAACTTCATCAACGGAACGGGCTGGGACACGCACAACGAGGGCCAGCAAAATCAGCACCTGCTCATCAAGGAGCTGGATATCGCGCTCTCGGCGCTGATCGTCGATCTGGAAAAACGCGGGATGCTCGACAAAACCTTGATCGCCGTCGGCACGGAGTTTGGCCGTCCCGCGACTTACGACGGGCGTGGCGGTCGAGGGCACCAGGGCAGCTGTTTCAGCCTCGTTCTCGCCGGTGGCGGGCTCCAGCACAAGGGCGCGCATGGCGTAACCGATGAGTTGTCCAAGAAGATCGTCGAGAACCCGGTTTCGATTCCCGACTTCCACGCCACGATCCACGCCGCGCTGGGCATCGACCCGTCGAAGGAGCTGTTCGACGGCTCGCGCCCCGTGCCGATTACCGATCGAGGAAAGGCGGTCGCGGCGTTGTTCGGTTAGGGCGGCGTCGGACTTAGAGCGTGAGGCGACGAAATGCGAGGTTCGAGCCGAAATCTCCGTGAGTTTGAGGATTTTATGAGGACATAAGGGACGAAAGCGAAGGGAAACTTGGGCCGAATCCTCGATTTTCGACGGCGTGCGGGAACGCTCCTATTCGCTCCAGCACATCACCCAAATCGGACTTTTCCCGGTAGGATACGTGCCAATTCTCTCCAACGCGCCGGTTTCCCGATCGATTCGGTAAGCCGCCAACTGATTGGTCCGTTGACCGGCCACGTAGACAAAATTGCCCGTCGTGTCGATGCAGAAGGAACGGGGAAAATGTTCGGTCGCGTAGTGCCCTACCAGGCTCAGCTTTCCCGTCTCCGGAGCGATGGAAAAAGCGGCGATGGTATCCTTCGTGGGAGCCCCGTCCTCCAACTTTCGGGTGTCGCGATTCGAAACGTAGACGAACCGGCCGTCGGGCGTGATGTGGACGTCAGCAGCGGCGCTGTTTCCCTCCCAATCCGGCGGTAGCGCGCTCAGCGTCTCCGCAAGCGTCAGCCGGCCGGTGCTCGCATCAAATTTCCAACTGCTGATTCCGCCACCGCGCTCGTTCGACGAAAAACCCATCGCTAGCGTGGGGTGATGCGCGTAGTGACGGGGCTGATGGTACTGATGGTCTTCGTCCGGCCCGGACACAGACGGAGGATCCAGCGGGCTCAGCAGTCCCTTCTCCGGATCGAGCGAAAATTGGTAGATTGCGTTGGGCGAAGTGTGAGGAACATAGACGAACCGGTTCCCTGGATCGGTGGTGATGAAATGCGCCGTCTTCTCAGTCTTGTGGTGGTCCGTCACCTCGCCCGTACAGCGCCGCTCATCGTCGATTTTCCAGACGGTGACCGCCCCGTCGCCATAGTGCGCACCCAGCAGGCAACGATTCGTCGCATCCACGTGAATTGAAGGCGACCGGATATCAACGCGGGCAACCTCAAGCTGCGCGAACGATCCGCCGTCGTTCCGAAGCGTGACGATGTGGGGAATGGGGCGCTTCTCCCCTTCCAACGACACGTGAGACTCCACGTAAAGAATTTTGCCGTCAGCCGCCAGGCTCATCGGCCCGCCTCCTCCGGGCAGCGCCAAGCGGGCGTGTTCCGTGAGGGCGCCGGATTTGGGATCAACCCGAAAAGAAACCAGATCGGAGTCGTTGGTTGCGGAAAGAAAGAGGAATTGGCCGGCGCTGGCGGGAAGAGACAGGGCCAAGGCTGACAGAAGGATGGCTGCGATTTTCATGATGATAGGTTGCCTTCAGATGAGATCCAGATTCGGCCATCAGGCAACTTGAACCGGGCAAAATATACTGCGCAGTGGCGGAGCGCTAAAGCGCGTGTCACGCGACCTCCAACCCCGTCAGCGTCCCTGTGCTGGAGGCAAATTGGTCGATCTCCAGCCCGAGCCCTTGCAGCATCGAGACGTAGAGATTGCACGTCGGCGCGTTGTTATCGCGGTCGAACGCCAGGTGCTGCCCATGCCTGAATCCGCCGCCGGCGAGCAACATGGGTAGGTTCCGATTGTCGTGCGTGCCGCTGTGCATGTGGCTGCCCATGAGGACCTGAGTGCGCTCCAGCAGGTTCGAATCACCCTCCGGCGTGTCCTTCAGTTGCCGCGCAAAATCGGCGATCGACTTCACGTGCGCCGCTTCGATCGACCCGAGTTGCTTGAGCTTCTCCGGATCCTGACCGTGATGCGAGAGATCGTGGTAGGGCATGCTGACACCGGGCAACTTGGCGACCGTGTTCGAGTCGCCGACTGTGAAGGTGATGAGCCGGGTCGAGTCGGTCATCAGCGCGAGGTGCATCAGGCGGTAGTGCAGGGCGGCTCGCGAAATGATGTCGTTTTTATCGCGGACTTCCTGGAGCGGCTCGGCATCAACCTTCGGTTTGGGGCGATTTTGCCATTGCTCGGCCTTGTGCAGCATTTGCTCGGCCTCGCGAACCGAGGTGAAATACTGGTCGAGCTTCTCGTTGTCTTGCCGGCTAACGCGTTTCTTCATCTCGTTGGCCGCGCCGAGCACGGTGTCGAGCACGCTCTGGCCTTCCTGGAGGCGTTTGAGTTGCCGTGCTTTGTCGTTAGACCGGTCTTCGACAAAAAGTTGGCGAAACAGCTTGGACGGATAAGGATTGCCGCGAATTCCAACGCCGTTCGCGGTAAACGACACCATTCCGGAACCCATCGCGAGGTGCGCGAAGCGCGTTTGCAGGCCAATTTCGCGCGCGGCGAGTTGGTCGATCGAAATCGAGTTTTTGAAATTCGCCGCGCCCGGTTTTGGTGCGGCGGTGAGCCAGGATTTGCTCGCCGAGTGACCGCCGTCAACCTCGGGATGCGAGGTGCCGGAAATGAAGGTGAAGTGGTCGCGCAGATCGGCCCACGGTTCGAGATACCGCGTGGTTTCGTAGTCGTGGCCCGGTTTTTCCGGGATGAGGTTGGGTGGGTAGAAACTCAGCTCGAAGTTGATCGCGACCATGCGGCGGGGGATCGAATCGCCGTCAGCGGCAAAGGTCTCCAACAGTGGCAAGGCCAGGGTCACTCCGGCTCCTCGCAGCATCGTGCGGCGCGAAAAATTGGTGGTTATGTCAGGATTCATTGGATTTGGGTGGCAAAATCATTGGGGACAAAATCATCCCATTCTTCGCAGCTATTTTGAGTGCGCTTCGCGCGAAAAGAGAAAAAGAAAAAACAACATGATTTTGCCCCTAATGATGTAGCCAAATGTCTTCATCGGCTTCGGAAAGTTTCGCTTTGGATCACTTCGTGCAAAACCGATCGCAGACCATGCTGCGGCGCGGTTTTGGCCACGATTTCATCTACCGCGGCGCGGTCAGAAAAGCCCAAATGACGTCCCAGGCCATAGGTTAGCAACATCCGCGTCAACGAGCGCGCCAGCTTTTCCTCGTCCTCCAGCAACAGCGCCTTGTACTCGCGGATCCCGGCAAACGGGCGCCCATCGGGCATCGTCCCGGTGTCGTCCACATCCGGCCCTTGGCGGTACTGCACCGAAATCGGCGAGTTCGGGATCATCTTCTTGACCCACTTTCCCTGCCGCGAACGGTACCAATCGCGGTAGCCGCCGATGACGTCGAATCGCTCGAGCGCAAAACCCGGCGGGTCAATGTTGCGATGACAACGGCTGCAACTGGCGTGCTCGCGATGCTTAGCCAGGGCTTCGCGAATCGTTTCCGCGCCGCGAATGTCGGGCTCGACCGCATCGACGCTCGGAGGCGGAGGGGGCGAGGGCTCGCCGAAGAAGTGTTTGAGGATCCAAACGCCGCGCAGCACGGGCGAGGTCCGCGTTCCGTCCGCCGAGACCTTCAAAACGCTCGCCTGAGTTAACACGCCACCTCGGACACTGCCCTCCGGCAATTCGACGCGCCGCGTCTCGATCCCGCGCACGCCTTCGATGCCGTAAAACTCGGCGATCGGCTGATTCAGCATCGCAAAATCGGAGTCGATGAAGTTTCGCACACCGTGGTCGCGATCGAGAATCTCGCGAAAAAACGCCCGCGTCTCCTCGAGCATCGAAAAGCGCAGAAGCTGGTTAAATTCCGGGTAGAGCCGCCGGTTCGGCACGGTGAAATCGATATCGCGCAGCCTCAGCCACTGGCCGGTGAACGTCTCGACGAAGCGCTGCGACTTCTCGTCCCCTAACATGCGCTCCACTTGCGCACGAAGCACGTTAGGCCGACTCAGTTCGCCCTTTTTCGCTAACGCGAACAACTCGTCGTCCGGCATCGAGCGCCACAGCATGTAGGAAAGGCGCGACGCGAGCGCGTAACCATCTGGCTCAGCCGGTTCCTCCAAAAACCAAAGCTCCGGGGCACACAACACGCCCTTCACCGCGCGGCGTAACGCCGGAACGAAGCCCAATCCCTCGTCCAGCGCCGATTTTGCCAAGACTACGTAACGCTCAAGCTCACCAGGAGTCGGTTCGCGCCGAAACGCTCGCGGTAGCAGCTTCTGCAATATCGTACCCAGATCCTCCAACGTGCCCGTCGCCGGATCGACACCGCCCAGCAGCTTCGCTCGCGACTCCGGCGGCCAACTTTCCAGCGGACCGAAAAGCTCGGTGTCGCCCAAAAACAAACCCGGACCCTCGTAGCCCTGCGGCACCTTGTACTGCGAGTAGCCGTTGACGAGATGGAACACCAGGCGGTCTTGGGCCTCCGGCGCGTAGAACTCGAACTCGATCGTTTTGGTTTTGTCAGGCTCTGCGCTGAACCAGCGTTGCTCGTTGCCGGGAATTTGTCCGCCGCGACCCAGCTTGACGGTGAAAACCACCGGGACATCGCTCTGCACCGCGCGCACCTTCAGCCTCGCGCGGTAGTGGCCGGGCGCCGCTACGGAGTGATCGCCGTAAAACGCGTAGTCGCGCCGGCTGAACATGTAGATGCCGTCATCGACCTTGACCTCGGACTCGGTGACGTAGCGCGAATCCTTCGGGTTGGTCTTTTTGTCGGTCACGCGCGGCTTTTGCTCGGGCCCGAAAACGCGGTCCAAAATCTCATCGGCCGCGGAAACGCATGCGGTGAGATGCTGCGCTGAAAGCCCGAGGTCCGAACCGATGTTTTCGAAGCCCTGCTCGACCGAATCATCCGGCAAAAAGCGCTGCACATCGACGTGGGTGCCAAACAGATCGCGCACGGTGTTTTCGTACTCCTGGCGCGTTAGGCGGCGCAAAATAACCTCGCGATTGGCGAGATCGGCCTTGGTCAGTCCGTTACCCAACACGGTAAGAAACGCGGATTCGGTGGCTCTGTCAGGCTGCTTCTTGTCCTCCGGCGGCATTTCGCCCTTGGCGACGCGATCGTGGAGGAAAACCCAGCGCTCGCGGACGGCGGGATCGCTCAAATCGGTCGAAAGCTCTTCCAAATTCAGGCCCCCCTTGGCCGAATCGGCGTCGTGGCAATCGTAGCAGTTGTTTTCGAGGAATGCGTTTTGCGCAACCGCGATTTTGGTGGCAAGAATCAGGCTAACTAGGATACTGCGAAGCATGACAACGGGCTAGTGAGTCCAGCGGCCTCGTCCGCAGACGAGTGCAGGGAGTTTTGGACCAAATCCCAAAGTTGCCGACTAATTTTCAAGCTTCAACAAGCATTCGGGTTCCTTCGAATACTAGCTTGTCATCGCCTGCTCCAAAAGCCGATTGACAACTTTTTCTACGGTCATGGCCAATTGGGGGATGGTGGCCCAAGGTCCTGCAACAATCGGGGCACTTTGCCCGTGAAAGACTCCATGCCACGGGATCGGAATCCGGCTCTAACCACGTTCGCCTCAGCAGTCTTGCTGATGCTCTCATCCGTCGTCGTTGCAACCAGCGCTGAGACGGAACGTCCGATCAATTTCGTCAACGACATCGTACCGATCCTAACCAAGGCACATTGCAACGCCGGAGCTTGCCACGCCAAGGCCGATGTGGGTCAGCGCGGATTCCAGCTCTCGTTGCTGGGATTCGAGCCGCAGGAAGACTACGAGCACATCGTCAAAGAGGCGCGAGGTCGCCGGGTGTTTCCTCATGCTCCGGAGCAGAGCCTCCTGGTGCTGAAGGCGGCGAACATCGTTCCGCATGGTGGCGGGAAGAAGCTGGATCCGGAATCGGAGGAGTTTGCGACCTTGGTGCGCTGGATCAGCGAGGGCATGCCGTATGGCGCCGAATCCGATCCGACGTTGGCCGCCATCGAGGTGGAGCCGAAGCGGCTGTCGATGACGGTGAACACCACGCAGCAACTGAAGGTGACCGCACGGTATTCGGACGGCAGCGTGCGGGACGTGACCAAGATGGCGCTCTACGAGGCGAACAATCCGGCAATGGCGGAGGCGAGCGAATCCGGGTTGGTGAAAACGCAGGACATTCCGGGAAATGTCGCGGTCATGGTGCGCTATTCCGGTTTGGTGTCGGTTTCCAGCGTTTCAGTGCCGCTGGGTGCGCCGGTGGAGAATCTGCCCGAGGCGAAGAATTTTGTGGATGAGTTAGTGTTCGCCAATTTGCGGGAAATTGGCGTGCCGCCGTCGCCAGTTTGCGACGACGCGACGTTTTTACGGCGGGTGACGCTGGACATCGGCGGGCGTTTGCCGACGAAGGAGGAGACGGAGGCGTTTTTGCAAAGTGACGATCCAAACAAGCGCGACACCACGATCGACGGCTTGCTGGATAGCCCAGACTACGCGGACTACTTCGCCAACAAGTGGACCGCGTTGCTGAAGAACAAGCGCGAGAGCAAGGCTGACATCACGGCGAATTTCGCGTTTCATTCCTGGGTTCGCGATAGCCTGTTGGCGAACAAGCCTTACGACGAAATGGTCAAGGAACTGTTGGCGGCGACAGGAACGATCGTGGCCAATCCGCCGGTGGCGTGGTACAAGCGAGTCAAGGATCCGAAACAGCAGTTGGAAGACGTGGCGCAGTTGTTTTTGGGCGTGCGGATGCAATGCGCGCAGTGCCATCACCACCCGTTCGAGCGCTAGCCAGAACGATTACTACAGCCTCGCGGCGTTTCGGTCAGCAAGGTTGGTCGAAATTTGGGGCCACGACCGCATGACGGAGTCGCAAGTTGTAGGGATCAGCCTGAACCACCACGACCGGTCGCTTTTTGCCTCTCCCGCCGCTCGCGTGAGGAAATCGCGATAGGAGAATGTCACCACGTTTGAGATTCATTCGGCCCTGCTCAGCTCATTCGATATTCAAGTCATCTCCCGCGACCAGATCGGCGGCTTCGCAGGCCAGGAGGTCGATCTCTTCGGCTGTCCATTCGCCGTAGTCCACTTCCTGCGTTTTTTCATACGTTGCACGATCAACCAGCACACATTGCTGCCCATCCACCTGTATGGAGATCGGCTCCCCTTGCTTCAGGGAGTCCTTCTGCTGGGTTGTCAGAGTCATTTGGCGGAACCTATTGCGTTTTGGGCAATGCGTCAATTTGCGAGCGGGGACGTTCGCTTCGCGCCTCAGATTGCAACATCGCGCCCGGCCGGTCCGTGTAAATACCCAGCATTTCCCAGGTCATGTTCCGTCTCAAAACCCTCTTCTTTTCCGCACTGGCCGCCTTCGCGGTAGCCCCTGCATTTGCTCAGCTGGTCGTTCTGCCCGCGCCGCGTCTGATGACGGTGATGCCGATGGGCGGGCAGATTAGCACGACGGTCGAAGTCTCCACCACCGGCCAGAACACGGAGAACATCACCGAGATGCTCTTCTCGACCGACAAAATCACCGCCAAGCCGATGACCGACGCCAATGGCCAGCCTGTGGCGAACAAGTTCGTCGTGACGATCGCGCCTGACGCGCCGGTTGGGATTCACGATGTGCGGATCCTGTCGCGCCTTGGCATTTCCTCGCCCCGAGCGTTCACCGTGGGCGCTTTGCCGGAGGTGACTCGCACCGAGACAAACACATCGCTCGAAACCGCGATGGCGTTGCCGGTGAACTCGATTTGCAACGCGGTAATGACGAAGCGGGCGATCGACTTTTACAGCTTCAAGGCGGAGGAAGGAAAACGCGTCGCGGTCGAATGCGCCGCAGTCGGGATTGATTCTCGGCTAACGCCCGTGGTGATCATTGCCGATTCGAAAGGCCGCGATCTTTTGGTGAATCGAACCGGCGGCATCCTCGATTTCACGCCTCCTGCGACCGGAGACTACGTGATCAAGGTGAACGACCTGACTTACCAAAGTAGCGAGCGCCATTTTTACCGCTTGGCCGTTCAAAACGTCGCCGAAAACGAAGCGCCCCCGCGCCATCCTTCGACCGCGGGCGTCAGTTCGATGTCCTGGCCACCCACTGGTCTCGAGGCAGCGCCTAAGGCCACGGAAATCGAGCCGAACAACTTTGCCGACCAAGCGCAGAAGGTCAGCCTACCTTTGGATATGGGTGGCACGTTTTTTCCCGCCGCCGATGTCGACACCTACGAGTTTACCGCGAAAAAGGGCGACACCTGGTGGGTCGAAGTCGCTTCAGAGCGTCTCGGGCTGCCGACCGACCCGTTTGTGCTGATCCAAAGCGTTACGCAAAAAGACGGCGCGGAGGTGCTCACGGATGTGGCCGAGCTGTACGACATCAAGAGCCCGGTCAAGGTCTCCAGCAACGGCTATTCCTACGATGGTCCGCCCTACGACGTCGGTTCGCCCGACGTGTTGGGCAAGGTGGAGATCAAGGAAGACGGCACCTACCGATTGCAGGTGCGCGACTTGTTCGGCGGCACGCGCAATGACCCGAACAACCGTTACCGCCTGATCGTGCGCAAGGCGGCGCCGGATTTTGCCCTCGCGGCTTGGGCGGTTCACATGACGCTGCGCAACGGCGACCGCGCGGCGTTTTCCAAGCCGATGGCCCTGCGTGCGGGCGGCGCGATGGTGCTGGAAGTGCTGGCGATCCGGCGCGACGGATTCAATGAGGAAATCGAGCTTAGCATGGATGGACTCCCGAAGGGCATGACGGCGACGGGTTTAAAAATTCCCACGGGCAAATCGGTCGGCCACATCGTCGTTACCGCGGATGAATCGGCCGAACCAGCGTTTTCCCTGGCGACAATCACTGGGCAGGCCACGATCGACGGTCAAGCGGTCACCCGGCCCTGCCAATTAGCATCGATGGAATGGCCCGTGCGCGATGCGAAACAGGAAATCCCCGCGCCGCGACTGGTGAACAACATCCCGGTTTCGGTCAGCCCATCGGAAAAAGCTCCCCTGAGCCTGGCGGCGGCGGAGGATAAAGTTTGGGAGGCCGCGGTCGGCGAAACGCTGAAAATTCCGCTCAAAGTGACCTGGCGCGAGTCGTTTTCCGGCACCTCGATCAAGCTCAAAACCTACGGCGCGGGTTTCGAAAAAGTGAAAGACTTCGAAATCCCGCTCAAGGCCGAAACCCACGACGCGGTAATCGACCTCGCCGCGCTCAAGACCAAGCCGGGCGACTACACGATCGCGTTCTACGGCGGCGCCGTCGCCAAGTACCGCTACAATCCCGCCGCCGTCGCGAAATCCGAAGCCGCACAGAAAAAGGCGCAGGCTGAGGCCACTGAAGCTGCCGAAAAAGCGAAGAAACTGACTGCCGAAGCCGCCAACGCGCCCGCCGACCAGAAAGCGGCTGCCGACGAAGTTGCGAAAATAGCTGCCGAACACCAAAAGCAGGCCGAGCAAGCCCTAGCCGACTCCGACAAGCGGCTGAAAGCCCTCACCGCCGCGGCCAAGCCGAAAGACACGGTCGACATTTACGTTTCCAAGCCCATTCGAATTTCCGTGAAACCCGCGCCCGCGGTAACGGCTGCCGCCTTGGGTGAGAAGAAGTGAGCATTCGTTCGAGGCATGGCCTAGGCTAAACGAGGGAGAGTCGCGCGTTTCGTGCCGTTTGGCTCATGGTCGATGCCATGCGCGCCATGGTGTCTCTAATTCTGAGTCAACGGGCCCTCCGCCTCAGAGCCAAAAAAGAACCAATTTCGTGCTAGCAAGCCCCCAAAGTTTTTGTTAGGTGACCTATCGCAGAACCCATCCGGAGCCAGTTGGGAGGCCACTTTCACGGCTCCGGAGAAATCCCCAACTCAACCACCTCGAAACATGGCCAGAAGCATCGAATCCTACCTTCAACCCTTGTTGCAAACCCTTTCGACGGAGTCCGTCGGGCCCGGTCACGATCCAATCGCCGAAATGCTGGCCGATCGTGAAGCAGAGTCGATCTCGCTGCAAAATCAGGAAGATCCCGCCCATTTTGAGTCGCTGGAAGCGCTTTCCACGGATCCTGTCGGCGACGAGCCGGGACAAATCAGCCAGGACGCCTACAATCTAATCGTGGCCTACGAAACCGGCGGCCGGAACTACTACGAGCGGGTCTACAAATGCGCGCCGGTGTGGCCCGGCTACTCCTCGGGCGTCACCATCGGTTTCGGCTACGATTTGGGCTACTACAGCAAGGAGGCCTTCGTGCGAATTTGGGGGCCGCACCTGGAAAAAGCGCAAATCGATCGCTTGGACGACTGCATCGGCTTCAAGACCACCGAGCCCAATCGCAGCGGCAAGGTGAACAAGGCCAAAATGCTGATTCGGCAGCTTGCAGACATCAAAATCACCTGGGCCACGGGCGAAAGCGTCTACACCAGCTACACGGTGCCGACGCAATTGGCCAAGGTGGTCAAATACCTGCCCAAAGCCGCCTCCCTGCATCCGCATTGCTTCGGCGCGCTGGTATCGCTGGTTTTCAATCGCGGGGCGAGCTTTACCAAATCCGGCCAGCGCTACGCGGAAATGCGCGCCATCAAGAGCCACCTGGACAACGGCAAGCTGGACCGCATTCCCAGCGAGTTGCGCAAAATGAAGCGGCTCTGGAGCAGCTCCGGCCTCCGCAAGCGCCGCGACGACGAGGCCGAATTGTTCGAGCTGGGGCTTAAAGAAGGTTCCGGGCTCGGATTTTCCGACGGTGACGACAAATTCGACTCCGTCGAGGCCGACGAGGCTTTTCGCAAGTCCCCCGCCTCGGCGGAATCCGGGGAAAATTCGTGGCAAGCGGTGCGTTGGACGCGCAACGACGTCTATCACCCGGATTACAGCCACATTGCCGGAGCAACCGGCGAGAGCACCGGCAGTTTTACCTTCACGCCGGCGGATTTGGACCTCTTGATTGCCGCCAACGAGTTTCAGCCCGCGCCCCAAAACGGGGTCATCGTTTTTGCGCTGCGCGGTTGCGGATTGGCCGGTGGATCGGCGGTAATTCGCCAGCAGCAGGTGGAACTGGTGGATCAGCGCCCGGATCACCGCGGCCTGCGCTGCGTGGTGGGCGTCTACCACAAGGATGAGGGCGCGATTTCCGCGTTTCCCGGCTCCACCGTGCCCAACGCGCACTTTGTGTGGCGCTACCAGACCACCAAGACCGCCGGCAACCTTTTGCCAACCGGCTGCTACCAATTCGCTGCCGGCGCTCACAGTAACGGCAAGTATCCCGGCTGCTTGCGCCTGGAAAAAACCGTCACCGTGCTGCGAACCACCAACGACGTGATTTACGGCAACCAGGATGAATGGTGGCGCGGAAAAGTCTTCGACAACGTCCACCCAACCCTGGGCAGCTACGAATGGGGCGAATTTTCCAGCGCCGGCAGCATTACCGTGCCCGGTACGGTCGAAAACGGCGCTTACGATGGCGATTGGACCCAATTTCAGGCTGCCGCGGGCCTGGACGCCGCTCAGCCCGGCGCAGCCTACGACCTGGTGCTGCTGACCGGCGCCGAAGCGCAAATCGCCAGCCAGTTGCGAGCCGCCGGAACCACGAATCTGGCCGATCCGGCGGTGATCGAGAAAATTTGCCGATTGCGCGGCGGATCTCAGGGCCCACGCGTGCAAAAACTCCAGGCAGGGATGGGCGTCACGGCTGACGGCGACTTTGGCTCGAAAACCAGGCAGGCGCTGGTGAAGCTGCAAACCGACAAAGGGCTGACTTCTGACGCCATTTTTTCCACGGAAACCGACGAATTGCTGAAATTCGGCGTTTATCCCGCCGAACAGCCGCCCGTCGTCGAATCAGACGCCGCACAGCCCTTTGAGTCGGTGGACGCCGGCCCGGTTTCCTCCTCGCCGGAACCCGGAATTGCCGACGTCGACATTCGGCCCGGCGCGGTCACGGAATTTCACCCCGGACCGTTTGAATCGCTGGAAATGTATCCGCCGGACGACGACTACTTCCCCGCGATTTTCGAATCCGCCGACGATGACGGCATGTTTGAAGGCGCCGGCAGCGTTTACTGGCCCAGCAAGGACAAGAACTCGCCGTCCTACGCCCATTTGCTCGTCGATGGCGGCGAAAAACTGGAGGTTGCCGAAAATTTCGAGCTGACCGCCGCCGAATTCGATCTGCTGCTCGCCGCCAACCGTTTCAACCCGCAGGGCAAAGACGGCATCGTCGCCTTCGGCATTCGCGGCGCGCGAATTCGTTCCGGGGAGATGCTGGAAGGCGTGGATCACGTTCCGCTGGCGGACGCGCGGCCGAATCACCGAAATTTTCGCTGCGTTATGGGCTACTACTTCACCGGCTCGCGCACTTTTCACGCCTACACCGCCTCCACGGTTCCGTGGCACCAATACATGTCGCGCGGGTTGAAAAACAACATGCTGCCGACCGGCTGCTACATCTACAAAGTGGGCATGCACTGCCCCAGCACAAAATCGCGTTGGGTCAAAGGATTGCGCCTCAGCGACGCCACCGGAGCCTGGAGCGGCCCGGCCACCGTCCTGCGTACGAAAAACGACCTTGCCTTCGGCCTGGCGGACGTTTGGGACCGCTGTTCGCCCAGCGACAACGTCCACTGCGCCTACTCGGACTCCAAATTCTCCTCGCTCGGCTGCCAAACGGTGAAAGGCGGTCAGCATTCCGGCCTGTGGAAGAAATTTCAGAAAACCATCCTCGCCCTCGGCGACAATTCCCGGGTCGACTACGTGCTGCTGACCGGCGCGGACGTCGCCATTGCCGCGGACGTCCTGGCCAACGGCGGAACCGCCGATGATCCGGAAGTGAAGCGGCGACTCGTCCGCCTGCGCGCGGGATCGGAAGGGGATGAAGTGAAGCGGCTGCAAGAGAAGCTCGGCGTGGGGCAGAGCGGCTACTTTGGCGCAGTGACCAAGGACAAGCTCACCCGCGTGCAAAGCACCCACGGCCTGCCGCGGGACGGCATTTTTTCGCCCGCAGTGGATGAATCGCTCGGTTGGGGAGTCTTTTCCGCTGCGGCTCCGGCAGAACCGGCCGTACCAGTCGTGCCTGTTCCAGCGCCGGGCGACGCGCCGACTACCGAGCCAACTCCGGCTCCATCGGACGCGCCTGCGACTCCGGCCCAGCCAACCCCGGCTCCGGCTCCGGCGGACGCGCCTGCGACTCCTGCTCAGCCAACTCCGGCTCCGTCGGACACGCCCGCGACTCCGGCCCAGCCAACTCCGGCTCCAACGGTCACGCCCGCGACTCCTGCTCAGCCAACTACGGCTCCGTCGGGCACTCCCGCGACTCCTGCTCAGCCAACTCCGGCTCCGTCGGGCACTCCCGCGGCTCCGGCCCAGCCGACTCCAGCTCCGTCGGACACTCCTGCGACTCCTGCTCAGCCAACTCCGGCTCCAACGGGCACGCCTGCGACACCCGCCCAGCCAACTCCGGCTCCAACGGGCACGCCTGCAACACCCGCTCAGCCAACTCCGGCTCCGTCGGGCACGCCTGCGACACCCGCTCAGCCAACTCCGGCTCCGTCGGGCACACCCGCGACTCCGGCCCAGCCAGCATCGGCACCAACAGTCACGCCCGCGACTCCGGCCCAGCCAACTCCGGCTCCAACGGGCACGCCCGCGGCTCCGGCCACCCAACCGGTAGCAACAACAGCGGGCTCTTCCGCAACGCCAATCACCCCACCGCCGGATGCTCCCCAATCGCCGATCAGCGATTCCATGCCCACCGAGCGAGTGCCGACCCGAACCAATCCGCCGACCGACTCCGAGGCGAACACGGAGGAATCTGACCAACCCAAACCGCCAACTCCACCCCCGCTGCCGCCATCGATAACCGGCGGCAACGGCTGATCCGGCGTCGGGGTGAGAACAGGGCGTCTGACCGTCACGACCATCACGTTTTGGCTTGGTGGGTCGGTAGGTTTTTGCTAGGTGTTCGCCATGTCCCGGCTACTTTCTGTACTCCTGCTTCTTCCGTCTCTTCTGACCGCCAAAAATCTGGTCGGTGGTAGTTTTGCCGCTGGTGAAGGCTCGGAAATTCGCGATTTGGCGGCCCGGCCAGATGGTTCGGTCGTGGCTTGCGGCACTTTGGGCGCCGATGCCGCGATTCCCAAGGCAAACGCCGTCCATCTCCTGCTCAGCGGCGATCGCTCCGCCGGTTTGCGCGGATTCGCGGCCCAATTTTCGGCAAATCTGGAAGGGCTGGATTGGATCGCCGTTTTTCCCGCGGATTGCATCGAACCGGCGCGCATCGCCCTCAGCGCGGACGGCTCGATCGCGCTCGGCGGCAAGCATTTGGGTGGTTTGGCTGCGTTGGACGCCAAGCAGGAAAAATGGGGCAAAACCGATGGCGCGCTGGCGAAGCTTAGCAAAGACGGTAGCCAGGTTCGCTGGGTTTCGCCCGCCGGGCCCAACCAGGGAGCCGTCACCGGTATCGACGTCGATTCCAAGGGCCGCGTCTATTTCGCCGCAGATTCCAAGGTTCGACAGGCAGCCAATTACCTGCTGCGCAAAAACGGTGAGACCGGGGCCAACGAGCCGTGGGATAAGACCGGTTGGTGCGTTTATCTGCATACCAACCAGGAGGCGTTGAAGGCTCCCGGCCAGTTTTTGGCGTATTATGATAAGGCGCGCAAACAATCTGAGGATGGGTTCGGTTTTGACTACGATGGCGCCGAAGGCTGGGGGCCGGTCCAGTTTTCCCTGCAAGGCTTCCGCATTGGTGGGCAAGTTAGGGTGCTGCCGGATGGTGACGTGGTTGTCAGCAGTTGCCTGCAATACGATTTTCGAACAAACCAACGCGTAGCCCCGAAACCAGCCCCGCCCAAACCCAAGAGTGAGTTGGATAGTCTGCTGGACGGCGGCGCGAAGAAGCCCAAGCCGGCTCTGGAGGTGGATAAGCCCGAAAAACTGGCTACGCCGAAGAAGGAAACCGGGCCAATCCGCAAGGGAAAGTCCTTCCCGGCGTTCGACTATTTTTTGGCCCGCTATTCTCCCGATGGCGAGTTGCGCTGGTCGACGAATCTCTACCAACCGGGCGATAGCGTCCACACGCCGGACCAAAAGCCGCTGGATCTGGCTTACGACGCGAAATCAGACCGAATTTACGTCCTGGCCGAGCAACACGGGTCAAATCTCTACCGTTTCATGGGCGAGCTGAACGGCGACACCGGCAACCTCATGATCGGCTGGCTGGGCAAGGTCAACGCGGCCGACGGCAAGTTGGAAGCCGGCTGGTATTTTCAAAACAACCGGCACGGCAACTTTGGCCCTAACGGAATCCCCAAAAGCCCGCCGTATCCCAAGTTGGCGGGCAATCGGCTGCGTCGTGCGCGGGTTACCGCGGATGGGGCGATTTTCCTGGCAGGCAGCGGCGCCGCGCAAACCTGGACCACGCCCAATGCGTTGCAATCCTGGCCGAAAGATCAACACGGCGGCGGAAATGGCGCCTTGTTAGAGTTGGCGGAGAATCTTAGCTCCGTGCGTTATGCCACTTGCCTGTTCTCCGATGCGGAGGGCGGTTTTGCGCCAAATGGCCTCGCCGTAACCGTGGAAGGGGTGATTTTGGCGGGTCGAGGCCGATTTTCCGGTGAATTGGCGGAAAAGGCGACGAAAGCAGGTTGGTCTGAGTCCGGCGAAACGGCGGGTTGCCTGGTTTTTGGCATTTTTGACCCGCAATAAATCAAGGTTTCGAAAATTCGGCGTGGGGATGGCGACTCATCCGCTCCAAGTCGTCCCTGCCAAGAACCCGCAGAAAATATCGGGAAGAAACCACCGGTTCCGTCGCGCCGTTTGGAGCGATGAGGACTTTCTGGATCGTTTTCTTGGGGAATTGCTCCTCAATCGCCGCTACCTTGGCGTCCACCTCTTTTATGATAGCCTTGCCGACCGGTTTTCTCTGGTATTTCGCCTCGCACAAGGTTATGACATGATCGGCACGATCGAAGATCATGTCTATTTGAACGCCCGGCGAACCAGGTGAGGCCGAGCGAAAAAAGGGACCGAATTGATATTCGACCGCGGAAAATTTCAATTCGTCCGCCAACCAAGAAGCATGCGCGAAGCAAAGATTCTCGAACGCTCTTGCCTTCCAAGCGTAGAACTCGCTGGTGTCGCAGATTCGGGCAAACAGGGAGCCCTTTTGTTGCCCTCCGTGGATTTGTTTTCGTTTTGGAAAGATGAACGCAAAATAGAAGCGCAGATAGGGATCGCTGAGAAAATATTTTCGCAAAGGGCTGCTGGATGTTCGATGAAATGGCGGGTGCGAACTCACAAAGCCGGCGGACTCAAGCTCGTCGATTTGCCTGGTCAGCGCCCCGCCTCCTTTTAGTTTAGCGTGTTTGATCAGCTCTTTCCTTAGCAGGCCGTAAGGGTGTTTTGCCAAGGTGGCGACGATTGTCTCATAGTCAGGGTTTCGCCCAAAGTGGCCGAGAAAAATGCGCGTGTACTCTTCGGTAAAATAGCCGTAACGCGTAAATCCTTCCTGTTCCATCCCTAGCCGCACCGAAGGCGCGGCCTGTAAGAGCTCCAAATAGCGCGGCACGCCGCCTACTAGCATATGCGCCTCCAGAACCTCTTCAAGGGCACGCTCCGAGCCAAGAATTTCCCGCGTTTCCCAAAGGTGAAACCCTGAAAGGCCTATCACCAGGTCCACTCTCCCGTAAAGCGCTTTGGATTGCAGGATACTGTTGGTCATGTAGGAAGCAATCGAGCCACAGAGGATCAATTTGGTTCCCTGGCCATTTTGCGATAAGTATTGATCCCAAACGAGTTTGAGATCGGAAACAATCTCTGAGCGATAGTTTGCCATCCATTGAAATTCGTCGAACACCAGGTGGTACCCTTCGGATTCAACCAGGGGGATCAGCAGAGCAAAGGCCTCCTTCCAGCTCTTGATTCCGCTTTTTTTTGAGGTGAAATCATTGCCGGTTTGTTGGCTTAGCTGAAAGAGAAACGCATCCAGTTGATCCGCCTTCGAGCGATTTTCCAATCCTTCAAAACTGATGTATTTCCTGCCGATCAACCCATGACGAATCAGCTCAGTCTTGCCGATCCGGCGCCGGCCGAAAACGACGGCAATTCCGGGATTCGGCTTTTGCAAGAAGGCGTGAATTTTGGATAATTCTTCCTCGCGGCCAACAAATTGGATCATTGCGGACAAATAAGTGCAAAAATCGTCCGCAATCAATCGTCCCGAAGCAGAAAAATGCGGCTCTCGTGCGGCGTTATCGATGACATGCCGGCAAAAAAGGGTTGAAAGTTAGGGTTTCCTGAATATTTGGTTGTCCACCCCAACATGGACCCCAAGGAAATCCGCAAGCGCATCCGCGAATTCATCGCGGACAAAGGCCCGGTCACACGACGCCAAATTCTGGGCGCATTCCGGTCTGCCGACGGAGTCGCCAACCAGCAGATCGAGCAAACGATCAACAAGCTGATCAGCCTTCAGGTGCTCTACCCCTGCTCCCGCCAGCGGATCTGGGATCGCGATGAAAAAGCGCTGCTCGTTGCCGAAGCCAAGTCGCTCATCGCGCGGGAACCGCAAACCCGGGTCACGCTCTCGCGCGAGCTGGAAAAACTCCAAACCGGCGCCAGCCTCAACTATTTGCGCCAGGTGCTTTTCGAGCAACTCCAGGACGATCCGGAGATTTTCCTGCATTTTGGCCGCAACGGCCAGATTTTGAGCACGGAGAAGCCGAACGTGGAGGATACGCTGAAACCGGTCATCCCGCGGGTTCTATCGCTGCAAAAAGCCGGATTCGACCGGGAAAAGCTGGAAACGGCGCTGTTTGGCGGTTCTTCGAACGGAAGCACCCATGGCGCGGCGAGGCTTCGTGCGCCGGATGATGAGTCGAGCCTGGATTTTCAGCGCGACGCTTGCGAATTGCTCGTCTACGCCTGGCAAGACGCTGAAAACGCCGAATCGCGCGATGCTTTGGAAGGGGTGATGATCGGTTTGGGGCTTGAGAGGGTGGGGGAGACCGGTGAGGAGGCTGAGTTTAGCGGAAATTTCCACCAAAGTGCGCGAAAAATCAGCAAAGGCACCCCCGTTCGCGTCGCCCAACCGGGTTGGCGGCTCAAAAATCGGCGGGGCGACTATCTCATCGCCAAAGCGCGGGTGGAGAAAATCTAGCCAAAACCCAGCCTACCCAACATCATGGCCTTTCACGAACAAACCCTCTCGATCGACTTCGGCAACAGCTACTGCAAGGTGGGGCTGCGCACCCAAGGCAACGAGCCATCCCAGTTGTTGCGCGATCCCAGCTTTAGCTTTGACGAGGGCAATTTTTGCATCCCCACCATCGTCGGCCAACGCAAGAGCGACGGGATTTTTCGCTACGGCACGGAGGTTTTGGAGGAAGGCAGCGACGACATCCGCGTTTACCGCAACTGGAAGCCGCTTTTTTTCGATGACGGCCAGCACGCCAGCCACGATCCTCTCCGCAACGCGCTGCAGGCCGACGGTCACGACGTGGAGGAACTGGCGCTGGGCTACTTTACCTGGCTGCGCCGCCAGGTGGAGCCGATTTGCCGGCAGCAGTTTGAATTGGACGCCGCGGGTGAGATTCCCGTGCGCATCACTCTGCCGGCGTTTGGAAATGTGGCCCGCGCAACCGAGCGGCTCGAGGATTTACTCACCGAGAGCGGTTGGAAGCTGTGCCCGGCCGAAGGCGCCATCCCCGAGCCGGTCGCCAACGCCATCGGCGCCTTTTCTCAGGGCCGCAACGCGGTGTGGACGCCCGAGCGCCTGCAACACGGCCGTCCGTTGCCCCTGGCGGGCGATTCGCTGATGCCGCATTACGGCAACATGTTCGAGGATTCGCCGTTTTTGGAGGCGTTTCGCAACAACGCGCTCGATCGGCTCGACGACCCCATGCACTGGGTGCTCGTGGCTGACCTTGGCGGTTACACGCTGGATTTCGCCATGCTTGGTTTTGACCTCGAAGACCTTAGCCAAACCTTCGGCCAGGCTTCTTTGCAAGCCGATCCTCCGCGGTTCGCGCGAGTTTCCTACCCGCTGGGCGTCATGGATCTGGACCAAATGGTTCACGACGCTTTGCCGGACGATCAGCAGCAGGCCATGCGCACGATGAACGGCGATGTCGACCAACGCCGCCTGGAGACATTCCACCGGCTGTGTTATAGCAGTTTCAGACCCTTCCGAGTCGGAGGCACGGAGATCGGCAGTGGCCCGAATTCCGAGCATGTTCGTCAGGCCGTTGAGGCTTTTGCCACGAAAATTCGCATGTTGGTGGAGAAATTCATGGATACCCATCAGTTTCCACGCGCCGATCAATTGATCCTGACCGGCGGCGGTTCCAACATCCCCGCGATCCGCAAGGCGCTGGTGGATGAGGTGAATCCCGCCCATACGCACGGGGCCGTGGATCGAGAATTGGCTGTCGCCAAGGGTGAGGATGATGGCTACACCGAACTCGGTCACGAACTGGTTCGTGGAGCCACGGCGGCCGGTGGCACGAGCGTGTATTTTGAATTTTTGGCAGGGTAAGCAACCCGCCAAGGCGCGAATTTTGGGGAATTGACGGCTTGAGGCAAAAAATTGGCTTTTTAGGTCAATGGGAGGGTAAAAATTGAGAAAACCGGCGAATTTAGCTACGGAAATTACCAAAGCATTCTCTAAATGCTAGTTACCTTGGCAAAAATAAAATAATTTCTCTGTTTTTTCTAAAAAACCTTGCTATCGCTCCCTGCTTGTTGCTCAGCAACCTAGACAGACACACTCATGGTTCAATATTCCCCCCCTACTTCGCCTGGCGCCGGAGACCAGACCGAAGCGCCTAACAATGTGGCAATCCGCGCCAAACTTGAGATCGATCGCAGCGATTATGAAATCGCGCACCTCACGCCCTACGGCTTCACGCTTTCAGGGTCCACCAATTTGAAAGCGCGGCAGGTTTTGCCGGCTTCGCTCCGTTTTGGCGAGAATGAAGTTTCGGTCGATATTCAGATGAATCCGGGTGACGAACAACCTAAGCGCGGGCGGTTTTGCAACCTGAGCCTCAAGGCCAAAAACGACCTCAAATCCTATCTCCAGCGCGTGCAGGAGCAGGGCCGTTCCGATCGCCTCAACGCGATGAGCTACGATGAGATCGCAAACGGCCAAAAGTCAGCCGGCCAGAAGAATGCGGCGCCCAAAGGAGCGACAAAGTCCAAGCGATTTCAGACGATGGTGGCTGGCGGCATGGCTGTGGCTATCGTCGGCATACTGCTGCTGGTCATCGTTTTCATTCACGTTCGCAGCAATGTCTCCGTGGCCAATGCGGCGCTGGTTGGCAACTTTCTGCCGGTCAATTCCACGGTTGATGGGCTCATCGATGAAGTCATGTTCGATGTGAACCATCCGGTTAAGAAGGGGGACGTTCTTTTCCGCGTCAGAAACGAGGAAATCGAGCAGGAAGTCGCCCTTTTGGAGGCGCAATTGGAGAGCGCTGCCGCCCAACTCCAAGCCTACCGTAAATTGGTGGCCGAGCATCAAACCAAGGTGCAAATCGTGGCCGAGACCCTGGATCGTCAGCTCTCCATTGCGCAAGCAGAGTTCAAAATGGTGCAAGCGGTGGTTGATGCCGCGGAAAAGGACATGGAGCGGGTGGGCGCCTTGGTGCGCAGGAAGGCAGTGTCCGGCGTGCGCTACGATGAGGCCAAAGCCAGGGTGGAATCCGTAGTTGCCGAGCGGGATGCCAAAAAAGCCAAGCTGGAAATGCTGGATATCGCCAAAAAAGCGGCCGTTGAGCGGGGAATCATCATGCTGGGCGAGGAAATTGACGATGATTTGGCTGAATTCCGCGCTCAACTGGAAATTGCCGAGGCGCGGACCAAGGAGTTGGAGCAATCGTTGGAGGCGGGGCGCACCAAGGCGCGGCAAATGGAAGTTCGCGCGCCACGAGATGCGCACATCTACGCCACGTATTGCCGTTCCGGGGAGTTTGTCTCTGCCGCGGCGCCGGTTCTTTCTTTAAGCCTGTCATCCGGCTATTGGGCTGCCGGGACGGTCAGTTCCGATGCGGTGCACCTCATTCGGCCGGGACAAGTGGTCGATGTCAGGGCGCCATCGTTGAAGCTCAAGCTCCGGGGACGGGTTGAAGCGGTCGGCCACCGCGCGGTTTACACCGGCGGCGATTGGGCGCAGGATTTTCGGGGCGAGGCCCTTTCCGTGCCGATCAAGGTTTCCCTGCCGAAACTGAGCCACCAGATTCCATCGGGAATTCGGCTGAAAATGGTGGTCCAAACTCGCAGCGACTGGTCTGAGGAAGACGAAGCGGCAAACGCATCGGCAACCATTGCCTCCAACCTCCAGCCCTGAGTTGAGCTAAATCTCGGTTGGATTTGCCGCTATGATGACAAGCATCCGATACGATGTGTCCTTGTTCGTGCGATTGGTGCGCTCGTTGCCCGTGCTTCTCGCGTATTGTGCGTTAGTGATTGTCGTGCTGATGGGGCTTCCGCGCGATGCGCAAATGCTGTCCTTGACCAGCATCGTAATCCTGGGATTGATTGGGATTTGGAGATATTTGTGGCTCATCGCCCACGTGATTCGCGCCGCGTTGTACGAACACTGGATGTATCCCAAAATTCAGTTTGCCGCAGAGCAGATTCCGCCTGAAAAGCGTTATCCCAAGCGGCTGTTTTTCGTCATTCCCACCTACAACGAAAAACCCGAGGTGTCCGAGCGCATGTTGCGCTCGGTGCTGGATGAAGCCAGCGACGTGCCTAGCGAGATCATCATCTTCGTGAACGCGGGCAGCGATGAAGAGGACGAGTTGTTTCGCCAAACATTTTACGATCATCCGGGAAGCGGCCGCATGCGCCTGGAATTCGTGCGCCAAATCGGCGGCAAACGTCAGGGCATGGCCGATACGCTTACCGAGCTATCCACGCGTGAAATCGACCCTAACGATGCCGTTGTGCTCATGGATGGCGACACCATCCTGGGGAAGGGGATTTTGGAAAAATGTCTGCCGCTTTTTGTCCTGCGGCCCAGGCTTGGCGCCGTAACCACGGACAATCTTTCGGTCACCACGGGCAATGCGTTTTATCGCAAGTGGTACACGCTGCGTTTTGCCATGCGGCACCGCATGATGAAGTCGCAAAGCCTCTCCGGCCAGCTATTGGTGTTAACCGGGCGTTTTTCCATGTTTCGCGCCAAAGACGTGGTGGAGGAGGAATTCATAGCCAACCTGGAGAACGACCGGATCAATCATTGGCTGCACGGTGAGATCAAATTCGTGACCGGAGACGACAAGAGCACCTGGTACACGCTGCTCAACAAGGGCGCGGAGATGTTGTATGTGCCGGACGCTCACATTTACTGCATGGAGGACTCCACGGATCGCGCGTTTGCTCAGAGTATCAAGAAAATGCATCGCTGGTTTGGAAATATGCTGCGTAACAACGGCCGAGCGATCCTCCTTGGGCCGGGCCGGCAAAAACCGTTCATTTGGTGGTGCCTGGTGGACCAGCGCATATCCATGTGGACCAGCTTGCTCGGGCCCGCGGCGGCGTTGTGGGCGGCGTTTTGGCTCAGCCCATACTATATTGTCATCTACCTGATGCTGGTCGTTTTGGTGCGCAGCATTTATCTCATTTTGCTGGTCGTTGAAGGCCATCGCATGTCCGTCACGGACATACCCATGCTGCTCTACACGCAATGGGTCGGCAGCCTGGTGAAGATTTACACCCTCTTTCACCTGCACCAGCAAAAATGGGATTCTCACCGGACCAAGGATGCAAGCGGGGCAGAAGAGCGCGAAGCTGTCGAGCTAACGGAGTTGATTCCAAAGCTGCAGATCGTGCTTTCCATGTGCTTGTTTTTGCTCTTCGTTTCAGCGATCATCGGGATCAAAGAATGACGAAAATCGCAATAAAGTGGCTCGTTTTGGCGGCGAACTGGGGCTTGCTCCTGCCTGCCGGCGCGGAGGAAGTTAGCGTCAGCTTTCAATCGCGCGCTGTTGGCGCCTATGGCAAAAAAACGGCCAAATTCGATTGGCCGGGGTTGCAATGGGAGTCGCTCGGCGGCCGCGCCTACATAACTGCGGATCCGCACGATGGAAACAACCGGGTTTTGCGCGTTGACTATCCTTCCGGAAGAATCGGCAGCAAAGAGAGTGGCGCGCAAATGCTCGTGAAGCTGGCGGAAGCGGAGGAATACGTTCTGAGCTATCGCCTGCGTTTTTGCGAACGGTTCGAATGGACGCGGGGAGGAAAGTTGCCGGGTCTGACCAGCGGCGGTTCAGCCTTTTCCGGCGGAAAGAAGCCGGATGGAACGGGCTGGAGCGCGCGTTTTATGTGGCGGCCCGGCGGGAAATTGGTGGTTTACCTCTACCACCTCGATCAACCCAAATCCTTTGGCGAAGACGTTCCTTTGCGCGGTTTCACGGCCCGCCGGGGCGAATGGCATCGCCTCAAGCAGCGTATTCGGGTTAACGAAGGCTCCCAAGCCGACGGAATCCTGCAAGTGTGGGTTGATGGGGAGCTTGCGCTCGACAAACGCGACGTTCGATACCGAAAATCGCCGCATGGCCTCATCGATCACTTCTATTTTTCCACGTTCTACGGCGGCAGTTCGCAGGATTTTGCCCCCAAGCGCGACCAAGAGATCTTGTTCGACGATTTTGTGCTAAAATCGGGACCCTCCGGAGCGCAGTAGCCTGCTAGAAAACTTCAGGAAAAAACGGCGGCCAAATCTGCTTCCAAGCCCGTGACCGGGTCTTTGGCAATGCCGGTTGAAATGGTTTTCTCCGCGCCGTTGGGCGAGTAGATGGTCACGGAGCTTGCTGGAGGGAACACCAGCCAACAACTTTTGACGCCCCAGGCAAAATAACGGTCGAAACGCTGAAGAATCTCGTGAGTTCCTTGGGTGGGAGAGAGGATTTCGACAACTTGGAGGGGAGCAGTTGTCATGCGAATTTCATCATGCATCAAATCCAGCGGCTGGCGAGGGATGACGCACAGATCGGGAGTTAGGTCCGGCTTTTCACCGAGGTCGAGGGTTAATTCGCTAAGCGTGCGATAGTCCGGATGATCGAACCAAAGCCCGCTCAGATTCGTTTGGATGGCTCCGTGATGCTTGCTCGGCATGGGTTTCCCTCTCTCCTTTTCGTAGTCTGAGATTTGTCTTTCGAGTGTCGAACTCATGGCTTCAAAGTTAGCTGCATTAAACTCCTATCGCAAGCTCAACCCGCGGCTATGGCGCCTGTTGCAAGCAATAGAGCCAACGTTCGCCCGCAGGAAGAGTTCATCGCCCACCAAGGCCGGTGTTGCGCTAAAACGGTCGTCGAGCTGGTTCATGGCAAGCGGTTTCGGCTCCGGATCGCTGCTGAGCACGAGCGTTATACCACTACGATCGACGAAATAGATCCGGCCGGCGGCGGCAACGGGTGAGGCGTAGACTTCTTGCAGACCGTGCAGGCGGAACGGGCCGGTAGGTTCTTCGCCGGTCTTCGCAACAACGCGGGAGAGGATGCCCTGGTAGTGGGCCAGATAGTACAGCGCGCCCTGGTAGAGCAGCGGTGTGGGGATGTAGGGCGTGCGGCGCGTGCGTTTCCAGAGAAGGCGATCGGTTCCTGACAAGTCGCCCTTCGCGCCGTTGGAAATGCGGATGGCCATGCCGGCTTGAAAGGTGTAGCTGCTCATTGCATAGACCACGCCATCGGCGTAAACCGGGCTGGCGACGACATTCGCGGAAAGCGGGCCGCATTCCCAAATGACCTCGCCGGTTTCCAGGTTATAGCCGCGAACGGCCTTGGTTCCGCTGACGATGATTTGGGGCTTCCCGTCAACCTCTGCTACGATTGGAGAGGCCCAGGAGGTGGCTTCGTCGCGCGGCGTGCGCCAAGCGGGTTTGCCGGTTTTTTTCTCGAACGCCGCGAGGAAGGACTTTTCCTCGTGATCCCAGTTCACCACGACGAAATCGCCGAAAATTGCCGGCGATGCGCCTTCGCCATGGCCGTGTTTGGTGTGCATGGCGCCAAGTTGGGCTTCCCAAACGACCTCACCGTCAAAATTCAGGCAAAACAGGCCGTAGGAGCCGAAAAACGCGAAAATTCGCTCGCCGTCGGTCACAATCGAGGCCGAAGCGAGGCTTCCGCTCTCATGCCCGCCTTCATGCGGCAATGCTTGGTGAACCTGGGTTTGCCACAAAATTTCGCCGCCGGCGCGGTCGATCGCCACGACCACGAAGCGCTGTTTTTGGGTGATTGGCAGGTTGTTGTGCGCACCCTCCCTTCCGCTCCATTTTGGTTCGGTTAGGGGCTCGCCGAAGGGAATCGCCGCCGTCAAAAAAATGCGCCTGTTGGCGATGATTGGTGAGGAATGGCCCAAACCCGGCAATTCCGTTTTCCACCGCACGTTTTTGCCTTCGCTCCACTCGACAGGCGGATCGGCGTCCGGCGCTTCGCCGGTGAAAAGCGGACCGCGGAAATGCGGCCAGCCAGGTTCTCCGGCATTTTGCGCCAAGAGCGCGTGCGGGGTGAAAATCAGGATCGCGAGCGCAATTTGGTGGGAGGAATTCACTCCTCACCGTTTGCCGCAGACCCCGCCAAAATCAACTCCAGCCATTCGGGAAACCGGTCGACGAAATCCGGCGGGAAGTCGTGATCCGAGACCTCGGGGTAGGCCTTGTAGACCACTTTGGCGCCAGAATCGCGAAAGGCGTCGGCCATTTACGCCTCGTACTTCATGCCGGTGAGATCGACGCCGGGCGGGCTACTAAGTCCGACAGCCTCCTAGCGTCATTCCCCGCGAACCGCCTCGCTAACCGCGATCCTCGCCGCGTTCGAGGCCGGGATCACGCCTGCTAAAATCGCGACCGGCACGACCCAGAGCGGCGTGGCCAAAACTTCGGCCCAGGGCACGTGAAGCTGGATGGTCCAGCCGAAAAACGCCTTGTTTACGACGAGCGTCAGGATAACCGCCATGCCTAAGCCGCACGCAATCCCGATGACACTGCCGTAGAGCCCTAACAAACCCGCCTCCGCCAGGTAAACCCCGCGAACCTGGCCTCGGCTGGCGCCAATTGCGCGAAAAATCCCGATATCTCGCGTGCGCTCCATGACCAGTGTCGCCAGCGACAGGCTAACGCCGAAAATCGCCACCAAAATCGCGATCGAGCGCAGAACGTAGGTCACGGCGAAGGTTTGGTCGAACACCTCGAAGACGCGTTTGCGGATGCCCCGGTTGTCGTAGATCGCCAACTCGCCGCCGGCGCCGAATCGTTCGCGAAGTTGTTCGGAAAGCTCGCTTGCGAGGCTGGGATCGTTGAGGAAAACGGCCAGGGAGTTGATGCGCTCGTCCTTCCAATGACGCTGAAATTCGTCGTGTGTCAGGACCAGTTTTCCCCGGTCGTCGGAGTAGTCGAAATAGACGCCGGCGATGGTGAATTCGCGCTCGCCGGATGGAGTCGGGATGCGGAGTTTTGAGCCCTCGCGCAGCCCTAACTTGCGTGCCAATGCCTCGGTCGCCAAGGCGTGGCCGGGTTGGAAAAACGCGTCGAGTTTGCGCTCTCCATCGCCACCCATGAACAGCAGGGTGTTGCGTGCGGCGTTATCGACCACGCCCAGGGCAAAATTCGTTCCATCGGCCAAGTTGACGACGGCTTGGCGGTAAGTTTCGACCGAACGAACGCCTGGCTTAGCTTCGAGGTAAGCGATCGCTTCCCGTGGCAGAAAAGCCTGGAAGCCCAAAATCTGGCTGGAAGCCGCGGTGACGTAGAGATCGGCCCGCATCGCCTGGTTGACCCAGGCATCGATCGTGCGCCGAAATGAGCTTACCATCACGGTTACGCCGATGGTCATCGACAACGCCATCATCAGCGCGGCCACGGTGATCGCGGAGCGGTGCAGCGAGCGGCCCAAGTGATCGCTCGCCAGCCGAAGCAAGAGGGCGGCTGAGTTTTCGGCGCGATTCCAGCGCGAAGTCATCGCTGCCAAGTGGCGGCACAGCCACGGCGTTAGCAGCGACGCCCCAATTGCCAGGCAAAGGCAGGCCGCGAAGCTGATCCACGCGGGGCCGGAAACCAGCGCTTGGCGCGAAAAACCCGCCGCCAACGCCAAGGCCGAGATTCCCGCCGCAAGCATCCTGGCGACCGGCAATTCGGAGGATTCGATGGCTCGGTTAGGACGCAGCGCGCTCAGCGGAGGCACTCGGGCGGCTTCCCGCACCGGAAACCACGCCCCAACAAGCGTCGCTCCGATTCCATAGGCCGCGGCCACGAAAACGTCGCGCGGGGCCACCGAAATTTGCGTGGCGTTGACCAGGATGTAGTGTGAGGAAATGGTTCGGCTAACGTCGCCGATAAGCAGAGAAGCGATCGATGCGCCGAGCGGAATCCCGAGAATCACGCCGGGCAGCCCGAGCAGCAATCCTTCGGCCAAAAACACGCTCCGAACCTGGGCGCGGCTCGCTCCGGTGGAACGCAGGATGCCGATTTCCCGACGCCGCCGCACGACTGAGGCGGAGACGGAATTGTAGATCAAAAAAACGCCGACGAGGATGGAAACCATGCTCAGCGCGGTGATATTGAGCTGGAAACCCTGGAGCATGCGTTGCACCTGCTGGCTGCGCTGCTTCGGCGCCTGGACCACGGCGTCAGCGCCAAGTTGAGCCGCGATTTTTTCCCGGGCGTCGGCGATTTTTGAAGGCTCATGGAGCAAAATGCGGATGGAGGTGAGCCGCCCTGCGTTGCCGAAAAGTTCCTGGGCCCAACCGATGTCCATCACCGCGATGTCGCTGGAACCGACGCCTTCGGGAAGGACACCGGCGACGGTTAGCCGAACCGTGCGGGCGTCGATTTCCGCTTCGAAGCTGGTACCGGGCTTGAGACCCGCGTTTGCGACAAAATCCGGATGAACCACGACCCTTCCCGGCTTTGCGAGCCAGGTTTCGAGGCGAAATCCATCCGCCAACTGCGCCAGCGCGCCCACGGTCTCGAATTCCGCGTTGGTGAAGGGATCCGCGCCGATGATGTGCAGATAACCCCCCGGATAAGCCGGAAGCGTCGCGTAACCTTCCAGCGCCGGGGTTGCGGCGCGCACTTGCGGGTGCTTTTGCACGCGGAACAGGACCTCTTCATCGATCCATCCGCTAGCGCCGCGCACCTCCAGGTGACTCTTGCCCGCAACGAGGTCGATGCTGGAACGAAAGGCGCGGTTGGCGCTGTGATTGGCGGTTTGAATGGCCAGGTAAACCGCTACGCCGATGGCCACGCTCAAGATATCCAGCGCGGCGACGAGTTTGTGGCGCGTTAGATAGCGAAGGACGATTTGATGCAACAAGTGGAGCATCCCGGTTGCCACTTTGCTTACGCTTTAGGGCGAGGTCTCGATTGCCCGGACGCCGATTTTCTCTTCCACGTCGCGTTGTAGAGCGGCCAGCGTCGCATCGTCGGCAATTTTTTCACCTGCGCCGTCGGTTAGATAGAACGTATCGATAGCGGCGCCTTTTTCCGTGCAAATTCGTGCGTGGACGACTTCCAGGCCAAGATTGCCGATTGCTTGAAACACGTCGTACAACAATCCGAGCCGATCCAGCGCCTGAATTTCCAGCACGGTGTGTTTGATGCTGGCTTCCGGGTTAATATAAGCGCGCCTCGGGAAATTGACCGTCAACTCATCGTCGCTCTCCTCCGGTGCAGGGATGAGTTTGGCGATATTTTCAGCCGGGGCGGTAGTATCCAGCATTTGGTTGAGCAGATCCTCGACGTCTTTTTGCGTGCGTTCGGACCGTACGGGCGTCATTTTTGTGGTGCAGACGCGAAAGGTGTCCAGAACCAGGTCATCTTGCCGCGTAAAGATGTCCGCGCTCAATATGTTCACGCCGTTTGCCGCCAGCGCTCCGGCCACCTTCATGAGCAGTTGCTTGCGATCCCAGCAGACGATTTCCAGCAACGAAAATCCCCGGTCGGGGTAGTGAATCCAGTTAATCGCCGGATGCAAGCTCTCCTGATCTTCGGTAGTATACAAGTGCCGGAGATACCAGCGGAACAGTTTGACGTGCCGGATGATGTCGGGCGCTTGGCGAAAGAGATAGTAGCGCTCCGGCATGAGTTCAAAAATCGCCTCCACCTCTTCTTCAAACGAATCATCCAGTTCCTTGGCGACTTCGACCATCAAATCACTCTTCGCATCTTGGATTCGGCGCTCGAAAGCGTGTTGGTCTTCCAGGTAGGCGTACGTGGAGCGATAGAGCTGCATCATGAGCATCTCCTTCCACTGATTCCACGCGTCTTCGTTGGTTCCGTTGGAGTCCGCGTAGGTCATGAGCAGCAGCGTCTCCATGTAAAAGCGGTTGCCCATGATGCCGGCGAATTCCGCGATGACGTCGGGATCCTCAAGATTGCGCGAGGTGGCCGTTTTCCAGAATATCAGGTGATTGTCGACCAGGAAGATCAGTAGCCTGCGGCGCTCTCCTCTTACGTTGAGCCTTTGGCAGACGTCGCTGGCCATCATCGTGCTGGCGTCGGTGTGAAATCGCTTGTTTTCGGCCCTGCCGGCATCGTGAAGGATAAGAGCTAAATATAGGACGAAAGGGTCCTCCAGTTCGTGAAATAATTTCTGAAAAAACGCGGTTTTGGGGTCCTCCGAGTCACTCAGGGAGTCCAGCACGTCAATGCACTTCAACGTATGCTCGTCGGCGGTGAAACGATGAAAAAATTCGTGCTGCACCAGGCAATCCAACTCGCCAAATTCGGGAAGATACTTGCCCAAGAAGCCAACGCGATGCATTTGGCGCAAAGCGCGGCCGACTTCACCTTTTCGGCTCAAAATCGTTTCAAACGCATCGCGTGCCGCGCGGCTGTAGCGAAACGTTCTGTCAACCAGCCCGTAGGCGTTTTTGAACATGCGCCGCAACGGTGGGCTAAGCTTTAAATGCCGCCGCTGAACCTCGTGAAACACCTTCATCATCTGGGAGGGATCCTTCTCAAAGGCGCGATTGTCCTTTGGGAAGATAAGACCCTTGCGGCTCACGAAATACTCTCCCAAATCTTCTTCTTTCACGCCCCTGCGCGCCAGGAAATTAACGATGGCTGGTTCTTCGTCTTGTTGCGCCAGGCGAAAGGTCTGCATCAACGATGTGCCGTGCATGTATAGCGCCCTGGTATGCCGATAGTAGTCGCGCATGAACGCCTCGATGCGGCGCAAAATTTTATCCTGAGGATAACCCAGGTTTGTCGCGACCACGCCTTGCAAACGGAGGGTCAGGATGTCCGTGGTCGATTTCTCGGAGTAGTGTAATTCATTGCGCACGCGCATGAGGAAGCCGTAGGCCCGTTGCATGGCCTGGTAGGCGGATTTGGAGAGAACCCGCTTGTCGCGTAGATAACTGAGATCGTTCTGCCCGAATTTTACCTGAAGCACCCACATGATGTTGTGATAGTCGCGCAAGCCGCCGCAGCCTTCTTTGATGTGCGGTTCTTGTACGTTGACTGTTTTGTGATGCTTCTTGTGCCGGGCTTGAAACATATCGCGCCGCGTTTTGAGATATTCTTTCTCCTTGCCCTTGATGCAGCTATTGTGAAAACGCTGGCCAAATGCGTCGTAGAGAGCCCTGTCTCCGGTGATAAAACGCCGATCCAGCGTTGCTGTCTTGACGGTGTGATCGCCGTTGGCCAGTTTCACCGATTCGCGGATAGAACGAACCGCGTGCCCGACTTTGAATCCCACATCCCAGAGCATGCGGAGGATTTCCTCCACCATGCCCTCGGTATCGTCGGCCAGTTTGGTGGTATCGTCCGGGCAAAGGAACAACAGATCCACATCGCTGCCCACATTCAGCGTCCCGCGCCCGTATCCGCCGAAAGCGACCAGCGTCACGGGATGGCTGCTGCGTTTGCGCGCCCGCGAGGGCTTGGGATCTTCATCCACCGCTTCCATTGCGTCGGCAAACAACTGGCGCAGCACGTGGTCGAGCAAATCCGAGCGTTTTCGGGCAAATTCCAGCCCGCCGAGCCCATTTCGGTGCTGAACCTTCAGCCGGTAGTTCTCGTATTTCAGGTAGCGCCGGTAGAGCTGAATCTGGTCGAGCTTCGGGAGCGCGTTGCGGCGCTCGGCCTTCAACTCGGCCGGATTGCGGAAATTTTGTTTGTGTGGGGAGGCGGATTCTGCCATTGGCGGGAGATTACGATCAAAATCATGTCGCAGCAAATTTCACTTCGAGCCGCCGCCTTCCAGGTTTTGGCGGCGATCGCGGCCATTTGCCTGGCGCGGGCCGATGAAGCGGAGGTGACCCGAGTCGCGTTCGGCTCCTGTTGCCACCAAAGCCGAAATCAGGCGATCTGGACCGCGATTGCCGCGCAAAAACCGGATTTGTTCCTCTTCATGGGCGACAACATCTACGGCGACAGCCGGCGCATGGACGTGCTGCGCGAACGCTACGGCCGGCTCCTCGCTCAACCGGATTATCGCGCGATGCAGGCCGGCGGTTGCCGCGTTTTGGCGACCTGGGACGACCACGATTACGGTGAAAACGATGCCGGGGCCGAATTTCCGGTGAAAGCCGAGTCTCAGCGCGTTTTTCTCGAATCTTTCGCTGTTCCCAAGGAGCGAGGCCCCTGGTCGCGGCCGGGAATTTACGATTCCTACGTTTTTGGGCCGGAGGGACGCCGCTTGCAGGTCATTTTGCTCGATACGCGCTATTTTCGCAGCAAATTGCTCCGCATGGAGGTGGTGAAGGACCGCATGTTGGGCCGCTACGCGGAAAATACCGCGCCCGACGCCACCATTCTCGGCTCCGCGCAATGGACCTGGCTGGAAGCGCAACTGCGCCAACCCGCCGAACTGCGCCTCATCGTCTCCAGCATCCAACTTCTGGCGGTCGATCATTTTTGGGAGCGTTGGCAGAATTTTCCCCGCGAACGCGAGCGCTTCCTGCGTTTGTTGCGCGAAACCGGCGCCAAAAACACGCTGATTTTGAGTGGCGACCGTCACTTGGCCGAAATCATGCGCCTACCCGAGGATGATGCGCTGAGCCCCGGCTTTCCGTTGCACGAAATCACCTCCAGCGGGCTCAACCAGACCTTCGACGAAGGCGGCGGCGAGCCGAATCGCTACCGTGTCGGCGAAAACTTTACCGCGGCGAATTTCGGCCTGCTGGCAGTCGATTGGGAGGCGCGTCAGGTGCGGGGCGAAATTCGCGACCGGCAGGGAAAGGTGGTTCGCACCGTCGCGATTCGCGGGTTGCTGCCTTAACCCAATCTAACCCGGCCGCTCGATGGGAATGTTCATCAACTTGTCGAAGGATTGGGTGAATTCCCGCACGCTGAAGGCCCAGATGACCAGCTTTTTCGCGTCCCAGTAGCTCGGAGCGCCGGCGACGTTGCGGTAGAGTTGCGCCCGGGCCGCTCTCAGGCCGGAACCACGAACGCCAACGCGGTCGATGGCGAAACCCAGGTCGGCCTGGAGATTGTCGAGCAAACCCGCGCCGTTGCTGTGCATGCCGCTGGATGCGCCTTCCTGAAAAACGAGGGTGTGGCTGTCGCCGAGCAAGAGGACGGGGCTATCGTCCACCGGCTGGATGGGAACCAGCTTCCCGCCTTCACTTTTGCCGCAAAAGCGCACTTTCAGCACCTCGTGCAGATCGCTACGCCGTTCTTCGGGAACCTGATCGCCCACGATGACGAGATCCGACGCCGGGCCGCGCACAATCTCGGATTTCGGCTGATTTTTGAGCCAGTCCGCCGTTTTCAGCCGTTCGGCGATCAGCCCGGAGATCACCTGGCAGGCGTGGGGGGTGTAGTGGGAGTCGCGCTGGCAATGCATCTGATTGCCGGCGGCGCGCTCGGCTCTGAAAGTCGGTTCCAGGTCCAAAACCGCCACCCCCGCGGATTTTAGCCGCTCGAAAAATGGGGCGGTGGGGTAGGCGTCGTCAGGCCCGAACGTTTCGGCGACTTTGTCGGGATAAATCGTCGTTTTGGCGGGAATCGGGACGAGAAGCAGCTCGATCTTCTTGGCTTGCAGAAGGCTGTTGAGGTGGACGATGAACGGAACGGGATCCTGCCTGTTGACGGCGATTTCGGCCCAGTTTTTGGTCCAAAATTGGCCCGTGCCGGTGTGGAGCAACTCCTTGGTCAGGAAATACCACGACGCGTCGGCGCCGGGAGTGCTCGGTTCGCCGGCTTCTTGGGTTTGCAGGCCGAGTTTTGCGCAATGAGCGGCAAATTCGGCGGGATCGGCGAAAACGGGGCCGGCGCTGAAAACGGCGAGAAGGCCAAGGCAAAGGAAGCGAATCATCACGGCGCGAAATAAGCCCGCAAACGCCGTGTGGCGCAAGTTTCCGCTTGCGATGCTTACAACCGCACGGTGACCTCCGGTTCGTGGCGAAATTCCGTGCTAACCGGCGGAATTCGGCTCTGGCTTCGGGGTTGGCGCTGGGTTTGGCGATGGATGCTGAGCAACAATCCCACGCCCACCAGCGAGCAAACCAGATTCGAGCCGCCGTAGCTGACGAAGGGGAGGGGAAGCCCTGTGTTCGGGAAAACCGCGGTGGTCACGGCGATGTTGAGCGCGGCTTGGATGGCGATACTGAGCACCACGCCGGCGCCCAACAACCGGCCGAAACGATCCGGCGCGCGCCGGGCGACGCTCAGACCGGCGACCGTGAAAATCGCGAAGCAAACGACCACGGTTAGCGTCCCCACCAGGCCCAGTTCCTCGCCGATCATCGGGAAGATGAAATCGGTGTGGGCGAAGGGCATGTAGAGCATCTTGAGCCGTCCCTCGCCCAGTCCCAGGCCCTGCGTTCCGCCGGAGCCGAAAGCCAGCTTGGCCATGGCTTGCTGGTGGCCCACGCCGTCCGCGTATTGCTCCGGATGCAGCAGCGCCATGACACGCGTCAACCGGCCGGGAACCAGCAGAACCTGCGCGCCCAGGGCCAGGATGGCTGCCGAAACTCCGCCCAAAAGCCAGCGCCGATGGCTGCCGGCGGCGAACATGAGCCCAAAACTGACCGCGGCGAGCACGGCGGTCGTGCCAATGTCCACCTCCGCGGCGATCAAGCCCAGGATGAAGGCGGAAATGGCCGCGGGAACAAGAAATCCGCGCCAAGCGCCGGTTTTGGGTCCAAAAGCGCGAGTTTCGGGCTTCGAATTTCGAGTTTCGGGTTTCGAGTTTCGAGTTTCCCCAAACCAAGCCGCAAGCGTGAAAATGAGCGCTAGTTTGGCGAATTCCGACGGCTGAAGGCGGAAACCGGCGGCGCTGATCCACCGCCGCTCGCCGTTGATTTCCTGGCCCACGGTTGGCAGAAAGCATCCCACCAACAACAGCGCAGCCAGCCCGTAAACCGGCCAAACCCAGGGCCGGATCGTGCGATAATCCAGCAGCGCAAACGCGCAGCAGGCAACGATTCCCAGGCTGAGCCAGAAAAGCTGACGTTTGGCGTCAAAGTAGAGGTCGTCCGCCCTCACATCCGCCCCAAACGCTGCCGTGGAGAACAACATCACCACGCCCAGCGCCACCAAAAGGAGGACGGGGGAGAGCAAAAGCTGCGCGGTGGGAAAAACCGGGTTGCGGCCGTGAGACACGTGCCAAAGTTAGCCTGAAATTCAGGTTTCGTAAAATTTCGCCGCATCTCTTCCGCGGCTTCTTAAATTTGCGGATGGGATTTTTAGCGGTAAAGTTAGGATCGAACGTATGACCACTTCCCGCTTGTTCCGATCGCTCGTGGCCTCGCTGGCCTTAGTTTCCGCCCTGAGTTTTACCGGCTGCGCGGTGGTTGCCGTCGGCGCCATTGTCGGTGCGGTGGCGTATTTGGAAGGCGAATTGAAGGCGGAGCTTCGCGGAAACATTCACGAGGCTGTGGACGCGACCAAGGCAGCGGCACGCGATTTGGACCTGAAGCCCTACAGCCAAACCGGAGACGCCTCCCGGGCCACCATGATGGCTACGCGGCCCGATGGACAGCGCGTGATCGTCCGGCTGGAGCCGCGGGGACCGCACCTGACCGTGGTCAGGATTCGCGTCGGGCAATTTGGCGAGCGGGACTATTCTTACCGCGTGCTGCGGCAAATCGAGCGGTATTTGTGAGGATCCCCGGCGTTCGCTCAGTTTTCCTGCGATTTTGGCCGCTTCAGCACGTCTTGCTCGATGGTCTCCAACGTGCCGCGAATCACCTCAAAGGCGTCGCTGGTCTCCGGTCGCGATTTTCCGAGTTTTAGCTGGTTGAACCACTTGAGCAGGGCGCGCCGCTGAGTGTTGGTGAACTCCGTCGAGCGCCCGATGCGCGTTCCTTCCCGCGATAAGGACGCAAAATCGACCACGAAGGGATCGCGCCGGGCGTGGGCGCGGGAGAGGAGTTGCTCGTAGTGAAAAAACGCCCGATCCAGCAAAACCCAGGGAAAATTCGGATTTTTCGGCGGGCCGGCCTTGATGGCGATGCCGCCGGCGGAGACGTCGCCGACCACGGGGCTGCTGACCTTGATATCGGCCAAATCCTTGCCTTTCAGCACGCTGGCGCCCAAGCCGGCCAAACCGCCCAAAACCGCGCCCACGCCGAAGGAAACGCCGCCCACGCCCATGTCGATGGCCGCGCCGGTGGCGGCTCCGGCGGCGGTGCTGACCATGCTGAGCTGCGCGCGATTCAGGCCAAAGAGGTTCCAGGTTTCCTTGCTGTCCAGCTCACCGGCAATTTTGGCGAAGGATTCGTCCGGCAGCACTTCGTAGTCTCCGTGGCGGTAGAGGGCCACCATTTGCTTGTGGTAGGCGCCCTCCATATCGCGGATGCGCTTGAGGTAGGCTGCCTTCAACTCCTCGGCGATCTCCTCTTTGCGGTGCTGGCGCTGGGAATCCTCCTGCGAGAGGGTTTTTGAGGCGCGGTAGCTCAGGCAGTCTTCCAGCAGATCCATCACCACGTCGGCACAGCGGCCGCGGCGGTGCGTCCACTCGCGCTCCAGCAGTTTCACCGCTTTTTCGATGCGATCCCGCGCAGTTTCGTCGATTTCCAGCAGGGAGCGCAACAGGCGGATGCGTTCCTGAAAACGGGCGTGGTGCGCGTTGAATTCGCGGGTCAGGTTGAAGTATTCGCCCAGGTGCTGGCGCCATTCGGCGGAAAAATCGGTCTCCTCGCTGATTTGGTTGATCACGGCCATGCGCGGGCGGCCGGTCCAGCGCAAAATCTCCATTTCCGCGGCAAAATCCGGCCGAAACGGCTTGGAAGCATCGACCACGTAGAGAATGCCCGCGCCGTCCAAAATCGGCTCCAGCAGCAGCACCTCATCCTGAAACGCGTTCTTCTTCCGGTGGGCTTCCACGAACGCGCGCACGGTCTCGATTCGGGCCTCGCCGGGCGTTTTTTTGTGCCGCTTTTGCATCCAGTCCAGCGCCTTGCGGGCGCGATTGAACCCGGGGGTGTCCAGGAACTCGAGGAGCTGTTCCCCGCCGAGAACCAGGGGAATGGAGTAAACCCGCGTCGTTTCCCCCGGGGTGTCGCTGATGCGGATTTTCGCGTTGTCGGCTTCCTCGACCAACGTGGCGAGAATCGACGATTTGCCCTTGTTGACCCGGCCAACAACGGCGAAACGGAGAGAATCTGGGTTCGGTTCCGGCATCTGGAGGTGAGCCGCACCCTAACCCAGCCGGAACGGGATGAAAAGTCCGGAGCCCAAACGGCCCAAACGGAAAGCGGCCACCCCGGGTTAGCGGGGCGGCCGCATCTGGCGTTGAGGTTGGTTGGTTGGGATTGATTTCTCCGAACGGCCTCAGGCAAGCTCTTGAACGGCTTGTTGCTGAGAAATCGAAGTCGTACCGTCGCCGCCTCCGTCGCCCTCGGGCTCTTCTTCTTTGTTGCAGGAACTAAGGCAAGCCAAAGCGGCAATTGCGATGATGGAACCGAGAATTTTGGTGAGTTTCATTGGTGTGTGTCAGTTTGTATGTTGATTTTGAGTTTGGTGATGGATTCCGATCGAATTTGGAATCCCTTGTGCCATGCTAGGAAGAACCGGCCGCTCCGCAACCCGTTTCATGCATCCCTTCAAAAAAGCATCGAGGCCATGGGACGAGCCCATGACCTCGAATTAGTGGCGTTGTTGGGTAGGAATTTCTTCGCGGTGATTAATCGTCGTCACCGTCCATTACGTCTTCGTAGTCGTATTCAGCCTCGACTCCGCCGGTTGGCAGATCGCCGGCTGAAAAGTCCTCATCGACCAAGGTCAGCAGGCCTTCGCCAGGGCCCATACCGGAGCTGTTTTGGCCGGCTTTAACCGTGTAGGCAATCAACTTGCGGCCGGGATAGTGTCCCAACAGGAACGGACGGGGCGCAAAATGGCCGACTTCCGGGAAACCTTCAATTTTCACCTTGGTGACCTGTCCGCCGGTTTGCACGTAGAGATAAAAGACGATGTTCGAAATCGCGTGAACGTTAGGCGTAACGATGGTTTCTTGGTAAAATTCGGAAACCGTGGTGCTTGGCTCCCAAATGGTGGGATTGCCAACCACGTAGGCACTGATTTCTGTATCCGGCTCCACGGCCAAAGCAGTGGAGTAAAGCTCAAAGTCTTCCCCGTTCAGTGAATACAGGATCCAGCTATCGGAAGCCGGATTGGGATTGAACAGTTCCACTTCCAAGTCGAACTCTTCGGGCCTGAAGTCACCGCCTGAGACGGAAAAAGTGGGAGGAAGCAACGTGGAAATGGTGGGTTCAGGCATGGGATCCGGGTCCGGCAAAGGATCTCCGCCGTCTCCCCCTTCGCTGCCGCTGCCGCCGGAGCCAACCATCGCGTTTAGAGGAACGTGGGTAGGCATGTTCGCGGCCAGAGGTTCGCTATCAACGTAGTCGGTCAGCCATCCGTCACCGGTTGAGTAGTCAAAGATGCCGCCCTTGCGGTTTTCCGAGCCGTAAACCATCAAGCCGTACTGCTTATCGAGGAGAAACTCGGCAACACCCGGGCCGTTGTTGGTGACTTCAAAGCGGTTTTTCGATCCGTTCCAAACTGCTCGGATAACGCTGGTGGTTTCTTCATCCGGCGTCAACATTTTCGCCTTTAGGCGCGAATCCACCATGGAACCGCTAAATCCGGCGTATTTCAGGTTTTCATCGTCCGATCGCGAGGTTTTCATTCGATCGAGGACGTCCTGTGGAGAGTTGACGCCGTCAAAAGTACCTCCACTGGCGAGGTAGATTTTTGCCGAATGGTTGATGGATGCCAGATCGGACGCCATCTTGGTGAGCGACGCGCTTTGGGGCACGTGGCTGACGTGTTTCAATGCCGTAGCGGCGAGGATGCCCATGCCAGCGACCACAGCAGTTGTTTCCAAAAAGGTAAGGCCCTTTCGAGAGTTGAGGAGTTTGTATTTCATGAGTTTTGAATGAGGAGGTTTTATAATAACCATAAATACCATACCCGACAAGAGCTTTGCCTATTTTTTTCACATTCTTAATCCCAACCGATTTTCGGGTCGCAATCCTGCACCCATCGCAGCGCGGTTGCCTCACCTGCGTTGAATTTGGCTCCAAACCCGAGAAAATTCGTGGCTTTGCGCGATAAATCGCGCCCCAACCCCGCCTTAACTGCCTGTTTTTCAGCGATTTCGCGATTTTGCGCCCGATTTATCGTGCTCGTCTCGCCAATGAGCGATTTTCATCCGCTGGATCGCCCAGCGGACTCAAATTGCCATGTCCCTTCGCGAAAAATCCGATCGGCGGAGTTTTCGCGGGCTACCATCAATTAGGTGGCGTCGCCGCGGTGTGCGTCAGCGCCTGGTTTGCTCAAAAATGGCAATTTCGGGCCAATTTCGGCTAATTTCGCATGATAGCCCGCTGCTGGCGGCCGGAAAACTGACTTAATGTGGTCGCCAATTTTCGGCAGTAACCCATGTAATCGTCCGGAACTCCTCCACGGTCGATTGCGCAATGAACCGCCAGAAAATGCGCCGACTCCTCAGAATCGGTGATCGTTGGGTTTTTCGTGTCACACCCGGAAAGGGCGAGAAAAACCCCAGCAACCATCGAAATTTGGCAGATTTTCCGCGTTAAGTTCATCGTTTGGGCTTGTGGGCAACGAGTCATTTGCTGAATTATGGAAATTGTACCCATTATCAAAAACATGTCAACTCTTTGCGCGTTTTTTTCAAAATTTAGAAGGTCACCGGCCGCATTCTTGGCCGAAAACCGCGTTTCGCGCCGAACCGGGTCAAAACGGAGAGCCAATTCTGGCGGGAGTGGCGATTTTTGAGAGCCCAAGCCGAATTTTTGCGGTGGACGGACCTTTTGGCGGCGAAATCGACGGCACGGACCAAAACGGACCAAAATTTGGGGCGCTTCCCTCAGCGTTTGCGAAAGAGGTCGGAGAGCACGAATGCTTCGATCGTGGCTCGCAACTGGTAGTCGGCGGCTTTGGCTTGGGCGGCGACTTCCGCGAGTTCGTCGCGATCTTCAAACGTCATCGTACGCCGCATGCCATAAATCGCGAGCTTTTCCAGAAACGCCTCGCCAAAGGCATCCACGTCCGCCAACAGCAACTGCTTGAATTCCGCGGCGTTGGCGAATTTACGCCCGTCGGGCAGTTCGCCGCTGGAATCCACCTCTGGGTTGGCGCCGGTGCCCTGTTGCACCACCTCGTGCGAGCGCCATTTGCCGATCGCGTCGTAGTTGTCGAACGCCAGGCCCAAGGGATCGATGGTGCGGTGGCAGGAAGCGCAGTTGGGGTCGGCCATGTGCGCCTCCAGCTTCATCCGCAGCGTGGCTTTGGGCGAATCGACCGGGTTGGGCTCGATGGGATCGACGTTTGCCGGCGGCGGGGGCGGTGTTTTGCCAAAAATGGCCTCCGACAGCCATACGCCCCGATGCACAGGACGATGCCGGGTGCCGTCGGAGGTGAGGGAGAGGATCGAGGCCTGCGTCAACAATCCCCCGCGCTGGTCGGCCGGGCGCAAGGCCACGCGCTGAAATTCGTCGGCCGCTCCCACCCCGGACAGGTTGTAGAACCTTGCCAGGCGCGGATTGGCCATGGTCCAATCGGATTGGATGAACTCGCGCAGCGTGAGCCCGTTTTCCAGCACCTGGGTGAAAAACGCGGTGGTTTCACCGATCATGCTTTTCTCCAGATGCTGGTCGTAGTCAGGGTACAACTTCTTGTCCGGCGGAAACCGGCCCACTTTTTTGAGCTGTAGCCACTGGGTGGGGAACGAGCGGCAAAATCGCCGGGAACGCGGGTCGTCCAGCAGGCGCGCGACTTGCTTTTTCAGCTCGGCCGGGTTGCTCAGTTTGCCCGCCTCCGCCAGGGCGAAAAGTTCCGCGTCCGGCATGGTGCTCCAGAGCATGAACGAGAGGCGCGAGGCGATTTCCCAGTCGTTCAGTTGATGACGGTCGCGGTGATCGTCGCCCTCGGCCAAAAAGAGGAAGCTTTTGGAGCACAAAATCGCCAGCATCGCCGCTTTGACCGCGGTTTTGAAGTCCTCGCCGGCCTCCATCTCGCTGTTGGCGATGCCTTCGTACTTGGCCAACTCGCCTTCGCGCAAGGGACGCCGAAACGCGCGTTTGGCCAGCTTTGCCAAGCTCTCCCGCGCTGCCTCCGGCGTTTCCTCGGCTGGGAAATGTTCGGTTCGGAGCCGTTTTTCGCGCTCGGTCACGATCGGCCCCCGCCACTCGGTCCAATCGACGATCAAAAACGGGTAGAGCGGCACGCCTTCCTCATCGGTCAGCTTCAGTTGCCACGGAATCCGGCCCTCTTTGATGCTGACGAACGGTTTGCGGCCGTGACGGCCGGATCGCGGCAAAATCGAGGGGCCCGGCACGTCGTTGTAGATCATCACCCGCTGGTGCGCCGCCGGCAAATGCGCCTTGAAGCTGACCACCACCGGTTTGTCCTCCGGCGTGACGATGTCTCGCTCGAAGAGGACGCGATCGAGGCTCTCCTGATACACCTTGATCCGCGGCGCGCGGCCATCGGGTGGTTTCAAGCCGCTGAGCTGAATTTTCACCTCGTAGACGCCCGGAGCGGTCAAGCGGCCCGGGCTGCCGTAGCGGAAAACGTCGCCCGGCCACATCTCAAAGCGGCACTTGTTCAGGAGCCCCTTCGCCTCCAGGTAATCGCGGTATTTGCCGGTGATCTTCGAGTCCGGCACGGCGGTTTTTTTGATCTCGACCGGCTCCGGCGCCTTATCGGGATAAGCTTCGGCCAGAACGGTCTCCGCCGCGTTGAAGTATTTTTCGATGTGCGAGGCTGACAGGGTCAAAACCGAGCCAATTCGCTCGAATCCGCGCCAATCCGGGTCGTCGGTGAACCCGCCGGGATCGGTCGCGTCGAAATGGACGCCGAGCAGGTCGTAGACCGTGTTGACGTACTCCTCCCGGCTCATTCGGTGAAAGGTAACCCGGTCGCGCCGAGCCATTCGCGCCGCCTCGCCGTCCTTGATTCGCGCATCGAGCCAGCGCACGATTCCGGCGGCCTCCTCGGCGGTGGGCAACTCCGGCTCGTCGTCTGGCGGCATCTCGCCCGCGCTCAGTTTTTCCATCACCTCGAACCACTGCGGGGTGTCTTTCACGCCTACGTCGCGGGAAAGGGTGTCGATCCGGAAATCGCCCTTCTGCTTGTCCCCGTTGTGACAGCGCACGCAGTGTTTTTCCAGGAATGGCTGGATGTCGGCGTCGAAATTCGGCTGGGCGTGCGCGGAAATCGCGAGAACGGCAAAAAGGGCGGTTGCGGGTCGAAAAATGGGGTTCATGGCCTTGGTTTGAGGTGACTCACCACTTACCCGCCCCCGGCCATCTTTCAACCGGCGGCGGAGGATCGGCGGCGGCTCCGCGAGGGCCCGTTTTTTCGCCGGAAACGGGCTGCAAACGGAAAGGATTGCCCCGGGATTCGGGTGAACTGACCAACCATGCACCGCCCATTCTGCGATCGAATCCCCCGCCGCGACCTGCTCCGAATTGGCGCAGCCGGCGCGCTGGGGCTGAATTTCAACCTGCCTGGCGTCCTGGCGGCCCAACACGCAGCCGCGGACAGCTCGCGCGACGACGTTTCGTTCATCTTCGTCTTCCTGAAAGGCGGGCTCAGCACCATCGACACCTTCGACATGAAGCCGAACGCGCCGACCACCGTGCGGGGGCCGTTCAGCTCCATGGCGACGAACATCCCGGGCACGCGCATCTGCGATCAGCTCACGCACCTCGCCAAGAGCATGGACAAATTTTCGGTGATCCGCAGCTTCACCCATCGCAACGCGGGACACGGCCCGGCGGACCACTACATGATCACCGGCTACCATCCAACGGCCGGATTTAACGTGGGATTGAAGCCGAACAACCAGCATCCCTCGATGGGATCGGTCATCGCCCAGCAGCTCGGCCCGCGCGGCAGCATCCCGCCCTATGTTTGCCTGCCGACCATGCCGAACAGCGGCAGTTCCGCCTATCTGGGCCCCGAAGCCGTGCCCTTCACCATCGAGGCCGACCCCAGCGCGCCGGATTTTTCCGTGCCCGACCTGCGCCCGCCGCTTTCGGTGGATGCGACGCGTTTGGAGGACCGTCGCGGCCTGCTTTCGATGGTCGACCGCTACCGGAAATCCGCCGAACAACGCGCCAATTCCGGTGCTCGCGAGTTAGGCGTGTTTGCCGAGCGCGCCACGGATTTGATGACCTCTCAAGCCGCCAAGGAAGCCTTCGACATTGGCCGCGAGCCGGAAAAACTGCGCGAACGCTACGGCCCCACGACCCTGGGCCAGAGTTGCCTCATGGCGCGTCGGTTGGTCGAGGCCGGCGTGCGTTGCGTGACTGTCGAGCACTCTAACTGGGACACGCACTTCCAGAATTTTCGCGTGCTGGAGAATGATCTGCTGCCGAAGCTGGATTTGGCGATGTCGGCATTGTTCGAGGACCTGGCCGATCGCGGGATGCTCGAGAAAACGCTCGTCGTCTTCACCGGCGAGTTCGGCCGCACGCCCAAGATCAACAAAGACGCGGGCCGCGATCACTGGAGCCGCTGTTTTTCGGTATTGTTAGGCGGCGGCGGCATCGAAGGCGGCCGCCTCATCGGCAAGAGCGATAAATGGGCCAGCGATCCGGCGGAGGACCCCTACGGCCCCGAGGATCTCTGCGCCACGGTCTACCACCTGCTCGGCATCGACCCGCGCACGGAGATGTTTACCCCGGATGGCCGCCCTGTCATGCTGACCAACAACGGGCGGGTGATCAAGGATTTGCTGGGATGAGGCTGGCAGGTTGCGCTCCCGCAATTTGACGTCACCTTTAAATATGACTCCATCGATCCTCGATCACCTTCTCGATCCCTTGGCGGCGAGCTTCAGCCAGCAGCAGACTGAGCGAGTTCTCGCTTGGCGGCTCGATCCGGCCCAGCAGAAACGCCTCGACTACTTGCGGGAGCAGGCCAACGAAGGGCAGTTGAGCGAGGATGAAGAACGTGAGTACCACCGGTTTATCGAGGATCTGGATGTGATCGCCACCATTCAAGCCAAAGCACGCCAGGCCCCTTCGCAGGATGCGGCTTAATCCAACCGATGGACTCTAAAACCAGGTGTCAGGTTCGAGAACGGGCGGGCAACCGGTGCGAATATTGCGGGTTGCCCCAAGAGGCGACACCCCTGGTTTCCCATCACATCGAGCACATTTTGGCCAAGCAACACGGGGGCGACGATTCGATCGAAAATCTGGCCTTGGCTTGCGACCGGTGCAATGCCTACAAAGGCCCGAATCTGACCACTGTTGCGCCTGAGACCGGGGAGATCGTTTCCCTTTTTAATCCCCGAAATCACGTTTGGGCCGAACACTTCGAGCAACTGTCAGGCGAAATCATCGGACGAACCGAAATCGGCCGGGCAACCGTCCGCCTCCTGAACATGAAAGCACCCCGGCGAGCGGAATTGCGCAAGCTCTTTTGGACGCCCCCATCATCATGAAAACAACTGCTGAAACACTTCGAGGAACGATTTGGATCCTTGTAATTTGTTGCATCCAATCCACCCTCGCCGAGCCGCCGGAAGCCACCTACATTTTCCCCGCCGGCGGACAGCGCGGCCAATCCGTGGAGTTCCGCGTCGGCGGGCTGTTTTTCCATGGCGGGGCGGATTTTGCGATGCTCGGCGAGGGCGTCCAGGCCAAGCCGCGCGTAGAGGCCACGGAGACGATTTGGTTCGAGGGGCCGCTGATCCACCAGCCGCTTTCCCAGCGCTCCGAGAGCTATCCGCGCGATAACCTCGGTAGCGTAAAAATCGCCAAAAACGCGGCGTTGGGCCCGCGATTTTGGACCTGCAAGACGGTCCAGGGACTCACCCAACCCCTGAAATTCGTCGTTGGCGAACACCCGGAAATCGTGGAGGCCGAAATCGACGGCGCGCCCATCCCGGAGGCGATTCCCAGCTTGCCGGTTACCGTCAACGGACGCATTTTTCCGCGCGAGGACGTGGATTTCTGGGATTTCGACGCGCCTAAGGGCGAGTTGGTCGTTTGCGAGGCCGTTTCCAGCCAACTCGGTTACCCGCTCCAGCCGGTGGTCGAAATTCACGATCCCGCGGGTAACTTGGTTGCTGTGAAGCGGCGCATGACCGGCGACGATCCCACGCTTTGGTTCCGAGCGCCGGTTTCCGGTCGTTACCGCGCCAAAATTCGCGACGCCAGCTACGGCGGGCTGCAAAACTACGTCTACCGCCTCACCCTAAGCCATGGACCTCACCCCACGACGATTTTCCCGCTTGGCGGGCGGCGTGGAGAGTTGCTCAGCACCGAGGTTAGCGGGCTCGGCATGGAGCCGGAACAAACTACCGTGGAATTGGCTGCTGAAGGCGACAGTTTCCCCGTTGGCCGCTTTCATCTGCACGTCGGCGATTTGCCGGAATTCCTCGAAGGCGAGGCCAAAGAGTTAGTCGCGCCATCCATCGGGAATGGCCGGATTTCGGCCCCGGGCGAGGTCGATCGCTGGTTTGTCGACCTGGCGAAGCAGGAAACCGCGTCGTTCGCGATTTTGGCCGCAAAACTCGGCAGTCGCCTGGATTCCAGCCTCAAAATCGTCGACGCCGAGGGCCGCGAGCTTCGCACCAACGACGACGGCGTGGCTGGCAATCCGGACTCGGCGCTTACCTACACGGCTCCCAAAGCCGGCCGCTACGAAATCCAGGTTTCCGACCAATTTGGCCGCGGCGGCCCGGATTTCGCCTACCGCCTGAAAGTCAGCCAACCTAGCCAGAAAACCGATTTTCGCCTCACGCTCGGCAAGACCGCGATGAACGTGACGCCGCAAAATCCGCCCGCCGACGGCGCGAAACCGAGACGGACGCGCGGCACGGGAATTCCGGTGACCCTGGAAGGTTTCGGCGGCTTCAAATCCGACGTTACGCTGGAGGCGGACGGCTTGCCTGAAGGCGTTACCATGCCGGAGACCAAAATCTCGTTTCGCCGCAAGACCGTCGAGCTGTTTTTTGACGCCGTGCCGGAAACCAAGCCGCAAATCGCCGAAATCACCATCCGCGGCACGGCCATTCTCGACAAAAAGACCGGCGAGAGCCTAACGCGCGAAGCTACGATTTCCGTGCCGCTTGGCCATCTGCCGGTCGATCGGCTCAAGCTCGCGGTTGCGCCCTTCGTCCCCTTTCGCCACCTCGGCCAGTATTCGCTGTTCGCCGATGTTCCGGCCGGGAGCACTCTAACCAAGCACTACGAATTGCAGCGCTTTGGCTACGATGGCCCGGTCACCGTCCGCTTGGGCGAGCACCAAGGCCGCACCCTGCAGGGCATCACCGGACCGGTTCTGGAAGTGCCGGCCGGCGCCACGGAATTCGACTACACCATCCACTACCCCGCCCGCATGGAACTGGGCCGCACCGCGCGAATCCAGCTCATGCTGGAAGCCGAAGTGCCTGACGCCGATGGTAAGCCGCAGACGCTCAGCTACACCTCGTTCGAGCGTGACAACCAAATCATCACCATCGCCGGCAGTGGTCAGCTTAGCCTAACCACGCCCAAACCCAGCCTGCTCCTGGAACCTAACCAACCGGTCTCGCTGCCGGTCCGGATCAAGCGCGGCAAAGCGCTGGAGGGCCGCCCCGTGCGCGTGGAACTCCTGCCGGCAGCTCATTTGCGGGAGATCGTGGCCAGCGAGGCCGCGATGATTCCCGGAAACGCGGAAACGGCGGAATTGACGCTAAATCGCGCTGAATCCGGGGCGATCAACGCGCCGCTGCTGATTCGAGCGAGCACCTGCGACGAGAATCCCGACCGGCATGTGGCGGATTTGCTGGTGGAGATTGTGGAGTGAGCCAGGATGTCAAGCCGGCTTCGGCATGGGCATCCCCGTCGTCTCATCGTTGAGCTTAGGGCGATAGGTTAGCGTCAAATACGCCACGCTAACGATCAAGATGAGCAAAAACACGTAGTCCCGAATCGCGCCGCCGTAGACGCCGTTCATCACCACCGCCAGGGTCAATACCGCCAGGGGAAGGACGTGTTTCAACGCAAAATCCAGGTTCGTGATCTTGCTGACGTGGAAAACGAGCAAGGGCAGCGACGACACGATCGATATCCCCAATGCCGGCGCCACCGCCAATTGCTCGTGGTAGATGATGACGGCGAAGACGATGAAAAACAGCGAGTAAGTCGCCGCCAGCAGGGAGAAATGCCCAAGCCGGAAGCGATCCAGGCGTCCAGGCGCGTCGCGCTCGTTCATGTAGAGAAAACCGCCGCCAAACAGCAAAACCGCCACCGCCATGAAGCGAAAGAGTTGCAGCAGGCGGCCCGCCGGGCTTTCCGCGCCGGGCACGTCCACGACGATTTGGCGACTGGTCACCAGATTTTCGAACCGCCACTCCACCACGTCGCCGTCGGCGGCCGTTGGCGTGAGGCTGTAGTCCGCCACCTGATTGGCCGGCGTCTCGCTCAAATCCAGCTTCAGGTGCAATTGCTCCAGACGCCGGGCCGGAGGCATCACAAACTTCAGCCGGTCGCGGCCCAGGGCGGAAAAGCGAACGCGCGCCAGCGTCGGTTCGCCGGCATTCGCGGCGGTCTTCCAGACGATGCCGCTCTGATGGTAGGCGACGTCGTCCGGCACGCGAAACGAGCCATCCGGCTGCGCGATTTCCAGGTGAATGTCCCAAGCCTCGAACGTGCCCTCCGGAAACGGGATGGCGAGCTGCACCTGGCCTTGTCCGTCGTTTGCAGCGCGAAATTCCAGCTCCCCTTCGCAATCGAGCTTGAAGCGATTGAACACGTGCAGCCCAACACGTTGGTAATCCGCCGCCAGGGCCATATCCAGCTCGTAGCGCTGCAACATGGGGCGATCGTCGCGGTCGATTTCGCCGATATCGTGTTCCGCCGCCATCGCCGCCTTGTTCAAGGCAAACGACTTGGCCCGGTCTTTCACGCTCATCATCGTGGGTAGCGCCACGCTGGTGAGGATCGCAACGACGGTCACGACGATGAGCAACTCGGTTAGGGTAAATCCGCGGGAATCGGTTAGCGTTTTCATCGTGCCAGCTTGGGCCGGAATTGTTACCGGTTGGTGACGGGATGGTGGAGATTTCGCAAGCACGCAAACAATGTGGGACTGGCGCCATCGGGATTTTCGGCTAAGCTGCGCCTGACATGTCCACGAAATTTTCCACAACCCTCTGCACGGCGATTTTTGCCCTGACGCTGACACAATGCTCTGGCGGCGAGGCCCAATTCACCAACGGACGCCAGGCAGTGACCGAAGGACGCTACGGGGCCGCGATCCCGCAACTGGAGGCTTACCTGGATGCTCAGCCGAAGGGAAAAAACGCCAGCCGGGCACAGTTTTTCATCGCCAAGGCTAATCTGGGCCTCGGAAAGCTGGATGCGGCCCGCGAGGCGTTTGAAGCGACCCTAACACGCTACCCAACCAGCCTGGAGGCGCACAAGGCGCGCTACAAATTGGCGGTGATCGACATGGTGCAGGGCAATGCGGATGCGGCGCGGGAGGCTTTTTCCAAGCTGGCGGCGAATCCGAACGGACCGCTCGCTCCAGAGGCCAAGATGATGGCGGAGTTTCTGGCAAAATAGGCGATGGGCGCGATTTTCGGCGCCTTGGGAAGCGAAACCCCGAAATCCATGGGTCCCGTGCGGCACATGGCCGAGACCCTGGCGCATCGCGGAACAAACCCGCAAAACCTGGAATTTCCCGGCGGCGCCATCGGTTACCTGGAGGCCCCTCAGAGTCCGCCGGCGCCCGTGCGCGGGCTGTGTGATTGGCCCCAAGAAAACGCCGCGGTTGCCGTGGCCGGTCAGGTGAACGCGCCGGATCATCGCGCGATTTTGGAGGCGTTTCGCGAACGGCGGCTCGATCATCTGCGTGGGAGCTTCGTCATCGCCATTCGTCAAGACGAACGCGTCCACCTCATCCGCGATGGCGCGGGACGGCGCACGATTTACCACGGCCATCACGCAGGCCAAATCTATTTCGCGGTCGAGCCAAAAGCCATCCACACGCTGCCGGATTTTCCCAGAATCCTCAGACCGGCGGCGGTAGCGCAGTACCTGACCTTCAGTTTTATCCCGGGGCCGGCCACGATGCTGGAAAACATCCACGAAGTGCCTGCCGGACATGTTGTGACGCTGCAAGCTGGATGCGAACCCAAGCTGGAGCGCTGGTTTGTGCCGGAAAACGTGGAACCCGAAAACCGCGGCGATGAAGCGTGGGTCGAGATTTTTCGCGAACATTTTGGCAACGCGATCGACGAACTTCGCGTTCCCGGCCAACCGGCGGCGGTGTTTCTTTCCGGCGGTATCGACTCCAGCATCGTCACCGCAGAACTGGCCGCCCGGCACGATGCACCGGTGAAAACCTTCGCGATCCACTTTGGCGAACGCTACCCAAACGAGCTCGAATTTGCCCGCAGCGTCTCGGAGCACTGCGCAACGGAGCACGAAGAGGTCCGCGTCGAGCCACGCGATTTTCTCCCGCACCTGGCGGAGATCGTCCGAGCCCTGGACGAACCGATCGGCGATCCCGTGGCGATGCCGAACTACCTGCTCGCGGCTTACGTGGCGCGTCAGGGGCACGACCGCGTCTTCAACGGCGAAGGCGGCGATCCCTGCTTTGGCGGCCCGAAAAACCTACCCATGTTGTTGGGTCACTGGTATGGCGGGCAAGACTTTTCCCCCGGATTTCGCGAGCGGGCTTACCTGGCCAGTTACCGCCGCGCTTACGAGGAGCTGGAGCACCTGCTCACCCCGGAATTTCGCGAGCAAATCGACGCCCGGCGCGATTTGGAAGCCATCCTCACGCCGTTCTTCACCGCACACCAACCGGCGGCATTTCTCGACAAGCTCCTGGCCACGAACATGCGCCTCAAAGGCGCCCACCTCATCCTGCCAAAGGTCGAGCGCATGCTGGCCGCGCACGGTATGGTCCCGCTTTCGCCGCTTTTTGACGAACGGCTCATGCGCCTGGTTTTTCAGCTTCCCGGGAGGCTCAAACTGCATCGCGGAGAGGAAAAAGCGATCCTGAAACGCGCCTATCGCGGCCGATTGCCAGACGCGGTGATCGACCGGCCCAAAAGCGGTATGCGCGTGCCCGTGCACTTCTGGTTTCAGGGCGAAATGCGGCGTTTTGCGCGAAAACTGCTTTCGCCCGGCAACCTGCGTTCGGCCGGGATTTTCGACCCGCGCCGGGTTGGTGAGTTGCTCCGCTACGATTCGGAACGCGGCCCCGGCCGGTTCGGGATTCGGCTTTGGATGCTGGTTACCTTTGAGCTGTGGCGGCAGCAGACGATCGAGCGCGCCGTCGAATGAGAAAATGCGTCAAACGCGAAAGCCCGTCTCGAGCTTCTTTCGGCCAAACCATGAAGCTATGCTTTCAAGCCGATGCGGACCTCGACCAGCGAATTGTACCTGATTTGGTCGGCCAGCGAGTCTGAGGAGTGGGAGAACATGATCATGCGAGCGCCGTTGTAGGTTCGAAGCGGTGGTCAGAGCCGCAGATCGCAAATTGCCCAGTTTTTGCCCACCAGGTGGATAATTTTTGTCCACTTGGCAACTTTCCGCCAAGTTACTTGCCCCACTTCCGTTGTATGGTGATAACGACACGAAACCGCGCCCTCCACACATGCAAACACTTCAAATCTCACCCAAATCGGCCAATCTCGCGACGGCGGCGATTTTGGTGACGCTCTGCACGACAGCGGCCCAAGACGAAGCCATCGAACCGCTCGATCCGACGCCCATCATCGGCGAATTGGAAACCTTCATCGTTACGGCCTCGCGCACGGACGAAACCTGGTTCGAGGCGGCCTACGTCATTGAGGCCATCACCGACACCGCCCTCAAGGAGCGCTCGGTGCGCAGCGTGCCGGAGGCGTTCGAGCAAACGCCCGGCGTGGTGGTGCAAAAAACCGCGCACGGCCAGGGTTCGCCCTTCATCCGCGGATTCACGGCCTATCACAACCTCTTCCTCATCGACGGTGTCCGGCTCAACAACGCCGCGTTTCGCTCCGGGCCGAACCAGTACTGGAACACGGTCGATTCCCAGGGTTTGCGCGCCGTTGAGCTGGTGAAATCGCAGGGGTCCGTGCTTTACGGTGCGGACGCGGTGGGCGGCACGGTGCAGGCGCTGACGCATCGGCCCTACTACGCGGAGGAGGGGTTTTTCCTCGGTGGGCGCAGTTTTTCGCGCTACGCGACCGCGGAAAACAGCTTCATCCAGCGCGGCGAGGTTTCGCTGAGCGAGGCGGGAAAATTTGGGCTGATCTTCGGCGGCAGCTACAAGGATTTCGGCGATATCGAGGCGGCCGGGCTCGGCACGTTGCCCTTCACCGGTTACGACGAATGGGACGTGGACGGCAAGCTGGAATTCTTTCTCAACGCGGACACGCGCCTAACATTGTTCCATCAACAGGTGCACATCAACGACGCCTGGCGCGTGCACAAAACCAAGTTTGCCGTGCCGTTCGCGGGAAGCTCCGTGGGTAACGAAAACGCGCGAATTTTGGACCAAAGCCGGTTGCTGAGCTACGTCCAGCTAGATGGCGCGGCCAACACGCCGTTTTTCGAGCGCTACACCTTCAGCGTGAGCCATCAGCTTCAGGAGGAGCGCCGATTTCGCGAACGCAGCGACGGACGCGTCGACCGGCAGGGGTTCGACATCGACAGCTACGGCGCGTGGGCACAATTTGAGAAGCCGTTCAGTTTTACCGACCTAATTTACGGCGCCAGCTATTACCAGGATCGTGGCGACTCCTTCCGCCACGATTTTAACGCCGATGGCTCCTTCCGCGGGGCGAGAATTCAGGGGCCGATTGGCGACGATGCCACCTATCACCTGGCCAGCGGCTTCGCGAACACTTCCACGCCGTTGGGCGAGCGCCTAACCATGGACCTGGGAGCACGATACACCTACGCGGAGGCCGACATCGCGAAAGTGCAGGATCCGGAAACGGGCGAGCAAATCTCGGTTCAGGATAGCTGGGACAACGTGGTCGGCAGCGGGCGTTTGTCTTATCGGCTGGATCAAAACGGCCGGTTCCGGCTTTTCGGCGGTGTTTCGCAAGCCTTCCGCGCGCCGGGATTTTCGGATTTATCGCGGCTGGATGCGAATCGGAGCAACGAGATCGAGACGCCGGCGCCGAGCCTGGAGCCGGAGCAATTCCTAACCTACGAAATCGGCCTCAAGGCCCAAACCGAGCGTCTTTCCGGCAGCCTGAGCTACTTTTACACCAACGTGAACGACCTGATTTTGCGCACGCCAACCGGCCGCGTGGTGGATGATTTGTTCGAGGTGACGAAGCTGAACGCGGGCGATGGCCACGTGCATGGCGTGGAGCTGAACGGCGCCGCGGAGCTAACCGATAACCTCAGCCTGTTCGGCGGTTTTGCCTACCAGGACAGCCAGGTGTCCACGTTTCCGACCTCCGAGCCGGTGTTGCGCGACGAGGTGCTGAGCCGCGTCATGCCGACGAACGGCTACGGCGGTGTGCGCTGGGATTTGCACGACGGGCATTTCTGGATCGAGGGCCTGGTGACCGCGTTTGGCCCGGGCGACCGCCTCAGCACGCGCGATCGCCGCGACACGCAACGCATCCCGCCCGGCGGCACGCCGAGCTACTGGCTGGCGACGTTGCGCAGCGGTTATTGGTTGCGCGAAAACGTGCTTTTCACCGCCGCGGTTGAGAATATCTTCGACGAGGAATACCGTGCCCACGGTTCCGGCCAAAATGAGCCGGGGCTGAATTTTATCTTCGGCGCGGAAATCCGTTTTTAGCCTGACAATGTCAAAAATCCTAACCGAACACCTTCCCAGCACGCCCCTTGCTTCCGTTCGCGGCCGAAAGGGGCTTGCGCTCGTGGTGAGCCTGGGTTTGCACGGGTTAGGGCTCGCCGCGTTGCTGGGTTTTGCCTGGTTGGCCGGTGATTCGCGAAGCCAGCAGCCAAGCGAACCGGTTTCGGTCGAATTTGCCACCCCGACCATCGAGAATTCAGAAGAAACCGCTCAGCCGGAACCGGAGCCGCCGAAGCGCCCCAAACCTCTCCAATCTCGACCAAAACCGGCGCAGGCGCTGTTGGCGGTGCGCGTCCCTGAACTCGTGCCGCTCGAAGTGCGTCCCAACCTGGAAACTAAGCCGACAGTGCCCGAAACCGAGTTGCCCGAGTTTACCGCGAGCCTGGACTTTGCGGTGGAGGAGCCTGCTCCCAAAGCTAAGCCGCAAAAAACGACGCCGGCGCCGAAAACCAAATCCGTGCCGACATCAGCCTCAAAACGCAGCCAGACCACCACCAAACCTCCACCGCGCCGACCCGCCAAAACGATTGCCGCTTCCCCCACGCGCAGGGTCTCGCCGGTCTACCCGTCCAGTTCCCGAAACAGCGGCCACCAGGGCACAGCAATTTTCACCACCACCATCTCGACCAGCGGCCGCATCAGCTCGCTGCGTCTGAGCAAAAGCTCCGGCTACTCCGCGCTGGACCGAGCGGCGGAAACTGCCTTGCGCCGCTGGAAATTCCGCCCGGCGACACGCGGCGGCGTCGCAGTAGTTTCGCAGCTTCGGGTGCCGATTTCGTTTCGCCTGCGGTGATTTGAGGCGCCACATCGGCTAACCGCCATCCTCAGCGCCTATCTGCGTTTCGGGCTCGCGCCGGCGCTCCGGCATGATCGCGCATGCCTCTTTGCAGCCGAAAACGCGGCTTAGCAGGTGGCGATTTCGGCTCACCCACATGTAGATGCGCTCTGCCACCCAAATGACGCCCGGCAACCACAAAAACAACGCCACCGGAACCAAAATCGGCATGCGCATGCCCAAAAATCGAATGGCGCGCGCCCCCCGGTGAATCTCGCCAGCCGGCGTCACGCAGTGGATCGCTTCGAGCAAATCCGCGCGCGTCAGCGTTGGGGCGACCTGCGAAGCATCGGGGTCTTTGATCGCCAAAAACCGCACCCGATCGAACCAATCCAGCCAAGTCAGCGCGCGCATTTGGAAGGTGCACATGGGGCAATCGCTGTCGAAAAGGACGGTGTGCATTTGGTCGTCTTTGGTGCTTTGTTAGGCCCAGCCGAGGCTTTTTCTAACATCGGCGATTGCGAGGGCTCGCGACTTGCGGTTTTCGAAAACTTGAACCTCGCGATACCCGGCAGCTTCCAGACAATCCAGCGCCCAGTCAAAATCGTCGCCCACGCGGTCGGGAACGTGGGAATCGGAGCCAACCACCACGGGAATCCCGCGTTTGGCCATCATTTCGAGCATTTCCGGGCCGGGATTAAACTCCGGGTAAATCTTGCGCAGGCCGGAGGTGTTCAATTCCATCGCCACGCCGGTTGCGGCGATTCGATCCAGGGATTGGGCGATTTCTTCACGCGGCCGAGCTTGATCCCAGGTGTCCGGATCGGCGTTTTTGACCAGGTCCGGATGCGACAAGCAATCGAACAACCCGGTCTCCGCGGATTCGGCCAAGTGCTCGAAGTACTGGCGATGAAACGCGCCAATGTCCTCGTGCCAAAACGCCTTGCGATACTCCGGCACGTGCCAGTGAACGGAGCCCAGGATGTAGTGAAAATCGGCGCGCTGGTGCAATTCCTCCAGCCAGCGCTCCATGCCGGGAAAGAAATCGCTCTCCAAGCCTAGCCGAACCTCAAAGCCCTCGGGGGCGGTTTCCGTGGCTTCAGCGACCAAATCCACGTAATCGTCGAATTCTTCCGGCGCCATCCGCACGGGAGCCGACCATCCGTCAGGCATGGGGCTGTGGCAGGTAAAAATGATTCCTTTCAGGCCCATTTCGCGCCCAACCGCCACGTATTCTGAAGGGCGCCCACTTGCGTGCTTGCACAGCGGCGTGTGCATGTGGGAGTCAAAATAGATGGGATCCATTGCACTGACAAAACACCAGATTTGGCGGATTCCCACCGTTTTTTTGCAACACGCGAGTCACCAACCAGCACAAATGCCGCTCAAAGCCCGGAGTGAGTTCCATCGCAAAACGGCGGCCCGCCGGTGTGCTTGCAATTGCACAAGGCCACGGTTTTTTCCTCATCGATCGTCACTTTTTGCGGTTGAAAAGTGCTGCCCTTGTGGCTGCCGTCGCAAAACGGTTGGTTGGCGGAATTGCCGCAAGCGCACCACCAATAATCTCCGGGTGCAAGCTTCAAAACGGCGGGTTTTTTGTCGGCAATCGTAGGTTCGGCATCCATGCGGCACAGTTAGCCGGAGATTCGCGGCTGTCGAGGGCCGATTCCTCGTTAGACCCCGGATTTCACCCTACTCCTGCCACGCCTCGAACCCACACAGCACCGGCGCCCGCTCTCCCGACTTTTTCAGCGAAATCCGCAGCCTGTCCGTCACCGCAACCCCGCGAATCTCCTCCACCCGCGCTTTGCGCGCGCCACCGGCCTTGGCCACGATGTCGTACCCTGACAAAACCACCTTTCCCTGCAACGCTACGTCGAAAACCCGCTCGCCCGGGGCAATTTCCTCCGGTTCGGCGAAATGCAGCCGCACGGTGTAAGTCGCGGGCTGGTGATGCACCGGGTCCAGCATCGGAAACACCAGATCCTTCTCCGCCGCATAACCGCCGGCGTAAACCCAGGGCACTTCGCCACCGTCCACGGCCAGCAAATCCGGGCTCTCGTTGAAGAACATGTCAGGCTGGTGCTGGTAACTCGGCAACCAACCCGCAAACCGCCCGTAGAGCCCGTTGCCGGCATACGGCAGCCACAGTTGCCCAGCCTCGTCCGTGCGAAATCCCGGCGCGCCCAGATTCACCGCGACCCGCCGCACCGGCAGACAATCCAGCTTCTCCGCGCCGCCGGCGCTGAAGCTCCAGGCGCTGGTTTGCGCCCGGCCGGGGTAAAGCACGATGGAGGTGTGAATGGGCGTGGCGCAGGTGCAGCCGCTGCGTCCTTCCGGCGCCACGAACACTCCGCCAGCCGGAACCGCGCCGGTCCCGCAGGAGAGCTGCAAATTGCCGAACGGCGCATAACCACTGTGCTCGTCCAAATTGTAGTGCGCCATGCCGCCCGCATTCTCGTTGCCGAACAACGCCGCGCCGGACGCCACCAGGTGCCCGCAGCCGCTGTAGCCGCGCAGGAAATCCAGCGGCACGTTTTGGCCGTTCAGCGGGTTCACCGTCATCACTTGCTCGCCGGTTTTCAGCTCCCAGGCGTGCGGTTCGGCGTAAATCCGGCTACCCACGATGATGGGACGCTTGCGGTAGTTTTTGCGACCGCCCCAGAGCAATTTCCCGCTCTGCGCCTCAAACCCGTAGATCGCGCGGCGGGCAAATTCGCCCTGCCGGAACTGCTTGTAGGGGTGCCCCAGGCTACCCTGCCCGCTAACCACCAACATCTCGCCGCTTAGCATGCAGAGCACGCTGAAGCCGATGTGGCTGCCGCTCACCGCGTCGTCCAGCGTCACGTCCGTGAAGTTAAACGGCACGCTCCACAACTCCTCGCCCGTGTCCGCATCCACCGCCACGATTTTGCGCAAATCCGGCGGAATCGGCTGGCCGCGGCGATCCACCGCGGGACGATCTTCGACCGAATCGTCGCGAACCGTGGTTGCCAGCGCGCGCGCTTTTTCGGCATCGGTTAGGGTTCGGTCGACGTAGACCAGCAGCCCGTTTTCGATCGCGATGCTGTCGTTGTCGATGCCCGTACCCTGACGAAGCCACCTCTGCGCGCCGGTCTTGGCATCCAGGGCAAACACGGCGTGGTTGCTGCCGCGCGCCACCCGCCCGCGCTCGTCGGCATCAGCCCGGCTGCCGTAAATCGTGTCGCCCACCTTCGCGATCCAGCCCCAAAAATGGCGCTCGTGCCCGTCAATCTCCGGCACGGGAAACTCGCGCACGGTCTCGCCGGTGCGCGCCGCCAGTTGCAGACAACGCCGGTATTCGGCCACCACGTAGAGGTGCGAATCGTCCGCCACCAGGTTGGAAACGCCCACCGGCAGGCCTTGACGCGTAACGCCGGGAATCCAGCGCTCCCAATACTTCACGCCGTTGTAGACGTCGTAGGCCATCAGCAAATCGTAGCCTTCCAGGAACATGATGCCGTCCACCACCAGCGGCATCGGCGGCGTGGCGTGGCGCTCGATGCGCTTGCGCGGGCCGGGCTCGCCGAACCACGAAATGCCGAACGGACCGGAAACCAGTTGGTCCTCGCTGCAATGCCGGTTGGCGGGTGTGGCGTAGTTGTGGGTCCAGTTTTTTGCGCCTGTTAGGGTGTTGCGAGTTATTTTCAGGCCGAAATCCGCCGTTTCCGCGGTGAACTCCTTGGTTAGTTCGATTTCCGCCGATTTCTGGCCTAACCGAACCAAAACGCCGCCAAACGGACGCGTCACTCGCAGCATCTCCGCCGGCGAAATTTCGTGCCCACCGGCGTCCACGACGAGGTTGAACAAATACGGCGCGAACGGCAGTTTCGAGCCCGAAACCTGCGAAACGGTGACGCGGCCGCCGTAGAGCCCGGCATCGGCCAAAATCCTCCGCGCCGACGACATTTCGTTAGGCGCGGGTTGGAGACTTTTGACCCGAAACCTGGATTTTTCCGCCAAATCCGCGGCCAACGCGGGATCGCCGCCTAACACGAGTGCGAAGCCCTCGCGATCCTGGAAATCGCCGATATCATCCAGCGCAATCCTAGGATTCGCCTGGATTTTCCCGCCTTTCGCCGGATTGATCCGCGTTGGCTCGGAAGCATCCCCGCCCGGCGCAAAACAGCGCACTTTGCCATCGACCGTGCTCACGAAAAGCCGCCCATTCGCCGCGGCCAACCCACGAACCCGGCTGCCAGTCTGCGTTTGCCACAAAATCTCGCCCGTTGCCGAATTCGCCGCCACCAACCCGTTTTCACCGCCGGCAAAGAGCACATCGCCGGCCAAAATCATCGACTCCGCCGCGCTCGCCCGCGTCATCCAGCGCGTTTTCTTCGCCATCGCCGCGAACAACTCCTCCGCCACCGCCGGCCACTTTTCGTAAGCCGGCAACGCATATTTCAGCGACCCGTTCAGCTTCGCCCGGGCGCGCTCGCTGTCCTCGCCCCAGGCCGCGATTTGCTCCAACTCCGACCGGCAGCGCGCCACCCTGTGCTTCTTGTAAGCGTCCTCGAACGCCGCGCACTCGTGCTCCGCCAAATCCGCCAGCTTCGCGGAATCCACGCAAATCAGGTGGTCGTCGGTGGCTAACCAAGCCTGCTCGCCACGAAAAACGATGCGCCGCGCGTTGAACCAGTTGAACAGCCGCACGCCCTTCACCGTGCGCTTCCACGTGTCCTGGTATTCTCTGTCCGGATCGAACGCCAGGATCGCCGCCTGGCCGTAGACGACGTTTTTGCGGTTCCAAAGCAGCGCGTAAGAGCCGCCGTTGTGGTAACGATAGGCCGCGTCCTTCACGTGCGGAACCGGCGTGGTGAACGGCATCGCGCTGCCGTCCGCCTTGCTCCAGCGCGTGGGCGCGATGCGCGAGGTGATGAAGAGCGAGTCGTCATTGGCCAGCAAATATCCCTGCGGGCTCGGCGCCTCGTTGCCGCGGCCGTCCAGCGGCCGCCGCCAGATGAGATCGCCGGATTTCGCCTCCAGCGCGAAGAGGTAGACGCCCTCCGCCGGGAACAGCCCCGCGGCAAAGTAGGCCACGCCGCCGTCGATGAGGACGCCGGTTCGCACCGGGCGGATCGAACCGAACCTTCCCTGGCCGAGGAGTTGCTCCCCGGTTGGCGCGGCGTCGAATTGCCAGCTCAGCTTGCCGGTTAGGGCGTCCAAGCAATAAACCCGGCCGTCGTCAGCGCCGAAGTACGCGTGCCCGTTCCAAATCGCTGGAGCCAAGCGCGGGGCCGCGTCCGTGAAAAAATCCCAGACGATCTCGCCGGTTTTCACGTTGAGGGCGTAAACCCGGTTTTCGGCTGAGGATGCGAAGTAGGCCAGCTCGCCAACCGCGGTGACGTGGTAGCAATCGTCGAAATCGACGTTGCTTTTGTTTTTGTAAGCGCCGTAACCGACGACCGGCTTGGCCCAACCCGCGGCGGGAGGGAACGGCGGCTCAAAAACCCAGGATTCGCGCAACGGCAGGGCGATTTTTTCCGCGGTGACCGCGGTGCGTTGGTTATCGTGCTGAACGGTCGGCCAATCCGCGGCAAACGCGGATGAAACAGCGAGAATGAGGGGCGAAGGCGGGGATTTTCACGGCTGGTAGCTATCACACCGTGGGAATCGTGCGAAAATTCGGGAAATGCCGCCGCAGTTTGTTTTTGCGGATCAGCTCTCGCCGAACTTTCCTGAAGAAGGCGGGCGATTTCGCCGTGAATTATCGTGGCATGAAGCCCATCGCCGCCATCACGCTTGCCTCCCTCGTCACAACCGCCTACGCGGAGGTCGATTACTTGGCCGAAGTCAAACCGCTGTTGCGTTCGCGCTGCTTTGCCTGCCATGGCGCGTTGAAGCAAAAGGCCAAGCTGCGCGTGGACACTGTGAAGCTGATGCTGGAGGCCGAGGCGATCGTTCCCAACCGGCCGGAGCAGAGCACCTTGTTGGAACGCATCGCCACCGACGATGTGGACGATCGCATGCCGCCGAAGCACGAAGGGGAGCCGTTTTCGCCGGCCGAAATTCGCGTGATTCGCGATTGGATCGCGCAGGGGGCCAAAGCGCCGCCTAACGAAACGCCCGAAGCCTCGCCGGAGGAGCATAGGGCGTTTCAACCTGTGAAAAAGCCGGACGTGCCCGCGTTTCCCGGCAATTCGCGGATTCGCAACCCCATCGACGCGTTCGTCGCCGCGCGCCATGCCGAACGCGGCCTAACACCGCAACCAGAAGCCTCGCGTCTGGAGTTGATTCGCCGGCTTTACCTGGACCTCATCGGTCTGCCGCCGCCGCAGGAGGAATTGGCCGCGCTGCACGGCGACGCCTCGCCGGATTGGTACGAACGGCTCGCGGACAAGCTCTTGGCCGATCGACGCCACGGCGAACGCTGGGCGCGACACTGGATGGACGTTTGGCGTTACAGCGATTGGTGGGGACTGGGCGCGCAACATCGCAACAGCCACCACCACATCTGGCACTGGCGCGACTGGATCGTGGAAGCGCTCAACGCCGATGCCGGCTACGACGAAATGGTGCGCCTGATGCTGGCGGCGGACGAATTGCATCCTAACGACACGGATAAGCTACGCGCCACCGGTTACCTCGCCCGCAACTTTTACCTGTTCAACCGCGACCAGTGGATGGAGGAAGTAGTCGAGCACGTTGGGAAGGGTTTTTTGGGCCTGACGATGAATTGCGCCAAGTGCCACGAGCACAAATACGACCCCATCTCCCAGGCCGATTTCTACCGCATGCGCGCGTTTTTCGAGCCCTATCATGTGCGCGTCGATATGATCCCCAACGAGCCGGATTTGGCGAAAAACGGCATTCCGCGTGCTTACGACGCGTTTCCGGACGCGCCGACCTATCGCTACGAGCGCGGCGAATCCAGCCAGCCTGACACCAGCACAAAAATCGCGCCCGGGGTGCCGGAATTGCTCGCGTTTGCTAACCTGGATGTTCGCCAAATCGCGTTGCCGGTGGAGGCGAGGCAACCGGAGCGGCAACCGTGGGTTGTTGAGAGTCACGTCGCCGCAGCGCGCCAGAAACTAGCTTCAGCCGACGACACAAACCGGCCGCTGGCGCAGGCAGAGCTAACCAGTGTGATGTGCCGGGCCGAGGCGATGCGCGCAAATTGGACCGGGGGCGAAGCGGCGGCTGAAGCCGTGAAAAAGGCGGTTAAAGCCGAGCGGGAAGAGGCGCTGGTTCGGGCGCGGTTGGAGTTTTCCAACGCGGAAGCGGCGTTGCAAAAGGCCGAGGAGAAAAAACGCGAAGCGGCGCGGAAAAAGGTGGATGAAACGCGGAAAAACCTGGAAAAGGCGGAAAAAACCGCTAAAGCGCCGATTGGCGAGGATGCCAGCTACACGAAGCTGGACGGCGCGAAATGGGTCGCCACGCGTTTCGCAAATTCACGCAAGGACGACGCGGATCCCGGGTTTCCGCCGCACAGCACGGGACGCCGCACGGCCCTCGCCAACTGGATCGTGGACCGGCGCAACCCGCTGACGGCTCGGGTCGCGGTCAACCACATTTGGCAGCGCCATTTCGGCAAGGGCCTGGTTTCGCCCACGTTCGAATTCGGCCGCGCCGGCATGCCTCCGAGCCATCCGCGCTTACTCGACTGGTTAGCGGCTGAACTGGTCGAAAGCGGCTGGAGCATGAAGCACCTGCACCGGCTCATCGTGACCTCCGCGGCCTACCGCATGAGTTCGTCCAACGCCGGCGCGGAGGCGAATTTGGCCGCCGATCCGGAAAACCGGCTGCTGTGGCGGCGCGAGGCGATTCGGCTGGAAGCGGAGGTGATCCGCGACACTCTGCTGGCGCTAACCGGGGAGCTGGACCTCAGCCGCGGCGGCCCACCGGTCCCGGCCAAGGCGCAGGCGGCTTCCAAGCGCCGCAGCCTGTATTTTTTCCACTCCAACAACGAGCGCAACCTGTTCCTCACCACCTTTGACGAGGCCATGGTGAAGGAGTGTTATCAGCGCGATCAAACCATCGTTCCGCAGCAGGCGTTGGCGCTTTCCAACAGCGCGTTGGTGCACGATTCGGCGCCGAAAATCGCCACGCGGTTGGTTAGCGGCGCGAATCCGGACGATGCCGCGTTCGTGCGGCGGGCGTTCGCGTTGTTGCTGGGAATCGACGCCGGAGAGGCCGAGATTTCGGCCAGTGTCAGGGCGTTGGAGGCTTGGCGCGCGCAATCCGGAACAGACGCCGCGCAGGCGCGAGCGAACCTGGTTTGGGCGCTGCTGAACCATAACGATTTCGTGACGCTGCGTTGAGAGAGCGGCCCAATCCTCGAACGTCGAATTTTCCGGTTGGATGTGCGGTGATTCGCCGCGATGATGCCACTTCCATGCAACCCCTCCGATTTCTTCTGCTCGCTGCGTTGCTATCAGGCGCGTGCAGCGATGAAAAAGAGCCAAATGCGCCCCAGCAGACCACAGCCGCGGCTTCGGCGTCGGCTCCGGCTCCCGAGGTGGACCCTTTCGATGCGGAGATGCCTTCGCTCTTTGCGCCGGTGAACGAGGAGCACGCCAAAAACATGGCCGAACGCAAGGAGGAGGCCGCGGAGATCGAAAAACGCATCGACGAGGCCGCCAAAGTCCGCGAGGCCGAGTTTGTGCAGCACGTCGAGCAGAAACTGGCCGAATTCCACACCCTGTTCGCCAAGCAGCACGCCGAGCAAATTCAACCCGCGGTGGATCAATACCGGGCCGACTTGACCACGAAATATCTCGAAACGCTCCGCCAAAACTACGACGTTGCCAATTCCGGCGGATTGGCGGTTTTGGCCCAGCAGATTGCGGAGGAAGGCAAGCGCGTGAAAGCCGGCGAGGCGGTGCCGTTTCCGCCGGGCGAAGGCGATGCGGCCAATCCCGGGATGCAGCTACTTTTCGACCTCCGCCGTTGGTATCACGACAGCTACGCCAGCATCGAAACATCGCGAAAAACCAGCGAATCCACGCTGACCAAGAATTACCGGACGACGCTGGAGAATTACTACGCGGAGGTGTCCCTGATGTCGCCGCCAGAGGCCGGAGAAAAGGTAAAAACAGCGATGAGCGCGTTGGAAGGAGAGTGGTGGAAGTAGCCGGAGCCGTGCAATGTATGACGCCAGTGGCACGTTGTGGTTTTTCGCGCTGAGCGTCGTTTCCCTGTCCGTGGCGATCGTTTTTGCCGGGCGTTGGGGTGGGGACGATGCTCGCGCGGGTGAATTGTGGCGAATTCAGCGCCCCATCCTCAGCTCCATCGCCGCCGCCGGCTCCGTGGTCTACGGGTTGATGATCGTGGAGGTGATCGATCGATTACTTTCGTGGGGAAGATTCTATCCAGGATATATGGGGGACCGACTTCTTCCGCTGGCCTTGAATCTCATTCCCCTGACCCTGGGCTTCCTTTTCCCGGTTTTGCTGACCTACCGAATTTGTTTTGAGCTGGCACTGATGGTGGAGAGAAAACGCGGAGGTTGATCCTGCGCCGTTTTGCGGTTACCCGTCCGATTATGGACGCCACCCTCCAAGAACCCACCACCATCGAAACCAAGGCGCGCGAGTTGTGCCAATTCATCCTGGAAGACGCGAATTTTGCCGCTGCGCGGGGAAAAATCGAGATGTTCCTGGAAAATGAGGAAGCCAAAAAAGTGTATCGCGCGTGGCAGGAAAAATCGCACGAATTGCACGTGAAAGGCCACCAAGGCGTCGAGCCCGGCGAAGGTGATTTGGCGGAGGTGGAGAGTTTGAAAGCGGCGGTGATGAGCAACCCTCTGGCCATGGATTTTGCCGAAGCCGAGGACGAGATGAACCAAATTTTCGGCGCGGTGACCAAGTTGGTGCAAAAGACGCTGCAACTGGGCCACATGCCCACGGAAGAAGATTTGGCTGAGGGCGGATGTTGTGGCGGCGGCAGTTGCGGCAGCGGCGAATGCTGTTAGGGCTATGCCATGAGCAAAGCCCGTTTCATCTCCCGCCGCACGAGATGGAGTGGCCCTGGGCAAGTGGAGTTGCCAAGCGAAGAATTCTGCGCTGGTTGATCGGATCTGGTCCGCAAGGATGACATCGGTCGTTCGTAACCTGCATACCTCATCTTATGGCCTACCACCTGAGTTCGAGCACATGCAAAGACGCAGGGAGCACGATTTTGCGATCAGGTTCCTTTCCGAGCGCCGATTCTTCCTCAATTCCATGCTCGGCTTCCAAAAAGACTGTATCCACCTTCTTGGATCTTGAATATATCATAAAGAATCCCGAACATTATAGCAGTAACCTTTAATCATAGAGCAGCAATGCCGGGCATTAGAGCACTAATCCCGAACTTTAGATAAAGAATGTTGCTTCTTTTAGATCAATTCTCGCACAATTGATCAATAAACCTGAGAATGCGAGCTCAAATCTGCAAAAAACCCTGTTTTCAGAGAACAAAATGCGCAAAAGTGGGCTTTTGTCTTGATCTTCCTAAAATAACGGTTTTCTTAACAATCGATCCGATTTCCCGAATCGTCGATCCCTGCCCCCGCTTCTGCACCATTACGTTCAATCTTCTTTCAATTTTCAATTCTTACCCATTTCACTCCATGGCCCGCAAAACCGTTCGTGTCGATCTCCCGGTCTCCAATCCGGACAATATGCTTCAACTCTGCCGAGGCATCATCACCCAGCATGCGAAGGCGGGTGAGAGCAGTCCAATTAAGGCTCTCGAATCCATCGAAGATGGCATCAGGATAGACGATTTAGAAACCATGCTGAGCGAAACGGAGGAAAAGCGCGCCCAAGCCAAAGAATTGGAAGCGCGCGCCCAAGCCCTGAACGGTGAGGTCGCTCAACTCATTGGCTTTGCTCAAGGCCAAACTTCTCGCACCAAGAGCACGCTCTACTCCTCTGCAGTACGCATTCGCGATTTTCTGCTCTCGCTCTATCGAGGGAATGAAAATGCGCTGGAAGTCTGGGGATTTAAAGTCACCATCGGCACCGCTTCCACCGGGCGCCAAGGCTCCAATGGATCCTCAACGCCTGCTGGCGATAATGCCGACACCATGGTTTCCTAGGGTGTTCTCTGATGGCGTGCATGGCGTTCAATGATCGTGAGTTGCCGCACAGAGATAACCTAGTCTCGGTTCTAAACAAAGAACCCGCGGATCAGAGAAGTAAGATTCGGGTTTGAGTCTAGCGGGGCCGTACGAAAAAACATTGCCCGGAGGTTTGTGAAACTGTCCGGGGCGAGTTCTTCGGCAATCTGGAAAGCTCGCCGGATTCGGCGGGCGAGGCTCAAATCCGTGCGTCGTTGAGGTCGTAGCGAACTGGGACGAGAGTTGCGCCGCTTTGGATGGTCGCCAAGACTTGGGACAACGCTGTAAGAGCCTTGGCGAGTCGCGTCCCTGCCTTTTCGTCGACATTCGACATTCAGCAAGGCTAATTCGTTAGCCTGCCGAGCCGGAGACTTTCCGGCGCCTCCCATAGTACCATAGCGTCATCAAAGCATCGAAGCTCCGTTGTAAGGCCTCTTCCCAAGAAGCTCTCAAGGCTCATTTTTACCCTGGTAAAAACATTTGGCATGCTTGTTGCTAATGGGTTGATTGCGGACTCTTTTGACTACAAATCTTTCCAAAAAGCTTTGCAGCCTTGCTAGTGGCTGCCTTTTGCGTTCATTTATTCTATGTGGTTTGAAAGAGATAGCCGACCACCGAGCAATCCTTGCATCGAAAAACATACATAATACCACCATGATAAAAATTCATTAGGTTAATGCCCAATGAGTAGTCAGACTCAAGTTGGAGAATAAAGGACATCTGTTGATTGCAGCTTGGGCAAATCAATCGCTCTTCGGATTGCGCCCAGCGAGGACTTCCGCCCAAAAACGTGTTTGACTCTTCAGCGTTCCCTACTCCCCAGACGATCACACCACCTCTCAATTCATTCGCTCCGTTTCTCTCCAATTCCTCTCCAATCGCCTCACCCAACCAACTAAATTCCCCTTTCACCTCTTGAAGATGAATGTCTCCATGAAATACACATCTAGTACAGTGAAAAATGGGTATCTCACCAACTCCGGCTTCTTGAGGAACGTGAAACAGGCAGATCATATTTTGATTACAAATTGGGCAATGGGGATACACCGAGTGGTTTTGAGGCACATCTGTTCCAGTTCCAATCCGCGCGTAGACCCCGGTGGTTTTTTCAGGCAATGGGAGTACTTCCCCTTGGTGGCCCCACTTGGTTAGCAATTCTTCATATTTGCCTCGAATCAATGGAATTCCCGAGAATTTTTCGTAAGCTCCTTCGAGGATTTCTTTGGACGTTGGCTCTCCAAATTCAATCAATGCTCTGATCATAGCTTGGATTACGGGAGCACTGCCTGCGCCTGAATTTACAATGTTTTCAAATTCAGGCACGAATTCCTTGATTCGCCACCCTGCACAATGCCCCGCCACAGACTCTCGTCTCTTCTCCTCACAGGTTCCTAATAGATTTCTCAATGTTCCAACTGGAAATTGGATTCCGTAATTTCCGGCTAGGCGAAAGGCTGTTTGTTGGTGTTCATCATCGAGTGTTAGGAGGTGATTTAGCGCCCTTTCGAAAACTTCGCAATCTTGATTGTAGATTGGATCGATTCGTTTTGTCGAAAAGCGATCCTCAATTCGAATTCTATGGATCCGTTCGGCCAACTTTTCTAGGTTTGTCATAACGGCTGTGTTTAAAGTTCTCCAGGCTTGCTGAAGTCCGGCATTCTTAACTTGTAAAACTTTTCGTAAAAATCTTGAAGCATTTCCTTCCTAGCGACGAAATCGTACTTCGTGTCGTCGAGAAACTTCGGCACAGCTTCATTTTCCCAACTCGCATCATCGTCCAACTCAAGGCTCTTGGTCAAATACCTTTTAAGCATGTTATGGATTGCGTCGGGGCCTCCGGTGTGAAAATACGGTGTCGCTAAAGGAATTACCAGACCTTTGGGTCCTTCGCCGCCAAGTTCCTTCGGCCACCAATGATGGTACTGAATTTCGTGGTTTTTCGCAATGCTGTATTTGGGCCAATAGTCACTATCAGGTTTGTATTGGATATTGGGAAGTTCGATCAGCCCATCCACACCAATATCGTTTGCTAATGCCTCAAACATTCCCTTCCAAAATTTGTGGCGGCTTGCTGTCCATTCCGGGGCAGCAGAATGCGCAAAAGGGAATTTTAGATCGTCCCGCTTCCCGAATGGGGGATGTATTCTCACCGCCACGGCTTGAAGTAACACCCAGGTATTAAGTTGATCGTGTTGCGATGGGAAATTTTGTCCTGCATCACCCAACCTGATATCTCTAGTGTGAGCCATTAGCCAGGTGTACTTATCGTTTAGGGTCCTCAGATGGGGACAGTCCGCAATAGAGTTGTGCGTCCAAAGACAATGCGTTCCAACGAAGTAGGTATGATAGTCCGAAACCGAGAAATTATAGGCAACGAACGGCTTCCCGGGAGGAGCGCGTTCTCGAATCATCGATTTGATGACTGCCGAATCCCCTCCCGCCGTCTTGATCGTCATCCCTGGGCGCAGTTGGTCAACGGGCCGGAATTCCCACCCCGGTGAGATGTCAACAGCAAACGGATGCTCGTCGGTTACTGAAATCGTTTCTGGTTCTGAACCTTCGGACTCCTTTTGAACAACGACCCGCCAAATGTAATCCCGATGACAGTAGGAAGTGTGTTCAATTTCCCTCCAGCCATTGTGCCCCGTAGCCTCGCATCGGGCAAAAACCACATCGCCCCTTCGCAGGTTTTCGATTTCTTCAAAGCCTGTACGGGTTAGCACTGGAGTGCCAGCGAGGAAACACTCTCGTTCGGCTGCATCTTCGTATTTTTGGATCTCATTGACCAACTGCTCGATTCGCGAATCGTGAGATAAATCAATCTTTATTAACTTGGTTAAATACGGCGCACGTTTTGTGACAGCGATAGTCGGTCCGACGCCAACTGGAAGCCCTTCAGCCTGCCTCTCTAAATATACAAAGATAGCAAGTGAAACAAATACACCGACCAGCACCCCTTTCTCTTCATCAGGGAGGTCAGAAAACTCTTCATGGATAAACCTCATGCCCTCCCCCATAATTGTAAGAACCTCTCTCGCCTTTAGTCCTAGCATACTAAAGTCATAGTCAATTTCGCCGAGATAGACTTCGATGGCATAGGAGTCGAGATCGATATTCACATTTGGCCCAGCCAATTCATTGAGCTTCTCTTCCAAATAGCTTGCCAGCTTATGGGCCTCATGGCGACGATTCCACAAAGCTGACATTTGATGGGCCCCAGCTTCAAGCAAGTCACCTCCTTCGCGAACACCGAATTCCGCTAGGGTACGAAGTCCCGTCAAAGCGTCTGCAGGCAGGTGAGTATACTTGTCTCCATACCGTTGCGCCACGTTGACTAACGCATGCTCCAGGCCATCTATAAACGTGGCGTCTGGTTGCATATTAAGTTCCTTAATCAACGTCTCAATATCTACCTCCACGCCATACCCCAGATCTTCGCCAAACATTGTTAGCCATTGGATACTCGGACCTTCGGAGCCATCTTCGGTAAAGAAGAGGCCATTGAATTTGTTATTGTCATGATATTCAACACCAAGCACTTCATCTTTGGGCGCCGATGGGGTGCCGTCAGGCTTGATTTCGATCATGTCTCTAAATTTGACTCCCCAATCATACCAACTACCCGGCGGGTGTGCTTTACCATGCAATATGTCTACCACGTACGGCCTGAATTCACCGGAATCGGAGGCCTCAACGAACGCGATATTTTCAACACTATAAGAGGGCGAAGTGCCGCCCGAAGATCCGCTCCCATCAGTCTGATACATGATCACTCCCGTGAATCGTCCCTCGTCGTCTGGATCGCTTTCTCCGACAGTGAATGTCGTTTCAGCAATTTGGAGTTGAATATCATTTACGGTTGCCTCTGCCTGATTCAAGATTCCGGGTTGGATTGGTAGGTCCGAGACAAACTTAATCGTTGCTCCGACCGTGTGATTGACAAATTCTTTGGTGTCCGAGCCGAGACAAACTTAATCGTTTCCAGCAATCAATCCAATCCCATTACGGCCAGTACCTCCAATTTCGTAGGTGGCCATCAACAAATCGGAAGCGCCTGGATCCAACACTGGCCCTGCAAATTCCAGAACCAGGGAATCCGTTTCCGAAACAGAGTCATCGTGATCGGTTGACAATGTGATTTCGAACTCGTGTAGAGAATACCCTACGCCTGGGTACCACGCTTCCGATTCAAAGCGGATCGTGTTTCTGCCAAATTCTGCGGGAACATTGGGCACGGTGGTCGAAAAGGTCGCTTTTTTGTCCCATCGCTTGAGGAAACTATTGGGATCGGGATTCCGTTCCGTCGTTAACTCATCATCGAGCGTGATGAATCGATCCCAATCGCCATTTGGAATGAGAGACAAGTGCTCAATTTCCCTATTGTCGCGAATGTCGCTTGGCCCATCGTCAATTTCCCCGGTGACTGTGATCGCGACGGTGAGGTCTGGCAGCCCATCCACCAATTCTACAGAATCGATTTCGACTTCGAACTGAGTAATGGTTACTTCCGGAGAAGGCAGGCTGAGTTCCGGTCCTTGGCCATTGATTGGTATCAATTCATCGCCCTCGCGAACTTCATGCATGGTGACTGGAAGCAACAATGCGCCAAAGGGTTCTCCCACTTCCTGACCATGTACGTCCAACATGAATATTCGGGATGCAACGGCCTTGAAAGAGTTGTAGATCTTCAAATCTATCTTATAGCCAGGCAGCAAATCCTCCTCCCATGTCCAAACCCGCCCGTTGGCCCAAAGCCCATCGGCAGTCCGCGCCACAAAATCCTTATCCAGTCGGCCGATTTCACCAAGCTCTAACTGCCTGCCGCCATTCGCAGGATCACCATCGCCGAGAAGGTAGTAGTTACCGATTTTTTCGCCTTGCTCGTTGACATGCTCGTGGCTGTTCGGCCCCGTCTTTGCCTCTTCATCTCCTTCAGAAGCTGCAAACCAAAGGGCTGGCGCTGTCGATGTGGTATTGGGATAGGTGGGAGCCTCCTGTTCCGGGCAGGGATCATCCTGCGTAGTTTCTTCGCCAAAAGTATCGTCACCGCCATTGTCCTCAGCGCCAGCGCCGCCGTCGTTTTCCTCTGTCTCATCCCCAACAAATTCGTAGCCCTGCAAAGCCCGTGGTTCGGACCGAATTCCGTATTCCGGCTTGAATCCTTCGCTTTGCTCCTGGCTCCAAACCTCTTCCCCACTGAAGGTTGCAATTTGAACTCTATGCCCAATTTGCTTGCAAGGGCAGGCAATGCTGGAGTCACCGTCGAAGTATCCATCTTTATCGTCGTCATAGTAGTCTGGGTCCCAAATCAAGTCGCCCTTGCCATCTCCGTCCCGATCGCGAACCCCGACAAATCCGTCGAGAGTCTTGCATACGGTGTAGGGCCTTAAGTCGAGAAGTTCGCCTGAAATGGGATTGAGCCACGCTCCACACGGGGACTCGTCCTCATCTTGGTCCGATGACTCAGAACCCTGCGTTGATTCTTCTTCTTCACCGTCAGCAGGTTTGCTGCTCCAATGTAGGCCAGTAGTTACCCAAGATCCCAGCAGATCTTCGATCGTTTCTCCCTGTTGCCAAACCTTGTCATGCTTGTCGCTGGAAAACTGATCCGGTGGATTGGTTGGGGCACTCGTTCCCGGAACGTCAAAGTATATCTCCACCTCCTCCGCTTCGACCCACTCTCCGGAAATCCGTTCGCCGTTTCGGTCCCAGGCTACATCAGCAAGCGTAGGTCCGCAGTTTCCGGTATCTTCAATTTTTGCGCGGGCCGTAATTTTACCACCGGTGTCCAATTCCCACTCATGTTCTTCGTAATAGGGCGCGCCTTGATCCGGAGCAGTCAACTCCTTCAACTGTTTTGGGCCGCCATTGGTGTCTTTGCTCCAAATGAATCCGGGCCGCGAAGTGTCTATAGCTCCTTCATCATCAAGAAAATAGCCGTAGACAATTCCGTCATTGGTCAGGCCTTCAATTTTAAGATCATCAACAGAACCGATGGTCAGCTCTTTACCCTGGCTCCAGAATTTGAATTTGTTTTCATGCTCAAAGAGCACTTCGTTGTGCTCGTTGAGCATCCGCGGCTTCGCGCCTTCGCCGAGATCGATGACCACATAGCGCGGGACGGCGACCGGAGCGCTACTGACCTCGGCCATGTAGGGGATGCGGTCGTCAGGATCGGGCACGCCATCGCCGTCGGTGTCCTTGTTTTCGGGGTCCGTACCCATACGGGCCTCGTATTCGTTGGTCCAACCGTCTCCGTCGATATCGTCGGGGCTGTCTTGGTCGTTGGGATTGTTGGGTTGGGGCTGATCGCCTTCGTTATTGTTAGTATTGCCAGGGGTTGTGCCTCCGGGATTTTGGATATCATGGATGATGATTCCCGTTGGCAGGTAAATCGGCGGATCGCTACTACCATCGTCCTCGCCACCGTTTTCAGCGCCATCGTTTCCATCCTCGTTGCCAGTTTCGCCGCCATCGCCGCCTCCCGGGCCGTTGCTGCCCGGCCCTTTGCCTCCTCCATGCGGCGGCAAACCCAGTTCCGCTCCATCGTTGAGATAGTCCCCGTCGCTATCGCGATTGCTCGCACTGAGTCCGAGAATGGATTCTTCCAGGTTGCTGACACCGTCGCCGTCTTTATCCAGGTAACGGTCGTCGATTTTGGCGTTGAGCCCGTGCTCCACTTCGTAGCCATCGGAGATTCCATCGTTATCGCTGTCGGCATCATTCGCATTGAGCCCGAGTTCGTGCTCGTCGGCATCACTAACGCCGTCGCCATCGTGATCCTGATCATCGTGGCCGTCGCTGGTTGTCAGATCGCCAAAGGTGTCGATCTCCCAGGCGTCCAGCAAGCCGTCTCCATCACTATCGGCAAGTGCCGCGGCATCGACGCTTTGGGTCACATCGATATCCGCGGCCGCAGCCCAAGTTCCTGTGCCCGTACCGTCATCGAGCAAGGCTTCCAACCTGCCAGCGTAAGCTTGTTCCCGGCCAAACGAACGGAAGCGCACGGGAACGCTGCGAATTTGGTTGGGGCCGACAGCGATTTGGGCGACTTCAGGCTCAAACCAGCGATCGATCACCACCGCATCGGGATCGGCCAGATAGTCGGGGCGCAGCCGCACCGCGCGGTAGTTGTGATCGGTGACTTCAGCTTGGAGGCCGGTTTCGCTGGAAAAAGTGGCTCGGCGGCCCAGAAAGCTGTAATCCTGGTGCACCAGGCCGCTGGCGGTGGTGCGCATGCCGTTGTAGTCGATGGCGACCTCGCCTTGGGCGGTGAGGACGATGCGGAAGTTCAGTTGGCGAACCAGGTCCCAGTTGAATTCGATGTTAGGAGGGTTATTAGGATCGCCGGCGCGGTCCAGGGCGGAGGTGTCCAAGGGGTAGAAATCAACGATCAAGCCATCGGGCCCCATGCTGTAGGAGATGTCTCCCATCAGGCCAAAATTCCAGAAGGCCTGTTCGTCGTAGTAGGTGAAATTTCCCGCTCCGGCAAAGGGAGCGATTTCAGCGATGCTGCTCCCGGCAGATTGCCAGAGGATAATGTCTCCGCCGGGGTAAATGGTGGCCCGATCGTAAATCTGACCATACCACGGGAAGGCGAAGTCCAATTCCACGACGCGATAGAGGACGCCGTCATCGGGATCGCCTGCAGGATCGGAGCCCGAGTCAGATCCGCCCCCAGCCGGCGTGATGGTTATCGTGTCAATTTGGGCAGGTGGATCGACGCTGGGACTGGCCGCCGTATATTGCGAGCCGCTGGTGAAATTTTCCAGAACCCAGAAACCGTCCGTGTTTTGGTACATGACCCATTCCTCGGCGTTGTCGTCCCAACCGGTATAAAGCGAGTAATCAAAGGAGTATTGCAACTCAACGGTGGAGCCGTCTGAGAATTGCAAGGTGTAACCGAGACCGTTTCCATCCTCCGGTGGCGGGGAAGATTCCTCACCCGGCATGGGATTGTGGATGGCGTAGAAATCGAACGCCGTCTCAAAACTATTCGGCTGGAAGTCCGCAACATAGCTGGAAATCTCGGCCACGCCTTATCGTGATTGCCGTCAACCGGTTGAGATTATCGTAGTCGCGATCGATCGTGAAGCCGGCGAGGCGATTGAGCGATTCATTGCCGGTGGTGATGATTTCATTGTCCAATCGGCCGTTTGCCGGTGTCTTCAAGCACAGGAACAAGGCCGCAAACCACAACCAGCGCGATTGCCAGTTTGGAGTTTTGGGTGAAAATTCAACTTTTTAGTGGCCACCTGCACCAGCGTCATTGCAAATGCGTGGGGTTGGCAAGCGAAAAGTTTTGGGTCATATTGTTGGCGACATCGCCAATTTGGTCGCATGCATTACCGAAGTCTTCGAACCGGGCTGAGATTGAAAGAGATTGCGGATGGCTCGCGATTGGTTGACCGGGACAGCAGCTTCGGCCACCACGAAGCCAAACTGGCTAGAATTTTTGCAAATAGCGGGGGTTGGTATGCATTGCTTGGTTGGCTTGTGGGTTCATTTTTTTAACCTGCCCGCCTTAGCATCATCGAAGCTCCGTTGCAAGGCCGCTTCCTAAGAAGCTCTCAAGGGCCATTTTTACCCTGGCAAAAGCATTTGGCATGCTTGTTGCTAATGGGTTGATTGCGGACTTTTGCATCCACTAGGTGGTTTGGAAAAAATAGCCAGTGACTGCGCAATTCTTGCATCGAAAAACATACATGATACCCCCATGGTAGAAATACAACAAATTGATCCCTAGAGAGAAATCTGACTCTAGTTGGAGGATGAAAGACATTTCTGTGTTGCAGCAGGGACAAATCAACTGTGTTTCTGATTGCGCCCAGTAGGGACTACCACCTAAAAACGTCTTTGATCTTTCAGGATCGCCAACTCCCCAAACAATCACTCCCCCAGTTACTATTTCCAATTCATCTTCCTCCAATTCCTCCCCAACTGCCTCCCTCAACCACCTGAAACCACCCTTCACTTCCTGAAGAAAAATGGGTTGGTGAAACACGCATCTGAGGCAATGAAAGATAGGGATCACCTCAATGTCAGCTTCCCGAGGAACCTGAAACAGGCAAATCATGTTACTATTGCAACTTGGGCACGAAGGAGCCTCCAAACCGCTTTCAGGTACATTAGTTCCAACTCCACTCCGTGCGTAGATACCGATGGTCTTTTCAGGCAATGGACGTATTTCTCCTTTTTGGCCCCATTTTGCAAGCAATTCTTCGTATTTGCCTCGAATAAGAGGTCGATCATCAAATTTCTGGTAGACACTCTCCAACACTTCCTTGGAAGAAGGTTCACCTATGTCGATCAGCGCCTCGATCATCGCAGATACTACATAACGCAATCCGCTTTCCTCACGGATAGCTTCCTCAAATTCAGGAACCAATCCTTTGATCCGGTTATGTCCGCAATGCTTGGCTATCGATTCTCTTCTCGCTTCATCACAGTTCTTAAAGAGATTGCGTAACAATTCGACCGGGAATTGAATTCCATAGTTTCTCGCCATATAAAACGCACATTTCTGATACCCGTCATCCATTGATATCATATAAAGTAATGCTTTCTTAAAGTCATCATTGCTCGAATTGAAGATCGGATCAATGCGCTTCATTGACTGTCCATCTTCCAAGGTGATTTGATGTATTTGTTTTGCTAGTTTTTCGATCTCCGTCATTAAACTATCTCATTAATATTCTCATTCTATCAGATTTCCCCTGGATCCGTAAAGTCAGGCATTCGTAGTTTATAGAAATCCTCATAGAATTCCTTCAATTTCTTTTTCTGGTCCGGAAAATCCAGGGCCAAAAACTTCGGCACTACTGTGTTTTTCCAACTCGCATTCTTCGGCAAATTAAGACTTTTTCGCAAGTGTTTCTTGATCATGTTGTGAATAGCATCCTTACCGCCTGTGTGGAAATACGGAGTTGCGAGCGGGATGACTAGTCCATCTTTATCGGCACCGCCGAGTTCTTTGGGCCACCAATGATGGTACTGAATTTCGTGGTTTTTCGCAATGCTGTATTTGGGCCAATAGTCACTATCAGGTTTGTATTGGATATTGGGAAGTTCGATCAGCCCATCCACACCAATATCGTTTGCTAATGCCTCAAACATTCCCTTCCAAAATTTGTGGCGGCTTGCTGTCCATTCGGGGGCTGCAGAATGCCCAAATGGGGATTTTAGACCGTCCCGCTTCCCGAATGGGGGATGTATTCTCACCGCCACGGCTTGAAGTAACACCCAGGTATTAAGTTGATCGTGTTGCGATGGGAAATTTCGTCCTGCATCACCCAACCTGATATCTCTAGTGTGAGCCATTAGCCAGGTGTACTTATCGTTTAGGGTCCTCAGATGGGGACAGTCCGCAATAGAGTTGTGCGTCCAAAGACAATGCGTTCCAACGAAGTAGGTATGATAGTCCGAAACCGAGAAATTATAGGCAACGAACGGCTTCCCGGGAGGAGCGCGTTCTCGAATCATCGATTTGATGACTGCCGAATCCCCTCCCGCCGTCTTGATCGTCATCCCTGGGCGCAGTTGGTCAACGGGCCGGAATTCCCACCCCGGTGAGATGTCAACAGCAAACGGATGCTCGTCGGTTACTGAAATCGTTTCTGGTTCTGAGCCTTCGGACTCCTTTTGAACAACGACCCGCCAAATGTAATCCCGATGACAGTAGGAAGTGTGTTCAATTTCCCTCCAGCCATTGTGCCCCGTAGCCTCGCATCGGGCAAAAACCACATCGCCCCTTCGCAGGTTTTCGATTTCTTCAAAGCCTGTACGGGTTAGCACTGGAGTGCCAGCGAGGAAACACTCTCGTTCGGCTGCATCTTCGTATTTTTGGATCTCATTGACCAACTGCTCGATTCGCGAATCGTGAGATAAATCAATCTTTATTAACTTGGTTAAATACGGCGCACGCTTTGTGACAGCGATAGCCGGTCCGACGCCAACTGGAAGCCCTTCAGCCTGCCTCTCTAAATATACAAAGATAGCAAGTGAAACAAATACACCGACCAGCACCCCTTTCTCTTCATCAGGGAGGTCAGAAAATTCTTCATGGATAAACCTCATGCCCTCCCCCATAATTGTAAGAACCTCTCTCGCCTTTAGTCCTAGCATACTAAAGTCATAGTCAATTTCGCCGAGATAGACTTCGATGGCATAGGAGTCGAGATCGATATTCACATTTGGCCCAGCCAATTCATTGAGCTTCTCTTCCAAATAGCTTGCCAGCTTATGGGCCTCATGGCGACGATTCCACAAAGCTGACATTTGATGGGCCCCAGCTTCAAGCAAGTCACCTCCTTCGCGAACACCGAATTCCGCTAGGGTACGAAGTCCCGTCAAAGAAACCATGCTGAGCGAAGCGGAGGAAAAGCGCGCCCAAGCCAAAGAATTGGAAGCGCGCGCCCAAGCCCTGAACGGTGAGGTCGCTCAACTCATTGGCTTTGCTCAAGGCCAAACTTCTCGCACCAAGAGCACGCTCTACTCCTCTGCGGTACGCATTCGCGACTTTCTGCTCTCGCTCTATCGAGGGAATGAAAATGCGCTGGAAGTCTGGGGATTTAAAGTCACCATCGGCACCGCTTCCACCGGGCGCCAAGGCTCCAACGGATCCTCAACGCCTGCTGGCGATAATGCCGACACCATGGTTTCCTAGGGTGTTCTCTGATGGCGTGCATGGCGTTCAATGATCGTGAGTTGCCGCACAGAGATAACCTAGTCTCGGTTCTAAACAAAGAACCCGCGGATCAGAGAAGTAAGATTCGGATTTGAGTCTGGCGGGGCCGTACGAAAAAACATTGCCTGGAGGTTGGTGAACCGCTCCGCCAATGGCGCGGGAGTCTTTTAAGTTGCCGGGGAAAGCACTGGAAGTGGGCGATACATGTGTTGGAGCGTCTGGATGGATACAAGGAAGGGCGCCTGCCATAGCATCATCGAAGCTCCGTTGTAAGGCCTCTTCCCAAGAAGCTCTCAAGGCCCTTTATCACCCCGGCGAAAGCATTTGGCATGCCTGTTACTAATGGGTTGATTGCCGCCTCTTCTTGCTAGTAGTTGGCTTGTGGGTTCATTTTGCCCATTTACTTAACGCTGGATGATATCCTGGAGCCTTGGGGTGATAATTGTCAGGCACCTCAGCAATGGGTTCGTAAGAGAAAAAGCCTTCAGGAACCAAATCACCTACTATTTGGCGAAACTGTTGAGAAATAAAGAGAATATTGGTTACTCCATCCGTTGTGGCACCATAAATCGATTCCCTTGTCTTTACCATATCGATTCCCTCGATTTGATCTATATCAGTCTTCCGATAGCGCAATTGAGCAGGAAAAAAACAACCGTCATCATACAGAATCGTTTTAGTACCCTTGCCGTCAAAAGCAAATTCCGCAGTGGGCGTGAGACAGGCTGGAAGAACTGTATCGCTGTCTACTTCCCAAATCCTCAGCGAGCTATCGTTGGTCAATCGAACGGGATGGAATACGATTCCTCGCGGTCGTATGCGATCGAGCTCTCCCTTCAGCCGACCGGACACGAATCGACTATCGGAGCCGCCAATCGAGCCGATATCCAAGGTCTCGCTCTTTTCAGTTGTCTCGGCAACCCATCGATCTCCATCCCTTCCCACAAAACGGGCTATGTTGCGGCAATGTTCGCTAAAACCGAATCGTAAGAATCGGGCGTTTTCTACATCACTTTTTTCGTACGTCCGCTTAATACCCACGTGAAAATGGTCTTTTGATAATTTGTGAGGTACCTCTCGACCAAACCAAGGAAAGCGCCCAGCTTCCGCTAGCAGTTGAAACACCTCATCTAAAACCGGATCAACCAAATCGGTTCCAACTCTTATCAGTGCGTTTTCACTCTCAGGATTGCCCCGTTTCCCCAGCCCAGGAGATTGCAAGCTCCATAACTTATTAAATATACCATAATCCGATATGTGAGGGTCAGAGGTAAAAGGATCAGTAGGTCCGGGGCTTCCTCTTCGTATTCTCAGAATTATTTTTTCCTTCATACAAGTTAGTCAAGTATATCATCATACTTTTCAAGATCGTCCAAATGTCTCCTTAGAAAATCTCGCGTCGCCTGCCAAATCTTGAGATCTGCGTAAGGTGCTGATGTATAAAGGTCTTTGAGCCCTTGAAGCAATTTACGTCGTTGGACCAACGTTGTCCCAGTTTTTCCGATCCCGCGCACCAAATCAGCATCCTCGAACAATTCATCAATTTTAGCAACTAAATTATCCATATCTGGACTGTCCTTATAAGGCTTATTATGAAAGAGAGGATCGCGGCCCATACGTCTTGAATAAGCATTGCGCTTTCCACTAGACCACTTGGTGGCCTTACTCGGCATTGGCAATCCCGGACTTAAATCCCAAACGTCATCTGCTATTCCGAGAACCTTGGATACAGTTCGCTCTACCAAGTGATGAATTTCGAACGAATCAGCCCCAATTCTCGCGGTAAACTTCCCACTACCATTCCCTGTTTTGAAGGTCTTCTGCGTGTTTAATATCGACTTGAGTTCCTTGAAACTCTTGATCTTGTTCAGATCGGTAATTGTTCCAGTTGCAAAATCGGCCAACTCGTCAAGAACCATTACCTCAAGCGCACGATTTGCATCGTCGGCTACGGGAACGCGACCGCCCTTCATCATTTCCTTGAATGCATCGTGAAGAATCTCCACCCGGTTTCCTTCAATCGGTTTGCCCCTCCATTTTTCAGATCTCCTCACTTCAGCGATGGCATCCTTCAATACATCACAAAGCTGATCCGAAATATTGTGCACCCAGACTCCGGAGCGCCCCACGAAATAAGTGTGGTAGTCCGCAACCTCAAAGTTGTAGACGGTAAACTTCTCTCCTTCGGCCGCATCCTCAATCGAAACTGCGGCTATTGTGGCATCCTTCCCGCTGGCCGTTGCCAGCCTATCGCCAGCCTTCAATTCCCGAGCCTTAATGAAACCCGGCTCAGCGTCTGAAGTGACGTAGAAGGGATGCTCGCCGGTGGTTGGGATCGTTTCGTCGCTAAGGCCGTCGCCATCCGCGTCAATCTCAATGTGGTAGAGGCGTGTTGCTTGCGAGGTGAAGGTTTGCAACACTTGTCGCGGCGCGGATTGAAGGGTGTGTTCGTCGCGAGAAAGAACGGCGCAATTCCGTGAAATCGTTTCGATCGGGACCGAGCCATGGCTGGTCATTGCGAGAGTTCCGGCCACAAAGCAGATTCGGACGGTTCGGAACGGGCGCAGTTTAGGCACAAATTCATCGAGCCGTTGTTTCCACTTTTGAAGGGTTGATGCGAGCTTGCCACCTCCTTTGAAGAGGGGTAACTGCGCCAATTCATCAATTAGTTTTGCCTTTGTCAGCTTTGCAATCTGGCCGGCTTTTGTCCAGGCTAAAACAAGGGTCATTACTTCGAAGAGGGTGCGGCCGGTAAGATACCCAAGGCGGCGCGGATCGCCGTCAGCCGCAGCGAATTCTTCAAAAATGAGAGCGAACAGACCGGCAGCCAAGCTAAACACTCGCATGTGCGCGTCACCATATTGTTCCAATCCCTTTTTAAACCTTGCTAAATCTCCCGTAATAAGCCCCAAGGCCATTTGGGCCTTACCGCCCCATTTGTCTCGGTTGTATTCCCACAATGCCTTGAGGATTGCCATCATTCCATCATGAATCTGATCTTGTTTTGCTTGAATTTCAAGGCGAAGCGATTCCTCAAAGCCCGTTTCTCCAAAAACTGCCTTAACGTTCATTCCAATTAGCATGATGCTTCGACCCACATACTTAACCCCGCCCCACAATAGATTTAAGGTGCCAGCTATCATATGGTAACCACCACCAGCAACGCCAAAGGCGGCGCCTCCTAAAAATTGCACTGCAAGGCTCGTTCCCCAATGCATTTTCATCAAAAGCTCCCAAGCTCTGTCGTCATTCGGTTTTTCTCGGCCTCCGTCGTAGTTTGAAGCAATGCTAAGGACTAGGGGATAGTCACCATTTTCGTTCATAAGCAACCAGGCTTGGGTCTTGGGATGCCAATCGAAGCTCAATCGTTGTTTGGTTCCATTCTCGTCCTCGTTCTCGATCTTAAACTTTTGCGCGAAGAAATTGGATGCGTTCAACTTTAATGCCATTGGATGAAAATCTCTATCACTTGAAAATTCGGTCGGCTCGCCGATGTGTTCGACCTGCGGACTTAGCTCGGGCGTTTCCGCTTCCAGTCCAGACACCTCGAAGTGGAAGACTGCGTAGCCTGGCATTCGATAGATTTCATCATGAGCGACGATTCGGACGCTGTTGAGGCCCTCCGTTATCGGGATGTCGAGAGTCTGTAGAAAAGAACCCACGAATTTGTGAGGTTCGTACAAATTGTCGAGGTTAGTCTGCTTGCTTCCTTGAATGTCGGTAATGGTTGTAAATGGCTCGGAATCCCCATTTACGTAAACGTCGACTTTTTTGATTTCTCCTTTTTCTCCTTTCACCGTATCCAGAAAGCGAGATTTCACAATTCCATTGATCGTTAGTTGGATCGTGGGCCGATCAAGATCGTCCTCGTTGATTTCTCCGAGATGGATGGTTGAACCTTCAAACGACGGCGCCGGATTGCTTGCCTTAAATGATGCTTGACCACCCTTCAAAGCCCCGCTTTCCTCGATTTCGGCAAAAAAGACCGGAAGTAGAAGAGCGCCATGTTCTTTCGGGTTGGATTGACCGCCACGCTCTGTTATATTGGCGATTGCACTTCTGAACGTATTAAATTTCGCTCTACTTACCTTGTGGGAAGGAAGCAAGTCCTCCTCCCATGTCCACACCCGCCCGTTGACCCAAAGTCCATCGGATACCTTTGCAACGAAGTCTTCATCCATGCGGCCGATGCTATCTAATTTCTCTCCACCGTTTTCAGGATCGCCATCTCCTAGCCGATAGTAGTTTCCGCCCCTATGTTCGAAGCTGTTTGGGCCGGTTGTTTTTTTGTCATCCGACGTGGCCGCGTCACTAGCCGGAAACCAGAGCGCCGGTCCCGTTCTCCGGGTCTGAGGGGCTTCAGTTTCAGCCGTTTCCGGGCAGGGGCCCGATTGCTCCTCTTCCGGTCCAAACACACTATCATTCGCCTCCGCGTCACCTCCCGCGGGCTCTGCCGGTTCAATTTCGTAGCCCTGCACCGCTTTAGGCTCCGACAACAGCCCAAACTCCGGCACAAAGCCTTCGGTTTGTTGATCATTCCAGATTTCCTCCCCATCGAACTCCGCGACCTTCCTGGCCGGAGGCGGGTCGCAATGGCATGGGTCGTCATTGTCATCATGGTACCCGTCCTCATCCTCATCGTAATGGTCCTTAACCCAAACCAGTTCTACTTTTCCATTACCGTCACGATCTCGAATGTCATCATTCAATTGCGTGAAATCCCACCACACGCCATCGCTCGTCATGCAATAAATCAAGTGAGGCCCCAAATCACCCGGCTCGCCAGTGACGGGGTTAACCCATTCCCCACAGGGATCGGGGCCCGAGGATGGCTCCCCATTCTGGCTATTATCATCTTCGTCATCTTTCGTCTTCCACACCAAACCCGTTGGTTTCCAATCACCACGCTGATCACCTTCTTGGCCTTCCTGCCAAACCTTGTCCTCTTTAATTGGAGAATATGGTTGTGTGGGGATGCTTGATGGAATCTCAAACTCAACTTCTTTCTCTTCCGGCACTTCCAATTCCCCGCCGTCGATCTTTTCTCCGTTGCGGTCCCACCGGATTTCGTCGGTATCGATACATCCGGTTTCCTCCTTAGTTGCGCTCACCTTCGCTTTGATCTCGTCGCCCTCCATTAGATTCCATTCGTGCGAGTGATAGATAGGCGCGCTCATTCCAGTGGGCACTTCCACTTTAGCCAACTCCCGCGGCCCATCCTCTTTGTCCTCCTTAGTCCAGACAAAACCCCGACGCTCTTCATCCTCAGTGACAACGCCGTCTTCATCTTCTTTCAGGTAATGCCCATAAACAATCCCGTCATTGGTCAGGCCTTCAATTTTAAGATCATCAACAGAACCGATGGTTAACTCTTCACCCTGGCTCCAGAATTTGTAGTTATCCTCATGCTCGAAGAGCACTTCGTTATGTTCGTTGAGCATCCGGGGTTTGGCGCCTTCGCCGAGATCGATGACCACGTAGCGCGGGACGGCGACCGGAGCGCTACTGACCTCGGCCATGTAGGGGATGCGGTCTTCAGGATCGGGCACGCCATCGCCGTCGGTGTCCTTGTTTTCGGGGTCCGTACCCATACGGGCCTCGTATTCGTTGGTCCAACCGTCTCCGTCGATATCGTCGGGGCTGTCTTGGTCGTTGGGATTGTTGGGTTGTTGGCCTTCCCCGCCATTGTCCCCGATGTTGGTATTGTTTGTTGCACCAGGGTTGAGGATGTTGTGGAGGGGAATGCCAGATGGCGTAACTGGCAAAGGGTCATCGTCCTCGCCACCGTCTTCAGGGCCATCGTTTCCACCTTCGTCACCAGTTTCACCGCCTTGGGCTCCCCCACTGCCTCCTCCACGCGGCGGCAAACCCAGTTCCGCCCCATCGCTGAGGTAGTCCCCGTCGCTATCGCGCTTGCTCGCACTGAGCCCGAGGATGGATTCCTCCAGGTTGCTGACGCCGTCGCCGTCCTTATCCAGGTAACGATCGTCGACGTTGGCGTTGAGCCCGTGCTCCACTTCGTAGCCGTCGGAAATTCCGTCGTCGTCGCTGTCGGCGTCATTCGCGTCGAGCCCGAGTTCGTGCTCGTCGGCATCACTAACGCCATCGCCATCGTGATCCTGATCATCGTGGCCGTTGCTGGTTGTCAGATCGCCAAAGGTGTCGATCTCCCAGTCGTCCAGCAAGCCGTCGCCATCACTATCGGCAAGTGCCGCGGCATCGACGCTTTGGGTCACATCGATATCCGCGGCCGCAGCCCAAGTTCCTGTGCCCGTGCCGTCATCGAGCAAGGCTTCCAACCTGCCAGCGTAAGCTTGTTCCCGGCCAAACGAACGGAAGCGCACGGGAACGCTGCGAATTTGGTTGGGGCCGACGGCGATTTGGGCGACTTCCGGCTCAAACCAGCGATCGATCACCACCGCATCGGGATCGGCCAGATAGTCGGGGCGCAGCCGCACCGCGCGGTAGTTGTGATCGGTGACTTCAGCTTGGAGACCGGTTTCGCTGGAAAAGGTGGCTCGGCGGCCCAGAAAACTGTAATCCTGGTGCACCAGGCCGCTGGCGGTGGTGCGCATGCCGTTGTAGTCGATGGCGACCTCGCCTTGGGCGGTGAGGACGATGCGGAAGTTCAGTTGGCGAACCAGGTCCCAGTTGAATTCGATGTTAGGGTTATTGGGATCGCCGGCGCGTTCCAGGGCGGAAGTATCCAGCGGATAGAAGTCAACCATCAAGCCATCGGGCCCCATGCTGTAGGAGATGTCTCCCATCAGGCCAAAATTGAAGATGGCCTGTTCGTCGTAGTAGGTGAAATTTCCGGCTCCGGCAAAGGGAGCGATTTCTGCGATGCTGCTCCCGGCCGATTGCCAGAGGATAATGTCTCCGCCGGGGTAAATGGTGGCCCGATCGTAAAACTGACCATACCACGGGAAGGCGAAGTCCAACTCCACCACGCGATAGAGGACGCCGTCATCGGGATCGGCCGCAGGATTGGAGCCAGAGTCAGATCCGGACCCAGCCGGCGTGATGGTTATCGTGTCAATTTGCGCAGGTGGATCGACGCTGGGACTGGCCGCCGTATATTGCGAGCCGCTGGTGAAATTTTCCAGAACCCAATAACCCTCCGAATTTTGGTACATGGCCCATTCCTCGGCATTGTGATCCCAGCCTGTGTAGTACGAGCTATTGGAGGAGTCAATTAACTCAACGGTGGAGCCATTTGAGAATTGCAAGGTGTAACCGAGACCGTTTCCATCCTCTGGTGGCGGGGAAGATTCCTCATCCGGCATGGGACTGTTGATGGCGTAGAAATCGAACGCCGTCTCAAAACTATTCGGCTGGAAGTCCGCAACATAGCTGGAAATCTCCGCCAGCGTGTAAGTTGGGTTGGCCAGGTCAGCGGGATCGATCGGCGCATTGGGATCGGGCGTTTCAGCAGGATCGACGTTATCGACCGGCTGCAGGCGCACGGTCTGCGTTGCGCTGGAGTGGTTGATGATGAAGGCTTCGCGCGTTGTCTCGGAGTTTGGCTCCTGTGCCGCAGCTAACGGCGAATGTACCAGGGAAATGGGCGCGTGGGCGGATATGGTTACGGCCAGCGGCTCCGTGCGGACCTGCGTTCCGCTCCGGTCTTCGGCGATAGCGTAAAACGTGTGGACGCCGGCCGGCAAATGTTGCAAGAGGTAGCTTACGTCAATGGTGTCCTGAACCGGGTCATCGTCGGTGAGGTAGGTTTCGGCAAATGGGATGGGGCCGCGATACAAGGTGATGCGCCGCATGGCCGCGCCTTCCCGGCTTGCTTCCGCCCGAATCAAAAATTCGTCGGCCGTGGTGTATTGCGATTCATGCTGCGGGCTGGTGAATTGGACGGTGAACTCACCAAGCGGATAAACTTCGAAAACCAGCTCATCGGTGGTGGTGGTTTGGCCGTGGCTGTCGGTGACCTCCGCCATTACGCGGTAAATGCCGAAGCCCTGCGGCAGCCAGTTGTGGCTGAGCCAGCCGGTGGTGTCGCCATGGATCAAGGAGGCCTCAATGGAGCCGTTCACATACAAGCGGATGGCCTGAATGGGGTTGCCGAAGGATTCCGCGGCGATATCCAGGCTTATAGGCGTGTATTCGTAGATTTGTTGGCCTCCGTTGTTAGGCGGCAGGAAGGAGACGGTGGGCGCCCGGCCCATGGTGGGATCCGTCCCGGCTAAAAACTCATCATAGGTGCTAACGCCATCCTGATCCGGGTCGTCGTGGGCGTCGTCCAGGTAGATATTAAACCCGTAGAGCCGCTCCCACCAGTCCGGCAGATCATCGCCATCATAATTCCAGGAAGCGACGGCGGTAGCTTGGCCGCTCCAGGTTGGGGCGATGACTTCGACGATGTAGGTTAGGTCCGTTTCGCCGTCGGCAGCGCTATCGACGTAAAATTCCGTGCCGGGATCGAGCAGGGCTTCGATTTCCACGGGCGCGGGGTCATTGGGGCCTTGGCGGAAGATGCGATAGCCGGTTTCGGTTTGAGCCACATCTTCCCAGGTGATTTCAACCTGGTTTGCGCCAATAAACGTGGCTTTGATGTTGTGCGGCACGGCCTCGCCCGGGGTGATATCGAAACGGATGGTTTGCTGAACGGATTCACCCCTGCCGTCCGCGGCTTCGACGAGCAACTCCGGCTGGGGGATGTTTTCCAGATCGATGAATTCCCCGTGCTTGAGCCGTACCGTCCAGTGGCCGCCCGCGTCTTGAAACAGCTCATATTGGCCGGTGGAATCCTGGAGCAAGCTGAAGGAAAGCGCGTCGTTGTTGGGATCGTGACCGGTCAGGTAGCCGATGACGGCGCCCGGCGGAGTGTCTTCGCTGGCGCCCGGTTCCAAGCGATGCGCGGTTAGTTGGCCCAGCTCGTCGGTTAGGAGCCATTGGCCGTCAAACGACCAGATTCGGCCTTCCTGCGCGAAGGAATCTGTTTGACCGGCGCCATCCAGGTTGGCCAGGCTTACACGGTTTTCATCGGCATTGCGCAAGACGGCGGTTCCGGCTCCAAGAACGGCTTGGCGGGCAAAACCGGGCCGGGAGGTTCCATCCGCAGCATCGTCGCCCTCATCGGGCAAGACTCCCGGTTCGTAGTCCCACTCGGCTCCATTGCGCACGTAGAGATGGGCTTCGCCCGAGGCGCTCCCATCCGGGCAAAACATGGGCACAATGAGCCGGTCGCCGGACAAGGTGGGAACGCCTGGCTGGAGACCAGCGGGGTAGGCGGAGTAAACGGTTTCATCCTGCCATTGCGCCCCATCGAAATGATAAACCGCCACCGGATCGTAGGAATCGTTCGTGCCAACGGCCAGGCGAGCGCCGCTCATGCTCAGTGACTTGCCAAAGCCATCCAGACTGGAGTGCAAAGCGCCGATGAGTTCAGCCACGCCGTTGCGAAGCTGGTAGGTGTAGACCGTGCCGCTGCCTTCAGCGGCGATGGCGATGAGTTCGCCGCTGGCAGCCACGGCCGAGCCAAATCGCTCGCCAGGTTGCGGGTCCGGGGCGGCGAGAGCCTGAAAGTTGGTCAGGTTATCCAGGTTGTAGAGAAAGGCGGCTCCTGCGTCTGTGTCAGGGTGATCGTCGCCGGGCGCTGTGGCTACGAGCCGGTTTCCGGTGAAGGCAAGGGCGGCTCCAAATTCTGCGTCCGCCATTTCAGGCGGGGCTGTCAACTCGTTGGCGCCCAAAACCCAGCCTGCCGGTTCGCTGGCCGTGGCCTGGCGCCAGCCGTGGAATCTCACCGTGCCGGCTGCGGGATTACCGATGGCAATGAGGTCGCCGAGGTGCGCTACAGCGGCGTTTTCGGGGTCACCCAAGGCTTCGACTGCGTAGGTCTGTAACTGGAATTGGGCTGGCTCAAAGGCGATCGATGAGGGGGGAAGATTGGTGGAGAGAGCATAGGCAAGGATGGTCTGTTGGGGAGCGGTTCCGCTGCGGACGTTGATAGTGGTGCGGGCTCCAACGGCTTCCGGTTGGTGGAAGTAGAGTGTGGCTTGCCCGGTGGAGTCGGTTCTGAAGTCAAACGCGGTTGCGGCTCCGGTTCCCGCGGCATCGGTAGCAAGCAACCCGCCAGTGTCCGTTTCCATAGCGATGACCAGCGGAGCATTGATCATGGGCGCGTTGGTGGCGGAATCGATCACGCGCACTTGGATGGGGGCTGGAGCGTAGACGCCGGCGTCGCTGCGGATCTCGTTGCCCGAGAGCAGCTCGATGGCGGGAGATACGCCGTCCCAGTAATCGTGCGGGTCGCTGCGGGCCTGGAATTCTTCGAGGTTGCTGCGGCCGTCGCCATCGGGATCGGCCAGCGCCACATCGCCATTTGTTCCGCCGGTGGCGTCATCGGGATTGGTGGGATCCAGTTGATGAGCCAACTCCCACAGATCGGCCATGCCGTCGTTATCTTCGTCGGCGGCCATGTAAGTAGGGTCTGTACCGAGCAGAAACTCCTCGTAATTGGTCAGGCTGTCATAATCGAAATCGGCTCGGGCGTCATCCGGGTTGGTGGGATCGAGCCCGTAGAAGAGCTCCCAGTCGTCGGCGATGAGGTCGTTGTCGCCGTCGGGCGCACCGTAACGTACGATGTGGCTGGACTTGAACTCTTGCCACTCCAATTCCGAGACCAAAGGGTCCGTGTAATCCCAATGCGACTCGGATTGAATGACAAAACCCGCATCGTTGATTGCTTGGATGGAGAAAACCCAGTCGTATCCAGTGGTCGCCTCGTTTTGCCAGGAAGCCACGTTGCCGCCGCTGTTGAAAAGAGCATCGTAAACGGGATTATCATTGAGAAAGGTAGGGCCTTGCGGGGGCTCAAACCCAACATGCGCGAACCCTAGATTCGCGTGCTGGAAATACATTTCTACGGCATCGTTTCCAGCGGCTTCCACGGAAGGAAACCAAGTTTCGATGCCGATTCCCAAAGTTCCGGCAACCAATTTGCCGTTTTGATACCAGGAGCAATGGACCACGTCATCGTCAAAGCCAATACCGAAAATGAAGACATCTCCACGGTGGTTGATGGATGCTATTGAGTATGGGATGCCGCCGGCGTGATAGCGATTCCCCAGTTCGACGAGCTCTCCATCTTTCCAAAGGACAAACTGAACGTAGGGCCTATCTCCAGTGCCGGTAGCGTCGTTCGGATCGAATTCGGAGCCCTCGATCACCCCTAACACCTCACCGCGGCCGCTAATGCCGAGAACTACAAAGGCTGTGCCATAGTCAATCCATTGGGTTCCATCCCAGAACCGGGTGTCCTCCGCAACCTGGCCGAAGAGGTTGGTTCGCCCCTGTTCTCCCAGAGGAGGAAGATCCGTGGCGTCCGGGTGGGGGAAATCCATCGTGTCGTAAATGAATTGGCCATCGCTCCAAATGACCCCGCCGGTCGATCCGTTGGCGGAATTGACAAAGGTCAAAACTCGGCCATCGAGATCGATGTCGGAAAGCGCACCTCCATCCGGCAGTTCCCTTCGGCCCAATTCTCCTACGGGCGAGCGCGGATTAGTTTGGACTCGGTATTCCTGCAAGTTGGTGAGGTTATCGGCATCGAGGTCAAAACCGGCGTCATTTATCCCGGGATTTAAGCCGTTGGCGGTTTCCCAGGCATCATCCATACCGTCCCCATCCGCATCGTTGGCGGGAGCGTTAGGGAAGATGCTGGCATCATTCGGATCTCCCTGGGGATCAGCCAACTCGGTTTCGTCGTCGTAACCGTCTCCATCGGAATCGGGCGGGAACTGAGGGATGAGAATGTAAGGTACGACGTCAGGACCGGGTTCACCACCGCCGTCCGGGTCGCCGCCACCGTCCGGGTCGCCTCCTCCATCCGGATCGCCACCTCCGTCCGGGTCACCACCTCCGTCCGGGTCACCACCTCCGTCCGGGTCGCCTCCTCCGTCTCCGCTCGAACCATCCATTTCCGGCTGCACCGGACCTGGTTGAATCCCCGCCAACACCTCGTCCCCGTCGTTGATCCCATCTCCATCGCTATCAACGTTCAACGGATCGCTCTCATGGATCAGGACCTCGTCACCATCACTCAGCCCGTCGCCGTCAAAGTCCTCCGATCCAATGCCGTCGCTCGTGCCGATCAACCACTCTTTTCCGCTGGAAAGACCATCTCCGTCTGCATCCTGGTTGCCGTCTGTACCGTCAACTGGCATGAGGTCTGATCCATCGGGTATCAGGTCATCGTCGCTGTCCCAATCACTGGCATCGGTGTATACATAGTCGTAGAAATAGTCCGTGTAGAGGTAGTTTCCATACTCATCGTAGTAGTCTACCTGAGGCTCAACGTACTGTGATTCATAGAGTTCCGTGGAGTCATCCAGACCATCAAAATCCCCGTCGCTCCGGAGCGGATCGGGGTCATCAGGATCGGAAACGCCGTCCCAATCGGTGTCGTCGCCGGCATATGGATCGGTAGCCGCCTGGTACTCATCCCCATTGCTGGTTGAGTCTCCGTCCTCATCGCTGCTGGCGTCCATTCCCGCAGGATCGCCAAAGTAGGTCTCTTCATACCAATCCGCGATGCCGTCACTATCCCTGTCCATCCAGTCCACTCCCAGCAATCGAATTGCATCAAGCGTGACGATTCCATCCGAGCCTTCGGCATGAATGGCGACTGCGTTTCGGCTTAAGTCATGGTGGTTGAAGGTGTAAGTGCCCAAATAAACCCACATTCCGCCGCCAGTTCGTTCGTCCAGTTGAAGTTCGTCCAGCCGAGCCGCATCATCCAGAGTGGCGGTGGATTGTGATGCGTAGTAGACGGTCTCCTCATTGGTGGTGTATTCGCCGGTATCCCAATAGTACCATGACTCGTACATGTAGTAATAGTCGGTGTAGTAGTCGATGGTCTGGCTGTACTCGTGGTCGCCGTAGGTTTCGTAAACGTAGTCAGAGTAGAGGTATTCGCCGCTTCCCGATGTGGAAGTCGGGTCCGCCGCCAAAATATCTCTGAGCGTAGCGTGATCCGCGCTGGTGACATCAATCGGGACCATGGAACTTCGATCCGCGCCCGAGTCATAACGAACGTAAACTTCGTAGTCGCCGGTGAACTGCAACGGAGGTTGAAAGGTGAGTTTGTCACCAACGCCCGCCGTGCCGGGGCTCTCGGCATAGTTGTCGTTCAAGTGACCCAACCCATTGGTATCCAGCAGATTCCAAGTTCCTTCAACGGTGACTCCGGATTGATCTTGGGGTTCTTGAGTTAGCTCCAATCGAAATCCGCTATTACTCGAATAACGAACTTCCTCAAACACAACCTCGCTTTGCGTGGTGTCTTCTCCCGACAGAACCGACACACAACCAAAGACTTGCGTAGGCATTGGGACGTCGATGCCGCCCAGCGGCGTCCAGGTTAATCCATCAACTGATTGATAGGCGTAGACTGTGGAAACCTCCGGAACCAATCGAAGCCAGGCACCGTCTGCCAAAGCGCCAACTACGCGTTGCTCGGTCCACTCCCGCCGAGCCGTGCGCCAGCTCATCACAACCTCCCCGTTGGCGTTGGCGCCCAGAAAGACGTTCGCCGAACCTGGAGCGAGCTGATTGCGAATCATAACTCCGGCATAAGGAGCCACTCCCAGATCGGTAATTTTCGCTTGAATCAACCCGCCAACCGGAATCGGCCGGGCCATAGTGTAGAAAGAGTCGACGTTACCCGCAATTCTTCTTCCAGAGCCGGAAATTCGCACCTCCTGCGAACTAACTTGCGTGACGGAACCGCTTGCTCCAGCACCGATACCCAGCGTGCTCCAGCTACTTTGAGCCGGTGTTAGGCCGCCGGTTCGCGCAAACGGAATTAATGCCAATGCGGAAACGATGACTAAGACCAAACCAAGCGCCCAGCGCTTCCAAAACGTTTTGCGTAACTTTTTCCAGGACATGTAAACCTCCTTGCAGGTTTTTGGGGGGATGACGCTGCCTTTAAACCTTCCCAACACTACCGTCCCCCTGGCGAGAGGCCTGGCAGCCCTGACAAAATCATCAGCAACGTAAGGGTTTTAAGAATATCCCAGCACGCAGGCAAGAAAAAAATGCTTCCGTTTCAATTTTTTTTCGTGCCGATAGATCAACGGCCAAGAATTTTCTTTCCATCGGGATCGAATTCAGTTAGTTCCTCTTACCCAACAACCAATTACGATAGACATGATATTCAGGCACATTACATTATCCATTGTTCTTTTGTTGTTTAGCGGCGCTTCATTGCAACACATTGGCGCACAGGACGATCGAGCAACAGAGAAGAACAAGACCACCCCGGCAGCCAAGCCTTCTCCTCCTCCACGGCCCAAACCTCCCACGCTGGAAAACATGGACGCTGACAAAGATGGGAAGGTAACCAAGGAGGAATTTGTGAATTTTCACGTGCAGCGCTACGAACGAATCTTTTCGAGCTTGGACAAAAACAAGGACAGCGCCTTGGACGAGACGGAGTTGGCGAAAATCGTTTCGCGCCGTCCGCCACCGCGACCCAATTCATCAGGTAATACTAGTGAAGGGCGAAGAACTCCGCGGCGGTAATGGGCAACCCTCTGGCCATGGATTTTGCCGAGGCCGAGGACGAGATGAACCAAATTTTCGGCGCGGTGACCAAGTTGGTGCAAAAGACGCTGCAACTGGGCCACATGCCCACGGAAGAAGATTTGGCTGAGGGCGGATGTTGTGGCGGCGGCAGTTGCGGCAGCGGCGAATGCTGCTAGGGCTATGCCATGAGCAAAGCCCGTTCCATTTCCCGCCGCACGCTCCTCCGCGGAGGTGGAGTGACCCTGGCATTACCCTGGCTGGAGGCCATGGCGCAACCCGCCGCAAACGGCCGGCCTTGCCGCATGGGCGTCGTCTACGTGCCCATCGGCATGAATTTGGGCGCCTGGATTCCCAAGGCGACGGGCCGCGACTACGCCCTGTCCGAAACGCTGACCGAAATCGCCGCTCACCGCGATGATTTCACCGTTCTCTCCGGACTTTGCCATCCTTTGGCTTGGGGCGGCCATCGCGTGGAGGGCCCTTCGTTCCTGACCGGTGCCGACATTCTTTCCGGCACGCCCGGGGCCGATTTTAAGAACTCCGTTTCCATGGATCAGGTCGCTGCCGAGCGCATTGGCTCGCAAACGCGCTTTTCCTCCCTGGAACTGATCAAAAAGAGCGGATCGGCCGGTTCCCAGTCCCTGCTGGCTTGGAATCGCGAAGGCACCCCGTTGCCGGGCGAGCACAATCCGCGAGCCGCGTTCGAGCGGCTCTTTATCGACGAGTCCGAGGGCGAAAAAGCGAAGCTGGCCAACTTGATTCGGCGCCGAAAAAGCGTGCTGGATGCCGTGCTGGACGATTTTCACCGCTTGGAGGCGAAAGTCGGCCAACGCGACCGCGAGGTTCTCGACCAGTTCGCCACGTCCGTGCGCGAGGTGGAATTGCGCGTCTCCCGCGAGGAAGAATGGTCGCGCAAACCCAGGCCCAAGCTCGACGTTCAACCGCCGGAGAACATGCCGGACGGCGGAATTCGCGACCGCGGCGCGCACATGCGGGCCATGTTCGACATCATGGCGCTGGCCTTCCAAACTGACTCCACGCGCGTCATCACCTACGGCGTGAAGGATTCCGGCGTGCCAATCACGGAGGCCGGCGTCCAGGAGGCGCACCACGGGTTGTCGCATCACGGCAAAAACCCCGAAAAGCTGGCCAAACTGGCGAAAATCGACCGATTTCACCTCAAACAGTTCGGCTACTTCCTGCAAAAGCTGAAAGGCACCCCGGACGGGGCCGGATCGTTGCTCGACAACTGCGCGCTTCTCTACGGCAGCGGGCTTGGCGATGGTTCGGCGCACTCCCACAAAAATTTGCCGCTGCTCCTTGCCGGACGCGCCGGGGGAAAACTGAAGCCGGGTCAGCACCTGGCGTTCGGCGAGGATGCTCCGCCGCTTACCAACCTGTTCGTCAACATGCTGGATTGGGCGGGCGCGCCGGTGGAGTCATTTGGCGACAGCACCGGGACATTGCCGCTCTGACCTGCCTTCGAGCCGATCGCCTTGACACGAATCCAACGAATCCAACGAACCGGGTTGAAAATCGTTGGGGGCGTGGTTAGGCTGATCGAATGAGTTCACTCGGAGGACATACCCTGGCCACGTTTGACACCAATCTCCAAAATCTGCGCAATTCCGTGCTTACCATGGCCAGCCTGGCAAGGCGCAACCTGGAAAACGTCCGCCGCGGCCTCCAGGAGCGCAACAGCGAGCTGTGCAGCGAGGTTATTGGCGAAGACGACGAGGTCGACGAACTGGAGCGCAAGGTCGATCGCGAGGGCCTGGAGCTAATTTTGCGCTTCACGCCCGTCGCCCAGGATCTGCGCCAGGTGCTTCGCTCGATGAAGGTGGCCACGGACTTGGAACGCATCTCCGATCAGGCCGTCAACATCGCCAAGCGCGCCCGCAAGCTCAACAAACGCCCGGAAGTGGCCGAGGCTCAGACGATCGAGCCCATTTTCAACATGGCCATCGACATGGTGCGAGATAGCGTCAAGGCGTTTACCGACGGCGATGTCACCATGGCGCAGCAGGTCATTGTGGCCGACAAAAAGCTGGACAAGCGCCACACCGTGCTGCTCAAGGAGTTCGCTCAGCTGATGGAGTCTGACATCTCCAACCTGCGCGCCTACCTACACCTCACCTTTGTGGTTCGCGCCTTGGAACGCGTGGGCGACCATGCGGTGAACATCGCCGAGGATCTGGTTTTCATCGAGGAAGGCGCCGATATTCGTCACGGGAACGGGTAGGTGAAGTCCGAAACTCGAAACTCGAAGCGCAAATCTCCTTCGCCATGCAAATCACCGATGCTCAGCTCTACCTCCTGCCCGTGACCATGCGGATGCCGCTCAAGTTCGGCAACCAGGTCCTCACCCGGAGCAAATGCGCCCGCGTCAAGGTCACCGTGCAGGGCGAAGACGGAAAAACGGCCGAGGGCTGGGGCGAAACTCCGCTCAGCGTCGGTTGGGTGTGGCCGTCGCCACTGGCTTACGATGAGCGGGAATTGGCGCTGGAAGAGTTTACCCAGCTGCTAACGCGTGAATTCGCCGAGTTTTCGGTTTCCGGGCATCCGCTGGAAATCGGGCATGCGTTCATCCAAACACGGCTGGGCGAGTTGCAGGCGGAATACAACGCCAACCGGGCGCCGGAGGCTCATTTGCCGCACTTGGCGGCGTTGGTTTGCCTTTCCGCGCTGGATATCGCCGCGCACGATGCGTTCGGCAATTTGCACGGCGTGCCGACTTACCAAACCTACGGGCCGGATTTTTTGGCCAAGGACCTCTCGCACTATCTGGAGCCCGCGGAACGCTTTGTGGGCAAGTATCCGGCTGATTTTTTCGTGGAGCCGCCTTCGCAACTGCCGGTTTGGCACCTGGTTGGCGGGTTGGACCCTTTGAGCGAGGACGAATTGACCGGCGACGAGCCAAACGACGGCTACCCGGTGCTGCTGCGCGATTGGATCCGCCGCGATGGCCTCGATTGCCTGAAAGTGAAGCTGCGTGGCAACGACGAAGCCTGGGATTTGCAGCGTTTGATCCGAATTGGCGAAATTTGCCGCGAGGAAGACGTGGATTGGCTGACCGCCGACTTCAACTGCGCGGTGACGGAGCCGGACTACGTCAACCGCATCCTGGACCGGCTCAAAGACGAGGCCCCGCGCACCTACCAAGCCATGCTCTACGTGGAGCAGCCCTTTCCCTACGACCTGGAAGCCAACCAGATCGACGTCCACAGCGTCAGCGCCCGCAAACCGCTGTTCATGGACGAAAGCGCCCACGATTGGAAGTTCGTGCGCATGGGCCGGGAACTCGGCTGGACCGGTGTGGCGCTAAAAACGTGCAAAACTCAAACCGGGGCGCTGCTCAGCCTGTGTTGGGCCAAAGCGCACGGTATGACGCTGATGGTTCAGGATCTCACCAACCCCATGTTGGCGCAAATTCCCCACGTGCTGCTCGCCGCCCACGCCGGCACCATCATGGGGGTGGAAAGCAACGCCATGCAGTTTTATCCGGAGGCATCGCTGCCGGAGATGGCGGTGCATCCGCGACTGCATCAGCGCCGCCGCGGCGTCCTGGATTTGTCCACCATCAGCGGCAACGGATTTGGCTACCGGTTGGAGGAAATCGACCGCCAGCTCACTTGATTTCCACCTGCGCCGGCGCCAATGGCGGGAGGGAGTCTTTCGCGGTTTCGATCACCTTCGGCAGCTTGATCGATCGCACCTTCCAGCCTTTGTGGACCAGCGAACCGGAAAATGGCGCGCTTCCGCTCAAATTTCCGCTCAGCCGGTAATTTTGCGCCGCATACCCCTCCGTGAGCGTCACTGGGCCGCCCTCCTCCGCGGATTCGATCGGCTCGACCTTGAGATGCTCGTCCAGCACCGCCTTGCACCCCTGATGCACCACCCGGGCCACCGCGCCCAGTTGGGCGTCGTCCGCGTCGGCCACGTCTTCCATCAAAAAATCGACAAACCGGCCCTTGTCCTGCAGCATCCCCAAAAACGTCACCACTTCAGCCTCAGCGCTGCCTTTGGTCTGGATTTGCGCGGGTTTGCTAGGTTCGGAAGCCGGTTGAGCCGCCGGCGTTTCCGTTACCGGCCCTTTGCTCGAAAAACTTAGCGCTGCGACCCCAGCCGAGGCCAAAAACGCCAAAATCTTCAAAACCGGGGCCGCGCTTGGCGGGACAACCAGGAGAAGGGCGACCAAAACCGCCGCAACAACAGCAAGGACAGGCAAATGTTTCTGCATCGTGCCACTGCTAGTCCAAAGGTGCGGTGGGACAAACGCGAAATTTCGGTTTTGGGCTACGCGCCCTCCGCGCCAACCCCGTCGTCGATGGCGTATTCCTCCAAAATGCTGCGCGTCACGTATTTCAGCGCCGCTTGATGGGTCGCACGCAGAAAAATGGGCGGAGCGAATCCGGCGTCGAGCGCCTCCTTCCAGCGCGGAGCGCACACGCACCAGCGGCCGCCGGGTTTCAACCCGGGAAAGCCGAATTCCAGCATCGGTGTGGAGAGATCGTTCCCCGCTTGCCGGGAAAACTCCAAAAACTCCGCCGTCGCCTGGATGCAGACCGCGTGGCAGCCCAAATCCTCCTCGCCAGTCGAACAACTACCGTTGCGGTAGAAGCCGGTCACCGGATCGAAGCTGCAAGGCTCCAAGGGTTCGCCGAGGACGTTTCGGTCGGGATGCATGGGGCGCATTGAAGCGGGCGAATCGCCGGCCGGCAAGGCGTTTCGGCATCTTTGGGTTGAGTTTAGTTCGAACCGGCCTCCAGTGGACGCATGATTTGGCGTTTCCTGGTTTTTTCGCTCGTTTTCTCCGGCGTCAGCCTCGCTCAAGAGGCAAAACCGGGTGTTCGCGGGGTGATCCGCTTCGAGGAATCGCCGCCCCAGTGCCAAGCCGAGCAAGTTCGCGCGCGTCTCAGCGCCGTTGAGGATCCGCCGCCCTACGACGTGACCAAGGAGGAGTTTGAGGTCCTGCTCCCGGCAGATTACGACGAGAAAACGCCGCACGGGCTGTTCATCTGGGTGAGTGCGGGCGACGCCCCGAAAATCCCGGTTTCCTGGGAAAAAATCCTCGCCGAGCGGCACGTCATTTTCGTCGGCGCGCGGAAAACCGGCAACAAGCGCAACATCTTCGATCGCATTCGCCTGGCGATCGACGCCAACCACAACATGCGGCAACGTTTCGAGATCGACGGCCGGCGCGTCTACGTTTCCGGCCACTCCGGAGGAAGCCGCGTAGCAAGCATGTTAGGGGTTGCCTGGGGAGAAATGTTCAGCGGCACGGTCTGTTTCATGGGCGTGAATTTTTACACCGACCTGGAGGCAGAAGACGGCAAAGTTTACGGCCTGAGCTACCTGCCGGTGGACCAGGTTTTGACCCTGTCCAAGCAATTTTGCCGCTACGCGCTTGTTACCGGCGAGAAAGACTTCAACCGCGCCAACACCCGGGCCGCGTTTGCCAACGGATTTCAGCGCGAAGGCTTCGCGCACGTCAAATTGCTCGACGTTCCCGGTCAGGGGCACGGGTTGCCGCCCGCGGAATGGTTGGGCCAGGCGCTGGATTTTTTGGACGAAGGCAAGCGTTAGGTTAGGGTGCGTTTGAAAGATGGGGCGAGGTGCGCTGCATCTCAAAAAATGCGAAGCGACTTTTCGAAAAACCAAACAAAATTGCGCGCCCGTACCATTTTTCAAACGCACCCTAGGAGGACCACGGTAGGCCGGGACCAGTTGCGCCGAGATGCAGGACTTCGCATTGGAAAAATCGCTCAAATCCGCGATTTCGGAAGAGGAATGGAGGCTGGCGAACGAACGAATCGCCGAATGCTGTGAGTTGCCGGACTATGCCGTGATTTTTGGCCCGCGCTTCGTTTCGAGTTAGCAATTCGCTCGAAAGGTGGGGAGCGTTCATTCGCGGTTTACCGCTTTCACTACTCACACGAAAGCTGGCACTACCTGGACGAGGGGAAAAATTGGATGATGTGTTGAGCAAGTATCTGCCGCACCTGGGAAAGGAGAGCTTCTTTGAGTCGGGTTGGTGAACGCGCGTTGTTACCAATCGTCTCAATCACCGCGCCCCGGCCTTCCTTGATCACCGGATAAACAAAAACTCCGGATTATTGATGAGCGCCCAAGCCAGATCGCTCAGGCCCTCGTCGCCGTGTTCGGTGAGAAACGCGGTAGCCGTTGCCAACTCCTGCATGCTGGCGTTGCGCGATAGAATCGCGTGGTAAGTGGCATTGGCGCGTTCGCGCGTGTCGCCGATTTCCAACAAAGCGCGAATCAGCCCCGACTGGCTGTCGGTGAGCTTCTCGGTAAACCCGCCGTTCATCATGGCGAGCACCTGAGGCACCGAACCATCGTAGGTGTGCTCGTCAGTCACCAGCCGGTCCGATTGGCCAAACGTGTCTAACAGATGCGCGGGCGGCGCGGGTTGCTCCAAAACCGAGGCGCGGTACTCCGATTTGACTACGAATTCCGGCGTCGTCGATCCCTCGGGCAGGAAACTCTGACCGGGCCGCCTGACCTTGGACCACATTTCGAGTTTCACCATGATTTCGTCAGTGGACGTCTTCTCAAAATCGATGTCGCTGCCAAACCGAATCACCGAACCGTCATAACCACGCTCCCCGTCAATTTCCGCGCCGCGGGCCAATACCAATAGCGAATCCCAAACCTGCTCGGCTCGCATCCGGCGCAGGAGCGGCCCTTGAAAATAGTAGGGCTTGGCCGGGTCGGGTTCGGTCGCGGTATATTTCGATTGGTAAGCCCTCGTATAACAGAGAATCCGCATAATTCGCGCAAATCGTAGTTGACCCGCTTCATCTCGCGCGTCACAAACGCCAAAACCTGCTTTTGCGAAGCTTTCTGAATGGTCGTGTCCGTCACATCATGCACCGGCCCGACCAGCGGGCGGCTGAAGGCGCGATCCCACATGCGATTGGCGATCACCAATGCAAAACGCGGGTTGTCGTCCGCTACCAACCAATCCGCCAACGCCTCGCGATTGGTCTGACCCGGCTTCGGCGTGGCCGGTTTGCCGATCATTGTTTCGGGTTGAAAGACCGCTCCTTTGATCTCCTCCAATTCATCTGAAATGCTCTTCGGAACCTTCTGGGTCTGCCCGGGAATGTCAGCCACGGAATGACGAAGTTTCTGAATCATCGTCGCGACAGCGCCAGCCTGTTTCCGGCCTGTGAGGTAGTCTTTCGGCAGTTTTGCCATCAACTCCTCGTGAAAGCGCTCCGGCCCACCCGGAACTCTGAAGTATTTCTCCCCCTCGGAAAAATAGAATCCACCACGCCGGGTCGTTTCCTGAAAGTAGGCCGCCATTTTATAGAAATCGTCGATCGCGATATCCTCAAACGGATGGTCGTGGCACTGCGCGCAAGAAATGTCGATGCCCAACATCACTTGGCTGAAATTCGAGAACGAATCGAAGAACATTCCGATATCGCGCATGATAAAACCAGTGGCCGGGTCCTTCCCCAGACTGCCATTCGCGGTCACCATCCGGTGGACAATTTTATCATAAGGCGTGTTCGCCGCCAGTTGCTCGCGCCACCATTGAAAATAGGGATCCAGTCGCACTCCTCCTATATAACCACTGGCCTTGAAGCGATACATATCAGCGAAATAGTTGAACGTGCTATGAACATAACCGGGATGGGTGAGCAAGTTGTCGATCAACGCCTCGCGCTTGTTGGATTCGCGGCTTTTCATGAACGCGTCGAATTCCGCGCGAGTTGGGATTCGGCCGATGATATCAAGGTAAACTCGGCGCGCGAAGAGGTCGTCGGGCAGCGGATCGTTGAACGAACTGAACCCCTGCCGCTTTAGCTCAGCCGCGAGCAGCGCGTCGATTTGACGGGCGGATTTCCGAGCAACTGCCGGATCGCCAAGCGCCGTGCGCATCTCGGCAATCGCTGCGATGTCTTCAGCGATAAAAACGTCCTTGGGAACCTTCGCGGTATTGCCGTTGGGGAGCCGAAGCACGATTTTATCACCGTCCATCCCAAGGTAATCCGCCTCAATCGTTTTTCCGTCACTGGCGCGTGTCCAGGTGCGGGCGTAGGCGAACGGGTTGAGCGAAATCAGCAGGAAAACGGCAGCGACGAGTTTCAAAAATGGATGGGACATGGGTCGATTCGGTCACGAAGAAACGTCCCCCCAGCGCAGCGATTTGCCTCACAAATTTCGCCTGCCCAGCCCGCGCTCGCGTTTCGCACTCCAACCGCAGGCGAGTGAACTGCGATACCGTGCGGCAACGCAGACTCCGTCCAGCACGGTGAAAGTCCGCAAGCCTAACCGCGTTTTCAAATCCTCGATACTCTCGAAGCCGAAAATCGGCAAGCCCGGCTTGAGCGAGAATGCCCGGTCAGTGCTTTTGGAATTTCAAAAATGCCCGGTAATTGCCCGGCTGGTGGGGATTGGTTAGAAAAAAGCGACTCACGATTTTCTCGTAAGTCGCTCATTTTAAGTAGGGTGGGCAGGGCTGGATTCGAGCCAGCGAAGGGAGAGCCAGCAGATTTATAGTCTTCGCATCTGGCGTTCTGATACGTTTACAATTGTGCCAAATTGTTCTGGATTCAAGTCTGTAACTGATTTATTAATAGCAGGTTATGAATTAATCTCTTGGAACACTTGAGAACATATGAGCTCAGTTCAGGCCAGAAATAAATGCCCAGCCAGTGCCCAGCCGCAGAAGCGCAAGACGGTAGGAATTCCTCGAACCAGTTCGGCTTACTGGAGAGGTCGTGTAGAAAAAGTCACTTGCCGCAACGGTGACGAGAGCCCCAGCTATTCGGTCAGAATCGTCTACCAAAAGAAGAGGGTCCGGTTCCCCCTCGATACTCCCAACAAGGAAGCTGCGGCATCGAAATCAGCGAAGATCTTTCAATTCTTGATCGAAAATGGCTGGGAGAAAACCCTTGATGAGTTCAAGCCCCATGCGTCCTACAAGGAGGCAACTGTCCAGAAGGGTGATACGGTCGGCGCTCTGATTGAAGCGGCCACTCGACTATCGACTGCTCGCCCTCAGTCCAAGGACACCTACACGAAAGCTCTTCGGCGAGTAGTTGCCGGCATCAAGGGAATCAGGGATGGGAAGAAATATGACGGGTTGAAGGGAGGTACGGAGGCATGGCAGGCGGCGGTCGATGCGGTGCAACTGAGCGAGATCACTCCCGCGAAGGTCACTGCCTGGAAGAACCGCTACCTTGAAGAGGCGAACCAAAATGCGTCAAAGCTCCAAAGCGCCAAAACGACGGTGAACAGCCTGATTCGAAACGCGAAGGCGCTATTCTCGCGGAAACTACTCCCGTTTCTTGAAAAGGAGATCGAGCTGCCGGATCCCCTTCCCTTTGATCAAGTGGCGATGGAGAAGCCTGCCTCAATGCGTTACCACAGCAAAATTGACGCGACGGCAATCATTCAAGCTGCCATCGCCGAACTTCGTCAATCCGATCCAGAGGTTCTGAAAGCCCTAATATTGGTCTGCATCTGTGGTCTCCGTATCAGCGAGATCGACTATTTATTGTGGGAAGCGATGAATCTTGATCAGGCGGTATTGAGGGTGGAAACCACCGAGTTTCATCAACTCAAGTCAGCAGACTCCGCTGGAGAAATTGACCTGAATGACCAGGTGGTCGCCCTATTTCGGGACTTCAAATCGGAAGCATCCGGTGACTTTGTCGTGGAATCTGAAAGGGACACTAACAAGCGCCCTGGATCTCGTCACTATCGTTGCGATCCAGTGTTTATTCGCCTTAGAAACTGGCTTCGCTGGAAAGGGGTGAAGGCGAAGAAACCGATTCATGAACTGCGAAAAGAAGTGGGCAGCATTATCGCCAGTGAGCATGGAATCTTTGAAGCGTCTCGATTTCTGCGCCACAGCGACATTCGAATTACCGCGGCAATTTATGTCGATAAAAAACGGAAAATCACTCCTCCTTTCAATTTTGAGGTCTGACATCGGAAGCGCCCAGTCTTAAATCAAGGCCAGTGTGGTGAATGCTTTAGTCTGAGAGTAAAATCGTTTCCGAAAATTGTCCGGATGCCGGGGTGCACGTTTGGCGCGACTCGCCAGAGTTACGGCGTGAAAAGTTCCTTTCTGAAGCTCGCATTCTTCTGCCTGCTCCCCGCAATTTCGCTCGCGGAGCCGTTCATCGTCGAAAATGGCCAACCGAACGCCGAGATCATCATCGCCGAAGACCCGCCTCGCACCGTGCATCTCGCGGCACGGGATCTACAGGTCTACCTTGAAAAGATCACCGGCGCGAAGCTGGAAATCGCGACCAAGCCAAGTGGTCAGGCGATCAAGATCTATGTGGGCGAGAGCGCGCACACCAAAAAACTCGGCATCGCGACGGACGAACTCAAGCACGGCGCGTATCGAATCGTTTCCGGCGAGGACTGGCTCGTGTTGATCGGTCAGGATTCGGACTTCACGCCAATCGAGCCGTGGCCGAAGAGTTACGACGACATTCGCAGCGGCAAGATGCAGGCGGAGTGGGACAAAATCACCGGCGCGCAATGGGGATACCCGCATAGCCAGCTTCCTAAGCACTACCCCGCTCGCAAAGATGTCTTCGGGACGCCTGACGAAGTCAAAACCGACGCCGAGGGGAATGTGAACGTCTGGACCTACGACGAGCGTGGTAGTTTCAATGCGGTCTGCGGATTTCTTCGCGATCTGGGCGTGCGCTGGTACATGCCGGGCGAGATTGGCGAGATCCTGCCAGAGACGAATTCGATCGCTTTGCCGAAGATCGACAAGACGGTTCATCTGGACTTTCCGATGCGAATCCTGAACTTCCGCCCCGCCGTCTACGGTCGCGATGCGATGATGTGGGGATTCCGGCTTGGTGTCCGGCAACCGTACGGCCGGCAGGCGGCCCACGGGATGCATCACATGACGGACAACGAACCGACGCTGAAGAAGCATCCCGATTGGTTCGCGCTCTACGGCGCCAAACGGCAGAACGATCCGCAGATCAGGAACAATCAGCTCTGTTATTCGAACGAGGAGTTGCTTCGCGCGACTGTCCGGTTTTGTCAGGTGCAGTTGGATCACTTCGACATGGACGTCGTTTCCGTTCAGCCGCCGGACGGCTACACGGCGATGTGTCAGTGTGAATTGTGTGAAGGCAAGGATTCGGCGGAACTCGGCTATCGCGGGATGTTGTCGAATTACGTTTGGGATTTTGTGAACCGCGTTGCGGTAGAAGTCGGCAAGACGCATCCGGACAAAAAGATCTCGAATCTGGCTTACGGGATTTACACCGAGCCGCCGAGCAACATCGACAAATTGGAGCCTAATATTCAGGTTATCATAGTAGGCGGACGACGGCCGTTGAGCGAAGACCGCGAGGATCTGCGGCGTCTCCGCGCGGCGTGGGAGGAGAAAACAGACACGCCGGTCGAAATCTTCGAGAACTATCCGTTTACCGGCCGGGGGTCTTATCTTCCGGCCTATTTTCCGCGTTCGTTAGGCGAACAGATTAATGAAACGAAAGGCCAAACGCGCGGCGAGGATATTTGGATCACGATGGATTTCAAAGAGAACGCGATCGGCTACAATCATTTCCTGATCTACTTCACGTCGCGGATGTATTGGGGCGGCAAGGCCAAGGGCGCGGGCGCGATGTTCGACGAGTATGTTGAGAAGTTTTACGGTCCAGCAGCTGCTGAGATGGGCGCGTTCTTCACCTATTGCGAAGCTCACTGGCGGGCGATGGACAAGGACAGCGAGAAGGCGAATGAAGCGCTGCGTTTGTTTGCCGCCGCGAAGGAAAAGGCTCCAAGTGAGTCAATCCACGGTCAGCGGATTCAACTCATCGACAATTATCTCAACGGCCTGCGGCGCAAAGCGAAGCAGTTGCAGCAGAAACGCGGGCCCGTTCCGCAGTTGCGCGTCGTCAGCACCGGCAAAACGAAGCCGCCCATCGTCATCGACGGCAAGCTCGATGATTACGCGTGGGTGAACATTCCCAATGCGTCCAAAGGCAGCCTGCGCGAACTGCAGACGGGCCGCCTCGCGACTTACGCCACGCATTTCAAGATCGAGTGGATCGGGAACGATCTATATTTCGCGATCCGCTGCGAAGACGAAGGAGCGTTGAATATTGCTACCGAGAAGGACGGGGATCAGGCGATCTGGTATGGCGATTGTGTCGAGATTGAAATCGCGACCGACGCTCACAGTTACTATCAGCTCGCGATCAATCCAGCCGGAGCGTTAGTCGATCTGGATCGCGGCGCTTCGCGCAATCAGTGGTTCAACTGGTCGTCAAAGGCCGAAGTGGCGACGGCGATTGCGGATGATCACTGGATCGTCGAGGTCAAGTTGCCGATCACCAAAGACGAGAACGATCCGCTCAATCAAATCATCGGCAGCAAGCCCACGACGAGCCTTCCGTGGTTTGTGAACGTCTGTCGGCAGCGCATTCGCGACAACGGAACGGAATGGTCGGCGTTCTCACCCACGGGCGCCGGCGGATTCCACGCGCCGATGAAGTTCGCCCACTTCCATGGCGGCAATTCCCACCAATTCCCGGCCGATCCCACGGTAACCGATCACCTCATCGCCGGGCGTGCCGCCTTCGCCCTGACGCGCGCTGGAAAGTGGGATGAAGCGCTCGCGGCTTATCTGGAAATGGCCGAGGCGGAAAAGGTAACCGATTTCCAGAAATCCGACGCCTTGCTCCAAGCCGCCCGCTACGCTGCCGCGCTCAAAGACTACGAACGCGCCGACGAACTGGCTGGTCAGATTCCATTCGAGTCCGTCGCGAAGACCGCGCGGATGAACAACCTCGCCGCGCAACGCAAGTGGAAGGACATTCCGGGCGAGTTTGGCGACGAGGATTTGAGTCAGTGGCCGTTCTGGCAAATTGGCGAAGGCGCTTATGCCAGAGGCCGCGCGTTTTACTTTACGAAGAACGGCAAACGCGCTGAAGCGGACCTGAAGCTGGCGTTGGATTACGAACCGGACACCCGCACCCAGGTCAGCATTCGCCGGATGATGGCGCATAATCGCGAAGCGAACCTTGGCGATGATGTGGGTGCGTTGGAGTTGTATCGCGCGAACCTCGAAGGCAAGACCGGCATCGGTGGCGCGGACGAATTTCGTTCCGTCGATCGCGCCGCGCAGATTCTCAGCAGGCAGGGTAAACACGACCAAGCGCTGGCGGTGTTCGGCGCGGTCGATTTCGAGAAAACGAAGGGTTTTTGGCTGCACGAAATGTTGATATCGAAAGCGAACGCACTGGCAGCTGCCGGACAAGGTGGTGAAGCCTGCAAGTTATTCCGAATGGTGTTGGATGACGATTCCGCTTCAGATTCAATCCACAAAAGGGCGGAGGAAGGACTCGCCGATGAATAGCAATGCTATCACCAGGATTGGTCGAGCATGAGGGTAAACTCTGGGTTACCGTGTGCAGTTCGGAAGTGGATCAGGTGTTGTTTACGGCGTTTGACATTCCAAAGGCGGATTGAGTCCTGACAGGCGAACATAATCCGCCGCCCACGGCCCGTTCACCATTTGAGAGTTCACTATGTCTAACATCAACACCATCGACTGGATCATCTGCGTCAGCTACATCGCCTCGATTGTCGGTGTCGGGCTGTACGTTTCTCGGAAGCAGAAGACCAACGACGATTACTTCTTTGCTGGGAGGAAAATGCACTGGTTGCCGGTGGGGCTCTCGCTCTTTGCGGCGTCGCTCAGCTCGAATTCATTTGTCGGCCTGCCGGCGGAGGGCGCATTCGGCAATTACCACCAGCTGTTGGCGATTCTCTTCATCCCGTTCGTGATCGTTCCGATCATGTGCATCTGGTTTGTGCCGTTCTATCGCAGCTTCGGGTTCATCAGCCTGTACGAATATCTCGAACGGCGCTTTTCGCGGCCGGCGCGGTTGGTGGCGAGCGCGATTTTTATCATCTACCTCGCCGGTTGGATCGGCACGATGCTGCTGGCCGTCACGCGGATTCTCTCGGTTGTCCTTGAGACGAATGCCACGAGCCACATCATCGCCATTATCGTCGTCGTCGGCCTGCTCTCGACACTTTATACGGCAATCGGCGGCGCGAAGGCGGTGATCTGGACGGATGCGATCCAGGCATTCGTGTTGTTCGGCGGAATGATCGTCATGTTGTTTCTGGTGATCGGGAAAATTGATGGAGGTTGGGCCACGTATTTCCAAGCTGGAGCGGAGGCCGGAAAGTTCGAGATGTTTCGAACCGACGGTCTGCTGGCGGAGCGGAATATATTTTCAGCCTGTGCGTTTGGATTCTTTGTTTACCTCGGCGCGCATGTGGCTTCGTACGGAACCTATCAGCGTTTTGTGAGCGTTCCGTCAGTCAATGATGTGAAGCGCTCCATGTATATCAAAGGCGGGTTCACGCTCTTCAGCTGCACCCTCTATTTTCTCGTCGGAACCGCGCTGTTTGTCTTCTATCAACAATCTCACGTCGAAGTCTTTTAACGCACTGTCCAGCGGTAAGGCGAAAGACCAATTGATGCCCCATTTCGTCGTTCATCACGCTGGCTTGGTCGGCATGACGGGGGCGATTCTTGCCGGTCTGTTTGCGGCGTCGATGAGCAGCATGGACACCGGGATCAACAGCATGACCGCGTCTATCGTGACGGATTGGTTCAAGGGCCGCGAACTCGGTCTGCGCTTCAATCGCATCCTGACGTTCGGCCTGGGAATCTTCGCCACTGGTGTCGCCTGCATGCTTTCGATCATCGACATCCCGGTGTTCGACCTCTTGCTCTCGCTCATCGGCGCGACGCTGGGATTGCTAACGGCTGTGTTTCTGTTAGGCATGCTCGTTCTTCGCGCGAACACGGCGGGCGCCATCGCTGCGGTCGTCGTTGGCCTGTCGGTCTTTGCGGTGGTTCGACTTTGGACACCCAGTCTGGACGGCGAAGACTTGCAGCGATTCGGCGTCTTCGCCGGACTGAAGAGCAACTCGTGGTGGGATGCGATGTTCACCACGATCCCGGCCTTCACAGCGGGAGTTCTCGTGAGTTATCTGAGGCCCGCGCCGCCGGAAGAAAAAACACGTGGTTTGTTGTTGTTTCGAAAACGCGATCGGTTGAATCCCTGAGATCACGAATGAACAAAGTCATCCTAACCGTGGCCTTGAACGGCAGTCTCCCGACCAAGGAGATGAATCCCAATGTCCCGATTACGCCGGAGGAGCTGGGCGTGGCCGCCGCGAAGTGTCAGAAGCCGGCGCGAGTATCGCCCATGTTCATGCTCGCGATGCCGATGGGCAGCCCACTCTCGATCCTGAAATCTTCGAGAATATTCACAGCGAGATCGCCAAGCGCACCGACCTCATCATCCAGATTTCAACTGGAGCTCGCGCGGGAACGGACTCCGAAGCGCGTGCCGAGCCGGTTCGGCGTATCCGACCGGATATGGCGTCGCTGACAACCGGGTCGATGAATTTTCCAAACCAAGTTTACTCCAATTCGTTCGAAGTCGTCGAGCGGCTGGCTGAGGTAATGAAGGAGGCGGATACGAAGCCGGAGATGGAGATTTTCGAAGCCGGGATGATCGAGAACGCGCTCGGACTCATTGTCAAGAAACTGGTCGAGCCGCCCTTGCACTTCGATTTCGTTCTCGGCAGCCGGGGATCGCAGCCGGCCACTGCGCGGCAACTGAATTTCCTGAGCGAGTCGATTCCACCCGAGTCCACGTGGACCGTTGCCGCGCTCGGCCGCCAGCAGCTGCCGATGGGAATTCTCGCCATCGGGATGGGTGGACATGTCAGGGTTGGCCCTCGAAGACAATCTCTACTATCGCTACGGCGAGCTGGCCTCGAACGAACAGTTGGTGGCCCGAATGGCCCGCATCGCCGACGCGGCGGAACGCGGAGTTGCCACGCCGGATGAAGCGCGGGAGTTGTTGTCGCTCAGACCACGAAATCAGAACTCATGAAAGCCGATGACATCCGGAACATCGCGGTGATCGGGGCCGGTCTGATGGGACACGGTATCGCCTTGGAATACGCCCTCGCGGGTTATGAGGTCACGATCAACGATGTCGACGACGACGCGCTTGACGAGTCGTGGAAGCGCATCCGCGAGAGCGCAAAGCTGATGCAGCAATTCGGCCTGACCGACGCCGAATCCACCGAAGCCGCGATCGGCCGCATTCGCTCCGACGCGAGTCTGGATTCTGCCGCCGAGCGTGCCGATTTCGTGGTGGAAGCGATGATTGAAGACCTTGAGAAAAAGAACGCAGTCTACCGGCGGCTCGACGAGATCTGCCCATCGCACACGATTTTCGCGAGCAATTCATCGAGTTTCATGCCCAGCCTGATGGCCGCAGTGACGAAGCGGCCGGACCGATTCGTTGGCGCGCATTACTTCAATCCGCCCTACCTCATACCGCTGGTCGAAGTGATCCGCGGCAAGGAAACCTCCGACGAAACCGTCGATCTCATCACCGCGATTCTGCATCGGTTAGGCAAAACGCCGGTGCAGGTGTGCAAGGAAGTTCCCGGTCTTATCGCGAACCGGATTCAAGCCGCCGTCTGGCGCGAAATCCTGACACTGGTACAGGATGGCGTGGCCACTCCGGAAGACATCGATCGCGTCATGACCACCAGCACCGGCAGACGCTGGGCCGTTGCCGGGCCGTTCGAAACAACCGACCTCGCCGGGCTCGATTTGAAAGAGGCCATCCTCGCCGAACTACTGCCTTCGATCGCCTCGTCGCCGGATGTGCCGGAGGTTTTGCGGGAACAAGTGGCCCGCGGCGAACTTGGAGTCAAAACCGGTCACGGCTTTCGTGGTGAGTGGACGCCGGAGCGTATCGTGGAAACCCGCGCCCGTTTGGCTCACGCCCTGACAACTATCGACTCGTGGAATCAGGCTGACTGACTTTAGCCTCCGCGTAAAGGACCTTCCGAAAATATCTTCGTCAAGACGATGCGGTTTTCGCGACGCTCGCTAGGTTTACCGCGTGAATCGGCTCCTTCATTGCCTCGCATTCTTATTCCTTCTCCCGGCGATTTTGGTTGCGGAGCCGTTCCCTGTCGAAAAGGGCCAACTTCCCGACCTCGCTTTGCAGCCGCCGCGCGTAACGGCTGAGTTTGACCCGGACACTCTGAAGAGCGCTCGCGGCGCGCAGGGCGTTCCGGCGATCGAACGTGCCGCGAACGGACGGCTCTGGGCGGCTTGGTATGCGGGACCGGGCCAGCGAGGTGTGGAGAGTTCGAAAAGTTATGTCGTGCTTGCCACGAGTGGTGACGACGGGGTCACGTGGTCCGAGCGGCTGCTGATCCGGGCGCGCCGGTTTGTCCATACCTACGACCCTTGCCTCTGGATCGATCCACGCGGACGGCTCTGGTTTTTCTGGGCTCAGAGCGCTGGAGTTCAAGACGGACGCATGGGCGTTTGGGCCATCGTTACCGAGAATCCCGACGCGGTAGAACCGAAATGGACCGAGCCACGCCGAATCGCCAACGGAGTCATGCTGAACAAACCGACGGTCCTGAAAAACGGCGATTGGCTTCTGTCTGTGGGCTTGTGGCGCGATAACACCAATGTGCCAAACGTTAATTTCGATCCGGACGATCTCGCGCCCTACACAGCCGCAATGTTAACCCACGACCTCGGCGAAGAACGTGGCTCGAACGTCTTTCGCTCGACGGATGAAGGAGCCAGCTTCGAGCGCATCGGACAGATTCGCATCCCCGGCACGCGGGTGGACGAACACATGATCGTCGAGCGCCGCGGCGGCAGTCTGTGGATGCTGTTGCGCAACACCGGCGGCATGGCCCAAAGCGTTTCGACCGATGGCGGGCGAACTTGGCAGGAAGGTTCGATCTATCTTGAAGGCCGGACGTTTGCGAACAAGCGGTTCTTCGTTCGGCGACTGCGCTCGGGCGCTCTGCTGATGGTTCGGAACCACGCGCCGGACGGCAAACGATCTCACCTTACCGCGTTTGTGTCCGATGACGATGGCGGCACGTGGAGCGATGGGTTTCTGTTAGACGAACGCGAGTCGTCTTATCCCGATGGCGTGCAGGCGGAAGATGGGACGATCTATATTATTTACGATCATCAGCGTTATACCCTGAACCGCCACGGTAAAGCAGGCGTCGGCTCGGTGCAGATGGCGGTGTTTCGCGAAGATGATATTCGTGTAGGAAAACCGGTCTCGGATGGGGCGAGGCTGAAGGTTGAGGTTACCCGTTTGCGAGAGGGAAGATGAAATCCCTAGCACTGCGCCAGAAAAGACAACTAATCAACGATGAAATCCCCGACGCTTCACCTGAACGCACTTCTCTTCGCGCCAGCAGCTGTTGTCTTGCTTGCGGGCCTCAGCTACGCCGAAGAACCGGCCGACCCTGACATTGCCCTCAAACCCGCACACGTCATCGTCAACCCGTGGCGCTTTCACATCCCGCCGACGAAACGCCAGGGCGTCCCCGGAATCGAGCGCACCGCGAACGGGCGGTTGTGGGCAGCTTACGGTCGGGACGTCGAGAGCCCCCGGCACTATCAGCTGCTGACCTTCAGCGACGATGATGGCGAGTCATGGGCGGACACTCATCTGATGATTCTACCGCGCCGCGGCGTGCGCGTCTCCGGAGGGTGTCTCTGGATCGATCCACGGGGGCGCTTGTGGTTTTTCTGGATGCAGGCCTTTGGGCTTCAGGACGGACGGTATGGTGTCTTTGCGATCAGGACAGATGATCCCGATGCGGAGGAACTTCAGTGGTCCGCTCCACGTCGGCTGGGCGACGGCGTCATGCTCAACAAGCCGACCGTTCTCTCCGATGGCGACTGGCTGCTGACCTCGTCGGTATGGAAAACGGATCACAGCATCAAGGTCTACGCATCGACCGATCTGGGCGAAAGCTTTACGCTTCGCGGTACTGCCAACGTCCCCGATCCAAAAACCCGCGGTCCGGACGAGCCAATGATCGTCGAACGCAAAGACGGATCACTGTGGATGCTGGTGAGGGTGAAGGGTCTGGCCGAAACCATTTCCACCGACCGGGGCAAAACATGGGCCCCCTTGCAACGCAGCCCCATCGCGCATTGCACTTCACGCTTTTTCGTTCGCCGTTTGAATTCAGGCAGTCTGCTTCTGGTAAAGCATGGCCCGCTCGACCAACGCGTCGGACGCGAACAACTCACCGCCTACGTGTCGGATGATGACGGCAAAACCTGGAGTGGTGGCTTGATGATCGATGAACGTGAGCACGTCACTTACCCCGATGGCGTGCAGGCCCAAGACGGGACGATTTACCTGATCTACGATCACCAACGTACGCCGCTTGGCGAAGTTTTAATGGCAACTTTCACCGAGGAGGATGTGCGTGCGGGCGAGTCTGTCAGTGGCAGAGTCCGGTTGCGCGGAGAAGTGGCACGTTTGCCCATCGAGCAGGCTGATGGCCAGGTGAAACCATGAACCTGCTCAAATTTTTAGCACTAACGAAATCCTAAGTGAACCAGCGTGACCGATTCGCATCTGCCGGTTTGATTCTGGGTCCATCGAGGTGCAAGTTTTCCGATTATCATGCGAATCGACAAGATTCTCCTCCGACAAGTCGGCCCATTTGAAGACGCCACGATCGAACTCCCCCCGGGAGATGATCCGGAGTTAGCTGACGTCTATCTTTTGACGGGGCCGAATGGCTCTGGCAAAAGCACGGCGCTTTATGCCTTGGCAGGGCTTTTTGGCACCGGATTCAATCAACTCGGCCCTGATTTTTCTGCTCCTAGGTTTAGATCCGCAGAATCATTGGCCGCAACCAAGTGGGACAGAGGTTCGCTGGCTTCTAGTAGGCAGTTGATTGATGGCAATCAGGAATCGTTGACGGACCCTTTTGGTTGGGAGGTGGAAATGAAAAGGATTCAAGTGGCTCCAGATCAAGGAATGGTCTATTTCAACGGTAGAAAGGATGGACCGTTCTACCGTTATTCTTTCCTGGCAAGCCAATTCCGCTTTGACAGTCCCCATGAAAGGTTTTCCTGGGCTGTTTTCGCCTACGCAGGGATGCGCGATATTTCCCATGTCCAGGTGAAATCGATTCAGGAACCGAAGCTTGATCCATTTTGGAACAGCCTTTCTTTCACTAACACAGCGGATACGGAGAATCTTGCCCAATGGGTCGCCAACCAGGACTTCAAACGCCTCAAAGCAAAGGAAGCCGGAAAGGCAGAACGGGCGGAACAACTCGCCAAAAGCATTCGCGATATTGAATCCATCGTGGCTGAGATTGTAGGCGAGAACTTTGCCTTCGATACGAGCGATGAAGACAACAACGTGCGGATACGCCTGAACGGCAGCGTGGTGGACCTGGGCCTGTTGCCAGACGGGCTGAAATCCATCGTCAGTTGGGTGGCCGATTTGTTGATGCGGTTAGACCGGATTCCGTGGGTGGAAGACACGCCGACCTTGGAGCGAACCTTTCTGCTGCTGCTGGATGAAGTAGATATCCACCTGCACCCGGCCTGGCAGCGCAAGGTGTTGCCGATCGTCCAACGGATGTTTCCGAACGCGCAAATCATCGCCTCAACCCACAGCCCTTTCGTGGTGGTGTCGGCGGAGGATGCACACATTGTCACGTTGAAATTGGAACATGGAGTATCGAGCGTCGAGCAAGTGGCTCCAAGTCAAGCCGGAGTGAGCTACAGCGCGGTATTGCGATCCATTTTCGGGATCGATTCCGAGTTTGATCTCGAAACCGAGCAAACGTTTCAGCGTTTCCATCAGGCGAAGCGAGCGTTGCTGAGCGGAGAGGCGAAGGACCGAGCGCAAGTGGATGAGTTGGCTGACCAGCTTGGGCAACGAAGCGAGGAGGTGAAGGAGTTGGTCGCGATTGAGTTGCGCCAACTCGAACGACAACTCAAATCCGCTGCCGGGAAATGATGCCGTTCGAGCGCGGTGAGGAGCCGGCGCTGTTGCACAAGCACGCTCCGGACATCACCAAGAAATACATCGCGAATCGGAAGAAGAATCCGGCTTACCGTTTCCAGTGGCCGCAGCGTGAGAAGCAGTCGGTTTACCGCGTGGTGTTTGATGCTTTGAAGGGAGACGGGGAGCCCTATTGCGCATACTGCGATGGGTTTCCGATGGATGATACCGGCCAAGAGCAGGTGGATCACTTTCACCCGAAAAGCCGGGACGAGTTTTATGAGTTGGTTTGCTGCTGGGAAAACCTGTTCCTGATTTGCTCGGCCTGTAATTTGGCAAAGGGCGAGAAGTGGGAAGCGGCATTGCTCAAACCGGATGAGGCTGGATTCGACTTCTTCGCCTATTTTTCCTACGAATCAGATACAGGAAAGCTGGCTCCCAACGCTGGCGCTTCGGACGCCGAACAGCATCGGGCGGAACGAACGATTGAGATTTTGAATCTGAATCGTATTGGAGCCTGCACTTCGAGGAAGCGAGTGGTGAAACGATTGGCGAAGGGTGAAACGGGCGAAGAGCTGGCTGATTTCGGGTATCGCTTTCTTTTTCCGCTTTTCACGGGTAGCAATTGAAGGAGTCGATGGTTGGGAACCCTGACAAACCGAAAAAATGAACACCTCGAATCCCCCCGACGGAACGTTCCCCGTCAAGTCCAACCTCAAAGCCGCCGTCGCGCAGGTCGACATCACGCCGGACAACGTTGAGGCCGGCATCGACATTGTGGGCCATCGCCGCATCGTCAAACAGGTTCGCGATCGCTTGAAAGCGGGCGTGCTGCTGCTGGACGACGGGGAGACGAAGGTTGCGATCATAACGCTCGACCTCATCTACGCCTATGAGCCGATGCTCCGCGGTATTCGTGCGATCGTCGAAAAGGAAACCGGAATCCTCGCCGCGAATGTGATGGTCGCCGCCTCGCACACGCACTCGGCGCCGTTTTGCGACAAGAAGGATGCGTTCGTTCAGTCCGTGATCGAAAAAGTTGGCTCTGCGGCGAGGGAGGCGTCCGGCAACTTCAAGACGGTCAGCATCGGTTACGGCGAAGACGCGATCAGCTTCGCGATTAATCGCCGCAAGGTCATCGACGGCCGCACGATCATCCGAATGAACCCGGACGGGCCGAACGATCCGCGCGTCAAAGTGCTTCGATTCGACGATGGCGAGTCGCTCACGCCGATGGCGGTGTTGATGCACGCGACTTGCCACCCGTGTTGCTTCACCTGGGGCGACAAAGGCTCGGAGCCGCACCCTAACGGATACCCCAAAATGTCGGCTGACTTCCCCGGGGAGGCGCGTGCGTTCGTGGAGCAAATTTTCCGCGGAGAGACCAACGCGCTTTTCCTTCAAGGCTGCGCTGGCGACATCCGGCCGAATCTTCCTGGCTACCCATATCGCTGTGCCGACGAGGCGGATATTCAGTGGTGCGGCCGCGATCTCGGAGCCGCGGTAGTTCGTTCCCTGGCGAAACAGGTCACCCGCGAAGAATAGCGAACGCGCGAGACGTTCTACCAGATTCGAATCGCCAGCGAGATCGTGGAGCTCCCCGGCAAGGAAGCGACGGTTCCAACTGAGTTGATGGCGATCAAAGTCGGCCCGATTCTGTTTTTGACCATGCCAGGCGAGCCGATGGTCGAATACGGATTCAAGCTCGAAGCCGCCATTTCTGATCGAGCGACTCCCATCGTGGTTGGTTATGCCAATGGCAAGCTCGGTTATATCGCGACGGCGGATTCCTACGAAGTCGGCGGCTACGAACCCGAGATGTCGCCACTCAAGCCGGAAGCCGAAGCAGAGATTCTGGCTGCGTTAGGGCGCTTGGCCGACAAAGTCGTCGGCGATTTCATTGCGACGTTTTCCAAGCATCCCCAGGACATCGCCAAGCGTGAAGCTGAAGAAGATGAGCGGCTCAGGTCGAAGTAGACACAGCTTCCGCCACCAACTCCCGGAACGCCCGCACGTGCGGCAACTCAAATCGGCCCTCCGGCTGAAACACCGCGACTTCTTCGAACCCGAATAATCGGCTGACATCCATCCACTTCAGCTTCGGTGATTTCGGCAATGCCATCGGCCCTGACGCCAGCAGGGCGACGCCGAAGCCCATTTCCACATAACGTGTGATCAATTCCAGCCGCGTCGCGGTGATCGTGATGTCCAGCTCTTCGGTCAGGCCGGCTTTCGCAAAAGCGGCGTCGACCATAGACCGGTCCGAGGTTCCCTCACCACTCAGCACAAGTGGATGACGGGCGATCTGGCGGATGGTCAGGCGTTTGGATTCAGCCAACGCATGATCGGCCGGGCAGAGGAGCTGGATCGGATACCGGGCAAGCGAATGCGCCGTGAGCCCGCCGGATTCGGAAGCAAGATCGGAGGAGCCGGCAATCGCCAGATCGGCCTCGCCGTTCCGAACCGCGTTGCAAGCCCCGTGCGATGGAAGATCGACCATCCGCAGGCTGACATTCGGGAAGCGCTTGCGATACCGCGTCACCGGCGCCGGCAACAGGTCACTGAGCAGGCCCGCGGGCGCGGCGACGGTCAACTCGCGCACACGGCTTTCCTTGCGATCGGCGAAGACACCGGGCAGGGAGCGAAAACTCTCCACCAGCGGGCGCGCCATTTCGGCGAGCATCTCACCATCTTCGGTCAGGCGCGTCTTCGGACCTTTGGCGGTGACGAGCTGCGTTTCGAACTGTTCTTCGAGAGCGCGAATCCGTCGCCACGCCGAAACGGTCGACAAACCGAGACTCTTCGCCGCTTCGGAAAAGTTTTTGTGGCGTGTGAGTTCGACGAGCGCTTCGAGTTGGCGAAAACGCAGTTCTTTGAAGAACAGTCGATTGGTTCCGGTTTTGGTTCTGGCCATTTTACTCGCAGCGTAAAATGCTTTCCGAAAAAGGCCAAATCAATCTCGTGCAATCCCCGGTCGGCGGGATCAGCTTCACGAAACACCATGTCCATGTCTGACGAAAACGCCCGCCGCAAATACTGGAGCGAGCAGATGGAACTCGGCTTCGAAATGGTCGAGCAGCTGCTGGAGCATCCGGTCGAGGAATGCGGCGAACCTTTCGCCTCGATCCCGGCAGCTGCGGAAGCGGCGGGGATCGAAATGTGGTTTTCAGATTCGAAAATCGCCGGCGATCTGGATCGCGTGCTTCACCTGCGTGAGAGCAATGTCAGGACGATCGTGGAGATCGGTCGCGAGATGAACGAGCGCGGCTGGATTCTGAAAATCGAGGACGGTTTCCGATCCCTGGAGATGCAGGGAACCCTCGTTCGTAAGCCGGAGGTCTTCGACGCCGTCGTGCAGACGTGCATCTGGGAAAACGGGGGCGAATTACCGTCGGTCGAATTCGTCGCGCGCCGGGCCATTGTGATGTGCGCGAACATCCCAAAGATCGGCGGACACATGTCAGGATCGGCCATCGACATCTCCGTGTTCCGTCGTGCGGACGGCAGCGAAGTTTCGCGGGGCGGACCGTATATCACCGTGAATGAAATCACGCCGATGCGTTCGCCGTTTATTTCGGAAGAGCACCTGCAAAACCGGCTGGAGATCACCGCATTGATGGAGTCGCACGGCTTCATGCATTTCCCGTTCGAGTTCTGGCACTTCAGCAAGGGCGACGTTGCCGACCGCATCATGAATCGCGATTCCAGCCCGGCGCGATTCGGCGCGGTGAACTGGGATCCGGAGAAGAATCAGGTCACTTCTGTCGCAGATCCCAAGACGCCGCTGAGTCCACTTTCACAGATCGAAAAGGAAATCGAAGCGGCGCTGGACCGAATCAACTGAAGTCAATTGCCGGTTTTTTCTCAGCGAGGATGAATTCGCTCTGACCGTGTTAGATCCATGCGCATTGCAATCGCTCTCATCCCATTCTCGCTGCTGCTTTCGGTTCAAGCCGATGACTCCCTGACAGTCCTCCAACCCAGCGCCGAAGGCGCCACGCCGGCCGATGCTTTTGAAGATTGGCTTTACGGCGAGTTCTTTGCCCTGACCGAACAGCGAAGCGCAGCCTTCGAGACGATGATCAAGAGCGAAAACACCTGCCGCGAATGGCAAGCCGACCGGCGCGAATTTTTCCTCGAACGCATCGGCGGGCTGCCGGAACGGACGCCGCTGAATCCGAAGATCACGGGCACGCTGCAAGGCGAGGGTTATCACATCGAGAAGATCATCCTCGAAACGCGGCCGTCGTTTCACCTGACCGCCAACCTCTACCTCCCGGAGACTCCGGGACCGTGGCCGGCAGTGCTCGTTCCTTGCGGGCACAGCCACAATGGGAAGGCTTCGGGCCAGTATCAACTCGCGTGCATGCTTCTGGCGCGGCACGGCATGGCGGCGATGTGCTACGATCCGATCGGACAGGGCGAGCGCTACCAACTGCTCGATCCCGCGGGAGCGACCGAGAAGTTCGAAGACGCGCCACATGTCGAAACGCCGCATCCGGCCGTGCGCCTGCTATGCACGACCGAGCACACCATGACGGGAATAGGAAGCGCGCTGGTTGGTTCGAACGTGGCGCAGTTTCGGATCTGGGACGGGATGCGCGTCGTCGATTATCTTCAGAGCCGACCGGATATCCTACCCGACAAAATCGGATGCACCGGCAATTCCGGTGGCGGGACGGCGACGGCTTATCTCATGGCGTTGGACGACCGGATCGCCGCCGCAGCGCCCGGATGCTACCTGACGACGTTCCAAAAACTGATCGAAACCAAGGGACCACAGGACGGCGAGCAGAACATCTTCGGCCAGATTGCGTTCGGCATGGACGAGGCGGATTACTGCATCATGCGCGCGCCGAAACCCACGCTCATCGCCGCCGGAACGCGGGACGCGACGTTTGCGTTCGACGGCACGTGGGAAGTGTTTCGCGACGCCAAACGGTTCTACTCGCGCATTGGTCATCCGGACATGATCGACCTCGCCGCGCCGGATGCGCCTCACGGGTTCACCCTGCAGCTGCGGGAGGCGGTGACGCGCTTCATGGCGAGACATTTGTTAGGCAAAGACATCGAGGTGCGCGAAATCGAGGCGCCGCCTGACACGTTCACCGACGTCGAGCTCCGCGCCTTCTCGAAGCCGGATTGGACCGACGAGCAGCTGCTGTGTTCGCCAGACGGACAAGTGCTGCTGATGCCGGGCGAACGCAGCGTGTTTGAGATCAACGCCGAGGTTGCTCGTCAGCTCAAAGCAGAACGTTCCGGACCGCCGAGTCGCGAGACGATTCGCGATGTCATCGGCGCGACAACCGAGCTTCCTGAGCCGAAAATCGAAATCGTCGGCCGCGTTGAGTGCGATGGTTATCATATCGAGAAACTCGCCCTGACCGTCGAAGAATCCTTTCAGCTGCCGGCTCTGTTTTTTGTGCCCGAAAAGCCAAGCGGTAAAGCGACGCTTTATCTACACGGCGAGAGCATGAAGACGGATGCAGCGGTCGGCGGGCCGATCGAGCAACTGGTCAAAGGGGGGAGCATCGTCCTCGCCGCGGAGTTGCGCGGGATTGGCGAAACACAAACCGGAGCCCGTCGCCGGGTGTGGGGCGCGGGTCAATTCGGGCCGGACAATCTCGAGATCTTCACGGCTTATCTCATGGGGAAAAGCTATATCGGCATGCGCACGGACGACGCGTTGCAGTGGGCGGCATTTTTGCGGACCAAGACGGAAACGATCGACATGATCGCAAATGGCGAGGCTGCGATTCCCGCACTTCACGCCGCGGCTCTGACGCCCGAACCTTTTCAATCGGTAACGTTGCGCCGCATGATCCCGAGCTGGCAGCTGCTGACCGAGGAAGGCGAGTCGTTCAACCAAACCGTGAACATGGTCCATGGCGTTTTGCGGCATTATGATTTGCCGGACTTGGTCGAGCTCGTTGGAAAGGAACGCGTGCGGATTGAGGAACCTGTCGATGGGATGGGGAACTTGATCGAAAACGACCCGCGATAATTTGCGCCTGTGAGACCACTTCCCTTGATCCTGTCCATTGCCTTCGCGGCGACCGGGCATCTAATCGCGCAGTCAGACGACAAGCCAGCGTTGAAGGCCGAAACCGTGGTCAGCTCCATGAAACGAGCCGCCGCGTTTTATCGCTCGAAACTTGCGTTCGCGGGCGGCTACGGCTCGAAATGGTCGCCTGATTTGACCGAAGTCTATGGCGAAAAACGCGTCGCGCCGCCGACCTATATTTTGATTCAGCCGCCCGTAACGCCATCGGTCGGTATGGCTATGTTAGAGGCCTACCGCGCAACCGAAGACACGCTCTTTCTGCAAGGCGCGGAGGAAGCCGCGGGCGCGTTGATGTGGTGCCAGTTGGCGTCCGGAGGTTGGGGCGGAGGCTACGACTTCAACCGGCAAATCGCGGACAATCTGCATTATCGCCGAGACATCGACGCTGGTGATTCCGATCCGAAGGAGCGTCGCGCGGTATCGTCGCTTGATGACAACAAAACGCAGGCGGCTCTGCTTTTGCTTCTCGAATTGGCGCACGCCGCTGGAGCCAACGAGGATGAGGATCTTCGGCATGCGCTGGAGTTCGGACTGGAGGGATTGCTCGCAGCTCAAGCGCCGAACGGAGGCTGGTCGCAGCACTTCACCGGCCCTTTTCTTCATGATTCGCCAAAACTGGCCGCGCAGGTTCCTGAAGATTGGTCGAGAACCTTTCCGGACGCCGACTATCGAAGCTACTACACTTTGAACGACGATGTTTTTCTCAACACAGTTCGTCTCCTTCTTCGGGCGTGGGAGTTGGAAGAGGATCCGCGTTTTTTGGAGGCAGCGAAGCGTTCCGGCGAGTTTTTGATTCGGGCGCAGTTGTCGGATCCGCACCCGGTTTGGGCGCAGCAATACAATCACCAGATGGAGCCGGCGTGGGCGCGGAAGTTCGAACCGCCAGCTGCCTGTTCGCGCGAATCGCTTGGCGCGCTGGAGGTGTTGCGCCTGCTTTGGATGGTGACCGGCGAAGAAAAATACGCGGCGCCGATTCAGCCCGCGCTCGATTGGTTCACGAAGAGCCAACTCGAGGGTGAGGAACCTCGTTGGGCGCGCTTTTACGAATTATCGACCAACCGTCCTCTTTATTGCCGAGCCGATTCTTACGAATTGACCTACGACCCGGTCGATCTGCCGACGCACTACGATTTTGTGATCGGTGAGGAGTTTCATGAAGAATTGAAGGTGTTCCGATTTCGATTCGAGACGGGCCGAGCGTGGAAAAACGCGGCAGAAGTCGAAGAGCTTCGTGAGAGGGTTGCAAACGCGCTTGCAACTCAGTCTACAAACGGAACGTGGCACAACGAAGAAGGTTTGATTGATGCGGCGTTATTCGTGGAGAATCTCACGGCGATGGCCGAGTATTTGACGATGCTTCAGAGATCCAGATGAAAGCCTCACACTACATTATTGTCGCAATTGCCTTTGCCACCGCGCCCATGATTCGAGCGCAGGGGTTCAAGCCTAACCTTGGTCCGGATCTCGAATCAGTCACGGTTCGCTGCGGCGAAGTAACGCTCATGCTCCGACAACAGTCGCAATGGACGCCGGGGCGGATCGACTTTCGCTCGACGCCGATGACGACCGAGAAGAGCGCCTACGGAACCGTGCTCATGTTCCCGGAAATCGGCTTCATCGGCACGGGACACTTGGAAAATGAACCGGAAAATTTGCAGCGTTTGGTGTTCATGTTAGATGGCGAGGAGGTCGCGGTGCCGGAAGAGGAACTGAGCGGCGAGAGCTTTCGCCTGATTCGCGAGTCGCGAATTCGGGATTTCCGCCTGAAGTGCGAGTTTGAGATCAATGACAACCGGCTGATCGAGACGACGACGCTGGCGACCGACGAGGCGGTTCCTTTGAAGCTTCTGTATCACTTCATGCACGCGTGGAAGCCGGCAATGTCCGATCTCATCGCGGGAGTCGACGTGGCGCCTGACACAATCATTACTCAGCAGCTGCTGGACGACGAAGAGGTGGCTCGAAAGATGTATCTCAATCAACGGGTCGACTGGATGGCCATCTACGATCAGGACAGTAATCAGTTTGCGGTTTCGCGTCTGCTGCAAGCGCCGGAAATCGGCGATCACGAAGCGAAGGTTTGGAACGTGCCGGGGACGTATCGGAAATTCTATCTGATGTGCTTCAACAACGAAACCGTGCCGGCTGGTTTTGACGGGACTTGGCGAATGGTGACTGCGTTTGGCGCAGCAGATGCCGAGAGCTGGCAGGCTCAGGCGCGGAAGCTGGCCGCCGAGCTTCAAGGGTAGTGAGGAATCAAGAAGTCAGGATGGATTTCATCTTGGCGTTTCTTGTGGCTTCTTCGATTCAGCAGTTGCTGGTCAATTGCTGCAGTTCCAACGAAACTCGCGCCGCCTTCAGCACATCGGCGGACGACAAGTGGAGATTCGTTCCACCGTTGATTTCGCAGAGGAACGAATCGAGGTAGGCGCCCGGTTTTCCGGCGGGAGGCTCGATCGCGCGTGGGCTGTCTTCGCCGTTTTTGAAAATGGTGATTTCAGGCATGTTGAATCCGCCTTCGAGCACGCCGTCCGTTCCCCAAATGGTGAAGCGCCAGTAAATTGGCATCGTGTAACCGATCGAATCGGGAGTCAGGTAGGAGACATCGAAAATAACGCCAGCGCCGTTTTCCAAAGTGAGCATGCCCTGACCGCATTGCTGGAAATCCGGGTGCTGCGGCGCGGTTGCGTTCCAGCCTCGAGCGGCGTTGAGATCCTTGATTTCCAAGCCCGTCGCCCATGGAATGAAGTCGAGCGCGTGAACGGCGATGTCGTTGATCACCCCGCCATGCATGCCCGGTTCGAAATACCACATCGGCCGTTTGCCGTAATTCAGCGGGTGCTGGCCATCGAAGCTGATCGCCTGCACCTCGCCGATTTCGCCATTGCGGATGAGGTCACGCAGTCCCAGAAAAACCGGAAAATGTGTGGATGACGGAAACCGACAAAGGCGAATCTGGTGCTCATGGCGGAAGTAGCTACACGAGCCGCGCCGAATGAGCGACATTTTCCGATGATGAATTGAATTCGGCCCGCTCCCCCAAACATAGTCGACAATCGAATCGGATTGGATTGGAATGAAGCATGCGCCTTTCGATTCTTCTCATCATATTCGTCAACTGCGTGTCAGCAGCTGCTCAGGAACGCGACGATCCAAGTTTGTTTGAAATCCCCGCGATCGAGTCTTCGTGGGACGACCTGACCGATGGAGTTAAGACGCCGGAAGAGTAGGATAAACGTCAGGCTATTCTCAAACAGCGTTACCTCGAATTGATCCGCGATAAGCACAAGCCGACGAAGCCCGAACTGGATCTCCAAACCCACGAAACTGTCGTCGTCGAAAATATCTACGAGCGGCGGCTCATCAGCTACAACGTCGAAGCTGACGAACGCGCTCATGCGTATCTCGGCGTGCCGTTGAATCTGGATGGCCCAGCGCCGGCGATCGTCGCGTTGCATGGCACGTATGAAAAAGGCAAACAGCGCGCTGCCGGGCTGGTCGACAATCCGGACAAGGCCTACCTCGATCACCTGTGCCGCCGCGGCTACATCGTAATCGCGCCGGAGCATTTCGTATCGGGTCATCGCGTGCCGCCGGAAGGTCCCTACGACACAAGCCGGTTTCACGAGAAACATCCCGAATGGACCGCGGTCGGGAAGTTCACCTACGAGCACTCGATTGCGATCGACGTGCTGCAAACGCTCGACGAAGTTCAGTCCGAAAATATCGGTGTGTTAGGACATTCGCTCGGCGGTCACGGTACGTTTTTTCTCGCCGCCTACGATGAGCGCGTCAAAGCCGCCGCCAGCAACTGCGCCGCTTCGTTCTTCCGGCATAACCCGCGAGTTGAGGCGTGGTCGCGCGATCATTGGTATGTTTACTTCAAGCCAATCCGCGAAGGCCTCCTCAACAAGGAAATGCCGCCGATCGACTTTCACGAGATCATCTCCCTGATCGCCCCGCGAGCGTTTCTGGATCTGTCAGGGCTCAATGACGGGAATCCCGGAACGCAGCGGCAACGCGTCTTGATGCTGACGAAGTTGATGGATGTTTGGGAATTTGAAGGCGCCCCGGAGAACTTCGGTTTCTACGTTCACGGACGTGGCCACACTGTCGCGCATGAATCGCGCGAGTTGATGTATGGCTGGATGGACTCGCATCTCAAACCGCCGGAGGCGACAGCGACGAAGTTGGTGACGGAGCCGTAGGTCAGCAACAACCGAACAGAAACCATAACCCGGTGAGGCGCCATCCATCATCAGGTTCTGACCGGGAAGCCTCCTCTTCAAATGCATCGAGCGGCGCTTTTACCTTCTGCGTAAATCACTTTCCGAAATTTCTCCTTGGAATTCCGGGACAACCTTCGGCGACCGTTCCAAAATTGGTCGTCATGATACCGCGTCTCCTTCTCATTTCGCTTCTCCTTCACGTCCACGCGTTGGCTGACGTCGCCATCACCGAACTGGACGACCGCATCCGTGTCGAGGTTGACGGCGAGCTTCTCACCGAGTGGCGGCACAAGGATTGGCTCGCTCCGTATTTCTATCCGGTGGTTGGCCCCAGCGGTGAAAACATCACACGGAACTATCCGATGAAGGAAGGCGTCGAGCATGAAAGTCAGGATCATCCGCATCACCGCTCGTTGCGTTTCGCTCACAGCGACGTGAATGGGCTGAACTTTTGGTATTGGCGGCCGGGGCGCGAAAGGGAGCTGTCTACGGCAAGCATCGTACTAGAAAAGGTCGAGTCAATTCAGTCAGGCGAGACTGGCGAGTTCGTCGTCTGGACTCGCTGGCTGGACGGCGAAAAAATCGTGCTTCGCGAGCGGATGCGCGCGGCGTTCACTCCACTGAAGAACCAGCAGTTGCTGATGGATTACGATGTGGAGCTCCACGCTGGCGACGAGCCGGTTACGTTCGGCGATATGAAGGACGGCGGCATGTTTGTCAGGGTGGCGGGCACGATGAAGGTCAAGGCGCACCGCGAGGGCGGCAGTGGCGATTTTGCGGGCGCGATCGTTAACAGCCGAGGTGACCGGGATGCGGACACGTGGGGCAAGCGAGCGGAGTGGGTAGACTATTTCGGCCCGGACGCGAGCGGCAAGACCGTCGGGATCGCGATGTTCGACCATCCGGAAAACCTGCGATTTCCGACTCATTGGCATTCACGAACCTACGGCTTGCTGGCGGCGAACCGGTTTGGGACCGATCACTTCAATCCGGCCCTGCAGAAGCCGCCGAAGACCTCGTGCCGCCCGCATCAGGATGTTTGTCCGGCCTGCAATTCTCGCGGTGGAGATTTCACGATCGCGGCCGGGGAGAGCCTGACATTGCGACATCGGCTGTACTTTCATCACGGCAATTCCGAGGAAGCTGGGGTGGCTGAGCAGTATCGAGAATACGCGGCTGGAGCCGAGCCCGTCTCGCAGGAGGTCCCGCCCGGCGGAGTTTTTCACGCGCAAGGCGAACTTGCTGGCGAAGTTACGCCAACGACCGCGTTGCTGCAAACGCGGCTGACCGCAACGCCCGGTCTCAATGCGGAAGGCGATGTCGATGGCGCGGCCGGCGTGGCGCGATTCGAGTTGGTCGGACAAGATCGCCGTCAGACCGAGTGGCTCGAAGCCAAGCCGGAAAACGATTTCATCATCCGCGCAAAAATCGAAGGTCTTGAGCCCGGGACGCTTTATCCCTACCGCGTCGTCGCGGGCCAAACTCGTGAGACCGCGCAGCCCGGACCGACCCGTAGTTTTCGCACGCTGCTCGGCGCCGAATCGAGCGCCGAGGTTAGGTTCTGCATTGGCAGCTGCATGATTTACGACCGGTTCATCAAAGGTGTGAACGCGGACCGAACTCCCAGCACGACGCCGCCCGCGGAACGCGAGCTTGGATACCCGTCGTTCGCCGCGATGACCGCGTTGCAACCGGATTTCTTCGTCGGAACGGGCGACATCGTTTACTACGATTGGCCGCGATCGAAGAGCGAGCCTGCCGCGCAAACTCTGCCTGATCTACGCAAAAAGTGGCACGAGCAATTTCGTTTTCCGCGACTGGTCGAGTTCTTCGGCCGGACTCCGGCTTACTGGTCGAAGGACGATCACGATTTCCGCTTCGACGACGCCGATTTGACCGGCGAAAAGCTCCCCTCGCCGCAGACTGGAATCGACTTGTTCCGCGAGCAGCTGCCGGTCGCGCCGGCGGGCGATCCTGACACGCCCACCTATCGAACGCACCGCGTCAGCAAGCATCTCCAGTTCTGGTTGACCGAAGGCCGCGATCATCGTTCGCCCAACAAAATGGAGGATGGCCCTGACAAAACCCTCTGGGGCGTGGAGCAGCGCGAGTGGTTGCAACGCACGCTCAAGGAGAGCGACGCGACGTGGAAGATTCTGATTTCGCCGACGCCAATGGTTGGCCCGGACGGCGGCCACAAGACGGACAACCACACCAATCTCGGCGGTTTTCGACACGAGGCCGAGTCGTTTTTCGATTGGTTAGGTGAGAATGAGATCAGCGGCTTTTTGGCGATGTGTGGCGATCGGCACTGGCAATATCACAGCATCCACCCAAGCGGCGTGGAAGAGTTCGGCTGCGGCGCGCTGAATGATGAAAACGCGATCAAGGGACATGGTCCGGGCGATCCGCGCAGCACCGATCCGGATGGGCTCATCAAGCAGCCGTTTCGTTACGCGGAGCCGACCGGCGGGTTTCTTCACATCCTCAGTCATGAGGACGGCGCGCTACGAATTGAGTTTCGCGATGATCGTGGGAAAATCCTCCACGCGGTGCAAAAGCCTGCCAATTGAAGCCTGACAATTGAAGCCTGACAATCCAACAAAATACCAACAACGAAGTTATGATCAGTAATATCAAAGTTCTGAATGTGGGCGCCGGATTCATGGGGACCCTGCACGCGAAGGCCTATCAGCAAATCGATGGGGTCGAGAATGTGGGAATTGTGACCCGAAATCGCAGCAGTTCGGAAAATCTCGGCAAAATCCTCGGCGAGAATGTTCCCAGATTTACGGATTTCGAAGAAGCCCTCGAAAAGACATCTCCTGACGCCGTCGCGATCAGCACGTATACCGATTCGCACTATCACTATGTTTCCACCGCCCTGAATCGGGGGCTGCATGTCTTTGTGGAGAAGCCTCTCGCGGAAACCATGGAGGAGTCGCAGGAATTGTTCGACATCGCTAACAAGGTGAATAAAAAGCTCTATGTCGGCTATATCTTAATGACTCATCCCTCGTGGAATAAGTTTACCGAAATTGCGCATGATTTGGGGAAACCTCTCGCCATGCGGATGAACCTGAATCAGCAGGCCAAAGGCGAGTTTTACGATACGCTATATAATATCATGCAAGTCCAGTCTCCGATCGTGGACTGCGGCGTTCATTATGTCGATATCATGTATCAAATGGCGCAGTGCAGGCCCGTTCGCGTGCATGCGATCGGTTGTCGGAATTGGGATCTCGTGCCGGAACACATCAATAACTATGGCCAGCTACAGGTCGAATTCGAAGACGGATCGGTGGGTTGGTATGAAGCGGGCTGGGGGCCGATGATGAGTGAAACGGCATACTTTGTTAAGGATATTATTGGGCCGGATGGCGCAGCCAGCATCTCTGTCGCCAGCGACCGTTCCGATGATAAAGATCACCACGTGGAGGCCAATACGATTATTCGCCACTACGCGGAACAAAAAGATAAAGAGTTCGTCAGGGAGGATGAAATCATCAATATCGATGAACCCGATCACGACGGGCTGACTCTTCTCGAACAACGAGCCTTCATCGATTGTATCCGCAACGACTCCGACATGTCGTCCCATCAGGACCGGGTGATGACCAGCCTCCAGATTGTGTTCGCTGCGGATCAATCCCAAAAGACGAAGCAGGTTGTTGAACTCTAGTATCGGCCTGACAAGTCAATATGAAGCCACGATCCACCTTCACGAATTCAGCAGCTGCTGGGTTCGCTTTCTTGATCGCATTCGCGCCGGCGCTTGCCGAGGAACGCCTTCCTGAAATCGAAATCCTTCAACCGGGAGTTCGGCTCAGCGTGATTGCGGAGCATCCTGACATTGCCACACCAATTGGCGTCGATGTCGACAAGGACGGGCGGATCTGGGCCGTGGCCTGCCACACCCACCTGCCGCCCGAGGACTATGATGGACCAAAACTGGATGAGGTGCTCGTCTTTGAGCCGGACGGAACTCGGCGGGTCTTTTACGATCAAACCGACCAGACGATGGACCTCGAACTCGGCGACGACGGCTGGGTTTATCTCTCGGAACGCGATCGCATTCTGCGCGTCAGAGACAGCGACGGAGATAGCATCGGCGACGTCGAGGAAACGCTGGTCGAGCTGATTTCCGAGGCGGTCTATCCTCACAATGCGCTCTCGGGTCTGGCTTGGGATCCGAATGGCGAACTCGTCTTCGGACTTGGAGAGAATTTTGCGAAGGCATGGAACCTGAAGGCGCGCGACGGATCCAATATCACCGGCATCGATCGCGGCGGCGTCTTTCGCATCACGGCTGATGGCGGGAATCTTCGAAAGATCGCCGAAGGTCTCTGGAATCCGTTTGGTGTCACTGTCAGGGAGGACGGAGAGATTTTTGCAGCGGAAAACGATCCCGGAGAATATCCACCCTGCAAAGTCCTCCATATCGTGCAAGACGGCGACTACGGGTATCGGCGGAAATACGGCGGAGCGACGCCTCATCCCTTCGTCTGCTGGAACGGGGAACTCCGCGGCACGTTGCCGATGGTTCATCCTTCCGGCGAAGCGCCCTGCGGGGTGGTTTCGTTAGGGCGAGGACTGCTGATGCCGTCGTGGGGCGATCACCGGATCGACTTTTTTGCGTTGGAGCCGAAGGGCGCGAGCTTCGCCGCCAAGCAGGTCACGCTTCTTCGCGGCTCGCGCTACTTTCGGCCGGCCTGCATCGTGCATGATCGCCATCGCGAGGACGACGGCGTCGCGGTTTTCTACCTCACCGATTGGGTCGACGGCCGCTACCCGGTTCATGGCTACGGCCGGCTTTGGAAGCTCGAAATCGACCTTAACGAAGCCGACTGGGTCGGTCCGCTCGATCTCGAACCGCGCAACGAGGCGGCAAGTCTAGCCGAAGAACTCAGAACCGGCGTCGGCAATTTCTCACGAGACAGATTGTTCGAGCTAAGCCGCGACAACGACCCATTTGTCTCCAGCGCCGCGTTGTCCGCGCTCCGACGGTCGGCGTCCGATTGGAAACCCGTGGAGGTTTTGTCATGGCCAGCTGCCGATCGGGTTCAGGCCGTGCAGGCGCTGCGGCTGGCCAAAACGGATCCGAAACCATGGATCGACGGCCTTCTTGCCGACAATGAGGCAAGCGTTCAGTTCGAAACTTTGCGCTGGATCGCCGATGAAAATCATACGGAGTTTCTTCCTGCGGTTGATGAATTGCTCACTCATCCCGATCTCACTTTTGAAGTCTTCGAAGCAGCCGTCGCCGCCCACACCGCGCTCAGCGGCACGCCCGAAGTTGGCATGCGCAACCCTGAGCTTCTGCTCGCGCGTTTGCAGGCCAAAACGACTTCGCCCGCGATCCGCGCGTTTGCCCTGCGTCTTTTGCCGGTTCGCTCGACCAGTCCGGTGAAGGACGATTCGACGCCAAAGGCGCATCTGCCCAAAGGATTGACGGTCGAATTGCTCCAGCAGCTGCTGGATCTCAACGACCCCGCGCTTTCTCTCGAAGTCGCGCGCGTTTTCGCCGTCAACTCGGCGGCGATGAGCGGGTCACTCGTCACAATCGCAAAGGACGAATCGGCGGATACCCGGGTTCGCGCCGAAGCCGTTCTTGGAATCGCATCCGTGGCTAGCGACCATCTTCCCCTGCTCGTCGAACTCGCTGGGCATGACGAAGCCGATCTTCGTGAAGAAGCCCTCCGCGCGCTTCGCGGCCAATCACTTAGCGAGGAGCAGCTGCAGCGATTGAAAATCGCGGCGACCGAGCATCCGGCCTCCGCTTCACTTGTCGCTGCCCTAACCGATCCAGAATCCCTAACCAACGACCGTCCCGCCCTGACCGACACACAAGCTTGGCTGAAGCGAATCGACGCGATCGCGACCCCACCCGATCTGGCCGCCGGCGAGCGCATCTTTCATCACCCGCGAATCGCTCTTTGCGCCAATTGCCATCGCTCCGACGGGCGCGGCACAGTCGTCGGCCCGGACCTCACCCACGTGGGCCAGCGGGACGACCGGGAATGGCTTCTCGGCGCGATTCTCGATCCTAACAAAGACATCGCGCCGCAATTCATGCCGCGGGTCATCACGCTGAATGACGACAGCGTCCATGTCGGCATTCGGCTGCGCTCCTACGTTAACGAACAGATTCGCGACGCGCTCGGACGCAATCACACCTTCAACCGCGACGACGTGAAATCGATCGAGGATCTCTCCACCTCCTTCATGCCCGCCGGCCTTCCGCTGGCGATGACCGATCGGGAACTCCGCGATCTTCTTGCGTATCTCGAGTCGAAGAAATGAGGATGAAATCAGAAAACATGAACCATATTTCAATCAGCCTCGGCATTTTGACCCTGCTCGCGGCCTCAGCAACTGCTGGTGAGTTTTTTGTTTCTCCCACGGGCGACGACATGGCGGACGGCGCCACGCGATCGGCTGCGTTTGCGACGATTGGCAAAGGCGTCGACGTGCTTCAGCCCGGCGATACGTTGACGATTTTGCCGGGCGAGTATTTCGAGTCGGTCAACCCGAAGGTCGCGGGCACGGCGGACGCGCCGATCACGATTCGGGCGGAGCGGCCGGGGACGGTGTTGATGCGCGGAGATGTGGACGTGTCGGGGTTCGAGCCGGCGCCGGGGTTGCGTGGGGTGTTTGTGACGAAATTCGACCAACGCGTTGAGAGCGTGGCGGAACGGAGCACGGGGCGGACTTGCGTGCCGAAGCTCAGCCCAGCGGAGGTCGAGTTGGAGCTGGCGACGTATTATCATAACGCGGAAGATGGGTTTCTCTATATACATAGCTCCGATTCGCGATCTCCGGATTTGCATCGGCTTGTTGTGTCGGTGACGAATGGATGTGGGTTGGCGTTTGTGGAAGAGGGCGCGGGGCATCATGTGATCGTGGATGGGCTGTCGTTTACCGGCTACAGCCATCGCGATTACCAGACGATGCATGGGTCGCGAACACGTTGGGGAATTATGTTTCGAAACGCCAAAAACGCGACGGTGCGGAATTGCACGGCTTTTCTCAATAGCGGCGGGATCCACTTTCTGGGCGGAGGCGAGGGATGCGTGGTGGAGGATTGTTACGCGTTTGCCAACAACTCGCGTTATGTTGATATCGGCAACAACATCCTCGGTTGGGCGGTGAACGAAATTACGTTTCGCGACAACCGTGCCGAGGGCCTGCTTCCAAACCTCAGTCGGGATAAAACCGAGCGGAGCAAGAGCGACATCACGGTCTACAGCGGCGGCCCGGATGCGGTCGTGGAGAACAATCTCGTTATCAACGGCGGTGTGATGATCAAAGGCGGATTCGAAAACGCGGTGCAGCGCCGGAATGTCGTTGTCGGGTGGATGTTTTATGCGGACCACGATAAGACGAATCTGGAGTTCTACGATAAGCCGCACGATTCCAATTTTGCGCGCGCCAACTACGCCGATCCGCTGAAGCATGATTACCGGCCGCAATCGGATTCGGAGTTGCGCACAAAGGGACCGTTTCCATGGCTCGACGATGTGTATTTCGTTTCGCCGCAAGGCGATGACACGGCTTACGGAACCTCGGTCGAACTCGCATGGCGGACGTTGACCCACGCGGCGCAAAAAACGGAGCCGGGCGACACGGTTTATGTGATGTCAGGAGAATATGCGGAGTCACTGGCTCCGGCGCATTCCGGAACGGCAGAGAAACCGATCCGGTTTCTGCGCCACGGTCACGATCGGGTTGTGCTCGTCGGCGCTTCGAATCTCGAAGTAGGGATCGACCTGAGACATCGCCAGCACGTTCTCGTGCGCGGATTCGAAGTGCGTGGATTCGCAAAACATGGTGTGCGTGTCGAGGGCGGCGGCCAAATCGCGCTGGAGCGAATCACTGTCAGCGAGTCGGGCGAAGGCGGCGTTCTTGTCTCCGAGTGCAATGAATTCCGGCTCTCACATAACCTGATTCGTGGGAACAAGGGTTTGCGGATGGAACATTCGCCGAACGCGACATTGCTCGGCAACGTCTTTGACTCCGAAGCGCCGCTGACCGTTGATGGCGCCTCGCGGATCGGGCTTTGGTCGGATCACAACAACTTCGTTCCCTCAGCACCTGCGGAATTCGCTTTGGCGGCGTGGCAAAAGCAAACGGGACTTGATCCAAATTCCATCAGCCGTAAGCCCGGCTACGAACCCGGCGTCTGGACGTTGGCCGCGAATTCGCCGCTGATCGGCGCGGGGCCTCACGCGTCAGTCATCGGTCCGTTTTTGAAACTCAACACCCCAAGCGCACGTCCGGCTGATGATCTGCGCGCTCGCGTTGTAACGGATACTACCGCGACATTCGACTGGTGGGTTCAAGGCGGCAGCGCGAAGGCGTTTCTCGAATGGGGCGAAACGCCGGAATGCGAAAACCGGATCGAATTGCCGGAAGCGTATTATCATACCGCCAGCGTCACCGGACTGAAACCGGGCGGCGATTATTATTACCGTGTCAGGACGGACGCCAAGGGCCGGCAAACGGTTTATTCAATCTCGAAACCCGAAGTGCCAAGTCCGAGTCTCGATGAATCCACGGCGCTGAAGTTCCAAACGGACCCAGCAGGTGCTGGGCCGCGCGAATTCCACGTCGCCACGAACGGTTCCGATTCCAACGACGGCCTCAGCGCCAAATCGCCATTCCGCTCGATTGCGCATGCGGCGTTGCAGGTTCGAGCCGGCGACACCGTGACCGTTCACGCCGGCGTCTACGACGAACCCGTCCGCGTTCGCGCCACCGGCGACGCCGACGCGCCAATCACCTTTCGCGCCGCGCCCGGCGAAAAAGTCTGGATCACGGGCAGCGAGCGCAAACGCTCCACCGCATTCAACCTGACCGCCGTTCATCACATCATCATCGACGGCTTTCGCTTCCGCGATTTCGGCTACCCCGGCCGCCGCGTCATCGAAATTCAAGGCGGCTCGAATCACACGGTGCGGCGCTGTTTCTACGACGGCCGCGCGATTTCTGGCTACACCACCGTTTTTATCGGCGGCGAGCGCAGCCACGATCTTCTTGTCGAAAACTGCGTCATCATCGGCGGCATGGGCGAGGGAATCACGTTAGGGCGATCGGCGAACCTGACCGTGCGTCACTGCGTCTTCTACCTGAACAACATCCGCGCGATGACGGTGACGTGTTGGGATCCCGAAACGACGTTCACCCTATCGCACAACCTCTTCTGCGCCAATCTCACCCAGAAGACGCGCGTCCCGTTGATCCGGCTGATGGATCTGGAAAATCTCCGCGCCGATCACAACGGATTTTTCACGCGGATCGGCCCGGACGACCGGCAGCTGCTGGAAGTGTTCAACATCGGCGGCAAAGGAGTCTGGATCGACAAACCCGGCGGCCGCAAAGGTCAACACCTGCGTTTGGCCGAGGCCCGGAGTCAGGCCGGGCAGATGAAGAACGCGGTCTTCGCCAATCCCGGCTTTAGCGTAACCAAGGAACTGTATCCAACTTCAGCGGAAGGATTCCCGACCGCGGAGACGTTCAACTATCAAGATTGGCAGTGGCAGGAGTTGCATCGAACGGATGATGGTTTCGCGCCGCTCGACTTCGCGGACTTCTTCGCCGATCCGGACGGCTCCATGGGAAAAGCAGCGGATGGCAAGCCGATTGGACTTGATCAAGCCGCGTTTCGACAGTGATCGTGTCAACATGAGAGCCGTATCCGCCGTTTTCCTCTTTCTGTTCTCAATCGTCGGGTTGGTCGGCGCCACGAATCCACCGTGGAAAGCCGGAGCTGCTGGCGCCGCGATCACGCCGAACGAACCGATGTGGATGGCCGGAAACGCCGATCGCACCGAGCCCGCGAACGGCAAAGTCATGGATCTGTTCGCCAAAGCGCTCGCGCTGGAAGATACCGCGGGAACGCGATTCGTTTTGGTAACGTTAGACCTCATCGGTGTTCCCTCGCAGCTGCGAAAGCGGGTTGCGGCGCGCGTTGAAGAGCGATTCGGCTTAGCCGGCGAGTCGCTTCTCTTGAACGCATCGCACACGCATTGCGGGCCGGAGTTGATCTTCACCGAGGCGCGGTTCGAAGAGCTGAACGATCCTGAACGCAAAGAGCAATGTCTGCGCTACAACGACTTTCTCGTCGAAACGATCGTCGATGTTGTTGGTGAAGCGTTAGACAAACTTGAACCGGCCAGCCTGAGTTTTTCGCATGCGCGCTGCGGTTTCGCGATGAACCGGCGTTTGAAGAGCGATGATCCGAAAGGCGATCCCTACATCAATCGCCCGAATCCTGACGGCGTTGTCGATCACGATGTGCCCGTGCTCGCGGTGACGCGCGCTGATGATTCGAAGGTGGCGATTGCTTACGGCTACGCTTGTCACAACACCACGGCTAAGGTCTACAAGTGGCATGGTGATTACGCCGGTTATGCGAATCGGATGCTCGAAGAAGCGAATCCCGGCGCGTTGGCAATGTTCGTCACCGGTTGCGGCGCCGATCAAAACGGTTACCCGCGTTTTCTCGACTATCACAGCCAGCGTCACGGGCGCAGTCTGGCTACCGCGGTCGAGGCTGCCTTGGAAGCGAAGCCGACGGAAATCACCGGCCCGCTGCAGCTGAAGTGGGACACCGTGCGCCTCGATTACCAGCCCGCGCCGACCGCGGATGAGTTGCGGCATCGCATGAAGACGGGAGAAGGCTACCTCGAGAGATGGGCGCAGTATTATCGCCAATGGGATCAGCGCCGCCTGCGCGAACTCGAAGCCGAGACGCTGCGCGATCACTACATTTGCCCGCTGCAAACCGTGAAATTCGGCGACTCGCTGACGTTCATCGGAATGAGCGGCGAGGCCTGCGTGGACTACTCGCTGCGGCTGAAAAGGGAGCTGCCAGGGAATGTCTGGGCGGCTGGTTATTGCAATGATAGTTTCGCTTATGTTCCGAGTAAACGCGTGCTCAAAGAAGGCGGTTACGAAGCGGCTCGTGCGATGATTTACTGGAGCAATCCCGTTCACCCCAATCCGTTCGCGGATACGATCGAAGAACGCATCATTAGCAAGTTGCGCGAGATGCTGGGCGGCTCGAATTGATGGGCAATGAATCGCCTCATCGCCGCTTTTCTCGTTCTCGCCTCCCTGCCAGCAGCTGCTGAGCCCACGGTCATCTGGGACGTCTCCCGCATCGAAGACCGCGACGAATGCCGCATCGAATTCCCAGATCTCATCCGATTCCGAGGTCAGTGGTTTTGCGCGTTTCGCGAGGGCATCGTCCACGGCAACGACGACTCCGGCCGCGCGCGTTTGATTCGCAGCGCTGACGGAACGAACTGGGAGACGGCGGCGTTGTTCGAATGGGACGGCGGCGATATTCGCGACCCTAGGTTGTCGGTTACCGCCGAGGGCGCGCTCATGCTGACCTCCTGCATCGCGTTCGTCGGGCTCTCCGGAGATTCGACCAGCGAAGTGGAAGCTGGAGTTCTGCGGCAATCGGTGACGTGGCTTTCGCGCGACGGCGTGACGTGGAGCACGGCGCACACCTGTCCGACCGGCGAAAACACTTGGCGTTGGGACACGACTTGGAATCGCGGCATGGGTTACAACGTGGCTTATCACGGAAGGCAAGACTCGGGCGCGCTCTTTCGAACCCGCGATGGACGCAGCTGGCGGACGTTGAAGGACGACTTCTTTCCGGAATCCGGCGGCACGGAAGCGGCGCTCGCGTTCCCGGACAAGAACCTCGCCGTGTGTCTGGCGCGGCAACCATCGACGAAAGACGGCGTGGTGAATGCGAAACTCGGCGTTTGTCGCGAGCCGAGTTTCCAAGCATGGGAGTGGAAGAAGATCCAGCTCGATTGGGCAAGCGTGGCGACGTTCGCGGGACCGAAGTTGATGGTGTTGAGCGATGGCCGGTTGGTCGCGACCGGCCGCAACATGGGTTTTTGGTTCGTCGATCCCGAAACGGCGCAGCTGACGGAAATCGCGTCGCCAGTCGGGAACTCGTATCCGGGTTTGGTCGAGCATGAGGGGAAACTCTGGGTGACAGCGGGCACGCCGGAAGTTGACGCGGTGCGGTTTGCCTCGGTCGAGATTCCCGAAGCGTAGCCACGATTGGCAATCGTGGTTTTTTGGGATTCGATTGCCAATCGAATTTACGTTTCCAGCGGCATGGTCGTGCATCGCCGCATCACCCGACGTTCGCGCGCGGTATCGAACGGCGTCCCTCGATGGAGCAGGCAGCGGTTGTCCCAGATGAGGACTTGGCCCGGTTTCCAACGATGCGAATAGGTCCATTCGTCCGGAGTCGAGAGTTCGTTCAATTCATCGATCAGTTTCCGTCCTTCCTCATAGTCCATCCCCTCGATCGATTCCGCGTGATCGCCGAGGAAGAGGGATTTGCGGCCGGTCTCAGGATGGGTCCGGAAAACAGGATGGGCCACCGGAGGGACGCTCGCCTTCTGCTCGCTGGTCAGAGTGTCATGTTTCATGTGACGCTTCCGGGTGAAATCGAGGTTATGGATCGCGTTACGACCTTCGAGCCTCGATTTGATTTCCGGGTCGAGACGCTCGTAAGCGCCGTACATGTCGCAGAATTGCGTTTCCCCGCCTTCGTTGGGAACGGCTTCGGAATACATCATCGTCGCCAGTCCCGTGCGGTCACGCCATGATCCGTCGGTGTGCCAAAAAAGGGTGCCTTTGTCAGGATGCTGGCCGTTTGGGGTTCCGTTTTCATCGAGGTTGGAGAGTAGAAAAATCTCGGGGTGATCTTCATAACCGTGATACTGATTCATCACGTGAACCTGCACCTCGCCGAATTTCCCAGCGAATTCGACCTGCAACGCCGGGGGAAGATCGATGTTATCGAAAAGAAGAAGTTGGTGTTCGAGAAACGCTTCGTAGATCGCCCGAAAGATCGAATGACTGACCGCTTGCTGAAGATCAATGCCGACTATTTCCGCTCCGAGGAACGAAGACAAAGGCCGGACTTCGAACGGTTGGTCGTTGGACTTCGGATCTTCCATGAGTGATCAACCTATAGCTGCCGAACTTGCCAATGCATTCCCAAAACGATTCGATCGCCCTCATCGCCGACATGCATCTGGCGCCTCTCGACAGACGAAAATCCGCCGCTCTAGTCGCGGATAGATCGAAAAACGCATCATCAGATCTGCGTGAAAAGAGCCACTAGACTTCTTGGCATGATTCCCACTCAACAATCGACTTTCATTCCGCTGATTTTATTTGTTATGCCTTGGGCCGCGATCCACGCGCAGGATTCCGAAAAGTCCGAAGCCTACGGCAAAGAGTTGCCGCGTGTCGAGCCGATGTCGCCGGAGGACTCGATGCAGGCGATGGTTTTGCAGCCGGGATTCCGCGTCGAACTCGTCGCGTCCGAGCCGCATATCCACGACCCGATCGCTGCTGAGTTTGATGAGCATGGCAGGCTATTCGTCGTTCAGCTTCCGCAATACAACGCGTATGTGTTAGAGGATTTCGAGCAGTTGGGCTCGATCGCGATGCTTCAAGACCTTGACGGCGATGGGCATTTTGAGAAGAGCACGGAGTTCGCGTCCGGCTTGAAATATCCGTCGGCGATCGCGCATTGGGACGACGGGTTGTTCGTCGGCGACTCGCCGGATTTGCTGTATCTCAAGGACACCGACGGCGATGGGAAGGCGGATCGGCGCGAAGTTGTGCTGACGGGATTTGGGAAGGACAAAGCGGGCGAATCCCATCTGAATTCGATCCGCTGGGGCCTCGACAATCGCTTTCACATCTGGACGAGTTTGTCGGGCGGCGAGGTCACGGCGGCAGCTGACGAAAATGCGAAGCCGCGATCAGTTCGGACGCGTTGCGTGATTCTCGATCCGCGCGATTGGTCGACGTTCGAGCTTAGCTCCGGAGGTGGGCAGCACGGGATGAGCATGGACGATTGGGGCCGCAAATTCACCTGCGGCAACAGCCAGCCGGCGCTCGGGATCATGTACGACGACCGCTACATCACGCGCAATCCGCAACTCGCGGCGCCAGCAGCTGCTGTGGACATCACGCCCGGCGGCAAGCACACAAAGCTGTTCCGGATCAGCCCGCCGGAGCCGTGGCGCGTGTTGCGGACGCGGTTGCGCAAGGAGGGCGAGTTTCGTGGTTCGGACGAGGGGGGGACGCCGTTCGGGTTCTTCACGGGCGCGAGTGGGATCACGATTTTTCGCGGCGACGGCTTGCCGGAGAGTCATCGAGGAAACGCGTTTGTCGGCGAAGTGGCGAACAATCTCATCTACCGCGCCACGGTCGAGCCAAAGGGCGTTGGCGTTGTGGTCGACCGCGCGGATTCGGGGAAGGAGTTTTTGGCGTCGAAGGACATCTGGTTTCGGCCGGTTCAATTCACGCACGGGCCGGACGGCAATCTGCTCGTGCTCGACATGTACCGCGAATTGATCGAAGGCGCGGCGTTTCTCCCGCCGGAGTTTTTGGATCACATTCCCGTCGATAGCGGCAACGACCTCGGGCGGATTTATCGGATTGTCAGGGAAGACGCTAAGCCGGGGCCGACGCCGGAATTTGATGGCGGTCTCGTGGCGCTTCTCGATCATCCGAATGGCTGGATTCGCGACACGGCGTCGCGTCTTTTGTATCAACGTCAGGATCAAAGCGTCGTCGCCGATTTGCGCGTGCTGGCCGCAAATGCAGAATCGGCGATTGGGCGAGCGACCGCGTTGCACGTGCTCGACGGATTGAGTTCGCTCGAAGCCGCCGATGTGCTCGCCACGCTTTCGGATGAATCGGCCGACGTTCGGATTCAGGCTCTGCGATTGTCGGAAAAGTTCCTCGAATCTTCAATCCCGCTTCAGGCGCAAGTCGCTGAGATGGCGACGGAGGACGACATCAACGTTCGTTATCAGGTGGCGTTCACGCTGGGAGCCTTCGACGCGCCAGCAGCTGCTGATGCGCTCGCGGAACTGGCGATTGGCGACGTCGACGATTCGTGGATGCGACTCGCCGTGCTTAGCTCGACGGGCAAGAACGCACCTTCGGTTTTTCAACGCCTTGTGGCGAACGGATCGTTTACGGCTTCGGACTCTGGTCAGGCATTTCTCTCGACGCTCGCCAACCAAATCGGCGTCGACGCAAACGACTCCACGATTGCAAGGGTGATGGGCGCGCTTTCGAGCGTCGAACAAGCGATTCGGATGAAACTCGTTCAAGCACTCGTCGAAAAACAAGACGCCGAAGCCAGAGAACGAATTCTCCAAGCCGCCGCCGGCGACGCCTCCGAAATGCTCGCAAAAATCGTCGCTCAAGCCCAACAAGCCGCGGCCGACGCGTCGGCAGAACCGGAGTCCAGATCCGAAGCGATCCGCAGTCTGCATTTCGCGGATTTTGGCGATGTCAGGGCCTTGCTGAAAAGTTTGATGGCCCCGAGCCAACCGCCACTCGTCCAGCAAGCCGCTCTCGAAGTCACCGCCGAATTCAACGACGACGCTGTCGCCGATCTGCTGCTCGAATCGTGGTCCGGCCTCGGCCCCCAATTCCGCGCCCGCACCGCGGAAACGCTGCTGTCCCGGCCGGCGTGGTTGACCAGTCTTCTCGACGCCGTGGAAGCTGGAACGGTCAAACCATTCGAACTCGACCCCGCTCGCGTGCAGCTGCTGCGCCAGCATTCGGACGAAGCCGTCGTCGCGCGCGTCACGAAGCTCTTCGTGGACGCTGCCGCTTCGCGCGATGAGGTCGTCAAAGAATACCAACCGGCTCTAGAGCGAGACGGCGACATCGCGCGCGGCAAAACGGTCTTCGCCAATCATTGCTCGGCCTGTCATCGGCTCGAAGGCGTTGGTAATGATGTCGGCGCCGAGCTCAAAGGCATTCGTCAACGCGGCATGGCCTCTGTGTTGCTCAACATCCTCGACCCGAATCGCGAAGTGAAGCCAGAGTATCTGGCCTACGCGGTGACGACAACCGACGAACGCACCTTGGTCGGGATGATCGCCTCCGAAACCGCGAACAACATCACCGTTCGCCAGATCGACGGCACGTCGATCACGGTTCAGCGCGCTCAGATCCAGCAGCTGCAGAGCTTCGGCGTTTCCTTCATGCCAGCCGGGCTGGAGGCCAATATCGACGTCGACGCGATGGCGGATTTGTTAACGTATTTGAACTCGATCAACTGATGCTTCTGGTCCGACGCCGCGAATTTGTGCGCTCTGCGGCAGCAGCGGCTGCTGTGGCCACGATTGGGCCCGGCGCTTTTGCTCGGCAGGTTTCGTCGATGAAAGCCGCTGTGATCGGAGATTCGGCGCGCGGGCGCTATGGCCATAGTCTCGAAAAGGTTTTCTCGAATCGTGAAGGTATCGAGATCGTTGCGGTGGCCGATCCGGTGGACGCCGGCCGGCAGAAGATACGGCAAGCGATCGGCGCGCTTCGTGGTTACGCCGACTACCGTGAGATGCTCGATCGTGAGCGGCCGGAGCTTGTCGTGGTCTCGCCGCGTTGGACGGAGGAGCGGCACGCGATGGTGACGGCGGCAGTTGCAGCTGGCGCTCACGCGCTTTGCGAAAAGCCGTTCACGCATTCGTTGGAGGAGGCAGACGACATGCTCGCACGAGCGAAGCAAGCCGAACGAAAGCTCGCAGCCTGTCTACCGATTCGGATGAGCCCAGTCACCGCATTTCTCAAGCAGCGCATCGCCGACGGGATGATCGGCGATCTCCAATCCATCCGCGCCAGCGGCAAGACCGACTACCGGGCGGGTGGAGAAGATCTGCTGGTTCACGGCGCGCACATTTTCGATTTGCTTCGGATTTTCGCGGGCGAGGCGGCCGAAGTTCGCGCGCGCATCCTGCAAGAAGGACGGGACATCACCAAGGTGGACGTTCGCGCTGGTAAGGCTGACAAAGAGATCGGCCCGGTGGCGGGCGATGACGTTGAGGCGTGGTTCAAGATGTCGACCGGTGTCGAGGTTCACTACTCCAGCCAACGCGACACCCCGCCTCCGGCCGGCTCTTACAGCATGGAGTTTATCGGCTCGAAAGGCGCGGTGAGGATGAAGTTAGGATACGATCCGGAGATCACAGTCAGGCTGAATGAATCTGATGAGTGGCGTCCGCCCCCGGACAATCCGGCGGAGAAACTGAGCGCCGAAGAGCGCGCCCGCGATGGCGCCAATGCCCGGGTGGTCGACGACTGGCTCGCCGCGATTGCCGATGATCGCGAGCCGCAATGCAGCGGAACCTGCGGAATGAAGTTCGTGGAAATGGTTCAAGCCGTCTACACCGCCGCGCTATCGCGGGAAACCGTCCAACTACCACTGAAAGACCGGCGGCATCCGTTGCTATGACGAACGCGAACCTTATCACGATTGCTCTGATCCTGATCGCGATCACCACTTCACTTTGCGCCGCTGAACGCCCTAACATTGTTCTCATTCTTGCCGACGACATGGGTTTCAGCGACGCCGGTTGTTACGGCGGCGAGATCCTCACGCCGCACCTTGATTCGCTCGCGAGGAACGGCATGCGCTTCACGCAATTCTACAACTGCGCGCGTTGCGTGCCGACCCGGCATTCGTTGCTCAAGGGTTTGTATCCCCAGCCGCTGCTGGACTCGGCGCATGCCGTGACGCTGGCCGAAGTCCTTCGCTCGGCCGGGTATCGCACGCTCATGACCGGCAAGTGGCACGCCCATCCCGGCCTGCCGACGGATCACGGATTCGACCGTTACTACGGACTAACCAGTGGGTCGTGCAATTTCTTCAATCCCGGAAATCGCCGCCCCGGCGAGCCTGAGCCGGCTAAGGATCATGGGCTCGTTCGTCCATGGTCGATCGACGGCAAAGAGATCCGGCCCTACACGCCGAGCGATCCTGACTGGTATGCGACGGACGCCTTCACCGATCACGCTCTGGCTTATCTCGATGAGTATGCCGATGAGGATCGGCCATTCTTTCTTTTCATCTCGCACATCGCCCCGCATCATCCGCTGCAAGCGCCGCCCGAGGAGATCGCGAAGTATCGCGGCAAGTATCGGATGGGTTGGGACGAGCTTCGCGAGCAACGTTGGAAGCGCGTTCGCGAACTCGGGATTGCGGAGGCGAATTGGAAACTTCCTCCGCGCGATGAAGACGCGCCGATCTGGACTAAGCAGACGAATCAGGACGAGTGGGATTTCGCCATGGCCGTCTACGCCGCAATGGTCGACCGGATGGATCAGAACATCGGCCGTGTCCTGACAAAGCTACAAGAACTTGGCAAAGAGGAAAACACGCTGGTTATGTTTTTGTCCGACAACGGTGCTTGCGCCGAGATCAACAACCAGACGCCGGACATCCCTCCCGGCCCGATGGAATCCTATCGAACTTACGACGCTGGTTGGGCGGCCGCGAGCAACACGCCATTCCGCAAATACAAGCGTTGGACCTACGAAGGCGGGATTTGCACGCCGCTGATCGTCAAGTGGCCCGGCAAGGTGAACCCGGGCGGCATCCAACGCGCGCCGGGGCACGTCATGGACTTCATGCCGACCTTTTGCGAACTTGCCGGCGTCGAGTATCCTGAGACTTTTGACGGTCAGAGCATCACGCCGACCGAAGGCAAGAGTCTGCTTCCATTGCTCAGCGGCAAACCGCGCGAACCGCACGCGACTCTTTGCTGGGAGCACATCGGTTTCAAAGCGATTCGCCAAGGCGACTGGAAACTCGTTGGCCAAGGTGATCCGACTGATCTGAATAACTGGGAACTCTACAACCTTGCGGACGACCGAACCGAGTCTGAAGATCAGGCCGCAGCCCATCCCGAACGCCGCGCTCAGATGGCCCAAATCTGGCGTGATTGGGCGGAGCGCACAGGATTAAAGTAGATTCCAATGAAGTTAGCTATCCAGAGTATTTCATCCTTTCTGCAGCTGCTGATGTTGATTATTCCCTTCGCAGCGGCACATGGGGACTCGATCACCATGGACTTCCGCCGGCCTGTAACCGAGAAGTCAGCCGCCGAGTTCCCGGATGACGCGAAGTACGTTTGCAAACGCTCAGCAGCTGCTCCGGTGATCGATGGCAAACTTGATGACGAGGTGTGGCAGTCTCTCAGGTCGATCGTCATCGGAACGGACGCTCCCGGCACGATTGCGCGTGTCTGCTACGATGCGGAGAATCTCTATTTCGCGTTTGAATGCGAGGAGCTTCCGGGCCGCACGACTCAGGGGGAACCCAAAGAGCGGGACGGAAAGGTCTGGGAAGACGACGCCATCGAGATCTGCCTGAGACCGCCTCACGCGGAGAAGCTCGGAGTGTGGTATCACTTCATCATCAGCGCGGCCAATTCGGTCTATGACCAGAGGATGCGCTTCGGCGCGGCTTACGGCGCGGCCTACAATCCGGAGTTTTCCCACGCGGTAAGCCGCGAAGACGGCCGCTGGACGGTGGAAGTTGCCCTTCCATCCTCAGCCCTCGAGGGGACGGGTTGGCCCGGCCGCCTTGGCGTGAGTCTTGGTCGTGACGGACCGGGAGTCGGCGCCCGATTTTGGAAAACACGCCGGGACGTAGCGCGTACCGCGCTGATCCTCGAGGTGATTGAAGACAACTCGTCCGATGGGCAGGCGGACGGGGGTTTTGTTGGCGCCCAGCCGGTGGAAGGCGACTCCCTGGATCTCTATGTCGACCGGTCGTACGCGCGTCCCGGTGAGCGGTGGATTGAGATCGACTGCCGCATGCTACCGAGCACAACGCCGCTCGAGAAGACGCGCCTTGACGTGAAGCTTTTCGAGGTGGCTGGAACCACGCCGGTCGCCGAGTTCTCCACGTCCCCCACCCGCAACCGTGGCAAGCTCGCTGTCGATCTGCGACATCACGACCTGCGTGTAGCCGAGCTGTCGATCGAGCTCTTTGAGGAGGGCAGGCGGACGGCCGCCACCAGGTTTCGATTGGAAGCCAGGCCCTGCGAAACTCCGTTCCAACCCGGCGACACAGCGGCTTTGACGATCGACGTTCCCGATGGCGTGAGCCCTTCGGTCGCCTACCCGGTGACCTTCGGCGTACCTTTTCCGGCGGGAGCTTTGTGGAGCGAGGACGAGGTGCGGCTCACGGATGAAAGCGGCCGCGCGATCCCTCACCAGAAGGAAGTCACAGCACTCTGGGCTCCCGATGGCGCCATCAAGTGGATGCGCTTCGATGCCCTGGTCACGCCTGAAAACGGTTGCCGTGTGGAACGGACGGATCGCCCTGACAAAGGTCCCGTGGCGCCGGAAACACCGCTGCGCGTAACCCGAGACGGCGACGAAGTGACCATCGACACGGGCGCCGCTCGCTACGTGTGCGGCAAGGGGCGTTCACCGATTCGCGAAGTCTGGCAGGGCGACCGCCTGGTGGCCACGAGCGCGGATAGCAAGGGGCTCTATGTGGTGGATCAGAATGGACGGCTGGCGCGGGCGGTGGCTGAGGGAGAACAAATGCGGATTGAAGCCAGCGGGCCGGTGGCCTCGTGCGTTCGGTTCGAAGGCTGGTATGCAACCGAGGACGGCACGCGCCTCGCGCGACACATCACGCGCATCGAATGTTATGCTGGCGAGGAGGCGGCAAAGATAAGCCACACGTTGGTCCTGACCGAGGACACCAATGAGGTCTGGTTTCGAGAAGTCGGTTTGGAACTCGCCGTAACCCCGGGCGCCGACGGCCGCGCCATCTTCGGCATCGATGCCGAAGATCACGATCAGCAGCTGCTGGTTCCGCTCACCACGGCGCAGCCCTCGGCTCACATGATTCAGGACTCGCATTTTCACTTCAATCACGGAGCCAACCATTTTCTGGTGGCCGCGGGGAAGGAGGATGCGTTCGAAACCAGGCGTGAAGGCGCTGAGTGCGGCGACTACGCCGCCCTTGTGGGAGACGAAGGCGGACTGACCGTGGTCTGCCGCAATGCCGCGCGACAACATCCCAAGGAATTCGAGGTTCACGGCAACCGACTAACATTTAAGCTCTTCAGTAATCGCGCTGGCGAAGAGCTCGACTTTCGGACCGAGACCTTGATCGAGAAATGGGATCTGGCCAACTGGTACGAACACCGCACCAGCAACAATCACTACGCCAACTCCCTCCGCACGCACGTCCTCGACGCCTTGAAAGGGTACCGAAGCAACGCGGCCGGCTGGGCCAAAACGCACGAATTGTTGGTAGCTCCGTTAGGAGAGGATGGGGCGGATCGCGCGGCTCAACATGCTCGGCTCCTTCGCAGTCCCGTATTAGTACACGTGGACCCGGAATGGATCTACGCCAGTCGCGCCATGGGCCCTAACTATCCCAGAAATCCCGAGCGCTTTCCCGAAATCGAAAAGACCGTGGACGCCTATGTGGACTGGATGTGCGTTATGTGGGCTCATCGCCGCGTCGGAACGCTGGGGCGAATACGGGTTTATCGACTACAACGGAGGCCCTCGATTCAATTACCACGAAAGGGACGGCGAGTTGTGGGCTGAAATGCGGCGTTTCAATCTGACCTACGCGCTACGCGCGAACTTGTGGCTTCTCTACGCCCGCTCCGGCGATCGGGCGACCCGCGAGTTCATCAGCGGCTCAGCGCAAGGACATCGCGAGATCGCGAGCGTATTTTCGAGCGCTTCGTTCGGACGGCCCCAGCAGCTGCTGGCGAAAACGAGGGCGCCGGATTGGGATTGAGCCTGACGCGTGAGATTCTCATCGCCCACGGAGGGAGCATCGAACTCGCCGAGAGCAACGCGGATCGAACCACGTTTCGCGTTCAGTTGCCGCGCTGAAAAATTACACCGCTGTAATCCGGTCGTAATCGATCTGAAAACCCCGTCGGGTTTGATCTGGCGACGCATGAATTGGTCGCAGCTATCCAATCTTCTGATTTTCGCCTTCGCATCCGTGCTCGCGGCTGGATGCAATTCGAGGCATGTCGATCCGGCGTTTGGGCCGGTTGCGGTTGGCGCATCGCGTTACTCGGTCCGTTCCGGCTCCTCGCCACGCGATGACCGCTGGTGGCGTTCGTTCGGAAGCGCCGAATTGAATCGAACCATCGTGTCCGCGCTCGACGAAAACTTGACACTTGCACAAGGGGCCGCACGGATTCGCGAGGCCCGCGCAATCGAACGCAAAACCGCGACTGCGCCGCTTCCCGCGATTGATGTCGGGGCGTCGGCGTCGCATCGCGAACCGGCTAAAAATGAGGGGCCGAGGAATTACAGCGGGCAGTTGGCGCTGGCTTGGGAAGTGGATTTGTGGGGGCGGCTTAGCTCGCGAACCAACGCGGCGCGCTTCGAAGCTGAGGCGATTCAGGCGGACCTCGAAGCGCTGCGTTTGCTGGTTTCCGCCAACGTCGCGCGCGCCTACTACGATTGCGTCCAACAGCAGCTGCTGATCAATCTCCTCGAAGATCAGCTGGAGACGAACCAGACGTTGTTGGAGTTGACCGCACTGCGTTTCGATCAGGTCAACGGGGCTGCCATCGATGTTGTGCAACAACGACGCCAACTCGAAACGACCCGTGAGCAGATGGCGGTCGCGCTTGCCGATCTGCGCGTTGCGGAAAACCGGTTGGATGTTCTGTCAGGGCAATCGCCGGATGGCGAAGATCGAGTTCAGCGTCACGAATTTCCGAAAAGTGTGCCGCTTCCGGATGCAGGTGTTCCGGCGAATTTGCTGGTCTGGCGGCCGAATTTGCGAAGCCTGCGCGATGAACTCGTGGCCCGCGATTACGAAGTCGCCGAAGCCATTGCGGATCGCCTGCCGCGCGTCGGGATAGGCGCAGCGTTAGGGTATTCGGAGGGCGCGATCAGCGGCGACGCGATTCGGTCCGCCGTCCTCAACGCCGTCGCGCCGCTGATCGATTGGGGCCAGCGCAAGGCCGAGGTCGAGGCGCGAACGGCGGCGTTCGATCAGCAGCTGCTGAAGTTCACGGAAGCCTACCTCATCGCGATCGAGGAAGTCGAAAACGCGCTCTACCGCGAACGCCGTCAGTTGGAGCGGATCGAATCGCTGAGAAAACAACGCGACCTCGCCGAGCAACAACTCGCCGAATCGCGCAACCGCTACGCCAACGGCCTGACCGACTACCTGCCCGTGCTCGACGCCGTTCAATCGCTCCAGCGCGCCCAACGCGATCTACTAACCCAACGGTGAGCTCTGCTGGACATCCGCATTCTCCTCCACCGCGCCCTCGGCGGGCCGATCCCGAAATCATGAAAACGCTCCTCCGATTCTTGGCAAAATCGATCCCCGCGCTGATCGCAATCTTCGTCCTCGCCGTTGCGGTCTGGGTCTCGATGCGCCTGCTCGATACTCCCGTGAAACCGCCGCGCGAACGAGCGCAGCCAACCGTCCCGGTCGTCGGCATTGCCGATTTGACGCCCGCTGACCACCCGATTTCGGTCGACGCCTACGGAACGGTCGTCGCTTCGCGAGAGTTGATCGTGCGTCCCGAAGTCCGCGGCCGCATCGTCGAGTTGCATCCCAATCTGCAAGCCGGCGGCCTCATCGAGGAGGGTGAAATGTTAGTCAGAATCGATCCTGCCGAATTCAAAATCGCCGTTGCCCGCGCGCAAGCTGCCCTCGGCGAAGTGGAGGTTGAATGGAAGATCGAGCAAGGCCGACAAGCCGTCGCGCTCCGCGAGTGGGAGCTGTTAAAAGGACAGGGCGCCGAGCCCGGCGACGACAACGCTCTTGCCCTTCGCAAGCCGCAGTTGCAGAAGATCGAGGCGATGCGCGCCAAGGCGCAAGCCGACTTTGACGACGCGAAACTCGCCCTCGACCGCGCCGTCATCACCGCCCCTTTCGACGCCGTTGTGATTCAGGAAAGCGTTGAAGTCGGCCAAGTCGTCGACACCAACACGCAGATTGGGAAGCTCGTCGGAACCAAGCAATTCTGGATCGAGGCGATGACGCCCGTTAGCCGCGTCCCGTTGATTCGCTTGCCCGGCGAGCAATCCAAACAAGGCGCGAGCGTCGAGATTCGACTGGACACCGGCGGCGCGCCCGTCGTCCGCGCCGGACAAGTCCTCCGGCAGCTGCCCGATCTCGACACCGAAGGCCGCATGGCGCGCATCCTCATCGTTGTCGATGACCCGCTCAATCTCGAAGCCACGGCCGAACTTCAGCCCCTCCCGATTGGCGCCTATGTGAGGCTCCACATCGACGCCGGCGAACTGAAAAACGTCATCGCCATTCCGCAGACCGCGCTCCGGGAAAACGATCGGGTCTGGATTCGCGATGCCGAAGGAATACTCCGGATTCGTGACGCTAAAGTCGAGTGGAGACGCGAATCGGACCTCCTGATTTCGGGCGCGTTCGCGGACGACGATCGAATTATCACGACGCACCTCTCAGGCGTGATTCCGGGAATTCCGGTGCGAGCGCGGTCCGAAGACGATCCGCCCGCCGCCGTCGTGAGGAGTGAAGAAGTGAAGCCGAAGAAGGGAAAGGACGGCGACACATGAGCGAGGAAACAACCCAGCAGCTGCCGGCCCCAAATCGGGGCGCGCTTGCCTACATGGCGAGCAATCCCGTCGCCGCGAATCTTCTGATGCTGTTCTTCATCATCGGCGGGTTGTGGACGTTGCGAGACATCAAGCAGGAGGTTTTCCCAACTTTCGCGGAAGACACGATCGAGTTCGAGATGCGCTATCCGGGCGCGACGCCGGAGGAAGTCGAGGAGGGAATTCTCTTTCCGGCCGAGGAAGCGGTGCGCGGCTTGGATGTGGTCGACCGGATCGAGGCGACGGCGACCGAAGGCCGCGGGGCGATCAAGATCGAGCTGGCTGACGGCGTCGACCGGAACCGGGCGCTGCAGGAGGTGAAGAACGCGATCGATCGCATCAGCTCTTTTCCAGACGAGGCGGAGCGGCCGCATGTTGGCTTAGGACTGAAAAAGAAGGCGACCATCGACGTTTCCATCGCGGGCGATCTCGACGAAGCGTCTTTGTTCACGTTGGCCGAGGGCGTGCGCGAAGACCTGCTCGCCAACCCGGAGATCACCCAGATCGACGTTCGAGGCGGACGGCGGCCCGAGGTGTCGATCGAGGTTCCGCAAACCACATTGCTCGCGCTTGGGCTGACGCTCGAAGACATTGCGGCGACAATCCGGCGGGCGGCGCGCGATGTGCCGGGCGGCGACATCAAAACGGTTGGCGGCGAGGTTCTGCTTCGCAGCGCGGGCAGGCGGGCTTACGCGAGCGAGTATGCGGACATCGAGATCGTTCGCCGCGCAAATGGCGCCCGTGTCAGGCTCGGCGACATCGCCACGATCCGCGACGGCTTTGTCGAGCAGGACCAACTCCAACGCTCGAACGGTTTGCCCAGCATCCGGCTTTCCATCTTCCAGACCGAGGATCAGAAGCCGTTGGAGATCGCCGCGATCGTCGAGGCTTATGTCGAAGAGAAGAACGCCGTCCTGCCGGAAACCGTGAGGCTCGACATCCTCGGCAACCGCTCCAACCAATTCGGCGACCGGATTGACCTGCTCGTCAAGAACGGCATCGCTGGCTTAGCTCTGGTTTTGATTGTGTTAGGGCTGTTTCTCGATCCCAAACTCGCGTTCTGGGTTTCGATGGGCGTGCCGGTCTCGATCGTCGGCGCGCTGATTCTGCTGCCGGGACTGAACACGACCATCAACATGATCTCGCTCTTCGCCTTCATTGTCACCCTCGGCATGGTTGTCGACGACGCGGTCATCGTCGGCGAGAACGTGTTCCGAAAGATGAAGGAAGGCATGTCGCGGACGCAGGCGGCGATCGAAGGCGCGCGCGAGATGCTCGTCCCCGTGCTTTTCGCGGTCGGAACCAACATCATAGCCTTCGCGCCGCTGCTCTTCGTTCCCGGCGAAACGGGGCGCTTTTTCGCCGCGATTCCGATCGTGGTCATTGCCGTGTTTCTGGTTTCGTTAGTCGAATGCGTTTTCGTGCTACCCGCGCACCTCGCCCACGCCGGCGTAACCGATTCTGCAAAGCGCGGCATCCTCTTCCCGCTGCTCTGGTTGCAGCGTCAGGCCCGGCGCGGATTCGACCTGCTCACGACCCGCGTCTACGATCCGTTTCTGCGCCTCTGCCTGACGCATCGCTACGCCACGTCCGCGATCTTTCTGGCCGCGCTGATGCTGATCGGCGCGTGGTATCAGAGTGGGCGAATCAACTTTCGCTTCACGCCAAGCGTCAAGAGTAACCGCGTCGATGCCGAAGTTACGGTTCCGTTCGGCGCTCCGTTGCGGAGACTGTCCGCGTGGCCGAGCACATCGAGCAGGCCGGAATTCGCACGGCGGAGCGGCTCGGCGGCCAGCAGCTGCTGCGCGGATGGACGACGAGTTCCGGACGCGGCGGATCGAACACAGCCGAGGTTACCTTTGATCTTGTGGCGCAAGCCGAACGCGATTTCGTTGCCGCCGACTTCGCCACGATCTGGCGCGAAGAAGTCGGCGACTTGGCGGGACTTGAATCACTATACTTCGACTACGAGATCGGTCCGGCCGGTTCGAAGGGCCTGACCGTCGAGTTGTCCCACTCCGATCGGAAAACGCTGGAGTTGGCGGCTGCTGCCCTCGCCGGTTCGCTCGAATCGTTTCGAGGCATCACCGATGTTGACGACGGATTCGCCACCGGAAAGCCGCAGATCGATCTGACCCTCACGCCCGAGGGACGATCCCTTGGCCTCACGCTCGACGAAATGGGACAGCAAATCCGTCACGCCTACTACGGAGCCGAGGCGCTACGCCAACAACGCGGACGCGACGAGTTAAAGGTGATGGTCCGGCTTCCCGCGAGCGAGCGGGAGTCGATGCGTGACTTCGAATCGATGCTCATCCGCACGCCGCGTGGAGGCGAGACCTCGCTTCTGGAAGCCGCCGATCTCGAACGCTCCCGCGCCTACACTTCGATCAACCGAATTGACGGCCAGCGCGTGTTGCGAATCAAGGCGAACGTCGAGCCGAAACTCGCCAACGCCAATCAGGTCCGCGCCGAACTGGAGGCCAAAACCTTGCCTGCGCTCGCCGCGAGTTACCCCGGCTTGAGCTTTCAATTCGGTGGCCGTCAACGCGAGCAAACCGAAGCGATGCATAACCTGATGTGGGGGCTCGTGATCTCCCTGACATTGATCTACGCCCTGCTCGCCGCCCTCTTCCGCAGCTTCCTGCAAGGGCTGATCGTGATGACCTGCGTCCCTTTCGCCGTCGCGGCTGCGTTCGTTGGTCATGTCGTGATGGGCTACGACCTCAGCGTCATCAGTGTCTTCGGGATCATCGCCACCGCGGGCGTCGTCGTGAACGGCGGGCTTGTCCTCACGGTCACGATGAACCGTCGCCGCGACACTGGCCAGTCCCTCCGTGAGGCCGTCTTCGAAGCCGGGATCCGCCGGTTTCGCCCGATTATGCTCACTTCCCTGACCACGTTTTTCGGTCTCGCGCCGATGATCTTCGAAACGTCGACGCAGGCTCGTTTCCTCGTGCCGATGGCGATTTCGTTAGGATTCGGAATCCTCATCTCAAGCCTCGTGGTGCTGCTCTTCATCCCAGCGGCGCACTTGATCCTGCATGACGCCCAGCAGCTGCTGGCCTCCGCGCGCGCCCGAATCTTTCAACCCTGTAATGATCGAGTAACCGAATTGAAAGAACCGTGTGGTTGAATCGTTCCATGAAACCAATCCTCATTCTCTCAACGATGATCGCTCTGGTGATTCTCCCGATCGATTCTCTGACCGCGCAGGACCAGCCGGAGCCGAAGAAAGAAGCCAGACAGGGCAAAGGCAAAAGGCAGAAGGGTAAAGGCGGCGGTCCTCGAATCAACAAGCCGAAGATTGCCGACACCGTCCGCGCCAATGTCTATGCCGACAACTGGTTCAAGCTTTACATCAACGGCAATCTCGTTGCGGTCGACTCGATCTCGTTCATTCCGCACAACGTGGTTAGCGTCGATATTCTGCCGGAATATCCGATGACGATCGCGGTGATGGCGAAGGACAACGCCGATCTCGAGACAGGGCTCGAATACGACAACACCAACCTCGGCGACGGCGGTTTCATCCTGAAATTCGGCGACGGAACGGTGACGAGCGCGGCTTGGAAGGCGAAGAGCTTTTTCCACGGTCCGGAGGACATCGACAACCCCGCCGTGAAACACACGCCAATCCCGGACGGCTGGTTCAAGCCAGATTTCGACGATAGCGATTGGGAAAATGCCGTCGAGCACACCGAAGAGGCGGTAGGCCCAAAGGAGCCGTTTTACGATCACGACTTTGAAGGGGCGAAGTGGATTTGGACCGACGATCTCGCGCTCGACAACCTCGTGCTCTTCAGATTCACCGTCGAGAGCCCGCCGAACGGATCACCACTCCCGCCAGACTGGCCGCGCGGGCACATCGACGCCTCTAACCATGTAACACCGGCGTCTCGCCGGTCCGCTTCAAACTAACTGGCGGGACGCCAGTATTACACTATGAAACCAACTATACTATTCACCCTGTTCGTGATCGGATTCGCGGCGGCAGCTGCTGTGTCCAATCGCGGACTCTACGAGCCCAAACATCCGGGCAAACACACTTTCGGAGATGGTTCGCCGGTTCCCGAGATCGCGAAGGCGTTTGAGAAAATGCAGGATCAAGTCGGCGTCTCATGGGACGACGAATTTCTCTACATCGAAGGCAACGGTCTGCCGAACCATGAGATGATGACGGGAATCACGGCCTGGCAGCAGCAGGTTCCGCTTCCTCACGATTTCACCGGCGAGAAGGCGTTCAAGCTGCCACTGAAGCCGGAAGCGCTCGAAGAGCCGGGTGAGTTGACGCTGATCGGACCGATCGCGATCGCGGTGAACGGCGTGCCGATTTTTCATGCGCTGACGCAGAGCGGAAAGGACGCGTATGCAGGCGGCGAACTCGACAAGTGGGGCGGCCACTGTGGCCGGGCGGACGACTATCATTATCACATCGCGCCGACCCATCTGGAAGCGATCGTTGGCGAGGGAAATCCGGTCGCGTTCGGTCTCGACGGTTTTCCGATCTATGCGGACAATCCCAGCAAAGATAAGCCGCTCGACGAATGCCACGGCTATTTCGATGATGAAGGCAACTATCGCTATGTTGGCGAATTGAAGCCGCCGTATGTGATGAGCTACTTTCGCGGAAAGGCCGATCTGGAGAGTCGCCCTCGAACCAACGGTGTTCGGCCATTCCTCAGGCCCTTGCGCGGCGCTGAGATTACTGGATTCAGCGGTTCGCTCGCGGAGGGATTCGAATTGACCTATGAGGTCGACGGAAACGAGGGTGTGGTCGTTCATCAAGTCAACGTCAAAAGATTCATCTGGCGGCGCAGACTTCACGTTCCGCGATCCCGATGGAACTGTGCGCGAGGAGTCTTACGATCGCCGCGCGCCTCGCCCGCCCGGCCAGAAGGGCAAAGGTAAAGGCAAGGGGAAGAAGCAGTAAATTCGATTGGCAATCGAATATCTGAGTAACCCGAAACCACGATTGCCAATCGTGGCTACCAACAATCCTATGAATCTAATTACCCCTATTATCATTCTATTCAGTTTCGCAACGGTGCTGTCTGCTCAACAGCGGCCCGGCAAGGGTCCGGAGAAGCGCACGCCTTGGATTCTGGTTCACGCAACCGAACTCGACGCGAATGGAGACGGTGTTGTCGAATTTGAGGCCGAACTGATTGCTGAAGCCAAATCGGTCTTCGCCGCCTACGATCAAGACGGCGATGGTCGAATTACGCCTGAGGAATCGGGCGCGAAAGGATTGCCGAAATCACCGCTTGGAGGGTTTGTCAGGCAACACGCGAAGGAACTCGACCGAAACAACGATGGCGGAATTTCAGAAGACGAGTTGACTGGCTTGTTCACGAAATTCTTCAAGGAGGCGGACGGAAACGGAGACTTGCGGCTGACCAAAGACGAATACGAAATCGAGGGCCCCGCGCCTGCTCCCCGACGCCCGAAAAAGCAGGCGGAGGCGGCGCCGAACTCGGCCGCCAAGCCTAATTTTGTCCTCTTTCTGATCGACGACATGGGCTGGAACGCGATGGGCTTCTCCGGCAATGATTTTATCGAAACACCACGCACGGACGCGATGGCGCGGGAGGGAATGATCTTCACCAACGCCTACGCAAGCGCGCCAAATTGCGCCCCGACTCGCGCTTGTTTGATGAGCGGTCAGTATCCGCCACGGCACGGAGTTTATACAGTTGTGGACGAGCGTCATAAGCCCGGATCGCCGCACCACAGAATTTTGGCAGCGCATAGCAACGCCGAATTGGCGACAGAGTCGGTCACCATCGCGGAGTCATTGAAAGCCGGCGGCTATTCGACGGCGATGTTCGGAATGTGGAACCTTGGGCGCGGCAAAGCAGGACCAACAACGCCGATCGGGCAGGGTTTCGAAGTCTTCAAGCAACCGAGAGATCTTGGGTTCGAAAAGGATCGCTATTATAATGGGGACGAGGAATATCTGACGGATGCATTCACGACCGAGGGCATCCGCTGGATGGAGGCGCAGGGCGATCGGCCGTTCTTTCTCTATCTCGCTTATCACGGAGTCCACGCGCCATTCGAGCCAAAACCCGAGTTGCTTCGCAAATATTAATCCGAAAATTAAATAGCCGACACTTCACGCGGCACAGAATTTTACTTTTGGGCTGTTGAAATACTGGATTACTCTGCTTGGGGATTTCTGAAGCATTCTCAGGAAGCTTATGACATTAGCCTTCAATTCAGCGAGGGTCCTTGGCGCCTTCTTCCCGTGGACGTTCTTCTTGATATCGCGATTCAGATATTCATCTGGATTGAGTTCAGGGGAGTACGCGGGAATGTAGAAGAGCTCTATCTCGGACTCGTTCGCCTTGGCCCACGCTTTGACTTTTTTGCCATGATGCACAGAAAGATTGTCTGCAATAAAGAACACTTTTCGATCGTGGCTCTGAATCAATCTACCCAGAAAGAGGATGTACTTGAGTTGGGTCATTCGAGCTGTGTAGGTCATGAATCGCATTTCTCCCTTGTTGGTGACAGCCGAAATGTGGTTGAGCTTCAGCTTTTTGCCGCTCTCGCGAACTTCGGGAGTCTTGCCCTTCTTCGAATAACTTCGTCCAGCGTGAACTTCGTTAGTGGTTTTGCCTTCATCGCCCCAAAATATGGTTGCGCCCTCTTCCTTGGCTCGCTTTTCAATAGCTGGATACTCCTCCTCACGCCAGCGCCGGACAGACTCGCTATTCTGTTGGTAGGCCTTGCGAATTGGAACTTGAGGAGTCATACCCCAGCGCTTTAAATAGTTTCCCATTGTAATTAGACTCAAGGTGATCCCAAACTTTTCTTCGATCAAATCTCTAACCGCAGCCCTCGTCCAAAGGACAAATGGCAATTTCAATTGATCGGGCATATTATCGGTGATCAGATTAACAATCGTGGCGCACTGCCAAGGCAATAGTAACCGTTTTTCGCCGACCTTACGACCCCGCTTCACTGCTCGAAGTGCGTCCCACCCTCTCTTTTCATACTTACGACACCACCGGTTTACTTCTTGCCGACTTACTCCAAGCGCACGAGCTGTTTCCCGTTGGGTGTAGCCTTCTTCAACAACCATACGCACCGCAGTCATTCGGAGGTGCTCTTGCTGGTCAGGCGAAAGCTTTCTGGCGTCTCTCTTCATCCCTAACAATACCACATCATTAGGTGTCGGCTATTTAATTTTCGGATTAATACCAGAACAAGCCGGGCGGCACGGGCGCTCGCGATGAAGCCGCATACGCTGCGACCGTTGAAGCAGTCGATCAAAATGTGGGCCGTGTGGTGGATGCGTTAGAGCGACTTGGACTCAGCGACAACACCGTCGTCATCTTTCATTCCGACAACGGCGGAACGCGACATTTCTCGGCTCCACTCGCGGGCGGAAAGGGCACGCTCTACGAGGGCGGACTTCGTGTTCCAACCGCGATCTGGGGCGCCGGAATCCGTCAGGGCGTGTCTGCCGAGCCAATTCTCTCAATGGATCTCTATCCCACAATGCTCGACCTCGCGGGGTTGCCGGCCCCGGCTCGCCACAAGCTCGATGGGGTCAGCATTCAGCAACTGCTGACGGACGGAGAACCGTTGAATCGGGAGAGCGTATTCTGGCATTTTCCTTCCTACATCGGCGGAGGCGGTCCCAGCAGCGCGATGCGAAAGGGCGACTACAAGTTGGTCGAGCATTTCGAAACTCAGCGGATCGAACTCTTCGATCTCGCCAACGACCCCTACGAACGGCGGAATTTGGCGGACTCAAATCCCGAACTGGCTCAGCAGTTGGCGGCGGAATTACGCGCATGGCATGAGGCCACCGGCGCGCCCCGGCCAACGGCCGCGAATCCGGATTTCGACCCGGACACTCCTCGTAAACGTGGCCGCGAAGACCGGAAACCACGTCGAGACGGCGAAGCCAAGCCAAAAATTACCTCGCTGTAATCGTAACGCAATCGACCAGAAAGAAATGCTTAGCTATATAGCATTATGAATCCGATCCCCACTCTAACGACAGTCATTGGGCTGAATCCATGTGATACCGGCGCCCCGCTGGTCCGAGTCAAACTGAACTGGCGAGACGCCAGTGTTACAATCTCGCTGATCCCACTTCTACTCTTAGCTGCCATTGCGACAGCGACCGCGCAGCAGAAACCGAATTTTCTCTTCCTGTTGTCTGACGACCAAGCTTGGAACGGGCTGTCCTGCCAGATGCACCCGGACATGCCGGATTCGAAACACCCGCTCGCTCAAACGCCGAATCTCGAACGACTTGCAAGCGAAGGCATGCGTTTCAGTGCGGCTTATTCTCCGGCATCAGTCTGCTCGCCGACGCGAATCAGCCTCCAGACTGGCAAAAGCCCGGCGCAGTGTGGTTGGACCAAGGCGGCGGCTTCGATGAGGGCGGAGGATGGGTTCAAACTCGTCCCTCCGCAAGGCCGTCGGCACATCGGGGACGACGAGGTTACGATTGGCGAAATGTTGCAGTCCGCAGGCTACCGGACGGCGCATTTCGGGAAGTGGCATCTCGGCGGAGGTGGACCTGATCAACACGGTTATGACGCCAGTGATGGGGACACCGGAAACTCCGACGCGGGGCCGCATGTCGAGCCGAATCCCGTCGATATATTCGGGATGGGCGAGCGCGCGGTGGCATTTATGGAATCCAGTGATGCGGCCGGGAAACCGTTCTTCATTCAGATGTCCTATCATGCGCTCCATTACCCGCAGAACGCGCCCAAGGCGTTGGTGGAGAAGTATCAAGAGCTTAATCCACGAGCCAATGAGAAGGAGGTCGGCCGCGCGGCGCTCGCCGAGGAACTCGATCGCGGGATTGGGCAGTTGCTGGCCAAGATCGAGGCGCTTGGGATCGCGGATAATACCTATGTTATCTACATGTCCGATAACGGAAGCTCAACGAAGCAGTTGCTGCGCGGCGGCAAGGGTGGCGTCTGGGAAGGCGGCGTCCGGGTGCCGATGATCGTGCGTGGCCCGGGCGTTCGGGCGAATTCGTGGCAGCATCAGCGCGTTGTCGGTTACGATTGGTTCCCGACGTTTTGCGAATTGGCGGGCGTCGAGCATGGGCTGCCGCCGGAGTTGGAAGGCGGGTTGCTGACGTCGCTGCTGGCTGGCGGAGACGAGCCCGTTGAGCGCCCGCGCGAGGAGTTGGTCTTCCACTTTCCGCATTACCAAGGTGATGCGCCACACACGGCGTTGTTTCTGGGAAATCATAAGCTGCTGCGATTCTATGAAGATGATTCGTTGCTGCTCTTTGATGTTGGCGCCGACATCTCGGAGAGTAGGAATCTCGCCGAAGTTCAGCCCGAGCTGGCCCGGCAGCTGCTGGGGCGGATGGAAGCTTATCTGGCCGCGGTCGATGCGCAGATGCCGACTCCGAATCCGCAATTCGAGCCGGAAAACCCACCCGTGCTTAAAGAGAAGCGTGGCGACAGGGGCGGCAAAGGCAAGAAGCGAACGACAACGGAAACCGAGCCTGACACACCTGCCAAACCGGTTGTCGTTGAGAATCAGCCGCCTCAGCCAGATCCGGAGGCGGTTGTTGTTGACGGGATTGATTTGAGTCCGGAGGCGTTTCGGCGAGCAGCTATGGGAGAGGTCAGCGGATCGTCGCCCGCGGGCGATAGCGGGCTTTCGTGGCTCATTCAACATGCGAGGGAGTTGGATATCAACGGCGACGGTGAAATCGGGCGGGCCGAGTTGATGGATCAGGCCCGGTTGGCCTTTCGAGCGTTTGATGTGGACGGGAACGGGATTCTCAGCGACTCCGAATACCAAGGCAGCTCGCCGGAGATGGCCGTGGCCGGATTCCTGACATCCAGCCTCGAAATCGTTGATGCGAATTCTGATTCGATCATCACCGCTCAGGAATTCGCGGAAGCGCTTCGGCGAGCTTTCGATGAATCGGATCGTGATCAAAGCGGATCGATCTCCGCGATCGAGTTAGAGGATTAGAATTCAACCCTGACCTTCACTCAAATGAATATCTATCTATTATCTACATTGCTTCTTTTATCATTGACGACTGCGATGGCGCAGAATGGCGAAGGGAAAAAGCGCAAAGAAAACCGGCCCGACAGCAAGGATTCCGATACGTGGACCGCGGAAGAGTACAGTGGGCTGCGCGGCGAAAAAGAGCTACAAGCCGCGCTTGCGTCGAAGGGCTTTACATGGATCACCGGCTCTCCAGCTGATAACGAAAAACTGTCTGTCGGCAAGAACGCACAATTCTTTGGGTTCGTCGCTCTACGCTATCAGAGCGGGCGTGCCGCGAATCGCGGAACGCTTGGCAGGGCGGTTTTTGCGATTGCAAATGAAGAACAGCGCCGGGTTTTTGCCAATGCGCTTCTGGCTGAGAAACCAGCGCTGGAAAAGTGGTGGGAGGTCCGCGAAGAGATCCTGACATTGCTCGAAGACCACCTCTACACGGGCCTTCCAATCGATCGGGAAGAGCTCGCTGCGTTCGGCGAACAGTTTTCCTTGTTGAATGCGTTGGTGGCGACGCATGGGGCCCATGCTTACGCAACGTTCGAGGACTCGCTGACTGATGAACAACAGCAGCTGCTGACAGCGTGGCGGGCGGATGCCGAGAGCGCTGGCAAGTTCGGGAATGGCGTGCGCGTAGAGGCTGAGGGCGCCGATCGCGAGGACTTGAAGCAACTTGAAGATCTTTACGCGAAGGCATTCTCGTGGATCACAGGAAAGCCGGAAGACAACGAGAATATCCCGCGGCTCAGTTCTTCGGATTTGTCTCGATCCGCCACAAGAGCGGCCACGCCGCAAGCAGGGGCCAGATCGCGAAGGATTTTTTCGCCATGTTAGACTCGACTCAACAAGGCTACATCGATGAAGCCATCAAGGTCCAGACGCCCGTCGTCCGGCAGTTTCTGGAGGCGCGTCACCAGTTCCTGAATCAGCTCGCGAGCCTTCGGACCAATCCCTCAGAGTTTGATGGCGACATGGTTCACCAATTAGCTGCGGAAATGGGCCGACTCGAAATGGATGCGGGTCGAATCGAAGCTGAAGCCTATCGCAAAATCCGCGCGGCGATGAACGACGAGCAGCTTGAGGCGGCCATGAAGATGCGTGGCGAATACGTGATCGACGAGGCGCAAGTTGCGTCGATGACGTTGCAGGAGCGAGGCGCGACGTTGTCGATTCTCTGTTCCGGCTGCCACGGCCTGCCCGGCCAGCATCGGGTTGGATTTCCGGCGCCGACGCTCGATGGCTTCTGGGATCGTCCGATTGCCTCCGCCAATAACTTCGAATTCTCGGCGGCCCTAACCAACCTGCGAAAGAGCCGAGATCAGAAATGGACGCCCGAATTACTAAATGAGTTTCTCGCTGGCCCCAAGAAGGTGGCTCCCGGCACCAAGATGGAGTTTCAAGGCTTCCTGAATCCAGAGGACCGGAAGGCGGTCATCGAACACCTGAGAGCGACACGCTGAAAACGGATTATAGAAAATCGGTCGATTTCGTGAACCGAGACCGCCTCACCGTATTCAAAAAATCGTCCAATGCGATTGACCGAAAAGTCTGCGGATTTGATTGCGCCGCTTTGGCCAATTGTTGTATTCAGGAAACCATTATGTTTTTTGAATTACAAACTCTATGCGGGGAAAGTTGCGGACGAGATTCTGCCGATCGGGTCGCGATAAACTTCAATACTTTGACGTGTTCTCATTGGCCGAATCAGGAAAACGGAAGTTAGTTGGTTAACGGGAATCACGTCCCGAAGCTTCGCTGCTCAGACGATCAAGTCGCCACTGTGAAAACGCGTCGAGGTACGCCCAGCGGTGATTCTCCGTGAGACGATACTTCAGGTCGTGAGCGGCATGTTGGCTGTCCCGGAAGTCAGCGACGTTCTGCGGATCCAGAAACGGGTCGTGCGTCTGCGTGCGGAACTCTAACAAAGCCTCCGTCAGCCGGCGTTTCGTCGCCGCGAAATCCGGCTCATCAGCAAGGTTAATCCATTCGTGAGGATCACTCTGCAGATCGAAGAGTTCAATTTCAGGCGAACGACGATACCGCGCCAGCGCGGCCGCAACCACGGGGGTGGCGGTTGCCTGTTCTTCCGGCGTGACTCCTGAAACGACCTTCGAGGAGTGTTCCGGATCGAGGTAGATGCCCGCGCCGAGATTCTCGTCACCGGGCAACAAATTGAGGATCAGCTTGAATCGATCGTCGCGAATCGACCAGCGCAGTTGAAACGCCCGCGGATTGGCGCCGCTCGTGAAACCATAGATGTAGTTTCTCCATTAGGCGTCCCCGCCCGCCAGCAGCTGCTGAAGCGGCAATCCGGGCAACTCCGGCGGAATCGGCTCGCCCGCCGCAGCGAGGAACGTGGGCAGAATGTCGATCGTCGAAACCAGTTCGCGCCGGACCAGACCGGGTTTCGCCGTTTCCGGCCAGCTTATGATAAATGGAATCCGCAGGCCGCCCTCGTAGACGGAAAACTTGCCGCGCGGAAACTGGGCCCCGTGATCGCCGATGTAGACGATCAGCGTGTCGCGGGTTTTCCCGGCTTTCTCAAGCTCGCCTAACAATAGCCCAATCCCGTCGTCGAGTCGCTCCATGCAATTGTAATAATCGGCCGTCACCTCGCGAATTCGTGGCGAGTCGAGACCGACCCAGGGCAGTGGCTTGACATCGGCGCCGGTCAACGGCTTCGCGGGCCGCCCGAGTTGCCGGCGATGAAACGGCAGATGCGCGTCCGGGTAATTGATCGAGAGGAAAAACGGCTCGTCACCCGCCTCGAAAAAATCAGCAGCTGCCGCGGCGTACTCGGCCATGTCGCGCTTGTCGTAATTCGGTCCCGTGATCCGGCGAAAATCGACCGGGAACGCGCTTGCCGGATTGATGTGGAGTTTGCCGATCAGTCCGGTTCGGTAGCCGGCTTTCTTCAGAAGTGTGAACGCGTTAGGCGTTTCCGGATCGTAGAGCGCGAACTTGTGCGTCGCCAGACCGAGCTGCCCGTTCTGATGCGGATAGAGCCCGGTCAGGAAAACCGCTCTCGACGGGCTGCAAACCGAGTAGGGAACGAACGCGCGATCGAACCGCGTCCCCCCGGCGGCGAGCCGATCGAGGTTCGGCGTTCGGGCGTAGGGATCGCCATAGCAGCCGAGTTCAGGCCCGTTGTCCTCCGAAACGATCAAGAGAATGTTCGGCTTTTCCGCGAGGGCCGAAGCGACGATGATCCACGCGGCGAGGACCGGGATGAATTTGCGATTCATTTCACAGTTCTAGACCGGAGGAGCCTCGATTCCAATGTTTCTGTAGCGCCTTCTTGCGTTTGCAAAGCAACTGGCTCGCCGTTTGTTGGCGCATGAATCGGCTGCTTCTCGTTACCCTCTTTTTTCTCCTCGCCACCAGCTTAGCATTCGCTGGCAAAATCGGCAGGATCGAAAAGGACATCGAGTTCGCCAACGTCGATGGGCATGGCCTGAAACTCGATCTCTACCTTCCGTTTAAAGATGAAAAACCACATCTCGTCGTCTGGATGCACGGCGGCGGTTGGCGGGGAGGAAACAAGGAGATGTGCGACATTTCGTGGGTCCTCGAGCATGGTTATGCGATCGCTTCGATTTCGTATCGTCTGTCCGACAAAGCCATCTTCCCCGCACAGATTCACGATTGCAAAGCCGCCGTTCGCTGGCTGCGCGCCAATGGCGAAAAGTATGGTTACCGGACGGATAAGATCGTGGCAGTCGGCAGGAGCGCGGGTGGGCATCTGGCGGCATTGTTAGGGACGACGGGCGGCGTTGAGGAGCTTGAGGGAGAAGTTGGAGGAAACCTCGATCAATCTTTGCGTGTCGACACGATCATCGACTACTACGGTGCGACGGATTTCATTCAGCGCACGAAAACGCAGCCTCACAAAACCATCGAAGAAGGAGGAAATGTCCGCGCGCTGCTCGGTGGTCCGGCCGACAAAAAGGCGGAGTTGGCGGAGTTGGCGTCTCCGGCGTTTCACGTGACCGAGGACGATCCGTCATTGTTGATCTTCCACGGAGACAAAGACGCCCATGTTCTTATTGGGCAGTCAGAGCGGATGGTCGCTGTTTACAAAGACGCCGGGCTTCCGGTCACGTTTCACGTTCTGGAAGGATCCGCGCACGGCGGCCCGGAATTTCATCAAGGCGAGCAACGCGAGCGAGCGGTTGCGTTTCTGAAACAGGTCCTCGCTGATTAATTCTTCTCAATGAAACGAATCATCCCCCATCTACCCCGTCTGCTTCTAGCGGCCGCAATCGTCTTCCTCGCGCCGATCTCGCCTGCCCAAGAGCCTGCGATCCTGCGTTGCGATTTCGAACCGGCGCCAATTGCGCAGTTCGACGAAGAGATGACCGCGATTCGCGCGAAGAACGGGATCGTCCTTCCGCAGCTGGCCGAAGGCGAGAACGTCGAGATCCGCTTTCCGCGAAGCGAGGCTCGGGCGCAGGATCGTTGGCTAACAGGCGAGATCGAGATTCGGCCGGAGCTCGGCGAGCTAAGCCGGATGAAGCTCGAACTGGCCTTGTTCGGAATTGGAGAAGCGGAGCCAGCGGCCAGTTTGGAGGTCGAGCCGAAACGCGCGATGGGGCGGATTGAAGTCGATCTGCGGACGGCGGAACTCGATCGGGCCCGCGTGGTGGTTCGGCTGATGTTGGATGGGCAACGAGTTGGCGCGGCGGAGACGTTCGTGAGCGCGCGGCCGACCCAGCAGCTGCCGGTTGGGACCAAGGTTGCGATTCAATTGGATGTGCCGAATGGCGTCGACGCGAAGCAGTCGCGGCCGCTTAGCTTTGGGGTTCCCTTTGCGCCGGGAGCGTTGTGGGAAAGCGGTCGGCTGCGTTTCGTGGATGGGGCAGGAAACGTTTTGCCAAGCCAAGCAGAAATCGCGGCGTTGTGGGCGCGTGAGGGTTCGATTCAGTGGGTTCGGTTCGATACGATCGCGACGCCAGCGAGTGGAGTTTTCGTGGAAGTTGGCGAGCGGCCTCGTAGTGGTGACTTTCAGTCGCCAAAGGCCGCTCGACCCGCGCTTCGGGCGACTGAAAGTCACCCCTACGGAGCGCTCAAAATCGAGGAAGCCGGCCAGCAGCTGCTGGTGGACACGGGCGCGGCGCGATACACGCTGGAATGCGGCGCTTCGCCGGTTGCGGAAATTCAGATGGAGGGTCAGCGGGTCGCGAGCAGTGAGGGAATGCGCGGCCTTTACGTCGTCGATCAAAACGGCCGGACCGCGAGCGCGGCGGCGGAAGGCGAGACGATGGAGATCGAATCGCGCGGACCGGTTTCGGCGTGTGTCAGGTTCGAGGGCGATTATCGGACGGCTGATGGTCATCGGTTAGCGCGACACATCACGCGACTGGGATTCTACGCCGGTCAGGCCGAGGCGAAAATTCAGCACACACTCGTGCTGACGGAAGATTCGAACGAGGTCTGGTTTACCGACATCGGTTGGGAATTCGCAGTTGATGCGGGCGCCAATGCGGAGGCTTCCTTCGCGATTTCGCGAGACGATGCGTCGAAGTTCGTGAGCGCAGCGCTGACGGACGCGGACGACTCCGCGCGGTTGTTGCAGGACTCGCATTTCCGATTTCAGCACGGAAAAAATCACTTCGCCGTCAACGGTCCGGCAGGCGTGTTGCACGAGGGCGAGGAATGTGGCGATTGGTTCGCGCTGCTTGGCGAGCATGGTGGTTTGGGCTGGTCGTGTCGCGATGCGGCGTGGCAGCACCCGAAGGAATTCGAGGCCCGGCCGGACCGCGTGACGCTGCATCTCTGGAGTTCGCGCGGCGGCGAAGATCTGGATTTCAAAAGGGTGCAAATCCTCTCATTCCAGTTATTTTTCAGGCAGCGTCGGCGGCTGGCTCGTTCGTATTCGAAAGTTGATCAATTCATCGCGTTGCTTCTGAGCGATTCCATCGCGAGCCGAACGAAAAAAGCGCTTCCACTCTCCGTTTAGCTCGATGCATCGCAAATGTAATAGCATTTCAGCTCGCTCCCTGATCCACCGCATTCCCGAACAATCCATCCGCTCTCCTATGACGTAGCGTGCTGCTCCCTCAATCACTCCGCTGGCGATTACCAAATCCTCCTCGAGCAAGCGGCCATAAGCCATCATTTCTTGCCTCTTTTCCAGATAACCAATAATCTTCTTCGTCTTCTCGCGTTTTGCCTTTGTACCCGGCCCTCTGGCGGCGATCGTTTGCTGGTGCTGCCGGAGTTTTTTAAGCAATCGTGCAATTTTGCCCTGGTAAAGAGCTTCTCGCTGTTTCTCCACCCACTGGGTCAATTCCTCGCTATTTTCCGGATAGAAAAGACGTCCAAACTCCCACAGTTTTTCCTCCACGTGACGAATGTCTAATGCATGCGTTGAATTGGGAAAACGCTCAGCAATCCCTTTGTCGAAACTGAGTTCTCCATCACTTACAATGTGCACGCAATTGCTATTGGGATCAAATCCCCTGCGCTCCACTTCCTTCTTGGCCCAATCCATCATCACCGCTCTGGGAGCATAGCTGCCCCAGACTCGTTTGTTGAGAGGCCCGTGCAAAAGTCCGTCGTCCCCCCTTCTCAAGGTGTAGACAGCAACCAGAGTAATACTTCGCCCGTTCTTGCTCTTGTCGCCTTTTTTACGCCGTTTGCGTTTGCCCTTTGTTAGGCGGCATTGTTTGCCTCGGTGGCGTTGGCAGCCACAAGGGCAAGATTTCTTGGGCTGGCGTGGTCCGCGTCGTTTTTCCAACTCTTCGGCGGTCGCCGTCGGAGTTGCTTTGCCGTCTATTTCGATAACGATGATGTCGCCCTCAGGACCTTCGAACGCCGGCGGTTGTTCCATAAAGGGACCGGCATGCCGGCCCAGCCCAAGAACGAGTTCTCCGATGGTTCTTTGAGATGGCGACCAGTTGAGAAATGCCGAGCAGATAAGCGTGGCGGTCTTTAGACTAACCCGTGTAGCCAGTCTTGTAACAAAACTAACGATAGTTGGGCTAAAACTGTCAGCGAAGAGCTGTAGATGAATGTCCAATGGATAAAACCCCCGGCCGGTTTTGGTTTCTACATACCTTCTCCAGTAAGCAACTTTGCCAAATCTGGTAACCAGAGTGTGGCGGCAGGCGGATTTTAGGCGCCCGTCCGGACAATCTCTTAGATAGTCCTCCAGATCAAATGCTTCATGATGAGAGCGCAGAAAGAGCGCGACCAACATACAGCCAAGGGTGTTGAGCAACACAAACAACTTGTCTTCAAACTCTGCAAATGAGGTCGTTTCGGTGCTACTACAAAATTCTAAGACTTCATCAAACTGGGAGCGAAGTTTTGTGTGGAGGCTCTTGAGCTCAAATTCTTCTTGAGGAACAAAAGTTGCGAGCGTAGTGTTAGGCTGCTGGGGTAACGTGGGTGGTTTTGGTTCTGTTAGACTCACCCGCTAATTCTAGCTCGTTATCCCGGCTGCACCTGAAAAAATCCTAACAAAACCGAAATATTCGGCATTTTTAAGCAAAATTTCCGAAGAAACAGGAGTTTTTGCCTGGAAAATCAGGATTTGCACCCATTTCAAAATGAGTTCCTTCGTCGAGCGCTGGGATCTGGCCGGCTGGCTGAACGCGGTCGCGGCCCGCCGTGACTTGCCGCGAATTCCGGAACTCGTCGAGCAAGCGAAGCAGATCGAGCATAACGCCGTTGGCTGGGCCAAAACACACGAGCTGTTGCTCCGTCCGCTGACTCCAAAAGCTAAGCTGGAAACCATGGCGGCTGCTTCCGCCACGCACAGCCGACCAGTGCTCGCCCTGACGGATCCACAATGGCTTTGCGATTCGCAGGCGATGGGTCCGTTGCATCCGCGCGATCCTGACACGTTCCCCAGCGTCGAAGCGGCGATCGACGGCGCGGCGGCGTGGTGGCATGACCGGATTCACGCGTGGGGCGAGTATGGATTCGTCGATTACTACGCCGGTCCGCATCTGAGTTACCGCGGCGACTACGCGAACACGAAGCGTTATCACTGGGCGACCTACGGCTTGCGGCCGGGATTGTGGATGCTCTACGCGCGCAGCGGTGATCGCGGCCTTTTTGAACTGGCGTCGAAGAACAATCAGTCGTTCATGGACAACACGTTCACGCACTGGGACGGCCCCGATAAAACGCGCGGACTTTATCTCGGCTCCAACATCGGCGGCGATGATTTGAGCACGCCCGCGACCTTGCCGCTCTACTGGCAGGCGCGGACCACCGGCAACATTTCCAGCTCGACGGACCTGAACCAATTTCTACGCGACTTCTACCTGACCGGCAACCGGCGGGCGCGCGACGTGGTCGAGCAGTATGCCCGAGCAGTTAAGCAAAGGTGGTCGCCGAAGGAGATGCAAAGTTCGTGGCGAGCCTTGATGGACTACCGCTGCTTGGCGCAATGTTATGCGCTTGATTGGGATCCAGAGCTGCGCGCAATGGCCGAGGCGACGCTCGAAATCTTCAGCGATGACGAAAGCGCTGTCGGCCTGACCAAGGAACGGCCTTACCGTTCGTCGACTTACAAAACGCAGGCTGATTTCGGCGCGTTAGCCGACGGCTGGGAGATTCTCGGGACGCCGCGTTCCCGCGATGTTCTGCTGAAGGTCGCGCGATATCAGGCTCCGCTGCAATTCGGATCATCTCCGTTAGGCTACAACAGCCCCGCTGGTCGCGTTGGGCATGTCCTTCATAATGAGACTGGCGACGCGTCGATCGCCGAAGCGATGGCCCTGCAACTGCGTTGGCTCGGGGCGAGTTGGGATCGCGAGAAAGCTGCGTTTCGCACCGAGCCAAACGCCGCTGGGATGTTGTTTCTGGCTCAAGGCGCGCCGTAAGCGCAGGACGTCGTTCGTCGTGTCGGCGGCTGGGATGAACCGGCGGCGTCATGGGCAGGCGTAGAGAGTTTTGGTGGTTCGGTTAGTTTCGTCATTCGCAAGCCGGATCAAGCCGCGCTAACGCTTTGGCTACGCAGTCCACGCGGCGGCGAGCCGGGAGGCGCGGGCGGCCGAGTGTCGGTAAGGGCGTTAGACGCGCCGAATGCGTGGGGGCTGGATTTGAACCGCGTCGATTCCGACAGCAATCTCAATTCGCGGATCGAGCTGTCGAAAGACGCGCCGGAAGCGGCTTACGAGATCGAAACTTCTGGCGACAACCAGCAGCTGCTGAGGGCGAATGCGCGTGTCCCGCTCGTTCTTCACGCGCCCGGCTACTGGCAACCCGCCCCGCCGCAAGATCCGGCATTGCGCTGGTATTTCCGCGTTCCGGAAGATGCCGAAGGAGCCGCGATTTTCTGCGAAGCCGCGACGCGATTGTTCGATCCAACTGGAAAACCTTTCCCGGACGCAACGCCGCAACGTGGCTGGATCATCCTTCCCAACGAGCTCGCCGGTTTGTGGAGTTTCGAGCAAGCGGAACGCGGACTCATGCGCGTTCGCAACCTGCCGCCCTTCTTCGCCCAGCGCGATCCGGCTTTCTATTTCGAACCGCCGATCGACTGGGCGCGCGAATCCGCGGCCGAATTCACGCGGCCCGATCCGGCTGAGGTCTACGTGGCAGGCGCGCTCACGACCGATGGTAATCAGGCGCTGCAAGTGACGCCCAATCGGAAGCTCATCATCGAGGGTAGCGACGCCTTGCCGTTCGAGCAGGGCACGATCGAATTCTGGTTCCGCCCTAACTTTCACACCTTGGAGCTGACAAAAGGCGGCGGACTGATCACGCTCGACACGGTCGAGCGCGAGCCGTGGACTCTGAGCGTCAAGCATGACCAAGGCGATCAGTGGTATCACCGCCGGACGCTACTCGGCATCTTCGCGACTGACGGCGCCTCGAAGTCTCGCAAGACTCGTTGCTACCGCCAAACGCTGTTCGAAAGCGGCCGCTGGCATCACGTCGCGTGGACGTGGAAAGCACGCAAGGACATCGCAGTGCGCAGCGGCAGCAGTGTCATGAAAATCGCCGAGGAGCACGGCGTGTTGACGCAACGGATTTACATCGACGGCAATGCCGGCAAGACCATGGCGGAGGACATCGCGGGCAATCTTCCGCTCTTCGCGCCAACCCGATTCCGAACCTCCAACGCGTTCGACGGCGCGATTGATGAGTTGCGAATTTCAAACGTGATGCGTTACCACGAAGACTTCGAACCGCCGGCTCGCAAGCGCGCCTTTGCAGCTGACAATCACACGCTGGCGCTATTTCATTTTGAAGGAGACTTGAAATCCGATGGCGACAGAGACGTAGCTGCTAAACTAGATTAACCACATCATGATTTTGAAGAAAACATGCCTGATTTTCGCGGCTCTGATTCCGATGATTTGTCAGGGTGAAGAAACGCTCTACAACGGAATCGAACTCCCCGACGAATGGCCGCCACGAATCGGTGGACATCAAGGCGAGGAAATCCTGAAGGCGTGGACCAAACCGGGCGACCCGCCATCGCCGCCGTATTTGGATAACCCGCCAGCTGTGATTCCGATCGACGTCGGCCGGCAGCTGCTGGTCGACGATTTTCTGATCGAACGCACCACGCTGGAGCGCGTTTGGCATAAGCCGGTCAAGTTTGAAGGCAACCCAGTTCTCAAGCCGGAAAAGCCGTGGGAACAGTGCAAGGGCCTCACGCCGATGGCCGCGCCCTTCAGCGACGGGTGTTTTTACGATCCGGTGACGAAGCGATTCATGCTCTGGTATTCGGCCGGTTGGTATGATTCAACCGCGCTGGCGGTGAGCGAAGACGGCGTGAACTGGACGCGGCCGGAGTTCGGCATTTTTGATGATGGGAGCAATCTAATCCTGCTGAAGGATCATCCGCTCTGGCGACGCGACACGGTTTCGATCTGGCTCGATCACCACGCGACCAATCCGGCCAAGCGCTTCAAGGCGACGATGTTCTGCCGCACGGGCGAGATCGACACGAAGGTGGACAGCTACAATCCGGGGCAGCTGCTGTTGGCCTCGCCGGATGGGATTCATTGGTCGATTAAGGCGCAGACGAAGAACAGCAAGGATAATACGACGATGTTCTATAACCCGTTTCGTAAGAAGTGGGTCTTGAGTCATCGGATTCACATCAAGCACGACAACGGCCGATACGAACGCGCGAGAGCTTACTGGGAAACGGACGATCTCTATTCAGCAGCTGCCGAAGACGCCTACGAAAAACAGCCGCCCGTTTTCTGGTCCTGCACCGATGCGCTCGATCTCGCGGGGCATCGTGAATCGCTGAAAGCTGCGGGCGACAACCGGCCGGATATCGAACTCGGCAATTCCAACCTGCCGCATGTCTACAAAATCGACGCTACGCCGTATGAAAGTGTCATGTTAGGCCTTTTTGAGATGCTGACCGGCGATCCGAACGAAATCTGCGCCGCCGAAGGCCGCCCGAAAGACACCGATCTCCAAATCGCCTTCAGCCGCGACGGGTTTCACTGGAGTCGCCATCGCGAAACGTTCATCGGCGGCACGCGAAAACCGGAAAGCTGGGAACGCAGCTACATTTCGTCCGCTGGCGGATGTTGCCTCGTCGTTGGAGACGAACTCTGGTTTTACTACGGCGCGTTCAATGGCGATCCGACGAATACGCGCGAGTATTATGTTTGGGGTGGCCTCTACGCGCACGGCGCGACGGGGCTGGCGAAGCTTCGCCGCGACGGTTTTGCGTCGATGGATGCGGATGCCGAGGGCGGCGTGTTGACAACGCGCCCTGTGAAGTTCAGCGGCAAGCATCTCTTCGTGAATCTGGCAGCTGCTGACGGCGAGCTGCGTGTCGAGGCGCTCGACGAAGCCGGCAAGGTGATCGCGCCGTTCACAAAAGAGAACTGCAAGCCGTTGGGCGTCGACGCGGTGACACAGATGGTGAGCTGGAAGGACGCCGATATTTCCAGACTCTCAGGGAAACCAGTTCGATTTCGATTCCATCTTCAGAACGGCTCACTCTATTCATTCTGGGTCAGTCAGGATGAATCTGGCGCCAGCAAAGGCTACGTCGCGGCTGGCGGGCCCGGATTCGACGGTGCAACGGACAACGTTGGAATCTCAGCCCCATGAAAATCTTCAACTCAGAATTCAAAGTCGTCGCTATGGCAATGGCTGGGCTTTTCGCCGCCAGTTATTCAAGCGTATCCATTGCCTGCACCACGATCCTTGTAGGCAAAAATGCCAGCGCGGATGGCTCCGTTCTCATGGCGACGTCCTGCGATGGCGACGTCATGGGTTTGGTCAAAGTCGTTCCCGCGCAGACATTTCGGCCGGGTCAGATGCATCCGCTTTTCTACGATTTCCCGGCGCGGTCGACGTGGCCGGAACAGGTCGAATTGGCGAAGCGCGGTTACACGCAAGTCGGTGAAATCGAGGTCGAAAAAACCTACCGCTGCGTTCTCGCCGCCGGGCATTTGGCCGACAGCGTGACTGGCGGGATCAACGAGCACGGGGTCAGCATGGGGATCGAGTGGATGGGGATGAAGCCGGATTTGGTGAGCAAGCGTGGCAGGATGAGCACGTGCAGCAATCACTGGACAAGTTCATTGATCAGCCAAGGCTTGATGCGCGCGAAGACAGCGCGCGAGGCGATCGAGTTGATGGGCGCGTTGGTCGAGGAATTCGGGTTCACCTATTACTGGGCGCCGGCGGCGGGGTCGGCGATTCCGGTGGTAGACAAGAACGAGGCGTGGATCATGGAGATCTTCGGGCCGGGCGCGGATTGGACGCCGGATAGCGGGAAGCCGGGCGCAGTCTGGTGCGCGCAACGGGTTCCGGACGGCGAGGTGACCTGCAACGCGAATCGTAGTCGAATTGGGAAGGTCGATCTGGATGGCACGCGGAATTTTCTGGGTTCGCCTAACATTCACACCCTTGCCGAGGAGTTGGGATTGTGGAAGGCGGGGACGCCGTTTGTCTGGCATGACGTTTATGGTGTGACGGGGACGCGCGGGAATTCGTTGCGTGAGTGGGCGGCGTTGAATCTGGTGGCGCCGTCGTTGGGGTTGGAGGCGACGGGTGATCCGGCGAAGGATCGGTATCCGTTTTCGGTGAAGCCGGATGAAGGCGTCGATGTCGCGAAATTGGCCGCGATCATGCGCGATACCTACGAAGGGACGAGTTTTGACGTTACGCAGTGCGAGGAATTCCAGACGGCTGACGGCAAGACGAATCCGGTCGCGCGCGCGGTTGGCGATGGACAGCTTTTTGATTTGATCGACGTGAAGCCGGAGCGCTGCATTGCGTCTGAGACGAGTGGTTATGTCTATATCTCGCAGATCCGCGATTGGCTGCCGGATCCGATCGCGGGTTGCATGTGGTTCGCGTTAGGGCCGAGCTACACCAGTTGTTTCGCGCCGATCTATTCCGGCGTAACCGAGATTCCGCCGTCGTGGAGCCGTAGTCCGGATTTCACGCGGATCGACCGGACGCAGGCGCAGTGGAAGTTTCAACTCGTCGAGGATTTGGCGGGGTTGCGGTTTCAAGAGGCGATTCAAGACGTGCGCGGTGTCTACGAACCGGCGGAAGCGCAGTTTCTCGCCGTGCAATCTGAGGTCGAGACGCGGGCCGAAGAGGTCTTCCGCGAAAAGGGCGCGGAAGCCGCGGAAGAATTCGTGACCGAGTATTCCAAGCAGTGCATGACGAATGTCGACACGGCCTATGGCGAACTCCTCGATCATTTGATGTTCAAGTATTTGTACAGTTACTCCTCAGCCGCGCCCCAGCAGCTGCCGAAGATTGAAGCTCCAATGATTCCCGACGCGCCATGATCCTGACACGACGCAAATTCGCGGCCACCAGCCTGCTCGCCGCATCAGCAGCTGCTGGGTGGACGTCGCCGAACGAGAAGCTCAATCTGGCCTTCATCGGCGCCGGCGGGCGAGGCGCGACCAACCTCAAGGAGTTCACCGAAGACAACATCGTTGCGTTCTGCGATGTCGACGATCGGCGTGCTGCCCCGACTTATCAAAACCGCCCTGACGTCCCCAGATTCCGCGATTTCCGCCAGATGCTCGACAAGCTCGACGCGCAGATCGACGCCGTGGTCATCAGCGCGCCGAATCACATCCACGCGCCGTCAAGCGAGTGGGCGATGCGGATGGGCAAACACGTCTACTGTGAAAAACCGCTGACGCATTCGGTTGGCGAAGCTCGTGATCTGGCTCAGCTCGCAAAGCAGACCGGCGTGGCCACGCAGATGGGAATCCAGATTCACGCGAGCGACAATTTCCGCCGCATTGTCGAGCTGATTCAGGCGGGCGTGATCGGCAAGGTCAAATCGGTTCACCTGCGTTTGCCGCAACGACGAGGCGCAGGCGATCGGCCCACCGAAAAGCCTTCGATTCCAGCTGAGCTGAATTGGGATCTCTTCGTCGGCCCCGCGCCGATGCGGCCTTACCATCCGACCTACGTCCCGCATGGCTGGCATTATTGGTGGGACTTCGGCGGCGGCCAGCTTGCGAACATGGGTTGTCACTATCTCGACCTCGTTTTCTGGGCTCTGAAGCTGCGCGCTCCAAAGACGATCGAAGCATTCGGCCCTGAACCGCATCCCGAAAGCACGCCCATGGATCAGTCGGTTCGATGGACGTTCGAACGCGAAAATGAAGAACCGCTCGAAGTGACTTGGGACCACGGAAATCCCCAGACCGCGTTTTGGAACGAGCACGAGTTTCCCGCATGGGCGTGGGGCGTGTTGTCGGTTCGGAGGGGATGGTGTTAGTCAACTACGACCAACACGCGCTCTGGCCGGAAGACAAATTCGACGACCCAGCAGCTGCTGCGACCGATCCATGGATTCCCAGTTCGAACGGGCACCACAAAGAGTGGCTTGAAGCCTGTAAACACGGTAGCGAACCGAGCTGCAATTTCGACTACGCCGGCGCGCTGACGGAATGCGTGCTGCTCGGAAGCGTGGCGTTTCGCGCGAAAGGGAATCTGCACTGGAAGCCCGAAGAAATGTTCATCCCGAATGCGCCTGAAGCTGAAGCTTACCTTCGACGCGAATACCGCCAAGGCTGGAAGCACTAATTCAATTCCGATGGTGAAGTCCATATTCATTCTCCTCTCTCTCGCAACGACCGCCGGCGCCCAATCGATTCCACTGGAGATTCTCGAACCGAAAGAACGGACGGGAACGGTTACCGAATTCCCAGTTTCGGTGGGGATGATTTTTCTCGACGGTGAAATCCCGGAAGCGCCCGGTGGCGCGGTGGTGGATGATCTGGGCGAGTCGATTCCGTTTGATTGGGAGGTCACGGGTTGGTCGAATCCGGAGAAGACGAGCGTGAAATGGTTGTTGCTGCATTTCAAAGCAAGCAGCGACCGGAAGTATTCGTTCGTGGTCGGTCAGGATCCGGTGAGATCGGAGGGTAGACCGCTGGCCGTCGAAGCTGATGGCGGTATCTCGGTCGACACCGGGCAGCTGATGGCGCGGCTGCAATCCGGAAACGCGCCCGTGTTTGAATCGGTAACGTTGAACGGCACGCCAATGCTCGAAGCCGGGAAGTCATTTTTCGAAATGGTCGACGACGAAGGGCGGGCGCTGAGCTGTGAGGATTGGAGCCTGACATTGGAAGAAACACGCAGCTGCGCGCCGTTGTTCGGGCGGAGGGAACGGTTGGATTGGCGGGTGAGGCGCCATTGGCGAAGATCTCGGTGCGCTATCAGTTCTTTGCCGGGGAGAGTTTGTCAGGATGTATCACTCGTTCGTCTAGATGCGGCGGAGCCCGGAGTTTGGCGCGAATTGCATCAATGTCAGGCTGCGTCCGCAGATCGGCGAGCAGAAGGAGGTTCGATTGGGGCTTTCGCACAAGCTGAGTGGTGATGTTGTCGCGTTTCAGGATGAGGCGGAGCATTTTTCGGTTCAGCAAGATGGAGAAGAAGTTGCTTCGGGGAAACAGTTGGCCGGATGGATCGCGATTGAGGGCGAGGTCGGATGCGGAATTGGCGTTACGCTGAAGAATGCGTGGCAGACCTACCCGACGACCTTGGCTGTTCGCGATGGTGATCTCGAAATCGGCTTATGGCCGGAGGAAGCGGGGCGATTTTCGTTCGAGGAACGGGACATCATGCCGGATAGCCTTTACTACTCCAGATATTGGGCTCACCAGGTTCAGTGGACGAAGGAAGGAGGGCCGACATGGTTTAACACGCGTGATATCGAAGTCGAGTTCGTGGAGGGGTTGCGAGATGATTCAGCAGCTGCTGGACGCATTGTTGAGTTTCTGCAGCCGGAGTTACAAACGCGGTTGCGCGCCGAAGACCCGATCACCGACGGTTTTCGCGCGCGGATTGCGCACGGGATGAACGCGTTTCTTGAGAGTCGCGAATTCCACGACGCGGTCGCGTGGCAAGGCGTCGACCTGAAGCCAAAGGCAAAGGAGTTGCTCGGCAAAGGCGTCGCGAATCTCAGCAAAGGCGATCTCGTCTGGCTCAATCGGCTGCTCATCGAATCGGCGTTTCCGGATGCGGTTTCGCCAAGCGACGTTCCGCATTTCATCCATGAAAATGCGCTGCTCCTCGGTCGTGGCGGCTACAGCCCGGGCGGCCTCGGCGCGTCGCGAACACACGAGATCTCTGTGTTGTTCTACGATGAATCTACGAGACGAACGACGGCGGACATCAACTCCCTGACACAACACCCATTCGTGATGCGTCAGTCGCCCGAGCACGCGATGCGGGCGCCGATCCTCGGTTTCAATCTCTCGCCGACGAACACGGAGAAGCATCGTGAAATCGAGCGCGCGCTCCACAATTACGGAATGGCGAGCTTTTCACGTTATGCCGAAACACACGACTTTGGCTTTCATCGTTTCGGCATGCAGCGGATGAATTTTCCGGGCCAAGCGCTCTATCGCTGGGCCGCCGGGATGCAATACGATCAGCAGCTGATTCCGTGGCTTCTCTTCATCCGCGGCGGCGATCGGCGCTTCTACGAGGAGGCGATGAACACGGCGACCTACGCCATGGACATGCACACGAATCATTACAATGGCAACGGACCGACCGGTTACATGAGCTTCGTCGCTGGCATGCCGATGCCGCAATCGCCGTCGTTTTCGGCTTACAACATGAAGATCCACTTCCTGCAGCTTTGTCATCATTTGACTGGCTACCGGCGCGCCCGCGAAGTGACGGACATGGCGATCGATGGAGTCAAACGTGTCTATCCGGGATTCCTAGAGCGCGGGATTCCGGTCGGCCGGCAGCTTTACGGTATGGATCTTTTTTGCGCGCATGCGTGGGAGGAAACACACGATCCGAGGATGAAGGAACTCGCTCGCTTGAGCATGGAGGCGACGCTCAACACGCATTACGATGCGGAGACAAACAACTTCGCGGGCAACACGCAATACCTCTACCGCGGCTTGCTCGGCCTCCAGCGCGTCTTTCCCGATCCGGAGTTGCGGCAGGTCATGCTCGATCATCTGGCGGGCAGCGGGATTCCCAATTCCGACTGGGCCGGTCCTACCGACAACCGCTCAGCGATCCCGCTCATCGCCTGCGCATGGGCGTTCGAAGAAACCGGCGACGAGCGCTATGCGCGAATGATCTGGGACATCACGCGGATGATCGCAGACACCGCGCCCGACCATGATTGGTCTTCGCCGGAAATCGCCGAATACCCGCTTGGCCACTTCGCCGCCTACTGTCACCGAGTTTTGCCGATGCTTGTCGGCTTAGGTCTCGTGGAATCCCACGATCTGGATTTTCCGAACGATTCGAGCATTCACGATCTCTTCGTCGCGATCAATCAACCCGGCAGCACGGGAGAGGTCTTTGTCAGAGCGAAAAAGGACGGGGATTTGAGTCTCAAACTGAAAGCAATCCCAGCAGCTGCTGACGCCAAAATCACCGCCACCACCGAAGGCGCCGAAACCGTTTTCGAAAGCCGAACCACCCAGATCCTGCCGGACCTCCGGATCAAAACCTACGTTCGCGATTTTCATGGATCGCACACGATCCGAGACGCCAAACAGGGCGAAGTTTATCGCCTGAATTTAGAAGGTGGCGACCAGACAACGGGCGTTTTAGTGTTGTGTGAGGACGCACAGATCGTTCACCGCATCAAGCCTGACACAGTCCAGTTCTTCGGCCATTCCTATCAGTATTACCTCGGCGCCCGCGTCTTTGCGAAAACCAACGACGACGTCCTCCACATCACCCGCAACCGGCCACGCGCCGGCTTCACGATCCGCGATGCCGAGACCCACGAAGTCCTCGCCCACAACAGCGTCGAAGATCCGCTAACGACTGAGTATCGTCTCGGCAAAGGCCGAATGATCGAGCTTGTCCTCGGCGCCGGACGCGACACGAATTGGACACTGGAAGGCATCGAGCCGTTTGTTAGTGCGAGGCTCAAAGATTGGTTTTCAGCCGCCCCCTGAGCTTTCTAGTTAATCAGCGTTCAAACACAAAACGGCCATGCGTGTAGCCACGATTGGCAATCGTGGTTGTATTCGATTGCCAATCGAATCTACTGCACGCGAAGATCCCTACGATCATGAGGCTGAACTATCTGACCAACCTTCCATTTTTTGTCCTGTTCGCGGTCACTTCGCCAGCAGCTGCTGAAGAGCCGAAACTGGGCTCGACCAAAGATTTGCATCTCGGTGAGGAAGTTCGTCTCGAACTCGTCTACATCCCGCCGGGCGAGTTCAAGATGGGAAGCACAGCCGCCGAAGAGGAGTGGGCGACTGGGATCGAAGGCGGCGCCAAGCCGGGAACGGTGCGCGAAAGTTACGAAGGCGAGCCGCGGAAAATGTGGGTCCGTGAGGGTTTTTGGATGGGACGGACCGAGGTCAGCTTCGGGCAGTTCCGGCGTTTCGTCGAGGATTCCGGTTATGTCACCGATGCGGAAAAACCGGGCGGGGTGACGCAGTGTCTCGATCTCGATTGGGATCGCTATTACCACAAAGACGAGGTCGTGAATCCGTGGAAACCGATGGCCGACAAGAGTTGGCGCGATCCAAATTTCGGGATCCCGATGCAGGACGATTTTCCGGTTGTCTGCGTCAGCTATCAGGACATGAAAGCGTTCTGCCGTTGGCTAACGGAGCGGGAACGCGCTGCTGGCCGCCTAACCGAGGAATTGGAAATTCGCCTGCCGACTGAAGCTGAGTGGGCCTACGCCTGTCGCGGCGGGAGTCAGGAAAGTCACTACTTCTGGTGGGGAAACGATCTGATGGAAGGCAAGGGCCGGCTCAATATTTCGGCGGTCGATTTCTTGCCCGGCCGCGACACGATCTGGCCAATGGCGAATGCGCCTTGGAGCGATGGTTTTGCGTTTCTGTCGCCAGTCGATCATTACGGCGAGAAGGGTCGGAACGGATTTGGCTTAGCTGATATGTGCGGCGGCGTGTGGGAGTTAGTCCTTGATCATTTCGATCCCGAGGGTGGTCATGAAGAAGTGTTCTACGAAGACAAAACGCAGCTGACGGTTTCGCGTCCCGTTTGCCGTGGCGGCAATTTTTTCGATGTCCCCGGAAACGCGCGTTGCGCCGTCAGGCTGGGAATCAGCAGCGTTTCCTATTCGGATTCGCGGGACGGGTTTCGGATTTGTCTGGGCGTGCCACGAACGAGCAAGCCAGTTCCGCGCGAGTGAGTAAGCCTTTGCGCGGCGCGGCCGATTGCGTTTCGTGTTCTCTTTCATGCCCGGACGTTTCTTCATTGTTCTCTTTTTCCTCGCTTCAATCGCGGCGCCACTTCACGCCGAAGACTGGGCGCATTGGCGCGGGCCGAATTACGACGGCATCACGATCGAAGCGTTGCCGGATGCGTTGCCCGACGAATTTCCTGCGCTCTGGACTGCGGAAATCGGAATCGGATTCTCCTCCTTCTCCGCGGTTGGCGACCGCGTCCTGACCATGGGGCACGCCGACGAGAAGGATACGGTCTGGTGTTTCGACGCCCAATCCGGCGAGGTGCTCTGGAACCATTCTTACGAGTGCGCGCTTCATCCCAAATACTACGAAGGCGGTCCCGGCGGCACACCGACGATTCACGAAGGCTCGGTTTACACGCTTAGCAAACGCGGACACGCCTTTCGTTTCGATCTGGAAAGTGGCGAGATCGTTTGGTCACGAGATTTGCTGGCTGATCACGGGCTCGAACTTCCGGAATGGAACTTTGCCTGCTCGCCGTTCATCGACGGAGATCGCATTCTGCTCAACGCGGGAGGCGGTGGTTTGGCGCTCGCTCGAGAAACGGGGAAGACGATCTGGCTATCGAATGCAAAGGTTGCTGGTTATGCCACGCCGATTCCGTTCGACGCGCCCGGCATGACCCATCTGCTCCATACCCATCAAGCTCTGATCGGCTTCGACTCGGCCTCCGGCGAAGAGAGTTGGCGTTTGGAGGATGTGTCAGGGCTCAACGCGGCCGATCCGGTGATCGATGGGAAGCGAACCTCTGGTTGTGGGGCATGGCGACGAATTGTTCTTGTTCGGTCAGGATGCAAAAAACGCCTCCCGTGCCAGGAACCTCGCCCACCCGGCTGCCGGTGAGTTTCGCGAAAACCAGCGGGACGCTGCGGCCTTGCGGGGCGTAGAGCCGTTGCGTGGATGCAAGCAGCGCGCCTTGAAAGGTGACTCCGGTTTGTTTTTGGACGAATCGAATCTTCCCCGTCGCGGCATCGGCGGCGCAAAGGTAGGACGGCTCCCATGGGAACAGGGATGCCGCGAAATAGGCCGTGCCGCCGTCGATGCAAACGCCGGTGCGAATCGGATGCGCGGACATGAGCTTGCCGTTGCTGGGAATCATCCGCGTTTCCTCCGTGGGCCGGAATTTCCAGATTTCCTCGCCGGAGCCGCCATCCACGCAGTAGGCGAATCCGTCGTCCGAGGCGAAGTAGACGCGGCCGTTGGACCAGGTGGGCGGCAATCGCACCGCGCCGTCCGTGAAGGCGACCCATTCCTCCTCGCCGGTCCTAACATTCAAACAATGCGCGGCGTGATCGACGGACGAACCGAAGAACACTCGGTCGCCAACGGCGGTGACGAAGAATGCGGGATCAAAATTCCGCATGGACTGCAGGCCTTCGTTCGCAGCGTAAGCGTCCCATTTGGCGGGGCCGGTCCAAGCGGTTTCCGGTGGAACGGGAGAGCGATAAACCCAGGTTTGGCTTAGGTTTTGCGGTAGTTTTTCCGCGGTCACGTGGCTTCGCCGGTTGTCGTGGCCGTAGGTTGGCCAGTCCTCGGCGAAGGCGGGGATGGCGAGGAAGAGGAGCAGCTGAGAGCAAAATTTGGGCAGACACATGTTAGGGCGGGGTTTGAATTTCGCCGTTCGCATTTCCTTTCGGCCCAAAGCCGATCGAAGTCTCCATCCAGCCGCCGCAGGAGCACCCTCCGCCGCCTTCCGGCACTAACAACATCCCATTCGCCGGGACGAAGCTCAGCCAGCAGCTTGGACGCAGCCGGTTCCAGGCGGAGACCGTTTCCGCCTGCCGGTCCCACATCGCCACCTGCCGGCCGGCGCCGCGGTAAATGAGCGCGTTTTTGGCGCCGACGTAGGTGTGGCAGCCGGAGCGCGAACCGACGTTGGTGGTGCGAATTTCGCCGCTGCGCAGGTCGTAGCCGTTCGGTTGGAGATAGATCGTTTCGTCCAAAATCACGGGGTGCTGAATGTGGCCGCTGTGATGGTCGTTGGGCCAGGGATTGCTGCGATTCCAGCGCGGTTGGCCGGCTTTCAGATCGAAGGCGTAGAGGTGGTAGGCGGTGTTTGAGGCGGTGATGAGAATGGTGTTAGGGGTGGCTTGCAGGTAGAAGGTGACCGTGCCGTCTTCGGTGTCGATTTGCCGTTCCCAGAGCACTTCGCCGGATTCCAGATCCAGCGCGACGAGGAACTGATCCCGCCAAAGCTCCGGCGCGGAAATTTGGCTTGTGCGGTTGGATTTGACCTGCGAATTCCGGGATTCGACGAAGATCACGCGATCCTTTTGCAACGCGATGGTGGGATTCAGGATGACGCCGTTTTGGTAATGCCAGGCTAAATTCGGCTTCCCAACGTGGTAAGCAAAAATCGAGTCGCTGCAAACCTGAGCCGTGCCGTAGGAGCCGCCTTTTCCGTCAAACCACATGCGATTGGACCAATAGCCGGTGTAGGCGGATTTCGGCTTTGTCGCGCTGCCGACGAGGAAGTCGCCGGCCCGGCCAATGTAGCCCCAGTCGCGGTCTCCGCCTTCAAAAACAGGCGGCAGCGTTGCTTCCAAATCGCCGGTTTCCGCGTCCAGAATCCAGGCGCGCTCTTGGACGGCAACGTAGAGGCGGCGATCGTCAAGGCACCAGTTCGAGGCATCGCGCGGCATGTTCAGCCGCTGAAATTCGGGCATTTCCAGGCTCCAGAGAACCGAGCCATTGTGCGCGTTCAACGCGATGAGCCGATTCATGCCCTGGTGAAAAAGGCGGCCGTTCGCAGCCAGGGGAGCGGGCATGCGCGATTGGCGGTCGAGGCCAAAATCCGCGCCGGGACGGCCAAACCACCGCACCGCCAGATCCTGCGTCGACTTCGCGCCGCCCAGGGATTCGCCGCTCGTTGCCGTGTTTCCGGCATCGCCGTACTGGTGGGTCCATGCGCCGGTTTCTGGAGATTTTGGGCGCTTTGCCAGGGTCCAGTCGCCATCGCGGGAGGTTTCCAGGCCGGTGTCCCGCAATTCCCGGGATGGCGCGTTTTTCAGCCAAGCGGTTCCGCGTCCCGGAGCGAGAATCCTGGCAATTTCCGCAGCGTCGAATGCATCGCGCCAATCCTGACAAACCACCAAATCCGCCATCCCACTGGTTAGCGGGAGCCGATCTGAATCCACGTGCGTCACGGTTGTCCGGGAGCCGTAGATCCCCTGCTGGTAGAGCTTCCGTCTCGCCTGGTTTACGGCGTTTTGGTCCGAATCGAACGCAGTCACGGTCATTTCGCTCTGTGCCGCCAAGTCGGCGGCGAGATCCGCATCCGCGCCTAACAAAACCAGAAATCCCTTGCGAATTCCCGACGATTTCAACGCCGGATGCGTGGCAGGATTCGAATCGAACCTCGGCTGGCTGAAGTTCAGCGCGGTGTTCAACTGGTAGACGGGGCTTTTTCGGTCGCCGTGGGCGATTTGGTAGAAATAGACGGTTTGGTGCTCCAAATCGGCGAGTTCCGCGGTTAGGCTACGATTCGTCCGTTTCGCCGCGATTTTCGAACCAAGTTCCTCCGTTTTCCCGATTTCGACCGCACCTGCGCCAGCGCCATCGGCCAGCCAGGACACCTCCGCGCGCGTGGGCGAAACGAAGCGCACCGCGGGGCGAACCGTGAATTGCAGCCGCTCCGGCAATCCCGCGGCGTGACGGATTTGTCGTTCGGTTAGGGCGCGATCGTGGAGTCGCGCGGAGGAGATTTTGCCGTGCATGGGGTAAAACTCGTTGTCGTCCCGATAGGCTCCGATGGTGTATTTCGCCGCCTTGGGGTAAGCGATTTTTCCCGGCGCGGCCGCTGTTCCCGCCAGCTCGCCATTCACGAAAAGGCGGATTTCGCCGCCATCGAAGACCCCGGCTACGTTCGTCCATTTGCCTGGCTCAAACTCGCGGTCCGCCACCACCGAGATCATCGGCCCGCCGGTCGAAATCCAGAAAACGAACGAGGATTCGTTGTAGCCGAGCGACCAGCCGCGTTCGTAGGAGCCGTTGTCCTGCATGAAGCCGATGATGTTCCCCCAGCGCTGGCCTTTCGCGATCGAAACTCGGGCCTCGACGCAAAGCGAATCCGCGGGCAACTGCTCCGGCAGGATCCCTGACACGTCCACAAAACGTTTTGCCGACGATTCCGGAGACGCGATCCCTGATTGCCACGCCATCCCAGCGCGAACTGGCGAAGTCCCAGTGGTGGACGACCTCGGCCCTGGCGAACATGGCGAAACCCAGGAAGAGGAGGAATTTTGGCGGGAATCTCACTCGGCCCGTAGATACAACGCGGACTTCGAAAAGTCGACAACTGCCTTTTGTTTGGTCGGAAAATCCATTTTGAGAGTGCCGTGCTGCAAGGGCGGTTTGCGATCAAAACCGAGGATTTATCGCGGATCAGTCTTGTGCAAGAAACACCTCCTCCGCCAGAAACGTGTGATCAAACACGAGGCGGACCTCGTCCAGGTTGGGAACGGGTTTTCCCAGGATTAGGACGGTTTCCACGCCAAAACCTGGAAACGCAGCCTTCATCGCGGAGACTTTGGATTCCAAATCGCGCCGAATTCGGGCGACGCCGAGTTGGTCCACGAATTTGAATTCGCACAACGTTAGGATCTTGTCCGCGCGCTTGAAAGCCAAGTCCACCTGGGCGCCTTTTTCGGCGACCGAGCCGCGTTGGAACCAGGACCCGGCTTCGTAGCTGATCCCGGAAAAACGCAGGTGATCGGCGATTTGCCGGGCGTGGCTGCGGCACATGCGCTCAAAGGCATAGCCCTGCCACTGTGGAAACTGGCGGGCGATCTCGACCTCGCGCATGGAAACGCGGCCGGAGACGATTTCCGGGCCGTGGGGCTCGATGAGCTGGAAGTAGAAATGGAGGTATTCGTCGCGCAGCCGGAAGCGGATGAGCCGAGTTTTCGTGGAAGCGCCGAGCGGGCGGTAGCGTTCGATGAAGCCCGCCATTTCCAGCTCCTGGATGAAGCCGCTGAGGGTGCCGCCTTTTGCTTTTTGGGTAGCCTTGGAGAGTTCGTCCATCGTTTTCGGGCCTTTGGCGAGGGCGCGGAGAATGGTTTGGTAGATCGAATTGGAGGCGAAGTGGCTGATGAAGAGCCGGTCGAATTCGCGGAAAAAAAAGCCGCTGCCTTTGAAGGCCTCTTCGTTCAGATTTTGCTGGAGGCTGAGTTTCGGGTCCAGTTCCACCCAGTATTGCGGAACGCCGCCGAAGGTCATGTAAGTCTCTAGGCATTCCAGGTTGGTGCGGTTTTCCGGCAGCAAGAGGCGGCATTCGGCGAGAGAAAGCGGTTTGAGCGGGATTTCCAGGCTGACGCGACCGTAGAGCGCGTTGGATTGGACGACCTTTTTGACAATGAAGGAGGAAACCGAGCCGCAGAGGACGAAAATGCAGTTTTGGTGCTTGGAGAAAGCGTTGTCCCAGTAGTGCTTGAAAATGGAGACGAGCTTGGTGCGCATGCCGCACATCCACTGGAATTCGTCGAAAAAGATGACGAGCCGCTGGTCGGGATGTTTGGTTTTCCAGGTTTTGATTTGGCGGTCCAGGAGTTCGAAACAGCTTGGCCAGTCTTTTGGTTTGGTTTCGCCCGAGAGATCGACGTAGCGGGCCAGTTGGCCGAAGAAAAGGCCGACTTGGGACCTGGTGTCCGCGTTTTCGATTCCGTCCAGTTTCCAGAGGGTGTCGTTGATGTAGGCGTGTTCGATGAGGGCGGTTTTGCCGACCCGCCGACGCCCGTGAACCACGACCAAAGGGGCCTTTTCCCGCCAGTTTTTGTGGCGGAGGCGACGAAGTTCTTCTGGACGGCCTTTGAAGGGCATTTTGCGCTGAAAATGTACGGACATTCAGCGGATAATCAACAGTATTTCAGTTATGAGCTCAAATTTGACAAAATTCAGCTTATAGTCCTCAATGACTTCGATATGCGCTTACATTCTGCAAAATTCAGCGTATAATTTCCCGCCTTGCCGGTTTTCACGTTCTTTCAACCCCGATCTCAGCCTCACAAATCCCAGGCGTGGATGATCCGCTCTTCCTTCACCAAAATGTGATCGCACATCCTTTTTTGCGCCAAATCCGGGTCGCCGGCGGCGATGGCATCGACGATTTCGAGGTGCTCGCGGCTGATTTCTTCGGGGTTGGTGCAGGAGTGCAGGTCGATGCCGTAGAAATAGGGCTGGTTGTCCTGATCCAGCGTGGTGACGACGATTTTTTCCAAAATCTCGTTCCCGGCCGCGCGGGCCACTTGATGGTGAAAATCGCGATTCGCGCGGATGCACTCTTGCGCGTCTTCGTCCGAGTTGTCGCCCTTGGGGACGAATGGGGCGGCCTGGCGCAGATTTTCGACGATCTCCGGGGTTGCGCGTTGGGCGGCCAAACCGGCAACCTGGCCTTCGACGAGGCGACGGGCCTCGCAAACGATTTTGAAGCGGTCCAAGGTTAGTTCCGGGACGCGGTAGCCCTTGTTGGGCACCTGGATGAGGATGTGTTCGTGCGCCAGGCGGGTTAGGGCTTCGCGCAGGCTGGCACGCGAGACGCTGAGATCCTCGCAGATGGTTTTTTCGACGAGCCGTTCGCCCGGTTGCAGATCGCAGGTCAGGACGCGCTGGCGAATGACGTCGGCGATCTGGTCGGTGATTTTGATGGGGCGGATGGACATGTGGCTTGTCGAACAGTCTGACAAAATCGCCCGGCGCGTCAAGGGTGGGTTTTCGCCCCGATTTTGCGGTGGACTTTCGATTTTCCGCACGGTCTGTTGGCGGCCATGAAGATTTTTCCGGCCAAGTTTGCTACGATTGCAGTATTTGCGCTCAGCGCGGGATTTCTCGCCGCTCAGGACGAAAATCCCAGCGACGTCCGCCTCACTCACGGACCCATTTTGGGGCGCCCGTCGGCGGATTCCATGAGCCTGTGGCTGCGAACGCAAAAACCCGGCCAACTCCGCGTTTTTTACGGCACGGACGCCGAAAATCTGGATCGAGCCAGCCATCCGGCAACCACGCGGGTGGAAGACGACAACACCGGCGTCATCACCCTAACCGGCCTGCAACCTGACACGCGCTATTTTTACCGGGTGGACGATCACCAGGAGGCCGGATCGTTTCGGACGCTGAAACGGGCGCAGGATTTCCAAAACGCCGAGCACAACCCGGGCGGCCTGTTCAACCTGCGATTTGAGTTCGCCTGCGGCAACAACCAAAGCGCGGGCGGAAACAGCGTCGGGCCGACCATCCCCACCTACGACACGCTCAACGCCAAGGTGCGCGATTCGCTCGATTTCGCGATTTTGAACGGCGACTGGCTCTACGAGGTGCAACGCGATCATCCGCCGCAAAGTTGGCTGCACAGCGTGGGCCTGACACCGCAACAAACCCCGCGCGTGGTGGAGGTGATGCCGACAATCGTCGGTGTGTGGGAGAATTACAAAACCTACCTCAGCCGGGGGCGAAATTTGAGCGAATGGCACCGCAACGTGCCTAGCTTTTACACCTACGACGACCACGAGACCATCAACGACATCTACGGCACCGCGGAGACCGGTTACGTGAACCGGCGGGCGGTTTTTCGCGATATTGGCGTGGAGGCCTGGTACGACTACCTAGCTTGGTCCAACCCGCAGGCCCACGAGGCGCCCGTGCACTACGGCAAGACCAAATTTCAGGCTGGGAGCGATGTTTTGACCGATGAGGCGGCGGATTTCACGAAGCTGAACTTGGCCGATCACGCCAATCTCCACGTCCACTGGGGAACGCCGACGGCCGGGGTGCCGGACGCCGCTCTGGACGCGCAACCCGGCGATCCCAACGCCAAGGTCTACCGCATCGAGGAAGTGCTGGGCCCCAAGCGCCTTCGCATTCACCCGCCGGCGGTTGCGGACACCACGTCCAGCTACTCGATCGGACGCCGCTGCTACGGAAAATGGACCTACGGCAACTGCGATTTCTTCTTCGTGGACACCCGCAGCCACCGCGATTTGCACGATGTCGATAATCCTGAAAAACCGGGCGCTTCGATGCTGGGCAAGCAGCAACTAAAGTGGCTGAAGGACGGAATTTCCGCCAGCAAGTCTGATTTCATTTTTGTCATCTCCAGCGTCAACTTCATGGTCCCTCACGTGGGAAGCGGCGGTGGAGCGGACAAGCAGGCCACGATCAAAAAGGACGACGCCTGGACGGTGTTTTTGGAGGAGCGCGAGGAGTTGATCCGGTTTTGGGACGAGTTGGAGCAACCGGTCTTCGTCCTCACCGCGGACCTGCACAACAGCTTCGCCATCAAAATCACCGACAACGTCTGGGAATTCGCCAGCGGCCCTCACAACAGCATCAACCACGCCCCGCAAGACGACGAAGGCGACCGCCCGGCCAACGGCAAGTTCAAGTACGGCCCGCGGGAGTGCGACATCCGTTGGAGCAGCTACGTGCTCAACGATATTCCGCGCGCGCACAGGACTTATCCGCACTACTGCGTGGTGCAGGTCAACAACGTGTTCAACAACCCCGTGGAATTCGGCGGCCGGCGTTGGGTCGCCTATCCGCACCCGCAGGTGATTTTTCAGTTTTTCGACGGCCTAACCGGTGAGCTGCGCTACAGCGAAGCCATCGTGAAGGGGATGGAGTGAGCTGATTTTCGGCAACACTAGTGGTCCACCAAATCCAAGTCTTCGGATACTCAGCGGCGCTTTTGGACGCTACCATCGTTGCTCATCAGTTGGTTATGTCTCCATAGCCGCCTTCCTCGCGCCTTGGCAGCCTCCAAAATCCCTCGCTGATTATCCGAAGCTTTGAATTTGGCGAACCACTAGCGCCGGTCGCGTTTTTTGCGCCAATCGGCGAACGTTTCGAGGTAAGGCCACACGAAATCAGCTTGCTTGCGGTAGGCCAGGTCGTGAGCGGCAAATTGACTCTCGCGGAAGGCTGCCACGTTTTCGGCATCCAGAAACGGGTCCCGCGTTTCGCGCCGAAAGGTGTCCAGCGCCGCGCGCAGCTGTTCCCTGATTTCGGCAAAATCCGCTTCTTCGGCCAAATTCACCCACTCATGGGGGTCGGCTTGAAGATCGAACAGCTCAAACTCCGGAGGATGGCGAAAACGCCGGAAGGCTTCAGCCACGTGAGTTGGTGCGCCGGCTTGTTCTTCAGCCGTGGCGCGCGAAACCACGGTGATCTTCGCGGTTGGCTTCAGGTACATGTGGGATCCCAGATTTTCCTGCCCGGGCAGCAGATTTTGGATGAGCTTGTAGCGCTCACCGCGAATCGACCACCGCAACCCAAAAGCAAGCGGGTAGGACCCGGTGGTGAAGCCGAAAACGTGCTCGCGCCAATGTGCTGGCGCCGATTTTTCGGCAAACAGGCCCTGCAACGCCAATCCCGGCAAATTCGGCGGAATTTCGGCCCCGGCGGCGTGGAGAAACGTCGGCAAAATGTCCACGGTGGACACCAAATCGCGGCGGACGAGCCCGGAAGCCGCCTGGCCCGGCCAACTGACGATGAAGGGGATGCGCAGGCCGGCTTCGTAGACGGAGACCTTGCCGCGCGGGAACTGCGCGCCGTGATCGCCGATGTAGAGGATGAGGGTGTTTTCCGTTTTTCCGGCTTGGTCCAGCCGGTCGAGCAACAAGCCGATTCCCTCGTCGAGACGGGCCATGCAGTTGTAGTAATCGGCCGTTACCTGGCGCAGGCGCGGAGAATCCACCCCAACCCAGGGCAGCGGCTCGACATCCTCTCCGCTCAGCGGCTTGGCCGGCCGGCCGAATTGTTGGCGGTGAAAGGGTAGGTGAGCGTCCGGATAGTTGATGGAGAGGAAAAACGGCTCGTCACCGGCTTCGAAAAACTCACCGGCTGCCTGCGCGTAGCTGGCCATGTCGCGCTTGCCGAAATTCGCCCCGGTGATCTTGCGGAAATCAACGGGAAACGCGCTTTCCGGATTGATGTGAAGCTTGCCGATCAATCCCGTGCGGTAGCCGGCTTTCGCGAGCAAGGTGAAGGCGTTGGGCGTCTCCGGATCGTAGAGGGCGAATTTGTGCGTCGCCAACCCGATCTGGCCGTTTTGATGCGGATAGAGCCCGGTCAGAAAAACCGCCCGCGAAGGGCTGCAAACTGAAAACGGGACGAAGGCGCGCTCGAAACGCACGCCGTTTTGGGCCAGACGGTCGAGATTCGGCGTCCGGGCGTAGGGATCGCCGTAGCAGCCCAGCTCCGGGCCGTTATCTTCGGAGACGATGAGCAGAATATTCGGCTGACGCGCCTCCGCGACGGCGGCCAGCGCAACGAGCAAAAACAGGGGACGAAACATACCCTGGCCTGTAGACGCCGCCCGCGCGGCTGACAAGCTGCGATTCGCGGGGATCAATCCGTGCTTTCCAGCGTCATGACGCACTCAAGATGGCGAGTTTGGGGGAAAAGATCGAACGGTTGGACGGATTTGAGGGCGTAGCCCGCCGTGGTGAAGCGGCGCAAATCGCGCATCTGCGTGGCGGGGTTGCACGAGACGTAAACCACCGCTTTTGGCGAAAAAGCGAACAGTTGGTCCAAAAATTCGGCGCTGCATCCTTTGCGCGGCGGATCGATGACGACCACGGTTTGAGCCGGAACAGCGCCGTTTGCCGTTTTGAAGATCGATTCGGCGGATCCCAGGTGAAACGTGGCATTTTGGATGCCGTTGAGCTGCGCGTTTTCCCGCGCCCACGCGATCGAGCCCTCGCTCACTTCCACACCAGTCACCGCCTCAAAATCCGCGGCGCAGCTCAAGGCAAACAAGCCGCTGCCGCAGTAGGCGTCGATCAAAAAGCGCGTTTGGCTGGCTGCCGCGCATTTTCGCACGTAATCGACGAACGCCGGCAAAATCGATGGATTATTTTGGAAAAAATCAACCGCCGGGAAGCGAAATTTCAGCTCACCCACCGTTTCCTCGCAAATTTCGTGTGGATCGGTCAAAACGCCGCCGCCGGCGGTTTCGCGAAGCAAAAGCGTGGCGCCTTTTCGGAACGATTCGGCCTTGGCGCGCACTTTCTCGCGAATTTCGCCCAATTTCGCGCCGATCGCTTCCGAAGCGATCGGGCAAGCCGGGACGTCGACGATTTCGAAGCGTTTCGCCGCGTGCAGGAAGCCGATCGGCCCGATTTTGCCCTCGCGCGGTTTTTGGAAATGGGGCGTGATTTTGGAGCGATAGCCAAATTGGCGGGGAGAACCGATGACCGGCTCCACGTTCACATCATCCAGGCCGGCCAAATGCTGGAGCAACTCCCGAACCTGGTCGCGTTTCCACGCCAATTGAGCCGGGTAGGCCAAATTTTGGTACTGGCAGCCGCCGCACCGCCCAAACAACGCGCATTTCGGCTCCACGCGGTCCGGAGACGGCTCCAGCACCTCCAGCAGGTCGGCGTCGCTGTAATTTTTGTGATTGCGGTAGATTCGCACGCGCACGAGCTCGCCCGGCAGCGCAAACGGAACCATGACCACCCAGCCGTCGATTCGGCCAAGGCCCTGGCCCAAATTCGTCAGCGTTTCGACGCGCAATTCCAGCTCGTGATGGTAGTCGAACGGCTCCGGCCGGAAGTTTTTCGGCGGTTTGGGCACATTTTCCGGTGTTTGAGCCCTAACCACGCACCTTGGCAACCACGTCGCAAATTCGGTCCGCCGCGGCGTCGATTTCCTCGCGCGTGGTGAAGATGGAGAGCGAAATCCGCAGGCTGCTGAAGGCGCGTTCGTCGCTAAATCCCATCGCTTTCTGAACGTGGCTGGGTTGCGATTTTCCGGTCATGCAGGCGCTGCCCGCGGAGCATTGCACCCCGGCTTCGTCCAGCAGCGGGAGCATCGCCGCCGCGGTGCAACCTTCAAACGAGACGTGGGCCACGTTGCCGGTCCGGTGCTCGCGGGATCCGTTCAGACTCACGCCGGTTAGGCGCTCGGCCAATGCCGATTCCAGCCGGCCGCGCAGGGCCGCCACTTCGGCATGGCCGTCTTTTTCCAGCCCCTGGCGCATGATTTCCGCGGCTTTTCCCAAACCGGCGATGTAGGCCACGTTTTCAGTTCCACTGCGCCGGCCGGCTTCCTGGCCTCCACCGCGAATCATCGGCTCAAACGGCGTCCCTTCGCGCACGTACAGCGCGCCGACGCCCTTGGGAGCGTGAAATTTGTGCCCGCTGATCGAGAGAAAATCGACCGGAACGCGGCTGACGTCGATCGGCGACTTGCCCGCGGCCTGAATGGCGTCGGTGTGGACGAACCACCCCGCATTTTTGGCGATTTTCGCCGCCTCAGCGATGGGTTGAATGACGCCGGTTTCGTTGTTGGCCCACATGATCGAGCAAAAACCGGGTTTTCCGGCATCCAAGGCCGCGGTGAAGTCATCGAGGCGCAACCGGCCCTCCTCGTCCGTGCCCACGGTGGCTGTTTCGTAGCCCACGGCCTCCATGGCCTCGATGGGACGCAAAACGGCGCTGTGTTCGATGGCGCTGGTGACGATTTTCGAGTTTTTGCGCCCAATCGTGCGAGCCAGCGACTTGAGCGCCATGTTGTTGGATTCCGTGCCGCAACCGGTGAAAACGATTTCCGCCGGTTTGGCCCCCAACAGCGCCGCAACCTGCTCGCGAGCCGCCTCGATGGCGGCTTTCATGGCCCGGCCGGCGCGATAGCCCGCCGACGGGTTGTGCCAGGAATCGCGGAAAAACGGCAGCATCGCCTCCACCACCTCCGGATGCACCTGCGTGGTCGCGTTGGAATCGAGATAAATCGCGTCGCTCATGCCTCACTTTTGGCTCAAGCGCCCGTGAAACAAGAAAAAAGCCCCGCTGCTCTGGAGCAGCGAGGCTTTGGGAAAAAGACGATAGAGATAATGGGAGGTTTAGCTATCGGACTCTTCCTTCGCTAAGGTCTGGACGACAAATCGGGTGGACTTGTCACCGAGGCTCTCGATAGCTTTTTCTTTGGTGACTTCCTCGGAACCGTCGGTGACCAGGGTCACTTTTTGGGTTCCGGCTTTTTCACCTTTTTCAATTTGGATGGTTTTAAAACCTGCGAGCTTGCCGAACGCCGAACTGACGTACTTTTTACAGCCTGCTCACGTTACGCCGGTCATACCGACGATGTAGGTGGTATCTTCCGCCATCGCCACGGGGGCGAAGGCAAAAGCCAACAATCCTAGGGTTGCCAATAGTTTTTTCATCGATGGATTCGTTAATATGGGTTGGCGGCCAAGTCAAATAATGACCGCTGCAATTCTTAACGACGCTACGAGTGCCAATTTCCTTTCACACAAATTACAGATTGCGGCGCGGCCAGATTCGCGAAATCGTCCTGGCAGCATGCAAAAAATCCTCCCGGGACAACGCTGGATGAGCCAAACCGAGCCGGAAATGGGGCTGGGCACGGTCGTGGAACTGCAAGGCCGGCGCGTCACGCTGGAATTTCCGGCCGTGGAGGAGCGCCGCACCTACGTGGCCGCCTCCGCGCCTTTGCAACGGGCCAAATTCCAGGTGGGCGAGGACATCGAGACCGAGGACGGGCGCCGATTTGCCGTGGACAAGGTGGAGGAGAGGGGAGGGCTGCTGATCTACCACGCCGGCGGCGAAATCGTGCCGGAAGGCGAAATTGCGGCGCGTTCCAGCGCCGGCGGGCTCATCGGCCGGCTGTTTTCGACCATCATGTTCGACGATCCCGCGGATTTCGACCTGCGCTATGAAACCCTGAAATTGCGTGCCGAATACCGAAGATGGCCGGTGCGCGGCTTGATCGGCGGCCGGGTGGAACTCATCCCCCACCAGCAATTCATCGCCCACGAGGTGGTCTCGCGCCGTGTGCCGCGGGTGCTGTTGGCGGACGAGGCCGGGCTCGGGAAAACCATCGAGGCGGGGCTGATTTTGCACCGCCTGTTGCTCAGCGGCCGGGCGGCGCGCACCATCGTCGTGGTGCCGGAATCTCTGGCCCACCAGTGGTTCGTGGAGTTGCTCCGCCGCTTCAATTTGACGTTCACGCTCGTCGACAAGGGTTACTGCGAGGCTGTCGAGGTCCACGATGTCGAGGGCAACCCGTTCACCGGCGTGCAACTCGTCCTCACCACCATCGAATTCCTCACCAACGCCGAAAATCGCCTGGCGCAGGCGGTGGAGGCGAATTGGGACGTGCTGGTGGTCGATGAGGCCCATCACTTGGCTTGGGAACCGGAAAATCCCAGCCCGGAATACGCCGCAATCGAGCAAATCGCCCGGAAAACGCCCGGTTTGCTCCTATTGACCGCCACTCCGCGTCAAGTCGGCGAAATGGGCCATTTTGCGCGTTTGCGGCTGCTCGATCCCGTCCGGCACAACGATTTTGAGCGTCATTTGGAGGAAAACACCCACTTGCCGGAAGTCGCCGCTGCGGCGTCGAAACTCGCGAACGGCGAGAAATTGACCGCCAAAGAGTGCAAAAGCTTCGGCAAGGATCCCAAGGACCTGCAAGACGAAAAAAACCGGTCCAAATTCCTCCAGGAACTGATCGACCGCCACGGAATCGGCCGCGTCATGTTCCGCAACGTGCGCGCCGCGCTGGAAGGCAGCTTTCCGGCGCGAATTCTCGTCCCCGCGCCGTTGGAGATCTACTACGACGAGGTTCGCGAGACCATGCACGCCGAATTTTTGGCCGACGCCGCCTTCGGCAAAGCGCCGGATTACGATTTCCTGGACGATCCGCGCGGCGGCTGGCTCATCAGCCTGCTGGCGGAGCTAGAGGGGCAAAAACTGCTCCTCATCAGCTCCAGCCGGGAAAAGGCCGAGGCCATCGTCGAAGCGCTGGCCACCAACGAGATCGACGCGGGAATTTTCCACGAAGGTCTGGAAATGATCGAGCGCGACCGCGAGGCGGCCCGGTTTGCCGAGCCAAACGGCTGCCAAATTCTGGTTTGCTCGGAAATCGGCAGCGAAGGGCGAAATTTTCAGTTTTCCCAGCACCTGGCGCTCTGGGATTTACCGCTCAACCCCGCCGTTTTGGAGCAACGCATCGGCCGGCTCGACCGCATCGGCCAAAGTGGCGACGTGCACATCCACGTGCCCTACGGCTCCGGCACCGGCCAGGAAGTGCTCTTCCGCTGGCTGCACGAGGGGATCGACGCGTTTGAGGCTCCGAGCGAGGGGGGCGACCTGTTCGTCGAAAAATTCGCCAGCCGCGTCCGCGACCTCGGCAAGCAGGTTGGCGCAGGCGAACCGAAAAAGTGGGAGAAGGACGTGAAGAGCGCTGATCGGCGAAACCCGCGCTTACTGCGAGGAGGTGAACCAAATGCTCGACGAAGGCCGCGATTACCTGCTGGAACTGGCCTCCTGCCGGCCGAAATTCGCCAAATCCATCTGCGAGGGCATCACCCAGGTGGACGAAGATCCCCGGCTGGAAGAATACTTCCTCGACACGATCGAAGCGCTGGGTTGGGACGTCGAGCGCATTGAAGAAGGCGCCTACGTGTTCGACCCCGAGGGCCAGGAAACCGCGGCGTTGCCGGGTTTGAGCTTCGAAGGAAGCTCAGCCACGTTTCGCCGCTCCCGGGCCCTGGAACGCGAGGACTGGCAGTTCGTCACCTGGGATCACCCGGCGGTTCGCGAGGCCATGGAGCACATCGTGCGCGGCGAACGCGGCACCATCGCCATCGGCAACACCAAAGCGCTGAAAACCGGCACGAAGTGGGTGATCGAGTGCATCTACGTCCTCGAACCCCAAGCGCCGCCCGCCCTCCACGCCGACCGCTTCCTCCCGCCGACGCCAATCCGGCTCGTCATCGGCGACGACGCCCTCGACCAGACCAAGGAATACCCCACCGAGACGCTCGCCGGCGACGTTTGGCCGAAGAAACGCCGTCCGCAGCTTCCCGACCGCCTTCCGGAATCGCTCCAAACCGCCGGAGAACTCGCCGGCCAGCACGCCGCCAAGCTCATCGAAACCGCGCTACAGCGCGTTCAGCGCCTTTACACCGCGGAAATCAGCCGCCTGCGCCAGCTCGTCGCCCGCAACCCTTTAGTGACCGAGGACGAACTGCGCGCGGTCGAAGCCGAAGGCCGGCAAGTTGTGGAAGCCGTGCAAGTTTCGCAACCGCGGCTGGATTCGGTGCGGGTGGTGCTGAGCCTGGTTTGACGGCCCGCGCGGCTATAAATCGTTGGGATCCACACCGAGATCTTGCAGCTTTTTGGCGAGTTTTTCGGCGCGTTTCTTTTCTTCTTCAGCACGCTTGGATTCTTCCGCGGCACGCTTGGATTCTTGCTCCGCGCGCTTGGATTCTTGCTCCGCGCGCTTGGATTCTTGCTCCGCGCGCTTGGATTCTTGCTCCGCGCGTTTGGCTTCCTTTTCGGCGCGCTTGGCCTCCTTTTCCACCAGTTCTTCACCCGTCGGCAGCAGTTGGTGATCGGCATCCGTCCACCGCAACCACTCGCGTTTCATCCCTTCAAATTCCCCGTTCCACAGACGAAGCCCAAGATTCAGCTTCGGAAACCAAAGCTCGTCCATTTGCCGATATCGCCCCGTTTTTTCGTTCAACTCATAAGCGCGCACAGGTGGCTCCATTTCGCCGTTTTCGTCCTTTAAATTGATGTAGAACCGCATCGGATCGTAGACGACGTAGTACGGAATTTTCATCGCCGCATAATCGGTCATTTTGGACGCCAACTCCGCTCCCTTGATGTTGGAAACAAGCTCCGCAACCAACTCCGGCGGCTTGCCGTACTTCCAGAAAAAATAGGAGCGCGTATCCTTGCTCTTGCCCGGTTTATACTCAAATTCTACCCCCAAACTAACAAGCAGATCCGCGGCGCGTCCCGGTGAATCGTAGTCTGGAAACATCCCAATATCCACCCCAACCGCAAGTTTCTCGACTCCAGCGGGTAGCCAACTTTGTGAGGCATAGAGAACATTCACCCACAGGCGACACTGCTTATCTTGTTCCGGATTGTCCACGGGATCGTCGTATTCGGTGATTAGATGATCGATCGTGCGCCCCGGGATCGGATTGAAAATCGGCCAAGTGTCCTGCTCCTTAGCTTTTTCTCGAGGCGCTTTGGAAGGGGAAATTTGCTGGGCGACACTCATAGCTTCAACGTAGTCGGCGCACTCAGGTTAGGCAAGTCCGGGTTCCAAACCGGCCACCACCTCCGCGCAACGCCCGCACAACTCGCCTTCCAGCGGCAAACTCCGCCGGCAGCGCGGACATTCCGGATGTTCGGTCTCCGCGACGGCGACTTCCGGCTCGCTTGTGCTGGCCGCCTTCAGCGCGTAGTCCGAGAGCATCAGAAACTCCAGCGCGTCATCGCGTTGGCCGTCCAAAATCGCGAATGCCGCGTCTTTTTCCGCCAAACCGATCTCCACCGCGGCGCGCTCGCGTTTCTTGAACGCGCCGGATTTGATCGCTTCGTCGATGCGGGCTTGCGCGGCGTCGCGAATGCGCAAAAGCTGCGAAATCGTGTCGATGGCGTCGGTTCCGGCGAAATCGGGATCCGGCTCTGGAAACGCTTCGAGGTGGATCGATTCCGCGTGGCCGGCGAATTCCCAGGCTTCGTCGGCGGTGTAGGCCAAAATCGGCGCGACCAGCTTCGCGAGGGCCTCGAAAACCTGGTGCATGGCGGTTTGCGTGGCGCGGCGGCGCGGGGAATCGGCGGCGTCGCAATACATGCGGTCCTTGGTGATGTCCACGTAGAGCGCGCTGAGGTCGACGGCGCAAAATTGGTTCAATTCGCCGAAAACGCGGCGGAATTCGAACTCGTCGTAGGCCGCGCGGCAGGTTTTCGTGACTTGGTGGAGGCGCTGCAAAATCCAGCGGTCCACGAGCGTCATTTCCTCGGCCGAAACGGCGTTTTTGGCGGGGTCGAAGTCGTAGAGGTTCGCCAGCAAAATCCGCATGCTGTTGCGGATGCGGCGATAGGGCTCGGTGGTCTGTTTGAAGAGGTCTTCGCCGAAGGGGACCTCATTTTGCCAATCGACGCTGGAAACCCAGAGCCGCAAAATGTCCGCGCCGTACTTGTCGTAAAAATACTTGGCGTCGACCGGTTTGCCGGCCTTGTCGGCCTGCGATTTGGAGAGCTTTTTTTTGTCCTGATCGACGACAAACCCGTGCGTCATCACCGTCCGATACGGCGCCGAATCGCGGTAAGCCACGCCGAGCAAGAGCGAGCTTTGGAACCAGCCGCGATGCTGGTCGGTGGCCTCCAGGTAGAGGTCTGCCGGGGCCGATAATTCCGGATGCGCGTCCAAAACCGCCACGTGGCTGGAGCCGGAATCGATCCACACGTCCAGCGTGTCCGTGCAACGCCGCGTGCCCGCGGGAAGGCCGAGTTTTTCGGCCCATCGCGCGTCGTCCCACTCAAACCACAGGTTCGTCCCGCCCTCTTCAACGGCGTCGGCGACTTTTCGCGCGATTTCGGCGTCGATGAGCGATTTTCCATCGTTCGTGTGAAAAATCGGCAACGGCACGCCCCAGGTTCGTTGGCGGCTGATGCACCAGTCCGGGCGCGATTCGACCGTGCCGTAAATCCGGTTTCGGCCCCAATGCGGCAGCCACTCGACCTCGTCGATCTCCTTCAGCGCGGCTTGGCGCAGGTCGTCGATTTTGATGAAAAACTGCTCGACGCTGCGGAAAATGATCGGCGTTTTCGAGCGCCAACAATGCGGGTAGCTGTGCTGGTAAAGCTCACGGCCGAGGAGGTGGCCGGATGAGTCTAACAAAGCCACAATTTCGTCGTTGGCCTTCAGCACGTGCTTCCCAACGAGCTGGGAAAGCCCCACTTCATCGGTGAATTTGCCGTCGTCGTCCACGGGCGAAATCAGCCCCAAACCGGCTTGCTGACCGGCTACGTAGTCGATCGCGCCATGACCGGGGGCGACGTGAACCGCGCCCGTGCCGGTGGAGTCCTCCACAAAGTCGCCGAGGATGACTTTGGACGTTCGGTCGAGAAAGGGGTGTTGCGCCTCGATTCCCTCGAAATCGGCCCCCTTGCGCTCTTCGTTCGGGGTAGAATCGTCGAGCGAAAAGCCGGTTTTTTCGGCAAATTGACCCAAAAGCGGCTTGGCGAGCACCAACCGCTCGCGCCTGCCGTCTTCGTGCGAAAATTCGCCCACCACGTAGTCGAAACGCGGATGCAACGCGATTCCCAAATTCGCCGGCAGCGTCCACGGCGTCGTCGTCCAGATGACCAGGCTCGCGTCTGCAAATTTCGAGGTTCCAATTTCAAATTTCACAAAAACCGCCGTGTCCTTGACGTCCTCGTATTCCACCTCCGCCTCGGCCAGAGCCGTTTTCGCGCCGAACGACCACGAAACCGGCTTTTTCGACTGATAAACCAGGCCTTTTTCGACCAATTTGGCGAAAACGCGGATAATGTCGGCCTCATACTGCGGGGTGAGCGTGAGATAGGGCCGATCCCAGTCGCCAAACACGCCCAAACGGCGAAAACTGGCTTTTTGGACGTCGATGTACTTCCGCGCGAATTCTTCCGCGCGTGTGCGGATTTCGGCCGGCTCCAGCCCCTTGGCCTCCTTCACCACCTTGAACTCGATCGGCAACCCGTGGCAATCCCAGCCAGGGACATAAGGCGCGCGAAAACCGGCCATGGTCTTGCTTTTGACCACCAGATCCTTCAGCACCTTGTTCAGCGCCGTGCCCATGTGGACGTCTCCATTCGCGAACGGCGGCCCATCGTGGAGAATGTAGGTGGGAGCGCCCTCGTTTTTGCGTTTTTCGTCGATTTTCGCGTAAAGCGTCGCATTTTCCCACTTTTTGAGCCGCTCCGGCTCGCGTTTCACCAAATCGCCGCGCATGGGGAAATCGGTCTGGGGAAGGTTGAGGGTGGGTTTGTAACTTTTTGGCTTTTCGCTCATTTTCTGGCCCGTAAACGGGGCGGCGAACCTAGCACTGCCGCCAAAGCGCGGCAAGGGCGGGATTCGACGGTGATTTGGGGTGAAGGAACGATATTCCCAAATATGAGAACCATATTTTATCGAATTATCATAAAACTCGTTGCCTCTGGCATCTTCGAACGTTATATTTCACTGACTCCAACTCAACCTCCGATGTCCTCAACACCCATATCACTCATCGTTTGCTTTTCGGCCTTCTGCTTCGCCTTGGCGCCATGTCATGCGGACCACAAAAAGTCTCCGTTTGGCCCCAAACACGCTGCCAAGGTCAAAAAAGAGACCCTGCCCGCGCCGGGCGTCACTAACGCGATCGGGCAAAAGCGGAGACTGCTGCCGATGCTCAACCGCACCAATGAGTCCAAGGAACGGGCCATGGTTTCTGAGTCCGCGAAGGTCGTCCCGGTTTCCGATCCACCGGCTCCAACGCTGGCCGCAGCGCCCCCACAGCCGCAGCCAAAAATCCGCCATGCAGTTGCGCCTGAACCGGCCCAAGAACCGGAAATGGCGCCCAAGGTCTATGTCGCGCCGGAGCGCTCGTCGTGGAGAAGCCGATATGAGCTGGGGCCTGGCGATGAGTTGAATTTCGGCCTGCACGGCAAGCCCACGCTCAAAAAACTGGCTGTTGCCGTGGCTCCGGACGGTACGGTCAGCTTTTTGCAGGCCAAACAGATCGATGTGCGCGGGAAAACCATCGACGAGTTGCGCGGCGAGATGAACCAGATACTTACCGCTTATCATCGGGACGCGCGTGTTATCATAACGCCCTCCAAACTCGGCAGTAAGCGCTACACCATTTTGGGCGAAGTCAGAAAGAACGGAACCTACTCGCTGGATCGCCCAACGACGTTGATTCACGCGTTGGCTGAGGCTGGCGGATTCAACTTGGGCAAAAGCGGCGAAGACGTGGTTCAATTAGCCGATCTGCGGCGCTCATTTGTCGTCCGGCACGGCAGCCGGTTAAACGTAGACATGGAGTCCCTCTACCTGGCCGGCGATATGCAGCAAAACCTCCAAATTGAGCCCGGAGACTATATCTACATCGCCTCCAAGTTGCGCAACGACGTTTACGTCTTGGGCGCTGTGGCTTCACCCGGCGTCAAACCCATTGATTCCCGCATGACCACACTTGGCGCAATTGCTTCTGCGGGAGGCTTTGCTCCCCAAGCCTGGCGGGACCGCGTTCTTGTCATTCGCGGCCGGATGGACGCTCCTGAGACGTTTGTGATGCCTCTCAACAAAATCCTCCATGGCAACGGCACAGACATGGAACTGCTGCCCGGGGATATTATCTACATCCACAATCGCCCCTGGGCCTATGCCGCCAAATTGGTGGACGTTGCCATCCATGCCTACATTGATGGCTCCATAGCCGGATGGTTGGCGGACGATGGGAACATCGCGATCTCTGCCAACTAAACGACAAAGCTCTCAGCCACGATCCATTTCACCGAATCTCTCACCAACCATGAAATCTCTAACAGTACTGACGCTTCTTTGCACGGCCATCTTGCTGGCCAATTGCGCCCATCCAATGGCGAATAACCGATTCGATCCGCGCACCAGTTACACAGGGACGGCCGAAGAAATCAGGCTGAACTTCATGAAAGTCCGCTCCGGGCGCAGGATTTCGCGCAGCGATCTCGTTCCGGGAGACGGCTCCTACAAGATTGGCGCCGGCGATATCCTGAAAATCGAAATTGTTGAAGTCCCCAACACGGAGACGACCACGATGATCATGCCCGACGGCAAACTCTACTACGATGTGGCGCCGGGAATTCCCGCTATTGGTAAGACCATCCCGCAACTCGAGAAAACCCTCTCGGACGCGCTGCAAGATGTATACCCCATGCCAATCGTGAACATCAACGCCGTTCGCATTCGTAGCTCGAGCTATACCATCATGGGTCAGGTTATTACACCTGGCGTGTACCAAATCGACAAACCCACCAATCTGCTGGATTCTATCTCTCTAGCCGGCGGAATTCGCAGCTCAGAGGTCGCCAATCGCACGCAAAACCTCGCCGATCTGCGCCGTAGCGTGCTCATCCGCAGCGGCAAGATTGTTCCGGTCGATTTCGAGCGTCTGATCGAAAGCGGAGATATGAGCCAAAACGTCTATCTCCGCCCCGACGACTACGTATATCTGCCAACCAAGGGTAATGAAAAGGTCTATGTTTTGGGCAACGTTCGCAACGGCCGAGCCGTGCCGTTTTCGAGCGATTTGACGTTTGTCAGGGCTTTGGCCTATGCCGGCGGCCCGGCGCCGAGCACCTTCCGCAAGGGCTTGCTGGTGATTCGCGGCGCCACGACCACTTCGCCCCAAGTTGCGCCTGTGGATCTCCAAGCGATCCTGCATGGCAAAATAGCTGATTTTCACCTGCAACCCGGCGACGTAATTTGGGTGCCCCGCGCCCCATGGCAGAAGCTGGGCGAATACGGCATCACCGCAGTTGATTCCGCGGTGTCAACCATTGCGCTGCAGGAAGCATCCAACAGCGGGAGATCGGAATCGAACGGAAACGGTTCGCTGAATTCCACCGGGAACAACAATGCTACCAGCAACAACAGCTCGGCCGGCAATAACTCCATCAACGACGTTGAGTTGAATCTGTCAACCGGCCCCAGCGCCCCGAGTACCCAGAGCGTTCCGAGCACGGCGCAGTAACTGTGCTAGCGCCCAAAATCGCTGCTCACATTTCGTCGAGCATGGAGTCGTCTTCAATCCCGATCAACTTATCGCGCAGTATCCGCATTTCATCTTGCGTCACTTCCTCAAGAGCGCGGTTTCGGGCCAGCGCGAAGTCGTAGGGCTTCTTAAACAGCCAAATAAAGTTGATGCCGTACATATTACGTTTGCACCAGGGGCGGGAAATATATTTCTCGTCGAATTCAAGCCCCAGTTCGTTGCATAGTTCTCGAAAAACCTCGCCTTGGTGGCCTGAGAGGTGTTCCTGGCTAACGCGCCGGATGGGAAACCGGCCTTCTGCTTCGTTCAAAGCGGTCTGGCAGATGTTGAAGTAATCGATAAACCGCGAAAGCGCGAATCCACGCCGTTTGTAGCTGTGATATAGCAACAACGCGTCTTTTTCCAGCACCAGGCAAGGGACGCCGGGCGCTTTTTTTCAGAATAGCCGGCAAATCCTGGAGGTAACGTGGCGATTTATCGACAATGCGGCATTCCTGGTCGCCAAACAGGGGACAATGCCGGATCAATCGCGCATAGACGTCCTCCCAGTCCGGTGCTGCGGCTAGATCGTCGAGTTGTTGTGCGCTCAATCCCCAGTGCCCTTCTTCTATCGGCGCGGTAAACCACTCGCTCCACGGATGGAGCGAAGGAATCGCGGCAGGAGAATCACCAAGCAGGATGCCGCACTCAAAAGCGGCGTTGACCTGGGGATGAGCGGTGAGCAGTTTTGCCAAAAACGTGGTGCCGGAATGCTCCATCCCCGTCACCACGCATAGCAGGGGGCTATCGCGCTGTTTCGTCATCAGCGTCGCCAATGCACCTGTTAACCCTGACCGAGCCGCTCGCCGGCATAGGTTCCGTTTTCAATCGCCTGAATCCAGGCTTCGTTATCCAAATACCACTGGACGGTCTTGTGCATTCCGGATTCAAAGCTTTCACGCGGTTCCCAACCTAGTTCTGCCTCAATTTTGGTGCAGTTAATGGCATAACGCTTGTCATGACCCGGCCGGTCTTTGACAAATGTAATCATCTCGTCCGGAGACTCAGTTTTCAACTCCGGTTTCAACTCGTGAACGATGGAGATCAACTGGCGGACGACGTCGATATTTTTCATCTCATTTTTCCCGCCAATATTGTAGGTCTCGCCTGATTTTCCCTTCACAAGTGCTAAAGCCAACCCGCGCGCGTGGTCTTCCACGTAAAGCCAATCGCGCACGTTGGAGCCATCGCCGTAAACCGGCAATTTTTCGCCTTTCAGCACCTTGCCGATCATCAACGGGATGAGTTTTTCCGGGAATTGATAGGGTCCGTAGTTGTTCGAGCAGTTTGTCGTGACCACCGGAAATCCAAAGGTGTGGAAATAGGCCCGGGCCAGGTGATCGCTACCCGCCTTGGAGGCCGAATAGGGGCTGTTGGGCTGATAGGGCGTAGTTTCCTCGAACGCGGGATCATCCATCTCCAGCGAGCCGTAAACCTCGTCGGTAGAGACATGGAGGAAGCGGAAATCCGGCTTGTTTTCCGCAAACTCGCGCGCGGCGTGCAGCAAGTGAAAGGTTCCCACAAAATTGGTCATGATGAATTCCTCCGGCGCGTCAATCGAGCGATCGACGTGCGATTCCGCCGCCAAATGCATGACGCAGCCGATATCATGCTCGCGCAGGGCAGCCGCAAAAGCTTCTCGGTCGCAAATATCGCCGCGAACGAACGCATAACGCGGGTCGGAGTCGATTTGAGCCAGATTTTGGGGGTTGCCCGCGTAGGTCAGCTTGTCAAAATTCACCACCTTGGCGATGGTGACGCCCAGGTCCGCTTCTGCGGAGTCCAGCAGGTAGTGAATGAGGTTGGAGCCTATAAAGCCGGCGCCGCCGGTAACGAGAATTCGCATGAGGCTGATCCTAGCCAACGCACAGAAGGGAGCAAGCTAGATTTGGTAATTCAAGGAGCCGCATGACCCCAATCGAAAGCCCGAACTCACGGTGAAACAGCCAAGCGTTCGCTCTCATCCTCGCCGTCGATCGTAAATCCGCTCTGCTTGTAGACCTTGAGCTGAAAGTGGGTGGATGTGGAAAGCACACCATCCAAGGTGCTGAGTTTTTCCGCCACAAACTGAGCCACGTCGCGCAAGGTATCGGCTTCCACCACCACCACGAGGTCATAACCGCCGCTCATGAGAAAACAACTCATCACTTGCTCGAACTTGGCAATGCGCCGGGCGATCCGGTCGAAACCGCCATCGCGCTCTGGCGTCAGTTTCACCTCGATCAACGCGGTGACGTGGGTTGCGCCTGCGCGATCGGGATCGACCACGGCCTGGTAACCGAGAATCGTGCCATCGTTCTCCCATTCGGTGATCTGAGCTTCCACGTTAGCCTCATCTTTGCTGAACAATTCCGCCAGTTCGCGGGCGCTGGCGCGGCTATCGCGTTGAAGTTCCTGAAGTAGGGGGTCTACCATGGTAATGGGCGTGTGATAGGTGCAAAAAGCAGTCCCGTGCCCCGAAAGTCAAGGTTGGATGCTCGGGCGGCAAAACCGGCGTTTGGGCCCGATGGAAAACCGGCCAAAAAATCGCCGCTACCGCCCACGAGGCGGAGGTAAATTGGTTTTGTTACTCCCCACCGCCATCCAGCTTCTTCAGCGCCACGTCAACATCGCTGGTGTCAATAATCTGACCGAAAACGTCGTCGAAATTCACGTTATCGGTCAACCCATCGGCGATCACGCTGCCGTTGAAGAAACCCACCGCCGCCGGCGGCAACACCGCTCCCTCAAACTGATGCGTCACCGGGTATTCCTGGATCGTCACCGTGTAACTGCGGTTGCTTTCCAACTCCGCGCCGGCAAACGCCGCGGTCCAGTGCCCGGAGCCATCCACCATCACCGTCTCCGTGCGCGTGAATCCGCTGATCTCGTCGTGCAGGGTCACCACGATCGTCGAATACGCGTCCGCGGTGCCGGCAAAAAACGGGGTCAATGTGCTGTTGAGCGGCAGGCCGCCAATATCATAGCGATCGAAGTCGTCGAAGCCCAAACCAGGCTCGCCCAACCCTAACCGGTCAACTCGGAAGCCGCCGAAGAATTGCGAGCCGCCGCCAAAGGGGCTGTAGGCGCCCAGGTGGCGGAAGGCATTGAAGATGCCGGCCAGGCGCGGGGAGTCGATGCCCAGCACGCCGTCACCTTCGCCTTCAGTTCCGCCGCCGTTTTCGGAGCCGTCCGAGCCAAATCCGTCGCCTAACACGCCATCCTCGCCAAATCGGCTGGGCGGCGCTTCGCCGGGATCGAGATCGCGCTGTTGCTCGATGGTGCTGAAGATGAAGTTGCTGCGGATGGTGCCGTCGAACACAACGACGAAGAACGAGCGCGGGCCCGCCGTGGGGTCGACCCGGCGGATGTTGTCGTAAACCACGCTGCGCAGCGCTTCTTGCATGGCCGCGGCGGTCACCCCGCCATCGGTGGTGGTGAAGATGAGCGAGCCGGTGGTCGGGTCCCATTCCACGCTGATGCCTTGGGGCAACACGGTGGCGTAGATGAGGTCTTCGCTCGGCACGTAGCCGCCGGTGAAGCGGATGATGGCACCGGTGATGAGGTTGGCTTGCTCGATGACGAGGTTCGGGAAAATCGCGATCGGGCCCGCTCCTTCCGGATGCACGGTGCTGACGCCGCCGGTCAGAACCGGCTGCACGTTGTCGCCCTCGATGCTGCTGAAGGCCACGCCTTGCAGCCCGGAAAAGGCGTTGAATTCCCACACGCCGCTGCCCGGGACGCCGGCCGGGTTCAGGTTCCCGTTTGCACCCACGATGTTGAGCACGTCACCCGGCAGCGTGGTCGGCGCCGCGCCGGCGATCATGAACGAGGTGGTTCTGCTAGGGGTGATGTTGAAGGTGTCGGCCTCCGCGCCGCCGGTGATGCGCGTGCCGGCCTGGCCCAACGGAGCGGTGGCCGCAAACGGCGTGGTGCTGGTGGAAATGGACCCTAACACATTCGCCGTTCCGCCGGTTCCGGGCGCTTCACCCACATCGCCGGCATCGATGCGCACATCGACCGAGGCGGCGGTGATGCTGCCGCCGGCGGCCAGGGTAAAGTCGTCCTCCGCGGTGAGGCTGACGGCGCCGCCAGCGTCGATGTCCGTGCCCGGGCCGATGACGATGTCGCCGGTCGTCGCGATCACGTTGAGGTTGCCGCCGGTGGTCGTGTCCTTGAATCGAACCGTGCCGGTGTTGACGGCGGTGGCGTTGCCGCCCGCGGTCAGGCCGATGAATCCGGCCACGTCCAGTTGATCCAGCACAATGTTGGTGGTGGTTTCAACGCAGGCGTTGCCGCCCACGCTGATGGTTCCGCTGTCGGTCACGTTGCCGCCGGCGAGCACGTCCAGGTTTCCGGCGATGTTGGAGGCGCCCAAATTCAGCGCGTTTTGGTCGACCAAATTCACGTTGCCGGCGCTGACGATGGAGACCGGGCCGGTGAAATCGTTGGTGGGCGTGTCCAGGGTGATGTTGCCACCATTTGCGTCCAGCGTCGTGGAGCCGTTCACGTCCACCGTTCCGCTGTCGGTGATTTGGGTGGCGTCGACATTGAGATTGCCGTTGACGTTGGAATCGCCCAAATCGATCGCGTTTTGGTCCACCAAGGTGACGTTGCCGCCGCTGACGATGGAAACCGGGCCGGTGAAGTCATTGGTGGCGGTGTCCAGGGTGATGGGGTTGCCGTTGGCGTCGAGCGTGGTGGAGCCTTCAATGTCCACGACACCCGCACCGGTATCGACAATACTTCCGCCCGGACCGCCGTTGGCATTTGTGTCAATGTCAGCGTTCCCGTTCACATCCACTGTGCCAGTGATGGTCACGTTGCCCGCGGTATCGACGTCCAGATTTCCTCCCGCCGCGACGTTGCCCAATTCGATCGCGTTTCTGTCGTCCAGAGTCACGTCGTCCGCGTTCGTCACGTTGACCGTGCCGCCGAAATCGTTGGTGACCGTGTCCAGCGTCACGTCGTTGCCGCCCGCGTTCAAGTTCGTGGTTCCGGCGACCGTGGTGGACTCGCCCGGCGTGTCGGTGATGTTTCCGTTGTTGGTGACGTTGAGATCGCCGCCTACGGTTAACCCGTTGGTTCCAGGGTCCACGCCGCCGATGTTCAAATCGCCGCCGGTGTTGCCGATCGCGAAATCGCCGCCGGAAGAGCCTTCCAGGTTGGAAACTCGGGTTTCCAGAGGATCGCCCGCAGTCCCCACGCTGCCGCCTGCTTGCAACAGCGCGTTTGGCGAATCGACGTCCAAATCCGGGTCACCATCGTCCAAAATCGAGCCTGTCGTTTCGAGATCGGCCAGCGTTCCAGCCGTCACCGTTTCATCGAGCGTCAGGTCACCAGTGTTGTCGATCTGAACCGTGCCGCCAGGGCCGGCAGTGATGCCGTTGTTTGCGCCCGCCGAAGCAATTCCCCCCACCGTCAACGGCCCGATGTTGTCGATGGCGAAATCAGTTCCCGCCGTGCCTTCCAGGTTATCGATGTCCGTCTCCAGCGGGTTGCCAGAAGCTCCGGGGGTTCCGACGCTGCCTGCCGCGTTGAGAATCGCGGAACCGGCGATCACGTCCCTGTGCGCATCGCCGCCGTCCACGATGTCGCCGCTGGCCGAATCCACGGTCGCCAAGCCGGTGGTTTGCAAGCCGCCAAGCGTCACATTGCCATCGGCGTCCAGGTCGATCGGGCCACTGCCCGCGTCGATGAGCGCGCCGTCGGCCATGAAAACTTCGGCGCCAGGTGTCGTGGAGGTTTTGTTGGCCTGAACGGTCACCGTGCCGCTGGCGGAGGTAATGTCGCCGGCAGCGCCGAAGGTCAAGTGATCGACCGACTTCACGTCCACGTTGCCGATTCCACTGACGATTGGCGCATCGATTTGCACGCCAACCTCATTCGTAGCCAGACTTTGCACCGTCGATTCGCCGCAAATGTCGATAATCCCGTCGCCGGCCGCGGAAGTCACCGTAGCTCCGGCGCTCAACTCCACGCCATCCGAGCCCTTGCCCTTGATCTGAATGTCGCCATCGCGGGTGGAAACCGCCGAACCGGCTCCGGTGATGATTACACCGTCATCCGTGCCGTCCTGGCCGTCGATAACGATGTTAGCCGCGCCAGCGCCAGTTCCAGTCGAAGAAATCACGCCACCGCCGTCGATGGAAACGCCGTCACCGCCCGTCGCGTTCGCGTCACCGTCGATGCTGATGTCGCCCTCCACCGAGCTGATTTCCGAACCCGCGCCGCTAACTTCCACGCCATTGTCCAGAGCGCTGTCGCCTCCCGTGCCGTTCACCGTGATGGTTGCGGCAGGAGCGCCGCCCGATCCGGTGGAGCTGATTTTCGCACCGTCTTCCAAGCGCACGCCATCGCCGTCAGGGCTGGTCCCGTCCACCTGAATCGCACCGGCCACGGAGGTCACCAAAGTTCCCGCATCGGAAATTTCCACGCCGCGGTCCGTGTTTCCGGAACCTCCAGTGCCGCCGATGGCGATCGTCGCCGCATCCGTTGTTAGCCCCGTCGAAGCAACCTGCGCGCCATCCTCGATTTTCACTCCATCGTTCGCTCCGCCACTGTCACCGGTAATACTCACGTTGCCATCTTTCGAGGTCACGCCCGTACCAGTTCCGGAGATTAGCACTCCGGGGGCATCATTGTGACCGCCACCTGTCCCATCTAGCGTCAGGGTAGCCGCATTCGCACCGGTTCCGCTCGAAAGCACGTCCGCGCCATCAATCAGCGCGATCCCGCCTCCGCCACCCGCCGGGCTGGTCCCGGTAATCAAAATGTTACCCGCCTCTGATTTGACCTCAGTTCCGGCATCGCTGATTTCCACACCACGGTCGGTCGGGCCATCGCCTCCGTTCCCAGTGATGGTAATCGTCGCCGCGTCCGCCTTGGTTGTTCCGGTCGAACTCACCACCGCACCATCGTCGATTTGCACGCCATCGTCCTTGCGGCCCAATGTGTCCGAACCGCTGTCGCCGTCAATCCTGATGTTTCCGTCCACAGAAGTCACGCTGGTTCCCGTGCCGGTGATCATCACGCCCTCGTCATCCGCCGTGCCGCCACCAGTGCCGTCCAACTGAATCGTTCCCGAGCCAGTCGACGATATCGTCGAGCCGTTTTCCACCAGGATGCCCTTGTTTTCGATGCCTTGGCCCTCCACGGAAATTGCGCCGCCCTCCGTGGCCAAATCCGCATTGTTCAAGGTTACGCCCACCAAATCATCGCCCGCGACGCCGTTTCCGTCGGCGTCCAGGGTAATGTTGCTGTCCACCGTGGTGATTCCCGAACCAATGTTCATCACGATTGAGCGGTCGGCATCGACCGTAACCGTGCCGTCCAAAGCGTCTTGGGAAATTTGCGCACCGGCAGCGAAAACGACGTCATCCGCAGTGAGGCTGATGTCTCCATCCAGCGTCAGCGCGCCGTTCTGGGTCGCGAAGGTAATGTCGTCATCATCTTCGACGTCCGCCGGGGTGTCCGGCCCGTTGGTGATCGCCGTCAGCGCGGTTACCGAACCGCCATCAGCAACGATCTGATCCACCTTCACCACCACTTTTGTTGCGGTTTCCCGCGTTACTTGTGCCGATGTCAGCCCCAGCGTGCTAATTACCAGCGCCGGATTGACCGTTTCCTCGATGGTGAAGGTGTTCGCATTCGCATCGTAAGTGATGCTCCAAGTGTCCTCGGAGTCCGTGCCGATGTCGGTGATCTTCAGTTCGCTGCCCACCAGCGCGACCTGCGTTTCGGCCTTGCCGGCGAACAAAACCACGTCGTTGCCGTCGTCACCCGAGTAACTGATGACGTAATCATTGCCTTGGTCGTCCTGGACGACGCCGCCCTCATTCACCGGGCTCGATCCGCTTCCGGTGTCCGTCCCAAACGTGCCGGTCACCAAATCCGCCGTGGTGTCGTTTTCGATTAATGTGATTAGGTCGCCGGCATCGGGCGCAGTGCCGGAAGTTTCGGTCAAATTCAGGGTCGAAGTGCCAGAGATCGTCACTGTGCCGGTTACATCCAGCAAATCCGCCGTGTCCGCGGCGCCGTTGATCTGGAAGTCAAAGTCCCCACCAACCGTGGTATTGCCCTCCACCGTCAGCGTGCCGATATCGTTCCCGCTGGTGTCGCCCGGCTGCAAGGCGCCCCCGGCAGCAAACTCGAAAGCGCCCTTAATCGTACCGGTGCCGTTAACTTCATTGTCAAAGCTGTAGCTTCCCGCAGGTGCGGCGGTGCGTCCAGTGACGTCCAACGTTGCGCCCCCGGCGATGGCTATTTCCACCGTGTCGTCAATGGCGCCAGTGCCCACCAGCGCGATGGTGCCCGCGTTGAGGCTGGTTTTGCTGGTGTAGGTGTTGTCACCGTTCAAATTCAGCGTTCCACCGCCGTTCTTGATCAATTCGCCGGTTGTCCCGTCTCCACCGACGATTTGCGCAGGCGCCAGGAAGGTTCCGGTTTGGCCGTTGTCGATGGTAATGGTCTGCGGACCGGTTGCGCCGAGAATGATGTCTACATCCTGGTTGGTCAGGTTGGCCCCGGGCTGATTCTGGATGACTCCGGCGTTGAAGTTGTAGGTGGAAACGCCGCCACCGTTGTCCAGATCGCCAAAACGGATCGTCCCGCCGTCTTGCTGGATTTTTCCGGTGGTGTTCGCCGGGGTCGAGCCGGTTGCGATTGCCAAGTCGATTTGGTTGGCATCGAGCACGCCGTTGTCGAACACCAATTTTCCTCGGCCCCAACCTGACGTTGAAATGTGCCGGCCGATGATTAGTTGGTCGACCAGGAGATCCGTGTTTGCAGAGGATCCGGTTAAATCGAGCAGACTTTCAGCGGGTTTGGTAGCCGTTCCCGAAGTATTGAAGCCGATGTTGACGTCCGCGCGGCTCGTTCCGCCGGCTTCGCCGCGTAGGGTGAAGGTTCCCCCGGCAGCGATGTCCATGGTGCCGACGCTCTTGATGTCACCCACGGTGAGAGTGGCGACGTTGAAGTCGTTTTCGGCGCCACCCAGGTGTAAATCGCTGCTATTCGCCGCCGTTTGGTTGTCGCCGGAATCCGTGCGGCCGAGTTGAACCAATGTGGCGGTAACCGCGTTGTCGCCGGCTTGGGAAAGGGTGAGGTCGCCCTCGCTGCCGCCGTTTCCGGTGGTATCCGTGCCGAGGCGCAGATTGTCCACGTCAATGGTCACGGAAGCCGCGTTGGCGAAGTCCACCGTGCCCTCACTAAATCCGTTGCCGGAAACCCGCCGGCCGATGTCGAAGCTGCCATCGCCATTGCCAACCGCCACAGTTCCACCGTTCACGGTTGCCGTTGCGGAGCCGCCGTTGTAGCCCACACGCATGTTGTCTGCGGTGAGCCCGCCAGCCTGCACGGTGAAGGTCCCATCGTCCACACGTAGGTTGTCCAAGGCTACCGCACCGCCGTTGGTAACCGCAAAATCACCGCCCTGGATGTTAATGGTGCTGATTCCAGCGCCCGCATCCGTCACGCCGTTGGCCACGGTGAATGTGCCGCCGCGCTGGGTCAACGTGCCGCTGGAATTCTGCGGGTTTGTACCCGTATCCGCGGCAAAAACCACGGTGTTTGCCGTTACCGTGCCGGCATCCATCGTCAACGTGCCATCCGCGCTGCCGCCCAGGGATTGGTGCCGACCCAAGACGACTTCATCCAAAGTTCCGTTGAACGTCCCGCCACCCAAATCCATGTTTCCAGCCGCATTAATGTTGGTGGCCACGTTGTCTTCACCGATGAACAGATCGGTCTCGGCCCCCGTCTTGCCGCTCAAATTCAAAACCGGCGCCGAGGCGGGAGGCGCCATCGCCCCCAAATCAAAGGTACCCACCACGTTGGGATCGAAATCCACGCCGCCGATGTTGTCCACCAAACGCAGCCCATCAACCCCGGTCAGCACTCCGGCTCCTCCCGCAAAATCCGAGAGGAAGAAGGACGTGAGGCGGGAATGGAGATTCGTGTTGGTAGCGTCCATCTGCCCGCTCTGCGCCCCGTAGTCTCCGGACCGAAGCGTCAGACTCCACGTGCCAATCGGCGCCCCACCGGAAAGCGGGATGACCGTCACCGCATCGCCGGCTTGACCGGGAACACTGATTTCACCCAGGAAAAAGCCCTTGTTGTCCCCGTTGTTCACGGTCGTGGCAAGGGTAAAATCCGCCTGCGCCACATTGGTGATGCCGCTGCTGATGGTCAGCCCGGTCAAGGCGGCATTGGCATCGGCCGGCACCCCATCATTTTGTGCGCCAAATCGGCTGGTGGCGGTTGTGGTCACCCCGGTAGCACCGGCGATGTTGGTGTAGGTTACGCCGTTGCGTGTAATGCTGGCCAGCGTCTGCGTGTCCGGATCCGGTGACTGGTCGAACCCCGGCGCCACTACGTTGCCAATGGTCGCCCGGCCCGCAAACCGGACCTCACCCTGGCTCTTGATTCCACCGACGATGAACGTATCAACGGTGAAGTCATTCGTGCCGTTGCCCAGCACCAGTTCGTTCACCACTCCGTTGTTCGAGGAACCGTTAGGCGTGCTGGCCCCCAGCGTAATGGTTTCCGCGCAGACGGTGTTGGTTCCCTGAACAGACAGGAACATGTCTCCATGCGGCCGGCCCCCTCCATTGACTGTGCGCGTGCCCTGACGGATTTCATCGACGTCGATCGTTACCGAATCCGCCAAGGAAAAGTTCACCACCCCGGTCGTTGCCGAACCGGAGGTGTTCCCACGGCCGATATCGAAAATCCCATCGCCGTCGCCGATCGTCACCGCGCCGCCGCTCACGGTTAGATTCGCGCTTCCGCCATTCCAGGCCACAATTGCCGTATCCGCTGCCAAGCCGGCCTGGAAGTCGATGGTCCCGGTGTCCGGCAACGCCAAGTGACCGATTCCACTCGCCGCACCGGCAATCGTCCCATCGCCAGAGCCGGTGTCGATCGTCAAATCGTTGGTAGCGCCGGTCAACGTGCCGGTGACGCTCAAGGCGCCGTTCGCCGCGGACGAATCAATCGTCACATCTGTGCCCAGGGTCACGTCTCCGTTCAGGGTCACCGCACCCGTCGCCGCGCCCGTGCCGCTGGTTAAATTGCCGTTCAGCGTAATCGTCTCCGCGTTAATCTCGATGTCCTCGGCAAAGCTCAGGTTCGAATCCACGGTGAATTGATCGTTGGCGCCAACGGTGTCGGGCCCATTCGCGGTCAGAACCTGCAAACCACCGGTAACGTCGGTCTTCAGCACCTGGATCGTGTTGCCATCGACGCGGATCGCGCCCGGGATACTGGTGGTCAGCGCCAAACCGGGATCATTGATCTCGTAGTGCGTGCCGGTATCCGTGATCGACAACTGATCCGCGCTATCATTGTTGATGTCGGTGATTACCAGGTCGTTGCCCACGATTTCCACGCTGGTTTCCGCCTCCCCGAAGTAGAGCAACACCACATCCTCACCGTCATTGGTGACCGGATCCCAGGTCGTCGAGTCCGTCCGAACCACATTAGTCGCATCGACGTTGTAGAGGATGCTGTAGACGTGCTGTTTGCCGTCTCCGGAGGTCACCTCAAACACCGCGCCGTGGGTCAAATTCGTTGTTCCGGTGGCATCCTGGAAGGTACCGGTGACGTTGTTGCCAGAGGTATTGTTGATGATCTCAAACACATCGCCGACGCCAAAGGTTGGCGTGGCAGGGACGATGCTCACATCCAGATTCGCGTTGCCCAGGTTGATCGCGGTAACCGCCGCGCCAATGTCAATTTGGTCGTAGGTGTCGTTGCCGGCCGCGGTGGCGTCGCCCGCCATATTTGTGCCCAACTCCACCGTAAACGTGGCATTGTCGTCAAAGGTGACCGTTGTTCCGCGGATCTCCAGATCGCCCGTGGTCACGCCGGGATCGACCTCGGAATTTGCCGCAAAGGAAACCGAGCCGCCGGTGATGCCCGTGCCGCCCAAAATCGCATTCGCGCCAACAGTAACCGTGCCGTTGGCTGCCGAACTATCGCCGTTGATCAACAAAGTTCCGCCGTCTACATTGGTCGTCCCAGTGTAGGTGTTAGCAGCCGTGGTGGTAAAGGTTCCGTCACCATCCTTGGTCAGCGTTCCAGTGCCGCTGATGATGCCTTGGGCCTCACCTGCTGTTCCGGTAACGTCGATGGTGAGGTCGTATTCGTTCAGGTCCACCGTGCTCTGGAAGGTCACGTCTTCAGCCTCCAGCGTGGAGTCTCCACATGCATCCACCGCACCGGTGTAGGTCTGATCCTCGCTTGTGGTGATGGTGATCGCTTTCTCACCTCGCACCGCGAAGTAATTGTGCTCGACCGAGGCGGAATCCAGGATTTGACCGTTGTATTGGCGGTAGATCGCCATTTCCCCGGCGAAAGGAATCCGATTTTGGTTGTCACTCCCGATGCCGCCCGCGTTTTGGCCGCCCTTGGTGCCGAGCGCGCCTGCGTCACCACCATCCCAGTCCGTCCCGCCAGCCCCCACGCCGCGGGCGACTTCCTGGCCGTTGACGTAGAGAATCATGTCGCCGCCCGCTTCGTTCACCGCCACAGCTTGGATAAAATCCCCTTCCAAACCAGTGATGTCGAAGGTGCGCAAACTATTGCCATTGGTGCCTCCACTGGCGCGCCGCAGTTCCAAGGTACTGCCGGACAAATACAACCCGATTCCCGTGCCACCACCGGTTTCCATGAGAAACTGGTTGGCGGTGGTGAGATTGGCGGGCTTGAACCAGAGTTCAAAACTGGCGTCCGTGTTGAGACCGCCGTTGCCGTCCGGCGTCGATCCCAACCCCGTGTTGAACTGGGCTCCGAGCAAGGTCGAGCCGGCATTGCCCTCGAGCGGAAGGTCGGTGTCCGCCGCTGTTCCACCGGGGAAGGTGTAGGAGTGGGTGATCGCGGTTTCGGTAACTGCGACCGCCCCGTGGGACAGCGCGGCGTCCAGGGTCAAATTCGCCACGTCCGGGTCGGTCAGCGAAGTATTCTCCCAAATCGCGTTGGCGCCGTCGTCGATGCTGGCATCGTAGTTCAACTGCGCCCCGGCAATCAGCGGGGTGAATCCGCCCAGTTTGGCATCGTCGGTGGTCAGGTTTTTCAGCTCATCGGTTTGGCCCACGTCACCCAGGAACACGGCTTGGCCACCACCGGTCGTGATGGTCAAATCGTTGGTCTCGCCGGTGTTGCTGTCCACCGTGTGGGCAAAGATGACATCCGCGCCCGGGCCGTTTTGCGTAATGGTCAAATCATCGTCAATCACTACTGCGTCCAGGAACAGAATCGCGCTGTCGCTGTCCGCGGTAATGTTCGCACGTACCACGGTCGTGCCATCGCCGTTGGTGGTGAGATCGCCGACCGGCGCGTTGCCTCCCACCACGCCGGCAAAGGTCGTGGTGCCGCCTCTGGAGGTGTTGACCGTCACGTCGGGCTGGTTGGCCGTTTCGCCGTCCAGCGTGCTGGCGAAAGTGACGTTAGCGCCTTCAAAAACGGTGTCCGCCGCCACGCAGGCCGCATCGTTGAAGGTCTGATCACCCGCGGTGCGAACCGTGAACGCCGTATCCACCACGGCGGCATAGTTTTGCCCCACCTGACCGGCGTTCAGAATCTGGCTGTAAACCCGCATCATCGCGATATCACCGGTGAAACCGCTGTTAAAGTGGGCATCGACCGTTGGCATTCCCCCCACGTCGGTCAGCACGGCAGAGCCCCCGCCGTGGTCATTGTTCACACCACCCAAACCGGCGGGGTCGCCTCCGGCTGTGCCATTGAAGCCAACGATGTTGAGTTCGTTCGCCATTTCCACGCCGTTGATGTAGAGACGCATCGAGGAACCAGCCTGATTCCCCGCTGTTACCGGATCCGCATCCGCCAAATCATCCCAAACCGCGACAATTTGGGTGAATTCCGTGGTGGAGGTGATTGCGCCCGCGGCTCGAATAAAGTGTGCATCGGCCGCCGCTTCCTGAGCTGCGAAAACCACATCCGCGTCATCCAACTGGATGGAATAGCCCGCGCCCAATCCACCGGTCTCAAACAACACTTCCTGGCCCGTCAAATCACTGGGACGAATCCAAAGTTCAACCGTGTTGTCGCCGGTCGCGATGAAGCTGTTGTAGCTCAGCGAGGTGGCGAGCGTGCCGCTGAATTCGTAAGCGCCGCTCAATCCCGGCTGCGACGAAGGCATATTCGAGGCTAGCGTTACCCCGGCCGGCAAATCCCAGTTGCGCGTCTGCGTGCTGGTCGTCGACTCCCAAAAATCGGCGCCATTCGTGTCGGCGCCCGCGTTGAAGTCCACTCGCAAGTTGCCGCCAAACAATGGCGGAACGGTGTTCGGACCAAAGTGGACCTTGCCCAGTTCATCCGTGGTCAAATTCCCCAGCCCCGCGTCGTTGGAATTGCCACCCAGCGCATCGGTTCCCACCGAACCCAGGAAAAAGGTGTCTGCCCCACCTGTGGTGTTCACCGTCAGGTTAAACGCGTTGCCTGACTGACTATCGACCGTACGGCCGAAGGTCACGTCGCCGCCGGCGTCGCTGGACGTTACGATCGTGTCGGCACAGAGCAGCACCCGGTCCTCAAAGGTCGCGCCGCCAGCGCCCTGCACGGTCACATTCGCACACAGTTCCGTGCGGCCAAAGCGGTCGGTGGTCAGCGAGGCCAATGCCGTAGTGCTGCCCATGTTGCCGCCGATGGTGGTCACGCCGGTAGAGTTCAGCGTCAAATCGTGGTTGCCGTCCACCGTGTCGCTGAAGGTGATGTCTCGCGCCGTTACGGTCGTCGTGCCGCCCAGATTTACCGCGCCGACGAACGTGGCGTCGTCACTCGCATCGACCGTCGCAGCCCCGCCAAAATCGGCCGTGCTGGAGAAAAGGACGTCATCACCGGCGTCAATGCCGGCCGTGCCGGCAAAGTCCGCCGCGCCGGTAAACGTGGCATCGCTCCCCGCGTTGACCGTGGCATTACCCAGAAAATCGCTGGTTCCGGCAAAGTTCACCGACCCCCCGTCAATGCTGACGTTATTGTTCGCGGTGAAGTTTTCGTTAAACGTGATTCCGCCAATCGCGGACACGTTCCCCGCATCCACGATCACCGTGCCATCCGCGTTGGTGGTCAGTCCCCCCAATGCGGCGGTTTGGCCCACGTCCCCGTTGAACGTCGTCACCCCACCGCCGTTAGAATTGACCGTCAACCCGCCAATCACCGGCGAAGTCGCGTCAGCGTCCACTGTGCTGTCGAAAGTCACGTCATTTCCGTTCATTTCCGTGTTCAGGCACAGCTTCACCGCGTTTCCGTAAGTTTGATCGCCGGTGGTGTTCACCGTCACCACGGTTTGGCCACCGTTGACCACGGCGTTGAAGTTCTGCTCGATATCACCACCAGCGCCACTCGTCAAAATCCCGTCATAAACCCGGAAGGCCGCAATTTGGCCGGCAAAGGGCTCGAAATTGTAGCCCGTACCCGCAGCGGTGTTGCCATAGCCACCCATATTGCCACCGCCCACCGTTCCGAGACCGGAGGCGTCGCCACCGTCCCAATCGCCGATTGCGTCTACGTTGCTAGTGCCCACGGAGGTGCCGTTCACGAATAACTCGAGGGCCCCGTTCGCAGCATCGACGTCAATCGTCCCCACCACCTGGAAAAACTCCGCCGTAGCTGCCGTTCCACCCAGGGCATTGGCGTTGGCCGCATCCGTGGCCAAATCGTAGCGCACCTCGTTCACGGCGCCGTCGCCAATGACGCGGAACACCAGTTCCGAGCCGTCCAGAGCCACACCAGTGCCGCGTCCTCCACCGGTTTCCCAGATCACTTGCTGTCCGGTGAGATCGGCAGGTTTGATCCAAACTTCGAGCGTGGCGTCGTCCAGATCCGGATCGGCGGCGCTAAATCCTGGCGCTGTATCCACGCCATTGAGTTGCAACTCCAGCCCGGCAATGCCGCGGCTTCCGTTTCCAGCCGCGGCTCCTGGCAACGTGTAAGCGCCCGTGATCCCCGCAAAAGCCGTCACCGGAGCGTTGTCGAAGGTCACGTTTGCCGTGTCGATCAGCATGGAGAACGGATCTCCCGCGTCGCTGACCGCGCCCGACAATTCCGGCAGCAGATTGTCGCCCGAATCCGGATCGAAAGAAGCGTCAAAATTGAAAAGCAGTCCGCCACCCGGGGCCAAAGCATCCAGATATGTTTGACCCGCAAACTTGGTCGTCCCCGTCATGCCGGTATCCAGCGTGCTGAGCGCTTTGGTCGCGCCCACGTTGTCATTAAAGGTCAGCGTGCCGCTTACGCTAGTGGTCAGGCTGCGCACCGTAGCGTCGGAATCCACCGTGCTGGCAAAAGTCACATCCGCGCCGGTCAAAGCCACGCCCGCACCCAAAACAACCGCCCCGTTGTAGGTTTGGTCGCTCGTCCCGGTATTCACCGTGGCCGCGTTCAAATTGATTGTCTCCGCGTTGATCGTCACATCGCCGGCGAAGGTCAATGGGCTGGAAACCGTGAACGTGTCGATCGCCGTCGGCGCGTCGACGTTTTCCGTCACCACCTGCAATCCACCGGTCACATCGCTGACCAAAACGTGGATTTCGTTCACCAACGGCTGATTCGCCGTGGCAATGGAAGTCGTCATCGGAAGCGACGGACCGGAATTGGTGTCCTTGATGACGTAGTAGTCGGCACCGTCGATGTTTTGGACCGAAATATCCAGTTTGTCGGCGCTTTCCACGTTAATATCGGTGACGACGAGATCGAAGTTGCCCGAGCCGTCATCCACCAATTCCACGCTCGTTTCCGGCAGACCGTAGCTGAGCAACACCACATCGTTGCCCGTTCCTGTGGCAAACGTCGCCGGATTGTTCGCATTCACCGCCGAGCCCTCCACATTGTAGAGAAGCTGAAACACGCGGTCGCTCGTGCCGTCATTGAGGGTGATGGCCGCGCCGTGGGCAAGTTGATTGCCTCCGGCATCAGTGAATAGACCTGTCACCGCGTCAGTGTCATCGTTATCGACAATTACGAAGACATCTCCACTGGCCGCCGCGTAGCCGAGGCTCAAATCAATGACCGCATCACCAAGGCTAACCATGCCGGTTACCGCTACCTGGTCGTGTGTTGTCCCGGGCGTCGTCCCGTTTAACACCACGCTCAAGGTGTCGTCGCTGGCTAACACGACATTGCCCTCGAGATCCAATGAGCCGACCGCGCCAATTCCCGGGGCAACATTTCCATTGAAGGTGACCGTTCCTCCCGTAATCTCGGGGTCTTCCGCACGGTCTCGGATCTCGCCGTTTGCGGAAGTTACGGTAACATCTCCAGTGGTGGTTACGCTGGAAACGGTAACGTTTCCGTCGGCAATGAGGTCAACCGTTCCCTCCCCGGCGACAATTGCCGAGGTGGCTGCCATATCAACCGCTCCACCCGAACCGTTGGCGTCGCCGTCCGCATCGGCGGTCACGGTGACATCCACCGTTCCGGCAATTGGAACACCGGTGACCAGGAAGTCGTCAATCGCCATATCGCTCTGATAGCCGTCGGCTCCCGCGGGAGTTACCGCTCCAGCGATCCCATCCACCCGCAGAACAACATTGGCACTGCCCACGAAAGGCGTTAGATCCACGGTGGCCTGTTGCCATGCATTTCCCTGATTCCCGGTTTCGGAAAACACCTCCGTCCAGGTTGCCCCTCCGTCATCACTTCCGTGAACCTTTAGTGTGCCCATATCAGTAGTGCCACCACCCCTGTCAATTTGAGCATACATGTGATAGAAAAACTCCAGGCTGGCGGTCTGCATTGTGCTCAGGTCCAGCGTTGGCGAATGCAGGGTAGCAGTGTCTCCCGTTTGCACGTTGTCTGAGGTCTCGATGTAGAGAAAAATACCGGATGCGCCTCCCGTTGTATGGTCCGCGAGTGGCCCCGTACCGCCACTAGGGGTTTGGCCCGCGTCCGGCGACCAGTCAATGTCATCGCTGCCCTGAATGTTGGTCCAGCCGTTTGCCAGGGGAATATTCGTCGCTCCAGGCGTCTCGCTGCCTTCCGCGAACGAATCAAAGTTTTCCTGCAGAAGCGTCACCTGCGTCGGACCTTCAATGAGCGAACCAGCCAACAGATCCACATCGTTGTCCGCGGTCAAATTCACTTCATTGCCCCGGATCAGTTGATCCACCTCCAAGGTGATGTCGTTGCTGCTCTGAATGGTCACTTTGGCGGTTTCCGCGATGACCGATTCCGCGACGATCGCGTTTCCACTCACATTGATGGCCACTTCCGCGCTATTGGTATGCAACCCGGTGATGCCATCAACTCCGCCGATGGTGAGGTCCGTGGAGTTATCGACAAAAACGCCGCCAGTCCCTCCGTTGGCGCCCAGATTCGATACCGTGGTGTCCAGGGGATTGGCCAGCGTTCCCGCGCCCCCTTCCGCCCGGATGGCGAGAGACGCGGCGGTGACGTCAGTTCCGGCGTCGCCGCCGTCCAGAACCGCTCCGTTCCCGGTGTAAATGTCCACCATCGTGGCAGTGATTACTTCGCCCAAAGTAATGTCACCGTCCGCTTCCAGGACCACCTTCCCGGAAGAACCGTCAATCGAGGCTCCATCGGCCATGGTGATGGCTCCACCGTCACCATCGGTGCTCGCGGAAACGGTTACCTGCGAGGTGTCTCCGATTACGCGAAAATCGTCGATCGCGATGTCCGAGCGATAGTCCGCCGTGCCGGCGGCGACGAGTTTCAGCTTCACGCTCGGGTTCCCAACATACGCACTCAAGTCAATCGACGCCTGATGCCAGGAGTTGCCTTGGTTTCCGCTCACGGAAAGCACATTACCGGAATACGTCTGGCCTCCATCCGTGGTGACTTGAACCTCCAGAGTGCCCATCGTGCCTCCATTCGCATACATATGGTAGTAAAACTCGGCCCTGGCCGTTCCCTGTTGGCTCAAATCAATGGTTGGCGATAGCAGCTCCGCCGTGTGCCCATCAACTGGCGCCGACCCCTCGAAGTAGAGGTAGGTTCCCTTGGTGGTTCCAAGCGTATGGTCGGATGACGGCCCCGTATTGCCGCTTGGCGTTCCGTTCCGGTCGGAAACCCACTCCCGGTCGTCAACTTGGGTTGCCGGGGGCACTTGGCTCACCTCGTTAACCCATCCGGAGGCCGGCGGCAGAACTTGCTGTGGCCTGGGGTTGCCGGTGTCTCCCTGACCGAAAGACTCAAAAGTCTCCACGAGGAGATCGCCGCTGTCCGCATAGAAACGGAAGTCGTCCAAGGCAAGGTCGCTACTGAAGTCGTTTCCTCGAATGCCCTGAATTCTCAGCTGAAACTGTGCCTCCCCGTCAAATTGCGACAAATTAAGATGGACCTTATGCCAGTCATTACCCTGATTCCCGTCTTGCTCGAATAGAGGTTCCGACCAAGTGGTTCCACCGTCCGCGCTGCCTTGTACGATCATACTGCCCATTCCAGCACCCAGCATATGGTAGTAAAAATCCACCGCGGTGTTGGTTTCGTTGGTCAAATCCAGCACTGGCGACAACAAATTGGCATATTCACCGGGATCCACCGAGCCTGATGATTCCAGGTAGAGGTAATAGCCCGAGGAGGTACCCAAGGTGTGGTCGATTCCCGGTCCGGTCCCGCCACTGGGCGTACCGCCCCGGTCCGAGGAGAAGTTCAAGGTCTCTCCGCTCACATCCAGATTGGTCCACCCTTCCGGCAGTCCGATCACGGCACCCGGGCTCGGATTGTTCGGCCCCTGACCGAAGCTCTCAAAGTTTTCTGAAAGCAGGACCACATCTCCCGAATCATCCACCGTAATCGTGGTGGTAGCGTCCAGGTTTACGTTACTACCGGCATCAAAATCAGCGACCCCGGCGGTGACGGTCGCACCCGTCAAATTGACGTCTTCGGAACCGTCCAGCGTTAGCACATGAATTCCAGAGTCGATGATTCCACTGAGATTCATGCTTCCCGTCGCCAAGAACGACATCCGTTCATCCGCGGTGGAAATGGTTGAGCCCGCGGCCACCGCAATGGCAAAGGTGGTGGTTCCATCGCCCCCGGTTCCGGTGATGGTCACCTCACCGATTCCGCTGGAGGCAACCGTTACGCCATCAATCACCACACCGTCGGCATCCGCCGAAGCGCTGCCGGTAATATTGATCATGCCATTCACCGTGGTCACATCTCCCTGAATCAATACACCGGGGGTTCCCGCACTGCCGCTGGAACCGTTCAAGTTAACCGTGCCCGGACCGGTCGTTGCGATTCCGCCCTGCACATCAATCGTATCGCCATTCACGGTGAAACAGTTGTCCCCGCCGGTAACCGTATCCACCAGCGTAATGTTTGCCCCGTTCAAGGTTACATCCGTGGTCAGCGTAACCGCTTCGTTGTAGGTCTGATCTCCGGTCGTGTCTACATCTCCACCGAGACTGACCGAGCCATCGGTATTCGTCGTCACCGATGCCAGTTCCTCACCTGATCCCACATCATCGCTGAACGTGGTTACCCCGCCGGAAGCTGTATTGACCACCAAATTTCTCGCCATCGTCGCATCGGAATCCACGGTGTTCGAGAAGCTCACATCGTTGGCTGACAAGGTCACGTCCGCACCCAAAACAACCGCCCCGTTGTAGGTTTGGTCGCTCGTCCCGGTATTCACCGTGGCCGCGTTCAAATTAATCGTCTCCGCGTTGATCGTCACATCGCCTGCGAAGGTCAATGGGCTGGAAACCGTGAACGTGTCGATCGCCGTCGGCGCATCCACGTTTTCGGTCACCACCTGCAAGCCGCCGGTCACATCGCTGACCAAAACGTGGATTTCGTTCACCAGCGGCTGATTCGCCGTGGCAATGGAAGTTGTCATCGGAAGCGACGGACCGGAATTGGTGTCCTTGATGACGTAGTAGTCGTCACCGCCGATGTTTTGGACCGAAATATCCAGTTTGTCGGCGCTTTCCACGTTAATGTCCGTGACCACGAGATCCAAGTTACCCGAACCGTCGTTCACCAGTTCCACGCTCGTTTCCGGCAGGCCGTAGCTGAGCAGCACCACATCATTGCCCGTTCCTGTGGCAAACGTCGCCGGATTGTTCGCATTCACCGCCGAGCCCTCCACATTGTAGAGAAGCTGAAACACGCGGTCGCTCGTGCCGTCATTGAGGGTGATGGCCGCGCCGTGGGCCAAATCGTTCCCCGCGGCGTCCTTGAACAACCCGGTGGTGGGATCGGTAGCGAAGTCGCTGCCGTCATTGTCGATCAAGGTCAAAACATCACCGGACGCTGCCGTGTAACCCAGGGTCAGATCGAGTCTGGCGCCCCCCGGGTTCACCGTGCCCATCACGTCAAGTTGGTCGTGACCAGCCGGCGAAGTCGCGCCATTGAGTTGCACGGTATAGGTGGTGTTGGCGTCAAGTGTCAACGTTCCCGTACCCAAATCGTCCACCGAGCTTAATTCCGGCGAAATTTCACCCCCGGTGGAAGTCACCGCGCTCACCGCACCGGTGCCGCCCAAAATCGTGTTCGCCGCCAGGTTCACAGTGCCCGTTCCCGTAGCCGAACCAGCCGTGTTGTCGGCGATCAGCGTCCCAACATTGACGCTGCTGTCTCCACTGATCGTATTGGCCCTCGCAAGGGTCAACGTTTCCGCCCCATTCTTCACAATCCCCGATTGGCCTACCTCTCCAATCACGCCATTAACCTGAATGTTTCCCCCGTCTGTCGAAAATTCGGCAGTGGTGACGTCCAGTGTCAGGTTGCCGGCAAGATTCAAGCTGCCGCTATCGTTGCGGATGCCCAACTGGTTGGGTTGAGTGGGCGTTCCCAAGTCTTCTAGCGTAAAGGCATTCAAAATTGGATTCCGGTCGCCGCCAACCAGCCCGTCGGAATCCAGCGCAACGTTGACCGTGGCTGCCGTGGCGGTAAAGGTATGGGTGACCACTGTGCCGGTGGTCAAGGAGCCGTTTTGAACGTCCAAATCGGAAACAATTTCCGTTCCATCCACCAAGACGTTGAAATGCCGCGTTCCTCCTCCGTTGTCCATGAACATGAGCTGGAGGGTGTAGGAATTGCCCACCGTGAGGTCGTTCAGTGCCACCCCCACGTCAGTTCCGGCTCCCGCGCCACTCCAGCGGATAGAACTCATCACTTGCTCGAGAGGACCTTCAGCGCCGGCGCGCGTGCCGCCATCTCCGCCGTCAAAATCGGGATTCTTCCAATTTGTGATCTGGTTGTCCGCAGTAACCGCAAAACCGGTTTGCGTGGGATCGGCAATGTTGTCGCGAGTGAAGTTTGCGTCGCCAATCATCCCCGCTGCCGCTGCGTCCGGTCCCACCTGCACCGCGTATTTAAATGTTCCGCTTAAATCCAAGCCTTCCCCGGGATCGCTGCCCGTAAAGTTGCCGACCGAAGTGGAACCGGTGATCGTCGGCGGATTTACCGTGAGCGTGCCGTTCAGAGTGTTGCTTCCGTCCAAATTGACGACGTGATCGTTGGTTAGCGTCGTGCCAGTGTTGACCTCCACGTTTTCAGCGACCGTGACGCCGCCGGAGAACGCCAGCGTGCCGTTTTCCTCGACAATGGTATGAGCGGAAAGGTCGCCCAGCGCTCCGTTGTTTGCCGCAACCAAAATGCCTTCCATGACCGTGGTTTCCCCATTGTAGGTGTTGTCATTGGTCAACGTCACCGTGCCCGTGCCGTGCTTCATGAGATTGTTGTCAGCCACGAGAGTGCGGCTCCCGCTGCGCGACTCCCAAAGATCCTCTATGTCCGTCTGCGTCAACGAGTGGTCGAACACAAAGAAGTCGTCCAGTTTCTGAGCAAATGGTTGGCCGCCGCTGAGGTAATTGCCGATGGACTCAACATCCCGGTCGCTGCTTCGATCGCTCGACCCAACAAGTTGCCCGTCGATGTAGAAATCCGTGGAGTTGTCAGAGTTGCCTACCGCAGTCAGAAAATGCCACCCGGTAGTGATGTCAATATTTGGCGCGACGGAACCGTTTGCATCCCACCCCGAATCACGAAAGGCACCAGATTGGGAGTTGGAATACATCCCAAAATCATGGCTGCCATTTTCCACAATGACGTGGTGATCGCCACCAGCGCCCCGGGCAAACGTCCGCCAACCCGCTGTGTCGTGCAAGCCATTGAACCAAGCGCCCATGGTCCAGGACCGGTCAGTTGGCAGGTCGATGCTTCCTCCGTCAACGAGGAGACGATGATTGGAGTTGTTGTCGATGTTTACCCCAGTCGAGCCACCCCTTCCACCAGTTGCGTCAAAAGTCGCGCCCCCGGCCAATGTAGCGGTGTGGGCGCCGGCGCTGCCTTCGTTTTCGGCGGTGTCGGCATCGACCAGATTCTCGAAGGTGTAGTAAGCTACGGGACTCTTGGCCAACAAAGCTTGATCGAAAGTTTGAGCCACCACCTGATCTGCGCCCGCGCCACTGATGACGCCGTTCACGGTAATGTCACCCACACCGTAGGTGTTCAGCTTGGAAAATTGCAGATCGACGTCCGCGTCAATGGTAAGAGTTTCGCCAGAACTGGTGTTTCCAATCCCGACCTGCCCAGCGCTGGCCGTTGTTGCGACGATGGACGCGGTATTGGCGATGGTGTTCTGGCCACGCACATTGACCAGCGCGCCGTCGCCGGTCCCGTTGCCATTCAGCGTGATTGTCTCGTCCGCGATGGTTAGATGCGCGCTGTCGTTGAGCGCCATATCGTCGGCTTCATCCACACAGGTATTATCCAGCGCCAATACCGCGCCTTCCTTGACGGTGGTTCCGCCATCCGCCGTTCCCAGCGCGGTGTCGCTGGCCACGACAAGAGTGCCGTTCTGCACGATGGTCTCTCCGGTGTAGGTGTTAGCGCCGCCCAGGGTCAGACTGCCGGAGCCTCTCTTGGTAACTTCGTTGGAAAACGAGTCCTGGTAGGTCCCGGCGATGCCGTATTTTTCGCCCAGATACTTTTCCACAGCCCCGCGGTTTTGGAGGGAAAGCGTGTCGCTGTAGGCAATCACCTCGGCCAAATCCATGTCCATGCTCCAGTTGGTGATGTCTCCCACTCGGTAAGTGTGCGGGTTAGTGTCGTTGTCGTTGACCTCAACGCGCAGAACCATATATTGGTCGATGGTTCCCAAGTCAAAACTGCCCGCGCTTGAGACGGCGTCGCCATTCTTAGAAACAGAGCTTGGCCGTTGATTGCCATGGAAATTCGTGTTGTTACGCTCGAAAATGAAATTTGAGTTTCGGCTCGTGGTATGGCCCAAGATGCCGCCGTAATCGCTCCAACTTGCGCTTGGGCTGCGGAACACGAAAAACATCTCTTTGGCAAAGAATTGAGAGCCGCCCACATCAAACTCTTCGTCGCCTGTTGTGCCGTTGGATGCTCCACTGCGAAACTCAACCACCGGTAGCCCGTTAACCTCGTTCAGATTCACCTGAGGTGTGCCCAATCTGACGGTGGCATCGCGGTTATTGCCAGATTTGTCATTCCAGGCCGGAACCTGACCGGCACCGACTCCAAATTCATCGCCATCCAGCGCATTAGAGGTTCCATCCTGACCAAATACGTCGGTGTCAGCCGAATCCGCCGTTCCATCCGCATCCAAGTCACCGGCATCCAGCCAAAGCTCAAGATTCTGGGTCACGCCGCCCAATTCGGGCAGCGGACCACCAGCGCCCAGGCTGCCGCTGATGTCTCCCTTGATTTTGATGTCTCCCGATCCCGTCGTAGTGAGTCCGCCGACCACCAGATCGACATTGCCATTGATGAGGAGAGTGTTGTCCGCATTGGCCGCGACCACAATTTCCCCGCTGGACGTGATTGGACCTTCCACGGCGCTGGTTCCCGCGCCATCTCCAACCAAGGCTCCCAGCTGCCCGGGATCGCCCGATCCGCCGATGGTTATAGCCTCGCCGGCGCCTAGCGTTACCCCGGCTGAAACCACCAGGGTGGCGCCTTCAGCAACTTTGGTGTCTCCCACAGCCGATCCAAGCGCAGTATCGTTTCCAGCGACCAAAACACCATCCGCAACATCGGTTTCGCCGTCATAGGTGTTCGCGCCGGTGAGAACGAGGGTGCTTGCGCCGGATTTCAGCAACTCTCCGCTGCCGCCAACTACCGCGTTTACGGTGGTGGTGCGGTCGGACCGATTTCCGGTAAAGGTCACCGTGCCGTTCAACGTCACCGTTCCATTCATCGTGGTCGTGCCGGGGCCAGTACTCCAGTTGTTCACGAAACTACTGCCGTCTTGGAAAACGAAGTTCGAGGTAATGTCGTGACCCGTCCCCCAGGTTTGAAGAGAGGCATTGACGCCGACCGTTGTCGTGCCAGCAGCCGGAATCGCGCTATTGTCTCCAATTCCAAAGTGCGCCCCGGTGTCCAGGGTCAGATTCTGGTAGGAGTTGCCGCCACCCCACTGCCACCACTGCCCGGAACCGGTCTTGGTGAGGCTGTGGCCTGCACCGCCGTCGGTGATCGGCCCATTACTGTCAATCCGGGCCGTCGTACCGCCAATTTCGGCACTGGAACCCAGGGTAATTGTCGTACCGGAGAGGTTGACGTTGCTAGAGCTGTAAAGCGCGCCAAGCCCACCAGCCCCATCGGTGCCCGTGCCGTTAATGGTGATGCTGGTTTCCGATGGATTGACGCCATTGAGATCCAGCGCCGCTCCGGATTCCACAACCGTACCTGCCGAGGCCGCCGTTCCCAGAGAATCAACGTCTGAAATGACCAGCGTAGCCGAATCTGTCACCGTCGTGACGCCGGTGTGACTGTTGGCATTCGGCAGTTGCACAATCCCGTCACCGCCAAGGGTCAACGCACTTGCAGCGGTTTCCGTGATGGTGGGAAGCGTGAGGTTAATCTGGTTGTTGGCATTGATGGTGGCCGTCCCTCCATGGAGTTCGGTGTCGGCGAAGCCCACGTTCGCTCCACTCGTCGTAGCGCTGATGTCCAAGGTCACCCCGTTTTCCATGGTGAGCTTGCCAAGGTCCGCTTGTCCGATTCCGTCTAGGTGAAGGTTGGAATTTGCGCAGACCGTTACGTCGTTCTCGGAAAAGTCTCCAGTGGCGGCGCCCAGCCACTTTTCGTTGAGGTAACCTTCTACCGCAATGCGTTCTGCGTCGGTTAGAACCCGATCGTAGATAATCACTTCGGCAACCTGAGCGTCGGAAAACTCGCTGGCGGTTTGCCAGCCGCCGAGTTGTAGTTGGCCGGGTTCGTAGTTTGCCTCTGTATTATTGCCACCCGTATCGTTCTGTGTTAGCGGGGTTACAGCGCCATCCCTCCAAAAATCAGCTTGAGGATCGGCGGGGCCTCCATCCATCGTTCCAGTATGAAGGTGCCAGTTTGCATCATTCGGCCCTGCGTTATGAATCCACCCATTCGCATACCAGCGCCCCGTGCCATTGTTGTGAAATCCAAAAAGCCAGTTATGATTGGTGCGGTCGGAAATAATTCGTCCATTGCCAGACGTGTCCGTGTATCGAGCTACGGTAATGATAGTGTAGTTACCGGTGAGTTGATCGCGCAGTTCGTCATCCATATACACCGAATCCTTCGTGGCTGCGTCAAACCCGATTACTGGAAGGCCATTGCTTCCGTTGAGGACATAAGTGGGGGTTCCCTGGACCTGATCCAAATGGAAGTCGCTAGATAACGTCAGATCAGTCACCAATCCCGCTTTATTTATCAAACCACCGACTGTCGCCCCGTCAACCGGCGCATCTCCATCCGCCCGGTCGTCCGTGCCATCTCCATCCAGGTCGGTGGCATCAGTCCAAAGTACAAGTTTGCTGGTAACCCCGCCCAAATCAGGAGCCGGCGTCCCCGGTTGCAGCGTAAGTTGTCCCCCATTCAGCTTGAAATCCGCCAAATCCGCCGCTCCCGCGTCCACGATCAACTCTGCTCCGGTATCCACCTGCAAATCGGTCGCGTCGTCCATGCTGTTACCGGTGTTGGTGACCTCAACAACTCCACCGGCCACGGTGATCCCCCCACCGGTCGAACTGATCACGCCATCCAGGGTGACGTCATTGGTAATATCCAGCGTCAGGGTGTTTCCGGCCACGGTGAGGTCGTCCAGATCCAACGAATCTCCCGAAATGCTTCGGTTCGCCGAAAGGGTGGTCGTTGCGCCGTTCACCGTGAGCGCAGTGGCGCCCAATGCGAGGTTGCTGCCGATTTCCACCGTGTCAGCCCCGGCTGCGCCATTGATGGTCAGCGAACCACTCGGCAGGACGAAATCAGTCTGCTCGAAAGTCGGCGTGGCATCGGTGCTTTCGAAACGGAAAGCTCCTCCGCCCATGTCCGTCAGCCGCGCATTATCCGCCCCAGCCGGCAGATTGAAGATGAAATCGGTCGCGGTCGATCCGGTCATGTCCACCGGCTCCAGTTGGGTGTAAACCACCTCGGATCCATTGGCCGCCGCCGTGTCCAAGTCGATATTTCCCGCTTCCGCGCCAGTCATGTTGTGGGTCACGACACCAAAATCGCCGTTGATCGTCAACGTATCGTTATCGCCCGCGTTTTCGCCGCCAGTAAACACAATTCGCTGCTGCAAATTCCCGGTTCCGGCCGCGCCCAGGTTCAGCACCAGTTCGTCGATCCCCACGCCGGTATCGACTTCAATGTCGCTGCCGCCAATCGCGGTAAACGGCACGAAAATCTGGTTCGCGCTGATTCGCACCGCCCCGGCGATGCTGGTGGTCATCACCTCGCTACTGGTAATGGTGTAGCCGTTTTGGCCGGTTGTGGCGTTGAGGCCGGCTTCAAGCTGAACCGTGTCATCGCTGTCGGTAGTTATATCGGTGATGACCAGGTTGTTGGAACCATCCAAGGTTACGCTGGTTTCCGCCGTGCCCGCCGCGGTCAAGCTCACATCATTGCCATCGCCTCCGGTATAGGAAATGGTGAACACTTCGTTATTGATCGTCACCGCATTACCCTGGGCCAAACCGGCAAAGGTGCTTGCACCCACGCCGGAAGCGGTCGCCAAGAGCACGATTTCCGTACCTTCGGTGGCTCCGCTCAAGGTGGAGCCGGAGAAATCAATCGCCGCGCTTCCCAAATCCACGGTTCCCGTGATGATGAGATGATCGAACTCCACACCGGCGGTTGGCGTGGCGTCCACCACGTTCACATCCGCGGTGAAGGAGCTGGTGTTGGCGAGCGTAAGGTTTCCGATGATGGTGAGCGTGTCCGCGGCACCGGCTGCCGAACCAGGCGTGATCGTGCCCGTGCCGCTGAGGGTCAGATTCCCGGTGACGGTCCCGGCACCGCTGATTTCGTTGCCGAAGGTGTAACCACCACCGGTCCGTGTGCTCACGTCAAACTCGGCGCCGCTGGAAATCGCGATTTCGCCGCTTTGGTCGATATCACCCGAGCCACTCAGGCCGAGAGTTCCGGCGGTGATTTCGGTCACGCCGGTAAACGAATTGTCGCCGCTGAGAACGAGAGTTCCGTCGCCTGCCTTGGTAAAGTCATCGCCGGCAGCAGAAAAAGCGCCGTTTTGGGTGATTCTCGATGAAATCACGAGGTCATCCGCCGCCGCGCCGTCCGCAACCGTGACCGTCAGGCCGCCGGTTTGGCGCATATGAATCTGGACCCCGTCAATCGTGGATGAGGTCGCAGACGCCAGGCTGTTGATTGCCGCGTTGCCACCAAAGAAATGGATGGAACCGGTCCCGGTCATTTGACCGCCGGTCAAATTGACGGCGAAGTTGGCGTTCGTCGTTTGATTCTGCGTCGTGGAGTTGTTCCACTCGCCACCGACGAGGTTGATCGTTTCCAAACTGACGCCTGCTCCAAAGCCAAGCGCGTCCTTCACGCTGGTGCGCAAAGTGGCTCCCGAATTCACCGTCGCAGTGCCACGAATGGTTCCAGTGGCGCCGGAGCTTGCCGCGAGATCCAGGACTCCGGCATTGACCGTGGTGCCGCCAGTGTAGGTGTTGATCGTGCTCAAGGTAAACACTCCACCACCGGCCTTCACCAGAGAAAGCTCGCCCACGCCATCCTCGATAAGCCCCGAAAAGTTGCCAGCTCCGCCGTTGTTACCATCCCCAACGGTAAGTGTCGCGGCCGCGGCATCGCTGTTGCGCACCGTGCCCGTCCCCAGAAGCCGGTCAATGGCTTCGGATTTGCCGTTGAGATCCAACACACCGTTGTTGGTGACATCCACGTCTCTCCAAATCTGATCGGTCCCCGATCCGTCAAGCTGCACGGTCGCTCCGTTTGCGATATTCAAAGCACCTCCAACCGCGCGGACGGTGTTGGACGTTTTCGCCAAAATCACGGTTCCAACATTTGCATTCAGGGTCAGGAAGGAATTGTCCTGGTTCCCGTCGAGGGTCAACGTATTGCCGCCCACTTTGGTAAGCGCATTTCCACTCGACCCGGTAACACGGGTGAGGGCGATGTCGCCCGTTCCCCCCACGCTAAAGGCATTGCTTCCGTTGTTGATGGTGCCGCTGATCCGCGCCGCCGTTGCGCTGGAGTTGATAATTGCTCCAGCACTGGCGATTCCCGTCCCTACCACGGAACTGAAATTCTCCGCGATGGTCTGGCCGTTCAAATCGAGAACCGCTCCGTTTGCGATCGTCGTCCCGCCAGTGGTGGCGCCCAATGCGTTCGCGCTGCCGGCAACCAAAGTCCCTTGAGTGATAGCCACCGTCCCGCTGTAGGTGTTGGCTCCGCTCAGCGTCAAACTGCCGGTCCCCGTTTTCGCCAGCGACAGCGCACCCGCGCCGCCATCTTCGATAACGCCGGTGAAGTTGCCGGACTGATTTGACAAACCCGCGGTCAACGTTGCGGCGGTCCCCGCGCCGTTTCGCACGGTGCCCGATCCGGTGAAGGTGCTGACTCCTTCATCGGTCCCGTTGAGTTCGAAAATCCCACCGCTCATGGTGAGTCCTCCCAAATTACCGTTGAAGATTTGGTCCCCGCCGGAGCCGGTGATGGTCACCGTCGCGGTAGCCGCGATATCCGTAATGCCAGCTACCGCGTGAACACCGCCTGACGAAGCTTTGTCTAACTCCACCACGCCTGCCTGCGCGTCCAGCTGGAGCCAGCTATTGTCTCCCGAACCACTCAACGTCAGAGTGTTGCCACCGAGCTTCTGCAACGTCACCCCACCACTGCCGGAAAACCGGCCCACCCGGCCACTCAGGTCAATATTTCCCGTGCCACCCACCGCAAACGAGGAGGTGGTGGCGACTTGGCCGCTCCAACTCGCCGCAGCCGCGTTTGAGTTCACGATAGCTCCCAAAGCGCCAACGCCCGTTCCGGCCACGGTCGCGTTTTCACCGACAACCGCCTGGCCATTCAAATCCAACGTCGCGCCGCTAACGACAGTGGTCGTCCCCGCGGTCGTGCCCAAGGCATCGGCATCGCCCAACTGCAATGTTCCCGCGCTCACGGTGATGTCTCCCGTGTAGGTGGTGCTCGCGCCATTCAAAGCGAAGCTGCCACTCTGCGCTTTCGTCAGCGAGCCACTGCCACTGATGGCTCCGGTGGACGAACCCGCCGTGCCCGTCACCGTGAGGGTCAAATCGTTGGCGCCCAGATTGGTGGTGCTGGTGAGAAACACATCCTTGGCCGTCAAATTCGCCGAAGCGCCCAACGTGACCGCGCCATTGTAGGTTTGATCGTTGGCACCCGTGTTCGTCGAGGCATTGATATTAATCGTCTCCGCGTTGATGGTCACCGCGCCGTCGAAATCCAAATCTCCGTCCCCATCTGTCGCCGTCAGGGTCACGGTGTCGCTGCCTAACCCCGCGTTCACGGTCAATCCAGTCACCTTGGTCTTGTCCACCTGGACGCTGGTGGTGCTGACTTGCTCCACGTCCGGATGTTTGCCCACCGTTGTTAACGTGGCCAGGTTGGAAACGACATAGTGCGTGCCGTTGTCGGTGATCGTTAGACCGTCATTGGAATCGTTCAACACATCGGTGACGATCAAATTGCCGCTGCCGTCGATGGTGACCTCGGTTTCGGCAATCGCGACCAAGGCGACGTCGGTTCCTCCCGAAGAAGCTCCCGTGGCCGCGTCATATTCGTAGCTGATGGTGTATTTCGAGCCGTCGCCGAAGGTGACGACGTCATCACCGGCATTCAGACCGGTGAATGTTCCGCCTCCACCGGCATCGTTGATGAGCACGATGTCACCAACCGCCGCGGCGCTGGTAAGCGCGGTAGCGTCAACGTTGAGAGCGCCGGCGATGGTGGCATTGCCACCCACGTTGATTGTCGATGCTCCACCCGCATCAAGGACGAAATTCAACGTGGAAGCGGCGTTTTGCTGGTAGGTTCCCAGATTTACTGTGGCCTGCGAGCCGTTGACATCAAGCGAACCGGTGCCTTCATCCATATTGAGGATGCCCACAACATCCAGCGTCCCCGTGCCGCCGACCGAGATGGAATCCACCGATCCACTGGTGCGGAAATTCAGGTTTCGGCCCACATTCACCGTGCCGTCGGTGATCGTTAGCTCAAGGCCGGAGTTCGCGTCCGCGTTGTTGCCCATTTGCAGGTCGCGTCCGACGTTAACCGTTCCGTTTTGCTGAACGGAAACAATGCCATGGCCGGAGTTGGTATTCCAATCCTGGGCATTGTCCGCTCTGCCGTTGACATTGATGACGGCAGCCGTCGCGAAACCACCAATCACGACGGTCGCCTCCGAACCCACCCCTTGGCCGGTAATCCAGTTACTGTTCCCCAGGGTAACCGTGCCGCTTCTCAGTTCGAAGAGCCCGGTCCCATTGTCGGCGGCCTCAAAGTTATTCCCAGCTCCCGCCACAGCGCCGATTGTCGTGTTCAGGTTGATGGTAGGATTGGTCGTGCCATCGCCCACAATCAATGTCCCGCTGGAATTCGTTCCGTTATCGGCAATTCGAATCGAACGGGTGACGTTCACCGTGCCGTCAATGATCTCCATCAAAGCGGTGACATTGGCGTTGTTGAAGTTCCCGATCTTCAGGTCGCTTGCGACCCGGTCGCCCGCATTCAATACACCCCCTGTCATGGTATAGGTGCCACTGCCACCACTGGAGTTGCCGATATCCAGGATCGTTCCCACATTCATCGTTCCACCAGTCTGATTCACGACCCCTGTCCCGCCGTTGAAGCGGAGTTGGTTGGCCAAATCCACCGTTCCGCCCTCCATGTTGAAAGTGCCCGTTCCCCCTTGGTTGATGATGAGGTTATTGGTATTAACTCTCAGCGTACCGCTCTTCATGTTCACTTCGCCCGTTCCGTTGGTGAGGGCCACCTCAAAATTGCCATCGCGCATGTTGATCACGGGAGCAGTCGTGCCATCTCCAATCGTCACCGTTCCGTCAGAGCCATCCGCGTTGTTCAAAGCGTCGTGGAGCGTTTCCGCGTTGGTCACCAAATTCAAAAAGACGACATGGCCATCCGTTTTGGTCTCAATCGACGCATTTCCGCCGTTTCCATCATTCAAATCCAAATTCGCTGCAACCGTAGTGGAACCGAAGGTTACCGTAGCTCCTTCTTCGACGTCTATCCCAGATTCGTTGTTGGTTCCCCCTGTCAAAGTCCCCAAGACTTCGAATTCACCCGGGCCATGGAAATTCAGCCGTGCATCGCCCACATCAATCGTGGAAGTTTGGGCGAACGTCACCGTGCCTGCGGTGCTGAAATTGGTCACCTGGCTGAGCGCCGACACATTTCCCGCAATGGTGACTGCCCCCGTTCCCGAATCCGTCGTCAGAATTTCTCCACCGCTCGCACCGCTCAGAGTGCCCGCAATGCCGATCGCCGCGTTGGTAGTCACCAATTCCGCGTCGCCAATGAGTTCCACGTTTCCACCAAACGTCATCCCGCCCGCGGCGGTGATGGTGTTGGCGATTTGCACGGTTTCCAGATCCGCGGTGGTCGTCAGTGTCCCCGCCAAATTCGGATCATTCAAGATGGAAACGGTGTCCGAGCCGCCTTGACCGCGGATTTCCAGGTTGGTGAAGGTTCCAAGCGGGATGGAAACCGTGTTGGTGCCATCACCACTTGCGCCAACGATTCCCGTGCTGTCGGTGATGAGCAGGTTATTGTCGTTAATCAGCAGATTTCCGCCCGAAACGGACAATTCCAGGGCGTCATCGGTCGGTGTGGGCGCGATATCCTCGATGATCAGCGTTCCGCCCACCAAAGTGACCTCGGTGGAGCGGACCTGCGCGACCACGTTGGTGATTTGGACGTTGTTGCCGGTGTAGGTGATCTCGTGTTCATTGCCGTCGCCTCCCGGAATCAGGATGCCGCTTACCGCCACATTCGTGAAGGTTCCGGTAATGTCCGTCAGGATGTCAACCGTTGGAGTGACTGCCGCGGTGACGTTCAACTCCAGTTCCGCGCCCGAAATATTGACCGCGCTGGGAATATCCAAGAGCGGCGTTCCGCTTCCGTCCACATCCACCACCAACGTGGAACCCCCGTTGAGCGTCATCGCGCCGCTTGAGCTGCCGTTGCCGCCAAATCGCGCTCCGGAAGCCACCGTCACGGCCAAATTCGCCGCCGTCAACGTCGCGCCGGCTTCCAAGGAGCACGCCGCCTTCACGAATGTCCAAGGCGCGAGGGAAGGAATTGCCCGTTTGGGTGAAAATCACGTCGCCGCCGCCGGTTTTGATCAAACCATCGCTATCGGCGTGCCCGGTCACCGTTCCACCCAATGTCAATGTCTTGCCGGTGCCAACGTCCAAACTGGCCAGCAACCCACCTTGCTCGCCATTGAACAGATTGCCCGAAATCGTGACGTCCGTCACATTGGGGCCAACGACGATGGCCTTGGCGTTACCGGTGTTCCCGAATGTCACGTCACCCGTAATGTCAGCGGTTTGGTCGATGACCAACTTCGCATTCGTTTCGTTGATCAGAATGTTGTTTCCATTGATCTGATCCTGATTTCCGCGAAGAATCAACTCGCCCTGACCTTCCAGGCGGATGCGCCCGTCGAAGTCATTGGGCGGATTGGCGGTGTTGTTCAGGATGAGCTTGGAATTGGCATTGCCCGCATCGAACATGAAGCCATCCGTGTTCGCCGCCGTGGTGGTGATCTGGCCCGTGATCGTGAGCTGCGCGTTGGGATCCACCAAGAAACGGTGACGGTTCTCCCCACCATTTTCATCCAACGTGATAGTGCCGGTGAGGGTCACATTGTGCCCGTCCTCAACGCGAAGAAGCTTCTGGTTCCCTGCACCATTCATCGTGATGGCATTGGTGAACGTGCCGTCAACGTCGAATCGCAGCATCGCGTTGGTGTCATCCAGGGTAACCGAGCCGGAGCCTAACCCGTTGGCATGGTTAATCGTGAGGCGCGAATCATCACTGGTGGCGTCTACGAACCAGTCGCCGGTAAACGCGGAATTATCCGAATTGACCGTGACATAAGCGTCGTTGTTGATCGTCACCGTGCCTGCGCCAAGAAATGAGCCATTGACCACGAAATCCTGCCCGCTGCTTTGAAAGACACCGTCAAATTGAAAGCCACCAGTGGTGTCGATATTGGAGTCGATGGTGAGATTGGAAGTGCCGGTATACTGGATCCTCGCCACGTTGGTGGTCGTGCCGGTTGCCCCGGTGATATTGACCTCATTGGCTCCGGCATCGAAACCGATGATGCCGGCGCCGGAATCGTGAACCAAAGCTCCTTCAATGGTGATGACGTCGCCAGCCGCGACGAACACGTCTTCAACCACGCGCACATCGGCGGATTCCACGGTCAAACCACCATTCAGCGCCAAATCCGAACCGATGGTCAGCGTATCGCTGCCGGCCTCACTGCGGAAAATCACCCCGCCGGCAACCGCGGTTTTCGCCACCGTGACCGTGTTCGGATTGACCAACATCCCCGCGGTCGCCTGCAAAACGTTGCTCGCATCCGTGGACGTTATGACAAAATCCGTCAGCGTTTGGGCGATGGTGATGTTGTCATCGGTGTTCGCCCCGTTGATGTCGGCAATCACCAGATTACCGCTGCCGTCGATGGAAATGTCCGTTTCAGCGACGGTGAACTCGGTGGTTAGCGCCAGCAAAACGTCGCCCGCGTTGTAGGTGACGGTGTATTCCTTGTTGCCGATCTGCAATGTGCCGCCGTTGGCAACATTGGAAAATTGACTCGTGGTGTTGGAGAGAATCGTGACCGGCGGATCGCCCAAATTCATCCCCAAATCGTTAATCGTGAGATTCAGGGTCGAAACGTCGATGACTCCCAGGTTGCTCAGATCGAGCATCCCCCCGGTATTGTCCACATCCACCGCGATTCCGGCGCCAGCCTGAAAGGTAACCGTGCCAATCGTCGTTCCGGGGTTGATTTGCGCCGCCGTGGCCGATCCGCCGAAAAACGCCCCGCTTTGTACGATAAGGTCCGTCGTATCCGGCAGTTCCCCGGTTCCACGAAGGAGCAACTGGCCGGCCGCAACTGTCGTGGTGGTTCCCGTGTTCGTACCGCCGTCTCCATAGTCATTCGCGGCATTGGTCAAAATCACCGTGCCTTCACCGGTCTTGGTGAAACCCTCGCTGGCTTCGTTGCCGTTGTCGTCGAGCAGCCGGCCGCTGATGGTCAACGTGCCTCCGGATCCGGCGAAAATCTGATGCTCCTTGGAGCCATGCAAGTCGGTGCGGAAACGAAGTTGCGAAGTAATGGTGCCGTCGATCGCTCCATCGACCAATCCAACCACCCGCGTGCCGTTGCCCGATCCATCGAAGTCAATCCTGGTGGTATCCACTGTGACGCCGTCGCCCACATAAAACCTACCGTTGTTGGTAATCAAGAACCGGGTGCCCACATCGGCTCCATTGGCCCCGATCACCAAATCTCCGGTGATGACCCGAAAGTTGTTCAGCCCGGAATTGTTGGTATTCGTCAACACCAAACGTCCCGCGCCATCCTTGTTCAGCCAAGTGTTTCCCCCGGACAATTGACCGCTCAACGTCACGGTGTTGGAAGCGTTGTTCACCCGCAAATCTCCCGCCCACGACGAGGTCTCGGCGTTTACGATATCGCCGGAGTGCGTTTGGGAAGTAACTCCCATCCACCTGATGGTCTTGGTATCGCCTGTGTTGGTAAAGTTGATGGTGTTGGAAACCTCCACCCCGTCGAGGATTTGCACCTCGCCGTTGGAGTTGGTCAACGTGACCTGGCCCGTTCCCAGCGCCGTGTCATTGGCCACGATCAGCCTGGGATTTCCAACCACCGCATCAATCAGCCAATTCCCCGCGTAGCCGCTCCCGTCGCCCGTCAACGTAACAAATGCGTCGTCTCGAACCTGAATCACAGCCGGGGTCATTCCACCGTTTCCTGTCAAGGCTCCACTCAAGGTAAAGGTCTCATCGCTGCTTCCATTGTTTGCCGCAATGCCTTGCCCGTCCTGCAAACTGGCTGCATTCCCCCCGGAAAAAACCAATGTGTTCGATCCCACCGCAATGTCGCCGGTCAGCCGCATTCGGTCGTCATCGTCCAAATTCATGAACGTGGCATTTCCACTCAGGGTGATGTTGTTGCTGATAGTGGTATCCGGAGTGTTCGCCGTGGAATGCCGGATCGTTAGCACCGCGGTTCCCGCCGCGGGATCCTGAATCGTCAAATCGGAACCACTGAGATTTCGGCCCGGGCGGTCAAACGTAATCGAACCTGGAGCGCTCGGATCGCTGAAGTCTGATGTGGAGTTGATCAGCAAGTGCTGTCCGTCGTTCCCACTGTTGTAGGTCGCATAATGCACTCCCTCCAAACTTCCCGCCTCCGCGCCGCTAGCCTGGCCTGCTGCCGGCAAACGCCGCTCGCTTTCGCCCCACTGGCCATACATTACATCGCGCTGCACGGAAACGTCGTCAATATCCGGCAATCCCAGGATGTGCCCTTGCTCGTGCATCAAAATCGCCAACAAATCCACCCGCTCGTAGGCATCCGAATCCACCTGCGCCACCATCGTTCCAAGTTCAGGCACAGCGATAAACTCCTCATCCTCCATCGGCGTATCGTCCACGAACCAATTGCGGCCCGCCGCGTCGATGTCGATGCGAATCACGTTGCCCTCGGCCGCGCCAACGTGATTTCCGGCCAAATCCGCAAGCTGATACTGCACGCCCGCCAACGCTTGGGTTTGCTCTTCGGTCAGCCCCGTCGATTGCCAGCGCTCCGCCGCAGACACGGCCAGTTGCTCGACCACTTGCTGGGTGATTTGCGGTTGGGCGGGGGTGTTTTGTGCGATTACCGCTGTTTCAGGCGCGGCCAAATTTTGCAGCGGATCCGCCAATTCAACCACCAATTCACCGTCCTCGGCAGTTGCCACCTCCGCATTCGGGGCTGCTCCGTCAGCTTGTTCCTGCGAGAGAACCTGCACTTCCGTCTCGAGCAGGTCCGGATTCGTCGCGATCGGCTGGGCGTCCGTTTCCGGCACGGCAGCGGTTTGCTCTTGGCTGACGGGTTGGGGAGCATTTTGCTCTTGAGCGGCGGGCGCGGCTTCCTGGGGCGCGGAATCGGCCGCCGCGGGCGCTTCGGCCGCTGGAGCGGGCGCCGGTGCTGGCGCAGATTCGGCGGGAGAAGGATCCGGGGCGGGCGCTTCGGAGGCCGGGGCGGCGGCAGGAGCCTCGTGCGCTGGTGCGGGAGCGGCCTCAGGTTCCGGCGCAGCTTCGCCTTCAACCGGCGCAGGGGCTGCGGAGTAGAGAAGCCGTGGCTCCAGGGGCTCAAATTGCAAATCGCGCTTCTTCCGCGGCACGCCATTGCCCTTTGCCTTGGGCTTGCCGGGATGAGATTGGCTCTTTTTGTTCTTCTTCATGAATTTTTGGGAGATTATCAAAATTTGGAAGGCAGTCGGCTCGACGACGTAAAACAAGCCCGCAACCCACCGAACGGTGAAGTCCCCGGGCTGACGAGCTTGGCAAAAATTGTGGTTGTTAAGTCGGCTGTTGCCTGGCGCCCAAACGGTCCTCCGTCTTCGGGGGCGGAATGGAGGCTGCAGCACCCAAAAAGGCGCATGTAGCTGGTCAGGAGGCCGGCAATTCCGGGCCGGCTTTGGCGAAAATCCGTCGGCGGGCGATCGTCGCCGCGAATTTTTCGCGAACGAAGCGGTTTTTTGCGGTTAGGCCGCCAACTGAAGAGGACGAAGCTCTTGCCGGGGCCGGTTTGGCGCCGATGCACCCGCGCTGCCGGAGCGCAGGACAAAACTTCGCGCTCTTCAACCGGCGCGCCCACCAACACAAAACCCCCACCATGGGTGTCCAACTCTAGCGAGCTGAAACGAATGGGGGGTTCCGGAGATTCGAGGTTTGCGCTAGCAAATACCATTTAGCGATGAAGGGGGAATTGGGCCGATCGATCGGCGCCGCCGGGGGAAGATTGTGGCAGGAGTGCCAAATGTGACGGAATCGCTAAGAAAAAAACCTTCATTTGTCAACTCTCGAAGCGGCCTTTCCACGCTTTCCAATTCAACTTGCGCCCAAAACGCGGCTGACGGCTATCTTCCCCAAAATTCCCAAAATTTTCGGCACAAAACGGCTCCGAAACCGCTCGCGAACCGCATCCAGTCCCTGTTTTTGGAACAATTCGCCCAATTCCACGCTGCACGGCCGGATGGAAATACGACCCTCCGTACGGACTCTTGCGACGCGCGCGTTCGATGTTTTGACGTTCAAGAAGGTTGATTATCAGGGACATTTGCGGTAAAATCCGCCTAACACTGACGTTTTGATGCGCATCATCAATTTCACCGCTAGCACCCCGAGTCGTTCCACGTTTTCCGGTTAGAAAACGTCTAATTTCCGTATGGAATCCCGAAAACTCCAGTACGACGACCCCCACTTCCTGCAGTCCCTCTTTGCCAACGATTTGGCGCTGCTGAAATCGATCCAAAATTCGCTGGGCGTGAAGGTCACGACTCGCGACAGTTGGCTGCAATTCGACGGGGAAGCTGAGGCGGTTGGCAACGCGGAGCAAATCTTCAAAAACCTGGAGGCTGCGCGCCGCAAAGGGTTGGAGATCAGCCCGCAGGCGTTTCGTTACGTGGTGAAATCCGTGGTTGGCGAGGATGATGAGCCGTCGCTGGATGAGTTGGCGGAGGTCAAGCTGCTTGGCACGCCGTCCAAGCCGCACGTTTCGCCCAAAACCGCGGGCCAATTGGAATACGTCCGCGCCTTGCAAAGCGAGGAGGTGGTGTTCGGCATCGGCCCCGCGGGAACGGGCAAAACCTACCTGGCCGTCGCGGCTGCGCTTCAGGCGTTGAAGGACAAAAAGATTGGCCGAATCATTCTGACCCGTCCCGCCGTTGAAGCGGGCGAAGCGCTGGGGTTCCTGCCCGGCGACCTGAAGGAAAAAATTCTCCCCTACCTGCGCCCGCTTTACGACGCCATTCACGATGTGGCCGAACCCTACGAAGTGGAGCGTTGGACCGAGCGGGAGTTGATCGAAATTGCGCCCCTGGCTTACATGCGCGGCCGCACCCTCAACGACGCCGCCATTATTCTGGATGAGGCGCAAAACACGACCTGCGAGCAAATGTTCATGCTCCTGACCCGGCTTGGCAACGGCTCCCGTTGCGTGGTCACGGGCGATCCCACCCAGATCGACCTGCGTCCGGGCACAAAATCCGGCCTTCACGAGGCCATGGAGGCACTGGCGAACACTGAAGGCGTGAAATTCTGCCGCCTTCATCAAAAAGACGTGGCCCGCCACCCGGTGGTGCAGCGCATCATCGGCGCCTACGGCAAACACCGGGGTGGCGCCGCCGCTGCCGCTGATTTGGCAAAATCGCCACAAAAAGGCGCTTGAAGCGGTTCGCTGCTATTTTTCTTTCATCCGCCACCATCTTCGTTACTGTCAGGACTCCCCAAATTATCCACACATGCTCGAATTTCTATCCAGGTTGCAGTTGGAGAAGCGCGGTTTGGCCAGTGGCAAACGGAGGCGCAAGGTGGTGGAAAACAGCTTCCTCAACAACCTCCAGTTCGGCGCCGGACCGCGGACGATTCTCTTGCTGCTGTTCGCCGCTTGCACCGTTTTGTTCATTCGTTACGCCCGGCACGAGGAGGCCTTGTTTCCGGGCGATGTAACGCGCATGGCCCTGGTCATCTTGGTCATCATCGGCAGCTTCGTCATCCAATTCTACGTCAACCACACCGCCACCTTTGCTCGCAACAACAAGGTGCTGCTCACGGTGGGATTGCTGTTTTTTCACCTGTTTTTGCTCAAAATCGCCTTCTCCCTGGGTGTTGCCGCCGGGCATGCCGCCGAGGCCGCCGCCAGAGCCGCTTTGGAGCCGATCGCCAACCTGGACGGCGTCGCCAAAACGCCGGAAGTCGCCCGAATCCCGTTCCAGTACCTCTTCCCGGCTTATGCCTTCGCGCCGATGGTCATTTCCCTGCTGCTGGGGCGAAATCACGCCACGCTGACGGCCGTTTACGCCAGTTTGCTCGGGGCCATGCTCGTCCCGGCGGACATGGCCTTTAAATTCACCGTCATCAGCCTGGTTTGCGGCTTTGTCGCCGTTTATCTCACCCACCAAGTGCGCCGCCGCAGCAAGGTCGTCCGCGCCGGATTTTTCGTCGGCGTCGCCACCACCATTTTGGCGATCGCAACCGGTCAGGTCGTCGTTCAGACCGATTGGCAGACGCTTTTGCTGCAATTCGGCACCACGCTGCTGGCAGGCACCCTCACCGCCATGGTCGTCAGCGGGTTGCTGCCCGTGTTGGAGAGCATTTTCAAAATCACCACCGACGTTTCCTGGCTGGAAATGGCCGATCTGAATCACCCGCTGCTCAAGCGCCTCACCTACGAAGCTCCCGGCACCTATCACCACAGCCTGGTCGTCGGCAGGCTCAGTGAAGCCGCCGCCGAGACCATCGGCGCCAATGCGATGCTCTGCCGGGTGGCCGCCTATTTTCACGACATCGGCAAGCTCAAAAAGCCGCAATACTTCATCGAAAACATCGATAACGAGGAAAATCCGCACGACGACCTAACGCCGACCATGAGCGCGCTCATCATCATCGCGCACGTCAAGGAAGGCGTGGATTTGGCGCTCAAACACCGGCTCAACCACGAAATTATCAGCGTCATTCGCGAACACCACGGCACCACGCTCGTGCAATATTTCTACGATCGCGCCCGCAAAAAACGGCGCGAACTCGAGGAGGAAGAAGCCGAGGCCGGCAAGGCGAAATCCGACGATTTACCCGCGTTGGAGGAAAAGAATTTCCGCTATTCCGGCCCCAAACCGCAAACGCGCGAAAGCGCCATCATCAGCCTGGCCGATAGCATCGAAAGCGCCTCGCGTTCCATCACCAAGCCCACTCCGCCGAAAATCGAGCAATTGATTGATGAAATCACCAAGGGCCGAATTCGCGAAGGTCAACTGGATGAGTGCGGGCTGACGTTTGCCGATTTGGCGCGCGTGAAAAACAGCTTTTCCAACACCCTCTGCGCCATGATGCACACCCGCATCTCCTACAAAGACGAGGAGCCTGACAGCGACCCCGAAACCGCCGAGCCGGCATCGGAGCAAGATGCAAAACCGAAGCTCAAGGTGGTGGAAAAAGAGGAGGAAGAAGGGGAAAAGAGCAACGTGGCCTGATGGAGCTGGTGGACTGTCAGGACGCGGTGGAGTTGGATTTGGAGTCGCTGCGGAGGAGCTTAAAATCCGCGTGGGAGGCGACTTTGGCCGTGAAACCTGGATTTGGGCCCAGTTTGCTGCAAAACCTGGATTCGGTCGAGATTACGATCCTGAACGACGCGGAAATCGCCCGGATTCACGGCGAATTCTTTGGCGACCCTACGCCAACCGACGTCATCACCTTCCAACACGGCGAAATCCTGACAAACGCCGAATTTGCCCGGCGCGAAGCCGCCTCTCGCGGTTGGCCGGCCGAGCGAGAGCTGCTGCTCTACATCATCCACGGCCTCCTGCACCTGCACGGTCACGACGACCGCGAAAATCCCGAGCGCCAAGCCATGCACGCCATCCAGGAGGCGATTTTGGAGCGTGTTTGGCCGCGGGCAGAAGGCTAACGACTCACCTCAATCCTTCCCGCCAAGTTCCTCCGCCGTCAGCACGGTTGTCTCCCGATTTTTTGCGAAGATCTCTCCGCTGGGCCTAACCCGACTCCAATTTGGCGTCGTCCGAGAAATATTTGCGCCAATCCACCGGAGGAACGCCGTCGATCAGCTCCACGTCGGGCGCGGCGGGCGAATCGGACGCGGATTTTGCGGATTTCGCCTCCGGTTCGGGTTGCGACTCGGTTTTCGGGGCGGGTTGCGGCGTTTCGGGCGGTTTTTCCGCATTTTCCGGCTGTGGTTGCTCCTGCACGGAAATTTGGTCCGGACTCGCCAGCTTGATCTGCGGATTTCCGCGGTAGAGTTCGATTTCGCCCCGCACTTCCACGTGTTTTTGCGCATAAACCTCAGCGGGCGAGTTTTCGCCAAAAGCAGCCAAGTCGCGGGCGAAAACCACGCAAACAAACTCGCTGCCGCGGAAGTTCAAAAAATGGATACCTGAGGCCGAGGTGCCGGTGCTTTCGATAAACCCGGCAACCACGGCGCGTTTGCCCTCATTCGCCAACAATTGCCCGGAATCCGACGCCGAAATCTGCGGCAATTCGGCGTCTTGGGCGCTCGCCAGCCATGGAACGGCCAGCAGCAGAAAAAGGATGCGATGCATTGCGGTGTTGGGAGTTTTCAAGCCTAACCTCAGCCGAAACTCCGCTTCGGCAAGATAATTTCCAGGGTCTTGTCCACATTGTCCTTGATGCTGAACCCGCGGGCCCAAGTTTGGATTTCATCCCGCTTGGCGCGCCGCTTTTCCGGGCTTAGCCACTTGATGATCGCCTCCCCTAGCTTCTCCACATCGGCCGGGTCCTCCAGCGCCTCGCCGTAGTGGGTGTGGACCATGATTTCGGCGAACCCGTTGGCCGTGGATGTGATGACTGGCAAGCCATGGCAGGCCGCTTCCAGGCAAGCGTTGGAAAACGGATCGTACAACGTCGGCAACACGAACAAATCCGCCGCGTCGTAGTAGGGCGACACATCGTCGACCGGGCCCAGGTAGGTGACCGGGCCGCGCGGCATGCCCCGGGACTTGCCCTTGCCCGCTACAAAGAGCTTCACCCCCTCATGCTGCAACAAACCGGCCGCTTTGATGGCGAAAGCCAGCCCTTTGCGCTCCCAGCCGGAGCCGGTGAACAACAGCATCAGTGTGTGGTCGTCCAAACCCAGTTTTTCGCGAGTTTCCGCGCGCGGATCGCCCTTTTTCGCCGGTGGTTTGTAGCCGTTGTAGACCACGTGCACCATCTCGCTGGGTTTGCCGTAGTACTGCAAAATTTCGTGCTTCACAAACTCCGAATTCGCGATGATTTCCGCCTTGCTCCCCGGCGCGAACAACTGATTCTCCAGCCGCAGCAACTGCGCGTGCTTCATGTTGAACGCCCGGGTCGCCGAGCGCAGCGCCACCTCGTGTTTGCGCCGCCGATCCAGCCAGGCGCGATGCACCCCGTCTCCCGCGCGGTAAAAATCGCACTCCCACACTCGCTCGAAGCTGAACAACACGTCGCACTTGGTCTTGGGCTCGCTCCGGCGCAACGCGTTGGCAAAGGACGTGGGACTGCCATCGGGAAAGCGGATGACTTCGGAGAATTCTTGCGCCTCCGGCCAGGCTTCGGTGGTGAACAGCACCGGTTCATAGCCGCGATTCTTCAACGTGGCCGCAAACCGCGCCAGGTAGCGCTCTGCGCCCCCGGTACCCGAGTAACCGCGGCGAACGAGGCCAATGCGAGCGTTGGAGTGGTGAGCCATGGGGGGGGGAAATTGGAAACTGGAAATTGGAAATTGGAAACTGGATGTGTGAGGAATGATTGGTTAGTTGCAGGCCACTGGTTGCGCAACCTTCAAACAAACCGGATATAAGGCTGTTAACCTCATCCAATTTCCAATTTCCAATTTCCAATTTCCACCCCCCATGGACCTGAAACTTTCGCCCCTCCATCCCGCGCACGAAAAACTCAGCGCCCGCATGGTCCCGTTTGCCGGCTGGTCCATGCCAATCCAGTACAGCGGCATCCTGGCCGAGCACCAGGCCGTGCGCCAAAACGCGGGCGTGTTTGACATCTCCCACATGGGCCAGATTTGCATCTCCGGCGACGCCGGCCTCGTCATCCCCTGGCTCAACGGCCTGCTTACCAACGACGTTGCCAAGCTGCAAACCGGTCAGGGCCAATACACCCTCATGCTCAACCCGCGCGGCGGCGTCATCGATGACCTCATCATCTACCGTACCGGCGAGGACGAGTTTTTCCTGGTTGTGAATGCGGCCAAAACCGCCGACGACCACGAGTGGCTCTACGATCGCCTGGAACGCGGCGCGAAAATCGAGTTGGAGGACCAAAGCCGCCGTTTTGCCGGTATGGCCATCCAGGGGCCGGATTCCGCCAAGGTGTTCGAGAAAATGATGGACGCCACCTTCAAGCTCCCCAAGCGCTTCGGCATCAAACGCATCGAGACCACCGAAGCCAAGATCGTGACCGTGTGCCGCACCGGTTACACCGGCGAAGACGGCTTCGAGTTCTTTTGCTCCACCCAAACCGCCAACGCCTGGTGGGACAAAGCCCTCGAGGCCGGCGCCAAACCCTGCGGACTCGGCGCCCGCGATTCCCTGCGCCTTGAAAAATGTTACCCCCTCAACGGCAGCGACCTCAGCCCTGACCGCACCCCGATCGAGGCCGGTCTCGGTTTTTTCGTCGATTTTGACAAGGGCGACTTCCTTGGCCGCGAAATGCTGGCCAACCAAAAAGCCGATGGCCCCGCCGAACGCCTCGCAGCCCTGAAAATGACCGAAAAAGGCCCCCCACCGCGTCCTGGCTACGCCATTTGCCACGCCGGCGAAACCATCGGCAAACTCACCAGCGGCGGACTTTCCCCCACGCTGGATTGCGGCATCGCAATGGGCTACGTAGCCGCGAAATTCGCCAAACCCGGCACCGCGCTGGAAATCGAGATTCGCGGCAAAAGCTACCCCGCGGAAGTGGTCAAAAAACCGTTCGTTTGAGGGTAGCTTCGATTGGCAATCGAAGCATTTTGGGTGCCGAATTCGATTGCCAATCGAATCTACGGCGATTCGCGAAATCTCGCGCTTGAATTCGCGCCATTCCCGCTCGAATTCATGAACCATGAAATTCGGAATCATCGGAGCCGGCATGATCGCCAACTTCCACGCCAAAGCCATCCAGGCGATGGAAGGCGGGGAGTTGCACGCCATTTTTGCCCGCAACCCGGAAAAAGCGGCGGAATCCGCCAAGGAACACGGCTGCAAGGCCTTCAACGACTTGGACGAGTTCCTGGCCGACCCTGACCTGGAGATCGTCGCCATCGCGACCCCGTCCGGCGCGCACCTGGAACCCGCGGTTGCCGCGGCCAAGGCGGGCAAGCACGTGATCGTGGAAAAACCGCTCGAAGTCACCCCGGCGCGAATCGACGAGATGCTGGCTGCCGCTAATGAAACCGGAGTGACCATCTCAGGCATCTTTAATCGGCGCTTTCACCCTGCCATGGACGCGCTGAAAAAGGCGGTCGATGATGGCCGGTTCGGCCAACTGACGATGTGCGACGCTTATGTGAAGTGGTATCGGGACCAGGCCTACTACGACAGCGGCGCTTGGCGGGGGACGTGGGATTTGGACGGCGGCGGCGCGTTCATGAACCAGGGCATCCACACCGTCGATGCGCTGCTTTACCTGGCCGGCGACGTGAAGAGCGTTTGCGCGACGACGGGTTGCCTCACGCACACCGGCATTGAAGTGGAAGACACCGGCGTCGCCATCCTGGAATTCGCCAACGGCGCCAAGGGAGTGATTCAATGCGCCACGTCGTGCTGGTCATCGACCGGCCACCCGGCGGAGGTTCATCTTTGCGGCGAAAAAGGCTCCGTTTTCCTGGCCGACGAGCAATTTCGCGTCTGGGACTTCGAGCAACCCGCGGCGCAAGATGACGAGGTGAAAGCCCAGTTCATGCAAGGGGCTGAGGTGGCCGGGTTAGGCGCAAACGACCCCAGCGCGATCAATTTCACCGGCCATCAGCGCAATTTCGAGGACGTGGTCGGCGCGATTCGCGACGGACGCGAGCCGGCGGTGTCCGGTCAGGAAGCCCGCCGAGCCGTGGCGCTGATTTGCGCGATTTACGAGAGCGCGAAAAACGGGAGCAAGCGGGTGGATTTGTGATTTTTTGCGGCCAAGCCAACGGTCTTGATTGTCTCGTCAGCGCGGGTAACCTGACAAGTGGCTGCGAACTTTACTCCCCGCTCCCAGCAAGTTCTCGCGCTCGCGCGAAAGGAAGCCGACCGCTTGAAGCACACCTATGTGGGCAGCGAACACCTTTTGCTGGGTATTGCCGCCCTCTTCCAAGGCACGGCGGCCAATGTGCTGCAAACGATGGGCGTAGACCTGAACGTGATGCGCGAAAAGGTGGAAAGCGCGGTGGAATCGGGCGGCAAACGAAGGCCTGTCGGCAACATTCCCTACACTCCTCGTGTCAAAAAGGTCCTGGCTCACGCAGGCAAAGAAGCGAAGGCGCTCGATCACGCTTTCGTCGGTACCGAACATCTTTTGCTCGGTATTCTACGTGAGGGCGATGGATTGGCCGCACGCGTGCTCGGAGATTTGGGAATCGAACTGGACAGGACACGTGTGGAGGTCTGCAAGGAACTTGATCCCAATTGGAAGCCGGGCGACGAGGACGAGGCAGCCGAAACACCCGAGTCACTGCCGAAGGCCATGAGGTGCGATGTCACGGCTCAAGCCAGGTTTGGGACGCTGAAGCCTGTCGTTGGCAGAGAAGACGAAATTACGCGCCTCATTCAGATTTTGTTCCGCCAAAATGCCAACAATGCGTTGCTGGTTGGTGAGAACGGCATCGGCAAAGCCGCGATCGTCGAAGAATTGGCCCGGCGCATCGTTGAGGGCGATGTTCCGGAACCCCTGCGTGAGGCCAAAATCGTGGAACTGGACCTCAGTGCGCTGCCTGGGAGTTGCCGCGATCCCGAAAAATTCAGCGAATGGCTCCTACGGGGGCGAGGCCGGCTTTCGCTTGCGGCAACGAAGGCGATCGTGTGGTCGCCGCATTTGTGCCTGACGTGGGAACTAAGCCAACTGCTGTGCTCCATCCTGCGCCTTGACGACGTGCAGGGCATTGGCGCCATGACTCCAGCCAACTACTCGGAATGGGCCGGAGATCATCCGGAACTGGCCGAATCCTTTCAAATTCTGCGCGTGCCGAAATTGAACGAAGCGGATGCGCTTGCGCAGGTGCGCCGGTTGCTCCCACAGCTTGAGGCGCATCATTGCGTGCACATCCGCGAAGACGCGCTCGAAGCTGCGGTGAAGTTGTCCGCCGCGAATTGCCGGACCGCGTTCTTCCCGGAAAGGCAATCGACTTGCTGGATGAGGCTGCCGCTCGGGTGCGGATCGCTGCGTTGACCCGTCCCAAGGCGCTGCGCCAACTCGAAGAGCGGCTTGAAGAGGTCATTTCAGCCAAGGAGGAAGCAATTCGGGAACAAGACTTTGAAAACGCCTGCCAGTTACGTCAGCGCGAAAAAGAAACCCGAGCGGAGTTCGATGTGAAGCTTGAGGACTGGCGAGAAACCGCTCTCGGTGCATCGGGTAGCGTCGGTGAAGCCGATGTTCGCGCGGTGCTGAAAATGTGGATGCGGTAACGGGCGAGCTACGCTAAAATCTCGCGAACCACCCGGCCGTGGATGTCGGTTAGGCGAAAATCGCGGCCGGCGTAGCGATGGGTCAATTTTTCGTGATCCATCCCTAACAGGTGCAAAATCGTCGCGTGCAGGTCGTGCATGTGCACTTTGCCATCCACGGCCTGGAACCCCAGTTCGTCCGTGGCGCCGTAGCTGAAACCGGGTTTTACGCCGCCGCCGGCCAGCCAAACCGTGAAGCCCTTGGGGTTGTGATCGCGGCCGTTGTTGCCCTGGGAATACGGCGTACGGCCAAATTCTCCGCCCCACCACACCAGCGTGTCCTCCAGCAGGCCGCGCTGCTTCAAATCGGTCAACAATCCCGCAATCGGCTTGTCCACCTCGCCGGCAAGTTGCTCGTGCTTGGGCATGTTGCTGTGCTGATCCCAAACTGGCGTCGAGCCGTTGTCGCAGTGGCTCACCTGGATGTAGCGCACCCCGGCCTCGGCAAGTTGCCGCGCGGCAAGGCACTGGCGGCCAAAGGAATCCGTCGATTTTTCGCCGATGCCGTAAAGATCGCGCGTTCGTTGCGGTTCGCGATCCACATCGACCAGGTTGCCGGCGTGACTTTGCATGCGCCAACCCAGTTCCAGCGAGGAAATGGCCCCTTCCACCGCCGGATCCGGTTTCGCGCCGGCCTGGAGCCGATTGAGCGAGGTTAGGAAGTCGTGGCCGCGTTTGGCGCTCTGCGGGGAAAGCGGGCTCTCCAGATTTCTCAGCTTGGGCGTGGCGTCGCGGTTACCGGGGCTGCCCAGCACCGTGCCCTGGTGAATCGCCGGCAGAAAGGCATTGCCGTAGTTGCGCGGGCCGCCCTTGTTCGCGCAGGGATTGACCGTGACGAATGCGGGCAGGTTTTGGTTGGCCGAGCCCAGCCCGTAGCTGATCCAACTGCCGACCGACGGCCGAATGAGGTTGGTCGCGCCGGTGTGGAGGAAGAGGGTGGCCGGCCCATGCGCCACGCCGTTGGTGTGCATGCCGTGGAGGAAGCAAAGATCGTCCACGTGCTTGGCCACCTCCGGAAACAGGCTGGTGACCGGCGCGCCGCACTGCCCGTGACGCTGGAATTTCCATAGCGGCCCCATGACCGGCTTGCTTTCCACCTTGCGCGTGCGCGGGTTGCGAAAATCCGCCTGCGAACCGTCGCGTTTCGCCAATTCCGGCTTCAACTCAAAGGAATCCACGTGGCTTGGCCCCCCCTGCATGAAAACAAAGATAACTCGCTTGGCTTTTGCCAGGTGCATGGTTTGGCGCGCGGCCAGCGGGTTGGCGGCGTTGGCAATCGCGGAAAAGGCCAAGTGACCGAAGCCACATGCGGCGGATTGAAGGAGATGACGGCGGGTCAGGGACATGGGTATGCGGGTAAATGGGGAGGATAGTTTCCCAAATCTACCCACGCAACGCAAGCCCGGGATTTTTCGCGGAGATCGGCGAGTTTTTCGCGAAATTCACGTTGCCGGAGCGTCCGGACGAAGCGGCGGCCGAGGGGATTTATGGGATGGAAAGGTGAAACTTCACTGGGTGGCGACTTTCACGAGCAAACCGCGTTCGCGCGCGGTTTTGAGGACGCGGACCATGACCAGGCCGGAAATCGCCAGCCAAACGAGGTTGAGCGCGTAAGCCCAGATCAATCGGCTGCCGATTCCCGATTTTCCGGCCAAAACGTCGCGCATACCCTCAAAAACGTGGGAAACCGGGATGGCGTGGCAGACGGGTTGGAGCCAAGCGGGCAACACGTGGACGGGGTAAAAAATCGCGGAAATGGGCTGCACGAAAAACGGCAGAGCCCAGACGAGGCCCTCCGCCGCCTGCCCCCAACGCAAAATCAGCGAATTGCCCAAAATGCCTAGCGACCAGCCAAAAAGCAGCAGGCTGCCATAAAACGGGAGCAACCACAGGTCGATGGTGAACAGGTTGAAGTTGAAGGCGAACCAGGCCATGCCCACGAGGAACGGGAGGGTGACGGCAACCCGGATGAGGCCGACGATGCACATGCCGGCAACCATCTCCACCATGCGCAGCGGGGCGACAAAGACGTTGAGGAGATTGCGCGTCCAGATATCCTCCAAAAATGAGATGGATACGCCCTGGGTGGCGCGAAATTGCACGTCCCACAGCAAAATGCCGCCGAGCAGAAACGTCACCGGGGTAACGCTGGATGCGCCGGCGCCGATTTCGACGAGATAACGGGTGACGTAGCCCCAGAGCAGCAGGTGAATGAGCGGCCAGAAGAACAGCTCAAACAGCCTCAGGCCGTTGCGGGTGTAGAGGTAAAAATAGCGCAGGACGATGCCGTAGATTCCGTGGAACGACATTTTGGTGCAGGGGAGTGGAGCGGGAAGAGGCGCCTCAACATTCTCCGTTCATCAATCGCCAAATCCTCACTCTTCGCCGAGTTTTTGCTTCAAATCGGCCCAGAACGCTTGCACGTTGTCCTTGCGGATTTGGCGGGCCTCCACGTTGATGAAGCCGTCGGCGGGAACGGCGTCGGATTTGCCTTCGTGCAGGGCTTTGAGCACCTCGATGGACTTGTAGCCGTAGAGGTAGGGATTTTGTACCACCGTGCCGTGGATGCGCCCGTCCGTGATGGCTTGCAGGGTGCGCGAGTCCTCGTCAAAGGCGATGACTTTCACGTTGCCGACCTTGCCGGCGCTTTCCAACGCTTCAAGAATGAGCGGCGGGTTGTAGGCAAAGAGGCCGACCATGGCGCTGATGTCCGGATTTCGCGCCAAGGTGTCTTCCGCGTTGGTTTTGGCGGCTTCAGCGTCAAATTGATCGGTCAACGTGCCCAAAATCGTGAATTTTTCGCCGGTGATCTCCCCGCCGAGCGGATCGCGGCGCGAGTTGTCGTGGGAGCGGTCCAAAAGCTCGTCAATCACCCCCTGGCGGCGCAGTTGGGCGTTGTCTTGCTCCATGCGGCCCACCAGGATCATGATGGAGCCGCCCTCGGGCAGCGCCTCCTTCACCAACTGGCCGCAGGCGCGTCCGGCGTCGTAGTTGTCCATGCCGATGTAGGCCCGGCGCTTGGAATCCGGCGCGTCGGAATCGTGGGTCACCAGAATCGTGTTTTCGGCAATTTGGTCGAGCAAATCAGTCTGGTTGGCGGCGTCGATCGGGCTGACGGCGATGCCCTTGACGCCGCGGGAGATGAGGTCCTCCAGCATGCTTTTTTGCTCCTCGGCGCCGGATGCCGGCATGAGCACGGTAACGTTCACGCCCAGGTCCGCGCCGGCTTTTTTGGCGCCGGCTTCGGCAATCGTCCAAAACGGGTCCACGCCGTTGGTTACGTAGGCGTAGTCGGCTTCCGGACCGCACCCGGCCAGCAGAAACAGAGCGGCGGCGGCGATGGAGCAACGTGTCAGGAACTTGCGCGGATTTTTCATGGGCCGCATCCTGGAGGTTGAAGTTTCAAGTTTCAAGTTTTCAGTGCCGCTGCCGTGAAAAGCACAAAAATCGCCGTCGTCGGCGCCAGCGGATACTCCGGAGCGGAGCTGCTGCGCCTCCTCATCATGCACCCGCACGCGGACCTGGTCTGCGTGACCTCGCGTCAGGAAGCCGGCAGGTCGCTGGGCAAGGTTTTTCCGCGATTTCGGCGGTCGGCGCGCCAGGATTTGGCCTTTGTGGAGCCGGAAATTCGCGCGATTGCCGATTCCGGCGCCAAAGTCGCGTTTTTGGCGCTGCCGCACGGCGTGGCGGCGGAATTTGCCGCGCCGTTGTTGGATCGCGGGCTGCGGGTCATCGATTTGAGCGCGGATTTTCGGCTCAACGATCCGGGCGTCTACCGCGAATTTTACGGCTGCGAGCACCCGGCGCCGGAATTGCTGGAAACCGCGGTTTACGGGCTGCCGGAGGTGTATAGCGATCGAATTCGCGAGGCGGCATTGGTCGCTTCGCCCGGTTGCTACCCCACCAGCATCCTCATCCCGCTGTTGCCGCTGATTCGCGCTGGGGCGATCGAAAATGACGGAATTGTCGCCGCCAGCATGAGCGGAGTGAGCGGGGCGGGCAAAAGCCTGGCGCTGCCGTTTCTGTTCGCCGAATGCAACGAAAGCGTGCGGGCCTATGGAGCGCCGAAACACCGGCATTTGAGCGAAATCGAGCAAGAATTGAGCCTTGCGGCGGAATCGCGCGTGACCATCACGTTCGTGCCGCACCTCGTTCCCGTGAACGCGGGCATCTGCACATCCATTTCGGCCAAGATCGGCGAAAATGGGGAAAAAATCGGCAAGATCTACGCCGCAGCTTACGATGGCTGCGAATTTGTGCGATTGTTAGGCCCTGGCGCGTTTGCCGACACCAAAAACGTCGTCGGCACGAATTTCATCGACGTTGGCTGGCACGTTGACGACCGCACAGGGCGGGTGTTGCTCTCCAGCGCGGAGGACAACCTCGGCAAAGGGGCAGCCAGCCAAGCCGTGCAAAGTTTCAACCTCATGTTCGGCTATGAACCGGCTATCGGGCTGATGAATTTTTAGCTTCTAACCTAACCTGGTAGGGGCGGTAGCGCGGCTACCACCACGCCCGCGCTCGCCGCCACCCCATTTCGTGAGATGAACCGTAATGTTGCGGAATTGTCGGAGGGGGAGTGTGCGGGAGTGGGTAACGAATTGCAGCGGGCGGTTTTCGGTGGCGCTTTCCTTGCATGGATGTTAGCTTAACAATCGCAAAAAATTGGCCGCCGCACCTACCAAGCAAATCCTCATCGTTGAAGATCACCCCATCACCCAAAAAGGGGTTGCCGCGTTGGTGGATTCAGAGCCTGAACTTCAGGTCTGTGGCAATTTCGCCACTTGCCGAGAGGCGCTTGAAGCGGTGAAAGCCGCGCCGCCGCACCTCCTCATCACCGACCTGCGATTGCCAGATGGAAATGGGTTCGATTTGATCCGCTCGGTGCGCGAGGTGGCCCCCACACTGCCGGTGCTGGTGATCTCCATGCACGACGAAATGATCCACGCCGAGAAAGCGTTGCGAGCCGGGGCTCGTGGCTACATCATGAAGGAAGACTCCGATTGCCTGATCCCCGCGATTTTCCAGATTTTGAGTGGCGACAGCTACGTGAGCGAGCCGGTGATGCGCTATTTTGAGGAATCCGTGCAGGAGGGAAGAGAGGTGAAGCTTAGTTTTCCCGTTATGCGCCTAACCAAGCGCGAAATGGAGATTTTTGAGCTGCTTGGCCACGGCATGGCGCCCGCTGAAATCGCCGACCGCCTCGACGTGCGCACCCGCACCATCGACGACCATCGCACGCGGATTCGCCAAAAATTGGGCCTCGCCGACGGCACCGCGCTGCTGAGCTACGCCGTGCGTTGGCACGAGGCGGAAAAGCTGGAATGAACGCGAAGGATTGCTACGAAACGCTGGAATTCGTCCCGCGGGAGGCGAATTACTTCGCTGAGGCCCGAATTTCAGACATTTTCGCCGAAAAAGGGCCGGTGGAGCTGGATTTAGGCTGCGGCGACGGCGGATTTTTGCTGGAAATGGCCGCGCGCTTTCCCGAGCGCCGTTTTTTGGGCGTGGAACGTTTGTTAGGCCGGGTGCGTAAGGTTTGCCGCAAGGCGGAGCGTCGCGGGTTGGGGAACGTCTGCGTTTTGCGGCTGGATAGCGCGTATGCGGTGCGCTGGTTGCTGCCGAAATGCGCTTTTGCGCGGATTCACCTGCTGTTTCCGGATCCGTGGCCCAAAAAGAAGCATCACAAGCGCCGCCTAGTCACCGCGGACTTTGCGGAGGCGATTTGCGACTTGTTAGAGCCCGGCGGCGAGTTTTTGTTCCGGACCGATCACCCGGAATATTTCGAGGAAGCGGCGGCGGCGATTTTGGGCTGCGAACGCTTTGAAGCGCTGGATTGGCCGGACGACGCTTTTTTCTACGCGATGACCGATTTTGAGCGAATTTGGCGAAGTGAGGGCAAGGAGATCCAAAAATTGCGGGTTAGAGGTCTAACCGGAACCCCAAAAACCGCCAAATCACCATGAATCCTCCCAAAGCTGAGTTTGCAGGCGAAACCGTCGCCGCCGTGGCCACGCCTCCGGGGCAAGGGGCGATTGCGGTGTTGCGGATGAGCGGGGTTGGCGCGTTTGAGGTGGGATCGCGGGTTTTCCGCGGTTCGCCGGCGTTTGGCGAAATTCCGCCGCGATTGGCAACGTTTGGCCGGATTATCGACGCGGAAGGGCAAGCGATCGACGAGGTGCTGCTGACCAAATTTCCAGGGCCGGCCAGCTACACGGGCGAGGATGTGGTGGAGATCAGTTGCCACGGCGGAATGCTGGTGACGCGTGCCATTTTGGACCGGTTGCTGGAGGCGGGCGCGCGTTCGGCGCAACCTGGCGAATTTACCCAGCGCGCCTTTTTGAACGGCAAAATGGACCTGACGCGGGCCGAGGCGGTGATGGACGTGATTTCCGCGCAAACGGACCTGGCCCTGCGCGCTGCCAACGAGCAATTGCGCGGCCGATTGGGCGAACTGGCCGAACAATTGCGCCGCGAGTTGATCGGCGTCATTGCCCACGTGGAGGCGTTCATCGATTTTCCTGACGAGGACATCGATCCCCAAACCGGGGACCGGCTGCTAAGGCAATTGGGCACCGTCCGAGCCACCGTGCGCCAACTCACCGATACCGCGGAGCGGGGCCGAATTTTGCGCGAAGGCGTCCGCACCGTCATTGCGGGAGCGCCCAACGTGGGAAAATCCAGCTTGCTCAACGTGTTGCTGGGTTTCGACCGGGCGATCGTGAGCGAAACGGCTGGAACCACCCGCGACACCATCGAAGAGACGATCGATCTGCACGGCATCCCGTTGCGGCTGGTGGACACCGCCGGAGTCCGGGACGCGGAGGACGAAATCGAGCGCGAAGGCGTTTTGCGCGCCGAAAACCAGATTTCCAACGCCGATCTGGTGCTGGAGGTTTTCGACGCGAGTCGCGGGACCGGCAAAAACGCGGCGAGCCTGAATTTGCCCTCGGAAACGCGGCGCGTGGCCGTGCTCAACAAGGCGGACCTGGGCGTGCACGAAGATTGGGCGGAATCCGCGGGCGTGGCTATTTCCTGCACGCAGCGCACGGGCATCGATGAACTGACGGAGCGGATTTTGGAGACGTTGCGAGGCTCTGGCGGCGACTGGGGCGGTCACACCGTGGCTATCAACGCGCGCCATCAAGCTTGCCTCGCGCGCGCGGGCTATTTTCTCGACGTAGCGGCTGAAAAACTCGCTTCGGGCGAATCTCCGGAATTCACCGCGCTGGAATTGCGCTCGGCGTTGGATGCCATCGCCGAAATGGTGGGCAAAACCGACGTGGAGGAGATCCTCGGTGAGATTTTCAGCACGTTTTGCATCGGCAAGTAACCCGCGACGCAGTTAAAGGACTGTCGCGATTGCGGAATGCACTCGCAGGCCGAGGCGTTGCGGGAACGGTATCAGTGCCGGATGCGCGATCTTTCCATCTTTTCTTTATGCGCGAGCTGAAGCAACGCTTCACTCAATGGTATAACAAGCGCACCCAACGCAAAGGACCGCTTTGGCAGGATCGCTTTAAAAGTGTCTACGAAGATGGACGGGAGCGTGAGGATGAGGATGGAAAGGTCGTGAAGCGCGGATTTGCGGCTGAGGCTTCGGATGAAGTTGAGGCGCGGAAGGGAGCCTTGGCGCGATCGGTTTTGGTGAGGGCGCGGGTGCGCTATTTCAGCGACGGGGTGGCGTTGGGCTCCAAAGCGTTTTTGGAAGAGTTGTTTCGGGAACGCAAGGAAGGGTTCGGAGTGAAGCGATTAGAAGGAGCCCGCAAGATGAAGGACGTGAACTGGGGAGGGTTGATGAATCTGCGTGATTTGCGCGGCGAGGTGTGAGGAGCCCCTGTTGCGCTGCTAGGTTTTTCGGAATGCGGAATGACGATTAGAGCGATCCAATAGGGCAATTTTGCCCGGAGCCGACGGATTGGCCCTCCAGGATAACGGAATTTCACGTTAGCGAGGTTTTGGCCGGTTTGGGTGGCGGTTAGACGTTGCGCATCGACCAACGCGACTTAGATTTCAGGAATGCGCGATGTCTCATGCAAATATAGACCGTCCCCATTTTTTTACCCCATTTTTTTACCATTTTTTTACCCAGGTCTATCCCTATCAGTTATCAGTAGTTGGCGGGCAGAATTCCGATTCATCGACGATGCTCGGGGGCTACGACATGAACCAATTCGGCAGTGCGAGCCAAGGGAAGCAGCATGAGAAAAAGAGCGTGGCTGAAGCCTTTACCAGCGGACATGGATCGCCGTTTGTGGCTCAGGTGAGTATGGCCAATTCCGCGAAACTCTATCAATCGATTTTGGAAGGGCTCGAGTATCGGGGAACGGCCTTTTACCAGTGTTTTACGACGTGTCAGCCCGAGCACGGTGTTCCCGACGACCGGTCCGCTGCTCAAGCCAAACTGATTCGCGATAGCCGTGGTATGCCCGAGTTTGTCATCAATCCGCGCGGAGGCGAGACGATGCAAGAGTGCTTCCAACTCAAGGGCAATCCCAACCTGAACCGAGACTGGTGGGAGGCGAGCCGAAGTGATAAATCGAAGTTTAGCTACACGGTTGCTCACTGGGCGACGACCGAGGCGCGTTTCCGCAAACATCTCAAAAAAATCAGCGTGAGCGAGGCCTCGGAGTTGGTTCATCTTGACGATATGTTAGTGATGCTGAACCAGGAAGACGTTATTTACCGGCGCATGTTTGATCCCGAACACCGCGCGTTTGTTCCCGATTTTTGGGGTCTATTTTGAGAACGAGGTGGACGGGAAGATCACCCACTTCGCCATCAGCCGCCAAATGGCCCTCTTCGCGGTGGAACGCCGCAAACCCTGGCGAATGCTCCAAAGCCGAGCCAACGTCGAGAACAAAGACTATCACGCGCAGAAAGCGTTGTTGGCGAAAGTGGATAAGGGCGAGGTGAGCTTGGAGGATTTGCGTGTGAAAACTCGGGAACTTTACGATGCGGAGTTGGCGGCGGACTAAGTATTTTCGATTTTGTTTTTCGTAATATTGAGTTGATCAGTTGATCTCGAAAAACACCTGTCCCATAAAAATCGGATAGGCGAAGATTTTAACCATGCAAGGCGAGCCAACAATGCAAGGACAAACCATGCGCTGTATACGTGGACATGTCCTACTAAACGGTTTGTGTTTAGATCTTCGGAGTAATCCTGCACGAAGGAAATGATTGTAGGGAGCGCAAAAGAGACCACACCCATTTTGACTAGTTGATGCTTGGGGAGAAGTTCTTTCCATTCATAAGGTTGGCGTCGTTCAGAAGACTTCTCCCATTTTTCCCACGGCGTCCCCCAGAGTAAAGTATTGTAGAAATATTAATCCGAAAATTAAATAGCCGACACTTCACGCGGCACAGAATTTTACTTTTGGGCTGTTGAAATACTGGATTACTCTGCTTGGGGATTTCTGAAGCATTCTCAGGAAGCTTATGACATTAGCCTTCAATTCAGCGAGGGTCCTTGGCGCCTTCTTCCCGTGGACGTTCTTCTTGATATCGCGATTCAGATATTCATCTGGATTGAGTTCAGGGGAGTACGCGGGAATGTAGAAGAGCTCTATCTCGGACTCGTTCGCCTTGGCCCACGCTTTGACTTTTTTGCCATGATGCACAGAAAGATTGTCTGCAATAAAGAACACTTTTCGATCGTGGCTCTGAATCAATCTACCCAGAAAGAGGATGTACTTGAGTTGGGTCATTCGAGCTGTGTAGGTCATGAATCGCATTTCTCCCTTGTTGGTGACAGCCGAAATGTGGTTGAGCTTCAGCTTTTTGCCGCTCTCGCGAACTTCGGGAGTCTTGCCCTTCTTCGAATAACTTCGTCCAGCGTGAACTTCGTTAGTGGTTTTGCCTTCATCGCCCCAAAATATGGTTGCGCCCTCTTCCTTGGCTCGCTTTTCAATAGCTGGATACTCCTCCTCACGCCAGCGCCGGACAGACTCGCTATTCTGTTGGTAGGCCTTGCGAATTGGAACTTGAGGAGTCATACCCCAGCGCTTTAAATAGTTTCCCATTGTAATTAGACTCAAGGTGATCCCAAACTTTTCTTCGATCAAATCTCTAACCGCAGCCCTCGTCCAAAGGACAAATGGCAATTTCAATTGATCGGGCATATTATCGGTGATCAGATTAACAATCGTGGCGCACTGCCAAGGCAATAGTAACCGTTTTTCGCCGACCTTACGACCCCGCTTCACTGCTCGAAGTGCGTCCCACCCTCTCTTTTCATACTTACGACACCACCGGTTTACTTCTTGCCGACTTACTCCAAGCGCACGAGCTGTTTCCCGTTGGGTGTAGCCTTCTTCAACAACCATACGCACCGCAGTCATTCGGAGGTGCTCTTGCTGGTCAGGCGAAAGCTTTCTGGCGTCTCTCTTCATCCCTAACAATACCACATCATTAGGTGTCGGCTATTTAATTTTCGGATTAATACCACAACATACTTCCAACTCCGAACGATAACACAAGCAGCCAAAAATCTGCGATTCGCCAAAACCGAACACCGTCAATAAACGGTTCAGTGAAATATCCCGGACCCAAGGGTCCATGTTCTATCGGATTACTTTGCGCATTCCACATGATACGATTATAAACAAGAAACGAAACGCATGAAATAAATCCAAACAAGACCCTTGCACGAATCGAGAGTCGGGGATCTACGCCTGTTTTGCCAATTGTATAACGGAACATCAGATATGAAAACAGCGCTGCGCCCAAAAGGATATAGAAGCTACTATCATCCAGAACATCGAACAATGTGAAATCGGTAAGGCTAGGAATACGCGCGAAATTTATTACCTTCAGTTCTTTAGACTCAATCTCTTCAAAACTCTTAACCGCGCCATATTTATCATCTTTTAACTGGATTTGGAGTAATTCGAGGGGGTGTTTACTTTTAGGGTCCTTGCTTTTTGAAACGCGAGGATCGTTAGGGGACAGTTCGGCCACCAGGCTGCGCGTATCGTAAACCCAACGGGTGATCGTGCCGCTGGGGCTGGTCTACACAACCTGACCCAACTCATCCACTCATCCCGCGGTTTTCCGCCTGCTGGATGACCACCGGCCAACCGGGAAATTGGTTGTCCGGCTTGCCGTCGGTCGCATCGATGGAAAAACGGAAGGCGTGCAGGGTGTAGGTGCGTTTTTCCGGGTCGATGAGGACGAGGCCGAAGCCGCTGCCTTTTTGGTGGGCCTTGGCGTAGCGGTTCTTCTCCGTGGCGACTTCCGGGTTGCCGACGGCGTAGACGTAGACGCGGTTGCCGAATCCGTCGAGAAATTCGCCGGTGTTGGCGTGGCCGTGAGCGGGCCGGTTTTCGTGCGGCATTCCGACCTCGTCCGGACGCCACCACCTGGGATAACCGGCGGCGATTGCCGGGGTGCAAAAGCTCCAATTGCTGTCGCGCTGCGCTTCCACGCCGTATTGGCTGAGGGTGGTCAGGTGTTGGTCGCCGTTGACGTGCAATGCCATGGATTTGCGCAAAATACCCACGGCGCGGTTGCGCGGAGTTTGCGGCCAACCGCCGGAATCGAGATCGGCCTTGAGGTAGCCGTCAAATTTGCCGTGATGGGTGGCGACACCGGCAAAAACCGTCTGGCTGAGGAGCACCTTCATGGTGTGGCCGCGCCAATCCTCGGCCCATTTCGCCAAAAAGCGCTCCTGACGCTCGCCCAGCAGGTCGAGGCCGGGTTTATCGAGCGCGGCGGTGTCAAACTGCGGGTCGCGCACGTGATCCGCGCGGCCGGAGCCGGTTTCCACGTTTTGCGGACCGCTCTTCCACTGCCGGTCGCCCAAAACCGCGAAGCTGACTCCGCCGTAGACCACCTCGCCGTAGTAGACGCTGATGTCTTGCCCGCAGGGCGTGGGATCGAAGGGGTCCGGATGATGGCCGGCGTTGGTTTTGTGCACCACGTTCACCATGCGCGCCGGTTCGCGGTAACCGCCCTTGGATGAGGCGCCCTTGGCCAAATCCTTCATCGACGCACCGCCCTCGCCCCAGATGTTGCCCTGAAACACGTCGTGATCGTCGGGAATGCAAAGGGTCGGCCGGTCGCGCATGGCCTCGCCAAACGCCCATCCGAACTGGTAGAATTTGCGCAGGTAGCAGAGAATGGCCGGCTCGGCGGGATCGCGAATGATGCCGAATCCGCCGTGGCTTTCGTAGAGTTGGTCGCCGGAAAAATAGAGCAGGTCGGGGTCGAGTTTGCCGAGATTTTTCGCGACCGGCGCGTAGGGGAACGCGTAGTCGTTCTGGCAGGTCAGCGCTCCGAGCCGCAACGGGCGGCCGGTGGGGTTGGGCTTGATGGTGCCGGTGCGCTCGTGGCGCGTTTCGCCGCCATCGCTGTGTTTTTCGCGGTAAACCAGGCGAAACGGCGTTTCGTGCGTCTCATCCCAGTTGGGTAGGCGAAAAGTGGCCGTCCAGGCGTCGGAATCCAGGTTTTCCTCGCCGCCCACCACCCATTTTTTGACTTTCGGCTGAAATTCGAGGGCGACGCTGGTCGAATCGCTTTTTCCCAGCGGACCGGTTAGGGCGCTGAGCTTGAGGACGAACCCTTCGTCGCCGCGGGAGTCGCTGAGCGAATACATCGACCACAAAATGGGCCCGAAAGCCTGCTCCGGCCGATGCGCGACGGCCTCGCCGCTCACGCGCCAATCGGTGAAGCGATAGCCACGCTGGTCGCCGCGTTTTTTGGGCCCCTCAAACTGGCTCACCAACGCGATATTCCCGCGAACGTCGTCGATGGGAACCGCGTGGCTCAGCTTGCCGAGAATTTGCGCGCCATCGGCGGTTTTCGCGGTCAAGGTCAGTTTGCTCTGCTCTCCCGCGGTTTCGCCGGTCAGTTCCAGGAGCACTTCGCTAGTTTTCAGCGCGCGATCGAGTTTTTGGCGTTTGCGGCCCAAAATCAGCTCATCGCCCTTGATTCCCGCGTTGACGCCGCCTTTGGCAAAGCAGTTGCTCTTCACCTCGTCGAGTTCGCTGCGAATTCCGACCCGAAAACCGGCGCCGCCGCCTTTTGCCGGCGCTTGATCCAGCCCAACCCTAACCGACATGCCAAAACCGGCCCCGGCGCCGGTGAGTTGACGCGTTAGGCTGTGAATGCTGCGATTTGCCGCCGCGGTCTGGCAAACCGCCCAACCGCCGTCGATTCGCCAATCCTCCATCGGGTTCGCCCAGAACTCTCCGCCGAGCCAAACGCGGTCGTGCGTCCGATTCCAGGCATCGATTCGGTTCGGCCGGTGGTCCGGATTTTGGGCCGAAGCACGGCGGCGGCCACCTAGCCCTAACATTGCGCCCAAACCGAGAAATTTGAGGCCGACGCGGCGGGAAATGGTTGCGAGAGTCATGCTTCGAACCCAAGCCGCGAATCCGCGCCGCGCAAACGAGAAGTCCGGTTGACCCGCCGGCCGGCCTACCTATAATCGGCGCTTCCCATCACGAAAAACTCTAACTCACAATCACCTACCTACCATGGCACTCACAACTGGCTCCCAAGCACCGGATTTTACCCTCACCACCCTGGGCGACGGCGGACCGCAACTGTGGAAACTGAGCGACAACGTGGGCGAGAAAAACCTCGTCTTGCTCTTTGTTCCCATGGCCTTCACCAGCGTTTGCACGGAGGAATTTTGCGAAATTACCAACACGATGAACGACTACACCAGCCTCAACGCCACGGTGGTCGGGATTTCCGGCGACAACCCGTTCGCTCAAGCGGCTTGGGCCGAAAAAGAGGGCATCAAGATGACGCTTTTGAGCGATTACGAGCATGAAACGGCCAAGGCTTACGGCGTAGCCTACGATTCGTTTTTGCCAGACAAAAATCTGACCATGGGCGGCGTGCCCAAGCGCTCGGCGTTCGTCATCGACAAGGCTGGCGTGGTTCAATACGCCGAGAGCAGCGACGATCCCGGTCAGTTGCCGGATTTCGCCGCCATCAAGGCCAAACTCAGCGAATTAGGGTGACAATGAGCGCCAAAATCGCGATCGAAGACGAATTTTACGACATCATCGGCAAGGCCATGAACGGCCTGCGGATCAGCGACCGGGATTTGAGCGAAAAAACCGGCGTGGCCGTGGAAACCGTCCGTTCGTTAGCCAAAGGCGAACTGGATGAAATGGCCTTGCCGAAAATCGCCCCGGCGCTGGGTTTGGACCCCGATTCCTTGCTGCGCAGCGCCATGAAAACGTGGTACCCGCGCCCCGTTGAGCTGACGGGCCTGGAATTGTTCAACAGCCGCTACCACAGCGGCATGACGGTGAATGCTTACCTCGTGTGGGACCCGAATTCGCGCCAAGCCGCCATTTTCGACACCGGAACCGACGCACTGCCCATGTTGGACGCGATCGCAAAGCGTGGTTTGGAGCCGGCTGGCCTGTTTTTGACCCACACCCATCCCGATCACATCGCCGAAGCCGACACGATCGTCCGCCGGCTCGGCATACCGGTGCACGCCAACGCCCGGGAACCCTGGGCCGGCGCGGAAACATTTGAGGAAGGCGCCACCTTTGAGATCGGCGCGCTGACGATGCGGGCCGTCACCACCTGGGGCCATTCCCAGGGCGGCACCACCTATGTGGTTGAGGGGCTGGAGCGCCCGCTCGCCGTAGCTGGCGACGCCATGTTTGCGGGATCGATCGGCGGCGGTATGGTGTCTTACCCCGATGCGTTAGCCACCAACCGGCAAAAAATCCTGACCTTGTCCGACGACACCGTGATTTGTCCCGGGCACGGACCGCTCACCAGCGTGGGCGAGGAAAAGCGGAACAACCCGTTTTTCCCGGAATTCAAGGATCGGTAGCCACTGCGGCTTCGATTGCCAATCGAAGCTACCGGCGAAGTGACATATTTTGCGATCGGCGGCTTGAATTCGATCCCCTGACGTGGCGAATTGGGAGATGAATCCCCGTTTTCTCCACGTTTCAGGTTTGATTTCGATTTTGCTCTGTACTCTTGCCTGTGCCGCCGAAAAGCCGCCGAACCTCCTCATCATTACCTGCGGTGCGTTTCGGTTGAATCGCCAAGGATTGGATGTTGGCATTAACGATCCGTTGCGCTCGGGCGGCGTTACCTGCTGGGAAGGTGGGCTCCGCGTCGCGGCAATGGCGCGTTGGCCGGGAAAAATCGCGGCGGGCAGCGTCATTGCCGAGCCGTTTTGGTCGCCGGACCTGTTCCAGGCTTGCGCGCGAATCGCAAACGCGGAATTGCCGGAGGGCGTGGCGTTCGATGGCAAGAACCCCCTGCCGCTGCTTACCGGAGGAGCGAAGTCCCCCCACCGCTCGCTGTTCTTTCAGTATCGCGCCCATGCTGCGTTGCGCATGGGTGATTGGAAAATTGTTCGCGAACGCCCGGATGCTCCTTGGCAACTCTACGATTTGGTCCGCGACATTGGCGAATCCCGGAATTTGGCCGAAACAATGCCGGACCGGTTGGCGGCGCTCCAGGCTGAATTTGCGCGTTGGCAGGGCTCCGTGGCAATGTCGGGCCCCAACCCGCGCTGAGCTTGCTTGAGGCGGTTTGTGCCGTTCGCGATCTTTCATGGATTAGAAAGGTTCCAAAAGTTCGCATTTGGGCCAAGATGGCGGTGAGGGTGGGATTCGAACCCACGGAACCGGTGAAGGTTCACTTCTTTAGCAAAGAAGCGCTTTCGACCACTCAGCCACCTCACCTTGAAGAGAGAATTTGGCCAGTCGAAACTGCGCCCGAAGATTGCAGATCCACATTCGTGCGTCAACCTGCGATTTTGCGCGGAAACGTGGGAACAGGGCCCCGTGCCCACCCAACTTAAGCCAGGGCGTGGCTGGGTTTGCCGGCGGGGTCGAGCATTCGGCGCGCGTTGTAGCCGGTGCCGGGACGGAGGAGGTGTGCGAGGTAAATGGGCCATTGCGCGAGGTAACTGCGGGCCAATGACGGCGATTCGTAGGTTAGTTCCGGGTCGAAGCGGACCAAGCCGCCGGAAATAAGGGCTCGTTTCAGTTGCGAGGTGGTTACCGATTTGTCGAAGCGCTCGGCGGCGAGATGCGTGGCGCGCTGGCCGAGTTTTTGGCACAATTCCGCGTCTTGGAGCAGGGTTTGCAGGCAATCGGCAAATGCCTCTGGCTGACGTTCGTTGGTTAGGAGGCCGGTTTGGCCTTCCACCACCATTTCCGGCACGCCGGCAAGGCGCGTGCTGACGCAGGGCAGGCCGATGGCCATGGCTTCCATGATGACGGTGGGCAGATTGTCCATGCCGCCGCCGCGCTCGGTTACGCAGGGTAGGGCGAAGAGGTGGGCGCGATTGGCGAGGGCGGTGATGATGGCGTCCTGATCTTGCTCTCCTTCCAGAATGACGGTTTTTTCCAGGTTTTCTGCGCGAATTTGGCCCCGCAACTCCGTTTCAAGCGGGCCACCGCCGATGATGTGGCAGGTGTGGGCGATGCCGCGATCCCGGAGGATGGCGCTGGCGCGGATGAGGTCGTCGAACCCCTTTTTTTCGATGAGCCGGCCGACGGAGTAGATACGCCGCGAGCCAATTCCAGCTGGCCGGCCGCGATTGGCACGAACCCATTTTTCCAGGTCCAGGCCGTTGTAGACGCGGCGGATTTTTCGCCGCGCGGCGGGGAATTCGGCCGAAAGGCGCCGCACGGTGTAGTCGCTGACGGTTACGATGCGGGAGGCGTCGCGCATGAGCATGGGCAGGGTGACCTCGGTGTCGGTTTCCGCGCAAAACACGTCATTGGCGTGGGCGGTGAAGCTGTAGGTTAGGCGGTGAAAGTGTCGCAGCCACCAGAGGGTGCGCGCCGCTTTTCCGGCAAAATGGCAGTGCGCGTGACGCAGGTTTGGCGCGATTTGGCGGATTTTGTGGCCGATGTAGGCGGCCTCGTAAACGCGCCGCTTATCCGGTTGTTGCTGCCAGTAGCGCAGGGTGTGGTCCACCGGTTTAGGCACGCGTTTTTCCGTTCGGAGCCGGCGCACGAAGCGGGTGAGTTCCTCCTTTTCCGGCAGGTAGTGGACGCGGTTTCGCAGTTCGGCGGGGTAGCTTTGCGTTTGCTCGTGGCGGGTGTCGCTGAGGCTGAAAATGAGCGGCCGCAGCCCCTGGCGCTCCAATTCCAGGATTTCCCGCACGCAAAACGTTTGGGTGAAGGTGGGGAAGCGCTCGAAAACGTAGGCGAGGTGGTAGGACGACGAAATTTGGCTCACTCCCGCACAGGTTCCTGGCATCGCGCTAACTGGCAACTCGGGAATCGCTGGAAAAATTGAGCGTTTGGGGCCAAATTGATTCCAAACATCTCACCCAGCATGCCCGCGCGCAGCGCCGTAAAAACCAAGACCTTTTCCCCCCGAAATCAGGGGCGAAGCACCCCGGCAATTCCCGATCACGAGGTTATTCGTCAAATCGGGAAGGGGTCGTTTGGGGAGGTGTGGCTGGCGCGGGCGGTTACCGGCGTTTACCGGGCGGTGAAGGTGATTTGGCGGGGCGATTTTGAGACCGATCACGACTTTGAGCGCGAATTTGAGGCCATCAAGCGCTACGAGCCCATTTCCCGCCAACACCCGGGTTTGGTTCACGTTTTGCAGGTGGGCCGCGATGATGCGCACGACAGCTACTACTACGTGATGGAGGCCGCGGACGACGCGAATGACGGCTCTGACATCCACCCAGACACCTACACGCCGCACACCTTTCGCACGGAAATTCTGGATCGCGAGGAGATCGATTTGGACGCGTGCGCACGCCAAGGCGCCCAACTGGCTGAAGCGCTGGATTTCTTGCACGGCAACGACCTGATTCACCGCGACGTCAAGCTTTCCAACGTCATCGTGGTGGAGGGGCAAGCAAAGTTGGCGGACATCGGTTTGGTGGCCACGTTAGGCGACCGCAGCTTTGTGGGCACGGAAGGCTACGTGCCGCCGGAAGGGGCGGGAACGCCAAGCGGCGACATCTACAGCCTGGGCATGGTGACTTACGAACTGAGCACGGGCAAGGATCGGCTGGATTTTCCCGACGTGCCGACCGATTTTCGCGAACGCAGCAATCCTAACCTGTGGAAGCGCATCAATCGCGTGGTTTGCCGGGCCTGCGCCCACAAAGCCGCCGACCGTTATCCTTCCGGGGCGGAGATGGCCAAGGAGCTGCGCGGCGAAAAGACGGAGGAAGCCACCAAGCGCGGTCACTTGTTTGCCGGGTTGATTGGCGGCGCGGCGTCGATGCTGCTGCTGGGGCTGTTCGTGCTCAAACCGGAGCCGTCCGTCGGTTTTGAGATCACCAGCGAGCCGGAGGGGGCCAAAGTGTTTGCGGGCGAAGAGTTGCTGGGCCAAACGCCGCTAACTTTGCCGGAAAAACCGGAAAGCGGCATGATGTTTGAGTTCGTGTTGCCCGGTTATCGCAAAGACGCGATCGAATTTTCCGGCGTTAGCGACGAGCGCTCCGGGTTGCACCTCAACCTGGAGGAATCCAAGTTTCCCCAGCTCGGCCAGGTTTGGATCAACAGCTTCGGGCTGGAATTTCAACCGATTCAAGACGGGCACCGGTTAACCTACCCGATCCACGCCGACTTGTTCGTGGATTCCGCCATCGCGAAGGGGAGCCAGTTCGAAAGCCAGATCGTGATGCAAGAGCGCGATGGCCAGCGCTACCCCATTCCCATCGCATCGTCCCGCAACCAGCGCACCTGCTCGGAATGGATGCGAGAGCGCGATTTGGAAGCCGGTTTCGTTGGTTCGGACTACATCTACCGCGCGGTTGCCCTAACGGCCGACCAAGCGGCGGAAAAGGAGATTCACTGGCCGGAAAATCGGTTGCGCTTCGGCCGTTCCAGCATCCCCATCGCCCCGTTTGTCATCGAGGTGCAGCGCATCAGTTACGGCAGCCTGACCATCGATTCCACGCCCCAAGGCGCGAAGGTTTTCCGCGGCGACGAAGAGGTTGGCGTCACCCCGCACGACATTCCGCGCATTCGCACCGGCGCGGCGTCGTTCGAGCTGCGGCTGGACGGTTACAAGCCGTTTTACCTGGATGTAGTGGTGCCGCGCGACGGAAAAATTGAGCCTAACATTGAGCTGGAAGCCGGCCAGGCCGCGGAATTCGGCAAACCGTGGCAAAACCTGCTGGGCATGGACATGATGCCGGTGGGCGACATCCTGGTTTCCGCCATGGAGACGCGCGTGAAGGATTTTCGGCGATTTTGCGAAGCCAACGAGCTGGAATTGCACGTGCCGCGCGAAGCCCAGGATTTTCACCCCATTCACGGTGTATCGCGCGAAGACGCGGAGGCATTTTGCCGCTGGCTCACGGAGCTGGAGCGCAAGGAAGGCGGCCTAACCTCGCGCCTGGCCTATCGCCTGCCGACCGATGTGGAATGGAGCATGGCCGCCGGTTTGGGCCCGGAACGCGGCTCCACGCCGGAAGCGCGCAACGGCTTCGTCACCGGCATTTACCCGTGGGGCTACGATTGGCCGCCGCCCAAAGACGCCGCCAACGTGGCCGATGAGAGCCTGCTGCGACTTTTCGAGACCCTGGTCGCCGAAAGCGGCTTCAACGGCCCCGGTCCGCCGATCGTCTACGGCTACGATGACTCTTTTCCGAAGCTGGCCTGGGTCAATGAGCTGAAACCGAACCGTTTCGGGCTCTACCACGTCTCCGGCAACGTTTGGGAGTGGGTGAGCGACAACTACTCCGGCGGTCAGCAGGAAATTGGCACGATTCGCGGTGGAAGCTGGGAAACGGCGGAGAAGCTGGAATTGGTCTCCTCCTACCGACGTTCGTTGAAACCGGACGAGCGGTTGGCCGGCGTTGGATTTCGCGTGGTTTTGGCGAGAGCGCGGCCGGAATGAGTCGGGGAAACTCGAAATCCGAAACTCGAAACTCGAAACTTGAGATTTTGCGGGGGCGTTTGCTTGGGTTTGTTGGCATTCACGGCGATTGATTTTCCGTTTTTCAGCCTCCAGAGTCGCCTCGTGAAAACTCCCGCCTGCTTCCTCATTTTCCTCGCGGCCGTCGTTAATCTCGCCGCGCAAGACAAGCCTAACATCATCCTCATGATGGCCGACGACATGGGTTGGTCGGACATCGGTTGCTACGGCGCGATCCACATCCAAACGCCGAACATCGACCGCATCGCCGCCGAGGGGATGCTCTTCACCCAGTTCTACAACAACGCCAAGTGCACCACCACCCGCGCCTCGCTCCTCACCGGGCTCTACCCGCGAAACGGCGGCAATAGCATCACCAAAAACATGCTGACGCTGGGCGAGGCGCTGCGGATGGCCGGTTACTCGACCGGGATGAGCGGCAAGTGGCACAACGGCAAGGACAAGGGCTCCCGGCCCTTCGATCGCGGCTTTGACGAGGCTTACGGCCTTTGGGACGGCTGTTGCAACTTCTTCAATCCCGTCCAGCCCGATCCCAAATTCAAAGGCGGCCGGGTGCGGACCTTTGGCCACAACGACGAGTATATAACCGAGTTTCCAGAGGATTTTTACTCTACGGACGCCTTCGTCGATCACGCGGTAAAGACGATTCGCCAGCATGCCGCGAAAGATAAGCCGTTCTTGCACTACATCCCCTTCACCGCGCCGCATTACCCGATTCATGCCAAGCCGGAAGACATCGCGAAATACAAGGGCAAGTTCGCCGAAGGCTGGAACGTGCTGATCGAGAAGCGCCGCGCCCGGCAGATCGAGCTGGGCATCGTCGATCCCGAAACCTGGCCGGAAATCGGCGACATCGACCGCGTGCGCAAGTGGGAAGAGGCCAAATCCGTCGATGAAGCTTGGCAAAACCTGCGCATGGAGGCTTACGCCGCGATGGTGGACTCGATGGACCAGGGGATCGGCCGGATTCTAGCTTTGTTAGACGAAATGAAAATCGCGGACAACACCTTGGTCATGTTTCTGAGCGACAACGGCGCCTGTGCCGAAACGCCGGGCGGGACCAATCCGGAGCAAATCCCGGGGCCGAAGGAATTCTACTCCCACGTCGGTCCCGGCTGGGCCCATTTTCAGAACACGCCCTTTCGCAAATACAAGGCAACGAGTCACGAAGGCGGGGTCGCGACTCCATTTGTGGCGCGTTGGCCCAAGGTGATCGAGGCAGGTTCGAAGAATGCTTCGGCCGGCCACATCATCGACCTGATGCCGACGTTTCTGGAAATGGCGGGCGGCGAATACCCCTCTGAGTATGGCGAGCAGCCGTTGTTGCCGCTGGAAGGCGCCAGTCTGCTTCCGGCGTTTCGTGGGGAACATGTTAGGCGCGACGACACGTTGTTTTGGACTTGGTCGGGCTCGCGCGCGGCCCGCGAAGGCGACTGGAAGGCGGTTTGGGACAAAAAGGGCAAGGCGTGGGAGCTTTACGACCTGTCCCGGGACCGGACGGAAACCACCAACCTCGCCGAACAACATCCCGAAAGGCTGAATGCGATGGCGACGGCCTGGGAGGATTGGGGCAAGCGCACCGGAATGTGGAAGGTGAAGACGAAGAAGAAAAAATCGTAACGAGAGCCGCAGATCCGCACCTGGCTCAAAAAAAGTGGGGCGCCCCGTCGGGCGCCCCAGTTCCGAATAATCGGTAGTGCTATGGCTCAACAAGAAATTCGGTGTGGTGACAATGCTAGGTTCCTAACACTTGTCAAATTCTTATGCGCTCATCATTTTATCGCGCTCCAGCTTCAAGCCCATTTTGCGATACAACGTGGCGATGCTGACGCCCAGCATGCTGGCGGTTTTTTCGCGCGAGCCCTCGTTGTATTTCAGCGTCTCGCGGATGAAGAGTTTTTCCTGCTTTTTGATGAAATCCGACAGCGAACTGCCGATCGGCAATTGTGCGACCATGCGGTCGCTTTCATCGTCGGTAATTTCGACTTTTTGGGTGATTTTGCTCGGTAAATCGACCGGCCGGATGCGGTTGTCCTCGGCAAAGGCGCAGGCACGCTCCACGGTGTTTTGCAATTCGCTTACGTTGCCGGGCCACTGATACTTCTCCAGCAATTCAGCGGCGTATTTATCCACTGCTTTGGGGTCGGTTTTGGTCGTGGTGGCGTATCGCTCCAGAAAATAGTCCACCAGCAGCGGAATATCCGAACGCCGGTTGCGCAAGGAGGGCACGTTGATGGGAATGACCGAGACCTTGTAGTAGAGATCCTCGCGAAACTTGCCGTCCCGCACCTCTTCTTCCAGCGATTCGTTGGACGAGGCGATGAAGCGCGTGTCGAGGTGCGGTGGCAGCGCTCCGTTCAGGCGGCGCGAGGAGATGTCTTCCAGGTAGGTCTCCAACTGCGACTGAAGGCGCATCGGGAGCAGGTTGATCTCCTCCAGAAACACGGTCCCGCCTTGCGCGCGGCGAAAAATGGTCTCTCCGCGGCCGCCGGAGGTGCCGAACAGCTCCATTTCCAGCAAATCCTCGGGCAAGGCGCTGCAGGGCAGCGTTTTGAACGGCGCCGCATTGCGCTTGCTGTTGTTGTGGATGCTGCGGGCCACCATTTGCTTGCCGGAGCCGAATTCTCCCTCGAGGAGAACGGGGCTATCGTTGTCGGCGATTTTGCTGACGATTTCGTGAATCTCCGTCATCCGCTTGCTTTCGCCAATGAGCTTGGAGGTGGGCACGGCGCCTTCAGCTTCGTCCTCCAGAGCGATGGGCGCGGCAGCAGTGCCGCCGCTTTCCTGGGCCAGGGCCCGATTGATGGTGCGTTGCAGGTCGTCGAGTTCGAACGGCTTGGTGAGGTAGTCGAAAGCGCCGAGTTTCATCGCTTCAACCGCGGTCTCGACCGATCCATAGCCGGTGACCATGATGATGGCCATGTCAGGGTATTCAACGTGGCAACGTTGGATGATTTGCATGCCGTTCATGTCCCCGATTCGCAGATCGACGATGAGAACATCCGGAGGCGAGGCGGTGATGGCTGTCATGCCTTCTTTGCCGCTTTGATAGGCTCTGGTCTCAAGCTCCATGCGCTCGCACAGCTTGCGCATCACTTGAAGGATGCCTGGTTCGTCATCAATGATAATTACCTTGGCCATATTGTTGTTGGGGTGTGAGTTTTGCGTGGGTCTGACTACTAAAGCCGAGAGATAATACGGCATACCGTAACATTGCAACCGGAAAATTTCGCAGAATTGAAAATATTTCGTGTGAATGTCAGGATTTCCCCGCCTGGCCGCTTTCTTCACGCGCCTGAATTCGCGCGTCTGCGACTAACAAATTGCAAATTTCGGGGCAAAATAGCGGAATTCGGCCAGGATCTGCGTTGCTTTCGCTTTCCTGACCGGCATCCCAAAGGATTTGCCTCAGGCAGATCCGCCGGCAGCGGTCCCGGACGATTTTCGCCCATCCTTCCGCGGAAATTCGGCGCGCCTTGCGGTACATGCCGGTTTGGCGCTCCAAGGTGGCCGTGGGTGGGACAATCCGCAGATTTTCCGGGTTTTGCCGGTGGCGAGCCCACATTCCCACCGCAGCAGGATAGAAGAAATCCAGCGCTGCGAGAACCTCGGCCGAGGACCCTAACCGAAGCACCCACCCGCGTTGTAAATTGGATGCCGCCTTCAACGGCCGATACTTCCCGTCGCCGTCGTTTTTCGACAAATCTCGCGCATCGCGCGGCTTCGCGTAAACCCTCAAGTCGCCCGTCGCTTCATCGTCGAGGTGACACAGCTCGAAACCGCCTTCGCACGGACGAACCCGGATTTGACCGATCGTGCCGCCCCCCGCGTCGAGCCATTTTTCTAAAGCTTCGAGGATCATTCGTGGTTCGCGCAAAACGTTTCGACTTGATCCAGAATCACCCGGGCCAGCGAGGGATCCGTCCCAATGGCGCGGCTGTAGAACAGGTTGCGGCCGCGCGCGGCGATGGGATTTGCCCGAAAAATCGTGGCTTGGCTCGCCGCGGCCGGAGTTTCCGCCTCAATCCCCAACAACACCGGGATGTCCTGGTAGCTGTGCAGCCCGTCGGCGATGAAAAACGGCACCACCACCACGTTTGGCGCATCGGTTAGTTCGTCCCACTTGGCGATAAACGGCGCCTCCTCCATGTAGGCGTCCAGAACCTCACGATAGCCCAAATTCCGCTCTCGCAGCCGCGAAACCTGGCTCCGAATCGCCTCGGCGGATTTCGCGTTCAAACCCGTGCCGTGGCCCACGATGATGAGCGCGGTTTCCGGCAAAGGCGCGGTTGGGGCGATTTCCCGCGCCCGATCCAGCAGCAAACCGGTCATGCCCGGGTGAATGCCGACGGGATCGCAGTAATGCCAGGTTTTTCCGTGAATCTGGCAGGTTCTCTCGGTCAGCCCCAACTCGCGGGGAATGATTTCGCGGGTGAAATAGCCCTCGCTGATGAAGTTGGGAACCACGTAAACCTCATCGCGCTCGATCGCGTAATCCACCTGGCGAAATCCCGGTTCCTCCTTCCAAAACGCGCAATGCACCTCGCCAAACACGCCTTTTCGCCGAATTTCGTCGGCCTGCTGAAAAGTCGGCGCGCTGGAATCGGGATTTTCGGTCGATCCATGCCCCACGATGAGCAGGGCGCTGTCAGGTTTGGAGATCGCCATGGCGCTTCCTACCCAAAATCCGGAATTCGCCCGGATTCAAGCGCGATAAGCGGTGGCGTTTGGGTGGCGGTGAAGATCGTCCTTGCCAATCACTGCGTCGCCAGGAGATGTTCCGCCACCCGCTTGGCGTAGGCGTCGGTCACGCGGTTCAGGCTCTCGCGCAAATTGGGGTCTGCCGCGAGTAGATCGCATTGGTCGATAGCAAGGACGGCTTGGAGTTCGAGGGCCGAATTCGGGGCGTTTTCGACAGAATGGCGAATTTTCGGCAACGCAGCTTCGGTTTCGCCCATGCCGGTGAGCGCCCGGGCGGCTTGAAGTTGCACGATCGGCTCGGCATCCTGCAACCGGCCGATCAAATCCGATTTCGCGGGTTTTGCCGGCTCACCGAGCACAACGCAGCCCATCACGCTTTAGTAGCGCAAGCACGCGTTTTCCGCGGCCATGGCGCGGCGGAAATCCGGCAGATGCTCGGCCTTGCGCTCGGAAACGGCGTTGGCGAGAGGAATCGGCTCCGCCAGCGGAAAACATCACCTCTAGTAGTTCGTTTCATTAAAAGATCGACAAATATTTAATCTGTGTTAGATATTTGGATGGCCAGAAAAACTACCAGAGCACCTCTAACACTTTCACAAGACGACCAACAAACTCTCAAGCGCATAGCGAATTCACAAACTGAATCACTGCGGCGGATTCGGCGATCCAAGGTGCTCTTGTCCTACTCCTCCGGCGCTACCATTTCCGAGGTCGCCAAAGAGGTGGGAGTTTCGCGTGACGTGGTTTACAAGTGGATTGACCGGGCGCTCGCTCTCGGACCCATCGCCGCGCTGGATGACAAATATCATCGGCCCCACGATCCCAAAATCACACTTGCAGCCAAGAGCTGGGTCATCGAATTGGCCTGCACTAAACCCAAAGACCTGGGATATGCCGCGGAACTCTGGACGATGAAGGCGTTAGCCGAACACGTACGCATCCGCGGCCCAAAGCTGGGCCATCAATGCCTCGACAAAGCGGCAAAGGCGACCGTCTGGAGAATTCTCAACCAGCGCGAAGTCAAACCATACAAGGTGCAATATTATCTCGAACGCAAAGATCCGGAGTTTGAGCGCAAACAGGCCGAGGTGCTCGTCGCCTACCAAGAAGTCGCCATCGCCAACGCCCAGGGCTTCGATCCCTTTGTGGAGCCGGGTGTGGTGACGGTGTCGGCCGATGAAAAACCCGGCGTGCAGGCCATCAAGCCCATCGCTCCCGAGCTGCCACCGGTTCCTGACAAGCATCCCGGTATCGGGCGTGACTATGAATACGAGCGGCTCGGGACACTGTCGATCTTGGCGGGGATCGATCTTCACTCCGGTTACATTCACGCCAATGTGGAGGAGCGCCACCGGAGCTGCGAGTTCATTGAACTGTTGCGCAGCCTCGACGATTATTACCCTGCGGATTGCCGCATTCGCATCATTCTAGACAATCATAGCGCCCACATCTCGAAGGAAACGATGGCATGGCTTGAGACCCGGCCGGGAAGATTTGAATACGTGCATACACCGAAGCACGCTTCGTGGCTAAACATCATCGAAACGGTTTTCAGTAAGATGGCGCGTACGTTTCTTCGAAAAATCCGTGTTGATAGCAAAGAGGAACTCAAGGATCGCATCCTCCTTGGCATCAACGAGATCAACCAGCAACCGGTTGTTCACAAATGGCGGGCCTTCGATTTGGACTGAGCAGTTGCGCTTGACTATTTGTCGATCTTTTAATGAATCGAACTACTAGTGCCTGAGAAAAAACACCCTTGTTTTGCGACCCAGGTCGTCAGCTTCCAAAACCAACGGGTTGAGCAGGCCATTTGCCGTTGGTTTACCCGGGATTTGATCGGAATTTGAGCAAAAAGTGCTTTCTAGCCCCTTTGGCTAGCACGGTGAGGATTTTCGGCGGCCCGCCGATCGTTGTTATTTGAGGTCGCTCTAGATCTAGACCGGGCGCTCAAGTCTTGAGCAACTGCGCTCCGATCTTGTGCAGGTTGTAGGCCAGAATCCCGAGCCCTGCGTAGCGCTTGTAGCCGCGCAGCCTTTTATCGGGGCAACGGTTTAATCCGTGGTGTGCTCCAGGCAATTGATATCGCTGTCCACCGGAATGGCCCCATCAGCCAAGGCAGCCCGTGGACTCACCGAATCCGGCATTCCATCCACCACGATTCATTCGTGGCTCTGGAACGCGGAGCGGGGGAGGCTTCAATCCGATGCCAACACGATCCTTGTCATGGACGAAGCCGGTATGACTGACACCAGGATCATGGCAAAAGTGATCGAACGGGTAAAGAAGAGCGGCGCCACTCTTGTTTTGGTCGGGGACGCCGGCCAACTCCAGGCTGTAACCCTCGGAGGCTCTTTCAAGGCCATTGATGAGCGATTGGGGCACGATGTGAAGCTTACAGAGATCATCCGGCAGAAACGACCAGAAGACCGGCAGGCGGTAAGGGACGTAATCGCGGGGAGAGCGGAAAAAGCGCTCAAACACTTTCTCGACCAAGGACAACTCAAAATTGCCAAAGACCGCGACCAAGCACGGCAGGCGCTTCTTGCCGACTGGAAAATCAAAGGTCTAGCAAACCCAAATGACCAACTTATTCTCACTGGAACCAATCTGGATGCGACGATTCTAAACCGGGAAATCCAAGCAGAGCGACTTCGAACCGGGTGCATTTCTGCTCTGCAATCAGTCACCGTCCACAAGGAAGAAATCCATCAGGGCGACCGAGTTCTCTTTACAAGGAACAACCGAGCAATGGGAATCCAAAACGGCATGTTAGCCACGGTGACACAAATTAATCCTGTTTTTGGCATCGTCACCGTTCACGTAGACGGTGAAGAAAGAACCAGGACCATTGCAACCAGAAGCTACCAGGATTTGAAACTCGGATACGCGGTCACCGCCCACAAATCCCAAGGAATGACCGTGCCTCGTGCGTACGTCCTTAGTTCAGAAACGATGCAGGACCGGGAACTTTCATATGTCCAGATTTCCAGAGCCAAGCTCGAAACCCGCGTCTACACCACGGAGATTGAGGCAGGGGAGAATTTGACACAAATGGCGCGAAACATGCAGCGAAGCCACCAAAAGGAACTTGCGATCGCGCAGGCCTCGGAACCATTTCACCAACGACGGAGAGAAACCCAGAGCCAGGATCTCACTCAAGACCAAATCTGATTTCGACTAAAACCTAGGTTATTCCAACATTGGCACGAAAAATGCTCCAGCGCCAGTATCCGCGAAAAGCCCCCGTTTCCAATTGGTGAAAACCAAGGATTCTGACTTTGACCAAAAAAAGACCGTTTAAGAATCCAAGAAAGCGCGACCTATACTCAATAACCCTTTTTAACATGGGGCAAAAAAGCACCACTAGCCCGAAAACGGAAGCCGCGAAATCTTTGTCTGAGATTTTCCCCGACAAAGACATCGAATCCCTTAGGAGGCGACTAATAATGCATGCCCAATCGCATGCTTTTACTAGGGAAGATGCAGAAGATTTGGCCCAAGATACCCTCAAACTATCCATAATCTCGAAGCATACGGAATCACAGTCTTCAAGTTCTGCATGCTACGAAGAAGAAGCCTCATGTTATACGACAAATCGCCGAACGCCGGCATACAAGCTCGCTAGTCTGTCAGGAATCTCCAGTTTGCCAGAAAAAACTCCGTTTAACTTTCAGGCGAACCGTCACCTATAGGTATGGCACAAAACTACGCAAGCACATATACGGTGCTCAATGGCGATACCCTAGCTGCTATCGCAAGGCGAAAATACGGCATTGCAGACGTTTGGCCGATTATCGCAGAGCACAACAGACTCACCAATCCTCATCTGATTTACCCCGGGCAGAAGCTTAGTCTGCCAAAAATATCTACATCGACCATAAGGCAAATCAAGCAAACGGCGGTCCGGAACAGGACAATTCCTGACACAGTCGCAGAGCTGCAGCAGGAGATTCTGCGCATCAACCGCGACATTGATCGAATGCGCAAGGCAAGTGCGGCTACGACAAAACAAATAGCGCAGTGGCAAGCCATCACAGAGGAACAAGTGGCAATGATCCAAATGCTTAGGATTGCCAAAAGGGCATTGGAACGAATACCCGACTCAACGAGAAAACAGCAAAGACTGAAGCAACTCGAAGAAAAAGAACTACAGGTTATTTTCAAGCTTAAAGAACATCCCCCGAAAACATGAAACAAATGAGAAACGGCCTCCTGTTGCTTGCCATCATTCTTGGCCCCGCATGCCATACCTACACCTATACACCTGATCAGCCTCCCGAGCAGATGCCATCACGCGGATGCCCAGAAAACTCCATGAAGCAGATCACTGGGCAGTCAACCAATGCTCATAGCAGCAATCATCCAACCGAAAGACGACCCGATGATCTCTATCAGGAACTCATTCAAACACTGGAAGAGCGAAGAGAAATCCACCTAAACGAAGCGGATCTTCTTAATGAAAGAAAACAAGAATTAACCTCATACAAACAAAGATATGGTCTATAAAGTTGATCACTGTGTCACCAGTGGACCGCGACCGCGAAGCTACTCTTTAACCACCAATACGTATTGCCCGGATTTGTCAAACTCACACACATCTTACTGCCGTTTACTAAGAAGCTTGCTCCTCTCGGATACGTCTATTCGGAAACTGAGGATGAGGACGAAGACGGATTCAGTCTCTACCATTTCAAAGTTGTCGAGTATCAAGATGGATCACTTAAGGTTCGCCTCTGGTTGAGATCACTTGGCTTTCTCATTTCGGGCTTTTTTGCAACCATAATTCCTCCCGCCCTTATCGACCTTGCCATCTACTACTTTGGATACCTCAAGAACACCGAGGGTGCTGTCTTCGCGCCACACCTTGCGGCTATCGGGGTATACCTTGGAGCTGCCTCATACCTTGTAGAACTCCTTCTTTTCCGCTGGCTTACTACAACTTACTGGTCCTCAGGATCTGACATAGCTAAAGAGCTCGGCTACGACAAGAAGCGTGCTGTCAAAAGACGCTCTCCAATTCCCGAGTTGAAGGCAGCAGGAGCGCCGAAGCCTAAGCAAGCACCCGCCGCCAAATCCGAGGCTGCGGCTGTCCCCATTCTCCGACCACCAGCCACTAATAGTTAAGTAATTAGTTAGGATTTTGGTGAACAGGTCGAATATAGTTGAACATTGTTAGGAGTCAAAGGAAAAACGCTTCAATTTGGCGGAGCTCGCTAACTTGAAAGATAAGCGGAATCGCTCGCAGCCGTAGCGAGGGCCGGAGGCCGAGCGCAGGCTGCGAGCGATTCACGCTGGTGATATACCTCATGAGGCGTACTCCAACCCAGGGATTGATGCGGACGCTCTTGGTTGTAGTTAGTAAACCACCGCTGGGCGCCCTCATGCAACTCGTAACCATCGGCATAGCTTCTAAGGTAGACGTCCTCATACTTGTAGCTGCGCCACAATCGTTCCACTAAGACATTGTCCGCCCAACGCCCCGCCCCATCCATGCTAACCAGCATTCCGTGCGTCTGCAGCGAGGCCACAAAATTCTTGCTCGTAAACTGGCTGCCCTGGTCGGTGTTGAAAATTTCGGCCAACTCCACGGCGTTTTGCACCGCGCTTTCAACTGCCTGCAGACAAAAGTCGCACTCCATCGTGTTCGAGATCGACCAGCTCAACACGTAGCGGCTGAACCAATCCATCACCGCCACCAGATACATGAATCCGCGCGACATCGGGATGTAGGTAATGTCGGCCGCCCACACCTCGTCCGGCCGCTTGATCTCGCGGCCTCGCAGCAAATACGGGAAAACCCGATGCTCGCTGTTGGACGAAGTGGTTTTTGGCTTGGGATAGATAGCCTCAATCCCGACCAGCTTCATGAGCAGCCCAACTCGCTTTGGGTTAACAACATACCCTTTCCGGCGTAGCATTTGCGTTAGGCGAGGCCGCCCGTAAGTAGGCTGTTCCAATTGAATTTGGTCGATCGCCTTCATGATCTCGAGATTTTCCTCACTCTCGGTAGCCGGCTGGTAGTAGCAACTGGATCGCGCCACCGAGGCCAAACTGCACTGACGACGAATGCTAAGCAACGAACCGGACATTTCGATCAATCCTTGGCGTTTTTTTTACAGGGACAGACTCGCAGATTTTTTTTTGAGCCAATCCACCTCCATAGTTAGTTCGCCGATTTTGGCCTGCAGTTGCTGAATTTGCTCTTGGCTCTTTCGAGCCTCATCGCCGCCGCCAGGCACCTCGAAAAGGCCCGGCAACCCCTCTTTGATCATGCTTTTCCACGAACCGACTTGGCTGACATGAACTTCGAACTTACGGGCCAGTTCGGCCGCAGTTTGCTGAGATTTTAGCGCTTCGAGGCCAACTTTTGCTTTGAATTCGGGACTGTGATTTCGTCGCTTTTTCTTCATTTTGGTGTAGTTGTTAGAGTAAACAAACACCAAAATCCACACTTAAGCCAGTGGTCCGAAAATTGGGGGCAGGCATAATCCTCTTCACGAAGGTTGTCGTCCGGGCGATACAGGCCGTGAGGACGGCCAAGTCCGGTTTCCCATTCCACGTCGTGGAGGGTGAGCTTCCATTGCCCATCCCGGATCGAACGGGCATGATCTTTCTGCCCGCCAGCGCCGGAAGTAATGAGCGGTCGATCCTCCGGCCGCTTGAACGCCATATCCGGAGAAAGAAAAAGCTCTTGCAGGTTGGTGCCATCACCGCATTCGCCCGCCTCAAGAGGCACCCCTGCGATTGAGGCAAAGGTCACCGACAGATCCACCTGGGACACCAGCGCGTGGCTGGTCTTGCCACCGGGCATCACCCCTGGCCAGCAGACCAGAAACGGTTCGCGGTGCCCCCCTTCTTCCTGGCTGTTCTTCTGCCCGGTCAAATGTCCGTGAGGCGGCTGATAAGACTGCCGAATGTCTGAACCATTGTCACTGGTGAGCACGATCAACGTGTTCTCCGACATCTTGTGCCCCGGCCAACGCGGATCGTCCGCCTCTGCCAGCCAGGCCCGCAGCAAACCCAGCGCCGTGTCGTTTTCCAGGATCATGCCCGTGCGCCCGATCGGATTCGCGTGTCTGTGTAGTTTGTCTTTGCCTCTGGCCATCGGTTCATCAATCAACTGACGCGCTGATCCGCCCGAAACTGTTTTGGCCATGCCCTTGACCGGATGACCGTCCAATGCCTCGGGAACCAGATAAGGCTCATGGTTGGCAAAAGGCGAGTAATAAAGGAAAAAAGGCGAGTCGGCGTGCTTGCCATCCGGCGCATGTGCGCCCAGCCATTGCCGAGCATGATCGAGGAACAACTGGGAGAGATCCTCCGTGGGGGCGGCTTCCAAACCTTCCGACGTCGACAACTGCTTGCTTTGTGGATCGAACATCACCAGCTTGTCATTGCGTATCAGCAATTTGGAAGTGCCACCGCCACAATTCTCAGGTATCCCCATGAACTGGTCGAAGCCGTTGTGCGTGGGCCCATCCAGAACCGTCTTGGTGGCTTTATCATTGGGAGTGCCCAGATGCCACTTGCCCGTGGCATACGTGCGATAGCCGCCTCGACGCAAAATTTCGGGCAAGGTGGATTCCGTGCTCAACGTGCATGTGCTGTTCTTGCCAAGCAGATTGTGGCGCACCTCCGAGTGGCGCCACGGATAGCGTCCGGTCATCAAAGACCAGCGTGAGGGAGAGCACAGGGTGGCACCGGCATGCGCATCGGTGAAACGCACCCCTTCTGCCGCCAGGGCGTCCATGTTCGGGGTGTGCATCTGCTTGTCATCAGGCAACCCCGTGATGGACTGATAAGCGCTGGTGTCCCCCACCCCCATATCGTCGCAGTAAAACAGCAGGATATTGGGCGCGGGGCGTGCAACCCCCTCTGGGCTTTCCTGTCCCGAAACCGCCTGGCCAGCCGATAGGCAAAGAAATGCCAGGATACTTCGTGCACAGTATTCTCGTGTGGTTGTCAGAGTCATTGAAATGTTCCATCTAGATTTTTCAGCGCCGAAAGGTGACCTTCCAAAGTTTCGGACTCGTATTCGACCGACCAGATGGCAAGGCCCGGCGTGGTTCATGGTTCTGTTTAGGTTCAGTTAGGTTTGAATAACTCAGATTCATGAAGACTTCTTCGCGGGAGCTGTCTCTTCCGGGGTGAATTATTTCTGCCTCGCCAGGAAAGCAATCAGGTCGCGCAGTTCCTGTTTTTGCAGAATCAAGCCCATGGGTGGCATGGTGGAGACGGGCGCCGTCCTGGAGACAATATTCGGCTGCTCCTGAGCCGCCCATGCGGACACGCTCAGCAACAGCACACACAGGCTCATCAATCCGCGCAGATTTTTTTTCATCGAATACACCTGGGAGTTAAACGATTGTTATTCACGAATCAGCCAGACGCCTTGTTCCCGGTAATCGATCTTGAAGTTGGCGCCGCTCTTGCTCGAGACGCGCTGATCTTTGTTGGCAAAGACGCCCTGAATGGCATCGGCCTCCAGAATGGGCCATTCGTCAGTCGATGAAGCGGGCGGCAAGCTCGCATCATCCATGACAAGCTCGCCACCGAGACGAGCCGTGCCTTTCACGGTGAGTGGTGCTTCGCTCGAAGCTTGCCAAGCAGCGTTTGGCTCCATGTGGAGATCACCGAGAATCTGAAGATTCTCTGTTTCCATGCGACCGCTCAGATAGAGGTCGGCATCAATCACACCGCTTCCTTGGAGTGTCCCTTGAGGCTCGATCTCCAGCCAGCGAAGGGAGGTGACCGTGCCGCCAAGAAGAACGAGGTTTCCCTGTTTTCCAACGCGAACTTCGTTTCGACCCTCAAGCGTGGCACCCTCTTTCAATTCGAGCGTGGAGCCACCGGCAATCAGCAGTCCGAGCACCGAGAGATTCTCTTCGGCCACGGCGGTGGTGCCATTGGTGATGGAGGCCGTCCAGGACACGCGCGGAGCGCCATCATCGGTGAGATAGGTTTTCCCTGCGTTGGCATAAACATAGTCGGACCAGTTGCTCGGCGAAGCGGTGAGGTCGCCATCTTTGCCTGTCCAATGATGATAGGTGTTGGCGAAGATGCCTTTGGGAAACATGAGTTTGGGTTCGCTGACCCGCTCGCCCAGCAGCAATGTCTGCAGCTCCTTCACAAGCTCGGGGTGTTTTTCGACGAGATTTTCCGATTCCGCAGGATCCGCTTCAAGATCGAAAAGCCGCCGCTCCAGACGGCCTTGCCAAATAAATTTATATCGTCCACGAATGATGGAATCGCCATGCCTCGGCGTTTCGTGAATGATGAACTCACGGGGCCGCTGGTATCCGCTTCCTGTGAGCGATGGCGCGATGGAAACGCCATCGAGTCCCACAGGAATATCCGTGCCCGCCAGCTCGCAGAAAGTCGGCAGAAGATCGGTGACATCAATAATTTGATCCGTGCTGCTGCCGGCCTCAATTTTGCCCGGCCAGCGCATCAGGGTGGGCACGCGGATGCCACCCTCGTAGATACTGCTTTTGACATCGCGAAGCCCACCGTTGGCACCGAACGCTTCCCGAGCGTCATTGTCCGGGCCACCGTTGTCCGACTGAAAAATGACCAACGTGTCGTCCACGATGGAATCGGAGCGGTCGCCATCCCCATTGGGATCTTCAAGGGCTGCCAGCAAGTTGCCGATATGCCCGTCGATTCGGGTGACCATGGCAGCCCATTGTTTGGCTTGAATGGAGAGAGAATCCCAGTGCGGATGCGCCGCGTAATCGGCATCCCATTCCGGAAGCCGCTCAATGGCGCCGTAGGGTGAGTGGGGAACCTGAACCGCGAGCAGGCCGAAAAAGGGTTGGCCGCTCTTGAGATAGGCCTGAGCTTGCGTGCGAACAAAGTCGAGCGCGGCGAAGCAGTAAACGTCGTCGCAGTAGGCCGTTTCGGGATAATCCGGGTGGTTCTGCCGAGCCGGCAGATCCGGGTAGGCCGGATTTCCTTGGTAGGGTGCCATGGAGTTGGGGCGAAGCTCCAGTCCTCCTTCGGTGCCTTCCGCTGCGGGCGCCATCCACAAGGTGGGCTGGAAGAAGGTGTGCGCCCGAACGTGGTGAAGTTCGGCCACCACATGTTGGTAACCGTGAGAGGTGGGCAGCGTCTGGAGGTTGAGAAGCTTGGGCTCGGGCAGGCTTCTGGAGCCGCCAAAGCCCCACTTGCCCCAAAAACCTGTGGCGTAGCCGGACTCGAAAAGGGCATCGCCCATCAGCACTTCGTCCGCTCGCATCGCCTTGATATGAGGTTGGCCGGGATTGTTCCAGTCGGCCAGGGTGTGTCCCTGATGAAAGCCACTTTGCTGAGAGGAGCGAGCCGGGGTGCAGACGGCGCAGCCATAGGAACGGGTGAAATTCCTGCCCTCGGCGGCGAGCCGGTCGAGGTTCGGGGTCAAAAGGTAAGGCAACCCCTTTGCCTTGCGGTCGAACTGGCCGTTCGGCCCGAGTGAACCCCAGCCCAGGTCATCCACATAGATGTAGAGAATATTGGGACGCTCATCCGCAAAGGCAGCGAAGGGCTTGAGCAAGAGGAGTCCGGCAAAGAGAAATGGGAGGATTTTCATGTTCAAATTTTTTGTTGGAGTGTTTGTTTGTCGTTTTCACTTCTTCAGCCAACCCACGCGGTCAGCCAGTTCTTGTTAGATCAGGGCGTTCGAGTTTTCACTCGCCCTGTGTTTTGTCTTCCTGCATGACTTCCAGGCAATCCGCACAGCCACAATGCTCGGGTTGTGCATCGATCACATGATCACGAAGACGCTTCGATCGAGAACGCGCCTCAGGCCGTTTACCGCCACCTCGGGCGGCGTGCTCTTCCACCGTCAACCATTCCCCCGGCTCAAAATTCAGCCGTGAAGCAGAAGACGCTTTGATCCAGCGCATAGTGGACTCATACACATCCAAATTGGCATTCAGTTCTTCCTCGCTGATCGGATCGGTAGGAACGCCGCCCTCAGGCACCTCCACGCCCGCAGTCCAGACAATCGTGTTGAGGATTAACCGGCGCAGATGGTCATGTGCCCAGTTGCGGTGGAAATGGCCGCCCGTAAAGCCCGCACCTCGACCGCCACCGGTTTCTTCCGGACGCTCCAAGCCCCAAAGCAGTTTCTGCGGCTTGCCGGCACTGGCTTCCCCCTCCTTGGTCCACAGGAGCCCGATGTGGTGCAGGCGCTCCGGGCTGGGCGTGGCCACACCCAGCGGCAGCACATTTTCGTCCTGCTTGAGGCAGTAATAGAACTCGCCGATGGTGTCGATGTCACCCACGCCGCGCGCCACTTCGTGCCCGGCCATTGGCTCAATATGAGCCTGCCACATGGGATTGACCGATTGGCCTCTCAAAAAATAACCGCCGACCCAAGGCATGTGATTCGGATCGCCCAGGGTGGGGTGTGCGTTGCAAGCAGCATGCATGACCATCATGCCCACGCCTTTTGCGACCAATTCGTTCAGCTTGTCTTTACCAGGGTCGATGATTTTGGCACCGTCGCAATAAATGATGATGGTCTCGGCCGTATCCAACACCGAATCATCTTCAGGCCAACCGGCAATCACATGGGCACGCACCGGCACCGTGTCCTGGCGGTTCAGATGATCGGCCAGCAACATGCACCCCGCACGGAATTCATGCTCACCCGAGCCATGAGATCGGGAGCCGTGCAGAAAAAAGACATCCACCGGTTCGCCGGGTGCCGCGTGCGCACTTTCTTTCGGGGTCAAATGCGGCGCAGTGCCATTTCCTTCCTGAATTTTCTTGAGCAGCACCCGCAACTCAGCGGCTTTTTCAGGGAAGGCGTCGATTTGATTGTCCAGTTGCCCCAAGTCCTTTTTCAGGTTGTAGAGCCCGCCGCGAGGAAGTTCCGCATCGTCGCCATATCGTTCTCGGATCCACTCGGGTGCTTCTTTGCTGCCTTGCCTTGTCCCCAGTCCGGTTTTGTGGTCAATGAGCACCCAGTCGCCCTGGCGCACGGCATAGTGATCACCCTCTCGAGTGTTGTGCACCATGCTGGTGCGCACGGTGGTCTGGTCGGTGTTGTCCCTCCAGGCAGGCAATTGATTGAAGCTGTCTTCAGCGGCACCATCGGGAAGGTCATAGCCCACCAGGTCGGCAAAGGTCGCCATCAAATCAATCTGGTTGATCAGCGCCGGACTGACACGCCCGGGCTCCATCACCCCCGGCCAGCGGACGATAAATGGCACCCGATGGCCGCCCTCCCAGATATCTCGCTTGACGCCACGCAGACCACCGGCACTGTCGTGCTGATACGTCTGGAAGCGTTCGTGCGTGGCGCGCTCGCCCTCCGGGCCGTTGTCGCTGCTGAACACCACGATGGTGTTGTCGCGGAATCCGGCTTCGTCGATGGCCTGCAGCACCTCACCGATCACATGATCGGTCTGATACATGAAGTCGCAATGGTCGTCTCCACCACTCTTGCCGACAAATTCCTCGGTGGGCACAATCGGCCCATGCGGAGAGGAGAGGGCAAAATACATGAAGAAAGGCTCACCGGCTTTTTGCTGCCTGATCCAGGCCGCGCATTGCTCCCCCAGCTTTGGCAAAACCTTGTATCGATCCCAGCTTTCGCACATCGGTCCACGGTGGTTTTTCGCACCCGTTTTCCATCTGTCGACAAAGAGGGTCGGCACTTCCTTCGCGCGCTCATTCTCGATCCAGCAAAAGGGCGCCCAGCCGATGACATCGTCACCGAAGTAGTAATCGAAGCCGTGATCGCATGGCCCGGCCGGAATCGGCAGGGACCAGTCGATGTCTTCCGGGCGGTATTCATATTGCGCATCTTTCCCCTGGGCATGCGGCTTGATAACGACCGGCCAGTTCCAGCCCAGATGCCACTTGCCGACACAGGCGGTGCGGTAGCCCGATTCCTGGAGCATTTCAGGCAACGTCAAGCGTTCGAGTTCAAGCTTTGAGTTATCTTTGCCCGTCAAGCCGGCACAGATACTGTGAAACGAACGCCAGTGATAACGACCGGTCAAGAGGGCGTAACGGCTGGGTGTGCAAATGCCCGACGAGCTGTGCCCGTCGGTGAAACGCACGCCATCCTGCGCCAGTTGATCCAGATGCGGTGTGGGAATGTTTGATGTCGGATTCTGGCAGGCCATATCGCCATAGCCCATGTCATCGGCGTAGATGATGACGATGTTGGGCCGCTCATCCGCAAGCGCAGTTGCGGAATAAAGCGAAAGAAAAGCGATGAAGAGAAGGCGGAAGATGTTCATGTGAATACTCCGAGTTATGGGTTTTCTGTTCCAGGAATGGGCGCACCACCCGTATCGCGCCACCAATCAAGGACTTCCTTGCGAAAGCCGTCGAGCCGCTCACGATGCTCGGGATGGGCGGCCAGGTCGTTCAGCTCGTAGGGATCGGCATCCAGATCGTAGAGATCCTGATCGCCTTGATCGCGGAGAGGTGGCTCGGCGAGAATGTGGTAGAGCCTGTAGGAAGGATCGACGCGTTCGTTATTGCGTTCGTCATCTCCCTCCACGGCACGGACATAATAAATGTATCTCCATTGGGCCGTGCGAAGATAGAGCGCGTAGATTCTTTGCTCGGGAGGCTGACCAGCGCCACCTCTGGGATAGGCGGCGCCCATCATTTTTTCACGACCCACAGGCGTTTGTTCTTCGAGATGACCTCGCAGGTTGATTCCCGCGGCGTGCTCGGGAATCTCGACGTTGGCATAGCTCAACATGGTGGGAAAAAGATCAAGCGAACTGATGAAGTCATCGCGCTGAGCGCCGGCGGGGATGCGCCCGGGCCAAGTGAAAAAGGCGGGGGTTCGGAAACCCTTGTCGAAGGCAGAACCTTTGGCGGGCAGACCATTGCACCAACCATTGTCAGTGACGAAAACATAGAGGGTGTTTTCATCTTCACCCGCCGCCACCATTTTCTCACGCAACTTGCCGATTTCATCATCCATCCACGCTTCCATGGCAAGGCTCAGGTGCTCTTTCTGGATGAATTCCTCGCGATCCTTGGCGCGGATGTATTCGGGGATCGGAATTTGTTCCGGATCGAAGAGATCGAGAAAGTGCTGCGGCGGCTTGTGAGGAGTGTGCGGCATAAGCGGCGCCCACCAGATGAACATGGGCTGCTTGCCGGCATGTTCATCAATAAAGGAAAAGAGTTCAGCCTGACCGTCCTCACGAACGAAATCCTTGAAATCGCCAAGCTTACCCCCTGTGAAATCACCAAAACCATGCGTGAAGCCCATGGCCTTGAGATCGCCTTCCCAGTATTTACCCGAACCGTAGGTGACGTAACCGGCATCTTTCAACAAGTTGGGGAGCGAGCCGGTGGGATCAAGATCTTCAGGATGGCTGAAATTGGCGAAAATACCATTGTTATGAGGGCGACGACCCGAGAGGAGCGTGGCGAGTGAAGGGCGGCAACGAGAAGAGGTGAGGTAGCAATTCTCGAAGACAGTTCCGGCACTGGCGAGCTTGTCGAGGCTCGGCGTATGGGCGATGTCGCTGCCGACGAAGCCGAAATGTTCATTGTCCTGATCATCGGAAATGATCAGGACGATATTGGGACGCTCATCCGCAAACGCAGCGAAGGGATTGAGCGAGAGCATTCCGATGACAAGGAGTTGGAAGATTTTCATGTGAACCTGGGGGAAAGGGAAAGTGTTGTGTGGTTGTGCGATGCTTTGCCTGGTGTCCTATCCAGCTTCTTTGAAGTTGGCGAGGATCTTCCCGGCAGGCTCCCATGCTTCCAGATCCTTGAACAGATCGGCTGCAAGCTCCGGATGTTTTTGGCTGAGATCATGGGATTCGGAAACATCCTCTTCGACGTTGTAGAGTTCGGTCGCGCCATTCCCCAGCCAGTGGACCAGCTTGTAGGGGCCCTTTCGGATCGCCAGAGCGGGTTGGCTGCCCAGCGCGTGGCCATGCGGGTAAGCCCAGTAGAAGGCACGTTCAAAAGGCAGTTTCTCACCGTCGAATGTTTTGATGAGACTGATGCCATCCTGATGTTGCGCTTGGTTTTTCGGGAGTCCGAGCATATCCATGACCGTTGGATAGATGTCGGTATTGATGGTGATCGTGTCGTTGGTGGTGCCGCCCGTCATTTGCCCAGGCCAGTTGACGATAAAGGGCACGCGGACACCGCCTTCAAACACAAAGCTCTTGCCGAAGCGGTATGGGTGGTTGGTGGAGACCGTGCGACCGGTGGTGCACATCGAGCCCTGGTCAGAGGTGAGCATGACGATGGTGTTGTCCGCCACGCCCAGCTCTTCGAGTTTTTCCATGATGCGTCCAACGCTGTCGTCAAGCGCTTTGATCTGTCCGGCAAACTCGGGATTGCGCTGAGTTTGCCCCGACTCGAACGTGTAACCACTGTGAACATCTTCACGCAAGGTCAAGTCCGCCTCGGGCATGGTCTTGAGTTTTTCCTTGAAATACGCCACATGCTCCTTCTTCCCTTGCGCATTGGAAATGGCCGGCTTGTGGACGTTGTAGTAGGAGAAGTAAAGGAGAAATGGCTTGTCGCCGTTGTCATCCAATAGCTTCAGCGCCTTGTCCGTAAGCGCATCGGTCAGGTAATCACCTGGCTTGCCATCGTCCATATCCCTGACGTTCTGAGATGCCGGACGCCCCTTGTAAGGGAAGTAGTAGTTGGCTGGCTGGCCCATGCCGCAGCCGGCAATATTGACATCAAATCCGTTGTCGAGGACGGAGTCCGCGTCTCCCATGTGCCATTTGCCAAGAAAATAGGTTGCATATCCGTTTTGCCTGAGAACCCCGGGCCAGATGGTCTCACCCTCCCGAATGGCGCCGCCGATGCGGGTCAGGTTGAGGCGGGCTGGAAACTTGCCGGTCACAATGGCGGCGCGAGAAGGGCCACAAACAGGATGGGATGCGTAGGCGTTGGTGTAACGGATTCCCCGGGACGCCAGTTGGTCGATGTTCGGCGATTCGTGAAATTCACTCCCGTAGCAGGACAGGTCTTTGATGCCGAGATCGTCAACGAGCAAAAAAACAAGGTTCGGTTTCCGGGGTTCTGCCGCCGGCGTCGACCCGGAAATGAACAACCATGCGGCTGCCGTAAGGGCTGTCGTTATTCTCCACATCATCACGTTTTTCCAAAAAGGTACACTGTACCGTACAGTGTTGGGTACACTGTACCTATATCGACGGTACACTGTACCTTCGGGTTGCCGGGATGTGAAAAATGTAGTGCTGCGATGATCCGATTGGTTCATGATTCCGGTCAGGGTTGTTGAAGCGCGTGCGGCGCCGTGGCCTTGCGCGTTTTGAATGTCTCCATCGCCCCCAGTATGCGGGCGCGCGTTTCGGGCTGGGAGAGCCAGAGGTTTTCACGCTCGCCCGGATCGTCTGTCAAATGGTAGAGCAAACCCTGTGGACCCTCGGGGCCGGGGGCGATGAATCCGCTCTCGGGATCTTCCGTCTTTTTGAAGCCCCCGCCGCCGAGATTGCCGGGGATGATTTTCCACTGGCCCACCCGCAAGCAATTCGACCTGAGAGATTGGACTGGCAACAAGCGGGTCCTTTTGTAGTCCTCCGAGGTCTCGCCTATCCAGAATGGCAGAATATTCCAACTGTCGGACCCGTCGTGTTCTTTGGGCTGGTAGCCGACGATCGCGGCGAAGGTGGCGAAGTGATCCAGTAGCGAAACCGGCATGTCGGAAACGCTCCCGGGCTCGATCTGACCGGGCCAACGCACAATATAGGGAATCCGGTGGCCGCCCTCCCAGGCGTTCGATTTGCTGCCTCGCCAGGGGCCGTTCGGAGCGTGCCCGTGCGCCGGGGTGATCGCCCCATTGGTCAACGAGTGCCAGCCATTGTCGCTGGAAAAGATGACGATGGTGTTGTCGGCAATGCCGTTGTCTTCGATGGCCTTCACGACCTCTCCCAGAATCCAATCGACCTGCAGGCAATAATCCCCGTATTTTCCCACACTGGATTTCCCTTTGAATTGCTCGTCCGGGATCAGCGGCTCGTGTGGCGCGTTCAGTGCGAAATAGACCAGGAAGGGATCGGGTTTCCCGGCTCGTTCGGCAATGACCTCCCTGGTTTTCTCCAGCATGTGCCGATGCCAATCCTGATGATCGAAGGAACTCCCCAGAGGTCTGCCTGATCTGGTGAGTCCCACCAGATCAATCAGGCGATCGCCGTCGGCGTGACAGGACCAGCGGGCCGCGGGCTGGCTCAGCGAACCGTAGAAGAGGTCGAACCCCCGATCCAGAGGCCCGATGCGGAATGGTTTGCGGTAACCTTCCAGGGTTTCGGATTCGAATTTGGCTTTAAAATGCCACTTGCCGATGCACACGGTGAAATAGCCCGCCTCCTGCAGCATCTTCGGCATGGTCTTGCAATTCCAGGACTTCGAATCTGACCCATACGACCAGATGGCCGGACTCCGTCCCGTAATGAGCCCGAAGCGCGACGGGGCACAGGTCGCGCCCGCCGCGTGCGCATCGGTAAAGCGGATCCCCTGAGAGGCGAGACGGTCGATATTGGGGGTCGTGATTTTCGATTCCGCGTTGTAGCACGACACGTCGCCCCAGCCGAGATCGTCAGCGAAGACAAAGACAATGTTTGGGTGATCGGGCTCCGCGCCGCCGGCCTCTTGCGATGTGGATAGGCACATCAGCGCCAAAGCTACAAGTCCGGTCAAACAGAAGCGGAGCAATTGGAGGCGCGTATGAACGTGGTATTGATTCATGGGATGCGGGCGGTGAAATTCAACGTTCTGGCGTTTTCTCTCGCAAATTGACGGGCTTTTCGAGCATGGGAAACTGCTTGCGAGCGGCGTCGGCCTTCGGGTTGGGCTCGGGTTTGACCGACCAGATGACGACGTCGTCAAGTTCCATGACGCCCGCGCGCGGTCCCGCGAATCCGACCCCGCTGAGCCCCTTGCCCACGGACGCCTCGGCGAAGCCCGGGTGTTTGCCGTAGAGCGTCGGGCCGTCCTGAATCTGCATCAGGACCTCGTCGCCCTTCCGCTCGGCCATGACGCGATACCATTTGCCGAGTTCGTAACGGAAACCTTTGGCTTCGGCGATCCGGATCGAGCTTCCCTCGACGACCATCTCGAGGCCGTTTTCCCCGTTCTGGGTGCGGCAGACGTGGCGTCCGAACTCGATGAAGGTGGCGAGAGTGATCTCCCCGCCGGTGAAGCGGACGGAGAAGGTGGCGATGAATTCGCGCGGACAGCTCCAGGCATTGATGCGGGGGTTGAAACCCTTGTGGCTACTGTGGGTGGCCTTGAATTCGGCGGTGGACTCGATCCCGCGAAGGACGCCGTCTTTGATTTCCCAGCGGGTGCCCTGGCGGGGGCTCCATTGTTTGCGGTCGAAAGAGCCGTCCCCGGAAAAGTCGTCTTCCAGGAGAACCTGATCGGGAAGCGCAAGCTGAGGCTCCAGTGAAAAGGGTGGCTCCGGTTTGTCGTCGCCCGCGCGGGCGGACATGCAGGTGTGGAAAAATACCAGGGCGGCGGTCGCGATGGTCGTGGCCGCGTTCCGGGTGGAAAGTGGTTTCACGGTGTTTTTCATGGATTTGGCATCAAGCATCAAAAGGTCGAATGGGATCTGAGAGAAAGGTTCCCGGAATCTTCATAGGTTGAACCGTTGCAAATTTTTGCTTTTCCGGTTACTGGCTGGTTGGGGCATCTCCGGCGGCCGATGGGCGGCCGGCCAGGTAGAGGTTCTGGATCTCTTCCTCGCTCAGGATGCGGGACCAGATAGCGAGTTCGCCGATGCGTCCCACCAGGTTGCGGCGAATTTCCGCGTCCGGTTGGGGTTTTTTCCAGGCGCCGATCCAGCATGTCCCCGGGCGCAGTTTCCCGGGATCTGTCATCTGCGAAGTGACCGAGACGCGCCCGTCGATCCAGGTGGCGGTGGTTCCGGTTCGCGTGTCGACCGTTGCAGCGACGTGGACCCAGCGGTGGAAGGGCAGCCGGGCTCCCAGCCGTGTGCGCGAGACTTTCGGGAACGCCCCCGCCTCGAGCGTCATCCGGCCGCGATTGAATTGCAGGTGCAGCGATCCAGATCGAAACCCCGGCGCAGAACCGAGCAACATCGACAGGGGAAAATCGAGCCGGTCAACTTTCACCCAGGCGGCCAGACTGAGCTCTTCATATTCGCCCGGCAGCGTGAGTTCGACGAGGTCCGACTGCCGGTCGAAGAGCAGGGCCTTTTTTCCGGGCCAACGCCCGGTAACCCAGCGCGCCCCCTCGATATGCCCGTCGATCTTTTCGCCGTGCAGCGCCTCGTCGCCGAGCAGATCCGGCCGGTCCGGATCCCTACCGCGAAAGCCGTAATAGAGTAGCAAGTCGCCCGAGTCATCGCGCCGCAATTGCTCGCTTGATTTCTCCCACCTTTGAAAGGCGACTTCGGCCTGGGTCGGAAAGCGCTTTGCGTTGTCGCGTGCCTGGCCCTTTTCGATAGCGTCCCCGCTCACACGCAGGGAACTGTCGAGCTCGAGGGAGGCCACGATCGCCGGCCGGCCCGGGTGACGGACGTCGACCTGGCCGTCGAAAACGTGCGCCTCGCTCGCGCCGGACTCGGAATCGACCGACACCCCGAACTCCGTTCCGATATCCTCAAACTCGGCGCGGGGCGTGGCGATGGTGAACCCGCGTCCGCTTTCTGGAGTGGTGGCGCGCACCTGTCCTCGGCGCAAGACAACCTTCAGTTCGTCGACGATCTCAAATTCCGCCGGGGCGGCGACGGTCATGATGACCCCGTTGCGAAACGCGATCGTGACCATGCCGGCGGAGAGGACGTAGGAATTCCCGGGCGCCAGTTCTCCGGCTGCGGAAACCTCCCCGGCCGCAAAGCTCGCGCCGGCCCGATCCAGTAACCTGGCCACCGGGTCGCGCCCAGGGTGAGCTAGGAAAATGAACCAGCTGACGGCGAAGGCCGCAGCCAGCCCGGCGGCGATGGCAGTGAGCCTCCGGCGGAGGGCCCGGTGCCGCCGGTTGGAGGGCGGCGGCTCCGGGAAGGGAATGACTTCACCGGTATCGGCGAGTTCTTCCATGACGGCAATGACATTGGCATGACGGAGAAAGCGGGCCCTGAGGGCCGGATTATCGCGCAGGGCTGTATTCAGTTCCGCGATCTGTTCGGGTGAAGCCGAGCCGTCGAGATAGGCGGAGATCAGTCTTTCTTCACGAAACCGGTTCATTTCAATGGAGGTTGGGGTTCCATGTCGGCGGTGACGCGCTGGGCGCAATCGGAGAGCTGTTGGCGAATGCGGTGAAGCCATTGATAAAAGGCACCGACGCTGCGCCCGAACTGTGCTGCCAGATTTTTCGCCGAGGTACCGGGCCGGTACATGGCGGCGATGGCCTGGCGTTGGTCGGGCGCCAATTCGGCGAGGCAATGCCGGACGATCGCCTCCCGTTCACGCTCGAGCTGGTCGGCGGTGGCATCGGAGTCTTCGGCGAGCAGCTCGATGGTATCGGATGCCAGGACCAGGCGATCACGGGCTACATCGCGCCGCCAGGCTAGCACTTGGTATTTGGCCACGCCGAAGGCCCACGGCCGGAAGTCTCTTTCCGGGTCTTCGCGATCGCCGAATTTTTTCCAAAGCACTAGCGCCACCTCCTGCATGACATCCAGGGCATCCTCGCGGCGGCGCACCAGCCGCCTGACGTATGCGTGAATGGCCGACTCGTGCGCGGAGAATTCACGCAAGAACCGGGATTGGAGTTGCTCTTCCTCAGGTGACATGGATTCTATTACTGTACCCTATGTATAGACCCTCCACTTTTCCGGGAATTTGACGAAATTTTTCGATAATTCTTTGGCGAAGCCCAGCTATGGGAGGTCCAAGACCAGTTTGGTGAGCCGTATTCCGGGTTGTTGCGGGCGCCACGCCATCGGATGTAACCCCTTGTCGTCCAGCTGGAGTATCCGTTTGTTCGACCATGTTCCGATTTGCTCATCTGCTTCCTGTCGCGCTGTTACCGGGCCTTGTGGTCGCTGAGGACAGCATCGACTTCAGTCGCGATATCCGGCCGCTGCTTTCCGATCGCTGTTTCCATTGCCACGGGCCCGATCACAAAGAGCGCAAGGCCGGTCTGCGGTTAGATACGCGGGAAGGCGCGATGGCGCCGCTGGATGAGGAAGGCACGCTGTTTACCCTCGTTCCCGGCGACCCGGACAAGAGCGAGTTGTTTTATCGCATCATCACCGAGGACGAGGACGACGTCATGCCGCCACCGAGTTCGAAGTTGCCGGGTTTCTCCCCGGAGGAAATCGACTTGCTGCGGCGCTGGATCGAGCAGGGCGCGAGCTATCGCGATCTTTGGACGTTTGTCAGGGCGGAGCGGCCCGCGTTGCCGGAGGTGGCGAACGCAAAATGGGCTCGAAACGGGATCGACCACTTCGTTTTGGCAAAGTTGGAGCGAGAAGGCCTCGCGCCATCGCCCGGAGCGGACCGGGCGACGTTGCTTCGGCGGCTAAGCTTTGATATCACCGGGCTCCCGCCCACGGTCGAGGAGCTGGACGCGTTTCTGGCGGACGAATCGGCGGATGCCTATGAAAAAGTCGTCGATCGGTTGTTGAAATCGAATCGCTACGGCGAGCGGATGGCGGCGGAGTGGATGGATGCAGCGCGGTATGCCGATACAAGTGGTTACCAATATGATTGGTTCCGCACCATGTGGCGTTGGCGCGATTGGGTCGTCGAAAGTTACAACGCGAACCAGCCTTACGACGAATTTGTGACGTGGCAGTTGGCGGGCGATCTGCTGCCGAACGCGACGTTGAATCAGAAAATCGCGACCGGATTCAACCGCAATCATCCCTTCACGATCGAGGGCGGTGTGATCGACGAGGAGTACCGCGTGAGTTACGTTTCCGATCGCGTCACGACCATGGGCACGGTCTTTATGGGGCTCACGTTAGAGTGCGCGCGCTGCCACGATCACAAGTTCGATCCGGTGTCGCAGAAGGATTTCTACCAACTGTTCGCGTTTTTCAACAACCTGCCGGAGAAGGGGCTGGTTGGCGGAAAACCGTTGTCAGCGCCGCCCTCAATTCCCGCGCCGACTGCGGAACAGGCCGCAGCGTTGGTCGAGGTGAACGCGAAGCATCAGGCGACGCTTACCGCGATGATGCGGCCGGATCCGGGGCTCGATGAGCGGCAAGGCGAATGGGAAGTCGCTCTCGCTGATCCTTGGACGCCGGTTAGGCCGCTGACCATGATCTCGGCTGGAGGCGCGGCGATGGAGTTGTTGGAGGACGACTCAGTGTTGGTCACCGGCAAAGCGGCGGCGCGCGATATTTACGACTTCACCCTCACCTTGCCGGCGGGTGAAACGGTTACCGGGTTCCGCGTCGAGGCGCTCACCCACCGGTCGATGTTCGAAGGCGGTCCCGGTCGTTCGGCTAACGGCAATGCGGTGCTGACCGGCACGGAACTCTATGTCGGCGCTGAGGATGCGGAAAAGCAACTCAAGATCGGCGCCGCGGTGGCCGACTACGAACAGGAGGGGTTTCCTGCCAAAAGCGCCATCCACCGCTATCCCGATGCCGGGTGGGCTTTCGATGGGAATCGCAACCATGCCGATCATTGGATTGTGATGGAGCTGCGTGAGCCCTTCACCGCCGAGAATGAAACGCGGCTGCGATTCTCCCTGCGTTTCGAAACCGGCTATGCGCGGCACAGTTTTGGCCGCACGCGAATTTCCCTGACGTCCCTGCCGAATCCTACGGGTAGCGACGCTGGGATTCGTGCGATCGCCGCCAAACCACCGGAGAAACGCAGTGCTGCTGACAAGGAACGAATGCGTCGCGCCTTCCGCGAACAACAGCCGGAACTTGCCGAGACCGTCGCGACCCTGACAAAGCTCGAAACCCAACGTGCTGAGATCGAGGCGGCGATTCCCATGAGCATGATCATGAGCGACGCTCTACCGCGCGAGACGTTCGTTCTTGCCCGCGGAGCCTACGATCAGCGCGGTGAAAAAGTGGCGGCGGACACTCCGGAGAATCTGCCGCCTCTGCCCGACGGCGCGCCGCGCAATCGGCTCGGCTTAGCGCAGTGGATGACCGCGCGCGAGCATCCGCTAACCGCGCGCGTCGCGGTAAATCGGCTCTGGCATCAAGTTTTCGGCGTCGGGATTGTCAAGAGCGTGAATGATTTCGGCTCGCAGGCGGAGTGGCCGTCGCACCAGCAGCTGCTGGACTGGCTGGCGGTGGAGTTCATGGAATCGGGCTGGGACACGAAGGCTCTCATCAAGCTGATCGTGACCTCCGCAACCTATCGCCAAAGCTCGGACACGAGCGCGGCGTTGCTGTCCCGAGATCCGGAAAACCGGCTCTTGGCACGCGGACCGCGGCAACGGATGTCCGCGGAGATGGTTCGCGATAACGCGTTGGCGGTTTCCAGATTGCTCAGCCCGAAGATCGGCGGCCCTAGCGTTAAGCCCTACCAGCCGCCCGGTTTGTGGAAGGAGCTGACTAATCGGAAGAACTACCAGCACGTCTACGCGCCCGACACGGGCGACGGGCTTTATCGCCGCGGCCTTTACACCTATTGGAAACGGGCCGCGCATCATCCCATGATGGCTACCTTTGATGCTCCGAATCGAGAAGTCTGCACGTTCAGCCGCTCGGTGACGAACACACCGTTGCAGGCGTTGGTTCTGCTGCATGATCCGCAGTTCGTTGAGGCGGCCCGGCATTTGGCTGTGCGGTTGATGCGCGAGTCCAACACCGTAGACGGACGGATTCGGCTGGCTTACCGCGTTGTGCTGGCGCGTGAGCCCAGCGCGAATGAGCAGCTGCTGATGCGCGAATTTGTGCAGGCTGAAGCTGCTGCGTTACGCGAGAATCCTGACGAAGCTGCCAAACTGCTTGCGGTAGGAGCCTCGCCTGCCCCTGATGATGTCGATCCGATCGAGCTTGCCGCGACCACGATGATGTGCCGGGCGGTTTTGAATTTGAGCGAGGCGATCACGCGACATTAGAGTGCAGGATGAGCAATGAAATTGACAGCATTGGCGAAAGAATCCTCGCAATCCGCGGAATTCCGGTGATCCTGGATTCGGATTTGGCGGCGGTTTACGGCGTTGAAACCAAGGCTTTGAATCAAGCCGTATCGCGTAACATCGACCGGTTTCCAGAGGATTTTAGTTTCAAGCTAACCAAAGAAGAGTGGGAAAGTTTGAGGTGCCAAAATGGAACCCCAAGCGAGCGAACCAACTTGAAGTCACAAAATGTGACCTCAAAAAGAGCTCACGGCGGCCGCCGTTATCCTCCCCGCGCCTTCACCGAGCATGGCGCTCTCATGGCGTCAACGATCCTGCGCTCTGAGGAAGCGACAGGCATGAGCGTGTTCATCATTCGTGCGTTTGTCAGGATGCGGGAAGAACTGGCCACTAATGCTCAGATTCTGAAGCGGCTCGCAGAGATCGACAAAACCCTCCTCACTCATGATGCGGCCTTGAGCGATCTCTACCAGAAACTGCTTCCGCTGTTGTCTCCGCCGCCAGACAAGCCGAAGCGCCGCATTGGTTTTCATTCCCGCCAAGACGGCGAGGTGAAAAATCAGACAAAACCGGCAAAGAAACGCCGGCCGCGAAAACGAACATAGATCCACCCATGCACAGCTTTCACCCCATCGAAGAATCGTGGCGCTTGCAAACGCGCCGGCAACTGCTGATGCGTTCCGGCGTTGGAATTGGCGGCGCAGCGTTGGCAGGTTTGTTAGGGCCTTCGGCCTACGCGGTAAACGGACGCGGCTCGCACCATCCGCCCAAGGCCAAGCGCGTCATTTTCCTCTTCCAATCCGGCGGGCCGTCCCAGATGGATTTGTGGGACTACAAACCGGGGCTCGAACAACGCCGCGGCGCGGATTTGCCGGATTCAATCCGTATGGGCCAGCGACTCACCGGGATGACGGCGCGGCAGGACAAACTGCCGGTCGCGCCTTCGATCTTCAAGTTCGCGCGGCACGGAAAGAGCGAAACGTGGGTTAGCGAGTTGCTACCGCATACCGCGGGAGTGGTCGATGATCTTTGCATCGTGAAAACGGTCACGACCAACGCGATCAACCACGATCCCGGCATCACGTTTTTCCAGACGGGGCACGAACTTCCGGGCCGGCCGAGCATGGGCGCGTGGCTACATTACGGGCTCGGCAGCATGAATCGTGACCTGCCAGCGTTCGTGGTGTTGCTTTCGGCTGGAAACTACGGCGCGGCGCAGCCGGTTTACTCGCGGCTTTGGGGCAGCGGTTTTTTGCCGACGTCGCATCAAGGCGTGCAGCTGCGGGCGGCGGGCGATCCCGTTTTGTATCTGCAAGATCCCGCGTTTGCCGATCCAGCGCGCAAACGGCGCATGCTCGATATGCTCGCCAAACTCAATGGCGAGCATTTTGAGAAGACGGGCGGCCGGGAGATCCAAACCCGTATCGCGCAGTACGAAATGGCTTACCGCATGCAGACTTCCGTGCCGGACCTAACCGATTTCAACAGCGAACCGGAGGCCACTTTCGAGCGCTATGGTCCCGATTCGCGCAAACCCGGCACCTTTGCCGCCAACTGCCTGTTGGCGCGGCGTTTGGCGGAACGCGACGTGCGCTTCATCCAGCTCTACCACACCGGCTGGGATCATCACAGTGGCTTACCGCGTGGAATTCGGACCTTATCGCAAGAGACCGATCAGCCTTGTGCGGCGCTGATTCAGGATTTGAAGGAACGCGGTATGTTGGATGACACGCTCGTCATCTGGGCGGGCGAATTCGGCCGCACGATCTACAGCCAAGGCACGCTGACTGAAACGAACTACGGCCGCGATCATCATCCGCGTTGTTTCACCATCTGGATGGCTGGAGGCGGCGCGAAGCCGGGGTTGTCCTACGGCGAGACGGACGATTTCTGTTACAATATCGTTCAAGACCCGGTCCACGTTCACGATTTGCAGGCGACGATTCTGCACTTGTTAGGCATCGACCACGAACAGTTGACCTACCGGTTTCAAGGGCGGCGATATCGACTTACTGACGTCCACGGTCACGTCTTGAAGCCGCTGCTGGCTTGAAAATGCCTCCCCTCACAAAACGCTGTCAATCTCCGCCGACATCTCGCTCAGCTTTAGCTCGAAACCTGGCAGCGCGTCGCTTTGAACCACGTCGTCGTCTTCCGCGGTAAACGAACGGCTGGTTTTGAGCGAATCGAACACGGTGACCATTCGGTTCTCCGGGCTAACGACCCACACCTCGCCGGTTTGGATGGCGAAATACTCTTTCAGCTTTTCGTTGATCGCATTCCAGGTGTTCGAGGGCGAAACGACCTCGATGATCAACTCCGGCCCCAAATCCATCACCTTGCCCTTTTGCGAGACCTTCTGGTAGCGCTCCCGGCTGATGCAGATCAAATCCGCGCCGCGGGCGTTGTCAGGTTGCTTCTTGGTGAGAATTCCCGCGTCGCCGCTGAAAATGAGGCCCCAGTTGGTTTGCTTCGCCCAGCTATCAAGCAACGCTGAGAGGAAAGTGACGAGTCTCGCGTGAGTGAGGTTGTTCCAGCCCATGGTTTGGATTTTTCCGTCCACGAGTTCGACCCGCTCATCAAAGTCCATTTGCATGAACTCCTCCAGAGAGTAAATGGCATCGGATTCGATCGGTTGTGGGATTGCGGACATTTCCAAACTTTAGACGAACGAGGCGTCAACCGCAAGGACAGGCTCGTCAGGGGGTGTGAATGATTGTGGTGGGCAAATCCCAACGGGATTTCGTATCAAAGCCTACCCTGGAATTCAACGGAAAAGGAATGGCAACCCCGAAGGCGGTTGCGGAACCGCTTGGCGATCACCGTTTCCGCAATCCCTTCAGGATTGAAAGGTTCCGTAGACGATGTTCCCGGCGTAGCCTTCGGCAACACCGGGCTATAGTACGAAATCCCGTTGGGATTTGCCCACCAATTTCATTCACGCCCCTCGCCTGTTGACCAGCGGGACGTTCCGGATGTAACCCGGGACGGAAGTTGCGGAGTTGTCAATTGTCATGAAGCTCGCGATATTTGCTCTTTTCTTGGCCGTCTCCCTTCCCGCCGCCGAGCGCCCTAACATTGTGCTCATCCTATCGGGCGATCTCTCCTACCGCGATCTCAGCAGCTATGGCCAGAAACACTACCAAACACCAAACCTAGACACGCTCGTCGCGGGAGGTTTGCGCTTCACGCGGGCCTACGCAGGTTCTCCGGAATGTGCGCCAACGCGGGCCAGTATCCTGACGGGCATGCACATGGGTCATTGCCGCATCCGGGCGAACAATTCGGCGCGGGGGCAGGATCACTTGCTGGATTCGGATGTCACCATCGCCGAGATGTTGAACCGAGGTTTTGGCAACTGCTGCAACGTGGAGGAAATCGTCTCCAGCCGTTGGCGGCCGGCGTCGTCCAACGTTGCAGTGGCGTCAGCTTGAGTGAGGATGCGCTGGCTGACGGTGAGGAGCACGCGGGCCAGGGTTTGGCGATTGGAATCGGGCGAACCGGTCAGCAAACCGGTGGCCAAATTGTGGGAGGCCCGAGCGACGGTCCTCAGCCGAACGTTTCCGCGGCCCCAGACTAACCGTCCTCACTAATCTTCACGCAGACAAGCTCACCCTCCTGGTAATTGCGCACGAACAGCCTTCCTTTCCAATAAACCGGGTGTTGAAGGTTTCTCCGCGGTGAACTTGCGCGATCGACTCCGGCTCATAGCCGGCTGAGGACGGTGGAAAGACGGAGATCTCACCTTTCTGAGTGAGGCCGATGAAATGCTTGTCGATAAGAATCAATGAGCGCCACGTCGGTTCTTGCCAGACTTCCTCGCCCGTCGCCGGATCGACACAAACCGTCGAATTCGCGGCGCTGCCAAAAAGGCGCCCGTCGTGATAAATCCAGGACGCGAAGGCATGCGCGCTTCCCTCGTCCTTCGCCCAGATTTCACGCGGCCGGCCGGAGGACAGATCGAAGAGCGTGCGTCCCTTCCCGTAGGCGCTGCTCACCAGAACTTTGCCGTCGAAAAAGAGCGGGTCGGCAGAGTTGCTATGGGTCGTTTTCCACGGGATCGCCCACAACTCGGCGCCGGTGCGAATGTCGCGCGCGACCAATTCTTCCTTCGAAAAGATCGCTACCGCGGGCTTGCCTTGGTGCTGGAACAGCACGGGCGTCGCCTGCCCGCTGATACCCCCGAATTCCCATACCACCTCGCCGGTATCGCGTTTGAGGGCGACGCCCTTCATGAGATTGACGATCACCAAATCTTCAAAAATCAGCGGCGAACCGGAGTGACCTTGATGACCATTGGCGTACACTTTTTCGATATGTTTTTCCCAAAGCAGCTCACCGGAATCGGCTTTGAACGCATAGACCCTCGCGTGATCGCGGGTGTAAACATGCCCGTCAGCCACCGTCGGCGTCGCGTAACTTGGCCACATCCGGTATTCCCAAATCTGCTCGCCAGACTCCACTTCGAGACAGCGAATCCGGTTCATGGAGTTGTCGGGCGTGCGGCCATGAACGTAGATTTTGCCGTCGCTGATCGACATCGAGCCGCGGCCCATGCCGATCTTCACCCTCCAAATCTGTTCTGGCTCATCGACCGGCGTGAACGGAGCGTTGGTGATTCCGTTGCGATTCGGTCCGCGATACGAAGGCCAATCTTCGGCACAAACCGGCAGTTGCAAAGCAAAGGATCCAATCAAAAGCAAGCGAAGGAGCGATTTCATCCGAAAATTTTAGGTTTCAGGTAAATCATCCGACATCCGGCAAGTCTTTCTCCATTTTTCGCGTAAGGAACCGCGGCGAGCGGATTCGCCCGGAAACCGCCACCAATAATCAAGCTGAGTGCGATGGACGATGGTTCTCAGAAGTTTCATCGAAGCGGGATCATCCCAAACACTTTGGATTAGCGGTTAGGAGCGGCCTGCCAGCAATTGAGGGATGCCGTGGAATAGGCGGTAAGCACTCCAGCGCTACTCGTCAAGCTCATCCAAAACAGATCGCTCGAACCGCGGCTTTGGCAACTGCTCCATCGCGGAGGAAATCGCCTCCAGCCGTTGGCGGCCGGCGTCGTCCAAAGCGCCGGAGGCGTCAGCTTGGGTGAGGATGCGCTGGCCGACGGTGAGCAGCACGCGGGCCAGGGTTTGGCGGTTGGAATCGGGCGAACCGGCCAGCAAACCGGTGGCCAAATCGTGGGAGGCACGGGCGACGGCCAATTGCTCGGGGCTGACGCCTTGGGCCAGGAAATTCGGTGGCGCAGCGCGGCTGGCCTGTTCGTAAGCCGTCCATTGGTCGGCCAACTCGTTAGGCGGAAAGGCGTGACGCAGGAATTGGGCGGTCAATTCGACCTTCTTGTTCCAGTAACCGGGCACGAGGTGGGGTTCCGCCAACATTCCTTGTTGCAACAAGCTATCGCGGGTAAGCCAGAGCCCGTGTTCCAAGAGGCCAAGTTGCTGCCAGAGGCCGCGGATTCCCGCTTCGACTTGGGCGGGATCGTTTGTTTGCATGCCAGAGAAGAGCTGCTTGGTGGCGGAGTTGAAGAGGATGCTCTGTTCGTTGTCCAGGTCTCGGAGATTCGGCGGTCTGACGTTGCGCAGCCGTTCTCGAAACCGTGCCGCCAAGTGGTTTGCGCGTTGTCGGCGGTTGGAATCGCCCATGCGGAGGTAGGCGCGCCCGATGTTCTCCAGAACCAAGGCGATGCCTTCGATCGCGCTTTGGTTTGATGGGTTTGCTTGGAGGAGCACTTCGAAATGGGATACCGCGTCACGTCCGCTGGCCAACGAAGCGTCGTTTTTTTGAAGTTGGCCTTGAATCAGGGACAACGTGCTTAGGGCACTCGCCAAGGCGAGTTGAGTGCTCTCGTCGCGAGCTTTTGCAAACGCATTGCGCCTCAGTTCGGCGGCCTTTTGTTGCTGGATCTCGGCTCGATCGGGCGAATCCATCATCAATCCCCCCGCAAGACCTTCGTAGTTGCCAGCGAGAGCGTTCAAAAACGTGGGTTTCAGCTCATCGGCGTATTCTGCGAGCAACTGTTCGCGCAGCTTTGCCGCCTTTGAAAGTAACGGCTCAGCCCGCTGAGGTTCCATCAGGTTTTGGTAAAAAGTCGCCACTCGATCATAGGTTTCCGCGAGATGCCCCAGCGACTCGGCTTTCCGATCCGCGTCGATCTCACCCAACTCAGTGAACGCTTCCACTGCGCGTTTGTGGTACGCCAAGATCTCTTCTTCGTCTGAAGCCAGGAACTGAACCCTCAAATTTGCCGCGGTACCCGTTCTCCTGCGCAGATCGGCATCCTCGGGAAACAGCGGCAGGAGTCTGGCGAACATGTCCAAAGCGCGTTGGTTCTTTTCGTTGGCGGCTTGCAGTTGATCCGAGGCGGCAAAGTGTGCGGCTTGGGCCTTGCGGAGCAGTTCGTTGAGTTTATCCCACGATTTGTCGGGCCCTTTCTGCATTTCCTCGATCAGCGGCATCATCGCGGCCAATACGCCGGGGTCCAACTGCAATTCCGGATTGTTCGCCGGATTCGCTTCTTGCAGATCCTGCGCGGAGCGAAGCGAAAGGGCAATGGCTTCCACGCGCTCATAGTCTCGGTCGCGTTCCGATTCGGGGATCTCAGCAATGGTTTTCTCCAAGACCTCGATGAATTTGGAACGTCGCTCCACCTCTTCCGGCCCGGCATCTACAGTCTGAAGAAGTGCGTCATTGGCGATTCTGTTGAGTGCCGCAATCGCTCCAGACCCGGCATCAACGTTCTCAGTAATTGCGTCATTGGCGATTCTATTGAGTGCAGCGATCGCTCCAGACCCGGAATCAACGTTCTTAAAAATGGCGTTGTCGGCGACTTCGCTAAGCGCTGAAATCGCCCCACGAGTTTTTGCCGTTCGAGCCTCAGTTTCTGCCGTCCGGGCCTCAGTTTGTGCCGTCCGAGTCTTTTCTCGTTCTCTGATGGTGACAACCGATAGCACGACTCCCGCAACGAACGAAACCACCGCGATAATCCAAGGAAGCACCAAACGCTGACGCGCCCTGCGTTTCGAGCGCGAGATGCATTCCCGTTCATCTTTCGCCAGCGCGAAAAAACCGCAACTCTCCACGTCGAGAGCCTGCCGCAGTTGCCCCTCGTTCAAGAGATGCCGCCGATCGTGGTTTTGCTCCACCCATTGGGCGGCCAGCTCGGAAAGACGACGACGCGAGCGGAGTAGATACCGATGTTCGCCGATCCAATCGCGCAGCACGGACCAATGCGTGATCAAGGCTTCGTGCGCCAGCGTGATGGTGCGCCGGCTTCCTTCAGGTCCCGACTCGCCGCTGCCGATCAACAGTTTTGCCGCGACGAATTGATCCAGCAATTCCTTGGCTCCCGGGCTGGCGCCGGCCAAGGCGTCGTAATCGGCGTCCTTTCGCACCGGCAACGTGCGTTGTTCCTCGCTAATCGTGACCAGTTCGCTGAAAACACGGTCGCTCGCATCCAGAGCGGATTCGGACAGGGCTTCCCAAGCGCTATTGGCCACGGTGGCGATCGAACCGCGGAGCCCGCCGATCTCGCGATACCCCGTCCAGGTGAGCCGCGTTTCTGGTTCCTTTTCCCGCCGCTCGTAAAGCTCCTCCAGGCAAAATTGTAACAAGGGCAAGGCACCGGGATCGCTCGTCATGTCCTGATAGAGCCGGGCGGAGAGCGATTCGTTGGTTTCGCGATCCGTCTCAAATCCCAAACCAGCGGCAAGGGCCGGATAGCGGATGATCTGATTCAGCTCGGTGAGTTCAGGACGCGTGAGGAGGTAACCACCATCCTTTTCGGTAAGCGATTTGAGCACTTCGTGATCGCCGAGCCGGGGGAAATATTCGCTGCGCATGGTGGCGAGAATCCAGACGCGCGGATGGGTGCTGAGCAGGCCCAACGCGTGAAAAAAACGGTCGCGGCCATGGTGGGTGAGGTCTTCGCGGGTGAAAAGCTCTTCAAATTGGTCGAGCAACAGACAGAGGTGACCGGAGGCGGGGCGCTCCATCTCCGCTGGGAGACCGGCGTCGCTGGAAGCGGCTTTGGCCAGAGCGGAGTCAATGGCATCGAAGCAATTTCGGGCGTCGGTTTCCAAGGTCCGCGATAAACGAGCCACATCCCAGTTGCCATCGGACCGGCCGTTGGAAAACGCAACGGCGGCGAGCTCGGACAGACAGCCAAAGATCGCCCGCGCCAGATTCTCGCAAGGCGAGCCATCGCCGCGGGCGGGGTAGAGGCAGGCGTGCCGCCACGCATCGGTGCCGGGAATGAAGCCGGGTTCGATCAAGCGAGAAGCTACCCCGGCGCACATCAGGCTGCTCTTGCCAAATCCGCTGGAGCCGTAAATCATGACAAACGCATTGCCCGCGGCACGTTGGGCCTGAAGCTGGGCCAAGACCTCGGTGATGGCACGGAAACGTCCGAAAAACAGTGGCGCGTCGGCGACATCGAACGCCCGCAGCCCTTTGAACGGGGAGCCGGACACCGGAACGATGGGAATCTCGCCGTCCTGCCGGGCAAAGGCGGAGAGTTCGTCTCGAACCAAATCGTTGAGGTGGGTCTCAAACGTTTGCTCGAAGGCTTCGAGTGTTTCGTAGGTGAAACGGGCACGCTTGGCGCTGCCATCGGGATGAAAAAAGAACGCGCTCTCGAAATCACGTAATTTTTCACTTTGGGCGCGGGCTTCGTTTTCCTTTTCCTCGGTTTCCTCCACCAGGCGGCGGCTGGTGCGTTTGTAGGCTAGCACGTGAGGGCGGGCATCTTTTTCGGCGATGCCGGATTCCAGTTGGGCCTCGTAGCCGGTTACCGCGTCGTGCAACTCCCACTCGGTGCCGGAGTCCCAGCGTTTCCCGTCAATCGTGGCGAATTCCTCCGGCAACGGCGTGCCCAAGCGATTCCACAGAATGCCGACGACCAGTTCGCAACTGCTGGGACGCACGATTTCCTTCTGAAATGTGCCCGTGGCGCGGAGGGGTTCTTTTTCCCACAGAACCGGCTCCAGGCGAATGAAGTTCCAGTATCGCGCCTGGAGTTTTTCGATGACTTTGCCGACGATTTGCCGTTCGGTCCGGACGTCGCCGGGTGAGGAGACGAAGAGGGTGAGTGTTTTCATGCCTTGCGATGAGATGCGGGCGCTCCAGCGCTACTCGTCAAGCTCATCCAAAACAGATCGCTCGAACCGCGGCTTTGGCAACTGCTGCAACGCGGAGGAAATCGCCTCCAATCGCAGGCGATGGGCGTCGTCCAACGTTCCGGCGGCGTCAGCTTGGGTGAGGATGCGCTGGCTGACGGTGAGCAGCACGCGGGCCAGGGTTTGGCGATTGGAATCGGGCGAACCGGTCAGCAAACCGGTGGCCAAATCGTGGGAGGCACGGGCAACGGCCAATTGCTCGGGACTGACGCCTTGGGCCAGGAAATTCGGTGGCGCGGCACGGCTGGCCTGTTCGTAAGTGGTCCATTGATCGGCCAACTCGTTAGGCGGAAAGGCGTGACGCAGAAACTGGGTCGTCAATTCGACCCGCTTGTTCCAGTAACCGGGCACAAGGTGCGGTTCCGCCAACATTCCTTGTTGCAACAGGTTATTGCGGGTAAGCCAGAGTCCATGTTCCAAGAGACCAAGTTGCTTCCAGAGGCCGCGGATTCCCGCTTCTTTTTGGGCGGGATCGTTCGACTGCATGCCAGAGAAGAGTTGCTTGGTGGCGGAGTTGAGGAGGATGCCTTGCTCGTTGTCCAGGCCTCGGAGACTCGGCCCGCTGATGTTGCGCAGCCGTTCGCGAAATCGTGCGGCCTGGTCGTTTGCGCGTTGTTGGCGGTTGGAATCGCCCATGCGGAGGTAGGCGCGCCCGATGTTCTCCAGAACCGAGGCGATGCCTTCGATGGCTTGCTGGTTTGACGGGTTTGCTTTTAAGAGCGCTTCAAAATGGGTCACTGCTTCGCGACCGTTGACCAACGACGGGTCATCTTTTTGGAGTTGCCCTTGAATTAAGGACAACATGCTTAGGGCACTCGCCAAGGCGAGTTGAGTGCTCTCGTCCTGAGCCTTTTCAAACGCTTTGCGCCTCAATTCGACCGCCTTCTGGTGCTGAACTTCGGCTTGATCAGGCGTCTCCATCATCAAGCCCCCCGCAAGACCTTCGTAGTTGCCAGCCAGAGCGTTCAAAAACGAGGGTTTCAGCTCATCGGCGTATTCTGCGAAGATTTGATCGCGCAGCTTCGCCGCCTTTGAAAAGAACGGCTCCGCCCGCTGAGGTTCCTTCAGGTTTTGGTAGAACGTCGCCACTCGATCATAGGTTTCGGCGAGATGACCCAGCGATTCGGCTTTCCGATCCGGGTCGATCTCACCCAACTCGGTGAACGCTTCAACTGCCCGTTTGTGGTATGCCAGGATCTCTTCTTCGTCGGAAGCCAGGAACTGAACCCTCAAATTTGCCGCGGTACCCGCTCTCCAGCGCAGATTGGCATCCTCGGGAAACAGCGGCAGGAGTTTGGCGAACATGTCCAAGGCACGTTGGTTCTTTTCGTTGGCGGCTTGGAGTTGATCCGAGGCGGCAAAGTGGGCGGCTTGGGCCTTGCGGAGCAATTCGTTCAATCTGTCCCACGATTTGTCGGGCCCTTTCTTCATTTCCTCGATCAGCGGCATCATCGCGGCCATCACACCGGGGTCCAACTGCACCTCCGGATTGTTCGCCGGATTCGCTTCTTGCAGATCCTGCGCGGAGCGAAGGGCAAGGGCAATGGCTTCGACACGCTCGTAGTCTCGGTCGCGTTCAGATTGGGGGATGTCAGCAACCGTTTTCTCCAAGATCTCGATGAATTTCGAACGGCGCTCTACCTCTTCCGGCCCGGCATCGACAGTCAGAGGAATGGCATCATCGGCGAGTCTATTGAGCGCTCCAAGGCCGGCGGTTTTCGCTGTCCCCGCCTTTTTCCGTTGGTCATACGCAATCACTGCGGCTACGACTGCCGCGACTGCCAAAACGCCCACGGCAGCCAGCCAGAGGCGGAGCGTGCGCGCCTTTTTCCGGGCCAACTCAAGCTGGTAGGCCTTATCGCGGTCGCGCAGCGTCTCTAACGGCACACCCAAAATCCCCGCAATGATTTTGAGCTTCATGAGCTGCAACTGCTCGCCGTAGGCTTCGGCCCGCTTCTTGATTTCGCGTTTGGGGAGTTTGCCCGTTTTGGTGAGGTGCAACCGGTAAGCCTCGGCGGAGGTAAAGCCCTCGCTTCCGTCTTGGAGACGAAAATTCGCTGCAATGGGTTCTTCCTCGACGGTCGTGTCGGGCTTACCCTCTTTTCCCATGGGATGGCGCAGCGGTTTTGGGAAACATTCGTTGGTCGAATCACCCGGTTCGCCATCGAGAATAGCCGCGATAATCCGGTCGCCCTTGTCACTCTTTTTGAAGTGAAGGATTTCTTGGGCCACGTATTGGCTCTCAACAGCCCGCGGAGAGCAGAGGACGACGAGGAAGCGGGAGCGATCCAGTGCGTTGGCAATAGAAGAGCCCAGATCGGCGTCGGCGGGAAGCGATTCTTCATCGCGAAAGACGGGGTAGATGCGTTCGGGGATGGAGTCGCCGCGTCCGTTTTCGGTGCCGACCAGTTCGGCGGGGACTTCGTAACGCTCGATCTCCTGGTGCAACCAACTGGCCCAACCGCGGTCGTTTTCTATGTCGTTATCGCGGTGCCGGTAGCTGATGAAGCACCAGTAGTCTTGAGTGGTGTTAGGAGCGGTTTCTTGGCTCATGATCGTTGGCGTTAGTGTGTTCGTTTTGGGTGTTTTGGAGCATTCTCAATGCTGCTTACGGCCACTTCCGCCACAACTCCGGCAGATCGAGCGCTTAGGAACATAGCCATCAAGATAGGGGTTTTGGAAACTTGTATAGTCTTCGATTCCAGTTCCGTTGCATAACCGGCAAGACCTCCACTGTGGCGTGGCAGGCTGTTGGGGAATGCGTTGGCCAGGGCCTGCGTTACGAACGAATCCACCCGCAGTCGCCAATCGGTGAGCGCCATGTCTGATTCGCGAATCGGCATCTTTGGCGCATGCCGTCAAGCAACGAGCTAAAAACATGCGGTCTTTCGCCAGTAATGTGCGATACACAACGCGATCCACGGAATGTCCGTTTGTATTGGTTCCGATGGCGAACGCGTACCTACGAACGCTTTGAAACAACGTTTCCTCCGTAGTAGATTGAGAGTGTACAATTCCCGGCAAGGCGAGGAATGCGACGGTAGCGATTTGAGTGAACAAGGATATGGAGTTGGCTTTCACTGTCATGGTCTTGGTGGTTCGTATATTTGTTTATTGGTTGTTGTTAATGTGGAAATTTTAAAATTGGAGCAATAGAGCCCCTCGTTTGTGGTATCGCTAGCTATCCTGCGCCAACACGATGCGGAACCCTGTCATTGCCAGCCACCCCTGCCCGCCATAGCTACCGCGAGCACCAGATCGGGTGACAACATCATCGCCGTTGGTCCATGAGGCACCCCGAAAGACCCGATTGATGGGATTTTCAGGATTCATCAAATCTTCACACCACTCCGCGACATTTCCGCTCAGATCGTAGAGTCCGTTGGGTTCGGGAAGAAAAACTCCCACCGGAGCAGTTCGGCGATATCCATCGTCGTAACCAGGAATATACTTGGCAGGTTTGCCGGAATCCATCTCGCCTTCGCATTCCGCGCCGCGATAGTTACCGGCCAGTTTGGTTGGTGGCCAACTTGGACCCCACGGATAACCTTGAGCCGCCCAGCTTTTTTTGATTGGCGATTCATCGTGGTTCTCCAATTGACCGATGCCAATGGCGCAACTCCATTCATGATCGGTTGGGAGGCGATATTTCTCCCCGGAACGGAGAATTCCAGCTCCCCTCTCATGATTGGTTAACCATGCACAGAACGCTTGGGCATCTTCCCAGCTTACACTAACGACCGGGTGTTCGAAGCCTTGCTCCCAAGGAGCGCGTGCTTTGCGTCGATTGCGATCTTCTTTGAGGAAGCGTTCGTAGTCGATGACGCGAGTTTCCCAGATACTGAAGAGGATACGCCGGCCATCGGTGGGTCCGCCGGCTATGGCGACCGGTACGAAGCGCATACCAAGCTGGTTTTCGAACGGACGCGATTGCGTTGCTTGAGCAGGGACTTGCGTGGTGGGGAGATCGCGACCACCACGGGTAGAGTTGTGAAAAGTGACCGTTTCGCCATGGAGGTCGGCAGTGATGGGTAGGCTGGGTTCGCCACTATGGGTTCCTGAAGTATGGCTGGCACGGACATCCTGGTTTTCGACTTGCTCGGAGAGAGGAGTTACGGCAAACACCGGCTTCAGCCCGATGGCATACGGCGGGATAGGGTAGACCTTCCAGCAACCGCGTGCGGCTTTACGACAATAGTCTTCGTCAAGGTGGCAAATCTCACCCAAATCACCCCAAAAATGCCACTCGTCTTCCCCTTCGCGGGCAGCGCAAATTCCGATCTGCTTCTTGTTCGGCAGTTGTTTGGCGGATTTGCTCACCCAAGTCAAATTTTCCGGTTTCTTGCCCCGAATGTGAGCAAAGTGGCACGGATCGACTTCGCCAAATGACGCTGCCTGAATCGAGCGATTCCGCCCCAGTAAGAAGAAATCGTTGTTATCGCTCAACAACAAGGTTTGACCTTCCATCAAACCCCTTGTATCGCGGTTTCGAATCAGCGAAATGAGGCTGTCCTCGCGCCGCACAAAAATGTTCGGTCTGATCGCCTCGATTCCCGAATCCCAGCCGGGCGGGACTTCAAACGGATCCTCACCGGGTGGAACGAACCCGCAAGCGACCACCGTTCCGTCCGCGCGCAAAGCCACCAGGTGATGGTCGCCGCGTGCAATGGCGACGATGTCTCTCCACGTTTCAACCGCGGCATACCACGTTTCGTGCTGATTCATCTGGAATCCGTCGCCATACCACCATGCCACTGTTCCGTCCGAGCGAAGGGCGGCGCCGGCTCTGTTAACCGAGGTGTCGATTCGCACGACTTCCTTCAGCCCGGCGGGCAGAAACGGCGCGTGTTCGGGGTTGAGCGCGCGTACTGTGCCATCGGCCAGCAGCACGATAGGCGAGGCCCAGTTTTCCGGTTCCAACACCCCGCTCACGGAGAAATCCACCACCTCGCCCGCATCCTCGGGGACAAATCCGCAGTGTTTGGCAAACGCATCACGAACCACTGGCTTGCCGTCCAAGCGCCAGGCCACCAACCGGCAAGGCGTCTTGGGCCGTTCGGGTTGCGGTAGCGGAAAAGTGAGTTCGCTCGACGGTTCCCGGAAAAACGGGTTCTTTGGCCGGTCATCGTTCGCTTTGGCTCCGACAGGTGGATTTGGCGTGAGCTTGGCTGGCGAATCTGCCACCATTTGTGGCGAGTCACTGGCCTGCTGCTGCGAAAACCACACGAGCCCACCCACCAGTAGAAGCACGATCAGAACCGCCGCCCATGCTAATGGCCTCATTCCCGCCTTCTTCGTAGCCGCCTTGCCTTCGGATGTCCGGATCACGTCCACATCGCTACGCAAATCGGTCGCCTTCTGATAGCGCTCATCGGGGTTCTGCTCCATCGCCTTGAACACCACTCCATCGACGCGGGCATCCAGGTTTTCGACCCGTTTAGAGGGAGGTTTTACCGTGCCGCGCGGAATTTCGTGGGTTAGCATCTCATAGAGCATGACGCCGAGGCTGTAGAGATCTGCACGGTGATCGACGGCATTGCTGTCGTCCATCTGCTCCGGGGCAATGTAGTGCGGAGTGCCCATGGCAACACCGCTCATCGTAAGGTCCAATTGGTCGGCGGGAGCAGCGTTTTCATTGGGCGAACCAGTGAGTTTGGCGAGACCAAAATCGCCGACTTTAATGATGCCATCCGTGTTGAGAAAGATATTGGCGGGCTTGATATCGCGGTGGACGTAGCCTTTTTCGTGGGCGTACTGGAGAGCATCGCAAATCTGGCTGATGGCTTTGAGGGAGCCTTGTGAATCCAGCCCGTCACTACGAATAAGTTGGTGAAGATCCGCGCCATCAACGTATTCCATGACGAAATAGGCATGCCCAGCGGAAGTTTGGCCAAAGTCATAGATTTGGACAATGTTGGGGTGGTTGAGTTGGGCCAGCGATTTGGCTTCGCGCTTGAAACGGGCGTCAAACTCCGGATCGGCGCCGAGTTCGGCCGGGAGGAGTTTGATGGCGACTTGGCGCTCGAGATTGAGTTGGGTGGCACGATAGACCGCCCCCATGCCACCGCGGCCAAGGATGGCCGTAATGTCAAAGCCAGGGAAGAATGGGGTGAGTTCATCGGGCGATGGAGGCTCCCAGGATGCTGGAGCCGGGGTGGCAGGCTCGGTTTCGAGACTGGCAGCGAGGAGATCGCCAGGGTTTTGACCTGCGATTGTGGGTTTCGGGTTGGGTTCACTCTGACTCATGGCTGGTTACTTTGTTCCTTCAGGATTTATCGCGGAGCATTACAGATTTGGAGAGTTTTTTTGGGAATGGGTCCGAAATATTGTTTGAACCGGACCTGGGAATGCAGCGAATGTGTTTGCGCAAGATGTTTGAGAGCACCCGATGGAGTCTCGTTTCCCGCGTTAAAGAAGGGGCACAGAACGTTCAAACCGCTCAGCGGGCGCTGGAGGAACTGTGCCAAATCTACTGGACGCCGCTCTATGCTTTTGTGCGGCGTTCCGGATACGAACCGGCAGCGGCCGAAGATCTGGTGCAAGGATTTTTCCTGGCGGCGATGGAGAAAGGATTGTTCGCGGCGGCGGATGCGGAGAAAGGGCGAATGCGCAACTTTTTGATTACCGCGTTGAAGCGGTTTTTGGTCAACGAAGATGAGAAAGCGCGAGCGCAAAAACGGGGTGGCAAGGTGGGTTGGGTTTGGATTGATGCCGAAGCGGGCGAGGTGGCGATTGCCGCGGAACTAGTCGATGACAGCTTGACGCCGGATGCTGCTTACGATCGGCGTTGGGCATGTGCGTTGCTGGATCGGGTTCTGCAACGTTTGCGCGAAGAGCATGCAGAGCGAGGAAAGGAGCCGCTGTTCGAGACCTTGGCGCCGATGCTTTCCCGGATTGACCCGGAGTTGATGGAAAAAGCGGTCAAGGAACTATGCAGCGAGCCGAACGCGGTGCGGGTAGCGTTGCACAGGTTTCGCAAACGGTATCGCGAGTTGGTGCGCGAGGAAGTGGCGGAAACGCTGCAACCTGGTGAGGATGTGGACGAGGAGGTTCGGGCGCTGATGGGGCTGTTTTAGCAGGGAACGAAGCGGTTCGCTCCATCAGGACGGGCTAGATTCTGGGCGCATTGGAATTTCGATGTCCGCTTCGACTTCGACGACGGGGGTTGCGTTTTGCTGTGCATCGAGGCATACACTCGGAATCCGAGAATGAGGAATGCGAATGATCACACATCGGATGTGGATGGGATCGGCAGGTCGTAGGGAGGAACTTGCGAATTCGGCGTGTAACCTGGCTCTTACGAGTGGGAGTATTAGTTTGAACAATGATCAGGAAATCTACCACTCTTTCTTTTGGATGGGTCATCCTTGCGTCGTTAGGCTTGGCAGCCGAGCGTCCTAACATTGTCCTCATTCTTTCGGACGACCTGTCCTACCGCGATCTCAGCAGCTACGGGCAGAAACACTACCAAACACCAAACCTCGACAAGCTCGTTGGGGGAGGTTTGCGCTTCACGCGGGCCTACGCCGGTTCTCCGGAATGCGCGCCGACGCGCGCCAGCATCCTAACGGGCATGCACATGGGTCATTGCCGCATTCGGGCGAACAACTCGGCACGGGGGCAGGATCACTTGCTGGATTCGGACGTCACCATCGCTGAGGTGTTGAAGCGCGCCGGTTACCGCACCTGCTTTTCCGGCAAATGGGGCGTGGGGCTGCCGGGAACCGAAGGGGTGCCGCACAAACAGGGCTTCGATCTGGCCTACGGCTTTTACGATCAGTTGCGGGCGCACACGTTTTTCCCGGAATTTATGATGCGCAACGGCGAGCGGATCGAATTGCCTCAGAACGTAGGCTTCAACATGCCGCGGCTGCGCAAAGTTCGCGCGCCGGGGAATGAGAACCTCTACGATTCGAACGGCCGTTTGCAGGCGGACGGAACACCAAACCCACAGGCGGCGAGCTACGCCGAGGACCTGATTCTGAAGGCCGCGCTTAGTTTCATCGGAGATCGAGACTCTGGAGGCGATCCGTTCTTTCTCTACTACGCCACGCAACTGCCGCATGGACCGTGCATCGTTCCCGATATCGGGAAATTCCTCGATCGTGAGGGTTGGACGCAAACCCAACGCGAGTGGGCGGCGATGGTCGAGTATCTCGATCGTAGTGTTGGTGAGCTTGTCAGGGCGCTGGAGGACGGCGGGCATCTGGACAACACATTGATTCTCTTTGCGGGCGATAACGGCTACAGCCAGTGGGGTTACCTTGGGAGGAAAGCTTGGACGGATGATCCAGTCTTCCGGAACAAAGGGCCGTGGCCCAAAGGCAAGTTCAGCGTGACGCACGAAGGCGGCGTGCGTGTTCCGTTCTTCGCGTATTGGAAGGGAATGATCGAACCGGGCGAAAGTGATCATCTCGTCGCGTTCTACGACGTTCTGGCTACCGCGGCGGATCTGGCCGGCGTTGAGAATCCGCCCGACACGGATGGCATTAGTTTTGCGCCGACTTTGCTGGGCAGGCAAGGCGAGCAGAAGAAACATCCGTATCTCTACTGGGAAAATGGCACGCGCGATCCGCACGTGCAGACGGTCCGCCTTGGCGAACGCTGGTGGGCGACGCGCGAGCATCCTGACAAACCCGTTCAACTTTACGAAATCGAATCGGACATCCTTTGCGAACATGATTTGGCGTCGCGGCATCCGGAGATTGTGGCGCAGGTTCGCGATATTTTCACCGAAGCACACGAAGACAGCGAGTGGTTCCGCAATCCCGGCGACAGCGACGCCTATTTTTCGGCAAAAGTCGCCAAAGCCCGCGCCGAGGGCAGCTTGCAGGTTCCCACCCCGCCAAATGGAATGGAGCTGAGCGAGAAGTGGAAGCAAATCATCGCCGAGAAAGAATGACGATGTAACCGATTGCCGCGATTGTGGAGTTCTTAGTTTTAGCTGCAAACGAATGAATCCTGCTCAGCAACTCCAGCGCGATACGCTTAATCACGACACACGGCGGCATTTTCTGCGGAATTGCACCACGGGCCTTGGCGCGATGTGGCTCGGAACGCAGGCGGCTTCAGTCGCTGCCGGACGGCCCGACCTGCCCCATTTCGCGCCGCGGGCCAAGCGCGTCATCTTCATGCACATGGCCGGCGCGCCAAGCACGCTGGAGATGTTCGACTACAAGCCGGAACTGGCCAAACTGGACGGCCGGGATTGTCCGCAATCGTTTCTCGAAGGCAAACGCTTCGCCTTCATTCAGGGCGTGCCTCAGATGCTCGGCCCGCAGTTTCCGTTTCATCGCGCGGGCGAAAGCGGGCAAGTGGATTTCGGATCGGTTTCCACATCTGGAAACGGTGATCGACGATCTGTGCTTCATCAAATCCATGCGCACCGATCAGTTCAATCACGCCCCGGCGCAGTTTCTCGTCCACACTGGAAACCAGAATCTTGGTTACCCGTCGATTGGTTCGTGGACAACCTACGGGCTGGGTTCTGACAACGAGAATCTGCCCGGCTTCATCGTCTTGCTCTCCGGCGGCAAAGGGCCGTCGGCCGGGAAATCGGCGTGGGGCTCGGGATTTCTTCCCTCGGTCTATCAAGGTGTGCAATGCCGCTCGAAGGGTGAGCCGGTTTTGTATCTTTCAAATCCAAAGGGCGTAACCAGTTCGCTACGCCGTCGCACCCTGGACGCGATCAATCGAATCAACCAACGAACCTACGAAGAGGTCGGCGATCCGGAGACGCTAACGCGGATCGACCAATATGAAATGGCGTTTCGGATGCAGACCAGCGCCACCGAAGCCTTCGATATCGCGAGCGAACCGGATTCGATCCAACAACTCTACGGCGCTGAGCCGGGCGCGGAGTCGTTTGCCAATAACTGCCTGCTGGCGCGTCGCTTGGCCGAACGTGGTGTGCGTTACATCCAGCTCTTCGATTGGGGCTGGGATTCCCACGGCGTCTCCCAGAACAACGCCCTCAACGACGGGTTCAAGAATCTCTGCCACCGCATTGACCAACCCATGGCCGCGTTGATAACCGATCTGAAACAGCGCGGGTTGCTGGACGACACCTTGCTGGTTTGGGGAGGCGAATTCGGGCGCACCCCGATGCAGGAAAACCGGGGTGGCAAGAAGACGAAATTCGTCGGCCGCGATCACAACCCGGGCGCGTTCACCTATTGGATGGCTGGAGGCGGCGTCAAGAGCGGCCTGAGCTACGGCGAATCTGACGAGGTCGGTTATGAATCGGTGATCGACCCGGTTTCGCCGCACGATCTGCACGCCACGATGCTGCGTTTGTTAGGCTTCGATCACCGGCGGCTGACGTATCCGTTTCAGGGGCTCGATCAGCGACTTAGCAATGTGACCAAACCCTCGCGGGTGATTGAGGATATCATGATTTGAGATGAAGGACTCACCCGACGAGCGTTTTATCACCGCGTTTACCGATGCGCAATCCTCTCTGCGTGGATTCTGCGTTTCGTCGGTAGGCAATCCGGAGGACGCGAAGGACGTTTTCCAGAAAACCTGCCTCGTGCTCTGGAAAAAGTCCGGCGACTGGGATCCGGAGACGCCGTTTCTGCGTTGGGCCTTCGCCGTCGCGCGGTACGAGGTGTTGGCTTATGTTCGCGATTCGGCGCGCGACCGGTTGGTGTTTGACGAAGATGTGGTAGAGGCAATGACGGGGACGACTGAGCGGATCGCTGAAGCGCAGCCGGAACGCGCCGATGCTCTTGCGGTTTGCTTGAGCGGCCTCAAACCAGAGCATCGCAATCTCATAAACGATTTCTACGTCCACGGATACACCATGAAGGAAATCAGCCAACGTCGCAGCCGTGGCCTCAGTGCGGTCAAGGTTATGATGATGAGATTGCGACAAACCTTGGCGGCTTGCATCGAAGACCGATTGGCAGAGCAACCCTGACAAACCGACAAAATGAACCCGAGCCAGAAACGGATCGCCGAATTGCTTCTGGAGAGTCACCACAAGGACGACTTTTCGGTAAAGCTTCGAGGGGAACTGAACGATTTGCTGCGAGAGAGCGAGGAGAACCGCGAATTCGCGGCGCGTTTCTTGCTGGATGGCGAAACGCTGACGGAGTTGCTCGCCACCGATGAAATCTGGGATATCTCCGCACGCCGCCGTCACCACGCGCCTGAGCCATCTCACCGGCCTCGGCTGTTTCGCTGGATTCCGGCAGCTGCTGCAGCGCTTCTAGTTGTGTCAGGGCTCGGCTTCTGGCTTTTTCAAAGGGAAGCTCCATTACCAGTGGCCACGATTCTGGATCAGGCTAACGCGGTATTTGATCAAGTTTTGCCGGAGAACGGACACCTCGAAACAAGGAACTATGCGCTCGGCTCTGGGATGGTGACGATTGGGTTTCGCAACGGCGTGAAGATGACGGTTCGCGGACCGGCGGAGTTCGAAATCGTGGACGAATTCCGCGTCATCCTAAGCCGCGGCCAAGCACGCGCGTTTGCGCCGGAAAGCGGGCACGGCTTCACGATCGAGACGCCTGAAGCTGACCTTGTCGATCTTGGAACGGAGTTTGGCGTGTCGGTTGATCCCGATTCCGGCGAAAGCCAGGTACAGGTCTTTGATGGGTGGGTGGATGTGAAGCAACGACGTGGCAAGACCCCGATTGCTTCGTTGAAATTCGGCGATTCCGCGCGAATTCACCGCGGTGGCGTAGAGCCAATTCGCGCTCCCGAGCCTAACACCTTTCCCACGCCTGCTGATTTGGCCGTCGCCCGCTGGCAACGGCTCGACCGCGAACTGCGCGAGGACAAAGACGTCCTGTTTTACTACGCCTTCAACCGGCTCGACGATGATGATCGCAGGCTCGTGGACGAAGCCGAACACGGTGAGGCAATTCACGGCAAAATCGTCGGCGCCCGCTGGGTCACAGGTCGATGGGCAGGCAAAGGCGCACTGCTTTTCGATCAGGCGGGAGACGCGGTGGAGCTCGAGATACCGGGCGAGTTGCCGCAGTTCACGTTTTCAGCTTGGCTCAATGTCGACCGGTTCGACTACGGGCTAACGCCGATTCTAAACTCAGCCGGATGGGAGGAGGGCGACTTCCATCTTCAGTTTTCCCGCAGCCAAGGCACGGTGTTCGCCGCGGTTTACCCGAGCAATCTCAGATCCGCTCCGGCCAGCCCATTTCCGTTGGGACAATGGGTGCACTTGGCGGCCGTGGTGGATATCGAAACGGGTAAGGCTTCGACTTGGGTTAACGGGCGACGTGCGATACGCTCCCAGTTGTCCGAAGAAGCGATATCGCGACCGGGTCTCTGCCGGTTGGGTGCGTGGTTAGCTGAAGATCCGGCTAAGAAGGGTCGCTCTCGGGAGTTCAAGGGACGCATGGATGAAGTGGTCCTCTGGCGTCGCGTGCTAAGCCCCAAGGAGATTCGGCGACTGGCTGCGAGGGGAAGGCCGTGAACCAACTCGATTCCATGATCTGCAAGCTACACCTACTCTTTCTCTTCTCGCTGATCTCGGTTAGCCTCTCTCGCGCTGATTCCAAGCCAAACATCATCGTCATCGTTGCCGATGACTTAGGTTATGCGGACATGAGTTTTCTCCCTCAGGCGCCCGCCGATGTCAGCACTCCTGCAATCGACCGATTGGCGCGCTTGGGCACATATTTCAGCAATGCCTATTCCACCTCGCCAATCTGTTCGCCCTCGCGCGCGGGACTGATCACCGGGCGTTACCAGCAGCGCTGGGGCAACTACTGGTACGGAGAGGGCGGACTGCCATCGGCCGAACTCACCATCCCACAGGCCCTAAAAACTGCCGGCTACACGACAGCCAAGATCGGAAAAACCCATCATAACGGCGGCGAGGCGCAGCACCCGCTCGATCACGGTTTCGACACGTTTCTTGGCTTCATCCACCATACGTGGGATTACATTCGTCTCTCGCAGGCCGACCGAGAGGCTTATGAAAAACGGACAGGCGGCGGCAAGCTCGGAATTCTGAACGTCGGCCCTCTGGAGCGCGGCCGGGGCGAATCCGCGTCCTACGATAGTGGGTTCACCACACAGATTTTCACCGACGAAGCTGTGCGCATCGTTGAAGCGCACAAAGACGCGGACACGCCGTTCTTCATCCAACTGGAACACAACGCGGTACACATGCCAACGTACGTAACCCACCCGGAATACGCCAAAAAAGCCGGGTTCGAGCAGCCCGCGTGGGATCGCAATGCCGATCGCTGGGAGTTCCCATTCTGGGAGCCGAAGGAGATGGATTGGAACACGTGGCACAAGAAGTGGGGGCACCTGGGCGAAGTGGATCCGTTAGGCCGGAAACGCTACCTCGCCAACCTCATGGCGCTGGACGACAGTATCGCGCGCATTCTCGACACCTTGGAGCAAACCGGGCAGGCCGACGACACCATCGTGGTGTTCCTCTCGGACAACGGCGGCACCATTAACACCTATTCGAACAATACACCCCTGCGCGGCTACAAGTATATGTTTGGCGAAGGCGGGCTGCGCATCCCGCTGATTGTCGCATGGCCTAAGCAACTGCGCACGGGTGAGCGTTGCGATGATTTGGTGTCGGCGATGGACGTTTTTCCCACTTTGCTCGACTTGTCCGGGGTCGAGCTTCCGCAGAATCTGGATGGCCGTAGTCTGGTTGCCCAACTCCGTGGACAACCAACTGGAGAAGCCGATCGTCATCTCTGTTGGAGTGATGGCCGAGGAACGGAAGTGGTTAGGCATGGCAATTGGAAGTGGATTCGTTCCCGGGGCTGGACGCATTTGAATTACCAGCTTGATGAGAAGGGAATCGCGCACCGTGCGCCGGATGTCACCTATCCGAAGGGTGAGTTGCTGTTTGATCTATCGCGCGACATCGGTGAGACGACGAATCTGTCGGCGGAACGCCCGGAGATTGTTGGCGATTTGAGCCGATTGTACGACCAATGGCGTTCGCAAATGGACGAACCGCGGAAGGCGAAGAAGTAGAGCGCGGTTTCGCGCCAGCTTCGTTGGACGACGCGCGATAGGTCGCCATTTTGTGGCATGAAATCTGGGTGCTTCCTCCTTTGCACAGTCCTCGCGACCACCGCGCTGGGTCAAACCGAACAGCCCAAGCATCCCCGCGCCGAGTTGTGGGACAAGGCGCGCGAGGCGACGTACGACGACCGCCACAAGGACGCCGCGGCGCTGTTCCAGCAAATCGAAATCCCACAGTCAAACAGTTTCTGTTTCGTTCGCTGCCCGGCGGGCGAGGTTGCAAAAAAGTCCCGGATTCTGTGCTTTGGGCGCTTTCAGCCTCAGTCGACCACCAGTTTCTTTCATGCGCCGCGGCTTACCCGCGCAGAATAAACAACGAGAAGGGCAGCCGAAAAATAAAAAATCCCGGTCTATTGTCCGGCGCCTCCAGCAAACGGCACCCAGTTTGTTCGAAGGCCCACCTTTACCGCGAACCGGCGAAATCGCGGAGGCGACGGTCATCCGGTTGGTCGAGTGATTACAAATCCGCCCCCACTTTAGAATTGGCGTTCGTCGGTGAATTGGCTAGATCTTTCCAAGGTGGTACGGTGGGAAGTTTGCCGGCAGCCAACCTGCTGAGTGATGTCCGATTCTGAAACCAAGATTGAGACCGAATCCAAGTCCACACGCGGCTCCATGCCCCTAAAGCTCGAGCCCTTGGGCCCGGAATACCGCCGCATGACCAGCGATGAGGTGGTTGACGTACAACTCGAAGGCGAGACGACCATGCAATTCCTCAAGCCGACCGTGGAGTTTGAGGAGATCGTGGCACTCCACCAAGAGTGGATGGAGGCCGGTTACCCAGAGAACGACCCACGCCGGGCGAATCTGAACCAAGCAGACCTACGCTGCATCCATTTCGAATACGGCATTAACTTGCAAGCCCACCTCCATGGAGCGCAACTGCGCGGAGCCAATCTCAGAGGAGCGAATTTACAGAGAGCCAACCTCAGCTCGGCGATCTTGCAGGGGGCCAACCTGCGCGGGGCACGGCTACAAGGAGCCGACCTGTGCGGGGCACAACTCCAAGGAGCCAACCTCGGCGATTCAAATTTGCAGCGAGCCGATCTTCGCGGGGCGCAGTTGCAGAAGGCCGACCTCAGCTATACTGAGTTGCAAAGGGCCAAACTTTGTCGTGCTCAGCTGCAAGGCGCCGATCTGCGCTGGGCCCGACTGCAGGACGCAAACCTCTGTGAAGCCCAGTTGCAGGGAACTCGCCTCAACGATGCAAAGTGGGAAGGAGCCGACCTGGGCATGGCGCAGTTGCAGGGGACAAACTTCCTAGGTGCGCAGTTTGAAGGGGCCAACTTCCGTGAAGCACAATTGCAGGGAGCCGACCTCAGCAACGCAGGATTAGAAGGGGCCAGCCTCTACCGAGCGCAATTATGGGGAGCCAACCTCAGCGGAGCCCAGTTGCAGGGAGCCGACCTCCGCAACGCACAGTTGCAGGGGGGACATGGCCGCTTTCCGTGGTGGAACCAGGACACCAAGGAGTTGGAGCGCGAGCGCATTCTGTTTCTGAATCCAGCTATCCTTGCTGATGCGCAAATCGGTGGAGCGGACTTTACCGACGCAAACTTGGATGGCGTGGATTTAAAAGAGGCTGATTGGACCTGGTGTAGAACCGAAACCCGTTCAGTCATCGCTGCGTTGACAGTGCTGAGAGAGAAGCTTTCGCATGCTGCCCAATGGGACCGGAAGCACTTCAACGCCCGAATCGCCAATCTCGAACGAGCCCTCCGCGAACATACGCCCATCTTCCGCGAAACCCGCATGG
>CBDCZR010000023.1:0-122395 GCA_965224535.1 Verrucomicrobiales bacterium
CAGTAAATCGCCGATGCCGACTTTTAGCGCGTATTGGGCCGTGCTTTGGTCCAAAATTCCCGGGACGATCGGCTCGAATCCCGGTTGCCCGCCGACAACGACGGGTTTTTCGGGGATTTTGTCGCTCAGCAACTCCCAACCCGTGCCGGCGGTGAAGGTGAAGGCGTCGCGGACGGCCAATTCCGCGGGATCGACGCCCAAAACGCGGGGATCTTGGGCGCGGTTCAGGTTCAGGCAACTGGCGTCGTCGCCATTGCTGACGCGAAACTGCACCATCCGAAAATCGTCCGGCGCGCCGGCCAACGCGTCGATTCCGAAGATTTGGCGGCCTTCGTCGGTGTTGAGGTCCTCGTAAATCGGCAGGGTTGATTCGCCCAAAAACGCGAACCCGCCCGTACCGGAGGTTCGTTCGCCGGCATCGCGCAAACCGCTCAAACGCAGCGAATTGATGGCGGTGACCATGAAAACGCCGGCGGCCATCAGCGCCATGACCGAGAGGCTGCGCCATTTGCGCCGCGCGGCGTTGGTACGGCCCAGCGCGGCCACGGAATCGAGCGTACCGGTGCGGTTTTGGAGCCGGTCGAGCAGGAAAAGCCCCAGAAAAATGCCACCGAGCACGAGGAGGAATCCGCCGCCGAAAAACGCGCCTTGCCGGACCATAACCGGGCCGCTCAGCGTCACGTTGAGCAGCACGATTCCGCCCACGAAACACGCGATGGCCGCAAGGAGCGCGAATTTCGAATTTCGGGCATCGGGCTTCGGATTTTCGCCGCCGCTGATGAGCTGGCTGGGCTGAATTTTCGAAATCGCCCGTGTCGCCAGCCAAACTACGCCCAAAGCGAGGAGAAACGTGGCCAACCAAGCGATGACGAGCGAAACCGGCGAAGCGGCGTAAACGAAATCGATCCCCGTCGCAGCATCCTGCCAAGCGCCGCCGAGGCCCCAAAGCGCGGTTTTCGTGTAAATCACCCCGCCGATGAGGCCGAGCGTCGCGCCGATGGCGGCCAGAATTGCCGCTTCGAGCAAAAACACGCCGCGCGCCGCGTTTTTCGTCAAACCTAGTGCCAAAAGCAGCCCAATTTGCCCGCGGCGTAGCTCGATGCCGAAGACGAAGACCAGGGCGGTGAGGATGAGCGCGGCAAGGATGAGGAAGAAGCTCATCCCGGCGAAAAGTTGGCCGAAATCGTAGGAATTGGCCACGGCGCTGGTCGCTTCGGCCCGCAAATCGCGCGTGAGGATGCCAAAATCGGCCAAACCCAGTTTTTCGCGCAGGGCGGTCTCGAATTCCTCGGCGGACTCGAGGGTTTCCGCGGGAAAATGGAGCGCAGTCAGGTTTCCGAACCGGTTGGCCCACATTTCCTGGCCGCTTTCCAGGTTCACGAACGCCTTGGGCGTGGCGTTGTGGTCGTCCCAGAAATCTTCGTCCTTCTTGCGCAGCCACTCCTTGTAAAACGGCATCCCCGGCTCCCAATCCGCGTTGTCTTCGGCCTCGGAAACGCCCGGAAACGCGGGAGTCCAGGTTTTGTCGATATCCGGCCGCGACAGGGCCAAATTGGGGCCGCGAACCGCGAATTTGGCGGTTTTTTCCTCCAATTTGCGGCCCAGGCCCATGACGAAGAAGCTAAGCTCCAGCTTGTCGCCTTCCGCGAGGCTCAGGTCCTCAGCCAGCCAATCGGAAATCGCGATTTCGTCGTTTTTCAGCGCCACGCCGGAGAGCGCATCGGTCGCGGCGATCATGGAATACGGCGTGAATTTCTTCCCGCCGGCCCTAATTTGGTTAACCAGATAGCTCAGCACACCCTGACTTTCCGGCCAAGCAGCGGTGATGGTTTTCGCAATCGCGGGATCCAGGAAAACGCGCTCGCTACCCAGGCTCCAGGCCTGGCCGCCGTGGATTTTTGCGAATGTTAGGGAGGCGTCCGCCAGGGTCCAGGATTTGGCGACTTCGGAGCTGGGATCGATCCCTCCGCCGAGCAGCAGAACGTTGGCCCGGCCCGGTTTTTCCAGGATCATCTGCAATTCCGCCAACGGCACGAACAACGTGGGAACCGGGATTTGTTCGGCGTTCAAGTTGTAGCGGCCAAAGGTCTCCGCATCCAGGATTCGGCTGATTTTTCCGCGAATTTTCTCCGGTTCGTTGGTGGCGCCGGAAAGCGGGGCGTCTTTGGACAGGGCGCCCGGTTTTTCGACGCTGGCAACGACGCGATCGCCGATTTTCGCGTCCAATCGGCGCGCCAAGGCTTCATTGATCGCGATTTCCCGTTCGGCGAGCGGTTCGGCCTCACCGCGAGCCAGGTTGAAGAACGTGGCGTCCACTCCCACGACCTGAACCTTGTTCGCCCGGCGCGTTCCGCCCGGATCGGCGACCGTGCCCTCCGTTTGCAGCAGCGGCGCGGCCGGAATGGCGAGGGTTTCCGCGAGACGTTCGCCAAGCCTCGTGGTGACGAAGCGGTCGCTCCCCACCAGCGCATGGGTTGCCCTTGAGATGCGCGCATCCGCGTTTTTCGCCAAGCTGGCTTTGACCGAATCTCCCACCACCAGGGCCCCGCTCAGAATCGCGGAAGTCAGGGCCACGCCGATGAGGATGGCCAAATTGAGCCATCGGTAGTGTCGCAGGGAATCGAGCGCCAGACGCAGCTTGCTCATGGGTTCGCGGGCTGTTCCCCGTCTTCCTGCACGTCCACGTTGACGGTGATTTTGACATTCTTCTCCAGCGCATCGGCCAACACGCCGATCAGCTCCTCCTTGCGCTCCCCGCCCTTGACGAGGACGCCCTTGATGAAGAACAACACCATACCCACGATGATAAGCACGGTGATGGACCAGATGAGATGGGGAGAAATGCCTGACTTCATCCCACCTGCTTACCGTGTGGCGGCCGGGAGCGCAAGCCGCAGTTGGGGCGCCGGCCCGGATTTTTCTTTCCAAACGCCGGGAATTTGGCACTATCAGTGCGCGAAATTCCGGTTCGGCGAAAGCTGGCCCGACGTTTCCCGACCAACTCATCATGGCCACGACGAAAAACGACTTCGACCGCGCTTTGGAGCGGCGCAAAACTCCGCTAACGCGCACGGCGCCGGAGATCCTCCAGCTCAACGTCGGCAAACTCTGCAACCTCACCTGCGTCCACTGCCACGTGAACGCCGGGCCCAAGCGCAAGGAGATCGTCACCGGCGAGACGATCGACAAAATTCTGGCCTGGTTCGAGCAAACCGGCATCGGCACGCTGGATTTGACCGGCGGCACGCCCGAGATGGTCCCGGATTTTCGCCGCCTGGTCGCAACCGTCCGCAATTTTGAAAAACCGCGCCGCGTCATGGACCGGCTCAACGCCACCATCGTCAACGAGCCCGGCTATGAGTGGGTGGCCGAGTTTTTGGCCGAAAATCAGGTGGAAATCATCGCCTCCATGCCGTGCTACGAGCCTGACAACGTCAACGAACAACGCGGCGACGGCGTTTTCGACTCCAGCATCCGGGCGTTCCAAAAACTGAACCAACTCGGCTATGGGCAGGACCCTAACCTGATCCTCAACTTCGTCTACAACCCCAACGGCGCGTTTTTGCCGCCAGAGCAACAAGCGCTGGAAGCCGACTACAAGCGCGAAATGAAGCTCCACTTCGGCATCGAGTTCGACCAGCTCTTTTGCATCGCCAACATGCCGATCGCCCGTTTTTCGGCGTATTTAAAGCGCAACGGCCAATTGCGCGAATACATGGACCTGCTGAAGGAAGCCTTTAACCCGGTCACCGTCTCCAGCCTCATGTGTCGCAACACCATCAACGTCAGTTGGGAGGGCCAGGTCTACGATTGCGATTTCAATCAGATGCTGAAGCTGCAAACCCGCAACGGCCATCCCGGACCCATGATGCTGTGGGACGTCGATCCGGAAAGCTTCGCGCAAATTCCCATCCGCACCGGTCCGCATTGCTTCGGCTGCACTGCCGGAAGCGGGAGTTCGTGCGGCGGGGCCCTGACGTGAGCGGGGAATGCGGGGGTGCGATTTTTTAGGCTGGCGAAACGCGCCAGATTGTGATAATGCAGGGTCTTCCCCTCACCAATTGTGATAATGCAGGGTCTTCCCCTCACCAAGCTACCAAATGTTCGAACCTGGAGACAAAGTCATCTGCGTCAACGATCGCGACATTGATCCTATGGGCGTCAGGATTCATGGTGGGCGGCGGCCGGTGAAAAACGAGCTTTATTGCGTGGAAGATTGTTGGTCGGACGACGGGCAGGTTTTTGCCGTCAGCCTGGTGGGAATGCCGGCTACGCCCCGGGCGCTGGCGGAGGCCCGGTTTGGATGGTTTGCCTGGAGGTTCCGCAAAGTGGAGGAATTGCGCGAGGCAAGACGCGCCGCGCAAAAAGTTGGGAAGCCGGAATTAGCTCCGAATCAGCTCTAGAATCGGCTCACGCAAGGCGGCGTTGGTCCCAAGCGCTTCGTTAGCGTCGATCCGTTCGTTACCCTGCCAATCTCCGAAAAATCCGCCCGCTTCGCGAAGAATCGGCAAAAACGGCGCGCAATCCCAGATGTTCATGATGGGGTCGAGCATGGCCTCGACCCGCCCGGTGGCGACTAACGCGTAACCGTAAGCATCGCACCAGCCCGCGTTGTAGTAGCTGGCCGCCTGGAGCCGACGCCAAGCCTGCTCCTTGCCGTGGTTTGCGAACGAAGCGGTGTCCGCGTGGGCGATGATGGCGCGACTCAACGCATTTTGCTCCGAGACCCGGCAAGCGCGCCCGTTCCAATCGCAACCCAAACCCGCGCCGGCGGAGACCATATCGTCCAAACCGGGAAAATAAGCCGCGCCAACGCAACACTCGCCCTCGATCTCCAAACCGATCAGCACCGCATAGAGCGGCACGCCGCAAACGAACGACTTCGTCCCGTCGATCGGGTCGATGACCCAGCGATGCGACGCGCCGGGGTTGGTTTCGCCATACTCCTCGCCGAGAATTCCGTGATTTGGGTAGGCGTCCTGGATGCGTTGGCGGATCAGTTCCTCCGCCTTGCGGTCCGCGATCGTAACCGGCGAATCATCAGCTTTGAATTCGGTATCGAACTCGCGCTGAAAGTATTCGAGCGTCACCCCTCCGGCTTGGCGGGCGGTTTGGCGGGCAAAATCGAGCAAATCGGGAAGCGTCTCGGAGGGCATGGGGTACTATTCTTCGGCCAGCGCCGGAAACAAGCAAGCCGAAGCTCTCCCCATCCTAACAAACGAACAAATCGCATCAATACCGCCACGCCAACATCGGCAACACCGTTAGGGCCACGACGATGGCTAGGAGGATGCCTTGCTTGATGTAGTCCACGAACCGGTAGCCGCCGGGGCCCATCACCAGCACATTAGCCGGGTGCGAGATGGGGCTGGTGAAACTGGCCGAGGCCGCCATGGCAATGGCCATGATGATGAGCTTGGGCTCGATGCCGAGTTCCGGAGCCGCGCCGAGCGCGATGGAGGACATGATGACGACTAACGCGGCTGTTGGGACGATGGTTGTGGCCAGCATCGTGAGCAGATAAAGGCCCACGATCATCCCCCACGGGCCGAAGGGACGCGCAGCGGCGGCAACTCCCTCCGCCAGCCAGTTGGCCGCGCCGGTGGTTTGCATGGCGGCGCCCAGCGGGATCATGCAGGCGATGAGGAAGACGGATTTCCACTCGATGGCGCGGTAGGCGGCCTCGATGCTGAGGCAGCGCGTCGCGATCATGAGCGTAGAGCCGGCGATGGCGGCGAGGGCGATGGGCAGGAAGCCGGCTAACACCAATCCTACGACGCCGAGCATGATTCCCGCGGCCAACCAGGCCTTGAGCGGCGATTCCTTGGCCGGCGTCTCGTAGGCGGCGCGCGTGAGGATGAGGAAGTCCTCGTCCTCAGCCAGCGCCTCGATCCGTTCGCGCGGCCCGGCCAAAAGCAGGGCGTCGCCAAATTGCAGCACCATGTTGCGCAGGTAACTGCCAAACGAGCGGCCCTGACGCCAGATGGAGAGCACGTCCAGGCCGTAGCGCTTGCGGAAATTCACCTCGCGCAGGGTTTTGCCGGCCAGGGAACTTTGCGGCGCCAGAGTCACCTCCGTGTATCCGGTGTCCGTCCGGCCAAAGAGTTCCGCGTCTTCAACCCCGGTTTGGGTGCGCTCCAGGGATTGCACGCCCCGCAGCAGGGAGATTTGGTCCCGGTTTCCGTGAATCAGCAGCTTGTCGCCGGGTTGGAAGCGTTCCTCGCTGTCCGGGAAGGGGATGTTTCCGCCTTTTCGCGCGATTCCCACCACCCTAAGCCGCAGTCGCTCGCCCAGGCCGCTTTCGGCGATGGTTAGGCCGGCCAGGTGAGAATCCCCGGGAATGTGCAGCTCCAGCAGGGAGTCGCCTTCGCGGTAAATGTCGCCCAGCTTCTCTTCCACGATGAGCTGGATTTCGCTGAATTGCGGCGCGTTTTCCAAAACCGGCTGGTGCTCCTTTTTCATCTCAATTTGCAGGCGGTCGCCGGCTTCCAAGACCACGCCGGCCAGTCCTTCGCGAAACAGCTCGTCGCCGCGCCGAATCGACAAAATGTGGGCGCGGAAGCGTTTGCGAAAATCGCACTCTTGCACGCTCAACCCCACCAAATTGGAGTCTTCGGCCACGGTCACGCTGAGCAGGACCAGCTTTTGAAAGGCGAGCAGTTCGGCAATTTCCGATCCGCTGGCCAGCTCGAAAGCGCGCCATCGCATCAGCTCGCTGAACTCCTCCACGCTGCCTTGCACGAACAAAATATCGCCGGTTTCCAGCGTAAAGTCGCGATCCACGATGGTAAGCGCCTCCCCCCCGCGCTGCACGGCGTAAACCGTCAACCCAAAGGCCTCGCCGATGCGAATTTCCCCCAAACTCCGACCCGCAAACGGCGAATCCGGCCCCACCTGGAGTTGAAAGCGGCGTTGCTCCAAATCGTGCGCGAAACGCAGCTCCGTGCCCGCTTTTTCGATCGATTTTTGGAAACTTTCGGGAATTTGCGCGGGCAGAAAATGCCGACCGATGAAGGCGATGAACAGCGTGCCCAAAACGAGCGCCGGAACGCCGACCGGGGCGAACTCAAAGAGCGAAAAGCCCTCCAAACCCGCCTGACGCAGCGCCTCGGAGGCCACCAGGTTCGGCGGAGTTCCCACCAAGGTCGTTAGCCCCCCTAACAACGACGCGTAAGCCATGGGCATGAGCAACCGCGAGGGCGAAGTCTCCGTGCGGCGGGCGATGTCCATCACCACCGGCAACATCAGCGCGGCCACGCCAATGTTGTTCATGAACGCGCTCATCGCCGCCGTCGCGATCATGATGACGACGATGATGCGCGGCTCGTTCTTGCCGGCGATGCGCAAAACTTGCCGGCCGATCGCGTCCGCCACCCCGGTAGCGCTCAAACCCGCGCTGAGGATGAACATGGCCCACACCGTCACCACCGCGGGGTTGCTGAAGCCGGCCAGGGCCTCCTGCGGGCTAACCAGCTTCATCATCGCGAGGGTGGAGAGCACTAACAACGCCACCACGTCCATGCGCAGCTTCTCGGTGACGAACAGGATCAGGGCGATCGCCAAAATGCCGAGCACGGCGGCGATTTTCCATCCGAACGGGGGAGTTGGGTCGGTTGCAGCGAGAATCCAGGTCGCGGCGATCATGAGTTGGCTGCGACGTTAGGTTGCCTCTGGCCTGAATCTAGCATTTTGCGAGAAAAAACGGACCGCTGGACAAGTTCGCCCAGCCGCGTTAGATGATCCTGACGATGAGCATCCCGCACATTCCCATCCTCCGGCAAGGCCGGGTCCACCAGAGCCTCGACACCCAACTCGTCACCAACGTGGCCGGCGACAAAGACGCCGCGGAGGTCAGTTTCGCCTGCTCGGACATGATCAAGCACGACCTGCTGAAAATGGGCGAAGCCCGCCAGGCGCTCAACACCTTCAAATGCCGGGATTTGGTCGAAATTTGCAAGAAAGCGGCCGATTTTTTCCTCACCGAGACGCTGCCCGTGGGTTGCGACGGCGACGAGCAGTCTCCCGAGGATTACGTGATGCAACTGGCCATGACCAGCGGCCTGCCGCACAGCCTCATCCGCATGAACATGAAGCGGCTGCACGGTGTGATGGCGCAAACGGACGTGATTTTGAAAGGGCTGACCCGCGGATTGGACCTGGACGTGCTCGACAAAGGTTACGGCGAGCAAAACGGCGCCCCGGTCAGCTTTGCCGCGGTCACGGACTGTTTGGGCGTCATTTTGCCGAGCAACTCGCCCGCCGTCAACGCGCTGTGGGCGCCCTCCATCGCCCTGAAAATTCCCGTGGTGCTCAAACCCGGCCGCGAAGAGCCCTGGACGCCCATCCGCATCATTGAAGCCATGAAAAAAGCCGGGGCGCCGCCGGAAGCTTTCAGTTTTTATCCCGCGCAGCACGATGGATCCGGCGCCATCATCCGCCGCGCAGGCCGGGTCATGCTTTTTGGCGGGGATGACACCGTCATGCAGTACGAGCACGATCCGCGCGTCGAAGTTCACGGCACCGGTTACTCAAAAATCCTCATCGGCGAGGATGAGGTGGAAAACTGGCAAAACTACGTGGACACCATCGTGGAATCGGTTAGCGCCAATTCCGGGCGCAGCTGCATCAACGTATCGGTCATCGTCACCCCGAAATACGGCGACGAAATCGCCCGCGCCGTCGCCGAAAAACTGCTCGCCATCGAGCCCAAAGCCCAGGACGACCCCGAAGCAAAATTGAGCGGCTTCGCCAACCCCAAAATGGCCGAATGGATCAACGACGCCGTTGAAAACGGGCTCAAAGGCGGCGCGCGCGACGTTTCGCAGGAATTGCGCGGCAGTGAGCGCTACCAGCAACGCGACGGCATGAACTACCTGCTGCCGACCATCGTCCGCGTGCCGGATTGGGATCACGAACTGGCGATTCGCGAGTTTTTGTTCCCCTTCGCCACGGTTCTCGAAGCGCCGCAAGCCGAGATGATCCCGCGCATCGGCAAAACGCTGGTTTGCACCGCCATCACCCGGGATTTGGAGTGGATCAACCAGCTCTTCGCCCATCCCAGCATCGACCGGCTCAACGTCGGCAACGTCCCGACGAATCACCTGAAATGGGATCAGCCGCACGAAGGCAACTTGTTCGAATTTCTCTACGCGCGGCGCTCGTTCCAGATCGAGAAGATCGCGTGATTTGGGAGAGTAGCCACGATTGGCAATCGTGGCCCGAAAATCCGTAACCTCCGCGGCTTCGATTGCCAATCGAAGCTACCCCGAGCCTCCGCGGCTTCGATTGCCAATCGAAGCTACCCCAAAACACAAAATGAACCTGAATCTCACCATCTTCTCCAGTTGCCTTTGCCTGGCAACGGCTGCTATCCTGCAAGCCAAGCCAAACATCCTCTTCATCACCGTCGATGACATGAATTGCGATTCGGTCGGCGCGTTTGGCTGCAAATTGGCCGACACCACGCCGCATATCGACAAGCTCGCCGCCGAGGGGTTGCGTTTCGATAAGGCGCACGTTGTGGTCGGCAACTGCTACCCTTCGCGCAATGTCATGTTCAGCGGGCGCTATCCGCACAACAGCGGCGTGGAGGGTTTTACCAGGTCAAACCGATCGATTTTCCCGTGCTTTGCGATTTGATGCAGGCCGGCGGCTACTATGCGGCCATTCGCGGGAAAGTGTCCCATTCCACACCCTATCAACCCTACAAATGGGACGCGGATTTGACGACGCTGCCGGATGGAACCAAGGCGCATCTCAAGGATGCGGCGTCGTACTATACTTCGACCAAAACCGGCATCGAATCCGCGGAAAAAACAGGGCAAACCGTTCTTCATCAACGTCAACATTTCCGATCCGCACAAGCCGTTCTGGAAGCCGGGAGACAAGCATCCGGCATCGCGAGTTTTCACCGCCGATGAGGTGCCGATTCCCGGCTTTTTGTGGGATGACCCGGCTGTCCGCGAGGAGTTGGCGCTCTACTACACCTCCGTGCGCCGGGCGGATGATTGCGTGGGCGAAATTCTCCGTGCTTTGCGGGAAAGCGGCAAGGCGCAGGAGACGATCGTGATGTTTTTGTCCGATCACGGGATGCCGTTGCCGTGGTCCAAAACGCAGCTCTATCATCACAGCACCAAAACGCCGCTCATCGTGAAATGGCCGGGCGTGACGGAGGCCGGCGCGACCGATAGCCGGCATTTGGTTTCCGCCGTGGATTTGCTGCCCACGTGGCTGGACATGACCGGCCTGGAGCATCCCGGCGGCCTGGACGGGCGATCATTTGTGGGCCTGGTGCGCGGTGAAGAGCAGGACGGCTGGGACCAGGTTTTCAAGCATTACAACGAGAACGCCGGCGGTCAACGCGCCCCCATCCGCGCGGTGGAAACGCAGCGATTTCTCTACCTGTTCAACCCCTGGTCGGACGGCGAGCGGCGGTTCAGGACGGCGACGCAGGGCACGGCGACTTATCGCCGAATGAAGCAACTCTCGGCTGAAAACGAGGGAATCGCGGCGCGGTTGCAGTCGTTCGACCACCGCGTGGTTGAGGAGCTTTACGACGTGGAAAACGACCCGGATTGCCTCGTGAATTTGGCGACAAATCCGGAATTTCGCCAGCAGTTGGAGGAAATGAGCGGCCGGCTGGGCGAGTGGATGGCCAAAACCGGCGATCCCGTCGCCGAAGCCTTCGCGAACCGGGATGACGCCGAAAAACTGCAAGCGTTCATGACCCAGGCCGAAGCGGAAACCGCGGAACGGCGCGCCAAACGGCGAAAAGGCAAAAAACAGGCGAAAAACGCCAAAAACCCGAAAAAATCCTGACGGCGGCGCGAATGCCGATTTTTGCAGAGACGTGACTTGCCCTGGCGTGGGTCGCGTCTTTTTCTGTGCCACCAACCTTTCACGTTTGAACGGCATTTTTCACAAATCGCGCTGGCTCGTCCTGCCGGCGTTGCTCTTTGCGGGAATCCTGGCGATGTCGCGCGATTTCCGGCCTCAGCCGATTTATCCGAGCATGTTGGCGGCGGCTGATGCTCCGCTGGCGCCGTTTCAGGCCGGCGAGTGGATTTCGTGCGAGTTTGAAGCGCCGGAGGACGATCTGGAGGCGCTGCATTGGCACCGCATGCTCTGGAGCGACCGCCACCGCCTCCACGTGCGCGTGGAAAACGCGACCCAAAACCGCGTCCTGCACGATGAGGTGATCGCCGCGCCGGAAAACTCGGTCACGTTCGCCGGTGACAACGCGGAGGGCGACAAAATCCGCGTTTCGCTGCGTTGGGACAAGGAGCGCCCGCCCGTCTGCTACACCGGCGGACTACAGCCGGCGCCGAACCTAACCGCACGCATGGGCGAACGCGAAATCGTGCCGTTTTTCCAGGTTTCGACGGAGCGCGACGCCCCGCTGAATTTCGAACCGAAAACCTGGCACGGCGAGGAAGAATTCCGCCCCGGAGAGCCGTGCGTGATCGAATTTGACGCACCTGATGGCCGGTTTGCGCGCGATTTACCTGCCGATGCTGCGCGATGACCTGGCCAAGGTGCAGATGAAAATCCGCAACCTGACCAAGGGCGTGGAATTGAAGACGTCCACGTTCAAAAACCGCGAATTCGGCCCCAAAACCTGGACGCCGAACAACGAGGCCGGCGACCGCATTCGCATCGAGCTGGTCTGGAAGCCGGCCAAGCATCCCAGCATCCTGAGAACCGAGCATCCGCCGAAAATCGAGATGCACCGTAGCGCAACCGGCCAGGTTGAGCTGGATTTCGTGCCGATTTTTCTGGCGCAGTTCGATTGGCCGACGCAGCACCTGGTTTGGCTCTGGATCGCGGTTTTGGGGGTGTTCGCCGCGGCGCTGCGGCGGCGGGAATCGTGGATTTCGCAAATTTTTTGGGGTTTGTTAGTCGCAGCAGCCGCGATTACCAGCCTGCTCTTCTGGCAGCAAAGCTACTCCGTGCTTTCGGCCAGCATCGACCCTGACGGCTACCAAAAATACGGCACGGCGCTGCGCGACTACATCCTGCAACCGGGCGAACGGGAGCGGTTGGCCGGCTGGATGCACGAAAGCTACGCCCACACCTACGTGGCGCTGGTTCCCGTGGTTTTGGCCCTGTTAGGGCTGCTGGGCCTACCCATGCAACTGGCCTACATCTTCGTCGTGGCGCTTAGCTCGCTGGGTACTCTGGCGCTGGTCCTCCGCATCGGCCGCGACGCATTCGGGCTCAATTTTCGCATTTTGTTAGGCGCGGGGCTGCTTTTTGCGACACACCTGGCGGTTTTGAAATCCTTCGCCCGGCCCAGCACGGACATGCCCGGCGTTTTCGCGGTAACCGCCATGCTCGCCATGCTGCTTTGGCGGCTGCGAGAGGTGGACCGGCGCCAACTCTGGCTCGCGCCGTTGCTCGGCATCGCTCTGGCCCTGGTTCGCCCGCCGGGGCCGGCTTACGTCGTCTTTTTCGGCTTCGCCTGGGTCGTGATCGACTGGCTGCGGGAAAAGCGGCTTCGTTTGCCGGTTAGGCTCGGCACGGGCTTCATCGTCGCGGGCATCCCGGGCATCGTCTTCCTGGCGCTCTACGCGCTCTGCGGCTGGGAATCGAATCTGGCGCTGGCCATGAAAAAAAAGGAAGAATTCGAAAGCATCAGCACCCTAACCGAGTTCCTCATCTGCCTGCCGGCATTACTCCAGTTTTTGCCGCTCGCCTGGTTCGCCATCCGCGCGAAAGACGGCTTCGAGCGCCGCGCCATCGTCCTTTTGGCGGCGTGGGCGGTTTTCTTCGGGTTGCTGCTAACGGCGACCAAGGCGCCGTTCATGGTGCGTCTTCTCCTCCCCGTCCTGCCTGCGCTGGCTCTGCTCACCATGCTGGGTATGCGCCGTCTTGACGAACGCGCCCCCCGCCTCCTCTACCCCGCCATCGGCGCCATTGCCGCGGTAAACGTGGCCATTGCCGTCTACCTCATTTTTCTTCCGGTCACCCCGCCCATGCCGTGGGGCCGGTTCATCTACTGACCTGACAGCGCCTCGCATGAACAAGGACCTCACCTTCATCTACACCTACTACAACCAGCAAGAGATGCTGCGCATCCAGTTGGACGCCTGGTCGGCTTACCCGGAAGAGTTACGCCGCCGCATCCAGTTCCTGCTCGTCGACGATTGCTCGCAACGGCCCGCGGCGGAGTTGGTGGGCGATTCGTCGCTGGATTTGGCGATTTACCGCGTGCTGGAGGACCTCTACTGCAACATCGGCGGGGCGCGAAATTTGGGCACTCACGTGGCGGAAACCGACTGGATCCTGCACAGCGACATGGATCACGTGATCCCGCCCGAAGCGGCGCGCGGGATGCTGGAGTTAGCCGGCGAAAACGCGCGCAAAATCTACAAATTTCAGCGCATCGACCCCGAAAGCGGCAAAACCAAGATCCATCCCGGCACCATGCTCCTGACGCGCCGGCTTTACTGGGAGGTGGGCGGGTGCGACGAGGATTTTGTCGGCAACTACGGCCAGACGGACATCCATTTCTTCCACCGCGCGGACAAAATCGTGGAAACGGAGATGCGCCAGGACATCCAGCTCGTCATCCATCGCATCGGCGAGACGCCCATCGACCGCAGCCCGGAAAAATTGGAGCCCAACCGCCAACTTTTCGAGTCGAAGAAGGCGAGCGGCGATTGGTCGGAGGAGTTTTTGCGGTTTCCGTGGGAACGCCAGGCATAAAACGAGCCGGTTCCAAGTTTTTCTCGACGGGCGCGCCAACCTCCCGTTTTCCCGATTTATTTAGCCAGTGGCCAGTGGTCGGCGGCCCTCCGGCAACTAGAAATCACCGTCTCATCTACGTACCGGCGGAAGCCAGCAATCCGCGAACCAGGTTCTCCAGGTCGTCGACCGCGGTGTGGCCTCGCTCCACCACTTCGTCGTGATTCAACTCACCGGGGGACATGCCGGAGGCCCAGTTGGTGAGGCAACTCAACCCTAACACGCGCATCTTTCGCGCCCGGGCCTCGATCGCTTCCAGCACGGTGGACATGCCCACGGCGTCCGCGCCGAGCGTCCCGAGCATGCGAATTTCCGCCGGGGTCTCATACTGCGGGCCCAAAACGCCGGCGTAGACGCCTTCGCCGTAGTCGATGCCGTGTTTCGCCGCCGATTCGCGGATTTGCGCCAAAAGCCGGCGATCGTAGACCTCTGACATGTCGAAAAAGCTGGGATTTCCGGTGAGAGGCGAGGCGCCGGTAAGGTTGAGGTGGTCGGTGATGCCCATCCAGCCGAGTTGCGCGAATTCCGGGTTGATCGCGCCCGCGGCGTTGGTGAGGACGATGGTTTGCGCGCCCAAAGTGGCAATCGCCCGAACGCTTGCCGTCACTTCGCAAGCGGCGAAGCCCTCGTAGAGGTGAACCCTCCCCTGCGCGATGACGAATCGCGATTCACCGGTCCCGGCGAGGAGAAAACGCCCGTTGTGCCCGGGCACGCGGCTGGAATGGAGGCCATCGACCGCGCCGTAGGCGATTTCATCCAAAATTTCGAACCGCTCGGCCAATCCTCCCAGGCCGGAGCCTAACACGATCGCCAAATCCGGCTGCCAGTCCGCGCAGCGTTCCGCGAGAGCGGCAAATTCGGGGGCGCCCGTCATACAGTTAGGGCCGGGGACGGAAGGGCCAATCCGGGCTGCCCTTGGGATCGGGCATGGTGGGGCTCTTGCCCAGCGTGTAGTCGCTCGGCTGGCGATCGGCGTTTTTCCAGTAATCCTTGTCCCGGATGAAGCCGTAAAAACTGGGGTAAAACGGGTCGACGTAGGCCGCATCCGCTTTTTGGGGAACCTCCAGGCCGGTCAGGTGATAGGCGGCATTGACGATAAGGCGGCGCAGATCCTCGCTCACCAAATCCACGGACGCGCCCGCCGTCGTGCAGAAACTTTGGCCCTTTTTGCCGTTCGGCGCTTCGTAGGTGTGGAGCCAAGCCAGCGGCTGCATGGGATCGTTCTTTTTGCCCTCAACGTTGGGCGATTTTGGGTCGAGTGTCTGGGTGACGGCGCCGCGGAGCAGGATCGTGTTCGCCTCAGTCAGGTGGATGACGCCGTAGACGTCGCTGGGCGCAAAAACGTCCTTCACGCCGCGCAAAATCGGGTGTTTGGCGTTGGCTTGCTCGATCACGCCGCGCGCGCCTTCGCGTTTGTGACCGCCGTGATGGCTCACCCATTGCTCGCCAAGGATTTTGCGCCCCCACTCGCCAAAACCGATCTTTTCGCCGAATTTTTGCCCGCCGTTGAAAGCATGCGTCGCGGTGCGGATGCCGATCACCGGCTTGCCTGCGTTCATGAATTTGGTCACGTAGGCGGCCTGCTCGTCGCTGGGCCGGCGGAAGCGCGTGCCGATGAGCATCAGGTCCGCGGAATCCAGCGCGGCCAGTCCCCGCAAGCCGGCCTGATTGTTGGGATCGATGTATTTGCCGTCGGCGCTCAACGCGAACACGACCGTGGTCTTGAACCCGTGTTTTTGGCTCAAAATCTTCGCCAACATCGGCATGGACTCCTCCGTCCGGTATTCCTCGTCGCCGGCCACCAGGACGATGTGCTTACCCTTGCCGGGGCCGGGTTTAGGTGCAAATGTCAGGGTCCCGTCCGGCGTCGTCGTCACCCCGGTATTTTCATCGCTGGCTTGGGTCGTCACCCAGTAAACCTGGTCGTCAACGAGGCGCTGGTAGTAGGTTTCCAGCTTTTTGGCCATCGCCGCGAGCGGCGCCTCGGGATCGGCCAGGCGATCGTCCGCTTCACCGATGTCCTGGCCCAGGTTGTAGAGTTCGAACGCGTCAAACGGCGTCGAGCGAATCAAAATCTCGTCCGCCACGGTCAAGTGATCCTTGCGGCCCAAATCTTTGAGCCGGCCCAGAATTTTCCAGTCGCCGTCGCGGAGCGAAACCCGGGCATCGTTGAGCGCGTTGTAGTAACACCAGGCCAGCGGTTTTTTTCGCGCAACCGGCTTCCCGGTCAACGCGGGCGAAAAATCGGCTCCGTCCAACTCCAGGCCGTTGGGAGGACGCGTGCCCGCCAGCTTGCAGAACGTCGGCAGGAAATCGAGCGAGCTGACGGGAATCTTGGAAACCTGGCCGGGCTTGACTTTTTCCGGCCAACGCACGATCCCCGCCACGCGATAGCCGGCTTCGTGGGTGTGCAGCTTCATCCCGCGCAGAGGCCCGGGCACGCCGTAGCTGCGATTTGCCGTGCGGTAGCGGTTGAGCGTCTCCGGACCGTTGTCGCTGGTAAAAATAACCAGGGTGTTGTCCCGATACCCCAGCGCGCCCAGTTCCGTCAGCACTTTGCCGGCGGCGAGGTCCAGATTCTCGACGTTGGCAAAATATTGCGCCTCATCGTCCGTTTCCGCCGCCTGCTTGTATTTGGCCACGAGATTCGCGGGCGAGGCAACCGGCTCGTGCGGCTCGTGGAAGGCCATGTAGACGAAAAACGGCTGTTCCGCGTTTTTGGCGTGATGCCCGCGCAACCAGCCCACCACCTCATCGGCAACAATTTGGCAACTGTAGCCCTTCTGCGGCCCCGCCGGCTTGCCGTTGCGCACGAAGTTCACCGGATTTTCGTGCGAAGGCGCGGCGTTGTTTTGCGTGGCGAACCAGTGGTCGAAACCCGCGTCGCCCGGCTGCGGCTGATGCGGCGAGTTAAACCGGCTGTTGCAGTGCCACTTGCCGCTCATGCACGTAGCGTAACCGCCGTGCTTCAGCAACTGCGCCACGGTCACCTCGCTCTCGCGCAGGTGGGCAAAGGTGCGGTCGTGGCGCTTTTCGCTGTACTCCGGGATCCAATCGTAAACACCGGCCCGGTTCGGCGTGCGCCCGGTCAGCAAGCCCACGCGTGACGGCGAGCAGACGGGAGCCGCGGAGTAAAAATCGGTGAATCGAATCCCGTCCCGCGCCATTTGATCGAGATGCGGCGTGCGAATGTGCGGATGACCGTAGCAAGCCAGGTCGCCGTAACCCAAATCGTCGCAAAGGATGACGAGGATGTTAGGTTTCGCGGCAAAAACCTGGGTGGCGAGCAAGGCAAGGGCGGCGGTGAAGAGGGCGTAGGGTTTCATGCCGCTTAGCTGAGCAAGAATGCGCCCCTCGTCAACGCGCACGCGGCGGAATGTTGCCCGCCGGCGTCCGGGCAGCTTCAGATTGCGTCAAAAAAGGCGGAAACCGCACGCGGAGCGCGATTTCCGCCAATTCGTGCCAAGGACAGGACTCGAACCTGCACGGGTTGCCCCACTTGATCCTAAGTCAAGCGCGTCTACCAGTTTCGCCACCTTGGCTTTTTGTTGATAATGAGCGGATTGCGACTGTCTTTGAGTCAAGCATTTGACCGATTTATACAGCGTTTTTATACGCGATTCCTCATTTTACCTCCTTCATTTATGAGTGCAACGAAATCCTGGACTCCGACCAAGTGCCGCGGGCGCAACGTACACGGCCACTCCAACGCCGACCAGTTCCTGACCGGTGCCGTCACCACTCCTGAGGGCGACGTCTACGGTCCCTCTGGCGATGAGCACGAGTGCGCTCGATGTTCGCCTCAAAGACCCCCGTCGCTGCAACGCAGCGGATTCACCGTCGCCAACTCGATCCCCTCACCGTCAAGCTCCACCCAATCCCCCGGCTTCATCGCCGGCGCGATCAGCTCGCCAATCCGCACGCGCTTCAGCTTCTTCACCTTGTAGTCAAACTGGGCGAACATCAGCCGAATTTGCCGCTTGAGCCCTTGCTTCAACACTACGGAAACCCGCCTTTGACCGAGCGATTCCACCCGCTCCGCGATGGCGACGCCCTCGGCGGTATGCACGCCTTCCACCATTTTTTCGGCATGTCCGCGCTCCAACGGCCGGTCGAGCGTCACCTCGTATTCCTTCTCGATCTTGTGGCTGGGATGGGTCAGCGTTTGGGCGAGTTTCCCGCAGGAAGTCAGCAAAATCAGCCCCTCGCTGTCCTTGTCCAGCCTACCCACGTAGTTAAGCCGCCGAAATCGGCCCGGCAGCAAATCGTAGATCGTCTGGCGGTCGTGCGTGTCCTCCTTCGTGCAAAGATAGCCCTTCGGCTTGTAGAGCAAAACCGTCAGCTCCCCGGCTGCCCGAACCCGCTTGCCGTCCACTTTCACCGAGTGCTCCGGCAATACCCGGGTGCCAAGTTCGGTCACGACTTGCCCGTCGATCGTCACCCGGCCCTCACCGACCAATTGTTCGCAACCGCGCCGCGATCCCAGCCCGCAGGAGGCCAAAAATTTGTTGATGCGGACGCCCTCGCTCAAATCCAAATCCAAATCGGACGAAGAAATCAGTCCTCGTGCTTGGTTTTCGGCAGGCCGATCGGGCTCTGACCTTCTTTCCACTCGCCGCGGGACTTGAGCAATTTCACGCGCTCGAAGCGCTTCAAAACGCTGCGTTTTTTGCCGGTTCCGGCGGCGCCTTTGAGGCTGGGATGCTGTGACATGTCAGGAAATTTTCGGGTTTTGAGGTGGGCCAGGAGATTACGCGTCCTGACTGGCGTTGCAACCGTTTTTCCGCCCGTTACTTCGTCTTGCGGCCGAATTTGCGCTTCGGTTTCGGCGCTTCCTCCGTTTCCAGGCCTTCCTTGCCCCTCGCCGCCAGGGTTTCGACGGTATCCCGGTAGAGGCGGCAGTAGTGGGTATCGGTAAAAACCTTGGCCCCCAGCCGTTTGTAAAACCGCACCGCTTTGCGATTGCCGCGCTGCACGGTGAAATCGATCTGCTCGCAGCCCATCTCGATGGCGCGCCGGCTCAACTCCTCCAGCAGCGACCAGCCGATGCCCTTGCGCCGGTAGGGTTCGAGCACGAAGAGATCGTCCATCGCCAACGTGGGACGATCGACCACGGCGGGCTGAAAACGGTGATAGTGGGCGACCCCAACAATCGGCCCGCTGGCGTCAGCAACCAGGGCCCGGCAAAGGGAGCCGGGCATGAACAACGCCTGGCGCAGAGTTTCGCGCGAAATCCTGGATTCGCGGTTGCCGCCGTCGCCGCGGTCGGCAAAAGCAGCCAACGCCAGCAGATCGTCGATATCGTCCTCTGTCGCCTGCCGAATGCGGATGTTCAGCTCCTGATTGGTCGGCATAATCGGCGGGAAAATGGGATGGCTTGCGAGATTTGCAACGAAAAGTCACCTAATGGCCGAGCAACTCTCCGCCCTTGCCAGGCCGAAGTCACCGCCGAACTGGGATTTCACGGCATTGAGGCGCACGTCCGACCACGTTTTGCCGGAGCGCGTGGAGCTTGAGATTTGCCGGAATGTCGGCCAGCAAGTCGCTACTTCTCTTTCAGCTTCTTGCGAAGCCGTTCGATCTCCTTTTGCGCCTCTTCCTGAGCTTTCTGTGCCTCTTCCTGAGCTTTCTGCGCCTCTTTCTTCGCTTTTCGTTCCTCCTCCAACTTCTGCTCCAAATCCCGCGTCCACTCCGCCTTCAAGCGCTCTTGCTCTAGGGCGACCATGTCCTCGTATTCCATGATTTTTTGCATCTCTTTGTCGGCTTGAAGTTTGGTTAGCAGGCGCAACATGCGCTCCAGCGATTCGCTCAATTTCTTACCCTTGGCCGGAAAGTCAAGTTTGTGCGGATTACCTTAACGCGCAAATTTTGGTCGAAAACCGAGAGCATCTGCTCCTGTTTGATGAGACGACGTCCAGATTCTCCAGCAGGCACTTGAAGACGACGTCGTAGATGGGGTTGGCGATCCGGTAGACGACGCGGTGGGATTTCTTGCTCACGGGTGAGAGGTTAGGCAGCGTAGGCGGCTTTTGGCAAGCTACTATCTCCGCCCTTGCCAGGCCTGACAACCGCCGAAACCGTCGGCCATGTTTTGCCGGAGCGCGTGGAGCTTGAGATTTGCCGGAATGTCGGCCAGCAAGTCCGCTACTTCTCTTTCAGCTTCTTGCGTAGCCGTTCGATCTCCTTTTGTGCCTCTTCCTGAGCTTTCTGCGCCTCTTCAAGCTTCTGCTCCAAATCCCGCGTCCACTCCGCCTTCAAGCGCTCTTGCTCTAGGGCGACCATGTCCTCGTATTCCATGATTTTTTGCATCTCTTTGTCGGCTTGAAGTTTGGTTAGCAGGCGCAACATGCGCTCCAGCGATTCGCTCAATTTCTTACCCTTGGCCGGAAAGTCAAGTTTGTGCGGATTACCCTTAACGCGCAAATTTTGGTCGAAAACCGAGAGCATCTGCTCAAGCTCCGAATCACCCACGCCACTGATTTTTGGGATCTGGATGAAGTAGGCGTCGTGGGTCAGTTTTTCGATGAAATCCGGCCGCGCCGCGGGTTTTCGGATCATGCGGCGGGTCACCGCGTTAACGTAGTCGCGCCGGACGTGGACGGCCATGGGCAGTTTTTCGTCAAGGGTGAAACCGAGCAGGTAAATTGAGATGATCGGCAACGGTTCTTGGCGGGGGCCGGTTTCGGTCAAAATTTCTTCGGTAACCGCGTATTGAGTGGCCAGGTAGTGGCGGAAGCGGATGATGTCGGCCAAAATCCGGGTTTTTTGCAGCTCGATGATGACCTGGTGATAGGCGCCGTTGTGGGTGCGGATCACGGCGCAAAAGTCGAGCCGAAAGTAGCGCGCTTTGCCTTTTTCGACGCCTTTGTCGATGTGCTCCTGTTTGATGAGACGCAGGCTGACGACGCTCCAGCCCAGGACGGCGCTGAGGAAGTCCTTGGCGACGTCCAGATTCTCCAGCAGGCACTTGAAGACGACGTCGTAGATGGGGTTGGCGATCCGGTAGACGACGCGGTGGGATTTCTTGCTCACGGGTGAGAGGTTAGGCAGCGTAGGCGGCTTTTGGCAAGCTACTATCTCCGCTCTTCCGCCCTTGCCAGGCCTGACAACCGCCGAAACCGTCGGCCATGTTTTGCCGGAGCGCGTGGAGCTTGAGATTTGCCGGAATGTCGGCCAGCAAGTCCGCTACTTCTCTTTCAGCTTCTTGCGTAGCCGTTCGATCTCCTTTTGTGCCTCTTCCTGAGCTTTCTGCGCCTCTTTCTTCGCTTTTCGTTCCTCCTCCAACTTCTGCTCCAAATCCCGCGTCCACTCCGCCTTCAAGCGCTCTTGCTCTAGGGCGACCATGTCCTCGTATTCCATGATTTTTTGCATCTCTTTGTCGGCTTGAAGTTTGGTTAGCAGGCGCAACATGCGCTCCAGCGATTCGCTCAATTTCTTACCCTTGGCCGGAAAGTCAAGTTTGTGCGGATTACCCTTAACGCGCAAATTTTGGTCGAAAACCGAGAGCATCTGCTCAAGCTCCGAATCACCCACGCCACTGATTTTTGGGATCTGGATGAAGTAGGCGTCGTGGGTCAGTTTTTCGATGAAATCCGGCCGCGCCGCGGGTTTTCGGATCATGCGGCGGGTCACAGCGTTGACGTAGTCGCGCCGGACGTGGACGGCCATGGGCAGTTTTTCGTCAAGGGTGAAACCGAGCAGGTAAATCGAGATGATCGGCAACGGTTCTTGGCGGGGGCCGGTTTCGGTCAAAATTTCTTCGGTAACCGCGTATTGAGTGGCCAGGTAGTGGCGGAAGCGGATGATGTCGGCCAAAATCCGGGTTTTTTGCAGCTCGATGATGACCTGGTGATAGGCGCCGTTGTGGGTGCGGATCACGGCGCAAAAGTCGAGCCGAAAGTAGCGCGCTTTGCCTTTTTCGACGCCTTTGTCGATGTGCTCCTGTTTGATGAGACGCAGGCTGACGACGCTCCAGCCCAGGACGGCGCTGAGGAAGTCCTTGGCGACGTCCAGATTCTCCAGCAGGCACTTGAAGACGACGTCGTAGATGGGGTTGGCGATCCGGTAGACGACGCGGTGGGATTTCTTGCTCACGGGTGAGAGGTTAGGCAGCGTAGGCGGCTTTTGGCAAGCTACTATCTCCGCTCTTCCGCCCTTGCCAGACCTGACGACCGCCGATACCGTCGGCCATGATCACCCGACGCCGCCAATTTCTCGCCACTGCCGTCGCCGCGCTGGGCGCAACCCCGGCGTGGGCCGAAAAACCAGCCAAAACCGCCAAATCCTGGCATTTTTGCACGTTTACCAAGCCCTTCCAGCATCTGAACTATGCCGAGATGGCTGAAGTCATCGCCGAGCTGGGATTTCACGGCATTGAGGCGCCAGTCCGCCCTTCCGGCCACGTTTTGCCGGAGCGCGTGGAGGAAGACCTGCCAAAACTGGTCGAAGCGCTGAAACAGCACGGCGTGGAACTCACCCTCTTTGCCTCCGGGATCAACGCCGTGGATGCCCAGCAACACACGGAAACCGTGCTCAAAACCGCCGCCGGCCTGGGAATCAAGCGTTTCCGCATGGCCTACTACAAATACGACCTCAACCAGCCCATCTACCCGCAATTGGACGAATTTCGGCCCCGTTTGCGCGATCTGGTCGCTTTCGCCAAGGAGTTGGGCATCAAGCCGATTTACCAGAATCACTCTGGCAAAAACTACGTCGGCGCCTCGCTTTGGGACTTGCACGATCTCTTCCGCCAGCACGATCCCGCCGACGTCGGCAGCGCCTTTGACATCGGCCACGCCACGGTGGAAGGCGGCAAGGCATGGGAGCTGGATTTTCGCCTCATGCGGCCCTACATCGACACCGTCTACATCAAGGAACCGGCCTGGCACGACAATCAACTGAGCTGGGGCCCGATTGGTGAAGGCGCGGTGGACAAGCGCTTTTACCAGCTCCTCAAATCCACCAATTTTGACGGTCCGGTGAACCTGCACGTCGAATATTTGGGGCACAAAGACCCGGCAGTGGTTCCCAAGGTCATCGAGGCGACCCGCAAGGACTTTGCGACGCTAAAATCGCTGCTCGGCTGATCGAACCCCCGATCGCCTCACCTGCATGGTTCACGCCCCAACCACGTGAATCCGCACCCCGTCCTCTTCTTCCTCGCGCCAGAAAATCTTCTCATTCCAGTCCACCGACTTGCGCCGGTCGAACACCAAAAGCCAGCCTTCATCCAGTCCAAACCGGTCCAGATAAGCCCGGAGTTGCTTTTTGCCGGTCGGGATGGTTTTTTCGCCGTAGCGAATTTTCAGTTCCAGGCCGTAGCGGAATCCTTTCCAAAGCACGCAGAGGTCGATTCGCCCCCGCCCGGAGGCGAATTCGCGATTGATCTGGCCGCCTCCATTGACGATTCGCTGCAAAAACGCCATCAAAATGAGGTGGGGAGCGGCTTCTTTGTACTGGTATTTCTCCACCCAGATTTCGGAATTATCCCGCCAGAAATCCTGGAAATCCTCCAGCAAAAGCCGCATGTCCAGAGAACCGTCGTCCTGTTCGTAGCGGGAGGTTTTGTAGGGGTAAGAACTGCCTTCGAGGGCAAACTGGGAGCGGGCGGAAAGCGTGCGCGCAATCACCTCGGCGTAGAGCGGATTGGCAGGGACGACGTCCTCTTCGTCCTTTCGGACCAAACCGAGATCACGCACGTACTGATAATCGTTGTCCGCGGGATCGAAGGCATCCACCTTGCCCAGCAACACCGGCTCGATGATTCGCTGCACGCGAGGTTCTTTGAGCCGTTCCAGCAGGCTGTCGATGTGGGTATCGCGTCGCAAAATCAGGGCTTCGACCGCCTCGTCCACCATGTCCGCGGTGACGGTTTGGGAGTGGTCGTTTTTCAGCTCCTTGAAGACCATTTGCCGGGCGAAAGCGTTGACCAGCCAAGGTTGGCCGCGCGTCCAGTGCCAGACTTTTTCGGCCACTGCCGGTTCGAAAATCTGGCCGGTTTCTTCAGTGTGCTGGGCGTAGAGACGCTGGACTTCCTCCAGGTTGAAGTTTCGAAGGGTGAGGCTTTCCTCGATGATGTTGAACGGGCTGGTCGAACCTAGCGTGTCGCTTTCCGGCCGGACCTTGGCTTTGTAATCGCGCAAGTTGCGCATGCCGACCAGGGCTACGGAATGAGCGAAGGGTGTCATTCCCCGATTGACGTAGCCGTCGCGAAGTTGGGTGAGGAAGGAAATCAGGGTCTGCTCGGCCAGACCGTCAGCTTCGTCGATGAGCAGAACCAAGGGACGATCCAATTTGGAGCAAAAGCGGGCGATGGCCTTTTTCAAGGCAGAATCGAAGCGCTCCAGCAGGTCTTCCCATTCGAAGGGGTAGGTTGCCGCAGCTTCATGGTAATCCCACCGGTCGGCGATCGAGTCCAAAATCGAACGGATTCCAATTGCAGGGTCTGTGAAGCCCTTGGCGGTTTCCACCGACACGTAGAGGCAATGGTAGTCTCCGCTGGCTTGCAAGTCCCGAGCCAAATCCTGGACCAGCGTGGTCTTGCCGCATTGCCGCGGGGCGTGGATCACGAAATAGGCCCCGCGATCCACCAAATCGGGCAATCCACCGAGCCGTTCCTGGGCGTCCAGCATGTAGTGCTGGGACTCAAAACATGGGCCGGTGATGTTGAAAAATCGGGGCATGTGAGATTTCAGCTTACACGCTTTTCGCGGTGAATGCAGGAGCATTTCGGTAACTGGCGCATGCGGTGCGGTTGGAGCCGATTTTTCCCCGGCCGAAGTAGAAGTAGTCCGCCTCAGCTACGGATCCACTGGCGCGCAGCCCGGTCCTCGCTACGTTAGAGGATGACCGAGGAAGAACATCGAAACCATGTGCGCAAACTCGTCAACAAGGAGTCCCGCAAGCTTGTTCGCGACGTGTTGGCGAAACCCGCGGCGGCATCTTGCTCTTCAAGGATTCGGGAAGAGGTGGATTTTGATGCGGAAGCCATTGGGCAGGTGCATGGCCATGCTTTTCCCAGTTGGGAGGAGAGCATGCTGGTCCGGCAGTTGCGCGATAGCGGGAACGCGGCCATTTCCCTGGTGGCGGAGTGGGCGGAACAGATCGTTGGGCACATCCTGTTTAGCCCGGTTTCGATTCGGTCCGGCTCACAGGAGGTGGTTGGCTTGGGCCTCGGGCCGATGGCTGTGCTTCCGAAGCATCAGCGGCAGGGAATTGGTTCGGAGCTAGTGCGGGCGGGTATGGCGAAGGCTGATGATCTGGGTTATCCGTTTGTCGTTGTGTTAGGGCATCCGGAATTTTACCCACGCTTCGGTTTCCAACCTGCTAAGCCGCTCGGGATTACTTGTGAATGGGACGTGCCTGACAATGCGTTCATGATTCTGCGATTGGACGACGAGTCGATGAATGGGGTAACCGGTTTGGCTCGATACCGGCAAGAGTTCTCGGAGCTTTCGACGTAGCTGCGACTTTCGCCGCTGGCATTTGCACCGCTCACTTCAAGGTAACGCCGAAGACTTCCGTTTTGTGAAGATGAAGCCGAATCAAATACTCGCCGGCCGGCAAATCCGCGAGGCTCTTTTGCTTCCAGCCGGCTTCGCCACGAAGGGTGTCTTCGTCGATCGGAACCGCGTCATCTTTGGTGAAACCAGGCACGCGGTAGCCATTTTCATCCAGCAACTCGACGCGCGCCGATCCGCCATTGGCGCAATCCACGTTGATCGTCATTTTCCGCATTCCAGCCAGGTTTTGCGGCTTTAACGTGACTTGGCCGATCTCCTCCAGGGGCCGCTTCAGAGTCACTTGCGCGCTGAGCGCTACCGGCCGGATTCCGCGAAACGATCGCGCCGAATCGTGGCAAAACCCACACCGCTCTGCTCGGCGGGATCGGCCAGCTTCTCCCCACCGCGATGGTAGCCGCCGTAGTAAAAACGAATCTCGTCCTCCAGAATGACCGGGGTGGCGTTGGTGAAAATGCCGCCGTTGGAGAAAGGCTGAGTCTGGTTTGCGATAAACGGCTGGCCGCGAAACGGGCGATCCCAGCGCAGCCCGTCGCGGCTGATCATCAGCTCGATGTGCATCAAATCCGCCTTCGCGCCGGGAACTGCTTCCGCCCTGGAGCGCAGAATCTGGTTGAGGCAAAAATAGACGCCTTCGTGGAAAAATACCGGCGAGGTGTGGAACTCCGTGTTCGGGTCATCGGCATCGTCCGGCCAGGCGACAATCTTTGGTTGCGACCACGCCAGGAAATCGGGGCTATCGACGCGCGCCATCGCGTGTTTCCAGGCCAGAGCGCCTTGCGGACCCTGGATCCAGCACTTTCCGTAGACGGCGTAGGTGTTGGTGTTAGGATCGAAAAACACGTCCGCGGTGTCAGACATGGAGATGGGGATTTTCCAGGTTTTGCGCAGGAAGTTCTTCCGTGCATCCCAGGTTTCCAGGTAGACGTTCTCGCCCTGCAACGGAGGCTGGAGCCCGCGTCCGCCGTAGGCCGTTTGTGTCAGCGGATTGCGTTCGGATTTGGTCCACCGGATGCCGTCGGCGGAAAACGCCGCGTGAAAACCGGGCCACTCCCGGCCATCGGAGTCCTCGCTGAAGTCCGTGTAGAGCATCTTGTATCGCAAGGCCGAAACCGGTTCATCGGGATCATAGAGAACCGAGTTGGCATAACGATCTCCGTAACCATCGTTGCCTAACAGAACAATATTCGTCTTCGGAAGCAGGCCCAATTTTTGCCGCTGCGCATTGAAATCGTGCAACGGCAAGTCCGGCTTGGAAAACGCAACACCGTCCTCGGATTCCGCGTAGCAAACGACGCACTTGTGGGTTTTGCGCCCATCCCGGCCTCCTGCGTAAGCCTGATACCATAGCTGAAACTTGCCGGTATCCGGATGCCGTAAAATGCTCGTCCAACCAATCGCCATCTCCCACGGTTTGTCCTCTTTGATGACGGGATTTCCGGGAAATATCTCCGCCGGGTGGAAGACGCGTTCGGTCCCTGCGCGATAAAGCACGTCGCGATCGTCGATCAGAAGAATGGTGCGCGCCGCATTGCTCCTAACCGTGGAGCTCATGCCGAATTGCCGTCGAATCCAGGCCGCGGCTTGCCCGCTTGCGCCATGCGGAGTGGTGTGACCGCGAGGTTCCGGCAAAACGTGGAGCTCCACGCGGCTCGCCACGTTTTTGGCGATGGAAGCCGCGGTAATTCCGCCGGCAAACTCGATTGCGCGCTGCGTATCGACCCTCTGATCGCGATCGCCAATCACGATCCAAACCGGCCGGCCGGCGAGATGATCGGCCTGGTTTTTCACCGCGAGGAGCTGCACCAGCGGTTGATCCTCTGCGCCATCGAACTCGCTCAGCGCCGCCAGATCGGTGACGGGCGCGAAGGCTGCCACGGCTGCGATTCTGGGATCGTGCGCGGCGAAGTGCAGCGCCAGGAAGCCGCCGCGCGAAGTCCCGCAGGCCGCGATTCGCTTGGGATCGGCCACGCCGGCCGCGATGAGGTGGTCGAGCACTTTCGTTAGGCGCTCGTTGTTGTCGGCGACGAAATCCGCGTTCTCCTCGGCCAGTTGCCGCCAGCCGCCTAACCCGCTGGGTTTTCCTTCGGCGGTGTGCTTACCATGGCAGGGCAGGTCGATTGAAACGCAGAGAAACCCGTCTTCCGCCAAAGCGTTGCCGCATTGTCGAAAATAGGTTTTTTTCAGGCTCCCGCCGATATCGCCGGCCAGGACGAAGAGGATCGGCGCCGGTTTGTTTTTCGCCTTTCCCCACAGACCGTATTCGACGCCGTCAGGAGTTTGCTGGAGTGAAACATCCGCCCGCAACGCTGCGCTCCACCCTGACGAAATCACCAAAAACCCGGCAAATATTGGTGCGATTTGTGGGAAGGAGAAGTTTGTTAGGATTCTCATGATGGTGGAAATGCTGTCGCGGAAAATTGGCCGGAGCGCTACAAAAACCGTCGGCTGGATGCAGTTAGCGGCACCCCTTCAAAAGCCAGGGGCCTGGGAGGAATTGGGAGAGTGGGCCAAGAAGAAAGCGACCTGGTCGGAGTCAGGCGCGCAAAGTTTCTCACTGTTCGAAAAACGAGCGCGGGTTGAATGCGTATGCGGCAATCAAGAGTGTGTTGACGACGCTGCGATTGCGCGGGGGAGCCAACACTGGCTGGCTTGATTGCAGGGCGCGGGGCTGCTCGACCCGCTAATCAATTACATGAAGACTTTCATCGTCAAATCGCGAGTTTAGGAAACCGGGGAGCAATTGTCATTCGCTATTTTGTGGGGTTTTCCGGGATTTTCGGCGTTGGCGGCGAATTCAGTATTGCTCCCGCGCTGGTGTTGTTCGGTGGGACTTCGCACCTGGTGATTTTGCTGATTTGCGTGTCCGGTGTGACTGATTGCGGGATGACGACTTTCGCGATGAGTTTGGAGCCCGTTCTTTCGCCGTTTTTCAGCGAAACCACTTGCCCTCTTTTCAGTCGCCTTGCTTGCTATGGGTCCCGACGCATGAACTTCCCTTTCCGACAAGCGATACCCCTCATCGCCGCCGTATCCATCATCCAATTTGCCGCCGCGGCGGATCAATGGCCCCAAGCCGCCGGTCCGAACAACAACTGGCAGGTGGAGGGCGAGCCGCCTACCCAATGGAGTGTGACGCGGGGCGAGAATATTCGCTGGAAAACACCCTTGCCGGAGGCCGGGATGAGCAATGTCACGATTTGGGGAGAGCGGGTTTTCGTCACGACGCATGTGCCGATCTGGACGCTGGAGGAAAAGGAAGGGGTCAGGGACATCATCGGCTTTTGTCTCGATGCCGGCACTGGCGAGATACTCTGGCAGGTCGAGTTGCCGGGAAGCGCCTATATATCGTTGGCGGGCGGGTTTACGGATGGCACGGTTTTCGCGCCGATCACGGATGGAGAGCATGTCTGGTTTTTCAATCGGTGTGGTTCGATGGGCTGTTATGATTTTGCCGGCAAAGAGGTTTGGCTACGCGAATGGACACCGCGTTTTAAGCATAACAACCGGCAGGCCGAGCCTTACTTGGTGGGTGACGCCATTCTCTACGTGGAAGTCGCCAACAAAGAAGCTGGAGCTAAGATGCAAAAGTGGGCCGCTCCCGGCAAAAAGTCGAAAGGCGGCATCCAGGTTCCTGAAGGCGTCGAGCCGCAAGACGTCTGGACCTATATTCACGGCATCGACAAGCGAACGGGCAAGGTGCTGTGGCGTGAGAATGTGGGAACGGTCATCCACAACACCCCGGTGATGGGCCGAACCGCGGATGGGAAGTTGGCGGTGGCTCACGCGCGGGGAGGTCCGCATGGGCCCCTGGAAAAACCTGCCGGTCAGAGCCTGACCAGCCTGGCGCCCGGCGAGGAGGGGACCACGCTTTGGAGCACGGAGCTGACGGGTTTCGATCCGTCTTATGCCAGTCATTGGAACGAGAAGTATGTCCTCGGATTTCAGCGCATGAATCATCTGGTATTGGATACCGCGACCGGTAAAGTGCTACGCGAGCAACCTGTCGATGAAGATGCCACGCTTTGGAAATATAGTACGGCCGAAAAAACTTGGGTTAAGGAAATCAACGTCGCACTGAAGGCTGGCAAGCGCCATCCAAACACCAATCAAGCGAATCTATTGATTGGCGACTGGCATTGGTTCCTGGTGCACGATTTTCCCTATCTTGGCAGAGTCAACGTCGAGACCGGCGCGGTGGAATACCTGGAGCTTCCCGCCCAACTCATGCCGGATCGCAATTCGCGCGAAAACGACGTTCGCCTTTGGGGGAAGGGCAATCCCAACAACCGGCCGCTCAATGCCGGAGGATTCGCCGTCGGCAACAAAGGCCACAACGGCACGGGATTTGGGCACATTTCCGCCGCCAGTCCGACCCGGGTGGGCAGGTATCTGTTCCTCCCGCTGGTCACCGGCACGGTTCACGTCATCGACGCGGAAGCGGAGCAACTTTCGCCCGACGCAATCGTCGCGGTGAACGACCTCGGCCCGGGAAGCGAGACCTGGACCCTGGCGTCGCTGACCTTCGCCGGAGGCCGGCTTTACGCCCACACCATGAAGGAAATCATCTGCATCGAAACGAAGGATTAAACACCGCCCTGCCATGACTTTTCGTACTATATTCATCCTCGTTTTCCTCTGCACTTCCGCGATTCCGAACGAGACTTCCGCCATTGATTTGCCGAAGCCGAACGTCATCCTGGTAATGACCGATGACCAGGGCTACGGCGACCTGGGATGCCACGGCAATCCGGTGTTACAGACGCCGAATCTCGACCAACTCCACGCCGAGTCGGTGCGCTTCACGGATTTCCACGTCAGCCCGTTCTGCACGCCGACACGCGCCGCGCTGATGACCGGTCACACGGCGGGCTACACCGGCGCCTACCGCACCAGTTCGGGCCGTAGCATAATGCATCCTGAAGAAAAGACGCTGGGTCATCTTTTCGGCGAAAACGGCTACGCTACCGGCATGGTCGGCAAGTGGCACCTGGGCGATAACGCACCACATCGTCCGCAGGATCGCGGCTTCCAGGACGTGGTTTGGCATCGTTGTGGCGGGATCGGGCAAGCCTCCGATTACTGGGGCAACGACTACTTCGACGACACCTATGAGCGCAACGGAACTTTCGAAAAATTCGAGGGCTACTGCACGGATGTCTGGTTTCGCGAAGGCATCCGTTTTATCGAAGAAAACCGCGAGCAGCCGTTTTTTCTCTATCTAACGCTAAATGCCCCGCACGGTCCCTACCGCGTGCCGGAGGAATGGGCCGCGCCGTATCGGGGACGGCAAGAAGTGGTAAATCCCAACTTCTACGGCATGATCGCGAATATAGATCATAACATGGGTCTGCTGCGGACGCGATTGAGCAAATTGGGGCTCGCGGAGAACACGATTCTCATCTTCATGACCGATAACGGGACAGCGGGAGGCGCCAGGTTCAAGGGGCTGGATTCGGAGGCTCTGGCGGGCTTCAACGCAGGTATGCGCGGGAAGAAATCCTCGGTTTACGATGGCGGCCACCGGGTGCCGTTCTTCATTCATTGGCCGAATGGCGGGCTAACCGGCGGGCGGGATATCGACACGTTGGCGGCACACATCGACGTGTTGCCGACCCTGGCTGATCTCTGTGGTTTGCTGGTCCCGGAGACGTTTCGGCCGCACGGCCTTTCGTTGAAGCCGCTCCTGGATGGGGCCGGAGAAAAATGGCCGCGGGAGCACCTCGTGGAACAGTATCTGGGTGGCGCTTATGCCAAGGCGTTTCCGCCCAAGCCCTACGAATACTCCGCGGTGCTGACCGAGCGCTGGCGCCTGGTGAACTCGGATGGAGAGGGCCTGTTTGATATCCAAAAAGATCCCGCCCAGCGAAATAACCTTGCTGCCGAGCATCCGGAGGTGGTGGCCCGGTTGCGTACCTACTATGATAAATATTGGGAGGAAGTCTCCCCGCGCCTGACTCCGGTGCGTATTGATATTGGCAACCCGGCGGAGAATCCCACCGTGCTCTGCTCTCAGGACTGGTATATGGCGCAGGGCAATCCGCCGTGGAACTTCGGCGCCATCCGCAAGCTGCCCAAAATCACCGGCCCGTGGATGGTGAACGTGAAAAGGCCCGGGCGCTACCGCGTTACCCTGCGCCAGTTCCCTGAGGAGGCGGACAAGCCCCTGGTGGCGGAACGCGCTCGAATCGAGATTGCCGGTCAAACGCAGGAAAAACCGGTCGAACCGGGGAGCAAAGGCGCCGTTTTCGAGCTTGACCTTCCCGCGGGACCGGCTGAATTGCTGACCTGGCTCTACGATAAAACAGAACGGGCCGGCGGTGCGTATTTTACGGAAGTGGAATGGCTCGAAAAACCCGCTGGCCAATAGCTTCGGCTCTTTGACTTCTATACCTATGAAAACGAAATACCTGGTAAACCATCTATTCACCCTGGCAATGCCCATTTTCGCCGCATCCATCGCGAACGCCGATCCCTGGGTTGTAGAAAGTCAGGAGGAATGGACCGCCGCCGTCGAGTCGTCGCAAGGAGTCACGATCAAAAACGGGACGGCGTCACCAACGGAGAAGGCCGGGACCATCAAGACGAAGCTAAAAACGTTCGACCAAAGGCGCTCCGCCGCCTCGCTCTCGATCACCCAATCCCCGATTTGGCAGAACTGGAATCCGATCGAAAACCTTGGTCCGTCCAACCTGCAGGACGCTCCGGTGCTTCTCGTCAAGGGACCGGACGACTACTGGATGTTCGGCCGCTACGGCAGCGGAAAACCGCGCCGCAAGAAAGGCGAGAAGGCTCCGCCGCAACCCAAGTTCCAGCCCGAGACCGCCACGCTGGAGGGTTTTGATATTCCGCTGCAAACCACCCGGTTTCCAAACCAATATAACGCCCCCGGCGGGCTCAAACCCGGCAAAGGCGGCTATCATGCATGGCAAAGCCGCGATATGGTCAACTGGGTGCATCACGGTCCCGTGACCGAGGGCTTTTCCAAGTGGGTAACCAGCGCGGAGTTCATCGACGGCAAGGCGCATATCTACTACGACTTCCCCAACGACCAAGACCCGCACGTCTATGTCGATAGCGACCTCACGGACGGCGAACCGGGCGAAAACAAGGGCATCGCGGTAAAAGATCCGTCGCACGGCTCCGACGCCGGCTTTATCCGCGGTTTGGACGGCAAGGTGCATTGCATTATCGAGGATTGGAGCCCGATTTCCGCAAACAAACGATCCTGGGATTCGCCCCTGGCCGGTCACTTTGTGAGTCCGAACGGGGTAAGCGATTTCGTGGCTCAAAAGCCGGCGGTGGATAACCGTACAACGCCCACCGGCAAGATCGCGACCTACAATCATCCGCATTGGGCCAAGGAAGACCCGGAAAACTATAAGACCAACGTCGCCGAATATGAAATTCACGAACCCGAACAGGAAGCTTATGGCGATTGGGCGGCGATCTGCGTTGGCGGCCAATACTATCTCTTCGGCGACTACGACCCGGTGGGTGGTCACCAGATGAGCGTCGGTTGGTTCACCTCTGCGTCGATCGACGAGCCTTTCACCTGGTGCGGCAAGATTGGCAACGGTCATCCCGATCCCGATGTCTGTTTCGCCGAGGGCCGGTTCTACCTCGCCACCCAGCAGAAGACCGACTACGTCAGCCCCGGTCCCTGGGTTGAGACGGTTGAAGCGCGGGTCGGTGTCGATACCGACAACGACGGGAAGGTCGATCGGTGGAGCGATTGGTCGGAGCTGAAGGAGAGCTACGATTATATCGAAGGATTCGCCAAGCAGATCGCGAAAACGCCTGCCCAACTGGAGCTATCGAACTTGCCTGAGGGTTACGGATTCCAGATGGAGCTGAAGCTAACCGACACGACGGAAAACAAGTCGAAACCGATCCTCGAGAGCCTGTGTCTGTCTTTTGATTAGATTAGATTAGATTAGATTAGATTAGATTAGATTAGATTAGATTAGATCGATCAAACTTCCGCCAAAGTGGCCGTGCTTGAAACCCAGGTTTTTTCCGCCTGTCAGGATCAGCGGATAGTTCCGCGATAGGTGGAAGCCGCTGGAGGCGGAGCCGAAGAAGAGGAGCGTGTTATCCAACATGTTACCGTCGCCTTCGGGCGTGGATTTGAGGCGGTTGGCGAAATAGGCGTACTGCTCGTTCAGGAACGCGATGTAGTTGCCGAACCGCTCCCAGCCGCCGGGATTCCGCGTCTCGTGAGAAAGTTGGTGGGCGAGGGCGTTGCAGACAGTTTTCGACAAGGCGAGGAAAATGAGATCAAACATCGCGCGGAGATAGTCGCGCGGCGTTCCTGGAGTCGCGTCCAAGTTCAACGTGGTAGCATCAATCGTCGGGCGCGGTATGTTGAGCCAGCGGCGGGCTTTTTCGACCCGAATCTCGGTTTCGCGAACGGAGGCGAGGTATTCGTCGAGCGTCTCACGATCGCGGGAAGACAGGTTCCCGGCTGAAGGGACCTAAGGGACTGAAGGGACGTAAGCGACAATCGTCCGGAGAAAGCGTCCTTTACGTCCCTTTTGTCCCTTCAGTCCCTTGTCCCTTCCGCTCAACGCCGGTGAGACCGCGCATCGAAGAAAACCGGCGCGTCGAGTTCCGAATGCGCGGCGGAGCGGTGCTCGCTCTTCAGTTGGGGGTGCGCGGCGAGGGGCTGGAGGGTGAGTTGCCGCTTGGTGCCGGCTTTCGGAAACGCGGCGAGCGGTTTGGCGTCGAGGATGGCCCATTGCAGCACGATGACCCGGTTTTGCGCCGGTTTGGGGCCGGAAATGACGCGTTCAACCTGGTAGACGTTCTCCACCAACGCCCGCCGGTAGGGCGCGATGGCCGCGGGGGCCGGGGCGGGGGTTGATTGCTGAAGCGATGCTTCCACCACGGTGGTTGGCGGCTCGTTTTGGACCAAGCGCGACTGGAGAAGCCGGTGGCGGCGTTGGGCTTCTTCCGCGTTGGCGACTTGGTTGAGAACGGCGACGGCTTGCAGGGAACCGGGCCAGGTTTTGCCGTCGCCGAGGATGAACCGGGCGTCCTCAGCCCAGTTTTCCAGGTTTCCGCGGGTTTCGTCGGATTGAAGCGCGGTTTGGCCGTTGAGGTAGGCGCGCAACGAGCCGTCGCGATAGGTGACGACGAGGTGAATCGGCTGATTTGGCGAGATTTGGCCGAAAATTTGCCGATTCTCGCGATTTTTCGAGGTTTGCAGGCGAACGGCGAAGCGGTTGCCCTCTTGCTCGAGCGCGAAGTTCGAGCCCAGCGAGATGATGGGGGCCGGTTTCGCGGCCGAACCGGCAAAGGGCACGATTGTCGCTTCCACGGAGAATTCGCCGCTTTTTCGGCAAAACCGGGTCACGCGCATTCCCGCTTCCGCATCCGCTTCAAACGAGCCGCCATCGAGCAGCAGCTCGTGGTTTGAGCCAAAGCGGGCCAGACCGCGCAATTGGCCCTTGCAGGCGAACGGCCGGGTTTCGCCGTCCATCGCCGGGGCTTCGTTTTTGGCTTCGGCGCTGTCCCAAACCCAGACCAAGCCGCTGGTCTCGCCCGGCCAGGATTCTCCAGGTTTTTCGCCCAAAGTCGCGACCGGCGCGGATTCGCCCTTCCCTCCCGGCCGCTGTTTTTCCGGTTGAATCCACGCGTCGCCGAACAAATCCGGCAGCCCGTTCTTCGTCACCTGCACCCATTTTTCGATCGCGGCAAATTTCGGGTCGAACTTGCCGAGAAACAGCTCCGAGCCGCCTTGCGGAGCGGTTGCGGTCAAAAATCGCGCGTCGTTGCTCCAACGCGGGTGGAAGCTCCTGATCTCTAAAAATCCGGGAAATGGACCCAGTTCGACGTCTCGTTTGCCGGTTCCACCGCGGTCGAAGACGGTCAAATGGCGATGGGTGCCGGCGAAGACAAAGCAGCGGTAGCTGTTGTCCGGCGCGATGCCCGGCCAGCATCCGTTGGCGAGGAATTCCCAGCTTTTTTGGTTAGCATCGGCCACGCCGCAGCGGTTCCACGGAAAGGCGTCGGTGAAATGGCGGCCGTCGGCGCTGAGTTGCAGCCAGGTCATCTGTTTGCCGCCGTTTTCGCCTTCCCAAACGGCCTCAGCCACGCTGGGATCGCTCAGTTTTCGCCGCACGATTGGGACGCTTTGTCCGCCGTCGCCGGTGCGCAGGTAGAGCCAGGTTTCGCCCGTTTGCGGATCGCGCCACACGTCGGAAAGGAAGCCCTCGCCGAGTGTGCGTGGGTTGGTGCCATCCCAGTCCACGGCGCGGATCTCGCGTTCGCGCCGGTCGCTGAAAAACACGGTTTTCCCGTCCGGGCCGAGCAAGGGCTTGGAAAACGGGCCGGGCTCGGGCAGGAGATCGCGCTCGCCCTGCGCGTCCTCGGAATCGAGCACCTTAATGGCGACAACGCTGGAGCTGTGGGTGTAGTGCTCGTAGTGGCCCTGCAGCCAAACCAGCCGCGTTGGTGCGCCGGTTAGGGCGCGGATGTTCGCGGCAGTTTGTTGCTTGCTGCGTTCGGCATACGTGGCCCGGCGCTGGGCGAATTCCGGCAATTCCAGCGGGATGAGGGCTGTGGTTAGGGGTGCGGCGTCCGCTGCGGGGAGGATCTCGATGCCGGCGAGGTAAAAATTGTTGCCGTGGTCTTTGAACCCCTGGATTTCCAGTTTTTTGCCCTTCGCCACCTCGGCAACGGCCTCAAAAACGACCGCTTGATGGCTGCCGCCGGTGATTTTGGCGACGTCGAGCCGATCGATGATTTTTCGCCGATTCAGCCACAGTCCCATGCTTCGCGCGCCGGAATCGAAGGCATCGGTGAAGTGAAAACGCACCCGGTAACGGCCGGGTGCAACCGGGACGAGGTAGCCGTGATCGCGGTGGCGCACGGATTCGTAAATTTTCGCCGGTGCGGGATTTCTGGCTAACGAAACGTCGTGACCGGGGCCAAATGGCGCCGGCTCGCCGCCCTTGGCGAAGCGTTTGTCGGAAAGCCAGCCCTCAGTCTCCGCGCCGCCGCAATTGATCCGCAGGGGAGTGGGCAAAAACGGGTCATTTTTGTCCTTTTTGTCCTTTTTGTCTTTAGCGGCGGTTGTCGCGCAAAACAGGGCCAGGACGATCGCCAGGCTTGGGATGACGGTTGGTGTCGGCATGGCGGGGTTATTGATTGGGCGCTTGGCGCCGATTTTTGATGGCCTCGCGCCTTTTGGTGCTCGCCTCCAAATCGGTGTTCAGCAACCCCTCGGTCAGGGGAGCATCCGCCGGCGCGGGCAACACCTCGATGCCGGCCTGAAAGACATCGGTGCCGGCCTGTTTGTAGCCATGAACCACGAGTTTTTTGCCGGCTTCCACCTCCGTGATGGCCTCCCAAATGATCGCGCGGCGAGCCCCGCCGGCCCACACCTTGATGTCGAAGTGAGCCAGGATTCGCACACCGTTTACCCAGTATTCCATGTGCCTGCCCTCGCCGTCTTCAAAGTCGGTGAAGTGCAGCCTCACCTTGTAGCGGCCCGGCGCAACGGGGAGCAGGTAAGCGTGGTCGTGATGGCGCACGGTGTCGTAAACCTGCTCGGGCGCCGGGTCCTGGACGTAGGAGGTGTCGTGCTCGCCGGGCGGGAAATTGAAGTTTCGCCCGTCACGGACGAATTTGCCGTCGGCCCGCCAGTTTTCGACTGCCGGACCGCCGCAATTGATGCGGAGGGGGACGGCCAAAAACGCGGATTTCGCGTCATCGGCGGCAAAACACGCCGTGGGGCTCAACAATGCCAGCGATGCGCAGAAAATGGGAAAGACAATTTTGCTCATGCCGCCACCCCTCGCGAAATCCGCGCCGCTGTCGACGAATTTTTCGCAAAACGTTAGAATTGGCACCGCTTTCCCCGCAAACGCGGCGATTCCTGACGCCCGGATCGCCAAAACGGAGGAAAAATCGAGTCAACGAAAGCGCTTTTCGCTCGGTTTCAGGTCGTGATGGCGCAGGAAGTCCATGAACTTCTGGTAGTCGCCCTTGGGCAGGTTGAAAAGCTTGAGCAGGCCGCGATACGAGCCCTTGGTTTGGATCAATCCGCGCCGAATGACCGCTGCGGCCTCTCGCCGGTTCAGATCGCGGTGCATGTACTTGCTGTAAAGCTCGTCCCAGAAGGTTTTGCCCTCTTTCACCATGTTCAGGTAAACGCGCGAGTAGGTCGGGATGACCTGATCGGGCTTTTCGTCTTTGCGCATGGCTTCCTGGAAGTCTTCCGGCTCAATCACGTCCTCCAGCGCCATGCTGTAGCCGATGGTGACGATGCTCTTCAGTTCGCGGATGTTGCCCGGCCAGTGGTAATCGCTCAGCGTCTCCAGGGATTCCTGGCTGAAGCGTTTTTTCTGCCCGTACTGCTTGTCGAGCTGGCTCAGAAAAAATTGGCCAATGTAGCGCCAATCATCCTCGCGCTCCCGCAACGGCGGGACCTGGATGGGAAAGTAGCGCAGGCGGAAAAACAGGTCTTCGCGAAATTCGGAGCTTTCGATCATCTCCTTGAGCGGGCGGTTGGTGGCGGAAATGAGGCGAATGCTGGTCCGGACCGTCCGCTCGCCGCCCAATGGCTTGAATTCCTGCTCCTGGATGGCGCGCAGGAGCATGGTTTGGGCTGCGAGGTGCAAATCGGCGACTTCATCGAGGAAAATCGACCCTCCGTTGGCCGTCTCGAAGTGGCCCTTGTGATCGCGGATGGCGCCGGTGAAGCTGCCCTTCACGTGGCCGAAAAGTTCGCTGACGACCAGGTTGCCGTCCTGATACTGCGGGCAGTTGATGGCCACGTAGGGCTTGCCGGCGCGCAGGCTCATCAGGTGACACGCCGACGCCACCCATTCCTTGCCGGCGCCGCTTTCGCCCTGAATCAGAATCGGCTCCTGAAACCCGGCAAAGCGCTCGATGCGCTGCAACATTTGCTCCATGGCCCGGCTGTGACCGAAGAGCATGACCTTGCGCGATTCGCCAAAGTGCTCCACGGACAATTCGCGCACTTTTTTCGCGATGGCGTGCAATCCGTAGCGCGGCTCGTAGGCGCGTTCGCTCTTGTTTCCCTCGGCCAACCCTGGTTTAATCTCTAAATCCGGCTCGGGTTCTGAACTTTTGAAAACTCGCATGATTTGGACGATAAAATGGAGATCAGCCTCCAATCAAGCGAAATCCGGATCTATTTCGCCAATTCGCCGCCAAAGGCAGGATTTCCCGAAAATTCGGCGATTTCCCTGATTTTCAACGGCTTACGTCGTGTGTTCGCGATTTTGGCATGCCTTTTGCTTTCATTGCGGCCAAAGTCAATCCACCAAATTCCAACCTTAACCGAAATTCCACCATCATGGCTAACTTAACCGAATATCAATTCCGCGAGGTTCTCGCAACCATCGCCCGAAACTCCCCGTCCTACCGCGAAGTGCTCAAAACCGACCCAAAATCGGCTGTCGAGACGCTCGTGCAAAAAGAACTGCCCGAAGACCTCAGCTTTGAGGTGATCGAGGAAACCAGCGACGAAATCACCTTCGTCATCCCGCCCGCACGGCAGGAAGAAATGAGCGAAGAGGAGCTGGAACTGGTCGCCGGAGGTGTTTTGGACCTCAACGCCGCCGGAGACATCGGCAACGTCTTCGATTTCAGCCGCAACCTCGTGCAAGACTTCAGCACCAACACCAACAACTTCAGCTTCCTGCAAAACATCGAGCTGAACCAATATTTCATCAACTTCGCACCCACGATCAACGTCGATATGGGCTGGTTCGGACTCTCCTAAGCCCACGCGAAGCTCCATCGAGCGGCTGGCCCGCCTCGTCCGCACGGCGAGGCAGGCCAGCGCCCTTGTTGGGGAGGTGTTTGGCATGGGCCGCCGAAGAAAATCGCACCATTCACTTCAGCCGCCGCGCCAACTCCAAATCGTTGTCGGAAGTCTGGGCCGGGAAAAATCCGTGCAACGATTTCCGGGGAGATGTCGTCCACGCGGAGACGAGGAGCGGGGCGAGGTCGGGCTCACGCCGGGAAAAACCTGGCTCAAAAGCCACGATCTCAAACGGCTCCCAGTATTCGCGGTTGGCCCAGAGGCACCACCGGTGTTTTTTGGGGTCCCAGGAAAGCCAGTAGCGTTCCGTAAAGCCGCGTTCCTGACCATCGATGCACTCACTTCCCTCCGCGATGACTCCAACGCGCCGCACATCGTCGTGAGGAAGGTATTCGCGAAAGGCACTCATAACGCGGTACGGGCTGAGGGTATGGGTTCAGCAAAAGGGCGGCTGCCGTCCCGAATGCAATGTTGGGTGAGGTTTTTTGGGTTAGGGATCATCGGGTCTTTTTTTGGGTTTGAGTTAGTGGCGGTATGAAGAAGGCACTCCATGCCGTCCATGTGGGACGCTCGCGGCTGAAAACAGAAATGCAATCGGTTTTATTCTGGATGGATAATTTTTGGGCTGCATACCCTATCCAAATATGCGTACGGAATTCTTGCTTCTTGCATAATCCATTGTCATTGGAATACCCTACCCGACGATGAGCCCTCCTAACGATTTTCAGCCGCCAAAGGACGAAAAACCAGACTATTTGGAGATAGTGGTGGCTTTTCTAACTCACCAGGGCCACAAGCAAATCGAGATCTCTGAAAAACTCAAGCGGCGGGGCGTGAAAATCAGCCAATCCCAGGTTTCCAGGTTGATCGACCGAGCCAAGAAGACTCACGGCATCCTGACCGACCGAAATCCGGAATTCAACCGGCGCAACGTGCCCAAGGATTTGCTGAAAAAGCTGGCGAGCGAATTTGAGTCTGACGACGAACTCAACGCCTCGCTCAAAGCCCAATCAAGCGCGTTCCAGCGTGTTTACGTGGTTCAGGAGGCGGATTTTATCCGCGGAGCAGCGGCGTTGTTGCCGAACCTGCTGCGCAATGCGGCGGTTTTGGGCATTTCCTGGGGTACGACGTGCCGCGGCATCATTGATTCGCTAAGCGCGGCCAACGAACTGAAGAACCTCAAGGCGTGTATCCCAATCCAGGGCGACCCGGCGTTTTGGAACAATAGCAAAGCCGCAACCCTGTCAGCGACGCGATTGGCGCAATTGATGGAGGAAGCCTTGATCAGTAGCGATAGAGAGCAACAGTATCAATACTCCCTCATCGGCGTGCCTGCATATATTTCGCCTGGAAAGAAGCAAGGCGTAGAAAAATTCTACTGCGCCATGCCCGGGTTTAAGGCGATTTTTGGCAAAGGCGGCGCGGCGGACAAATTGAACGGAGTTATCACTAGTGTGGGCGTTCCTTCCCTGCGAGATCCGGAGCGGCGAGGCATTTTTATCCGCGAACGCATCGAGCAGGGAGATACAACGCTGCAAGAGCTGGATAAGCTCTGTTACGGCGATTTTTCGGGAATTCTCCTGCCCAAGACCAAGCCAAGCGAAAAGGTTGAGAAGCTGAATTCCGGGTGGACCGGCCTCAACCACGGCCAACTCAAAAAAGTTGCCGCAAGAGATCCGAAACGTAACCCGGGAGTGATTGTTGTGGCTGAAGGCGGCTACAAAGCGCACGCAGTGCTGGCGGCGGTTAAGGAACATTTTGTAACGCGCCTCATTGTCGGGGCCGAACTCGGACGTTCGCTAAAAAAATTGCTCTCGTCGCGATGATATTCTGGGCGTCATCAATTTTTTCTCCTATTTCATCGGCCGCTTTCGCGGGACGACGATTCACAAGCGGGAGCGGGGAGTCTACGAGGTGGAAGGCTCGCTCTTCGAAACCTGGATTCTGGAAAGCGCTGTGTTGGAGGATCCGCTGTTGAAATTGGTGAGCCCAAAGGTGCTAACCAACCCTCACGAAATTCTCGACAAGTTGGGTGAAGGTCCCTATCGTGATCTGGTTGGCTTTTGCTACCGGCAATTCCAGCAATTTCAGCGCGAAGAGAAACATTTTCGTTTGAAATATCAGGACTACCAACAAATGAACGAGATCGCAAAAACCTGGCGCGAAGAGTTTTCGGAGCTGATTCCCGCCGAAGAAAAACAGCGGCTGCTGGAAGAGGACAAGTAACCCCGGCGACGCCATTTCCGGCTACAGTTTCCGCAACCAATGCAACCGCAACCGATCATACGCGGAAATTCGCGCCGTAGCCGGTTGGTTGCGGCTTTTTGCTTGCTGATCGCCGCCACCTGTTGCCTCCCCGCTCAAGCCGCGCGCATCGGCGATGTTGCCGACGTGGATGCCTGGGAGCAGGCGCGGTTGTTCTTTGACTGGAGCAACGGCTACGTACGCAGTCAGTGGATCGGGTGCCTGCTCATTGGCGCGTGTTGCGGGCTGTTGGGCAGCTTCATTGTGGTGCGGCGCATGGCGCTGGTGGGCGACATGCTGAGCCACGCGGTGTTGCCGGGAATCGTGCTGGGATTTTTGTGGCAGATGAAAAAGGACCCGGTGTTGCTGCTGATCGGCGCGATTTTGGCCGGATTAGCCGCGGTTGGCTTCGTAACCGCGTTACGCCGGACCACCAAGCTGAAACAGGACGCCAGTTTGGGCATCGTGTTAGGCGGATTTTACGCGGTGGGCATTTGCCTGCTGTCCATGGTCCAGCGGCTGCAAACCGGCGACAAGAGCGGGCTTTCGAACATCCTCATCGGCTCGGCCGCGGCCATTTCTGAGGCGGATTTGTGGCTTATCGGCATCGTTAGCGCAGCATCGGTGATTCTCGTCATCGTGCTCTTCAAGGAGCTGCTTGTTTCCAGCTTCGATCCCACGTTTGCGCGTTCCACCGGCGTTCCGGAGCGCGGCCTGCACTACCTGCTCATGGCGCTGCTCAGTTTTGCCGTGGTCATCTCCATCCAGGCGGTGGGAGTCGTGTTAGTCTCGGCGTTGCTCATCATTCCCGCGGCTACGGCAACGCTCCTGACGCACCGTTTTTGGCTAACCATCATCCTCGCCGTCGAATTCGGCATGATCGCGGCCATCGGCGGCGCGTTTGCCTCGTTTTTGCGGTCTTCCTTGCCCACCGGCCCACTCATGATCCTCGTGGCCGCGGCCATCTTCGCCCTCGCCTTCCTTTTCGCCCGAGAACAGGGGCTGATTCCCAGAATTCTGCGACGCCGCGCGCAATCCGCCCGAATTCGGCGCGAAAACACGCTCAAGGCCATCTATCACCAGCTTGAGGCCGAGGGTTTCAGCGCCGAGCGCGTCGATATCGCCGATTTGGTCAACCGCCGGCGCCGATCGGAAATTGACGTCCGCCGCGAGTTGCAAAACCTGGCCCGGCACGGCTTCATCGACCTCAACGGCCAATCTTTGCGGCTGACCGACACCGGTTGGCGCCGGGCGCGAGAAATCGTCCGCAACCACCGGCTTTGGGAGCTTTACCTGACCCACGCCGCCGACATTGCGCCAGATCACGTTCACGACGACGCGGAGAAAATCGAGCACATCCTGGGCGAAGACGTGGTGCGCATGTTAGAGGAACGCTTTGGCGAAGAAGCCACCGATCCGCACGGAAAAGAAGTGCCCGCATCCATGCCGGCGCGGAACTGACGGCTCGGCCGTGGGGGGCGTTTTGTCCGTTGCCGAATGCAGGATGTTGGCGCATCGTCCAACCTCACGCCATGCATTCCGTCCCCACTTCCTGCCACTGGCTCGGCGCGTTGTTGCTGCTGACCATCAACGCTTGCGGCCAGGGAGAATTGCGGCCGACCGGCAAACCGCTGGGTTTGACCTTGCCGACCGACAACACCGCGATTTTCTCCAGCGATCCCAGCCGCTTTTACATGTACACCAACCGCACGTTTGAGGGCGTGAGAAGCACCCCGTGGCAGGCCGGGCGATACGGTTTTGTCCGCAACCAAAAACGCAGTGCCGAGGGCTTGATCATGACGCGTTTTCACGAGGGCGTGGACATTCGTCCCGTGCGCCGGGATAAATCCGGCAACCCGCTGGACGCCGTGAAGGCCATCGCCCCGGGCAAGGTGGTTCACGTCAACGCGAGCGCGACAAAATCCAGCTACGGCAAATACGTGGTGGTGGAGCATAATTGGGGCTACGGACCGTTTTACAGCCTCTCGGCCCACCTCATGGACACCCGTGTGCGCGTCGGACAAAAAGTCACGAATTCCACGATTCTCGGCCGGCTTGGCTACACCGGCAACGGCATCGACCGAACTCGCGCTCACCTTCACCTGGAGCTGAACATGCTGCTTAGCAGCCGGTTTGAGCGCTACCATGACAAACACCATCGCTCAGCAAACCATCACGGCATCTACAACGGCATCAACCTGGTGGGCCTGGATATCGCGGGGCTGTTTAAGCGCCACAAGGAGAACCCTGCCATCACCATCCCTGACTTCATGTCGCGCATGACGGTGCACCACAAGGTGCTGGCGCCGCGAAAGGGAAAGATGGAATTGCTGACGCGTTACCCGTTTTTGGGGCGAAACCTCAACCAAGCCGCGAATGCTCCGTCCTGGGAAATCCACTTCAGCCAGTCGGGCGTTCCGTTGCAAATTTCACCCTCGGCAACCCGGGTTTCGCGGCCCACGGTTAGCTGGGTGAAATACTGCAAAACCTACCACAGCTACCTGACTCGCGGCAGATTGACCGGCAGCGGCTCCAAAGCCGGGCTGAGCGACAGCGGGTTGCGCTACGTTTCGTTGCTGACCGGACAATTCTAGGGTCCGGGCGACAAAGCGCCGCATGTTGCGCCGTGCGAGATTTTCGCTTTTCCCATGTCATTTGCGGCAATTTGGCTAAAATTTCCCTCCCACGATCTTTCCGCTCAACTCTCATCCAACCGATTGCCATGCGCACTGCTCTAGCCATATCCTTGCCCCTTTCCCTCGCCAACTTTCTAGCCGGCGAAGCCGACGCCCAAGCCAAGACTCCTCCGCGCCTGGACAGAACGCGGTTGCTGGAGTTTCGCGCTGAAAATGGCGCAACGAAACCTGTCAAAACCGACCGGGATTGGCAAAAACGACGCGCGGAAATCGTCGCCGGCATGGAGCGAATCATGGGTCCGTTTCCCGGCCCCGAAAAACGCGTGGATTCGGCCGTCGAGGTTGTGGAGGAAGCCGACGCGGGCAGCTACGTCCGCCGGCTCATCACCTACCAAAGCGAGCCCGGCTCCCGAACGCCGGCCTATCTCTGCATCCCCAAAACCCTGCTGGATGGATCGCAAAAATCCGCGCCGGCCGTCCTTTGCCTCCACCCCACCGACAACAAAGTGGGCCATCAGGTGGTGGTGGGTTTGGGAGGGCGCCAGGGCCGTCAATACGCCGCTGAGCTGGCCGAACTCGGCTACGTGACCCTGGCGCCCGCCTACACGCAACTGGCGAATTATTGGCCGGATCTCGACGCGCTGGGCCACACCAGCGGCACGATGAAGGCGATTTGGGACAACTCCCGCGGGCTGGATTTGCTGGAGTCGCTGCCATTTGTCGATGCCTCGCGCGGGTTCGGCGCAATCGGGCATTCGCTGGGCGGGCACAACGCCATTTACACCGCGGTTTTCGAGCCCAGAATCACCGTGTTGGCCAGCAGTTGCGGGTTCGATTCCTACCTCGACTACTACGGCGGCGCGGAGCGAAACTGGTTCCCTGGCAAGGGGTGGTGCCAAACGCGCTACATCCCGAAATTAGCCGAATTTCGCGAGCGTTTGGAGGAAATCCCGTTCGATTTTCACGAAATGCTGGGAGCCCTGGCGCCGCGGCCTTTTTACATCAACGCGCCGTTGCACGACTCCAATTTTCGCTGGAAAAGCGTCGATGCATGCGTCGAAGCGGCCCGGCCGGTTTACGCGCTTTTGGGAGCCAAGGACCAACTCATCGTCGATCACCCGGATTGCGACCACAATTTCCCCGAATCCCAGCGCCAAGCCGCCTATCGCACGATCGCCTCCGTTTTGCGGCCGAAATGAGCCGTTAAACTCGGGTTAAAACGGCTCGTCCATCATTTTGAGCATGTCGCCGAGGTAACCGGAGTACCAGGAGACGATTTGCCAGCCAACGTAGATCATCACCGCCAAAAACAGGAGCCGCGGCAGCCAAAATCCCACTTTCTCCATCTGCCCATCGACGGAATCGGCGTAAAACGCGGACCAGCGCCGCAAATCCTCCTCCAGCGTCCCGGTTTGCTCCGCGTTGGCGGTGGAACGGGCAAAATCACGCGGAAACGCCGATTCCGCCAACATGGCCTCGCCGATGGAATCGCCGCCGCTTGCCACGCCGGCCAACCGTGCGCCCGCAGCGCTCACCACCGCGCTTTGGGTCGCGTTTCCGGCGGCGTCGAGGCCAGTGGAGATTTTTTGGCCGCTGAGGATGAAAATGCGGAAAACGTTGCAAAAACGTTGCAGCGCGATGGCGCGGCGGGTCGGGCCAACCAGCGGCAGCAGGCGCAAAAAGCGGTCGATCGGCTCGTTGGTCCGCGCGGCGCGATGCAGCCAACGCGCGCCTAACCAAACAAGCGCAGCCAAGCCGTAAACCACCGCAAACGTCGTCGCGATTTCCGCGCCCAGGTTCACACTACCCTGCCCCGTCATCGTTTTGGTCATCGATTTGAGAAACGGCGGGATGAGCATGCCAAAATGCAGGACGATCGCCGGATAAATCAGCCGGCCGCGGATTTGCCGGCGGGTACGCTGAACGGTGGCAAAATAGTCGCGCAAATAGCCAAAACCCTCCTCCAGCGCCCCACCCTCTTCCGCCGCGCGAATCACGCTGGTTTCCAACGCGGTGACGCCGAGCGAACTTTGCGCGATGGCCTGCGAAATGGTCTGCCCGCCCTTCAGCCCTTCCTGGATGGCCCGGGAAAACTCGCGTTGGGCCGCATTTGCCGCTTGCTCCTCCAAAACCGCCGCGCTGCGGTCGAACCCGAAGCCGGCTTTGACCATTTTGGCCAGCTCAGCGTAGAGTTGGTGCTTGTCGCGGAGGGAAAGACGCATGCTGCTGCGCAGTCTATGCCCGATTCAGCACCTGGACTCAACCCCCAAGGCGGATTTTGCGGATTTTCGCACGCGCCGGTTAGTGTTTCGCGATTGGCTTGCCGTAGGCGTCCACTTCGTTCCAAACCGCCGGAGACATGGGCGGGGCAATGTAGCCGGCCATGGCGCGGATGAGCTTGCGGCGCGATTCTTTGGCGGCGGCGGGCAAATTGCTCATGTCGAGCGGCTTTTCGCGCATCCCCAGGCCGGAAATGTCGTACATCCGCCCGTCGAGCAGGGAAAATTTGTAAAAATGGTCCAGCGCAAAGATGTGGCGGCCGTAGCTCATTTTGTCCCAGCCGGGACGCGGATCGTACCAAAAAAACGCCACTCCGCGGGGATTGAGTTCACCGCCGATCAAGCGCGGCGCAAAGCTCTGGCCGTCGATCGGGTCCCAGTCGCCAGGCACGGGTTTTCCGGCTAAATCGGCCAACGTCGGCAAAAAGTCGGTGGAATCGACAAGGTCGGCCACGACGCGGCCGTTAGTGACTGCGCCGGGCCAATTGACGATGAGGGGAACGCGAATTCCGGCCTGAATCGGGAGCGCCTTGCCGCCTTGAATCTTCCGCCGGCCCAGCCTGGATGTGATGCGCCGATCGGTGCCGTTGTCGCTGTAAAACACGATCATAGTCTCCTCTCGCAGGCCCAATTTCTCGATTTTCGCGATCAGGTTGCCGACGGTTTTGTCCAAATATTCCACCATGTCCTTGAAATAGCGCGCATTCTCCTCCAAACGACGCTCGGGCTCCTTCCAAACCTCGGATTCCGGCGTGGGGACGAACGGCCAGTGCGGCAGCGCCATGGGGTAGTAGACGAACATGCGCTCATCGCGGTGGCGATTCATGAAATCCGCGATGAAATCGACCGTCACGTCCTCGCCGTAGCGTCCTTCCTCCGTTTTCAGCTCGCCGTTGCGCAAATACGTTGGGTTGGCGTAGCGCGAGCCCTTGTCCTCGGTCTCCTCAGCGTGAAAGAGCGAGTATTCGTCAAAACCGGCCTCTTTGGGGTGGACGCCCGTTCCGCGGCGTTTGGCGGCCCCGGGAAAATCGGGCGGATCGTAGGAAGTGAGCTGCCATTTGCCGGCGATGCAGGTTTTGTAGCCAAAACCGCCCATCAAGTGGCCGATGGTCTTCTCGCCTTTGGGCAAAATGCCGAAGCAACGCCAATTGCGGTGGTTGTATTTGCCCGTCATGACTTGGAGGCGGGTGGGCGTGCACAACGGCTGCGAGTAGGCATGGGTGAAGCGGACACCGCTCTCAGCCAGCTCGTCCAAAACCGGCGTTTCGTAGTCTTTGCCTCCGTAACAGCCCAACCCCTCGATTCCGAGGTCGTCGGCCATAATCAGCACGATGTTCTTCGGCCGTTCGGCAGCCGAAACCCCGGCCAGCCAGAGCCCGGCCAACAGGAAAAATCTCAGGGCGTTGCGCATGTTAACGTCCATTCTAGGACCAAGGTCGCGGCCAATGCAAAAGCGTAAGGAGCGAAAGTACGCAAAAACTTTGACCAAAACTGATTGCGCTTTGCTAGGATTGCTCCGATTCTGGGGTTGAGCCGATCTTGCGGTGCCAATTACACCCTCCAGAGTCGATAACCCTTTGTTCCTGCCCAAATTCTCCATCATGGAGCCAAAAGTCACGGAGCTTCCTGTTTCTCACTCAAAAAAAAATCGGCGTTTTTTAAAAATAGTAAGTGTTAATCAATGAAGTTGTACATCGGGAACATCCCCTACGAAGCCACAGAGCTTGAGTTACGTGAATTAGTGGGTCAACACGGCGAAATCGTCGATCTTTACTACCCCACCGATCCTGAAACCGGGAGGCAAAAAGGCTTTGCCTTCGTCACCCTCGACAGCAAACAAGCGGGAATCGCCGCTATGGAAGCCATCAACGGAGCCGACCTGCAAGGCCGCGAATTGCGTTGCAATGAAGCCGAAGAACGTCGCAAGCCGAAGCGCGACTTTGGCGGTGGCCGCGGAGGCGGAGGAGGCGGCGGCGGTTACAAAGGTGGCGGTGGCAGCCGCGATCGTCGAGGTGGCGGTGGTGGCTACAAGCGCCGCAACGACTGGAACGACTAGCCCTGGTGCGAGAAAAAGGAGCCATGTGGGCCAAAATCGGCCCCGTGGCTTCCAAATCAGCATTGCTCGCTTGGTTCTTCGATCCGGGAATCGGGAATTTCCGCGCCGTTGGGGAGGTTGCTGCAGGGCTGTGATCGCCTTTACCATAGCCACTATGAATCAAGGTTAAACGGATTGGTTTCACCGCAACGGCGGCAATTCGCACCCTCGTTCGGTCGCACATCGACGAGCACAAGCAGGACCTTAGCGGCAAAAATCGGCGTAAGCGTGGAAAAAATCAAAGAACGCCGCGAGGCGTTGCACGAATTCAACCTGGAAGTCAAAAGTTTTCAGTTTCAGGTTTTAAGCCAGGACCGGCGCTGTGCCGCTAGTCGGTTACAAGCGCGAGCTTGAGCTTCAGTCCGAAGTCATTCACTGCGTCGCGGCTGAGGTGAAGAAGGAAAAAGGCGTCGAGTTCGACTACCAAGTCGGCACGATGATCGAATTGCCGCGCGCTGCTCTGACGGCTAACGAAATTGCGGAAGTCGCAGACTTCTTCAGCTTCGGCCCCAACGATTTGGCCCAAACCTGCCCTGGGCTCAGCCGTGATGACAGCGCCGGATTCATGGGCGACTACCAAGAAAACGACGTATTCGCCAAAAAACCGTTTGCGGCTATCGACCAAAATGGTGTTGGCCAACTCGTGCAAATGGGCGCAGACCGTGGCCGCTGCACCAAGCCGGACTTGAAGCTCGGCATCTGCGGTGAGCACGGTGGTGAGCCAAGCTCGGTCAAGTGCTGCCATCGTGCAGGGCTGAACTACGTGAGTTGCTCCCCGTTCCGCATTCCGATCGCCCGGATAGCGGCTGCTCAGGCGGTTTTGGAGGAGAAGAATACGTGAAGCCGTAGAGGAATCCGTGAGGATTTCTAGTCCGGATTGAATTTGCAAGCCCTGGCGACTTTGGTCGTCAGGGCTTTTTCACGCCGCTGAATATAGATCGAGTTCGGTCTGCTCCGATACGAATCCCATGGTCTCTCCGGCGAGAATCTTGTTGTAAACCTCAGTAGCCTTTCCCTCTTCGCCCTCCCCTAGAAAACGGAATGCGGACGCCGCGACATATTCTTGGCTCTCATCAAACGCAAGCCACCGACGCCGCTCTGCTTCCGCGACCATTCCCGTGGTGTTCGATCCGGAAAAAATATCGACAACCAAGTCATTGGGCTCCGTCAAAAAGCGAATGAAGAACTCCGGAAGTTTGGCCGGAAACCTGGCCGGGCGTCGCTTTGCGCCTACCGCCTTGCAGCCTTTCATGTAAAATCCGTTGGACTCAGAATTCGGAATTTGGAGCAAATTTGACGGTATTGCGCCTCCGTTGTTTTTTTCCGAAGCCTGCACTAATGTCATGACCTGAAGGGCACTTTTTCGGCGAATAGAAGCCTTCCGGGTCTTTCAGAAGCTTCTTCATCCGATCACAAAAAGAGAGCAGAACTCGACCCAACAGCCCTGGGTCGGCGGGAGTTGTGCGGTACCCGCTCGAAACAATCTTAACTGCAGCGTCACGGCGCTTGATTCCAAACGTAACCACGGGGGCTTCGTAAGAAAAAGTAGCCTTTAACCCAGGTAACAGCTTGGTTGAAGCCGGTACGCTGATTTGAGGGGCTGCTGGATTGAAACCATACCCAATCGCCTGCCCAGATTGGAAAAATGACCGAGATCGAATCATTTTTCCCGATGGTTACCACGTGTCTTTTGTTGAGAGCGTCCGTCCATTCAACCGCGAGTTTGGGACCTCGGGCGATGTCTTCGGTTCGACTATTTGTGCTCAATACTGCACCTTGGGGTACAGCGCCGTAATTTGGCCCCCTGTGTTGACCCGCTTTGGATACAAATGGAAGAGAGGCTAGAGCTACTGTTGCAACTATTGTGGTATATTTCATTAGAGTAATAAGTTAGGTTTGATTTGATTTGGTGTCTTTCCGGGACAGCCCGGTGTTCAGTAGCCGTTTACCAACTTTCCCGCGAAGGTTTTTAGGATTTGGAAAAAAATGGCGGAAATGGGCTTTTTCTGCGCAGAAAACCGGTAGAAGTCAGGCCTTCGATGCCAATCGAAGGCTACATGGCTCGCTAGACCTGTGCCGCGATCAGGCGAGTTTGGCCGAAAACGGGCGACGTTGCGAAGATGCGTCCGGACGTGGGAAATTGCCGATCCGATTCCGCGAATTGGCAATCTGACGTGGTTTTGGGCGGGATTCGACAACCTGGGGCGTCTCCCTAATAGGCGATTGCCAAACCCCGAGGCTTCATCGGCGCGATGAATGAGTTCTTCGTGTTTGGCTAGCCACTCAACCCCAAGGAAATCACCGAAATTCACCAGAACGGGCGGTTGCAGCAGCCGCTGTTCGTGCGCTCTTGGGAGTCGACAATTCGCGCATCCCGTCAACGCCGCTTGCGCCGGCCCGCATCTGGCGAGATTGTGGCTGCTAACCATGCAAATCAGCGATTTTCGCGGAATCCTTAATTACGTGCGCCAATTTCGCGGCAAAACCTTCGTGTTGGCCGCGGAAGGGGAGGTCATTGCGTCCGATCGGATCAGCACGCTGCTGATGGACGTGGCCATGATGCATTCGCTGAGCATGAAGGTTATCCTGGTGCATGGCGCGGGCCGGCAAATTCAGGATGCCGCCGCCGATTCCAAAATCGCCATCACCAACCACAACGGCACGGGACGCACGGATGACGCGACGCTGGATCTGAGCATCCAGGTTATCTCCCGGCTGAATTTTGAGCTAATCCAGCGACTTGCGCGCGTGCGGTTGCGCGGTGTGAGCGGGAGCTTCGTTGAGGCGGAACGCGCCGGCGTCCATCAGGGCGAGGAATTGGAAAACACCGGCCGGGTCGTGCAGGTGGATGCGGAAATGCTGGGGGGCGCCTTGGAGCGGGGTTTTGTGCCGGTCGTGGCACCGCTGGCTCAATGCGGCCAGGGCCGGATGCTGCGGCTGAACTCCGACCAACTCGCTTCGCAAATCGCCGTGGCCGTTGGGGCCAGCAAGCTGATTTTTCTGGGGGCTACGCCGGTGGCTGAGTTGCTCGAAACCACGCAGCGAGAGCTTTGCAGCGATACGGCCGCGGCTCAGGCGGAGAAGTTAGCCCAACCGGCCCGCGCCAAGCTGAAGGAGGGCGCGAAGGCTTGCCGAAACGGCGTCCCGCGCGTGCATTTTTTGGACGGGATGGCGGATAACTCGTTGCTGCGTGAGCTGTTCGACAACCAGGGTGTTGGCGCGATGATTTACGCCGATGAGTATCGCAAAATCCGCCCCATGGAGAAGGCGGATGTGCCCGTGACCGTGAGCATGATGCGCGATTCCATCGATGACGAGGCCGTGCTGGATCGCTCTGCCCAAACGCTGCAAACCGACCTGGAGCGCTTCAGCGTTTTGGTCGTTGACGGCAACTTGGTGGGTTGTGCGGCGCTTTATCCGGACGATGCCTCGCAATCGGCGGAGATCGCCTCGCTCTTCATCCAGGCCGCCCACCGCAAACGCGGTTACGGGCGCATGTTGATCGAGCATTTGGAGGAAATGGCGCGAAATCGGGGTTGCCGCCGCGTTTTTGCGCTCACCACCCAGGCCGCGGGATTTTTCTCCAACGCGCCCTACCAGCAGGGATCGATCGACGACTTGCCGGAGGCTCGCAAGGCGGCAGCGGAGGCCAGCGGACGCAACGCCTACGTTTTTTACCGCGACCTGGAACCTGCCGCCGGCGCATCATGAACGCGTTCGATTCCGAAGCCGAACACCGTGCGTGGCTTAGGTCGCAGGGAACCCTGCCGCGGGGTTTTCAGGTCGGCGCCAAGCGTTTCGAGTTTCAGTCGGTCGAACTGCAAAAGCCGGCCGCGATGACCCTGACCGTCATCTGCCTGGACGAGCCAACAGACGCGTTTTCCTGCCTGTTCACCTGCAACGCGTTTCCCGGCGCACCGATCATCGTGGGGCGCGAGGTGGCGAAAAACGGAACGATCCGCGCCATCCTGACAAACAACAAAATTTCCAACGTTTGCGCTCCGGGCGGCGAGGATGATTGCCGCGCGATTTGCCAAAACCTGGCGAAAATGCTGGGATGCGAGGCATTGGAAATTCTCCCGGCCTCAACCGGGGTAATCGGCTGGAAACTGCCTGTTGACGCAATGTTAGGGCATCTGCCAGGCGCGGTTGGCGATTTGCAGCCTAAAACCGCCTACCCTGCTGCTGAGGGCATCATGACCACCGATCTTTACCCGAAAATTCGCGCCCAAACCGTTGGAAACGCGCGAATCGTCGGGATTGCCAAAGGAGCGGGGATGATCGAGCCGAACCTGGCGACGATGCTCGTCTACATCCTAACCGATGCAAAAATTAGCCGGGCGCGTCTCGACGAAATCTTCCGCCAGGCCGTCGCCTCCAGCTTCAACCGCATCACCATTGACAGCGACCAAAGCACCTCCGATCTGGCCGCTTGCGTGGCCAGCGGAAAGGCCGGTCCGGTGGATGAAGGCGCGTTTTCAGCGGCGTTGGACGTTGTTTGCCGGGATTTAGCCCTGGACGTGGTTCGCAACGGCGAGGGCGTCCGGCACGTCGTTCAAGTGACCGTAAATGGCGCGCCGACGCGGGATGCCGCTCACGTTTTGGCCAAAAACGTCGCGAACTCGCCCCTGGTGCAAACGGCCATTTGCGGCAACGACCCCAACATCGGCCGGGTTCTCATGGCGCTGGGCAAAGACCTGGATTCGGTCTGTCCCGGCTACGATTTTCGCAGGTGCGAGATCTGCATCGGCGGAAAAACCGTCCTCACCGGCGGCGCATGCATCGTGAATCAGGCGCTCGAAGACGAGCTTACCGGTTACCTGGAAGCTGCCCAACTTTACGCGACGCAACCGCCGGACGAGCACGGAATATTCCACCCGCCGGTCACCTGGCCGCCGCACGAGCGCCTCGTCGAAATTGACGTCGGGCTCGGTTTTGGCGCCGAAGCCGCGGCCGTCTGGGGTAGCGACCGCACCCACGAGTACATCACTGAAAACGCGGACTATCGCTCCTAACCGTAGCGTCTGCACTCGGCCTGATTTCGCGAATTTGCCCGTTTCCGGAATTTCGATTGAAGCGCGTATTCTGGGCGTCATCAATTTTTCCTCCTCTTCCTTGGGCTTGTCGAAACTATTCGTTGATCCCGTCGCGTAGCGACAATGTATGGTAGCCGTGGGTTTTAACCCACGGATGGCATGTCGTAAGATTGCCCCGTCGCGTAGCGACCGGTTAAGCTGAGTTAACCGAAATCCTAAGCAGTCGCTACGCGACGCATCCGTTTTCCTCCGAGCATCCGTGGGTTAAAACCCACGGCTACCATACATTGTCGCTACGCGACGGAAATAAGGGAAAAAATTGATGAGGCCCAGAATAACTTTGCCGCCATCGCCATCTGGTCACAGCGCGCCGCTCGTCAGTCACACATTTGTCAAGGCCGCCATCCATTCCCGCGGCAACTGTTCCTGCTCGATGCGCCGCCACCCCTCCCGCGCCCAATCGTAAGCAACGCGCTCCTCGGGCGTTAGCTGCAACTCCTTGCGCCAATTCGACGGTTTGCCGGTTCGTTTGAACCGGTCTGGTACCCGGGCGACGGTGGCTCCATCCATGAAAACACTCACCGTTTGGGGGAAAATCTCGCGCAAGCTGGATAGAATCTCGAACCCCTGCACATCGATGTCGCCCCAGTAGCGGATTTCGCAGGTTTCGAGCCACTTGAGGTAGCGGAAATTGGGAATCCGCTTGCCGTGGCCCATCAAACCGAGCGTTCCCGGGATTTGCGGCAAAACCTGGAGGCTGGTCAGGTTTTCGACGACGAGCACGCGCGTTACCGGCCAATTGCGGCTCGCCAAGGTGAGAAGCGGGAGAGAGAATTCCGCGTATTCCTGGCCGCAAGCGGCCTGCAAGGCGGGATCGAGAAATCGCATCCGAATCGCGGGCTCGACCCACGAAAGGCCGAACCGGCGATTGAACTCGGTTTCGTCCGGATCGATGACGTCGTCGCCCAACACCAGGTCGAGTAACGGCGTTAGCTCGGTGCGATGATTTTCGATGAACTTGGTGTCGACCGAAAGCGGCAATTCGCGCGCGAAGAGCCCTGTGGGCCGGTTTTGGCGAAAATAGCGGAGAACCTCGATCAGACCTTCCCAACGCGGCTCGGATTGGATGACCTTGCGCGGGTTTTCGGCGACCCAATCCGCGAGTTCCGGAAATTCGCGGGCGAGTTGGCTGGAGCGCTGCTGGAGCCGATCAAATTCCTCGGTCTTCCCAAGCCAGCTCAGCAAATCCTCCCGCGTTTCGAAGGCAATCCGGCTCGGCATCTGGTTCCCTCCATCGACGCGCCGCGCCTTCCACTCGATCGTGTAACCGTGCGGGTTTTGCGACTTTGCCTCCCGGCGCAATTCGTCCAAAATTTCGATTCGGCGCGAAAGCGGCTCATCCTCAGCAAACGTCTTTCGCCCGCGCACGACCCAGGGAAATTCCGCCTGCCGTTTGATGACTCTAGCGCGGTAAAACCGCTCGGCTTTGGCACGAATCTCGTCCGGGGTGATCATGCCTGCACCAACGCCTCTCGCTCCCGAAACTGCTTCGCCGTCATCGTGATGACTTGCGAGCGGTTCTCCCTCTTCGTCACCAGCAGGTATTGCTCCACGAATGGCTCGGTCACTTTCGCTTTCGCGTCGAACGGCGCGACGATGAGGAGCTGGAGGCCGAATTTTTCGAAAAGCTGCATCGCGTAGGTCGCGTAGCGGTCATCGACCTTGGAAAACATCTCGTCCACCACGACGAAGTGGAACCGGCCGCTGCTGGAGGCGTCCGGATCGATGTCGAACTGATAGACCACCGCAGCGACGAGAATGGTGAAGGCGAGCTTGGCTTTTTCGCCGCCGGATTGGCCCTGGCTGTCGGTGTAGTAGCCGTGCTCGTCGTCCGTTTCGGGATCGAAAACGCGAACGGCGAAATCGTACCAACGCCGCACGTCGGTGACTTTTTCGCGCCAACGCGGTTCGTCGCGCAGCCGGGCGATCATCTTCTCGGTGCGCTCGAAAGCGGCTTCAAAGGCTTCGGGCGTGCCTTCGTAGGTGTTGCTGAGGTAACCGCGAAGCTGAGCCCGGAAGTCGACGATCTCAGCATCGCGGGTATCGCGCGGCAGCAATTTTAGAACCGTGTCAGGATTTGTGCCGTAAGGAATTTGGCCGAGATACTGATTCAGATGCTCGATCCGGTCGGCGATCTCGCTCGCTTCGTTGCGGAGCTGGGTGTCGAAATGGCCGATCTCGGCGACGACGTTCTCGGTGAAATAGTCACGGAAGCGTTTTTCGTAGCGCGGAAGGTCTTCCTCCTGCAAGCGCTCGCGAACCTGGAGGAAATCGTCCACAAAAGTGGACGCGGCCTGGAGTTCGGTCTCGAAATCGGGGAAATCGCGCAGGAAATGATTCATCGCCGCGTTCACCTTTTGCTCGATCGGCTCGATGTCGTGGCGCAGTTGGGAAATTTCCGCGTTGGCCTGCTTTTGGTATCCCACCTCGCTGGTTAACACGGTGAATTCGTCGAACGGGAATTTGCCGCTCTCCCGCAGTTGAAGCTGCAGCGCCTCAAAATGCGGTTCGGCCTCGGCAAAGCTTCCGTCCTCCTTTGCGGCCAGGATTTGGGTTTCCGCGCGCTGTATGTGGCGGGAGGCGTCTTCGATTTTGTTTTCCAGCGTGCTAACCTGCTTGATCTTTTCCACCTCCTCCGTCTCGTGCTTCACCTTGGTCTCCTTGGCCAGAGCGAGCTGCTCTTTGAGCGAGGAAACGACGTCATCCGACTTTTCCAGCCGCTCCTTTTCCTCGGTCAACGCCGCGATCGCAGCTTCGTCCTTGGCGGTGTCGATATCCGCGAACGCCTCCACCTTGAGCGCGTCACTCACGCCGTGATACCGGGTGCGCAATTGCCGCTCTTTTTCGCCGATCCGGCTAATCACGGTGCTAAGCTCGGCCAGTTGATTGGCGCGATCCTTGTAGTCCTGTCGCAGGAGATTGAGCTTGGCTTGGTTGTCCCAGCCGAGCACGTAATTCCGCGGATCGGCGACTTTTGACCGGTCGTCTTTTTCGTGCCGGTCGCCCTTGAACTTGAGCTGACGTTGCGCGGTTAGGGCCGGCGGCTGGGCGTTTTGGAAGTCCTCCAGCGTTTCACAGCACAGAATGTCAAACCGGCGCGCGATTTCCGACTGAACCCAGCTCACCAGCGGATGATCCTCCTTGAAATCCAGCTTGTGCCAGACCGATCGCACCGACGGATCCTTCTTCGCCAGCTCCCAACTGCTTTCCTCGCCAATGCGGTGATAAACCAGCTTCTGGCCGCGGCCGCGTTCGTCGCGAAGCCGGGTCTGGTTCACGTATCGGCTCACGGCGCGATACTGATCGGCGGGAACCAGCATGCTAAGCCCGAAATTCCGCAGCACCATTTCCACCGCGCTTTCCCATTCGCGCTGCTCGGGCTTCACCGCGATCAATTCGGCGACGAACGGCAGGCGTGCGGGCTCGATGTGGAGGTTCTGGCAGAGCGATTCGCGCAGTTCGACCGCGAAACCCGGCAGATTGTAAGGCCGCGCTTGGAGCGAGGCGATTTCGCGGGCTAACTCTTCGTTCTCAGCCTCCAAATCCTTGCGATCCCTGGCTTTGGTAGCTCGATCGTCCGCGGCTTTGTCCGCACCCGCAGCCAAGACGCGCACCTGCTCGGTCAACTCCTGACGCATCGCGACGAATGCCTCTTCACCTTCAACACGCCGGTCGATTTCCGCCTGGCGCAAGGCCGCAAAATAGCGGCCTTCCTCGCGTTTCCGCGATTCCAGCGCGATGCTGTGTTTTTCGATCAAACCCGGCAATTCGCGCAACCGCGCGCCACCCGCGTTTTCGATGTCGTTGCGCAATTTGCGAATTTGCTCCTCAGCGTCGCCTTTTTGACGGCGCAGGATGACGAGCCGGTTGTTCGCCCCGGCCAACTCTTCTTCCCAGTTCTCGCGCTTCTCCGTCAGCACCTCCACGACCTGATTCCGGAAGAACAAATCGCTCGCCTGCAGCAACATCTCGCGTTCGTTCAGGTTTTCCCGCAACTCCAAGTACTGCTCGCCGAATTGCGCCACCGGCTCCAGTGCCTTGAGTTGTTTTCGCGCCTTTACCACCAAATCGTGGGCGCCGCTCAGCTTGTCGAAATGGGTCAGTACCTCTTGGATGCGCCCATCGCGCCAACGCGGCGGCTCCAACATGTGGCTGCGAATGAAGTCGTTCAGGCTGCGGATGTCCTTGACCGAGACCGTCTGGTTGAACACGTCCATCGCCCGGCTGCGCATCTTCGCCGCCCGGCTCAGCCAACCCTGATACTCCTTGAATGTGCCGGTGACCTTGAACCCGCGCGCTTTGAGCTGCTTGCGCACCTTGTCGATCGCCTGAAGCCCGCCAAAGTCGCCCGCGATGCTCCGTTCGCCTTGCGCGAAGCAAAAAATCTTCTCCGTCTTCCGGTTTGCGTTGAGGTAGAAAAACTGGGCGATGGTGACGCCTTGATCCAGGTCTTCGTTGCGAAAATAGGCCAAAAGCACGCTCGAATGTCGCCCGTCGGGACGCAAATAGAGCGTTTTCGCCGTGTTTTCGGCTTCCTGACTCCCATGATCGTAAGCGCCCAGAAAATACGACTCCGGCGTCCGCGCCCCGCGTTTTCCCGTCGATCCCGCCGCCTCGTTGTAACGCCGGATTTGCGCCGGGACCAGCAACGTCAGCAGCGCATCCACCAGCGTCGATTTCCCCGAACCGTTCAGCCCGATGAGCAGCGACGTCTTCCCCGTCGGCTCGATTTTGTGGATCGTGCCGTCGGTCGAATCAAACGTGCCCCAATTCATCACCTCCAGCTTGTGGAGGCGATACCCGGGCAGCGTCGGCGGCTGGAACAAGTCGTGCATCTGCTAGGGTGGGAACTTGGCGAATTTGGCGATTTGGGCAAGGGCGAAGATTTTGGGGAACCTGCCATTTTCTTTGTGGTCATTTGAGGCGGTATTTTGCCTAAACGGGAAGCGGTGTCTGCCGATTCAACTTTGGGCAATGCCAAGCGGACGCCTGCACGTAGCGGGACGCCGCCTGTACGAATCGCCTTTATCTCGCGGAATCTCTCAAAATCCGCGAGATTCCGCGAGATAAAACGAAGGATCAAGCTGGATTCGAATCAAATCGCGAGAAAAATAGGTAGCTAATTCGCGGAATCTCTTAAAAGTTTCGGGGATTCCGCGAGATAAAGTTGAAATTGGCCTGGGTCACGAATGCTCACCGAACTTCGCGTCGGACGCGGAAATTTGTCGCGGAAACGATGCGCCTCGACTGGCTAACGCGCATTATCGTCTTTATATCACGGAATCTTGTAAATTGATTAAAGATTCCGCGAAATAAAGCGGAAATCGGCCTGAGCCGCGAATACTCGACGAACTTCGCCTCGGCTTCCGAAATTTATCGCGGAAACTATCGACTCGATCCGGATAACGCGCATTTTCGTTTTTATTTCGCGGAACCATTAATCATTTTGCAAGATTCCGCGAGGTAAAGCTGAAATCCACCCGAACCGCGCACGCATCGAGGAGCTTCGTCTCGGCTCGGAAATTCATCACGGAAACGAAACGATTCGATCCAACAAACGCACATTATCGTCTCTATTTCGCGGAATTTCGATCAATTTGCATGATTCCGCGAGATAAAGCGGAAACGACCTGGGCCGCGAATGCATCGACCAACTTCACCTCGGCCTCGGAAATCTTATCGCGGTAACAAGGCGACTCGATCGGATAAACGCGCGTTCTCGTCTTTATTCGCGGAATTTTTAATCGGCTTGCGAGATTCCGCGAGATAAAGCTGAAATTGGCCTGAGTCACGAATGCTCAACAAACTTCGCGTCGGCTGCGGAAATTCATCGCGGAAACGATGCGACTCGATCCGAAAACGCCCGTTATCGTCTCTATTTCGCGGAATTTCAATCAATTTGCATGATTCCGCGAGATAAAGCCGAAATCGACCTGGAGCCACGAATGCATCGACGAACTTCGCCTCGGCCCTGGAAATCTGTCGGGGAAGCGATACGATTCGATCAGACAAACGCGCGTTATCGTCTCTATTTCACGGAATCCTGACGTTTTTTGGAGTTTCCGCGAAATATTCGCATGCACTCTCCCTTGCTTTAATTCGCGGAATCTCTTAATTTCGAACAACATTCCGCGAAATAAAACCATGCGCACCGACATCCGAGGCCGCCACCAACCCCGGGAGCTCCTCCAAAAACTGCTCAAGTCCAAAAACGCGGAGTTGCTCGCCGTGCACGGACGGCGGCGGATTGGGAAGACCTATCTCATCAAACACTTCTTCGAGGAAGAAATGGTCTTCCAACTCACCGGCATGCACGAGGCGCCTCTCAAAGAGCAGCTCAAAAACTTCGGTTTCGCCCTCGCTCAAGCCCAAGGCAGCAGCCAAATCAACACACCGCCCGAGTCCTGGCAAGACGCTTTCCAAATTCTCATCAACTACCTCAAAACGTTCCCCAAAACGCGGAAAATCGTTGTTTTCTTCGATGAATTGCCGTGGCTGGCGTCGAAGCGTTCGCGCTTCCTGCCCGCGCTGGATCACTTCTGGAACAGTTGGGCCGCGAACCAGCGCCACCTCATCGTGGTGATCTGCGGCTCGGCGGCGGCCTGGATGATCAAGAAGGTGATTCACGACCGCGGCGGCTTGCACAATCGCGTCACCCGCACCATTCGGCTGCTCCCGTTTTCTCTGGGCGAGACCGCGGAATTCCTGGCCGAGGAACGCGGCGTAAACCTGGACAACCGCCAACTCATCCAGATTTACATGACGATGGGCGGGGTGCCGCTTTACCTTCGCGAAATCGAGCCCGGTTTGTCCGCGGCGCAAAACGTGGAATCGATCTGCTTCACCCGAAACGGCCTACTTTGGGACGAATTCAACAAGCTCTACCACTCGCTGTTTTCACCTTCCGGGCACCACATCGCGATCGTCGAAGCGCTGGCCAAAAAACGCAGCGGGTTGACGCGGCTGGATTTGATCGAAGCGCTCGGCGTGTCCGACAACGGATTTTTCTCCGATACACTCGAGGAGTTGGAGGAGTCCGGCTTTCTGATGCGCTCGCATCCCTTCGGCAAGGTCAAGAAAGACGCGCTCTACTTCCTGGCCGACGAATACTCGATGTTCTACCTGACCTGGATCCGAAAACGACGCGGGATTCCGCTAAAACCCGGCGATTGGCTCACGATGCAAACCGGCCAATCTTGGAAATCCTGGACCGGTTTCGCGTTTGAGACGCTTTGCCTGAAACACATCCCGCAGTTGAAAAAAGCGCTCGGAATCTCCGGCGTCCGAACCGAGGAAGCTTCCTGGCTCTATCGGCCCAAACCGAAAGATGGCGAAAAAGGCGCCCAGATCGACCTTCTCGTCGATCGCCAGGATAACTGCATCAACCTCTGCGAGATGAAATTCTACGATGGCCCGTTTACCGTTTCCAAGGCTTACGCCGAGGAGTTACGCCGCAAGCAACGCGTTTTCCGCGAGGTGACGAAATCGCGCAAGACGCTGTTTCCCACGTTGGTGACCGTGGAAGGGGTGAAGCAAAACGCGCATTCGCGGGAGGTGGTGACGCATGAAATTGAGGCTTCCGTGCTTTTTGAGCGTTAATTCGCGGAATCTCGTCAAGATTCAGCAGATTCCGCGAAACAAATTAACTCACATTCCGGGGATAAATTCGAGATGTCGCGTAGCCACAATGCATGTTAGCCGGTTTCAACCCACGGTAGAAGGTAGAGGCGCGGGCATTAAATTACGTAGCGTAGCGACCGTTTATGCTGAGACGACGTCGTGCCTGAATAATCGCTCGCTGACGCGACGAGGCGTTTTTTGCGTGCGATCCCGGGGGCTAAAGCGCCCCGGCTAACATAATCTGTCCCTACGGGACGGACGAATTTATCCCCGGAATGTGAGGAAGGTGGTGGCCGGCGCCGGGTCGGAGTAGTCGTCGGCGGGCAATTAAGAACGGACGCCGACCGGTACAATCTTGGCTAAAACTAGCGGTGCCTGTGCGTCATGGCGATTCAAAACAGAATCGCGTCGATGAATGCCTGGATGATTTGCGGGCGGTTGGTTTCGGCTCGCGCCAGTGCGCACAGACGGCGGGTAGGCGGGCCAGTTAGCGGGAAGCGGCGGATTTTGCGATTTCGCGCGTAAATCGCCAGGGAGCGGCGCGGAACGAGCGCGCAACCAAGCCCCAAAGCCACGGAGTTGATGATGAGGTCGAAGTTGTCGAATTCCATCATCGCCTGAGCCACGACCTGACGCTTCGCCAACCAGGCGGAAACGAGTTTGCCGGTCGTGCATTGGGAGTCGATTCGGATCATGGGCCATTCGTCGAGCCGCGACAGGTCCGGGTTCTCTTCGGACGCCGGCGCGATGAGGGCGAAGACGTCTTCGAACCCGTGGGTGATCTCGATTCCCGGTGGCAGCGAGAGTGGTTGGGTCACAATCGCCACATCCAGCGAACAAGCGTCCAATTCGGCGATCAATTCCCCTTCCCGGCCCTGCTCCAGACGGATTTGGCAGTTGGGGTGTTTCCGGCGGAAGGCGTGAAAGAAGCCGGGCAGATGGGCGAGTCCCACAGTTCGGCAAACACCGACGCGAACGGTCGGCGCGCTTTTCTCGTAACGCTCGGCGAAGGCTTCCCACGCCGCTTCGGCTTGGCCGAGCAGTTGGCGCGAGCGCTCCAACCAGAACTCGCCCGCTGGGGGCAATCGAACCGAGCGTGTCGTCCGGCTGAGGAGTTGCTGCGCCAGTTTTCCCTCCAGCGCCTGAATTTGCCGGGTCAGGGCACTTTGGCTCATCCCGAGAAGGCGAGCTGCTTCCGTGAAGCTGCCGGATTCGGCGACGGTGGCGAAGAGACGCAGTTCGCGGAGATCGAACAGGGGCTTATTCATGTTATTTTCGCAAAAATAAGGCCATTTTTTGCAATGGGAACATGAATTTCGGGCAACGAAGCTCGGCGCATGACTGAATTCACCGAACTTCATCCCGAAAACGTCCCCGGCCGTTTCTTCGTCGACGAAACGTGCATCATCTGCGATCTCTGCTTCGAAGTTGCACCGGCCAGTTTCGCGCCCTCCAACGATGGGGCCCAAAGCATTGTTTACCGCCAGCCGGTCACCAAAGAGGAGATCGCCGATGCCGAAGAGGCGCAGGAGAGTTGTCCCGTGGAGGCAATACAGCAGAGTCAGCGAAATGTTTCCGTGCAATTTGGGCGCTAATTCGCGGAATCTAGCCGGATTCAACGAGATTCCGCGAAATAAAGCGCTGATTCAGGATGCCAAGTGAGCTTCCAACTTCGCGCGAACCTCACTCAATTCATCCAGCCCAAAGCGCGCTTTCAGAATTGGCCGCACGTGGTAAGCCGGGGGATCCTGACCCAGTTTTTTGGCGAAGCCGTAGTCGCAGACCTTCTTGAGCGCGGCGTTGAATTTGGTTTTGAGCCGCTTTTCGTCGCCGACGGAGCCGTGGAAACCCAGGAAGGCGGAGAAGAGGTTTTCCTCAGTCACGACGCATTTTGTCGAATGCAACTCCTCTTCCTCGAATCGCCGAATTTCGTCTCGCATCAGAATGCAAATCAGGGTTTGCTCGTAGTTCATGCGCACGGTCCGCATGAGGCGGGGGAGGTTTTCGTAGCCCTCGCCGCCTTCTTCCTGCTCCAGGTCGAGCTGGCGGACGTAGGCGTAACCATCGTCCTCGGCAACGACGAGCCGCAGGCCAAAATGGGCGAACAGCTCCTCCAATCGCGTCCGGTTCGTCATCGTTAGGTCCCAGGCGGGCGATTCGTCGGAATAGACCACGCCGCGTTGCATCAGGCAGACCGCGGCGAAGTTGGAATCGTGAAATTCGGGGAATTCTGTCATGGCTCGGGAGAATCGGTCGTTGTTTTGCGGAAAACGATGCGTGGCACTGTCAAAATCCGTTTGCCGCGAAATTCTTCGCCGGGCGGAAGCTCGATTTCGTCGGTTTCGTCCGGCTTGACGATGTGGCCGTCGTCGCGGGCGATCTGGACGTAGGCAAGAATCTCAACGGCGCCGGATTTGGGCGGATTTTCCTCCAACAAGCGGGGTAACGAAACAGCCTCGTCGCGAATCGTGAGCTGGCGAATCCGGGAGCGCATGTTGGTCCAATCCAGTCGCCGCATTTTGACGAAGAGGTCGAATTCGCGGTCGGCGTCTTCGTGCGAAATTTTGGCGGCGCGCAGCTTCAGCGGGTCGATTGCCGCGGGCGGGGCCCAGAGTTCGCGCGTCGCCGGGCTGTAGATTTCCGGCTTGATCTCGACTTCGAGCGCAAAATCGTCGCCGGGCGGATTTTCCGCGCATTGCACGACGAGGCGCTGCACTTCGCCCAGGATTTCGGCCAGTTTTCGGCGTTCCGAAGCAATTTGGGTATCGAGAAACCGCCGAATCGTCCCGGAGAGCCGCTGCACGGTTTTCATCACCTGGTTGGCCTGAGCGGTCAGCGCCGGCATCATCTGGCGAAGGGCCTCGCGGCCGCGTTCGTTTTCGCCGAGCGCCGCAATTCGCCGAACTTCCGCGATCAACTCGCGCACGTGATCCTGATGCTGCGGATTGAAGAATTGGTTGCGGAATTCGTAGAAACTCACGCCCGCATCGGATTCCTTCAACTCGTCCTCCGCGTCCAGCACGAAACCGAGCAACCCGCCTTTGTTCGCTTCCCCGGCACGGTGCTGTTGCTGCACGCTCTGGGTGATTTTGCGGAAATCCTCCTCCACCTGTCGAAAATCGCTCAAAACCCAGCGCAACAGGTCAATGGCGAAGTGAAAATCCTCCCGAATCCGGGCGTCGTGCCGCGGTTTTGCCACGCCGGATAACGTCAGCTCGTCGATCTCCGCCTGAATCCGGTCGCGCTCGGCCGCGAGCGATTCGAGCCGCTTCTCCACGTCGCCGCTCGCGTAGGTCGAGATTTCGCGCAGCTTGTCGATGATGGTGCGGATGCGGCTTTCGGTGCCGGCGACCTGGGCCTGGCGGTCCAGCGTTTCCTGGACGAAACGCAGGGCGGTTTCCGCCGCCGGCATCAGCTGGTAGTGCGGCTGCTCACCCTCCTGATAAAACCGGTGCAGGTAGCGCTTTTCCTTGCTACACCATTCGTTCAAGTAAAACGCCGCTTCTTGTTCCAGCACTCCCAGATAGGATTCGCGCACTTCTTCCTGGTATTCGATCAACCCGGTGAGCAATTGCTCGTGCGAAATGGCGATCTCGTCAGTCCGCTTGAAAGCGCGATCGAAAAAATCCAGGACGAACGGCGCATGCGGCGACCTCAGCAGCCCAATCGTGGCGGAGTTTTTGAAGAATTCGTTGAGGTCTGCAAGGTCCATTTGGCGCGAACTTTTGCGTCCTTAACCCTCAAACACCAACTGCGACTGCTTTCGCAGCTTTGGCCCGCGCCATTCGACTTCCAAACGCACGTACCAGCCGAATTTCCCCTCTTTCCACGCGGCATCGAAGTCTCTGCCGGCCAACGTCAACGAGAACGGGAGCGAAACCGGCGCATTGGTTGGAATCGCTAGGTTCTCCGCCAATTCCTGCCGCCCGGCCACGGTTTCCTCGACCACCATGTGCTGCGTGCTCATGCGCCCATCGGGTCCCCGAGTGGTGGTTCGCTCGTGGCGCAATCCCACCAACTCCAGGGCAACCCGGCGCGCCCGAAAAGAGGCCAGGTTGGCGGTTAGGAGGGCCGTGCCGGCGATTTTTTCGCCCGGTTGACAGATGCGCGCGCCGATTTCGTCGTTCGGATTCTCGGGATTGCCGCCTTCGCGAACCATTTGCAGCCTGGCCCGATTTTCGGCGATGAATCCTCGCAAAATCGCCCGCAACGCCAACACCGCGACGAGCGTGCCGACACCGCGAATGCCCCACTCCACCGCCTGATTGTGGCTGCTAAACACGAACCACAGAAAATAGAGCGCAACACTGAAAAACAGGATCGCCGCGAAGGGAAAAAGGGAGTTCTGCCACTTCATTTTTTTGGGAATGTTAGGTTTGAGATCGAGGCGCGTTCGTCATCCAAAAACCTCCAAAACCGGTGCGCCGCCACTGACTCCCAGCGGGTTCTCTCGCAGCCCGTGGTGATCGAAGACCAGGCGCTCCGAATCCAACCCTAACGCGTGCAAAATGGTGGCGTGAAGCTCTTGCGGTTTGACGGGGCGCTCGGTCACGGTGTAGCCGATTGGGTCCGTTTTGCCGATGATTTGGCCGCCGCGCACGCCGCCGCCGGCTAACCAAACACTGTAAGCCGCCGGCGAGTGATCCCGGCCCCGCGCGCGGCCTTCCATCGTCGGCGTACGGCCGAATTCACCGCCCCAAACGACCAGCGTGCTCTCCAACAGACCGCGCCGCTTCAAATCCCGCAACAACGCGGCGATTGGCCGGTCCGTGCGCGCGGCCATGCGTTCGTGATTGCCCTTGATGTTGCCGTGCGCGTCCCAACCGCCCACGCGAATCTGCACGAAGCGCACGCCTCGCTCCACCATGCGCCGCGCCAGCAGGCAACCGCGCCCGACCGTCTTCGTCGCCTCCGTTTCCAGGCCGTAGAGCTGACGGGTTTCCGCAGATTCCGAGCCCAACTCGAACAACTCCGGCGCAGCGCTTTGCATGCGAAAAGCGACCTCGTAGCTGCGAATCCGCGCCTCCAATTCGCTGTGAACCTGGACGGAATCGAGAAACCCGCGGTTGAGCTGCGCGATGGTCTTCAGTTCCCGCAAACGGCGCTCGCGGCTTACGCCCTTGGGCATGGCGACGTGGCGAATTCCGGCTGCGGGATCGACAACTGTGCCTTGAAACGTGGATGGCAAAAAAGCGGCGCCCCAGCCCGCGGCTTGCGGATGTTGCATCCCGTCGGAGTGCAGGTTCATGGCGACAAACGCCGGCAAATTGCGCGTTTCGTTGCCCAGCCCGTAAATCGTCCAAGCGCCGAGACTGGGCCGGTTCCCCAGGCCGCTGCCGGTCAGCGCAACGCATTCGCCGGGGCCGTGAACGGGGTTGCGGTGGCTCATGCTGCGAATCACGCACAAATCGTCGGCCAATTTCGCGGTCTCCGGCAGGAGCGTGGAAATTGGCATCCCGCATTCCCCGCGCGGCTCAAATTCCCAGGGCGAGGCCATGAGATTCTTGAGCCCGGCACGTTTGATTTTCGGCACATTTTTGGCCAGCGACTCCGGGACGTCGCGGCCGGCGAGCTTGGCGAGTTGCGGCTTAGGATCGAAGGTATCCACCTGGCTCGGTCCGCCTGACATGAACAGAAAAATCACGCTGCGCGCGCTTCCCGGCCGGTGGCGATTTTGCGCCGAAAACCCGGATTCGCCCGCCAGGAGCGATTGCAGGGCGATTGGGCCCGCCCCGAGGCCGGATTGGAGCAAAAAATGACGTCGCGATCGATTTTTTAAGGTCATGGCAGGTAGAGAAACTCGCTGGAGTTGAGAAGGGCCAGGCAAGCGCTTTCCAGGCCGAATTCGTTGGTTAGGCGGGTCAACGCGGCCATCTCGTCCGGCTTGGCATCGCGGCCAAACGCCAGGTTGACGGCGCGTTCCACGTTGCCGGCGCGTTTTGCCAGGTTTTTCGCCGCATCCTGGCTAACCTGGCTGTTAAGCAACCAAAGCGGCTGCAGCGCGGTGGTGGAGACGCGCCGCATCGAGCAGCTCACGATGCCGCCGGGGCCGTCGAAAAGCCGCTGCTGCTCCGGCAGCCGGTCGCGCTGCTGTTTGAGGTAAACGCTGCGCCGCTTGGAGCTAACCGGCAAGCTGGGACCGCCGTTTTCGCGGTTCAATTGACCGGAAACAGCCAGGATACAGTCGCGCACGGCCTCGGCTTCGAGCCGCCGCGGCGTCCAGCGCCACAACGCGGCGTTTTCCGGGTCGATTTCCGCGTTTTTGGCCGAAAATCGGCTCGACTGCCGATAGGTGGCGGAATTGAGGATGAGCCGGTGGATGTACTTGGTTCTCCAGCCGCTGGCGATCAGTTCGCTCGCCAAAAAATCGAGCAAATCCGGGTGAGTCGGCTTCGCGCCTTGCAGGCCAAAATCGCCGCTCGTCGCCACCAAACCGCGCCCGAAGTGCCACTGCCAGATGCGGTTGACCCAAACTCGCGCGGTTAGCGGGTTAGCCGGGTTCGTTAGCCAGTTTGCCAGCGCCGTGCGCGATTTTTCGCCGGAAACCTGGCTGGGCCCAAAAATCGCCGGCCAACCTGGCGAAACCTCCGGTCCGCGCGATTTCACGTCGCCACGCACGAGCAAAAACGTGCGTTGTGCCGCCAAAATCGCGGGATCGCGCGGCAATGGCCAACGCATCTCGTGCGGCGCGACGCTTCGCCCGTCAACCGGCGAAACGAAGCTCCAACTTTGCGGCAACGCAGCGATTTTTTGCTCCAATTCGGCAAACCGCGCCTTTTCCTGCCGGTTCATCCCGCTAACGACGGACTTGGGAATCACCAAGATCGGCTCCGGGTTTCCCTGCTTACGTTTCACGTTAACCAGCCGCGCCCGGACGGTCTCAAAAATCTGCCAACGCTCGTCGATCCAGCTCTTCGCCTCCCCCGCGCCCTGGCCGGCCAAAACCACGTTCGCCGGCTGCGCGTTGGCGAAAAACGCCTGCATCCGGTAGAAGTCGCGGATCGACACCGGATCGAATTTGTGGGTGTGGCACTGGGCGCATTCCAGGGTCAAACCCAGGAACGTCTGCGCGGTTGTGTTCACCACGTCGGTTAGGATGTCGTTGCGTTGGATGTCCTTGTCCAGCTCGTTGCCGCTGTAGCGCGCCGCGGCCAAAAACCCGGTCGCCACGATTGCCTCATCGCTCGCGGGCTCCATCTCATCGCCAGCGATTTGCTCGCGGATAAATTGGTCGAACGGCTTGTCCGCGTTGAAGGCGGCGATGACGTAGTCGCGGTAGCGCCAGGCGTGCTTACGTTCGCGGTTATGCTGGTGACCGTTGCTTTCCGCCCAACGCGCCAAATCCAGCCAATGCCGGCCCCAGCGCTCGCCGTAGGCCGGATTTTCGAGCAAATCATCGACGAACGCGGCGTCCGGCTTCGTTTTTGCAGAAACCGGCGGCAGGCCGGTGAGGTCCAGCGTTAGGCGGCGCCGCAAAATGGGCTCCTCCGCGGGCGGAGCGGGTTCCAAACCCAACTCCTGGTGCCGCCGCGCGACAAACGCATCCACCGGCGTGCGAACCCGGGTTTCGTCGCGAATTTCGGGAACGGCCGGGCGCGAAATCGGCCGAAACGCCCAGTGATCCGAGACCGGCTTAGGCGTCGGGAGCAGGTTTTCGTCCCAAGCCAGGCCCTCGTCGATCCACGCGCGAAACACCGCGATTTCGCGCGCGTCGAGCGGCTCGCCCTTGCCCTCGGGCGGCATTTCCGCGTTCGCCACCAGCTCGAACAATCGGCTGGCCGAGGCATCGCGCGGCGCGATCCGGTTCAGCACCTCATCCCAGACGTCCAGCCGAATTCCGTCCTTGGCATCGTCGCCTTGGTGGCACTTGAAACAGCGTGATTTCAGGATCGGGAACACATCCTCCGCAAAGGCGACCGTTGGTGGCGCGGGTGCCGACTTTGGGGGTAAATCCGGGTTTGGCTGAGTTTTTGGCGGCAGGCCGAGGATGCCCTCCCACGTCGTCGCCAGCTCCACGTCCCAAACGTCGATGCGATCCCCCGGCTCGGTCTTGCCACCGGTCGAAAAGCCGATCCAACCGACGGCCGAGATCGCCTTCGCGTTCGAAACCGAGGCATCCGGCGAAAACTCCGCGCCGGGCTTGGGATCGACCCAAAAATCCAGCCGATCGAAGGGCGTCCCCTCCCCCGGCTCCGACTTCCAAAGCCGCCCCAGCAGCAAAAAATCGCGATCGCCGGCCAAAACAGGGCCGTAGCGCTCGGCGTGCGGCTGATAGCGCGCCATGAACCGGTTTTCGCCCTCGGACACGTGAATTCCCAGGTTCGGCACACCGCCGCTGTGAGTTGCCGACTCGCCCCCTTCCGCTTCATCCAGCCAAAGGACGAAAAATTCGGAATCGTCGATGGATTGTGCGTCGTAGCGGAGGCGAAATCGCACGAACAACTCCTCGCCCGCGAACGGCCGGGCCAATTTTCGCCGCAACGGGTTGCTGCGTCCGCCGGTTCCCTCGATCGTGAAGCGCGCCGCCGCCAACCCGTTGCGCTTCCACTCGCCGGCAAAGGGCAGGGAAGCATCCGCGGCTTGGAGCGAGGCGAATGGATCGAAGGCGAGCATCCCGGTTAGGACGACGATCGCCGCGATGGGAGAAAAATCGCGCATCGCCGCAACGGAAACGGAAGTTGGGGCGATGTCAAAGGGCGGGGGCGCCCGACTACGCCGCTATCCGCCGCTCTTCGTGAAGCGCGCCAAAAACGCGGCGGCTGAAACGATCCACGGAAAACGGCTTGGACACGCAATCGAACGCGCCCAACCGAATCGCCTCTTTCACCCGATCGCTATCGGCGTCGCCGGTGACGATGAGACAGGGCAGGGTCGGGTCCAGCACCCGCAAGGCGCGAAAAGTGTCCAGGCCGTCGAAATTTTCCTCCATCTTCATGTCCAGCACCACCAGGTCGTAGTCGCCGTTGGGGAACATTTGCAGCGCCTCGGTGCCGGAAGCCGCGCTGGTTGCCTGGTAACCCAGATTGCCGAGGACGTTGACGATCATGTCGCGCTGCGGCTCGAAATCGTCCACCACGAGCACGTTTTCGGCGTTGCCGCGAACTTCACCGGGTTCGTGTTGCTCGAGTTTCGCGTTTTCGTCAATGGGCAGCAAAATGCGGAAGGTGGAACCGCGGCCGACCTCGCTTTCGACCTCCACGTGGCCTTGATGATCGTGAACCACGTTGGCCACGACGGCTAAGCCGAGACCGGTGCCGCTTTCGGCCATGGGTTTGCTGCTGGCGAACGGTTTGAAGATTTCCTTCAGCTTGTCTTGCGGAATGCCGCAGCCCTCGTCGCTGATGCTGATTTCCACGTAGGCGCCGGGCGGAATTTTGGACGATGGATCGGCATTTTGTTCGAAAACGCGGGAAGAAATCGTGAGCGTGCCGCCGGCCTCGCCCATGGCTTCCACGGCGTTGATCGCGAGGTTCAGCGTGGCTTGGGTGAGTTGGGAGTCCGCGCCTTGCACCAGGGGCAAATTCGGGGCGAAATTGGTCTTCAGCCGCGTTTTGGGATACTTGGCCAGCCGCGTTTGCAAGCCCGGCGATTCCACCATGTGCTCCAGCACGCGATTGGCTTCAACCGGCTCCGTGGAGTAGTTTCCGCGCCGCGCCAGGGAGAGCAAGCCCTGCAAAACGCCTCCCGCCTTGACGGCGCATTCCTGGATGGTTTGGATGTGTCCGCGATTTGGGTCCGCTTCGTCCATTTGCTGCAAAATCAGGCCCGGATACCCCACCACGGGGCCCAGGATGTTGTTCAAATCATGCGCCACGCCGCTGGCGATGAGACCGATGGATTCCATGCGCTCGGCGCCAATCAAGCGGGTTTGCTGGCACTCGATGGTGCCCAACATGTGGTTGAAAGAGGCGGCCAATTCGTCCAATTCCGCGCCGGCCCGGGTTTCCACGCGCCGGGAGTAATCCTGATCCTCCGCCACGGCCATGGCGGCGCGGGAGAGCGACTCGATGGGGCGCAATTTTTTGCCCAGCACGGCCAACAACAACCAGACGGCCAATCCCAGGCTAACGGCGGTGATCAGCCCTGCGATGAGGAGCGATTGCCTCAGTTCGCGATGCATCGGCGCGAGGCTGGAGTTCACGTAGATGGAGCCGGCCGGGACTTCGTCCACCACGATGGGCAGGCGCACTTCCAGCGTGTTTTTGGAGAATTGGAACTCGCCCTCCGCGAATTTCGCGGCTTGAGATTGGCGCTTCAGATTTCGCTGGAAAGTGGCGAACGGAAGGTTTTCCGGCGTAAGCAGGGTGACTTCGCGCAGGTTTGGATTCAAGCCGAGGCGATCGACGATTTCGCGCGCGGAAAGCGGCTCGTCGAATTGCACCGCGGCCGCGGATTCATTCCCGGCGATCTGCGCGATTTGTTCCAGATCCGCCCGCATGCTCTGCTTTGCGGCGACGGATCGGAAAACGGCGAGAGCCACGAAGGAAAGCAGCAACGCCAGGGCCACGATGGCCACGCAGTAGCAGACGAGCTGGCTGCGGAGCCGGGTGGGCTTGAACCGGAAGATGCGGGCAAGATTTTGGCTGAGGGGCGTCATAAAAATCGTCGCGGGCCACGTCCTTTGGCGATTGGAGGGTCGATGGGTCGCAAAAAGCGGCGAGAGGCGTAATCGGGCTAAAGTAGTTTATAATTTCCATAATTTGAAGCGCTTTGTTGCTCAATTTGGCCGTTTTTGGGGCTTGCGGATTGGAGACCGCGTTACGGAAAAAACTTCGGCTTTGGCGAAATTTGAGATCTCAAGAAAACAAACGGGCTTTAATTATGAAAAATCCAGCCTACTGTATCCGCCTCGCCCTCCCCAACCACAGCCAGTTCGATGAGATTTTCCGGATCCAGTCTCTTTTTCCTTGGTTTTTTCCTCGTTTGGTCCAACGCTCACGCGCAGCAGCCGGCCACTTCAGAGCTTGTCGATCTTCCCCTGGAACAACTGCTCCAGTTCGACGTTGCTTCGCGTTCCGCCGCTGCCGCTCCGGTTTCTGCTCCCGAACCGCCGGAAACCGCCAAACCGGGCAACGAAACCGGCTCAGCCCGGCAAAGCGAGCGCGTTGCGATCGTCGATCCCGATCCGCTGATCGACACGCCGTGGATGCTGCCGGAAGTGTCGAAATTCGGTATCGGCTACCACTTCATCACCGCCCGCTACGAGGCCCACCAGGAAGGCCGGCGCGTGGTTTCATCGGGCGAGGCGCTGGACCGGTTTGGCCGTCTCATGACCCGGATGGATGTGGAATCGAACCTCTTCACCTTCGCCTATCGGCCGAATGAAAAATGGATGGTTCACGTGGGTGTGCCGTTCCTGCGCGTCGGCGGCGATGTGGAAGCGGCTGACGGCAGCAGTTTTTCGTTTCATGTCGATGGAATCTCCGATGTCGATCTGAATGTATCGCGCTTTTTTTACCTGACCCCGCAAACGCAGTTGGCGCTGAATTTGGGCCTGGGATTTCCCACCGGAACGATCGACGCCCAGCGAAACGGCGTGGTTTTGCCCTACTCCCTGCAATTGGGATCGGGAACCTGGGATCTCTCGCCGGGAATCGCCATTTCCCGCGAATTCGGCCGGTTGGAGATGGGCGCGCTGGCGGAAGCGGAGATTCATCCGGGCGAAAACGACAACGGCTACCGCTTCGGCAACTCCATCGGCGGGAGTCTTTGGGCGCACTACAACGTGAGCCCCTACGTGGTGCTGGGCGGCTTTTTGCGCGGCGGATTCCAGGAAGCGGTGGAGGATCCGAACCCCAGTGGGGCGGCTTTGCACCGAAATCCGGCGAATTACGGCGGCGGCTACTTGGAAAGCGGAATTTCAGCCCGGTTGCTGCATCCCAGTTGCCCGTACGGCGGCAAATTCCTGGAATTCCGCGCTTCTAAACCCATTTGGCAGGACGCGAACGGCATCCATTTGGTGCGCGATTGGATGTTGGAATTCGGAATCGGTTTTTCATTCTAACCAACGACTTCGGCGCCATTTTCCCCATGAAACCGCAATTGCAGCAACCTTGGAAGCCGGAGCACGGGATTTGGTCCCCTTTTCTGGCTGCATTGGCGATGGCGCTCTTTCCCACGCAAATTTGCGCAGAGGTTGGCAAAACTCGCTTACTTCCGGCGTTAACGCTGACGCTCTCCCGATACGTGGAATGGCCGGCGACGGCACGGGCGAAGGAGGATCGGCCCTATTTTTTCATCGGCGTCTACGACTCGGACACCTGGTTTCGCGCATTTCAGGCGCTGAGCGGCGAGCGAATTCACGGCCGCAGCGTGCGCGTTATCCGGCTGCGAGACGGCATGGACGCCGACGATCTGCGCCGCTGCCAAGTCATTTTCACCTCCCGGGGCAGTGTTTTGCCGATGCTTAAATCGGTGGCCGTGCGCGGCGAAGTTTTGATCGTGACGGATGTGACCGGCGCGGCTGGCGCCTGCAACGCGGGGATCGAATTCGTGCCCAATCAGACCAAGCTGGGATTCGAGATTTGCCTGGATTTTCTCAAAGCATCCAAGCTGCAGACCAAGGCAAGCGTGCTGAGGCTGGCCAAGCAAGTGCATCGCGGTTAGGAACCGCAGGAACGTGATTTCGCACTCCAAAGCAATTGCACCCCGGTTCAGGTGCTGGTTATTTGCGGGATCATGTCAGAAAACCGCCGACTTGTCAGATTCTGGGCCTACGCGGCCTTGATGGTGTTTGGATTGGCCGGGCTGGGGCTACAGGAAACCGCTCCTCGCCAAACCACCGAGGCCGAAGCGCCGGAGGATGAGCCCACCACCACCGAACCGGCGACTCTGAAGGGGCAAATCCTGGCTTTGCAGGTGAATCCCGCGGACGTAACCAGCGGCGAGCGCCTCCGCTCGTTGCGCCAGATTTTGATCGAAGCCAGCGAGGAAGAAGCCGCGGCGATCGTGGTGGAACTGAACACCAACGCCGGTTATTCCGCGGAGTTAGCCAGCCTGCTGTTGCGCGATTTGCCGAACGTGGAGGTTCCGCTCGTCGCCTACGCAAAGTCCTCCGCGTTGGGGATGGGAGCGCTGCTGGCGCTGGGCAGCGACGCGATTTACATGAGCCCCATCTCCGTCATCGGCGGAGCGACGCCTGAAGGCGTGGGAACCAGCGGCGAGGACGAAAGCCGGATGTCGGCCAAGGACCGGCAAACCGTCTCCATCCTCAAAGCGCAGGCCCGCAGCCTGGCGAAGGCCAACGGGCATCAGCCGGAAGTGGCCGAGGCCATGATCGACCCTGATTTTGAGCTAAAATCCGCCGACGGCGCGGTTTTGTCCGAAGAAGGCGAGGTGTTGACGTTGACGGCGGAGGAAGCGACGCAAATTTTCGAGGGCAAGCCGCTTTTGGCCAAGGCGGTGGCGAATTCGCGCGATGAAGTCATTTCCGCGGAAAAGTTGACCGGCGAGGTGGTGGAAATCGGGGTGCCGGAGTGGCAGCGCAATGGCTTCCGCAACAAGATCAAGCCTCGCAAAACCGGGCAAACCGCGAAATCCGGCGATGAAGCCGGGGAGGAGGAAAAGCAGCCCCCGTTGTTCGGCAAAAGCGAGGATGAAAACTACGCCGGCAAGATTTTGGTGGTCAAAGTGGGGACCTACGACCTCATGTCCACGGCGCGCTTCAAGTTCATGGAACGCGTGGTGGAAAAAGCGCGCGAGGACAAGGCCGGGGCCCTGATTTTCGACATGAACACGCCCGGCGGCTACGCCTGGCACACCAAGGACCTGACCCTGCGTCCGCTGCAGGAACTCCCCTTCCCCACCTACACCTTCGTCAATCCGCATGCTGAAAGCGCGGGCTCCATCATCGCGCTGGCGACCGACCACATTTACATGTACCCCACCAGCACCATCGGTTCCGCCCTCACGGTCACGGGTGCGGGCGGCGATTTGGGCGAGAACATGAGCAAAAAGATCGAGGCCGAGGCGCGGGCTTCGGCGCGTAACCTGGCGATCGCCAAGGGGCACAATCCCGACCTGGCGGAGGCTTTCGTGAGCACGGTGGGCTTCAGAATCGACGGCGTGACCTATGCCGAGCCCGGCGAGGTGCTTAATTTGAACGCGATTCAGGCCACGCAGGTTTTCAATGGCGAGCCGCTCTTGGCCAAGGGCATCGTGCGTAGCGTGGAGGAGCTGATCGAGACCGAGGGGCTGAAAGGCGAGGTTTTGGAGGTGGAGGGCAAGGGATTGCAGGCGTTTGCGGAGTGGGTGCAACGCTGGGCGGTGATTTTCATCGTCGTCGGGCTGGCCGGCGCCTACATGGAGCTGAACACGCCGGGATTTGGCTTCGCCGGGCTGGTTAGCGTGCTTTCGTTTACCATCTACTTTTTCGGCAACTACATGGCCGGAAACATGGCCGGTTACGGCACGGCAGTGGTGTTTGCGTTAGGCCTGATTTTGGTGATTGTGGAGGTCTTGATCCTTGGCGGCGGAACGGTGGCCGTGGGGATGATTGGCGCGTTGCTGATGGTGGGCGCGTTAGGGTTCGCCCTCATCGATCGGGTCGATTTTGGAGACTTCGTCAAGGGCGCGGAGTCAGCTCCGTCGTTAGGCGGCCTGGTCAAAATTCCCATGCTCACGGTCATGGTCGGGCTCTTCCTCAGCGCCGTGGCGATCGGGCTGCTGATGAAGGTGTTGCCGGAGTTCACCCCCGCGCGGCGGCTCATTTTGCAAGGCGCACTGCCCACGGGCACGGCCATGGACCTGGAGGTGGATGAATCCACCGGCAAGAGCCCGCTTTTGGGCAAAACCGGCGTTGCGGCGACCGATTTGCATCCCGCGGGCAAGGCCGACATCGGCGGGCGAATGCTGGATGTCACCAGTGAGTCGGAATTCATCGAACGCGGCGAAAAACTGAAAGTCGCCGCCGTTTTTGGCGACCGCATCGTCGTGGATCGTGGGTAGGGATTGGAAAAATCGCACCCCCAGAAAATTCGGCGCCCATCCGCTACGCACTGCGGCGCTGGCGGACGCTTTCGGCCAGGCCGTCCAACATCCGGACCGTCGTTTCCCAGTCAACACAGGCGTCGGTGACGCTGAGGCCGTATTCCAGGTCGGCAGGGTCTTTGAGCGATTGATTCCCGGCTTTGAGGTGGCTTTCGACCATGACGGCCACGATGTTCCGGTCTCCGCCGGAAATTCGCCGGGCCAGGTCTTCGGCCACGGCGGGTTGCCTTTCGTGATCCTTTTCGCTGTTGCCGTGGCTGCAGTCGATCATCACGTAGGGCGGCATGCCGGCTTCCTCCAGCAGGGCGACCACTTTGGCGACGCTTTCGGCGTTGAAGTTGGGTCCTGTGGCTCCGCCGCGCAAAATCACGTGGCAACTGTCGTTTCCGCGCGTTTTGACGATGGCAGTGGTGCCGCTCTTTTTCACGGAGAGAAAATGGTGCGAGCTGCGGGCCGATTTTATGGCGTCGACGGCGATTTTGATGTTGCCGCCGGTCCCGTTTTTGAAGCCGACGGGCATGGAGAGGCCGGAGGCCAACTCGCGGTGAATCTGGCTTTCGGTGGTGCGTGCGCCAATCGCGCCCCAAGTGACCAAATCCGCCACGTACTGGGGGCTGATGGTGTCGAGAAACTCGGTTCCAGCCAAAACGCCGAAATCGGCGAGGTCGACGAGCAGTTTTCGGGCCAAATGCAGACCGCGGTTGATGTCGAAGCTGCCGTCGAGGCCGGGATCGTTGATCAATCCCTTCCAGCCGACGGTCGTTCGCGGTTTTTCGAAGTAAACGCGCATGACCACCTCCAGGTCATCCTTCACCGTGGCGGCGTAGTCTTTGAGCTTGCCGGCGTATTCCAGGGCGGCTTTGGGATCGTGGATGGAGCAGGGGCCGACGACGGCCAACAGGCGGTCGTCCTGGCCTTTGAGGATGCGTTCGGTGCGTTTGCGTCCTTCGGTAACGAATTCGGCGGCTTCATCGGAAAGGTGAATTGCGTCGATGATGATGGCGGGGGCGATGAGCTGGTCCAGGCGCTCGATGCGAAGGTCGTCGGTTACGATTGACATGGGCGGATTTGGGAAGTGAAGTCGTAGGGGCGAATAAACGGATTCGCCGCAGGCTCAAACGAAAACTTGCTAATTCTCAGAAATTTCAGCGAACCATTTCCCCCCGTCAATCCATCCATGAGCAATCGCCGCAATGCCCCGAAACCCCACATCGTTCACGACACGCCCGGTTTTACCGCTGAGGCGGATTTTACCGGCGGTTACGTACTGGCGCAGCCGGAACGCGAGGAGCGGCTGGAAAAGGACGAGCAAAACTTTGAGCGCCGCATCCAACGGCTGGTCAACGACTGGGGTTGCAACGGAAACGAGGCTCTGATTTGCGAATTGATCACCACCGCGTTGAAATTGGGCCACGACGGGTCCGACGAGGGCGAGATGAAGCTCATCAACCGCTCGCTGAAGGAAATGCGCTACGCCAACAACGTGTTTCGGCCCTATCAGCACCGCCGCAAGGTCACCATTTTTGGCTCGGCGCGTACCAAACCCGGCGAGCCGGAGTACGTGGCGGCAGCGGAATTTGCCCGCAAAATGGCCGGGCGCGACTTCATGTCCATCACCGGCGCCGGGCCGGGAATCATGGCTGCGGCGCAGGAGGGCGCAACGGCGGCAAACAGCTTTGGCTTGCGCATCCAGTTGCCGTTTGAAGCGGGGGCCAACGCCACGATTGAGGGCGACCCCAAGCTCATCAACTTCAACTATTTCTTCACCCGCAAGCTCATGTTTGTGAAGGAGGCCCACGCCGCGGCGCTGTTTCCCGGCGGATTTGGGACGATGGACGAGGGGTTCGAGGTGCTGACGCTCATTCAGACCGGCAAAGCCGTCATTTTTCCCATCGTCATGATCGATGCGCCCGGCGGCAGTTACTGGAAGACGTTCCTGCAGTTCATCAAGGAGCACCTTTTCCGCCTGGGGCTCATTTCCGAGCAAGATTTCTCGATTTTCAAGGTCACCGACGACGTTGACGAGGCCGTGGAGCACATCGTCAATTTTTACACGGTGTTTAACTCCTACCGTTACGTGCGCGACAACCTGGTTTTGCGTCTGAACCGGGCCTTGACGGCCAAGGCGGTTCGCAAGCTGAACGAAAACTTTGGCGATTTGCTGGTCAAGGGCGAATACGTCCTGGGCAACGCCATGCCGGAGGAAGCCAACGAACCGGAAATTTTCACCCTGCCCCGGCTGATTTGTAAGCCAAAACGCAGCGACTACGGCCAATTGCGCAAGCTGCTCGACGCGATCAACGATTCCGACGTGATCGGCTAGGATTGGCTCAAATTCGCGAAAAAGCCGCCGAATCGGGCGAAATCCCCCCTTGCGCCAACGTCAGGGCTGACCTAGGATTCGCACCCTTTTCGCCGCGAGGAAGAAAAAACGCGGCAACCAACGAATTTTTCCTTTTTCCAGGCATGAGAGCCGAAATCCATCCGGAATACCAAGAAACGACCATCGTCTGCACCTGCGGCCAGACCTACCACACCCGTTCCACGGCTGAAAACCTGCGAATCGGGATTTGCGCGGCTTGCCACCCGTTTTTCACCGGCGAGCAGCGCTTTGTGGACACCGCCGGCCGGGTGGACAAATTTCAGAAGCGCTACGGCACGGAGCGCACGCGCCGCAAACGGCCCAAACCGAGCGACGCTTAGCTCCAACCGGAGGGGCAAGGCCCAAAATCGAGGTCTACGCGACCGATGCACGGTTTTTGCGCTGAAAAACCGCGTTTTTGACTCCCCATGGACTACACGGACCTCATTTCCAAAAAACGCGAGCGCATCGGCGAGTTGGAATCGCTGATGTCCGAGCCGGGCTTTTACGACGACGCCAAAAAAGCCGCCGAGGTGATGCAAGAGCACAAGCGCACCAAGCTGCTGCTCGAAAATTGGGAGGAATACGACCGTGCCAGCCGTCAGCTCACCGAAAACGAGGAATTGGCGAAGGGCGACGACGAGGAAATGGCCGCGCTGGCGCAGGAAGAGATTCCGGCCCTGCAAGCTACGGTCGAGAAGCTGGACCTGGAGATTCAGTACGCGCTGCTGCCGCGCGATCCCACCGAAGACCGCGACGCCTTGGTCGAAATCCGCGCCGGAACGGGTGGCGACGAAGCCTCCCTGTTTGCCGGCGATTTGATGCGCATGTACCAGCGCTTCGCGGAGGAACAGGGCTGGAAAATCGAGGAACTGGAAACGAGCCCGTCGGAAGTCGGCGGTTTCAAGGAAGCGGTGTTTCGCGTGTCCGGCGACGAGGTTTTTCGCGTGCTGAAATACGAAAGCGGCGTCCACCGCGTTCAACGCGTGCCCACCACGGAGACGCAGGGCCGCATCCACACCTCCACCGCCACCGTCGCCGTCATGCCGGAGGCCGAGGACATCGACGTGGAGCTGATTCCCGACGAATTGCACATCCAGGCCACGCGATCCAGCGGCCCCGGCGGCCAGCACGTCAACACCACTGATTCCGCCGTGCAAATTACCCACCTGCCCACCGGCATCATGGTCAAATGTCAGGACGGCCGCAGTCAGCACAAAAACAAGGAGAAGGCCATGGCGATTTTGCGCTCAAAGTTGCTCGAAGCCCGGCAACAGGAGGAAGCGGCCAAATATTCCGAGCATCGCCGCAATTTGATCGGCAGCGGCGGCCGCGAGGAGAAGATCCGCACCTACAATTTTCCGCAAAATCGCGTCACCGACCACCGCGTGGGCCTGACATCGTTCAACCTGGAAGGCGTCATTGAGGGAAAGTTGGATGAATTCGTGGAAGCGCTGCAAAAATCGGACATGGAGGAGCGGCTCAAGGAAGCGGGGCTATCGACAAATTAGGGTCCGGCAGTTGAAGCGTCGGCTTTAGGGTTAATCGCTGGAGCTAGACCCATTCCCACATCCGCGAATTCGGCTTCCTGTTGCTTGTCACGCCGACACCGTGCAACATGTTAGCCTACGATTGAAAGAGACGCTCGAAGCTCTGGAACAATTCGCGATCGAAGTCGTGCTGGAACGGCGGCGGGGGAAACGCGCGGCTGCGTTGCGGGCGTTTCTGGCCTCCATGTCGCAAATTTACAAGGGGCTGGTTTCCGCGCGGCTGCGGCTTTATCGCTACCGGATCATGCGCGAGCGAAACCTGGGCTGCCTGGTGGTCAGCATCGGGAATTTGACCGTCGGCGGCACCGGCAAGACGCCCGTGGTGGAAAAATTCGCCCGCGCGCTGCAAGATGGCGGGCGCAAGGTGGCCGTGCTGAGCCGGGGCTACAAATCCGTGAAACCGCCGCTCACAACGCGGATTCAACGCCGGCTCGCGGGTAAAGCTCCGGAGATCGACCCGCCCCGCATCGTGCACGACGGCAAGCAACTCTTGCTCGACTCCAAAACCGCGGGAGACGAGCCCTACATGCTGGCTTCCAACCTCCAGGACGTCGTCGTCATCACCGATAAAGACCGCGTGAAAGGCGGCCTCCACGCGATTCGCAATTTTGGCGCAGACACCCTGATTTTGGACGATGGCCTGCAATATTTGCGCCTGCGCCACCGGCTGGACGTCGTGCTCATCGATCGCTACCAACCCTTTGGCAACGAGCACCTGCTGCCTCGCGGAACCCTGCGCGAACCGCCCAAAAACCTGAAACGCGCCAGCTACATCTTCATCACCAAGTGCAACGGCGAGTCGAACAAGGATTTGGTCCGGCGAATCCGCAAATACAACCGCACCGCGGAGATTATCGAGTGCACGCACGAGCCAAAATACCTGGAGCAACTCGGCGCGAGCCAACGGCGTCCGTTGGATCACCTGCAAGGGCAGGAAGTCGGCGCCATCAGCGGAATCGCCGTGCCGGAGAGCTTTGAAGGCGGGCTGGAGCGGCTCGGCGCAAAAATCATCGTCAAGCGCCGCTACACCGATCACCACCGCTACACCGAGCAGGAAATTTTGAGCTTCATCAACCAGTGCATCGACGCCGGCGTGGATATGATCGTGACCACGGAGAAGGATTCGGTGCGCTTTCCGCGATTGCCGCGGGTGGACTTGCCGATCTACTTTTTGCGCGTGGAAATCGGCATCCTCAGCAACGAAGAAAGCTTCGACGAGTGCATCCAGCGCATTTGCCGGCCGCGGCCAATCGTCCCGGCACGGCGATTTTTTTAGGGGCGTGGCGCTTAGGCTGGTGGATGTTGCCCGATCGACAGCAAAGCGGTCCGAAGATTCACCAGGGACGGCCGATTGATTCGCAATTCATGGATGGTTGCCCTCCCGATTGCTGAAATCCCAAGCAACTTGGTAAAGTCATCCGACCATGTGAAGTGTTCGTTCCATTCGTCCTTCCGTGGATGGAACAAAGGAGCTAGTTTGCCGCTATCGGTGTCGAGCCCCTGAGTCTTGTTCGACTTGAAGAGATTGCAACCGCCGCAGGCCCAAGCCAGGTTATCCATTGCTGTCAAACCGCCCAAACTTTGAGGGAAGATGTGTTCGGCTTCAAACACGTCCGAAGCAAAAGAATCCGGCGAACGGCAATATTCGCAAAAACCGCCAGCCCGCTCGGCCACGGTCTGTCGCATCGAAGACGACACCCGTTTTCTAGCCACGACGCAACTCGAGTTCCAGGGATTTCATCAATTCCTTCACCGATTGGTTGCGTAATCCTGCAAGTTCGCCCAGCCACCGCACGCGTTGCGCGGCGTAGTTCTCCAGCACATCGATCACTTCGGCAATTTTCACCTCGTCATCGGCGCCCAACTCCCCCCGCTCCTTCTTCGACCGCAACCTTTGGAATTCTTCCCACGTTCCTGCCGGTGGGCCATCGGAAAGCTTGAGTAACAGCTCGGATTCGCGTTTGCCAAGGGATTTTGGGTGGCGCCGGCGGGCGGCAACCAGGCAGAGAAAGCGCTCGAACTGATCTTCCGGAAACTGACTTACCGCGTCAATCAGCTCGGGCAATTTGGGTTCCAAAGTACTCGGCACGGGTGCAGTTTACCGGGACTCAGCGCTCAGGCAATGGGATTGTGAGGGAAGATCCTCCTTCAACGCAAAATTCTAGCGCTTTTTTCGCAAATGGCGCGGTCCGCCCCGTCTTCGACGGTTCAGGACGTTCTTGCTGCCATGCACACACTGTCAAAGCTCTCTCTCGCCGGGCTGGCGTTGGCCAGCGGATCTTGCGGTTCAACGGCGATCGATTACCGGATGGGCGACTTTCGCGTCAACGATCTTCGCGAACAAGGCGTCGCGGTGGTTGCGGTTCACAACGCGCGCGAAGATGCTCTGGAATCCCACGAATTGAAGGCGCTGGCCGCGCAATTGGAAGGGGCGCTGGTGAAATCCGGCCTAGCTGCGGGAAATGGCCGCGTGGCGGTTTTGCGAAATCCGTCGCCGGCGGATTTGTCCAAAGCGGCGTCCAAATCCGGGGCGGAATTTGGCTTGGTCGCGACCCCCATTTCCAATGCGACGCGGCGCTCGCAGGGGCAAACCACCGACACGGAAACTCGCACCGAATGCTACACCGACAGCGAGGGAAACGTGCAGACCTACACCTACTGCGAGACGGTGGGCTACAACTCCCACTCCAGCTCAACGCGCGAAATTCGCACGCGATTGCGGCTGGTGGATTTGCAGGACGGCGAGGATTTGTGGGTTTGGGAGGGCAACGGCATCGAGCGGAACACCGCGACGAACCACTCTCCGGCTTGGTACCCGCCGTATCCGCCATTTCCGAGATTTCCAGCCGCGGAGGAGGTTTTGGCGAAGATTTCGGAAAAAAGCGTGAAAAAACTGGCCCGCCGCCGGTTGGGACGCGGAAAAGGCCGCGCGAAATTAGCGGCGCAGACTTTGTAGCTGTAGCGTCGATTGGCAATCGAAGCAGGATTCGACTGCCAGTCGAATCTACGGCTGACGCATCACTTTTTCGATCGCGGCAACCGTTTCAACCGACGGCTTGAAGTTGCCGAGGCGAAATCCTTGGGCGATGAGCAAGGGAGTGCGGCCTTGGCGGTTTTTGCGGTTCCAAATTCCCGGTTCGGCGCCGTTTTCGGCCAGAAAGCTTACCATTTTGGGCAGACTTTTGTAGGCGGCGCCGTGCATGGCGGTTTCGCCGGCGTGGCTCGCGGCGTTGACGTCGGCGCCCAATTTCAGCAGCCAGGCAACGGTCGCCAGGGCTTCGTCTTCGGTGCCAGCTTCCTCGGTGGGGCCGAGCGGATTCCTGCTACTCATTGTTGAAACCTGCGTTTTTCAACGTCAAAAACCGCGCCATCACGAATCGAGTTCCATTTCGTCCTCAATAAAGTGTGTGCGTCGTCAGGCACGTTCGCACCATCAATCACATTCCCGCCGAACCAACCATTCAGTGAGGACGCCACGAGCCGGTGAAACGGCTCCGAATTGTCCGTGTCCTCGACATGATCCAGCAAAACTTCCACGAGGCCAATCTCACCAAGGGCAAACAGAAACTGCAGGGTTCTGGAGAGTGTAAAGAAGCGACCCACAGGATGGTCCCGCAGTTGTTCCTCGACGGCTCGCGTCAACACAAGGGTTCCCTCACCCTCCTGGATCTCGTTGAGGAATAGAACGCCCTTCTCATAGTTCATTTCACGCCCCGCCCAGAAGTCCTCCCGAATGCCGCATTTTACCCACTCGACATCAGGAGTCTTACCAAACTTCTCAAGAATTGGATATACATCCGCCCTGAGCGCTCCGTCTTTTTTGATCACAGCACGAAGTGTATCGCTTACTTGGCTCCATGAATAGTGCTTCAACAAATTCGCGTGAGCCAGCCGCGGGGCAACACCCAGATCGCGTTGGTTTAAGGCGCGGTCTTTGAGAAACTTCAAAGCACCCGGGTGACGATTCTCGGCAAGCAGTTCCGCAAGGAAGCCGCTAGCACCGTCCAAAGACGAGCAGCCCTCAACGGTTCGCAGCATATTGTTGGAGTAATCGGCATACCCTTCGATCAGTTGCTGCAGAGCATCGATCATTTCGGCGGTAGAGCCTTCCAACTGTTGCACGAGTTTTTCATACTCATCATCATTCGCATAGCCTAGCAAAGGGAAGCTGACGGCGACAATCCAAAAAAGAAAGGGGAGGGTTTTCATGGTAAAGGTTTTTAGTTCACGAACCCGTGAACGTCAGGCTCCGGTTGAGGGAGTCCCACCCGGTAACCTCAGTCGGGGAGAATTTAGGCAGAAATTCGCGTTTCCGTCAATCAGCGGGATTGAAGCGATTGAAACGCGGTCAGGTTAGGCCAGGGTCAAGTCCCCCACCGAACCAAGCGCGAAAAACCAAGCCCAAAGCGCGAAAATCATGCTCCAACTCACCAACGTCCGGTTTCGCTACCCCACCGAGCGCTTCGAACTCCGCATCCCGGAGCTGCGCGCGGAGGAAAACGAGACCATGGCCGTGGTTGGGCCGAGCGGATGCGGAAAAACGACGCTTTTGCGGCTGATTTCTGGAATTTTGCGCCCGGACGAGGGGGAAATCCGCGTGTTGGCGACTTTTTTGCCAAAACTGAGCGAATCCCGCGTTCGCACCTTCCGCATCCGCAACATTGGGCTGATTTTCCAGGAATTTGAGCTGCTGGACTACCTGAACGCGCGCGACAACATTTTGCTGCCGTTTCGGCTCAACAGCACGTTGGCCGAAACCGGGGAAACCCGCGAGCGGCTGGAAAAATTAGCCGAGGAAACGGGAATTTTCCACCTGCTGGAGGCGCGGCCGCGGCAATTGAGCCAGGGTGAGCGCCAACGCGTCGCCATTTGCCGCGCGCTGATTGCCGAGCCGAAGCTTTTGCTGGCTGACGAGCCGACCGGGAGCCTGGATCCGGAAAATCAGCAGCGGATCGTCGATTTGCTCACCAACCAGGCCAAGGCGCACCAGGCGGCGCTGATCATGGTCACGCACGACCACCAGTTGCTCGGAAATTTCGACCGGACGGTGGATTTGCCGGAGCTAATCGGCAGCACTCCCAAAAAAGTGGACGAATGAACGCGGCTGGGATCATTTACCTGGGCTGGCGCTATCTCCAGCAGCATCGCGGAAAGGCGGCGCTGCTGATTTCCGCGATCACGTTGAGCCTGTTTTTGCCGGTCGGCATTTTGCTCGTCGTCAGCAAGGCCGAGGTTCACCTGCGATCGCGCGCCGAGGCCACGCCGCTGATTTTGGGCGCTCACGGCAGCCCGTTGGAGTTGGTTTTCAACGGGCTCTATTTTTCCAAGCCGGATGTGGCCACGCTCACTTCAAATCACGCCCGCGACGCTGTTTCCGGCGGAAATGGCCGATTTATCCCGATTTACGCGCGCTACCAGGCCCGCAAACACCGCATCGTCGGCACGTCGATCGACTATTTTCGCTTCCGCGGCCTCAAAATCGGCCAAGGGCGGCTTTTTGGCCGTTTGGGCGATTGCGTGCTGGGCGCCGAAGCCGCCCGAAACCTGCAACTCGGCCCCGGCGACACCATCATCTCCACCCCGGAGGCCATGTTCGACATCGCCGGCGTTTACCCGCTAAAAATGCGCATCACCGGGGTTTTAGCTCCCAGCGGCGGAACCGACGACCGGGCGATTTTTTGCGATTTGAAGACGACGTGGGTGATTGAAGGCATCGCCCACGGCCACAACGAGGCCAGAGAGTCGGAAATTCTCGAATCCGACGGTCAAAACACCGCGCTCAACGCCAGCTTGGTCGAATTTACCGAGATTACCGACGCCAACATCGACACATTTCATTTTCACGGCGATTCCGGCGATTTTCCCATCACCGCGGCGATTCTGCTCCCGCGCGACGCGAAGGCGGAGACCATCCTGCTGGGCCGTTTTCAGAGCAAAACCGCCCCCGCGCAGCTCGTCCGCCCGTCCGAAGTGATGCGCGAACTCTTCGCCACCGTCTTCCAAATTCGCAACCTCGTCGTCGCGGCGCTCGTTGCCGTCGCCATCGCCTCCGGGCTCATCGCGGCGCTCGTTTTCGGGCTTTCCAACCGGTTGAGGGCGAGGGAATTCGAAAGTCTCTCCAACATTGGCGCGGATCCGCTAACGGTGCGGCTGCTTGTCGCGTTTGAGGCGGTTTTCGTGCTTTTGGCGAGCTTGGCGCTGATCGGAATCCTCGTCGCGCTGCTCAACCTTGGCGCAAATTGGTTCCTTCCTCGGTTGACGGGCTAGAATCGGCCGGTTCGAGCAATTTCCCCTCGGATTTGGCGTAGGGAATCTGGTCGGGAGCCACCGCCCCGCCGGAAACGATGAAAGAGATGGCTTCGTCGAAACTCCAGTTGGTCGAAACAATGCGATCGACCGGCACGATCTCCACGTAGCCGTTGGTGGGATTCGGCGTCGTCGGGACGTAAACCGCGGCCAGCCTGCGGCCGGTGTCCTGATCGGAAAACGTGCGCGTCACCAGGCCCACGGTCTTCATTTCCGCGTTGGGAAAATCGATGAGCACCACGCGCTGAACTTCCGCGCCGGTATCCTGCTGCAACAGATCGACCAACTTCTTCACCCCGCCGTAAATCGTTCGCACGAAGGGGATTCGGTCGAGAAACCACTCGAAAAGCCGCACCAGCCGCCGGCCGATGAAATTGCTGGTCATCACCCCCAGGGTATAGATGAGCACGATGACCGACACCACGGCGATGCAGTCGCGAAACCACTCGGTGGACAGGAATTTGAGCATTCCTTCGGGGTCTTTGGGATCCACGCCGAAGGCCCGCTCCAGCTTGTCCTGCACGTAGAGCGCCGGCAACCGCCCCACCGCGGAGAGGCCCTTCACCAGGTAATAGAGGACGATGACGGTGACGCCAAGCGGGATGATGGTGAGCAGCCCGGTGAGGAAAAAGCGGGCGCGCTTCGGCTTTTTTTGCCGTTTGGAGGGAGTTGGTGAGTCAGCCACAGGTGGGAGCAGAGTTTGAAGAATTTGCGCCGAATCGCAATGCCGAGAACCAAAAAGTTGAAAAATCACCCGATAAACGCCATAGTCAAAGGCTAGGCTATGAGCGATATCCGCGTTCGATTTGCACCATCTCCCACAGGAATGCTCCACATTGGTGGAGCAAGAACTGCGTTGTTTAACTGGCTGTTTGCGCGCAGCCAGAAAGGCACCCTTGTTTTGCGCGTTGAAGACACCGATGAGGAGCGGAACGAGGAAGAGTCCGATGACGCGATTTTCGATGGATTGCGCTGGCTAGGCATCGACTGGGATGAGGGGATCAATGTCGTTGGCAAGCAAACCCGCGGCAAATTCGGCCCCTACCGGCAAAGTCAGCGCACCAAAATCTACGACAAGTATTTCAACAAGCTGAAGCGGGCCAAAATGATCTACGAGGAGGAGGAGGGCGCGATGCGTTTTCGCTGCGAAAACAAGGATCGCGTGGTTAACGACCTCATTTGCGGAAAAACGGAATTTAAGGACCGCGAAGAGCCGGACATGACCATCCGACGCGCGGACGGCAGCTACATTTTTCACTTCGTCAGCGTGGTCGACGACATTGAGATGAAAATCAGCCACGTCATTCGCGGGGAGGACCATCTCTCCAACACCCCCCGCCATTTGGACCTTTACGAGGCTTTGGGCGCAAAACCGCCGAAATTCGCCCATATTCCGCTGATTTTGAACGGTGACGGCTCCAAAATGAGCAAGCGCGACCGCGGCTCGGCCATCCACGAGTACAAAAACATGGGTTTTCACGCCGATGCGGTGGTCAACTACCTGGCGCTTTTAGGTTGGTCGCCCAAGGACAATTCCGAGATCATCTCACCCAAGCAGTTGCTCAAAAAATTCAAGCTCAGCGGCATCAACCGTTCCAATTGTCGGTTTGACTACGACAAGTGCGAATGGTTCAGCGCCCAGTACATCCACAAAATGAAGCCCGCGGAGCTGCGGGAGGCCATCGCGCCCGTTCTCGAGGAACACGGCCTGCCTCACGACAAAAACGCCCTGCCTAACGTCCTGCTGGAGGAGGTGAAGCAGAAAATCAAGAAACTCTCCGACGCTCCAAAGTGGCTGGCCTCGCTTTACCGCGAAGATTTCACCCGCGACGGCGAAGCGTTCGAAAAAATGCGCACCCGCGAGGGGATCAAGGACATTTTAGGGGCGCTGTGCGCGCATTTCGGCAAAATTTCGAAATGGTCCGGAAAAACGGCCGATGCCGCCATCGACGCCGCCGCCAAGGAGCTGGAACTAAAAAAAGGCGCCCTCATGTTCCCCTGCCGCGTCGCCGTGAGCGGCCAAACCGGCGGATTGGGCCTCACCACCATTCTGGAGCGTCTCGGCCAGGACCGCTCTGTCGCGCGAATCGAGGAAGCGCTGGCCAAGCTCTAATTTCAGTGCCATGGCAGAGGCGAAAGCGGTCTACAACTTCGAAGATTTGCAGGATTGGTCCGGCGCCGCCTCGGATTTGGAGCCTCCGGCCCGTTTGGCGGTCATCGGCGACCCCGTCGAGCACTCCGCCTCCCCGCAAATGCACAATCCCGCCCTCTCGGCCTGCGGGATTGACGCGCAATACGTCCGCATTCAGCTCAAAACCGGGGAACTGGCCGAAGCGATCCCGCTTTTTCGCGAAAACGGCTTTTTGGGCGTCAACGTGACCATCCCGCACAAAGCAGAGGTTGCCGGTTTGGTCGATCGCATCGACCCCGTTGCCGAGCGAATCGGCGCGGTCAACACGCTGGTCTTCGAGGACTCGGAAGTGGTCGGATTCAACAGCGACGCCCCGGGATTTCGCCAAGCCATCCGCGACGATTTCTCCGTGGACCTGCGCGACCTGCGAATCCTGATTTTAGGCGCTGGAGGCGGCGCCGGACGGGCCGTGACCATTCAGTGCGCGCTGGATCAATGCGAACGGCTCGTGCTCGTCAACCGAACCGAGGAAAAAGCCCGCGCGATTCGCGACGAAGTGGAATCCAACTTCGCCGTGGACACGTTGTCCGGCCCGGTCAACCGGCTCGAAGTCGCGCCGTGGGACGAAAACGAGCTAGCCGAGCAACTCGACAACATCGACCTCATCGTCAACGCCACGAATCTGGGCATGAAGCGCGGCGACGCCGAACCTCTCCCTGCGCGGCTGATTCAGCCGCACCATTTGATCTACGACATGGTTTACCAGCCGCCGCACACCCGTCTCATCGACAACGCCCGCGCCCAAGGCGCCCGAGCCGCCAACGGCATGAGCATGTTGCTCTGGCAAGGCGCAATTTCCTTCGAATACTGGTTCAACCGCGACGCGCCCGTGTCAGAAATGCGAGCCGGGCTGCAAGCCGCCGGTTGACAATTGAGTCAAGCGGCGTGACCATCCCGGGCACTTTCGCAGGCCGAAGTAGCTCAGTGGTAGAGCAATTCATTCGTAATGAATAGGTCGTGAGTTCAAATCTCACCTTCGGCTCTCTCAGTTTCAGGGAGTTAGAAGTCGATTCGCTGAAGTCTGATAGACGTTTCCAATGGGCCAAACCCAATTACAACGGGCAATACACACTCGGTGGCGAATTATTTATGGATGGCGACAAGTTCGAGATCGTCGCATGTCAATGGGAGGAGCCGGGTGCAGTGACCGGATGGGATTGGAAGATGATCGCAATCGATACGACCAGAGAACGACTGTTCGCCGCCGTGGATGCGTGGCCTCATTTCAAGGGCTTCAGCACCCCCAGCCCGAAACAAGAAATCGAATCGGGTAGGCCGGGGGTTTGAACCCCGGCCCCCCACACCACCGAGCGTACGGGTCCGTACTCGGCGGTTCCAGTCAGTCAAAGCCGATCCCCCCACGGATCAGCGAAGGGCCGCCTCCCCATGAACTCTCTTTCTCTGCCCAGTTCCCATGCTCATGTCTGGCTCCCCCGGTCGGGTTCATTGCCAGCGGGTGGCTGGGTCGGTTCATCTGGCTGGTTTGGTCCTTCATCGGTGGGTCCTCCGGCTGCGCCATGCGGGGTCGGCAACATGGCCAGTCCTGGGCGGGCCTGTTTCAGGCGCCGGTTTGTTTCCACCATTTGGTGAGGCCTCCGGTTTCGTTGTTTAATCGGGCAACTTTAATGCCCCCGGCTCGTTTTCCACGATTACTATGACCTCGGCTGAGACCCTGGCCAGGCATCCCCGGCGAGGGTCTCCCCAGGTAAGGTGCGTTGTTCTAGAGCCACACAGCCGCCGGCATTTACCTGATGGATGGAATCGAACGGTTTTGCTGTGTTGTGCGGTGCTCACCTGATCCATCCGGCCAGTGGATGCGGTTCTTGTTCATCGGCTCAAGGCCCAGCACATAGCCTTCCTCCCCACGACCGGTTGCCCGGCCGCAGTTGGCTTCTGCTAGTGTTTCTGGTTACTCTGACTCGAGCCGCTGATCTGGGCGAATTTTCGTGTAAGAATGGTCGAAAAATCCGGTGATTGGGGCAATTTCTCGCAATGAACCGCCGATTTTTCGCCACTCTTACCCTAACATTGTCCCTCTTCCCGCTCATCGCCGCCGCGGCGGGAGCTGCGCCCCAAAGGGCGGGTGATGCGGTCAAAAAGAAGCCGAATCCCAGCCAACGGCTCGACGCCATCATCGCCAAGGGACTCGCTGCAAATGGCCAAAAGCCGAATCCGATGACGAGCGACGAAATTTTTGTTCGCCGCATTTACCTGGACGTCATCGGACGCGTGCCCACCGTGCAGGAGGCGCTGGCGTTTTTCCAAAATCCCGCGAAAAACAAGCGCGCGGCGCTGGTTGATGAGTTGTTGGCCAGCGAGGGCTACGTGCACCATTTTTACAGTTACTGGGCCGATCTCTTGCGCGCCAAAACCCAGATTTCCGGCGCGGGCAACAGCACCACGGCCGGCTACGCTTACCATGAGTGGATCAAGGACGCCCTGCGCCAAAACAAGCCTTACAACGTGATGGTTCGCGAGTTGATCACCGCCCACGGTTCCACTTGGGACGACGGCGCGGTGGGCTATTATCTGCGCGATTACAACATGCCGCTGGATAACTTGGCGGTGACCACGCAGCTCTTTCTGGGCACCCAAATTGTTTGCGCCCAATGCCACAACCATCCCTTCGATTCGTGGACGCAGATGGATTACTACCACCTCAGCGCCTTCACCTTTGGCCAAATTACTTCCAACCGCTCGGAGAACGCTTCGGCCGCGTTGCGGATGAACGGCAAGACGATGAAAGATCCCGACGAACGTCGCGCGATGTCGCGGGCCATGAACGAGATTCTCAAACCCTTGCGGTTCAACAACGTGAATCAGGGAAATCGGCGGTTGCGCCTGCCTGGCGACTATCAATACGACGACGCCCGGCCCAGTGCAGTGGTTCAGCCCGCCGTTCCGTGGAGCGAAGCGCCGAAATCCGCGAAATCGCCGAAAACAGGCGGAAATGCGCCCGAACCGCCGATCGAGGCTTTTGCCGCTTGGCTCACCGCGCCGGAAAACCCGCGTTTTACCCGCGTAATCGCGAATCGGCTGTTTAAAAAGGCGATGGGCCGCGGGGTGATCGAGCCCGTCGATGATCTGCGCGACGACACCAAGCCTGCCAACCCCGAGCTGATGGCGTTTCTGGAAAATCGCATGAAAGCGGTGGGCTACGACATGAAAAAGTTCCTGCGCACCATTTACCTGAGCAAATCGTATCAGCGCGAGGCGTCGCCGGCGGAAGTGCAGCCGTGGGAGCCGTATCACTTTGCCGGACCGGTGTTGCGCCGGCTGAGTGCGGAGCAAATTTGGGATTCGTTAGTGGCGATGATCGTCGATAACGTGGACAACCCCAGCGCCCAGGCCGCTTTGGCTCGCGAACGGCGCATCACGCAAACGCAATGGGTGGCCGAGGGAGTTTACGACCACTCGCCGGAGCGGATTTTGCAGTTCGCCAAGCTGGTCGGCAAAAAGCAGGAGGAGCTGGCCGAGGAGATCGGCAAGGCACAGCAAAAAGTGGCCGCGGCGCGTGAAACCGAGGACGCCGCCCGGATTAGCGAGGCGGTTCGCGAGGCGGCTATCTTGCGCGGAAAATTGGCCGAGATGGTGGCCGAAACGGTCTACAAACCGGGCTTGGAAGCCAAAGTCGCGCAAGCTCAAGCCGGCGAGGCGGAGGAGTTCGACGACGAGTTTTTGCGCGAATTGGCGACGCTGGTGGATGACGACGGCGGTCTTTTTGAGCCGGAAACCAACATGGCTAGCCGCAGCAACGGCTACGATGGCGGCAGCTACATCCAGGGCCTCATGAATCAGCTTTTTCAGCCGAAAGTGGCCGCTCTGCGCGCTGCTGAAACCAGACGGCACGCCCGCGAAATGAAGGCGTGGGGCGTGCAAACGCAGAAACAGCGCCAGAGCTACAAATCGTTCGTAAAATCGCGCAAAGGGCTGGTCCGCGCCTCGGAAATTCGCTCCCCGGCGCCCAACGGCCACTTTTTGCGCGAATTCGGCCAGTCCGACCGGGAATTGATCGAAAACGCCAACGATCAGGCATCCATCACCCAGGCGTTGCAGCTTTTGAACGGCCGGTTCAACAACATGCTGCTCAACGGCTACTCCCGCCTTTCGCGCGACATGCGCAACGACAAAAACATGGCCGAACGGCTCGACACGATTTACCTAACCATGCTAAGCCGGAAACCGACGAAGGAGGAGCGCGATTTGCTCCTGCCGGAGATGATCGGCCATGGAAACCAGGGGCTCAACCAGGTGGTGTGGGCCCTTCTCAACACGCGTCAGTTCATGTTCGTGCAATGATGTGGTAGAGTGATGTTATGACCGCGAAAGAGATGGATCAAATCCTGGCAGAAGGTGAGCCATTTCGTCTTTACCTGGACGATGGCAGCGAAATTGACGTACCGCGCCCCAAACGACAAATGCTTCCACCGGTATCCTTCAAGATTCGCCGGACTTTGATGGTTTGGCACGGTGGCGGCTTTGACCCGATCCCCTTGAAAACGATCGCCAAGGCGATTCCGCTGAGCAAGTTGGCAGGCGCAGTCTCATGAATTTGATCGACATCGAGCGTGCTTTGGATCGCGGCAGACCATTTGTCCTAAAGGTTGCCGACGGTGATGAATTTCATGTCGATCATCCGGATTATTTGCTGCTTCCAGACGGACCCGGACCCGGACCCAAAAACCGAAGTTCCGTTACTTTTTACGACTACAAGACCGGCTACACTTACCTTCTGCCCCTACTTACTATCACAAGCCTAAGGTTTCGCGAGGAGAGCCAATTTGGGATTTCCGATAGTGACCTCGAGCAATCAAAAACCTAACCGCCACACCACCAATCTCCAATTTCCCGATGAAAACACCGCTCCACCAAGCTAACGATCTCGACCGCCGCCGATTTATGTCGCGCGCGGCCAAAACCTTCCTCGGCGTCTCCACATTGCCGGCTTCCATGCTGTTTGGCGATTCCGTGCTCGCCGCGGGAAAAGGCGCTTCGCCGCTGAAACAAGTCGCCACGGCTAAGCGCGTCATCTACGTCTATTTGAGCGGCGGGATGAGCCACCTGGATACGCTGGACCCAAAACCGGGTCGCGAGGTGATGGGGCCGACCAAGGCGATTTCCGCGCGCGGCGCGGATTTTCAGTTGGGCGAGTATTTGCCGCGTTTGGCGCGAATCGGGCACAAACTGGCGATCGTGCGTTCGATGACATCGACCCAGGGGGCGCACAAGCAGGGCAAGTACATGATGCACACCAGCTACGAAATTCGCAGCTCCATTCGACACCCCGCGCTGGGTGCTTGGCTCATGAAATTTCAGCCGGCGGCCGACGGCGAGGCGTTGCCCGGCAACGTGATGATCGGCAACGACAGCCAGCATCCCGGCGCCGGTTTCTTCGAATCCAAGCTTCAGCCGCTCATGATCAACAGCCCCCGGGACGGCTTGCAAAACAGCTCGCGATTGCCGCGCTTGACCAGCGAGACGTTCACCCAAGGGCTGAATCTCGCCACCAAGCTGGATGCCGGGTTCGTGGCCAAGTACGACCAGAAAAACGTGCGCGCTTACGCCGACATGTACGATGACGCCGTGAAATTGATGAACAGCCGCGATCTGGCCGCGTTCGACATTTCCCGCGAGCCGGAAGGATTGCGCGACCGCTACGGGGAGAGCAATTTTGGCCAGGGAATGCTGCTGGCGCGGCGTTTGGCGCAACACGGCGTGCGCTTCATCGAGGTAACCTCCGGCGGTTGGGACACGCACAACGCGAATTTTGTGAATTTGCCGGATAAAGCCGAAGAACTCGACCAAGGGCTCTCCAGCTTGCTCGTGGATCTGGAGCGTCGCGGCATGCTGGACGACACCTTGGTGGTGCTGGCCACGGAATTTGGCCGCACGCCGGAAATCAACGCCAACGAGGGCCGCGATCACCATCCGCAAGCCTTTTCGCTGGCTCTGGCCGGCGGGGGAATTGCCGGGGGCCGGGTTTTCGGCAAACCGACGAAAACGGCGCAAACGTGATCGAAGGCAAGGTCGGCATCGCCGATTTCAACGCGACGATCGCCTACGCGCTGGGTTTGCCGCTGGATCACGTGCTTTACTCGCCATCGCGCCGGCCGTTTACGGTTGCCGACAAGGGTAAGCCGATCGCGAAGCTGTTTGGGTGATTTTTGGGGCCGTTTCGGCCTACTTTCGCCAAAAAAGGATCGAATTCCGGGCAATCTCGGCGAGGATGGGGCTCACCTGATTAGATTGCCCGCTTCCCCCCATGAATTCCTCAGTTTCCGCCCGGCTGAACGCTGATCTGCTGGACGAAAAGTTTGCCGCGTGGAAAAACGATCCCCGCTCGGTCGAAGCCGATTGGTCCGCATTTTTTGAGGGCTTTGAGATTGGCGCTGCCCAGCGAAAACCCGGCAAAAACGGGGCCAGCGAGCCCTCCGCCCCTGCTGACGAGCTGCAACTGGCCCGCCGCGCGCTGGTGGTGAGCATGATCTACAACTACCGCATTCTGGGCCACACCCAGGCCCGGTTGGATCCCCTGAGCGCCGAACATCCGCGCAACGACCGGCTCAGCCTGGAGGCCTTGGGATTCAGCGCCGAAGACCTGGAGCGCGAGGTGCGCAGCCAGTTTTTCCGCCACGCCCAACGCATGCCCCTGCGGGAGATGATCCGGGAGTTGGAGTCGATCTACTGCGGCCAAATCGGCTACGAGTTCATGCACATCAACAACCACGATGTGCGCCACTGGTTGCGCGACAAAATTGAGGAGCGCGCGGAGGCTCCGCAACCTGCGGTGGAGGGCAAATCGCGCGTTTTGCGTTGGCTGGTGGAGGCGGAGAGTTTCGAGCAGTTTCTCCACCACAAATACGTCGGCCAAAAACGCTTCGGGCTGGATGGCGGAGAATCGGCGATGGTGGCGCTGGGCACGATTTTGGACGGATGTCCCGGCGCAGGCGTCGAGCAAATTGTCATGGGCATGGCGCACCGGGGGCGATTGAATGTGTTGGCAAATTTCTTGCGAAAACCGCTCAAGGTCATCCTCTACGAATTCAGCGAAAACTACGTGCCTAACGTGGCCATGGGCGATGGAGACGTGAAGTATCACCTGGGCTTCGAGACGACGCGCGACGTTGGCGGCCACAAGATCGGGATCACCCTCGCCGCGAATCCCAGCCACCTGGAAGCGGTGAATTCCGTGGTGGAAGGCCAGGCGCGCGCCCGGCAGCGGCAGGCGAATTTTCCGGACGACGAAGGCGTGAACCGCGACTCGGTTTTGCCGGTCTTGCTTCACGGCGATGCCGCGTTTGCCGGTCAGGGGCCGGTTGCTGAGGTTTTGAACCTTTCCAAGCTCCCTGGTTACCGCACCGGCGGCACCATTCACATCATCATCAACAACCAGATCGGTTTTACGACAACGCCGGAGGACGCGCGCTCTTCAGACTACTGCACGGACGTGGCCAAGATGATTGAAGCGCCGGTTTTTCACGTCAACGGCGACTATCCCATGGAAGTGGCCTTTGTAACGGAACTGGCCCTGAAATTCCGGCAGAAATATAACACGGACGTGGTCATCGATATTGTGTGTTATCGCCGTCACGGGCATAACGAAGGCGATGAGCCGGCTTTTACGCTTCCGCTGCGTTATCGCAATATCCGCGACCATGAAAGTGTCGCGCGCTTGTTCGAACAACGGCTGCTCCAGAATAATGAGCTAAGCGAGGAAGAAATTCGCGAAATTCACCGCGAATTTGAGGATCGCATGAACCAGGAATACGAAGCGCTGAAGGAGAAGGAGGGCAAGGGCGAAAGCCACGCGTTTGCCGGCTCCACGGCTGTGATTCAGTTGCCCTACACCCACGTACCGTTCGCAACGGGGATCGAGCCGGATGTATTGCGCCACGTCGCGCGAAAACTTGGCGAATTGCCGGATGGATTCGACGCGAACGACAAGCTGGACAAGCGCTTTTTGGCCCATCGGAGAAAAGCCGCGGAAAACGGCGGACCGTTCAATTGGGCCATGGCCGAAAGCCTGGCCTTTGGTTCGCTGCTTCAGGAAGGCTACGGCGTGCGGTTATCCGGTCAGGATTGCCGGCGGGGCACGTTTAGCCAGCGCCACGCCGTTTTATACGACGTCTCCACGCGCAATCGCTATTTTCCGCTTCGCAACCTGGCCGAGCCGGGAGAGGAACAGGGCCGCTTTTTCGTCTACAACTCGCTCTTGTCCGAAGCGGCGGTTTTAGGCTTTGAATACGGCTACTCGCTGGTGGCCAGGGACGTGTTGGTGATGTGGGAGGCGCAATTTGGCGACTTTGCCAACGGCGCCCAGGTAATTATCGATCAATTCATCTCTTCCGCGGAAAGCAAGTGGCAGCAACCCAGCAACGTGGTTATGCTACTACCCCACGGCTATGAAGGAATGGGGCCGGAACACTCCAGCGCGCGTCTTGAGCGATTTCTCCAACTTTGCGCGGATAATAACATGCAGGTGTGCAACTTAACCACCCCCGCGCAGTATTTTCATCTCCTGCGCCGCCAAGCCTTGCGGCCGCCGCGAAAGCCGCTGGTTTTGATGACGCCCAAGAGCCTGCTCAACCACTCCCAGTGCGTTAGCCATGAAGCTGATATGACCGGCGAAACCTGCTTCCGCGAGATTATTGACGACGACCAGCTTGTCGATGCTCCCGACCGGGTCACGCGGCTTCTCTTTTGCAGCGGCAAGGTGTACTACGACCTGCTGGCTTATCGCAACGAGGAAAAGATCAAAAACGCCGCCATCATTCGCCTGGAGCAGTTTTATCCGTTCCACCGCGAGGGCATCGCCGAGGTGATCCGCCGTTATCCCCGCGCTAACAAAAAATGGGTGTGGTGTCAGGAAGAACCCAAAAACATGGGCGCTTGGTCGTTTGTCGCTCCGCGGTTGCAAAAAATCGCCAACAAAGTAGCCGGCGATCATGTGAATTTACGCTACGCCGGCCGTGACAGCAGCGCCAGTCCCGCCGCCGGCTCCAAAGCGGTGCACGTTCGCGAGCAAGTCCGGCTGGTTCGCGAAGCATTCTCCGTTTAACCCGAAATTTCCGCAAAACCACCTCCATGGCTCACGAAATCCGCATCCCTTCTGTCGGTGAATCCATCACGTCCGGAACCATCGCCGAATGGCTGGTGGAAGACGGCGCTTACGTCAAATCCGGCGACGCCGTCCTGATGTTGGAGACGGACAAAATTTCGACCGAAGTGCCCGCCGATCGCGACGGCATCGTGAAAATTCAGGTTCCACCCGGTGAAGAGGTGGAAATCGGCGCTGTGGTCGGCTCCATCGAAGAAGGCGCCGCTCCGCCTGAGGCCGAAAAACCTGCCGAAGCCGAAAAACCGGCGGAAATCGAAAAATCGCCCCCGCCTTCAGCCGATCCCGAGCCGCAACCGGAGCTAACCGTGGTCGAATCACCCGCCACGCCGGCCGCCGCCACCGAATCCGGCCGCGTCACCCGCAAGCGCATGTCGCCCCTGCGCCGAAAAATCGCCTCGCACCTGGTGAATGCGCAGCAAACCGCCGCCATGCTCACCACCTTTAACGAGGCGGACATGAGCGAGGTGATGGACCTGCGCAAACAGCTCCAACCGTGGTTTGTGGAGACTCACGGCGTGAAATTGGGCTTCATGTCGTTCTTCATCAAAGCCGTGGTTGAGGCGCTCAAAACCGTGCCGCAGGTCAACGCGCGAATCGACGGCGAAGACATCGTCCAGCACCATTTTTACGACATCGGCGTCGCCATCGGCACGGACAAAGGGCTCTTCGTCCCCGTCTTGCGCGATTGTGACGCGAAAAGCTTCGCCGGGATCGAAAAAGACATCATTGCCTACGCCGAGCGCGCCCGTTCCGGCAAAATTCAGCTCGATGACCTGCAAGGCGGCGTTTTCACGGTGTCCAACGGCGGCATCTACGGCTCGGTCCTCAGCACGCCGATCCTCAATTTTCCGCAAAGCGCCATCTTGGGCATGCACGCCATCCAGGAACGGCCCGTGGCCCGCGATGGCGAGGTCGTGATTCGTCCGATGATGAATCTAGCGCTCAGCTACGATCACCGGTTGGTTGACGGCAAAGAGGCGGTGACGTTTTTGGTCAAGGTGAAGGAACGCATCGAAGCGCCGGCCCAGATGATGGTCGCGAGTAACCCACCAAGCTAAGCCAACCTCGCGCTGGATTTTGGTACGCTTATCAGGGCCTAAAAATTGGCGTCTCAAACTGAAATCTCCGATTTCTCCGAATTCTCCGTCGCGCCCGACAATTCCAGCTCCACACGCGGCGCATCGTTCCACAAATCTTCCAGCGAAAAATGCTCGCGCTTGTCGGTGTGGAACACGTGGACGATGACGTCGGCGTAGTCGAGCACCATCCACTCGCTTTCCGGCTTACCATCGGCGGAAATCGGCGCAACTTCGTGCTCGTCCTTCAACCGGCCGCGAATTTCGCGTTGGATCGCCTTGATGTGCGGCTTGGAGGTTCCGGAGCAAATCACGAAAAAATCGGTAATCGTCGAGATGCCCCGCAAATCCAAAACCGTGATTTCCTCGGCCTGTTTTTCGTCCGCGTATTTCGCGGCAGTTTCTGCTAACGCCAGTCCTTCGATCAAAATGAGTGCTCGGGGTTTTTGGTAAATTTCGCGCCCAAGTTAGGATGGAACGGGAAAATTGCAATCGGGCGGACGGATGAAAATTTTCGCGGCAAACTCCTGGGAAAATTCGCGGTGGCCAAGCGCGAAAAGCGTTCGTAGTTTGTCGCCACCTACGCTATGAAATCACTAACACCGCTTCTCTGCTTCGCCCTACTTGGCTCGCTTCAGGCCGAGGTAACCATCACCGATTTGAAGGATCGCTTCCGCATCGAGGTCGATGGCAAATTGTTCGCCGAATGGCAGCACAAGGCCTGGTTTGCGCCGTATCTTTACCCGGTCATCGGTCCCGGCGGTGAGAACATCACGCGGCATTTTCCGATGAAGAAAGGGGTGGAAGGCGAGCAACAAGATCACCCGCACCACCGCAGCATCAAGTTCTCTCACCGCGACGTCAACGGCTACAGCTTCTGGGCGCCGAATGGCGAGCCCGGCCCGCGAGATGCGGAAATTCGGCTGATGAAGACCGAAAAAATGAGCGGCGGCAAGACCGGGGAGCTGATTTTGCGCAACGACTGGGTGGCCGAGGGCAAGCTGGTGCTGAAGGAGCGCATGCGCCTGACGTTCATCCCGCTGGAAAAGCGCCAAATGCTGATGGACTACGATGTGGAGCTAACCGCGGCCAACGGCGACGTGAAGTTTGGCGACAACAAGGACGGCGGCCTGGGAATTCGCGTGGCGGCGACGATGGTCGTCCAAAATCGCGACACCAAGACCGGCAAGGGCACGATCGTGAACAGCGAGGGCCTGACGAACGCGGATTCCTGGGGCAAGCGCGCCAAATGGTCGGATTACCATGGGCCAAATCGCGCTGGAACGACCGTTGGGATCGCGATGTTCGATCATCCGGACAACCTGCGTTATCCCACGCACTGGCACGCGCGAACCTACGGTCTCAGCACCGCAAATCGGTTCGGCAAAGGCCATTTTGAGCGCTCCAGCGGCGCGAAAATGGGCGACGGGGATTACACGATCAAGGCTGGCGAAACGCTGAAACTGAAGCACCGGCTGTATTTTCACCTGGGCGATGCGAAGGCGGCCAAGGTGGAGGAGCGCTGGGCTGAGTATGCCGGAGAAAAACCTGAAACTCGAAGCCCGAAATCCGAAAGCTGAATTTTGGGAGCTTCCTAACCTAGCACAGCATCCCAACCCATGAAATCCGACATCATCGTAGGCCGCTTCACCGGTTCGCAGGAGTTTTTGACCGCTGACGGATCGATCGTCCTGACCAAGGCGCTGCCAGGCCAAACGCCGGGCGATCACCCCTTTCAAGACGCCGTGGAAATGGAGCAATACGCCGTGTTGACCGGCATTTTGCAGGATGGCGTGCTCTACGATGCGGTGGTGATGGAGGTGCTGCCAACCATTGCCTCCGAGCTGCTGCAACGTTACCTGGACGCCGGCCACATCGACCGCAAAGACCTGGAAAAGCGCGTTTTGGCCATTTTGGAGGACGTGATTGGGCCCGCGGAGCCGGAGCCGGAACCGGAGGACGTGGTCCCCAGCTTTCCCAGGCCGCTGGTGGCGCTGGTGGTGGGGCATCGCAAAAGTTCGCAAGGCGCCGAGAGCAAAACCTTCAACATCACCGAGTGGGTCTACAACGATGACATGGCCAAGCGGGTGAAGGAGAGGGTGAAGCTGGCCGAAGTGGCGGTTGTTTATCGCGACGACGCCGGCAACGGTTACACCAGGCTGCCGGCCAAAATCAACGGCCTGGACCCGGATTTCATCGTCAGCCTGCACTGCAACTTCACCGTCGGTGCCAGTGGCACGGAGATGCTGCACCACCATCAGAGCCGCAACAGCGAGCGCCTGGCCTCCATGCTGCAAAATGAGGTGCTCAAGGCGCTGGGTCTGCGCGATCGCGGATTGAGACCGCGTTCCAGCGGCCGCGGCTGGCACTTGCTGTCCAACACCAAGGCTCCCGCGGTCATCGTGGAGCCGTTCTTCATGAGCAACGACCGCGAAATGAAGCTGGGCCTGGAGCGCAAGGACGAGTTGGCGGCGGCCTACGCGGCGGCGATCGACGATTACGCGGCCTCTGTCAGCACGGTGCGGCTGACGGAGGCGCTCACGACCGAGGTGGAACGCTCCCACCCTTCCGAGGAAGTCGGCGGGATGCGCTTTCTCTACCGCGATATGAGCAAGGAGCAGTTTTTCGAAGCGAACGACGGCTCGCTGGAAGCGTTGATCGAGGAGTCCAATCAGTGGCGCGACGCCAAGAACGACGACGACGCAGATTTGTTGCCGCTAACCAAGGAAGAGGTGTGGGTCGTGTTTTACACGGAAATGGGGCTGGATCGGCGTGGCAAGATCGATCCGCTGCACATCCACAGCGAGGGCGAGCGCGGTTTGCTGCCCCTGCCGGACAAAATCCGGTTCTGGATCGGCGAAGAGGCGCCCACGTGGAACAAACCCATGCCGCTGGTCGAAAATTTGCGAGCTTTCACCCGTTACCTGGCCACGCTGAAAAATCGCGTGGTGAAAACGGATGCCGGGCACAAGCTATACCGCGCGCTCTTCGAGCATTCCGGCATTCAGGGTAATCCCGTGCGCGAGGCGCGGATGCTGGCCAGCGTGGTGCACGGCTATTTTTACCGCGGCGCTTATCGCCCGGTGGGTCCCGTGCCCTACGAAAAAATCCTGGAAGGTCTGGAGGCGGACAAACCGATTCCCGAAGTGATGGAGGCCACGAATTATCGCTGGGCGGGCACGGACATTTTGAAAAATCGGGAGAAAAACATCCGGCGGGCGCTGGATTTGCTGGCGGATACCTGAGACTCAAGGGACCAAAGGGACAGTTTTTTCAGAATCCCATCCTTTTCGTCCTTTTCGTCCTTTTCGTCCTTTTCGTCCTTTTCGTCCCTTTGGTCCCTTTGGCTAAAACCCTAGAAATTCCGATTTGCCAGCCCTCACCAGGCGCACTAACACGTTGTCACCATGCCCATCCTCATCACCGGCGCCGCCGGCTTCATTGCATCCACCGTCGCCCAAATCCTCCTCGATGAGGGCAAAGAGATCGTTGGAGTCGACAACCTGAACCGCGCCTACGATCCGCGTCTCAAGCACCACCGCCTGGAACCCTTGCTCGGCCACAAATGCTTCACCTTTCACGAGCTGGACATCGAGAACCTGGAAGCGCTGCGCGAGGTTTTTCGCGCCAATCAATTTGACGCCGTCCTCAACCTCGCGGCCCGCGCCGGCGTGCGTTACAGCATGGAAAACCCGTTCGTCTACCTCAGCACCAACGGCATGGGCACGCTGAACGTTTTGGAGCTGATGCGCGAATTTGGCGTGAAAAAGCACGTCCTGGCCTCCACGTCCTCGCTCTACGCCGGCCAACCCATGCCCTACGTGGAAAGCGCGCCGGTCAACTCGCCCATCTCACCCTACGCAGCGTCCAAAAAATCGGCTGAGGCCATGAGTTATACTTACCACCACCTGCACGGCATCGATTCCACTGTCTGCCGCTACTTCACCGTCTACGGACCCGCCGGCCGGCCTGACATGAGCGTGTTTCGCTTCACACGCTGGATTGATTTGGGCGAACCGATCGTCATGTACGGCGACGGCGAGCAATCGCGCGATTTCACTTACGTCGATGACATCGCCTGCGGCACAATCGCCGCGATGAAGCCGGTGGGCTACGAAGTCGTCAACCTGGGCGGCGGCCAAAACCCCATTTCCATGAACACCGTCATCGGCATGCTGGAGGAGCGGCTCGGCAAAAAGGCGAACGTGGACTATCGCGACGCTCACATCGCCGACGTGCGCGAAACCTGGGCAGACATCGCCAAAGCCAAGGAATTGCTCGGTTGGGAGCCGGAAATCCCGCTTGAGCGCGGTTTGGACCAGACGATCGCCTGGTACCGCGAAAATCGGGACCTTGCCTGCGAGTTGGACCTCATGGTTTGAGCGCCCGGCCGGCGAGCGCCCGTCGAAACGGAATTGAGCGAACTGGTGACTTGACGGTGGCCCACCGCCTTGTCGATTACCGCCATGAACTGTGGCCGAAATTTCGTTCTCACCCTCGCCGCGCTTACTGCATGGAACGCCGCAAACGCGGAGACCTTGCTGACCGAAAACGGCGAGCCTCGCGCCGTGATCTTGGTCGAAACCGATCAACCCAAGTCACAGCGAGCCGCCACGGAATTGCAAAAATACATCCGGCTGATGAGCGGCGCCGAATTGCCGTTGATTGCCGAGGGCGAACCGTTGCCGGCAAATCCGGGCACAACAGTGTTAATCGGCCACACCGATCGCGCCAAAAAACTGGGGGTTCGGATTCCATCCGGGTACGATCCCACGCCCCGGCCGGATGTGTTTGAAGAAGAAGGTTTCGTCCTGAAAACCATCAAAAACGAAGTCGCCGCTGCCGGCAACAATGACGGCCCTTATCATGGAACGGAATACGCCGTTTACGCATTGCTTTGCTCCTTGGGATGCCGCTGGTATTTTCCCGGCGATTGGGGAGAAATTATTCCGAAGCGGGCGACGATTAAGCTCGAAAACCTGGATTTAAGGGAAAAACCGGATTTCGCCCAACGCAGCGTCAGCCTCGGCGGCTGGTTGCCGGTGAGCCGGGAAGAGCGGGCCGAGTACAATGAGTGGAAACTACGCGTCGGAATGACGGTGGATAGAGTGTATCCTGTGGCCGGCGACGGCTTCCTGGCGACGCTGGTGAATCCGAACGAATATTACAAGGATCACCCGGAGTGGTATGCCATGAACCAGGCCGGCGAACGCCATCTGCATCCCCGCGCCAACGGCACGTACTACGACCGGCATACGATGCTTTGTCTGTCGAATGAAGAGATGTTCGCCGAAGCTGTGAAGAATGCGAAGCTGGCATTCGCCGGCGAGAAAAAGATGTCGATCGTAGGCTCCAACGGCCTGGATATTTCGCCTCCGGACGGCGTGCCTTATTGCTATTGCGAGAACTGCAAGGCACAGAGCCAGAATTTCAACTATCCAGGCTATGCGCATCGCACCTTTCAAAGCGAGGAGTTCTTTGGCTTCGCCGCGAAACTGGCCCACGAGTTTCCGGACAAGTTCGTCGCGACGATGGCTTATTCGCTGCGCGAAATCGTGCCGCAGGGCGTTGATTTGCCCAAAAACGTCTCGGTGATGGTTGCGCCGATATCCTGCGATGTGTTGCACCCGAACGATTCCAAACTTTGGCGCCGGCGTGACTTCGTTCGCAATTTGCGGCGTTGGCGGGCCAAGTCGGATCACATCACGATTTATGATTACAACCCCGGTTTGCTGCTGGGAAGCTGGGTTCCGGAGCGCGATGCGGAGAATTTCGCGATTAACGCGCCAATTTATCGCGAAATCGGGATCAAGGGCTTCAATTCCGAAGGCCGCAAGGCATTTATGCAGACCTGGATCAGCTACTATGTTCGCGCACGTTTTTTGTGGGATGCGGACAGCGATTTGGAAGCAATCAAGGCGGATTTTTACCCCACATTCTTCGGCAAACAGGCCGGACCGCATATTCGCGCATGGTGGGACGCTTGTTCCGAGGCGCTGGTGCGCGATCCCATGCAGGCGCACGAAGACTGGCTCATCAATCATATCTACACCCAGGAATTCGTCCGCTCGATCCAAAAACACATCGACGCCGCCAAGGCCGCCGAATCCACGCCGGAGCAAAAGCAACGCATCGACGCCGTCGCTTTGATCGCCGATCATTTGCTGGCTTTCAGTGAAATGAACGATGCCGAGCGCAATACCGATTACGCCAAAGCCGCGGCCGCCGCGGAACGCATGTATCAGCGCGAGGTGGAGCTTCACGAGATCTATCAATACTTCCACGAATATCGAAACGAAGATCACGGCCGGCGATCCTATTTTCCTGGTGGCCGCAGCGTGCACTTCAAGGAACTGGCCGCGAAAACGAACGGCGAAAGCGGCGTATTGGTCGCGCCGATCCCACTTGAGGCATCATTCGCCCGCGATCCGTTCAACGAAGGCATCGTTGGCGGTTGGCAGGATGTTGATTTCGACGATTCAGCCTGGGAAACGCGCGATACCTATATAACCTGGGATCAGCAGGAAGAGCCGCTCGATGAAGCGGGGCACGATTACGATGGCTACGGTTGGTATCGCTTCAGCTTCGATCTACCGGCGGATTTGAAAGGAAAATCGGTCTCGATCTATTGCGGCGGTATCATCAACGAAGGCTGGCTATGGGCGAACGGAAAGTATGCCGGCCACAAACCGCACGAAATCTGGTGGAATTCGCTGAAACACCCGTTCGAGGTCGATGTCACCGGCCAGGTTGAGTTCGGCAAGAAAAATACGATTGCGATTCGCGTTTGGAACGATGCGGAGATCGGCGGGCTTTACCGGCGCGGGTTCATCTGGGCCGGTGATTTGCCGAAATCCGGGGAATAGGCAAAAACGCGTTTTCAGTTATGATAAGACCGCATGGCCTGACGGGAGCCCTTTTGGTATTGCTGGCCGCCAAATTTGCCTGCACTTGCACGGCACAGACCAAAGTCGCGATCGCCGAGGATCAGCCGCCTCCCGTCCGCCATGCCGTCAACGCACTCCGGAAAGCACTTTCCGCCCGAAATGACGACTTGCCGGCTGAGTTCACGGTCGCCATCAACAAAGAGGGCGTCACGCGAACACCAGAATCGCTGCTGATTCACAAAGTCGCGGGATCAAGCTCGCCTGGCTGGATTGCGTCCGGTTCTGACGAAATCGGTTTGGCATACGCATTGCGGGAAATCGCCCGAAGTATTGATTGCACGCCGAAAAACGAGGATTGGCGCGCTCGGATTCGCGAAACCGCGGAATCGCCGTATCTAAAAACGCGTAGCATCACCATTCAGCTCTTCAACGCCGCGTTGGAGCGGGAATGGTACTTCAGTGAGGATTTTTGGCACAGTTATTTTGGAATGCTGGCGGACCATCGCTTCAATCAATTTACGCTCACCTTTGGCCATCAAACCAACTATCTAAATCCCGTCTATCCCTGGCTGTTCGAATTGCCGGACTATCCTGAAGTCCGGGTTCGCGGCTTGACCGACGAAGATCGGGCTCGCAATCTGGAGATGTTGGCCCGAATCGCGGAAATGGCCGGCGAATATGGGTTGAAATTCGTCCTCGGCATCTGGACGCAACAACCGGTGGAAAAATACGGCCGGCGCTATCTGGATGGCTTCCCCAGCGGAGCCGCGGCGCGGGATTATTGCGCAAAAGGTCTAACCAAGCTCCTAATTGCTTGCCCCGGAGTAGACGGCGTTCAGTTTCGCATGAATATCGAGGCCGGTATCCCGGAAGACGTCCAAAACGACTATTTCCAGGCTCAGTTCGACGCAATCCGCCAATGCGGAAGAGACGTGAAGCTGGATCTTCGCTACAAGGGGTTGCGGCAAGAAACGATCCGTCAGGCAGTCGCCACCGGCCTGGATCTGACCGTTTCTACCAAGTTTTGGTGCGAGCACATGGGATTGCCGTTTCATCCAACCACCCAAGACCGCCTTTATCGCGAAAGCCGCTATGGATACGGCGCCATGCTTGCCAAACCGCGAGATTATCGAGTGGTTTATCGTATGTGGACAGCCGGCTCCCAACGCCTCTTGCTCTGGGGCGACCCAGACTACGCAAGGCGATTTGCCGGAGTTGCAAGCTAGGCGGCGGCGAGGGATTCGAGATTTTTTCACCCTTATCTAACAAGGGCTTTGGCGATACCGGCAAACCGTGGCGCATTTTCGCCAACCGGGCTGATGAATACTACGGCTGGGAATACGAACGCTACTGGCTCTACTATCTTAGTTTCGGCCGTCTTGGCTACAACCCTGACACGCCACCCAATGTTTGGCAGCGAGAGTTTTCCGCGCGTTTTGGTCCCGGTGGAAGCGAACTCGAAGAAGCCTACCGAAGCGCCAGCCAGATTTTGCCGTTGTTGGCCGCTACGAAACTTTTCGGCGCCAGCGAATGGCGATTTTGGCCGGAAATGTCGACCGGAGGGCCGCTAGAATCCTACCTTCATATCCAGCCGAGCGATTACGGCCAGTTTTACGCGATCGAACCTTGGAAAGAATCTCCAAGCTGGTTGGCGGAGCCTTGGTCGGCGGATCATCGCGGATTCGTCGAAGATGCAATTGCCGGCCAGGTCCGAGCAAAGTGGACGCCGCCGCACGTTTCAGATCGGTTGGATCGATTGGCCGCCGAAACGCAGCAGCATCTGGATAATGCCGCCCGCAAAATTGGATTCGAGCATGCTGAATTCCGCTCCACGCATCGGGATTTTTCCGTGCTGGCGGGTTTGGCGCGTTACCATGCCGCCAAGTCGCGGGCGGCGACGGAAATCGCCTTTTATCATCGAACCGGGCAAACCAAACGCCTCTCTTTGGCACTCAAGCAGATTCAAGCCGCGGAAGAGGCTTGGCGCGAGATTGTCGAAGCGACCGAAGACGTTTACCATCCCAACCTTGTGTTTGGATACTCAGCCGAACGCAGCCCGCCGATCGCCGGCGCAATTCGGGCGCATACCGGGCACTGGAAAGACCGGTTGCCCGAGGTTCGCGCCGATGTCGATTGGGTTCGAAAATTGCTGACCAACGCAAATGCGCCGGCCGATCCCATTCTGCGTTATCCGGGCGAAATTTCGCCTTCGCCTGAGTCGTTGCCGAAAATCAGCCATCAACCCGCCCTTGAAGCCGTCTCCGGCGCTGATTTGGAGATCCGGGCCACGGTAACCTCAGAAACTGAGCTGCGAGGCGTCTTCCTCCATCACCGGCCAATGGACCAAACTCAGGATTGGAAATCCATTCGCATGAAGCCGCAGGGAGCAGGAGAGTTTTTCGCAACCATTCCGGGTAATACGATAAGCAGCCTCCACGATCATCTCTATTATATTGAGGCACTCGTCGAGGGGGGCGGGAGACTTTGGCCGGAGTGGTTGAAAGAGGCTCCCTACCGGGTCGTCTCAACCCGCTAACGTTGCGTTCCGAGTTATTCTGGCCTTGTCGAATCTATTCGTCGGTTCCGTTTCCGTCGCGTAGCGACAATGTATGGTAGCCGCGTAGTTCCCAAAACCAAAAATTCATCACCTAACTTACCCCATCAGACGAGGTTCACGTGAGTGCGTGAACCTCGTTCTCTTTTACCTAGGTTGGTGGCTGTTCGGCCCCGAACCAGGCGTCCAGAATCCCGGATTTCGCCAGCAAAACGTCGTAAACCAGGTAGCAGAGGAACAGAACGTGGAAAACCATGAAAAGCGCCGGCACACGCTGCTCGAAGCCGCCGAAACCCCGTTTTCGCCCTTCCGGATGATCGCCTCCCTCCCACTCCTCTATGTAAGGCTGCTGCGGCAAGGCTGCCTCCAACACGTGAATCACGCGGAATTTGTCCTCCAAAATATTCCGCTGCGAGCGGATCACGCTCCACCAGATGGATGAGAGGATGAGGCCGGCCACGGGAAAGCCGAGCATCAGAATCTGGTGACCCGACTCTGCCTGAAATTTCTCGCCAAAGAGCAAAAATCCCGCTGCGCTGAAGATCGCGGTGTTGATGCCCGCGTAAAACCGGTTGGCCTCGGCGCGGCGATCGACTAGGCGCTCGGTCCAGTGCACGAACGTGTTGTACTGCTGCTGAGTTACCTCAAGCTCACTATCGTAACCAGGTTCGGCTTCCTTGGGTCCTGACGGCATGTCAACCAGATAACGGAGAAATCGACCGTTTGGCAAATGCTTCTTGCGGCCGAAATGGCCCGAGTTTCGCCAAACCCGCGAACTTTTCGAATTTCCAACGCCACGTTTTTGGCCAAACGTGGGAGTGATGAAATCGATTTGCGTGTTTTGCGGCTCGAGCCCGGGAGCCCGGCCGGCTTACCTCCAAGCGGCGGAGATGGTCGGGCGCACCATCGCGCAAACCGGGATGCGCATGGTTTACGGCGGCGGCTCGGTCGGGATGATGGGCGCGGTGGCCGATGCCTGCCTGCAAGCGGGGGGCGAGGTGACCGGCGTCATCACCAAAAAGCTGAAAAATCTCGAGGTTGGCCACGGCCGGCTCACCGCGTTGGAGGTGGTCGAAAGCATGCACGAGCGCAAGGCGCGCATGGCGGAGTTGGCGGACGGATTCGTGGCCTTGCCCGGCGGAATTGGCACGCTGGACGAGATGTTTGAGGTGTTTACCTGGGCGCAGTTGGAAATTCACGCCAAACCCTGCGGATTGCTCAACGTGGAGGGTTACTACGACGATTTGCACGCGTTTTTGCGGCATTGCGTCCAAGAACGCTTCCTTTTGCCCGAACACGGGGACATGCTCTTGCTCGACGAGGATTTTGAGTCGTTGATGGCCCGGATGATGAGTTTCGAGCCCGTGCGTCTGGAAAAATGGGTCGAACGCAAAACCACCGGCGCGGGTTAATTCCGCAACGAACCGAAGATGTCCAAGCGAAAAGTCAAACCTCCCTCCAAAGTTCGCCAAGCCGCCAAAAAGCGGGTTGAGCGTAAAGAAAAGGACCTTCCTCCACCCGGTGCGCCGTCAACCAAGCGTTTTTTGGTCCTCGCATTGCTGGTAGTCGCAGCCATCGGCGCCGCATGGGCTCTGACGGTCTACCTGCCCAAACTGCCCTTCATTCGCGGCGACCTGGAACCCTGGCTGACCTACGAAAAACGCCTCCGCCAACCCGAGGGACAAGCTCAATTTTACGAATACCGGCCCCGCGAAGTGGAAAAATGGCTCGGCGGCGTGCGAAAATCCGGCGCCGACGCCAAGGATTTGCGCCTCATCCTGGACCGGGCCGTCCGCTGGCTCTCCATCCCCGACGCCACCCGCGTAATCGAGGCCGCCCACGCGGCGCAAAGCGCCCATACCTCGGTAGTCGCGGAATTCGCCCTAAAACTCCGCGCAAAAACAGGAACCGCCAGCGCCGAGGAGCGGGATTGCCGGGCACGGTTGGATCGGGTGCTCGGCAACCCAGAGGATCCGTAGGCCGGAATGGGGGAGAGAAACCCGATCCATCCAAAAATGCAGGAAAAACGAAAAACGCCGGATGACGGTGTTGGATGATACAAAGCGCGTCAGGCCACGGCATCTTCTGATTGTTCCTGTTTTGGGGTGGCGCATAAAGCGAAGGGGCCAAAAATGACTGCCATTGCTACCCAGAATCCGCGATCAGTCGCTCGTCTCCTGGCGATGCAGAAGCATGCAAACATTGAAAGTACAGTTAGGGAAATAAACGCGATCCAAAACATGAAAGTAGGTTCAAATTGGAGCTAGTGATCGTTATCGAGATGCGCTTCCGGTCACGTTAGGCGGATGATTTTCAGCGTCAAGGGGTTTGCCGCAGGCTACCGGCAGCGCCGCTTCGATATTAAAGGTTGAGGACTGAGTTGTCATCACGCTTTCGACTCGCGGCGGGAAGCCTGCGTTGGCGCCGCCGTCCGTCGGAAGGAAGGCGAGCGCTCTTTCATGAACCGCGTTACACGAACCTCGTTTGGAGCCCGGCTGGGAACAACAGACTCCCGAAAAAGACCAACCCGGTTTCCTACCGAATCCAACTTCGCGAGCCCACGGCAACTTCGGCAAAATCCGCCCTTGGCTGGCGGCAAAGGCGGGTTAGGATCGTGTCATGAACCGCCGCACTTTGCTTCAATCCTCCGCCCTCGCGCTGGCCGGCCTCACCGCTTCCCCGGCCGCCGGTCCGTTCGAACGTCCTGTCGGTCCGCGTCTTCGGCTCGGACTGGCCGCCTACTCGTTTCGCAACCAATTTCACGTCAGCCGCGGGCGTCCTTCGAAATTGCCGGAAAACGAGCAGATCGGGATGGCGGATTTCATCGATTTTTGCGCCAAACGCGATTGCGACGGCGCGGAGTTGACGAGCTACTTCTTTCCGCAAGACATCAGCGAGGAGGCCCTGGTCGAGGTGCGCCGGCACGCGTTTTTGCGCGGAATCGACGTGTGCGGGACGGCTGTCGGCAATAATTTCACGCATCCGGCCGGTGAGGCTCGCGACGAGCAAATGGCTTACGTGAAAACGTGGATCGACCGCGCCCAAATCTTGGGAACCTCGCACATCCGCGTTTTTGCTGGAAAACACGGCAAGGACCTGCCGGAGGACAAGGCGTGGGCGAATGTCGTGGAAAATTTGCGCGCCGCCGGAGATTACGCCGGCCAACGCGGCGTTTTCCTGGGAATCGAAAATCACGACAGCGTGGGCGATCACAAAACGCTGCTGAAGCTGGTGGAGGACGCCAATCATCCCTGGGTGGGTGTGAACCTGGACACCGGCAACTTCAGAACCGCCGATCCCTACCTGGACATGGAAAAATCGGCGCCCTACGCGGTCAACGTTCAGGTCAAGGCGAAGCTGAAGCGCCTCGGCGCCGACAAGCACGAGCCAACGGACTTTCAACGCGTAATCGAGATCCTGAAATCCGCCAACTACCAGGGATACGTCGTGCTGGAATACGAGGCGGCGGACGATCCTTTCGCGGCAATTCCGCCCCTGCTGGCCACGCTTCGCGAACTGTGCGCCTAACGCGCCCGGCGAATATGGATTGGACAAAGGCGTCTAATCGCGCGATGTCTACCACCCAAATGAAGACGCGTCATATTTTGCTATTTCTAGCGCCATTCTTGCTGAAAACTCAGCTTCACGCCCAGCTGGACTTTGAAAAGGATGTGCGGCCCATTTTGCGCAGCAACTGTTTCAAATGCCACGGTGGTCCCCGCGCCAAGAAAGACTTTCGAATGGACAAAAAGGAGACGCTTGCCGAGCACATTGGCCCGGATCAGTACATCGTCCCTGGCAAACCGGAGGAGAGTCTGGTCGTCAAATTGATCAGCAAACCGGCCCAAGACACCAAGCGCATGCCGCCGCCCCGCGAACAGCCGGACCCGCTGACGGAAGGCGAAATCAACACTTTGAAGCAGTGGATCAAGGAGGGAGCTTTGTTGGAACCGGGCGATACCCCGCCGGCGGTCGCTTCCACCGACAATCCGCCTCCGCCCGCAGCGATGCCCGACAAAGATGCGCTGCACTCTTGGAAGAGCACCAGCGGCAAGGAGCTGAAGGCGTATTTTGTGCGAATCGAGGACGGAAATCTGGTTCTCCGCTCTGAGGACGGCAAGGAGAAGGCGTTTCCCGGCAAGATTTTCGCGCCGGAGAGCATTGATTTGGCCAAAAAGCTGGCCGGACAGTAGTCAGGGGCTTCAAAAGAGCCGCGTTTTGCCGTTTGCGCAAAATCATCAACGTCTTACGGAAATTCATGGCGAATCCTCCCGGGGCTGGTCCGTGTAAGTGGTGATGAACCGAACCATTTGCGCCCACGCCCTCGTTTTCACCCTCATCGCCGGATTCGCCTCGGGCCAAGACGAAAAGCCTGACAAACCCACCATCACGCCCGCCGAAGTCACCCAATTCCTCGCCGCGATGACGGACGACGTCGAGCGTTGGCACCTCAAATCCGACCCAAAATCCGAGCAACGCGGCACGCTCAATGAATTCGTCGTCCGCACCTTTCTCAAGGGCGACAAGCTGCCGGAAACCGATCAAGGCCAGTGGGGGCAATGGATTCAGGCAGGCGCGGGCGACACCTATCATAGCGCGGCTTACTATGTGGCTGGAATGATCCACGCTTGGCGCGCCACGGGCGACGAACGCTATCTGCACGCCGCGAAAACCCAGCACTTGCCGCTCATGGTGCGCATGAGCCGCGAGAGCGACACCCTGTTTCCCGAGCAAATCCCCACCTTTCGCGCCGGCGTTGAGATGAAGATCGAAAAACCGATGAAGGGCTACATTCCGTTCTGGTGGGACGACGGCTCGACTCGCTTTCTCAAGCCGATGCCAGCTTCGGACAAGTACATCGGCGGCACGGGCGAGGACCCCGTGGCGATCCGCCAAGGCTACATTCGAAGCGTTAGCCAACACTTGGCACAGTCCTTAGGCGTCATGTTCATCGAGGCGTGGTGGATGGATCGCGACCCGCTCATTGCCGAGGCCACCGTGCTGCACCAGCAGTTTTGGGATCAGGTTTCGCCCTGGGGCAATATGTGGAGCGTCGCCGCGCCCGCCGGGCTAATCAGCGGCAACCAAAAGTGGCTGCGCGCCGGAGCCAACATCTGGAAATCGCCCTACGAAGCCGGCCGCGGCGCGATGGGCGTTCGCTACCAGCGCAAACGCAAATTTCAAGGCCCGGCGATCGCTGACGGACAACACTATCGCTACTACGGCGACCTTGCCGCGAACGCCGGCAAGCTGAGCGACGAAAACGCGGCTTACCTTATCAATCAGGGGCTAAACCACTCGCTGCTGCCGGAAGCGTGGTCCGACGATCCGCCGTTTCAGCCCGGAATCGAGCGTTATGATCGCGGTAAGGGCACGTGGTATTGGATCCACGGCAAGCCGCACATCTATCGCTCTAAACGCGAGGTTCCCCACGGTTCGCGCAAGGGGCCGCAGCATCTTGTGCTTACCGCGTTGGGAATGCAGGCCCTGCGCGGGAAGCCCGATTTGTGGGATTCGCTTCCGGGCGAATTTCCGGACGATCTGGTCGTGCCGATCCAGCAATCGCCGCAAAACGCGGAAACCTGGAGCGAATCCTGGGTTCCTGGCGAAGGCACGTCGTTGCAACTGGCGGCGCGGCGGCATAGCTTGCGGATTCGCGGCAATGTTAGGGGCGATTCCATCGAAATCCGCGTTCGGCTGACGCAACCCGAGGTGATCCCCAAAAACCGCCAGGGCGAGCGCCGCCCGGAGGGCGTTTTCACCATCGCCGCCGCCGGCGCGAAGGCCGCCAACGACGAAGGCGAGGTCCTCGCGCTCACCACGAAAACCGTTACGCCCGCCGCGGGAGGTTTCAGCTTCGAGATCGAAATTCCCTACACCCGCATGAAGGGCCAGAACGAGTGGATCAACGGCGCCGATCACTTTCGCTACGAAGTCATCGTGGGCGACCAGACGCGGATCGCAAATCTGCACACGCCGGCCAAAGACGTTGGGCCGTTTTTGGAGGATTTTGTCGAACGCGGCCTGGCGAACTGGAAGCGCGTTTTCGACGAAAAGGGTTACATTCCGGGGACGATGTATAAAAAATCCGAGTGGGGGCCCGAGGACAACAGCAATATTTCTCATCTCTACGGCTACGCCTTCCTGACTTCGGCCTGCGCGCAATATTTGATCTACCTCGACGGCAAGAATTACTGGGATTTGCTAACGGCGTCCGGGGCCCAAATGATGCACAACCCAAAGCGCGGCGTAGTTATGCAGCCAACTATTTCGATCCGATAGGGAGAAGCCTCGCCACTGCCGATTTCGGCACAAATGGCGGGGCGGCGCTGACGTCATTTTCAATGAATCAAAGGGTCCAATTGAGCGCAACGAAAAACAGTTGGAAACGCCATACCTCTGAATTCGTAATGAATAGGTCGTGAGTTCAAATCTCACCTTCGGCTCTCTCATTTTCAAGGAGTTACAACTTATCCAAAGTTTTAAAAAAACCTGCTGGGCCACTGCTGGGCCACTTTTTTTCTCTACCTTTTCGAGCCTCGCATGGTGAGTAAGAATTCCCCAATTCGCCGTTAGGGGCACATTTTCAGAGAACTCACCGGTGGTTTTGTTTTCTGAAATCTAAATCCGTAGAAGCGTTTTCTGAAAAGTGCTTATCGGGCAAGTCACCAATGCAGCGCTTTGTGCCCGAGAGTTTTCAGGCAAGTCAACCTTTACCTGAAATCGGCACAAATCGGGGACGTTCGACCCTTCGTGCCCCTCAGAATCTACCGATTTGAGCAGGGAAACGAATCTTCCAAGAGTGAGGGAACTCTAGATCACTCACTGCTGATGAGAGGACAGCTTTTCGCTGCTCATTTCTCATGATCTGTGGCCCAATCAACAATCTTTGAGGATGCTCTAAATCTTGAGTCGGTTGTTGTCCAATACACGCAAATTCAGTACACTAAGAATTGAATCGTTATGGGTATCCGCCAGGAAACAATCGAGCTACCGCGTCTACAGATAATAGGAACGTCGCTGGCACCACCAATAGAGATGGCTAGGTGGCTATTGGAAACGAGAGGTATCCCATACGCTGAGATTCGTCACGCCCCGGTGTTTCACGTATTCTCATCCCGGCGTCAAGGAGTGGGCATTGAGCTTCCCCTGCTTGTTGCTCCTGAAGGCCCCGAGGCGGGGATCATAGCGTTCCTGAATGCGCTTGATGAGAGATGTCGTAAAGACGAATCTGTTTTGGGTGCCAATACAAAGGAACGGGAGGCAACGGGGAGTATCATTAACTTGTTTTACGAGAATCTCTTCTGGCCAGCAGTTCAAACTTTCGGCTCTTCTCCAGAATCTGTGGGTAACGGCAATGCTGAGGTCGATTCCGGGATCGCTTGACATGGGGCCCGCTCCCCCCGAACCCCCGGGGTCTGCCGGCCTAAAGTGTTGGCCGCCAGCGGGTTAGGCTATCAGGGGGAGCCCCATGTCAAGCGCTGTCCTCATCGACCTCAGCATTGCCGTTTGCTTAGCTGGAGATTTGCACCCACAGATTCTGGAGAAGAGGCAAACTTTCTACTCGCACATGCTGGAGGTTGGTCCGCTATTGCGAAAGTACACGCTCACCGGCGCTCCATTGTGGGAGAAAGCAATAGTGACCCTCATGTTCGGGATTTGGAAGAGAATCATACGGAAGGGACTGAGTCTAACCACGTTCGATGCCTCCATTGCGCTCAATTCGATCGAGAGAGTGTTCGATCACGTGGAGTCTGTAATTGGCTCGGACCGGCCTTTTCTTTCAGGTCAATCGCCGGGTACGGCCGATGTCGTCTTTGCTTCGCTGGCTGCGCCGGTGATCTTGCCTCCTCAATTTGGAGCACCTGTCCCGGCTGTCGAAGAGCTTCCGGAGGATAGTACGGGAGTTTCGGGGCAGGAGCGCCGGACGACATGTGTTGAAATTGTATAAACAACATCGGCCAACTCCGCAGCCGTGGCTTCGCCCGCCGGGCTGAATTTTCAAACCGTTCGGCTGGCTGTCCTCACCCCGCGTGCAGCGGCTTGGAGTCAGCGTGCTGATTCGGTTGAAACCGCGTCTGGTCTTTGGGAAAAGGCTAATCTTGACTCGCTGGAGCGATGTCAGTGAAGTTCTCAGCCGGGACAATGATTTCTTAATTGCGCCGGTCAATCAAGCGAGGATTGAGGCGGTTAGCGGCCCTTTTATTTTGGGAATGGACCGTTCCCCTTCTCTGTTCGAGCAGCGGGAATTGGTCTACGGCGCGCTGCATGAAGCGGATCGCCAGCCATTTCTTTCCGTAATTCGGTCCGAACCGACGCGACTTCTGGAACTTGCGGCTGCGCGCTATTCCGCCATTGATGTCGTCAACGGCTACGCACGGCTCGTCGCTGCCCGATCCGCAGCGGTGTTCTTTGGGATCAGCGGCCCAACCGAACAGGATCTCATGCGAGTGGCTCGCGCGATCTTCCATGAAACTTTTCTCAATTTGGCGAACGATGCTGAGACACGGGCTCGCGGGATTTCCGCAGGAAGAGAGCTTGGCGAATGGATCCGGAGCGAGATGGCTCAACGAAAGAAGCACAAATCCATCTGCTGCGACGTATTGGGCTCGTTGATGAAACGAATCGGCCCGACCACCGGGACCACGCACCCGGAATGGCTCCTCGCGGGTTTGTTGGTTGGGGCAATTGACACCACCGCAACCTGTGTCTGCAATATCGTCTACGAAATCGTGTCGGACGCCCGGTTGAGGGGGGCGATGATGCGGGATCTGGATGATGAAGACCGGTTTCGCGGTTGGTGCTGGGAAGCCTTGAGGCGCAGGCCGCACAATCCGGGGCTCTTGAGGCAGGCTCGGACGGATACAAGCCTGGGAAACCACCCAGTTCCCGCCGGGACGCTCATCTTTTTGTTAACCATTGGAGCAATGAATGACCCTGGTGCGTTCGCTTACCCAAAAAGCTTGATTCCGAACCGCCCGAGGGATCGATATCTTCACTTTGGGCATGGACTTCACGAGTGTAGCGGCCGCCAATTTCACCTTGCGTTCGGCGAAAATCGCCTTGTGACGGCCCGCCAACCGATCGCACGGCGTGATGTAGCCGATCGCTCCGTGCAGGCGCTCGCTGTTGTAAGCATGCACAAATTCGCCCACCACTCGATTGGCATCTTCCTGGCTCTGCGGCGAGGTTGGGCGAACACACTCCTCCTTCAGGTTGCGATGCCAGCGTTCGATCTTGCCGTTGGACTGCGGATAGTAGGGCGAGGTCCTCACATGCGTCATTTCGCATAGGCGCACAAACGCCTTGAACTCCTTGGCCACAAATTGAGGACCGTTATCACTAATGATTCGCGGCTTGGCTTTTGGGTATTGTTCCCGCGCTTGTTGTAATACGATTTCGGCGTCGGCCTCGCTCATTGTTTCGCCGATGTTCCAGCTCAAAATCGCCCGGCTGCAGCCGTCCAACACACTGACCAGGAAGTAGAACGTGCCTGCCAGCTTGAGGTAAGCAAAGTCGGTGTGCCAGTGATCGTGCGGCTCCAGGGGCTGATCGAAACCACTACCTTTCTTGCTCGCCTTAAAGCCGCGAACGCGCATTATACCTGCCGCTTTGAGCACGCGATAGACGCTGGATGGACTAACGGCGACGATGTCTGCATCCAGCATCATGTAGCTCAGGCGACGGTAGCCTTCGCCGGGATGTTGGCCGGCGTAGTCGATAATGGCCTGCTTTTCCCAACTAAGCAGCCAATGTTCGCGGGGGATCGTTGAGTTATGATAGTTGGGCAGGCCACGGCGCTCTTTCCAATCATAATACCGGGAACGAGTGAAGCCGCACCAGCGGACGAGCCGGCTCACGCTCAACTCGGCCCGCTGGTGCCAATGCCCGATGAAGTCGACGATTTCGTCGCGCAACCTCGGGGCGACCCAGCCGGTGTTCAGCGATCCCCAGAGAGCTTTTTTGCCTCGATGAGCGCTTCGACGGCTTCGCTCAAAACCTCGTTTTTCTTGGCGAGCTTGGCTTCGAGTTGCTCGATTCTGGCTTTTTGGGCATCAATGCCGCGTTTGTTCCCGACCGGGGCGAAGGCGGCGCTGCCTTTCTCAAAGAACTGGTTCTGCCAGGTGTAAAACTGGGAGGGCGCGATGCCGTGTTCGGCGCAGACTTCGGAGATCGGTTTCTTTTCGAGGAGGTGAAGGCGCAGGATTCGGACTTTGTCTTCGGGGCTGTATCGTTTACGCTTTTGTTTGGACATGTGGATGGTTTGGATGTCCGGAGCATTCCCTTAATTCAAAGCGGCTGTTGTCCGATTCCGACTGAAGCAGGACACACGAGCGACCGCTTACCACGCCGCTTGAGCGCGACATTAACAACCGGCTCAACCAATTAGACAGCGGATGTCAATCAGAGTTGAGCCAATTTGGAGAATTAAAATGCTGACCTACCCAACCAAAGAAGAAATCCAGAGGATGAAGAAGAGTCTCCGAAAAACGGCTGAGCGTGTAAAGGGCAACCCTAAGCTTGCTCGTGAGGTGTTGAGTAGCATTGACGATAGGGTTCTGACCGAGCAACCCTCACAGACTCCTCTTGAAAGAGACATCAACAATTCCAATAGCCAGTGAAGCGATATTTGGGCTTTGCCGCAGGCTACGTGCTAGGCTTTCATGGTTGTGATCGGGAGATTGCAGAAACGGTCCTCGAAGGAAATCTGGATTTGATGGCAAGCACGAACAACTATGACTGGTTGGGGCATGGAGTTTGCTTTTGGGAAGGAAACCAAGAACGCGCAATGCGATGGGCAAAGCAGCGAATGAAGATGCGAAAATCCAGGATCAAAGCCATACGCGATAGGCGCTATCATTGACCTTGGTTTTTGTTTAAGCTTGCTACAAACGGATCATCTGGAAATGCTTTCTGATGCCTACCAGCTCCTCGAAAGCGCAGCCTCAGAAGCTGGAGAGAATTTGCCGAAGAACAGCGGCGGGAAAGGCAAGTTTTTGCGTCGACTGGATTGTGCGGTAATTCAGGCGCTACACGGAAATCTCAAGAAGCAAGGGCATGTGGCATTTGATACCGTCCGAGGACTCTTTCAAGAAGGCAACCCGGTTTATCCGAAGGCAGGCTTCAGGCAGGGCAATCACATTCAGATCTGCGTTCGAAATCGAGCTTGTGTCAAAGGGTATTTTCGCCCGCTGAATTGAATCCACCCAAAAGCGGTTTTCGGGGCGAAAATCAAAAAAAAATTATTTCCGCGTAATTTATTTCTAAGAAAAGCATAGCAAAAAACGCCTCCCTCCAAAAAAAAAATCACCTCATCAGCAGCCTGGAATCGGTTAATTTTTATAAAACGCAAAGCTTTCCACCGCTCTTGGCGGAATTCGGCCCAGTTTTCTAAAAATTCCGTAAAACTTTAAAATAAATTTGCATAAAGGGTCCATTTGCGCAGATTCCTCCTAACATGACGAAAAAGTAATATTCGTTTTGGAATAAGCACGATGAATACCCTCAAAAGCAAAAACCAAGCAAAGCTAACGGGCTTGCTTGTATTCTTGGCGCTCGCATTTTGGGCGGCACTCACAGGAAAGTGGGGGCTGGATGTGAATACATGGGGTGAAGGTTTGACACGATTTGGTCAAACTTCTCCGTTCGCGGTAATAGTCGGCTTGGCTACGTATTGGCTTCAGGACCTACTCGGTCAGGACCTCAAGGCGAGATTCGTGTTCTGGAAATTCTGTGGAATTCCGTATCCTGGCAGTCAGGCATTTTCCAAATGGATGCACAAAGACCCGCGGGTTGATGCGTCCGTCCTGAAAAAGCGATTAAAGCCACTCCCTAAGACACCCGAAGATCAAAACATAACCTGGTATAAGCTCTCCAAAAAGCACGAGGAAAAACCTAGTGTGCTGGATGCTCACGGGCGGTTTCTTCTAACGAGAGATGTAGTTGCAATTTGGTTAATCTTTGGCGCAATTACTGCGATTGGAGTTTGGTTCGGAAAGTCGGATACCGCGGTAAAGGTTACTTACAACGTCATAGTCGTGGTGGGGTATTTGATCGCGACAATAGTGGCACGGAACAATGGAATTAGATTTCTAACAACTGTGCTAGCCGAAGAAAGCGCTAGAAAGTCAAAAAATCGTTAACTACAACAAAACCAAGCAACATGGAACTAGAGGACTATTTTGAAATCGATTTCCTCGATGTGGAATCAAAAAAGAGCGGTGATGCAATTACTATACGGTATCGCATGAATGGGGAAACCCGGATTCATGTAGTCGATGGAGGCTTTCAGTCTACCGGCGAAAAACTGGTCGAACATATTGACGAGCATTACGATTCACCAGACACAATCAATTCGGTTGTAGTAACCCATCCGGATGGGGATCACGCAGGTGGCATACGGACTATTCTTGAGGAATATGAAGTGGATGAACTTTGGATGAACCGACCGTGGCTTTACGCAAACCAGCTAATTCACAGATTCTCTAGATTTAGGAATGTAGAGAACTTTGAGAAACGACTACGTGAGATTTACCCCAATATCGCAGCGCTTGAAGAAATCGCATTGGATAAGGGGATTCCCATTTATGAACCATTCCAGGGCGAAGTGATTGGGAACTTTGCCGTTCTTGCTCCTACCAAAGAGCGCTATCTTGAATTGGTAGTTGAGTCGGAGAAAACGCCGGAATCCGCACCCGCAAGTCGGGAAACCAGTTTTGCCGAATTCGTAAATAAGGCTGCTAAGAAGATTGTCAATTATGTGAGATCGCTATGGGGCGTGGAGATATTCTCTGACGAGGAAACGAGCGCAGAGAACGAAATGAGTGTGATTCAATTCTTCTTCCTATGCGAAGCAGCAGCTCTGTTGACCGGAGACGCGGGGAGGGGCGGATTAGATGAAGCCGCCGATTTTTTGGAGGAGCTAGAAATCAGCTTGCCGGACATTTTGGCATATTTTGACGTTCCACATCATGGTTCTCGCAGAAACGTTTCGACGGAAATTTTAGATCGTTTGCTTGGTCCCCGGCTGGCGCAGCAGCTACCACAAGGCAAAGGGTTGTTTACCGCGGTAGTGAGCGCCTCCGCCGAAGATCCAGATCACCCGCGTAGGGCAGTAATACGCGCTCTTATTCATCGTGGGGGGGATGTGTTGTCAGTGGAAGATGGAGGAATCTGTGTCGGTCGAAACAAGCCGGCGCGAGAGGGCTGGGCTGCTGCACCTTTGGTTGATTACCCACAGGATCAGGAGCAGTGATCATTGCTTCTGGCGCACTCCACACAAGAGTGGCGAAAAGGAAATAGAATTCTAGTTCTATCTGAAAACTGAAAATGGAAAATGATCAAATGATCCGCGCGGGAGCCCTAAAATTTGGGACCTAGTTTCACCGGGGCATTCGAGTTAGAAACTTCGATCCGACTACCAATCCATCCAGATTCAAATGACCAAATGAGCGGTATCCATCAACCTCTGAGTTACAAATGGGCTCCCCTGGGCCATTTAGTGAGGTGTTTATCAAAACTGGTAGTTCACCGGCAGACTTTAAGGCGGTCATCAGCTTTCTCAGAAACCTTAATGACGGGTGCTTCGAGACAATTTGGGCCCGCACAGTGCCATCCACATGGGCAAGCATACTTATTACTCAGACGGGTGATCTGTCTAAAATATATTGCGAAAACATTCCGGCCAATTTCTTATGCTTAAAAAAGCTCTTCACCTTTCGATAGCTACCCTGAAGTGATGATAGGGTCTTGTTGACTAAATCGATGAGTTGGTTGATATCCCTCGCGAGTATCTTCCTCGGTCCAATTTGCTTCACGTAGTTATTGACATACTCAACTGGATTCAGTTCCGGAGAGTATCCAGGTAACATGTGAACGGATAGCCTGGCTCCGTAGCTGGCGAAATGCTTCTGGGTTTTCTTGGAGACATGAGTAGGATGTTTGTCCATGATGATGACCACATCCCTTCTTCGAGTCTTCATGAACTTATCGAAAATCTCGCAGAATTTATCGCTGTTCATGTTTCCGGAAAATTGAGTAAACCAAAAAGCCCCATTGAGGGAAATCGCTATCGCACTGTTTGTGCGAGACCTTTTGCCGGAGCATTTTACCACAGGCGTTTCGCCTCTGGCTCCCCAAGTCCGGCCGACTTGATCATCCAGTCGATAACCGGCCTCATCCCAGAAAAACAGTTCAGCGTTAGATTTCCGGGCCGACTCGACGATCGCTGGCAAGGTCTCTTTTTTCCACGCATCGACCTCTTCTTTATCTTTCTCACGAGCCTCACGAGCTGGCTTTTGGGGCGTGATTTTAAGCTCAGAGAGGAT
>CBDCZR010000024.1:0-17128 GCA_965224535.1 Verrucomicrobiales bacterium
TGCAACTCTGCCTTGGTAGACGCCATCTACAAAAGCCTTGTCGTCGTCTGCTTGAGGAGTATTATCGTTGAAAGCGGTTTGGATGTTCCGAGAAAGTGGACAAATGTTGCTGTAGTAAATGCCTTGTGTGCGCTCCCAATTATCTTGGTTGGCCTTCCAGCCTTGCTTGCCCGGTCCTCCCAATTGGTTCGATCCTTGTGCGCAGCAGATAAATCCAACGCCAACTTCACGGATGGTGTAAAACCTTCCAAACCCGCGGGTATCTTCCGATGCGATTGCCGAAACGCCGCCGTGATTCTGCGCAGCGGTAGGGCCGATCTCAATCGGAACTACCTGTCCATGTCCAGTTTGCTGACGTTCGCTCTTCTTTTGATTGCCGGTGGGTAGGAGCCGGTAATTGGTAAAGGTTTTGTGCTCATCCGGGTTAGTGGATGCGTTAACCACTCCGCCGTGATTTTTTTTGCCAGAAATTGGCGGTTCTAGATTGTGCTGAGACAGAATCGTGTCGTCGTATAGGTTGGCGGAGCGGAAGTAGTCGAAGATTTGGGTGAGAATTTGATCCCGTTCAGCGTCGTCCCATTTATCGGTAAAGGCCCTTTTTGTAAATTGGCCGTTCTCATCCTTCTGCCCAGGAATATTCTGTTCGGTGAGCCATTGGAGGTATTGGTAAAGATGTTGGTTGCGGGGAATCGCGTAGAAATCGTGCGTACGGTGGTCTGAACGCTGGCGTTGGAAGTGATATTGCGCCTTCCCGGAGGGCGAATCATAGCCGCTCCCTGCTTCACCCACTTCAGCGCAAAAGCGGATCCGCTTGTCAAAGTGGGTGTAGTACTGCTCGTCAGAATGTTTCGACGGGTCACCGTAATAACTGGGCCAAATGCTGATGCGCGGGGTGTTAAACACCGTTGTTTCCGGCGCCCGACCCACCGTGGTAACGAAAAAACGCACCCGGTCGAGGTAATTCGCGAAATTCGCGGTACCGTTTTTTTGTTTGGCAATGGGGAGGTCATTAATATCCCGCGGTATTGCCATTGAAGCGCCCAATTGGCGGCCACGCGAATCTTGAGGCTCTCCAGCTGCCTGAAAAAGCAACTCATCAACGGTGGCATAGAGGCGGTGAGTATCAACCGTCAATGGAGGAGGGTCGTTTTGTGGTCTCCGCGCATTAATCTGGACGTTACCTACGACGATTCGGGGAATAACTTCGTAGAGATCCTCCATTGCGTTCTGATCGTAACCCGCGCGGCCGATTCGAATCCGATTCGGAAAAAGAACAGGCATCAAAGACGTCGTCGCAGGATGTCCCGGGTAACGCTGATATTCATGCTGGATGGGTGGGGTCAAGCCAAAATCCCGATCCGTAATTCCGCCGGCGCGCGGCATGTCCCACGGCAAGCCACCCGCTGCGGTGTTAATGTTGACCTTGGCAGTCTCATCGTCGGCCCAAAAAGCAAAGCGCGAAACAATTGGGTTCGAGGCGCTTGGAATTCCCTTCCCAGCGGAGTTTTGTCCACCACCTGAATCTGCCGTATCAACCATGAGAGCCTGAAAAACACCAGAGTTGTCGAGAGTGCCCAATGTCCCATCCTCCAGCTGATAAAGCCACTTTACCGGCATCGGCAGTCCCTGCCCTGTTGGGCCTGCCCCTCCAACCATGTCCAAATCGTAGTCGAATCCTTCCACCCATTTTGTCCGTTCGCTGGTATTTTTCGCCGCAGGGTCGAGGATGGGAAAATAGACGTTGTCCTCGCGTATGACCGGTTCGTTGAGGTCCACGTACACATTCGGATGGTTCTGCCACTCTTCGATATCTTCCTCATCGTTCAAAAACATTTGCCTGTCTTTGGCTACCATAGTCTCGTCCGAGTAGAGCTTGTAGGCAGCTTTGAAGCCGTCGTCGCTCCACGTCCGAATCATTCCCGGTTGGCTGGCCCAGGCTACGCTCACATTCTCCGTCGCGGCTCGAAGTTGGTGGATGACGATGTTTACGGCGCTTTGGCTGAGCTGTTGGGCTTCCTGGCCTTGCGAATAAGAGGTGGAGGCTGTTAGCTCGTTTTGCGAGATGGAGAAAAACGCCATGATTAGCACGGAGGTGAGCATCAAAATCGCCAGTACGGTGATGAGGGCGATGCCGCGTTCCTTGGTGGTCAGTTTTTTCTCCAACGCCGGGGTTTCGGGACTGTTCATGGCAAGAGGATGGTGGGTTTTAGGTGTGCGTCAGGTGGATGCGCCTGAATTTACGATGCATTCTGTTTGATATACATTGTGAATACAAGCAAAAAATTCTTCGGGAAGGCAATTTGGCGAAGTTTTTATCGCGAATACGTTGTAAATACAAGGTAAAATGTTCTGTCAGGACCATTTTTGCCCCGTTTCCGCGCAATTCGGTCAATTCCTAGTGGTTCGCCAGATCCAAAGCTTCGGATAATCGGCGAGCGATTTTGGAGGCTGCCAAGGCGCGAGGAAGGCGGCTATGGAGACATAACCAACTGACGAGCAACAATGGCAGCGTCCAAAAGCGCCGCTGAGTATCCGAAGATTTGGATTTGGCGGACCACTAGGACTTTTTCCCTTTCGCAGCCCTTTCGCCCTGTTGCCGGAGGCTTTTGAGCGTTTTGCGCAGCGACAATTTCTTGGCGGTGCTCATCCGGTCGATGAAGAGGATGCCGTGGAGGTGATCGACCTCGTGCTGGATGGCGCGGGCTAGGAGACCGTCGGTTTCCACTTCCAGGGCGTCGCCGTCCAGGGTTTTCAAGCGGGCGCGAATTGCTCCGGGGCGCTTGATGTCGGCGCGAATGTCAGGAAACGATAGGCAACCCTCGACGTCCGTGGCGGGGCCGCCCTTGCTTTCGACCGTGGGGTTGAGGAGGACCAGAGGCATGAGGTCCGCAAATTCCGCGTCTTCACCGTTCACGCGCAGGTAGGTGGCGGGTTCTTCGGCGGCACTCACGTCCACCACGGCCAGTTGGACGGCTTGGCCGACCTGTTGGGCTGCCAGTCCGACGCCCTCGGCGTCTTTCATCGTTTCAATCATGTCGCGGGCCAAATCCCGAATTTCGTCGGTGATTTGGTCGATTTTGGCGCCTTTTTCCCGCAAAACGGGGTCGCCGAAAAGCACGATGTCGCGAATCATGGGGCTACGGGGCCGAATTTCGCCATCCTGCCTATTTGTGCAACAGAATCCTCGCAGGCACGTCCTTGATCGCGATGCCGGCTTGGTTGAAAGCGTCCCAAACGCCGACCAACACGCCAAGCGGCAACTTTTCGTCGGCTTTTAGCTCCAATTTCACCTGCGGATCCCGGTTTTTGAGCAAAATCAGCGCCTGCGCGAGGTTTTCCAGCTCGATTTGCTCGTCCTCGATCCAAATCTCCTCGTTTTCGGTCACGGAAATGGTAATTCGGCGCTCGACGACGGAATCGCCCGACATTTGAGTGGCCTTGGGCAGGGAAATGTTCAGCAGCGCCTTTTTTTGCTTAAACGTGGTGGTTGCGATGAAGAAAATCAGCAAAATCGCCAAAATGTCGATCAGTGAGACGATCGGCACGATGGGCAGGGAGCGGCGTTTGGTGAAAATTTTCACGAGGTTACTACTTCAGCGCCGGTGGTTGGGCAGTTTCCGGCAATTGGGGTGGAGTTGGCGGGACCAAGGGAGCGGGGACCGGCACGTCGGTGAGAGGGCCGGGTTTGTTTCCGGAGCGCTGCAGCCCGTGAATCACGTCGGCCAGCAGCACTTCCATGCGTGCGGCCATGCGTTCGATTTTCTTGTTGAAGTAGCTGTGGGCGATGACCACGGGGATGGCCACCGCCAGGCCGCCGATGGTGGTGTAGAGCGCTTCGGCGATGCCGGCGGCCATGAGCGCGGGGTCGTCTTGGAGGGCTGAATTGCCGAAAACGTCGAAAACGCCGACCAAACCGGAAACTGTGCCCAAAAGCCCCAACATCGGCGCAATGGTGATGATCACCTCCATGGCCGAGAGCCCGTTTTGGAGCTTCACCACCTCTTCCCGCGCGGAAGCCTCCACGCCTTGGCGCAGGGAGTCGGTGTCCTGATCGCGCAGGCTGAAGGCGACGTTAACCGTTCGCGCGAGCGGTGACGCGGCCTCGGCGGCCTCTTTTTTTAGGGTATCGACCGCCTCCGGCTTGCCGTCCTTGGCTTGCTCGATCAGCACGGTCATGAGGCGCGGGATGGTGTTGTGCCAGCGCAGGGACAGAAAGCGGTGGATGATCAAGCCAACGGCGACGAGCGAGCAAACCAGGATGAAAATCATGAAAACGCCGCCGCCTTGCAGGAAGGAACCGACGTGCTCGACGGGCATGGGCGGCGGGTCGCTGGTTTGCGCGAAAATTGCGGAAAAAACGGGCGGATGGTCCATTGCTTGAGTGTTGGAGGGGAAAAAGGCGAAATTCTATCACCTAAACCGGCGAAGCCGGAGTTTTAAGTGTTAAGTTTCAAGTTTTAAGTCCTGACGGATGCGCCAAATCCTGCGCAAATGTGTCAAAACCTCAGGATTCAGGCACCAAAACGCCTCCAGCCGAAATCTAGCTGCCACAAAGCACAAAGCACAAGGAACAAAGCGCATCCCACGCCTATTTTTCGCTTCCGAGCATCTCCCGGGCCAAGGCACGCGCGGTTTCGCCGCTGCCGCCTAGCATTCGCTCGATTTCTCCCACCCGCGCTTTGCCTTTCACTCCGCGCAGCGAGGAACGCGTTTTGCCGCCGCGCACCTCTTTGCTGACGCTGTAGTGATGCCGTGCCAGGGAGGCGACCTGCGGCATGTGCGTGATGGCCACGACTTGATGTTTTTCGCCTAACGCCGCCATTTTTTGGCCGACGGAGCGGGCAATCTCACCACCCACGTTGGCGTCAATTTCGTCGAAAACCATGAGCGGGATGCGATCCTGATCGGCCAGCGCATTTTTCACCGCCAGCATGACTCGCGACATTTCGCCGCTGGAGGCGATGACGCGCAGGGGTTTGAACGGTTCGCCCGGATTTGGCGCAAACTGAAAGTCGGCCCGCTCCATGCCGCACGAACTCGGCTCCTCCAGAGCGGGCAGCGCGATCTCAAACTTGCTTTGCCGGAAGCCGAGATCCTTGAGGTGGCGAGAAATTTCCGCTGCCAGCTTGGGGGCGGATTTCGCGCGGGCGGCGCTGAGCTTTTTGCCGGTTTGGGCCACTTTTTGCCGCGTTTCAGCCACAATTTGCTCGCGGCGGTGCAATTCTTCGCCCCGGCCTTCGATGGCGTTGAGCCGGCGCTGGGCTTCCTCGCCAAAAGCCAGGATTTCCGCGATGTTTGCGCCGTATTTTCGCTTGAGGCCCTGAATCAGGTCCAGGCGATCTTCCAGCCGCTTCACCTCGCGGGGGTTCACTTCCAGGCCGGCCACGTAATCTTGCAGGCCGCTGCAAATTTCGTTCAGCTCGACGCAAGCGGAGTCAAAACCGCCGAGAATTTCGCTGGTGGCGTCGTCGATTCGCTCCAATTCGCGGACGCCCTTCTGAAGATCGGCCAATTGGCTGAGGATCGCCATGGGCCCTTCGCTGAGCCGGTTGGCCAGGTCGCTGGCGGTCTCGATGAGGCGCTGGCTGTTGGAGGCAACGCCGAACTGCTGCTCCAGCTCAGCTTCCTCGTTAGGCTTGAGATCGGCGTTCTGAATTTCCTCCACCTGAAAGCGCAGAAGCTCCAATTCCTTGCCGGTAACGCGCTCGGCATCGCGCAGAGCTTCGAATTCTCGCGTGGCGTCCAACCACGCACGGTGAGCATCCGCGTAGGAACGCAGAGCTTTGCGAGTTGTCGCCCCCGCGTAGGCGTCGAGCATTTGAAGCTGACGGTCCTGCGAGAGCAGCGACTGGTGTTCGTGCGGTCCGTGAAGATCCACCAGCACTTCGCCCACACTTTTCAGCGCCGCCAGCGTAGCCGGGCTGCAATTCACAAACTGCTTGTTGGAGCCCGCCACGCTGAAGACGCGCTTGAGCACCAGCTGGTTTTCCTCACACGGCTCCAAACCCGCGCCTTGCAAAATGCCGTTGACCTCGTCGCGGTTCGTGATTTCGAACACGGCCTCCACGGTGCAGTGCTTTTCGCCGGTGCGCAGCAAATTGCGGTCGGCCCGCTCGCCCAGGATGAGTTTCAGCGCACCGACGATGATCGACTTTCCGGCGCCGGTTTCGCCGGTCACGGCCACCAACCCATCACCCAGCTCCCAGGTTAGATCGTCGACCAGGGCCAGATTTTTGATTTTGAGCACGCTGAGCATTTGAAGGGCGGACGCGTTGAACGGACGTGGCGAACTTTTTCCGAATTCGGCCTTTGTCAATCGGTCAGGCTGCGCCTAAGTCCGGCGAACGTTCGATCGAAACCACCCTCAACCCTAACCATGTCCCCACGCCGCCCCATTGTCGCCGCCAACTGGAAGATGAACAAGACGCCTTCGCAGACGGAGGAGTTTTTGCAGGCCTTTTTGCCGAAATTCGGCCCGAACTGCGGCAGCGACGCCGTTGTCATCCCGCCGTTCACCTCCATCCCGGCAGCGGCCCGCGTTTTGGCCGGAAATCCCGTGGTAGGCCTCGGCGCGCAGAACATGCATCCGGAGGAGTCCGGCGCGTTTACCGGGGAAGTCAGCGCCGGCTTTTTGCGCGAATTGAACGTGGGCTACGTGGTGCTGGGACACAGCGAACGCCGGCAGCTTTTTGGCGAAAACGACGCCTTCATCAACCAAAAGGTGCTTGCCGCGCTCAACGCCGGCCTAACGCCAATCCTGTGCATCGGCGAGACGCTGGAAGAACGCGACGCCGGCCAACTGGAGACCGTTTGCCGCACCCAGCTTGAGGGTGGCCTGGCCAACGTGGCCCCGGATCGAATTTCAGGCCTCGTCATCGCCTACGAGCCGGTCTGGGCGATTGGAACTGGCCGCACGGCAACACCGGATCAGGCCCAGGAGGCGCACGCGTTCGTCCGCGGCGTGCTAGCGAATCTTTACGGCGCGGACCGAGCCGCTGAGGTGCGGATTCAATACGGCGGCAGCATGAAACCGGGCAACGCAGCCGAGCTAATGGCGCAGCCGGACGTTAACGGGGGCCTGGTTGGTGGAGCGAGCCTGGAAGCCGGCAGTTTCTTTGAAATCGTCGCCGCCGCGGAGGCGTCCGTTTCCGGGCAAGGCGCCGGTTAAACCGCGCGGTCGTTTATGAGCAAAAAATCCGGCAAAACCAAGCCCGCTTCCAGCAATGGCGCGACGTTGCGCCTGACCGCGGAAGAACAGTTCCAGGACGAAATCGACGCGTTGATTGAGGCGGAAAAACACGACCTGCCGACCGGTTGGAAGATGTCGCCGCGCTCCGTGCACACCTACGTTTGCGGCGGCAAGGCGGGCAAAAAGGAAATCACCGCGAAATACATCGGCCACCCGCGCCTGGTGGAGATCGCCATCGCCACGCTGGTGACGGATCGCGGATTGCTGCTCATCGGCGAGCCTGGCACGGCCAAAAGCTGGCTCTCCGAGCATCTCGCCGCGGCGATCGCGGGAGACTCGACGCTGGTGGTGCAGGGGACCGCCGGGACCACGGAGGAGCAGATCCGCTACACCTGGAACTACGCCATGCTCATCGCCAACGGCCCCACGGAGGAGGCGCTGATTCGCAGCCCCATCTTCCGCGCCATGGAACTGGGGAGCTTGGCCAGGTTTGAGGAAATCACCCGCTGCGCGTCGGAAGTGCAGGACGCCATGCTCTCGCTGCTATCGGAAAAACGGATCGCCGTGCCCGAATTGCAGCGCGAAGTCGCCGCGCGGAAGGGTTTTTCGCTCATCGCCACCGCCAACACGCGCGACCGCGGGGTCAACGACATGTCCGCAGCGCTGAAACGGCGCTTCAACATCATCGTGCTGCCGGTTCCGGCGGATTTAGAGACGGAGGTGGGAATCGTGAAAAAGCGCGTCGCGGATTTGTCCGGCAACCTGGATTTGAACGCGGAAATCCCCGCCGATGAAGCGATTGAGAAGGTGGTGACGGTGTTTCGCGAATTGCGCGGCGGGCAGACGCTGGACGGCAAAAGCAAGGTCAAATCCCCCTCCGGCGTCATGTCCACCGCCGAGGCGATTTCGCTCCTAACCAACAGCATGGCCCTGGCCGGCAATTTTGGTTCCGGCAAGGTGGAGGACGCGGATCTGGCCGCGGGCTTGCAGGGTGCCGTGGTCAAGGATGAGGACAAGGATCACGTGATTTGGGAGGAGTACCTCAAAAACGTGATGAAAAAGCGCGGATCGGCTTGGCGGGGCTTGTTTGCGGCGTGTTCCGATATTAATGCGTGAAAACTTACAAAAAAGGCGATTTCTGGCAACGGAATCCCGCTAGAGCCGCTAGAGCCCAAAAACCTTGCGGACGGCTTTTCGCTTGAGGGCTAATTCCCGCCATTCGTTCTCAAAAACGCTTTCCTTCACCACGCCGACCCCGGAGGGAAGAAAGACGCGGCCGCCGTGCCAACTGACGTTGCGGATGGCGACGATGGCGTGGAAGGAGCCGTCTGCCCACACGCCAAACGGCGCGCCAAATTCATCCGGCGCTTGCAGTTGGCTGCGGTATCTGCGCAATTTGTCCAGTGCCACTCGCGTGCGCGGAAACGAGCCCAGCGCCGGGGTGGGATGCATGAGGCGGATGAGCGAATCCAGGCCGTGCGCCTGATCCAGATCCACGTGAATGGGCGAAAGAAAATGGGCGATTGCGCCAAGGTCGAGCAATTGCCGCGGTTCGCGCCGAACCCGCCCCAGCGCGCCTAGCTTTTGCACCAAATATTCGGCCACAAACTCGTGCTCATGGATTTCCTTTTCGTCGCGCTCAAAGCTGGCGACGCGCTGTTTGGGAGCCGTTCCCGCCAGCGCCATCGTGGTCAAACGCCGCCCGTGCAGGGCGAAAAGGAGTTCCGGCGTCGCGCCAACCATTCCGCATTCGCCACGCCTCCGTCCGTAGCTGAAAAAGGCCGCCGGAAGGCGGTCAGCGGCGTGAATCAAGGCTTCCAGCCGGCCGCCGGCCAACCGTCCCCGCTCCGTGAGCACGGGGACGGATTTTTCCAAAGTGCCGGCCCGGATGTCGGTCATGATGTCGTCGTAAACGTTTTGAAACAGGCCGTTGCGCAGGCTCTCCCACTCTACCGTTGGTTGGGTTAGCTCGGCTTCCGCCAATTCCGCCCGGATGGGGTCGAGATTCGGCGCCATGGCGTGGTTGGCGGGGATTTTCCACGGTTTGGGGTCGCTTAGCTCGAAGTCGTTTTCGTAGAATGCCACGCCGCTTTCCGGAGCGGCCGCGGCTTCGGAAAAAGGACCGAACCCGCAGATAAACTGGCCGGAGTCGGTTTTGAGGAATGCGTAGTCGTTCACGAAAAAAAGGGGCCCGATGGTAGTTACGGTTGCCCCGATTCTCAAGAAACGGTTTGCCGCGCTTGAATTTCGTGGAAACCGGCGCAGGGGAACAGCGTCTTCCTTTCCTGACCCAACCTCCATGGACGGCCCCGATGATGAATTGAACGCCCAGAGCATCGCACTGATGGCCCGCATTGGCGGCGGCGATGTGGCGGCGTTCGAGCAGTTGGTGGAGATGCACCAGCACGCGGTGGTGGGCACGGTGGCCAAGATGTTAGGCGATCCCAACGACGCCGAGGACGTGGCCCAGCAGGTGTTCGTGCGCATCTGGAAATCCGCGCCGCGCTACAAGCCGCAGGCCAAATTTACGACGTGGATGTTCACCATCACCCGCAACCTGGTCTTCAACGAAATGCGTCGCCGCCAGCGCAAGCCGTCGGTGTCCCTGGAGCAGCGGGAGGAGGAGTTTCACGCCCCGGAGACGCCCGCTGACGCGCCCGGGCCGGCCGAAGAAGCGCTGCAGCAAGAGCTGGAGCGGGCCGTGGACGCCGCGATCGCCAAATTGCCGGAAAAGCAGCGCCTGGCAGTGATTTTGCGCCGTTACGACGAGCTGCCTTACGAGGAGATCGGCGAGATTTTGGGAATGTCCCTCAGCGCCGTGAAGAGCCTGCTTTTTCGCGCCCGCGGGCAGTTGAAGGAGAGCCTGCGGGACTACCTGGAGAGCTGAGAATCCTGAAAATCGGCGCTCGAAATCCGCTGAAACGGCACGGATTCGCACACCGCCAGGATGAGCGCGCGAAACCGGAAATCGTCTGCCTCCGTCCGGCGGATGACCTCGCGGACGGCCAGTTTGTCCGTGAATTCCAGGCCTCTGCCCAGGGCGTAGACCAGCAACTGTTCGGCCAAATTTCGCACGAAATCATCGCCGTGCCGCTGCGGAAGCAGGGCCTGCAACTCGCCGAAATTCGCGAATTTCTCGCCGGTGACGAGTTGGCCGCCGGGATCGATCGGCTGGCCTCGATCGGTGTCGCGCCAGCGTCCCGTGGCGTCGAAGTTTTCCAGCGCCAACCCCATGGGATCGAGAAACGCGTGACAGCCGGCGCAGGATTTGTCGGCGCGGTGGGCTTCGAGTTGTTCGCGCAACGTTTGGCCGGAATTCGGCGATTTTGAGTCCTCCAGCGGCGGAACCCGATCCGGCGCGGGCGGCGGCGGCAGGCCCAACAATTTGTCGAGCACGAAACGGCCGCGATTGACCGGGGACGTCCGCGTGGGGTGCGATGTTAGGGTCAGGATGCTGCCGTGGCCGAGCAAACCCCGCCGCGGGGCTGAGCCGTAGTGGCCGGCCAGTTCCGGCGAAACGTGAGCGCTGGAGCCGGCGGTGAGAAATTCGAGCACGGAGCGGTTTTCGCGCAGGATCGCCTCGAAAAATCGCTCCGTTTCCTGGCGCATTGCCGCGAGCAAATCGTCGCTGAAATTGGGAAACGTGTCAGGGGCCGGGCGATGCCGTTCCAGGTCGCGCAGTTGCAGCCACTGACCGGCGAAATTCTCGGTGAGGCCGCGCGATTTCGGGTCGTCGAGTAGTCGCGTCACCTCCGCGGCGAAATTCGCGCGCAAGGCTCCGTTTTCCGCCAAATCCAGCAAACGCTCGTCCGGAACGCTGGACCACAGGAAATAAGCCAGACGGCTGGCGAGCGAAAACTCGTCGATCGGCGCCGTTCCGTTCGCCGCCTCGCCAACCGGTCGAAAATCGCCCCCTAACGTCAAAAATTTCGGCGAAGCCAGCAACGCCTCGATCCCCGAACGCAGCGCCTCCATGGGCGAAGCCGCGTTTTGCGTCAGCGCCGCCAAACGCCGCGATTCCTCCTCGCTCAACGGCCTGCGGAAGACGCGCCGGCCGATTTTGCCGAGCATTTCGGGAACCTCGTCCGCCCGCAGCCCGGTTTCCGCCTCCAGCGGCCCGATGACCTGCAATTCGTGCACCCACAGCCAACGCAAACCCTTGCCCGCCGCGTCCAGGAGTTCGTTGCGAAACCAGACCTGCAGCTCGTGCTCGCCCGCCGGAGCGTGGGCCGTCAGTTCGAGCCATTTTGCTTGCTGAGCATGCGCGGTAACCGGAATTTCGCCCAAATCGCGCTCGCCGAGCCGCAAACCCAGACGCACCGGCTCATCGCCCGCCTGCTGGGCCCCGGCCTTGACCCGAAACCGGTAATTTCCGGCCTCGGGCAACACAATTCGCGCGAACCGGTAGCCGGCGGTCGAAAACCAGGATTTTCCGGTGTCGAGGCTGGATTTACCCTCGCCGCGATCGAGATCCTCGCCGCTCAATTGCAGCACCGGCAGGGCCAACGCGCGATCGGCGCTAACCAGCGAGCTGAGAAACTCGCTCCGCTGCGGCTCGACCGGTGCAAACGGTCCCTGCACCGCAAAGGTGTGCACCGCCAGCGTTCGTCCCGCCGCCGCGGATTTGAGCGAAAAACGATGCTCGCCGGCGTCAAGTTCCACCAGCGCGCTGGCCGATTCCCAGTACTGGCGCTTGCCCTTGAATTCGTGCGGCGTAACCAACTCCGTAAGCCGCCGGCCGTTGTCGAAAATCACGCACCGCGCGCCCTCGCCATCCGGTCCCACGGTCGCCGCGGCGCGCAATTTCACGCGGTAGAGCGCCTTGGCCGGGAGGGACGCCTGAAAGCCAACTTCGTGGTCCTCGGCATCCAGCAGCACCAGTTGATCGCGCCGCTGCGGCGTGCCCGCGAAGGTGAGGATCCGGTTGTCGCGCGCCAGCTCGCCGGCCTGCTCCACCGGCCTAAGCCGCGTGGCATCTTCGGCAACCTGGCGGGCGGCGCGCAGGTATTTTTCCAGCAACATCGGCGACAGCCGAAACGTCGCTCCCGCGGTGTCGAACCCGTGCGCGGCGTCGTCCGGCGGAAACTGATCCGCGGGCCGGCTGGTGACATGAAAGAGGTCGCGCACGCTGTTGTTGTATTCGGCGCGGGTCAGCCGGCGCATCACTGGCGGACCGGGGTCCGGCCGCGTGGGATCGACCCAAAACACGGCATCGTCGATCCAGCGCCGCAAGGTTTGGCGCTGTGTTAGGGTGGGCGCAGGCTTAGCTTGCGGGGGCATGGTGTGGCTGCGCAAATGCAGGTCGATTTTGGCCCAAAGTTCGCGCTCGGCCAGCAACGCCTCGGTACTCGCGAACGCATCGAACGCCAACCCGCCTTCGTCCGCGCCATCGCCGTGACAATCGTAGCAAAACCGTTCGAGAAGCGGCGCCGCAGTCGTTGCGAAGTCGTCCCCCGGTTTGGCGGCGGCCAAGCAAGGCAGGCAGAGGCAAACGGCGGCGAAAATCGGGCAGCGCATGCCGCAGTTTCGCGAAATTGGCAGGTTAAAGCAAGGAGGCGATGCAGGCGCGTTCGGGCGGTGTCCCAATTTTGAGAAAATACTAGCGGGAGTGAAATAAGCGGCGGACATCGATTCCTGGCTGACTTACCTGTCTGCTCGCAATCGCAACCTGCACGACTTCACGAGTGTTGTAATTGGATACCCCCAGAAATTCTAGATTCCGCCATCAGTCGGAATCACCCGATACCCACCCATAGGTGCTCTCTGCTTCCGATTGGTCCGCCAATTCGACTTCGACCTCACCATCCAGACGAATCACTGGCCGGTAGACCCCAAATTGGGGGATGGTTTTCGTTAACTGCGAACCACCGGGGAAAGGGTGATCACCAAGTTCCCGCTCACTACAAAGCCAAGGAATACGTCGACGCCTGGCTCGACGCTTCGGGTCTTCGAGAGCACCCGAAAACGCCACTTTTGCGCTCGTTTCGAGGCCACAGCCAAAACTCCAGGAATCAATCCACCACCCGCTCTGCGTTGCTCTAAATGTTCAAACGACGCGCAAAACCGGCTGCTTTGCAAAACTCAGAGCTGCAACTACAGTTTCCGGGCCACCGGCACCATCACTCGCCTAGCCAACGGAGGAACGCACAACAGATTGCCGGACACGCCTCACCGCGAACCACGATGATTTTTCGACCACGGCAGCGATCAGGCGACGCCCGATGAGATCGAGCGGATTTGGATTCAGGAAGTTCTACACGAAAGTAGTAAACTTAGAATCGTTACTAAGACGCTGAGCAAATTTTTCTATCACTGCTTCTTCCGCATCTGGAAACAGATCCTTCAAATGATACTTTGCTCGCTCTATCGCTGTCGCTTTTGGGGTTCTTTGTGTGCTTTTTCAAAAGTTCTTGTTTTTGCTCATAACCCGCTTCCCCTGGAACAATCGTGGTCAACTCTTCTGCAGCAGATTTTATAGCCTTCCCTGGAGACCATATGGGCCTACTTGGATCTGATTGCTCATACGGTCCGTAGGTAGCCCACTCGCCCACCAATTGTTTGAACTGCTTCTCACCCTCTTCCGTATCTGACCAATCTGGTGTTGCCACTCTCCCGAACAGATTTCCCGTCAGCCAACCCAGCTTGCTGCTAAAAATTTGGGTCTAACCTACCTTTACGCGCGTCTTTCAGAATCTCATAGTTTTCTCGTTTGTAGGCAATCGTTACCCTAAGGAAAGCAACCGAGTTTTCAAACACGCCCGCCTCATGATCTTGATGCAAATAGAACAGTCCCAATGCTTGCTCATTTTGGTTTAGAAGACGTCTCAGCAAGTCTTGCATGCGCTGCTTCTTTTCCATCTGATAAACACCTTCGATGCTAGATCCGCACAACTCCTCAAGAGCTACAGAAAGGAGTTGATTAATCGACTTGATTGCAGCGAGAGTAATATAGCGTGCGCTACAACCCGAGCTGCTTCTCGAAGTCACAAGATCGCATGACTGTGTCAACACCAAAAAGCCAAGGTATTTTTCATCGCAGAAATGCGCGTGGACATTTTTAGTAAGATCCATCAGCTCGTCCGTGCGGGCCAATATATCCCCTTGAGCTAGATCGGAGTCAGCTGAAAAATCAACGTAAGTCCAGTGGGACACACCTGTTCAATTTTGAAGCTCTCACCGAGCGTCTGCCGTGCTGGTTTTCTCAGCAACTGCATATCCCCTTGGTGTATATCGCAATGAAATCATCCCTTCGGTTTGCCGAGTCGTAATTACTCGCAGCCGATTATAGTATTCCACCGTCCTCTCGCGGGCGGCTTCCTCTATAAGCTTTGCCTCTATGAGTCGATCCGGCTCCAGCGATTCATGCTGCGTATTAATCGTCGTCGTTGTCGTGCTCATCCGTAGTTGCAATGTTAAGATAATTTTCGAGTAAATTTTCGGAAACTTCTTTTACTTCGTCAATACTTGTATCAAGCCATTCAAGCAGATTTTTCTTGTCCGCAGAATTCCGGTCAAAATTGAAGAGAATGTTGAATTGGTTGTCCGGAAGATTGTAGTCGACGCTGATATTGATCCGGCCCTTTTTTCCATTCGATCGTCCGGAAGTTTCCTCTTCCCACAATCTCATACCCGCAATCAGACAAACGCGTGTCTGAGTCGTGATTGGTGATTCCCTGAAGAGCCTCAGCATCACCACTGTAGTCGTATTTCAAATTGATTCCTGCTCCTAAAAATGGTGTTTCAGGGAGCGCTTTGATGGCAGTTCGCCCAAGTAATTTCGCCTTTTCCAACTGCTCGAGATTTGGTAGCCCTGTTTCAATTACTAAGCGGGAGCTGGAAGCGATTACAGTCAGGCTGTCATATCTCACATGATAGGGAGCCAAAACATCGATTGGGATATGAACCTCAACAGGAGTATCGGCTTCCAAACAGAACAGCCTCTTAGCAATTCCTTTGGGCGTAAGAATTGCTCGGTTCCAGCTGCCTAAAATGACAACATTCCAGTGTGATGGGGCATGCGGCATATTGGCGAAGACTAGACTGATTTTGAAGAACGCAACTAAAAATCCAAGCGGAAAAGTGGAAAATTTGTTCGCACAGGAAAACTGAAAATTTCATAAATGCAATATTTTTCCATGCGGGGCGCTTTAGATGGTGATGTTAGGATACCCAGATTTTTTCCTTAGCAATTGCTAATTATTAATTATTTCGTTTCTCGAAATGAGGAAGGTTTTGGCTTACAACGTGCGCTGGCTTGTGCGTTTGGAGGAGGATGCAGCGAACGCACAGCGCCGAGAGTTGTTGGAGAAGCAGCGAGAGCCGAGCGGCGTAAGGGGCAGCAAAAGATTGAAGCGGCCTGAAGGAAGCGTTGTGCCGGACATCTCGATTTTTACGAGATTGCGCCAAATATCGAGCGCAAGCGTGCTGTGCGTGAAGCTGAAAGTGATCACAGCCCGACTCGGGTAGAGTGCGGCAGGGGGGCTTATGGGCAGGGGGGGCTTATGGTAAGGGAGAAGCTAAAGGGAATTTGGGTAGTGTCCTACTTTGGGACACTACTCTGCTGGAGGCTTTCTTTGACAGAAGCGGCCGATCGGGGCTAGCATGATTTCATGCGATCTGCCTCCTTCTTTCTGCTGCTGAGCGGGCTTGCTTTGGCTTTCACGGGATGTTTGCCGGAAAAAAACGACGACGCCGAATCCAGTGCTTCCGAACCGACCGCACCGCCCGCCGCGCCTCAAAACACCGAAAACACTCCCGAGACGCCGGCAACACCTCCCGCCGTGCCGCAAGCGGACACCGCAATTCAGGCCAAAGTCCGCTCGATCATCGCTGAAACGCTCGGCGTGGACGGAACGTCGTTTCAGCTCTCTGATTCGCTGATTTCCGGCCTCAACGCCAACGAACTCGACGTGGTGGACATCATCATGCTGGTGGAAGAAGCCTTTCAGATCTCGATTCCGGAAAACGCCTACCTGGATGCGGAAAACGACACTTCCAAGACGTTTTCAGCCAACGATTTGGTTCGAATCGTCGAGCGCAAAACCCAGCAACAGCAGCAATAGCCGCCGAATTTCGGATCCTGGCTATTCAATTCCAAAAGACAGGTCTCCACTGGGGCTTGTCCCCGTGGAACCGAGATCAACAACAGACCCGATTCTCCCAAACGCCGCCCCAACCGGGTTTATCCCGGTTGAGCGCTGATGCTGGCCATCTTTTTTTGGTAGGGTCATCGCTCCATCGGGGCAAGCCCAAAGGTGGCGCTTGGACCCTAAAAATCGTCTGTTGTTGATCTGGGTTCCACGGGGACAAGCCCCAGTGGAGACCGAAATTGTAATCACCGGAGCCAACTGATTAGCCGCCGAATTTCGGATTTCGGTTGGATTTCGCTGGACGGACGATTTGAGCGAGGCACGATGAGGCCATGACCTCCTCACGCTTTTCGCGCCGGGATGCTCTCGGCACTGTTTCCGCCGCCGCGGTCGCCACCGTGGCCGCATCGCTCGACCACCGGCTTGGCGCGGCGGATGAAGCCGCCGGGCAGCTCAAAGGCCAGGTGCATCACTCCGCCTGCAAGTGGTGCTACTCCATGTTCGACATCACGCTGGACGAACTCTGCACCGCGGGCAAGGAGATGGGGCTGAAGTCGATCGATTTGCTGGACGTCGCCGATTTTGCGACGGTCAGGAAGCATGGGTTGCACTGCGCGATGGTTAGCTTCCCAACCGGCGAGTTGGGTGGAAAGAAGATCGGCGGGATTCCGCGCGCGTTCAACCGGTTGGAGCATCACGACACGCTGGTGGAGATCTACGAGCCGCACATTCGCGCTTCCGCGGAGGCGGGGTTCACCAACGTCATCTGCTTCAGCGGAAATCGCGATGGGCTGGATGACGAGAAGGGAATCGAAAACTGCGCGGTTGGGTTGAAGCGGCTGATGAAGCT
>CBDCZR010000025.1:0-200763 GCA_965224535.1 Verrucomicrobiales bacterium
CCTGTCGGTTCAACGCAATGTCATAGGGCCCTTGCAGATGGATAACGTATTCGCCCTTTCGCCTATTGGTGTTATAGCCGCGAGCCTCAGCGTCGTGCAAAAGCTCCAGGCCCAGTTCCGCACAGGCATCGCGCAGGGCGCCGATGTCTTTGATTTGAGTTTGGATGGTTGTGAAATGACTCATGGTTTAATTTGATTATGGTTATTTGGTTGTTGGTTGGTGTTGCTTGGTTTTGGGTAGTGTTGGAGTACAAGCGCAAAAGCTTGCTAAGCCGCCATTTGCAGTTTTCGCCTTCCCATCTGGCCGAAACTCTCCACCAGTTCCCGGGTATCTTGCTGAGCCAATTCACGCGCTTGATCGCGCAATTGGCCTAGGCCTTCCTCAAGATTTCGGGTGGCGACCGGGCTATTGCGATAATCCTCAGCTGATGTGCTCAACAACTCCCGGCGCACTTGATCCAAGCGCTCTTCCATCTCACGGTCATTGACGAAGTTCATTTGCTTGAACTGGTCGATAAACCGGCTGAGGCGGTTGAGGGTTCGTTGATGCACGCCTTCGGTTTTTCCGTTTTGGATACTATCCAGCATTTCCGCACAAAGTTGGGCGGTCTGTTCCCGAAGAGTTGTGACACATTCTTGCACGAAGCGCTCCGCACCGAGCTGAATCTCACGGGACGCCTGCCTTGCAGCTTGTTCTCTAGCCTGCATTACTTCACGTTGATCGGCGAATGCGACTAACTCGGCGCCCAGTTCGCTAGGAATCGCCACTTGAAAGAGGTGAACCTCGAACGCGAATTTCTCCGCAACCTTTTGCGGGTGCGGAAACGATTGACCGATCGCTGCCACCAGACGCTCCGGATCATCGGTAAGTTGGGTGGCCATGCGCCGCCACTCTTCAATCGCCGTTTCCCGGTGTTGCCCGTAGTGATCCAGGAATGCGCGTCCAGCTTGATCGAATTGCTCGCGCAAAGCATTCAAACGCAACTGAACTTCCTCCAACTTGGGGTTGGGTAGAAAATGGCCGATCCCTCCCAAAAACGGGAAGGTGCTGGCTTCAATAAGCGCATGAGCCCGGTTTTCAGCCAGAGCCAATTGGGCGGTGGCCTCCTTCGGAAGGAGGCGTTTGTGCCCCAGGCTGACCAAGCGTTCGGATACCCGGTCCGGATCCAGGCCGAGATCTTCGGGTCTAAGCCGCTTGGCAGCTCTCCAGTAGCGGATACTGACGTTGATAAGAACTCCTTCGCGGGTCAATACCCTGAGGAGGTCGTCGTTGCTATTATTGGTATCGTTGTATTGTTCGTTCATTTTGTAGTTATTGTTGATGGGTTGTTGTTGTTGTTGTTGTTGTTGTTGTTGTTGGATTGAAAGCTTGGCATTCGGCGAAGTAGTCACACCAGCGGCAGTGAATGCCGGGGTTCGGGACAAAGCTCCCGGCCTCGATACCCGCTACATAGTTCTCCATGAGCCAGATGAGTCGCCGCGCCTGTATTGAGGCAACCGGCGCCAGCGAGATGACGATCAGTTTCGGTTGTTTTGTCTTGGTTAGGAAATGCAGCTCAATACCGGACTCATCAGTCCCCGTAGCCTGCCGATATAACAATGAGTAGCAGGATAACTGAGTCTCGTGAAGATGGCCGGCCCAGGCGCGGTTGGGAGCACGAGCCGTCGTCTTATAATCAACGATGGTTCCACCCGCACGCACGAGATCGAGGACGCCTCGCAAAGGAGGGAGCCCATGCCGGTCGAGGTCACACTCGATTGACACCTCCACGCCCAGTGGCTTTTCTTCTGCCGGGATGGGTGTCTGCTGAAAATAGGCTGCCAGCATGCTCCAGCTTTGTTGGTGAAGAGCTGGCTCCTTTCCTCTCCACGTCATTCCATCCAACGGCTGTTCCTCCGCCCAATAACGCTGAAACCAGAGTCGAAGAGTATCGGGAGATGTCTCTTCTCCCCGCCAACGCATGAGGTTCCAGCGTTCCAAAACGCGATGGATTACGCGGCCGACGAAGAGGGCCGGAGACAGATCGCTCGAAATTCGTTCCACATAGCGGAAAAAGAATTTCAACCGACACTCCTGCCAGGTTTTGAGCCGTGATGCAGACAAGTAATCCAGCGGGCCGGAATTTGGATCCGAAGCAGGGGAACACGCCGTGTTTGAGCCCGGGAGTCCGACGGCCTGTCTCATGTTATCTTTGCCCTCCATTTTCATTTTTGGTTGCAGTTGGCGAGACGCCTGTCCGTTTATCGGCCTGTTCCAGTAGCTCGCTAATCAAGCCGCTGGCCTGAAGCTTATTGAGTTCCCGAACACCAACACCAAAACGTTCGATAGCCAGTTCTTCGACTGTGTTGCGATCCAACTGATGTTGGGCTACAAGACTGAGTATCAACTTCTGTTGCTTCTCGGAGCAACACCAGGAAGCGGATCGGACGGAGTTTGAATTTCGGCCGATTGACCCGGTGGCGGTACTATTACGATTGTTTTCAGCTTTACCCTTGCCGTTTGAACCGTAGCTCTCGTTCGGGACGAAACCGGTTTGTTCGATTTGGCCGTCGACAGCATCCTGCAAGGCTGTGTAAAGGCGGGCCGATTCAGCTTGAACTTGGCTCAGTTCGCTTAATTCCGATTCCACCGAGACACTGAACTGATGGGAGCTGTATCCTGGTAAGCCAAGTCGCTTGGCATAGTTTGCAATGATCTTGATTGCCATGATATGGGTTTCCTTTCTGGTTAATGGTTGGTTGGTTGGTTGGATGGTTGAATGATTGGTTGATGTACGCGCGAAGGCCCGGAGCGTGGATCGCCAACCGGGCCTTCGCGCAGGTTTGTTTATGTTGGTTTTTGGGTGTTGGGCTTTGGTGCTCTTTGTTTTGGTTGGGGTTGTTTTGGATTGCGCCTATAGCCGAATATTTTTCAGGGATCGAATCGAACTTCGGACCGTTCGCAATTCACGATCAGCAGTTCTTTGTTGCCGGCGTAGCGCCTTCAATGTGGTTGACAGATCGCCCAGGGACCGGGCGGCATGCTTCAATGCCTGTTTGGCCTCCGCAATCTGCCGGTCGGCTTTCGCCAAAGGATGGACTTCCTCCTGCTCCTCTTCAGGACCGCCGTTGTGGTTAACGTTGCATGGCGAATTTCGACTTGAGGCGTTGTTTGTGTTGCTTGCGTTGTTGTTGTTAATTGGTTTGGAATTTCGATTTTTCACGGGAATGGTGGTGGAGAGTTTGTCGGTAGGAGATTTTAGCCTTGCGCCAGCCTGCCCGGTATCGATCGTGCTTTTCAAGCGGGGGATTGCTTCAGGAAGGTCGATCCGCAGAGGCATGACAATCATAAATCCCCGGTTGCCGCTAATCCGAACGGGAGACGCCTCATCAATCACCTCCAAGCGGTCGAACCCAAAGCGGAGAGCCTTCAGAAATTGATCGCGATTGACGGCAATTTTCTGGTCGTTACCGGTTTTCTTATCGAACGGGATACCGAGTTCCCGGTATGCGTCCTTTGCTGTTTCACGATAGAGTATCCCGGCAGTACGGCTATTGAACCGTAGGCCAATTGGCCGACTGGGGAGCTCCTTTCCGGGTAGCTGTGCGATAGCTTGTGCGATCGCTCCTATGTCACCAGGATGAAAGTCCAGCTTGGACTTGTATCGGGATTGATCGGGGACGACTTGAGCATAGTTCGGATAGTTTCCTTCGATGCAACGACCGATCAACGTCCAGCCCATCTTCATATCGCTGATTTCCTCGCCCCTACTGGCTCCGTCGAAACGGAAGATGGGTGTCCTACCGGTCTTTGACAAACCGGCTTTGGATAATGCGATCCGCAGACAGGTGATAGGGGCGTCGCCGCCACCATTCTGAGTCAATCCTTTCCAGGCCCAGATCTTGTGATTGGGAAGAATGACCGGCTCTTTGAGGCTCCCGGCGCTTAAAGAAGGCGCCCGAAAACACACCAAATGTTTTCCATCGGTTGCAGCCAATTGCCCGCCGTTGGCGGGATTGAGATAGCAACCCCGGAGGGTGTGAAACGACTCCTTTTTGGAGCAGCACAGCATCGCCTTGGAGAGATCGCTTATGGCCTCTTGGGTTAATTCGATGGCATTGAGCCGACAACTCACCGTTGGCGGATGAGGGAAATCGTCCAAATTCACAGACTCCGTACGGTTGGCACGCCCAGATTCCGCCTCGACTAACCGCAACTTTAGAAGATCGGTTGCCTGTTTGGGCCGAACCGTTTTCACAACCTCTTTAAGCCGCTTTAAGGGAACGAGGAAAGCAGATTTCTTTCCTTTGGGTAAATTCGCAACGTGTGCTGCAATCCGGATAGTAAACCAAGTATCCAGGTCCGTTGTTGTTAGAGCAACGATTCCGGGTTTGCCGCGGCTACCGGCGTTTATGGCCTCAACGCGCACCATCCCGATAACGGGAAGGCGAACGCGATATGGTACAAGCTTCGACAAACCCTGAAGCGCTTTTTTGAGGGCGCGGGCTTCAATTTCGATGGATGATTGCTGCAGATTCATGATTGATTGATAGATTGATATTGGTTGGTTGTTTTTCGATTTGTGCCGGTTGACTTATTGATACTCATCGTAGGAGTCATAGCGGCCCTGAACGTGCCGCTGTGGGCCACTGCGTAGCCGCGAACGATGACGAAAACGACGAACGAGATACACCATCAGAAAAAACGCTCCTATCGTCACCACGATGGGTGGCAGACGATGCACGATTTGCGCGATGTCGTCCGAAATGTGGCTGACTTCGCCGGTCCAACCGGTGACTCCGCTCATTACAGTTCGCACGGCGGGAACGACGGTAGCTGCTGAAATACCAAGAACGACGGCGATCCACAGGTTCAGGCGCAGCCAGGCGCGAAGCCATCCATTGGGACTCAGCCAGTATTCAGTTTGCGCCAGCAAATAGACGACAACTTCCACGGCTCGTTGATGCCAAGGCAGATGGACAAAGGTGGCATCGACAACCGGGCGTTGAATCGGCTGTGGATTCCATAGCGCTAGCTCCGACTCACTATCATTGAATAGTGCAGGACTGTTGCCGGCTTGGGCAGAGGATAGCTCCTCGCCGCCATCCACATCATCATCAACCTCTTCTTCGGCGATTTCGGACTCACCATCGGTCACTTCGCCGGTGGAAGATGATGACGATGATAGCAAGGACTCAGGCTGTTTCTTCATCAGAACGAATTTGTTTGCGAGTTGCGCTACCGGCGGCGGCACCTAGAAAGAGCATTACGCCTGCAAGGACACACAGAATGGCAGTGGAATTTTGCCAGAGCGAACGCCCCCGATCGGCGCGTTCGCGTTCGGCCCGCTCCCTGGCGACGTCTTTTTCGGCAAGCTCGATGCGTCGTTGAGCCACAGCGTTCAATGCCTCAAGCTCGGTTTTTTCCGCCAACAGCTTGCGGTGTTGGCTGGCCGGCACGAGGCGCTCGGTGTCGTCATCCCCTCCGCAACTGGTCAGGAGCAGTGCTCCCGAGCTTGTAAAGACGATGAATGCGAGCGTAGAAGCTGTTAGCTTTGTGATTTTGGTGGTTTGTTTGGATTTTTTCATTGTTGATGTATTGGTTTTGGATTTTGGTTGATTGTTGTTCCTTGGTGGATTGTGGGATTGCGGGATTGAGTAGCGATTTGCTTGTGCCCCAAACAAAAGAAGCCCACCAGCACAATGGCTGATGGCCTTGCGGAACTGAGTCAGGAAAAGCGATTGCGCGAGAATCTGGTTCAAGGATGAAAGACGTAGACTGCGCCTTTCGAAGTTATATAACACAGGATGAGAGGTTATTGCAGTTGCAATCGCGCCAGACCAATTCGCCAAATGCTTCACAGAGGGCAATTCCCCCCGTATGGGTGAGGCCGGAGTTAAATGTAGTGTAACTTAGTTGATGAGTTAACAGGTCAACGATCTTCACATGAGAGTTGATTTAGGCTTTGGAGGAAGATGTGAGTCCAAATTTGGTGAGTTTCTCCCAGAATTCCGCCCAACGTGATGGTGTCAATGCCAGGGCACGCAAAGTCAGGACGGTATCCGAACCTGATTGGCCCCACTTCATACCTGAACCGCACATTCTGGTTTTGACCAAAGTCTTACAAGCCGCCTCAGTCACACCCGAACCGATTGGTAAGTGGCTCTTGCGATAACTTGCGTAGTTCATTCGCTCGAGATTGTTCGAAAAGTAGGAAATGGCGGAATCAAGATCACTCTGGATCTTTTTTGAATGATTCTTGGTATAGGCCAGCTCCAACTCTGCCAAGATTTCTCTTGCGGCACCATGATTGTGCTTGAGGGCGTGACAAGCATCTTCAATCCAAGCCTCACGCTCCGACTTCTTGCGATGAATTGCTCCGGCCGCCGCGTTGATATATTCACTCACGTGCCAAAAGTCGAGAACCTGCGTTGTCGTGTGCTTTTTTAGCCACGGCAGGTAGTCAGTTGCCCCATCGCTAATGCCCACATAACGCACATCTGTGAATTTGGATTTGATTCGTGCAATTTCTTCGTCCATGCGATCTAAAAACGTGGCTTTCCCGTGTTCGGGCGCTGAGCCGACGTAGTTGGTATGCAGGCGTTCACCGGCTGCATCGTAGAATGCAATCGTTCCCACCATGGCTTGGCGGTGCCCTTCGTCGCAAAACAACAGGCAAGTGCCATCGATACCAAGAGAGATGAAGGCTACTTCTCCAGCGAGGGGCTCGCTGGCTTCGTAGTTCCAGTAACGACTTTTTTGATCGACTTGATTGGCAACCAGTTGCGAAAGATCCTGAATGTAGCATCTCGATACGTCCCGATGGAGAATCTGCAGGAGGTTGGATCGCACCACACCAGCATTGTTGTGAGCATAATTGAAGCCTACGATCTTGGCAAACCGTGGTGTCGTTCCACCAATGATTCTCGCATCCAGCTCCATTGGGATATGCACACTGCCTCCACTTGAATCTTGATAGATGTATCGTTCAACACTCGCCACCCCGAAAGGAGTTTCATAATTTTTGGCGATTTTTGTCTTTTTGGCCGTCAACTTTTTGCCCGCTACGATAATGGGCGAGCCATCGGAGTCGAAATCTTCAAGGCATTTGCTCGTAGCCAATTTTCCGACCTGATTTAAGGCGTCTTGGATGTCCTCTTCGCATTGCAGAAATTCCCTGGATTTGGAAACGGTCACTTGGATCACTAATTCATTGTCCGTTTCGCTGATTAATGTGGCAGACATATAGGCACCTAACCACACAATAAAATTTGTACAAATTATAAAATACCGCCCGATTTGCCCACTTTATGCTGAAAAATTTTACATTTAACTCAGGTCTCACCCCCCCCGTATTCAGTTTCATCTTCGCTATACGCGGGTCCACCACGCGCCTAGCCTAACACTCCTGAAGGTCAGTATATTATTCGCCCAATTGGTTTCGACGTAGGCTCAATGACGGAAATCAATGCAAAGCTGGTTGTTGTCGGTCTGTGTTCTGTTCTTTTGCATATTGATTGTGGTTCCAAAACCACAGTACAGCAGAAATCAAAGTTAGCATTCCAAATAGGTTGCGGTTAGTCCTTGCGTTTTCGTACTCCGTGTAAAGTTCCGACAGCCTGCGCGTGATGGCATTGGCTTTATAGGATTCTTCGCTAGCCTTGCCGAACGGATCTCCCATGGCTCCTCGAAAAAAGGCTTCTAGTCCGACTTGAAGCTGATATTCAGTGGAACTCATTCTCCGATATTCATTCAGAAGCGGTTGAGCCTCCTTATCGATCGTGCTCAGCCACCCGATGCTGCACAGCCAAAGAAAGCAAAAGACCGCAAAGCAGATCCATGGCCATTTGGGGTAACTTTTTCTTTTTTCGATTAGACCTTTCGAATCTCCTGCGGGCTCAATTGGCACCGCCGGGGGCGCCACTGCCCAAGGAACTAGCAGCGGAGAACCGCAATGCGGACATGCCACCTCTTGTCCGGCGTATTCGTCCCCGGCTTCAATGTGACCCCGGCAGCTGTGACAGGCGAATTTCATCTCAAAATGCTCATTTAGTTCCCTGTAGGGAACCAATCAACGTCCCACATGCGCCAGAGTCAAGTTCCCAATTGGGAACATTTTCATGGCGAAACGTTTTCGAAATGCTGTCGGTCCTCAAATCCGCAAACTCCGCGTGGAGCGGAAATGGACGCAGGATCAGTTGGCGGCCAGGTTGCAGTTGGCCGGGTTGGATTTCGACCGGGTGACGGTGGCCAAGGTGGAGAGCCAGATCCGCAGTGTCTTCGACTTTGAGCTTGTGGTGGTTGCGGACGTGTTGGGAGCGCCTGCAGCGGATTTGTTACCCTCGTTCAACCACTTGGAAGCGGAGTTGGACGCACTCGTAGCAGGCAAACGAGAATCGTGAATGCAGCGGTTTAGGTTCTACCCAGAAAAAATTTTCACAGGCGTCCCACAGGCACGAAAAACCGCTTCCGTGCTGAACGGAAACCGCAATGAGAATGCGCCCTTCGAGCCTATGAGGTGAATGGTTCGTTCTTAACCTGAAAATTTGGCGTGGAAATTTTCATGAGTTTGATGACTTTATGAGGACATAAGGGACGAAAACGAAGGGGGAAATTTGAGCCGAATCCTCGACTTTCGACGCCGGGTGGGCTAAGTCCGACAGCCTCCTAGAATTAAGCTGCGGAGGCAAAACGGTGGTTCACTCCGCGATGAAGACGGAATCCAACTAAGCTTTGCTCGATTTCTAATTCGACTTGCTTGGGCCACTTCAAGATTTCGACTTTGATGTGGCGGTCTTTCGAAACTACCGGTCCACAGGTTGTGCAGGTGAGTTTTTTTGATTGTCTCGAACGCCGGCAAGCAACTCGCGAATTCGCACGAGTTCTTCCCTTTCCGGGTTTCTCATTTCCAATAACGCCAGCACCTTTTCCGCAGTGGTAATGAATCCGATACTGGACTTCTCTGGGGTAGAGGAGAGCGCCTCGCAACCCCGCTCGATTACTCGCTTGAAGTCGGATGGAGCTAGGCTGCCGCCGTTAGCGAGCAACTCCGCGTTGGTTTCGAGACATTCGGTAAAGGCTTGGACGCTTTCGGCGCCGGATGAGTATCGCCCGCGCCAGTAGTGGGTCGTGGCCAGCAATTCGCGGGCAGGTCGGTGTTTTGGATCGGCATCCACGATTTCGCGAAGCGTTGTTCGAGCTGTGGCCAGATCGGCCAAAGCCAGGCCGCTTTGCGGGGGATCGCTCTTTTGGTAGGCCCGAGCCCGGGATACATACAAATCCGCATAGTCCGTTCGCGAAACCGGGAGCTTTGTTAGGTCGGTTTCGAGCCCTTCCCAAGCTTCAATGGCTTGGGTAAAACTGGCGACGGCTTCCTGGCCGCTTTGGCAATTGCCCAGCAGGTTGTAGCTGTTGGACAAAGCTCCTACGTGCTTGGCGTCGGGCTTTTTTTCGGCCAGCGGCTGAAGTCGGCTCGCGCCCTCTTGAAAGCGTTGCGCGGCTTCGTCCAGGTTATCTTGGAGCATCAAAACTTCACCGGCGTTGATATAAACATTGGCCGAGGTAAATATCTGGTTCTGCGTTAAGTCGCCCGATTCTCCTTGCGCTTTCACGTGGGTCATGGCCTCCTGCGAGTGTTGGGCAGCTTTTGCGATTAGCTCCGCGAGTTTTTCGTCCGACTTCGCTGGTTTGGCCAGATTCAGGTAGGCCTGGGTAAAGTAACTTTCGATGGCCACCAGAGCGGTTAAGGAGGCGTTCGAGTTTTCTCCTTCGGTGAGGGTTCGGTCGATTTTGACGCGAATGTTTTTGGCCTGTTCGAGAACCGGAATGGCTTTGGCCGGGTCTTGGTCAATATAATACACGGCCAAATTGATGAGAGTGTCGATTACAAAGCTGAGGAGATAGGCGTTGCCCTCGGCACTCTTCGCGGCGTCGAGGGTAGTTGTCAGACTATCTTGGTAGTATTCCCGCGCTTTGATTTGATCGGATACTTCGCCCAGTTGGTAGAGAATAGCGCTCAAACTCAGTTTCCAGTGCACGTTGAGCGGCTCGTAGGCGCACAATTCGCGCTGCAGGCGCTCGGCATCTTGCAGCGGCGGCAGAGCATCTTGGGCCGAATTCAGGCCGAGCGCGGTGCCTCGCATCAACTGCGCCTTCGGTTGGAACGCACGCCAGCGTATGTCCTTGGGATAGCGGGCGCTCAGCAGTTCCGCGATTCGCTCCATTTCACCACTTAGGGCCGGAATTTCATCCATTTGTGTCCGAAACTGCGTTAGGGCCCGGCCTTTGCGGTCGAGCGATTCCAACAAAATTAGACCGGCCTGTTGATAGTGCTTTTTGTGCGCGTCTTCCCCGCTTGAGGGCGGCTGTTCGACCAGAGGAAAAGCCTGTTGGATCGCTCTGGCGTAGGTTTCGATGGTTTTGGGCTCATCCTTCAACTGCTCGTAAACGTCGCCGAGATACATGGTGGCGGCCGCCAGGTTGACGCTCGATTCCAGAGAAGCTCCCTCGCCTTGTTGGGGGACAAGCAATCCGATGCTTTCGCGAAGATGCTCCCCGGCTTCTCGCACCAATCCATCATCTTCCTCAAACGCCAGGATGTCGCCCAGCCTCAACAGCGCGGCTGCGATTAGGGCATCGGCTTCGGCCTGGGATGGGGCCAAACCAGACGCTTTCCGAGCTTGGGCCAGGGCCGTTCTCATCTCTGGAATAGCCTCGCTGATTTTTCCCATGCTGCGCAAGATGGTGGCGCGCGAGATCCGCATCCGCACTTCGCTCTTTGCGGCGTTCCAATCGGTATCGGCTTGCTTTCCCAGCTTGACCAGGTAGCCGTCCACTTCTTTCACCACGCCTTCCAGGACTTCTAGCCGGCCGACGGATTCCAGCTCCGGTTGCAGGTCGTCGAGCATGAATCCCACCAGATTGTTGGCGTCGTTGCGGGCGGCTTCGGCAGCTTGTTGGCGTTCTTCAGCCAGGCCGCGCAACTGATTGGCCAGCAATCCCAAAGCTGCGGCGACGACGCCGAGAATTCCCACGATACTCAGCCAGATGCGCAGGCGGCGGGTGCGTTTGCGCGCCAGTTCCAGTTGGTAGGTTTTGTCCCGTTGGGTTAGCTCGCCCAGCGGCCGGCCCAGGATTCCGGCGATGATCTTGAGCTTGTTGCGTTCCAACCGTTTTTCGTAAGCCGATACTCGGGCGGCGATTTCTTCGCGCTTCAGGACATCCTCATCTTCGAGCGCATTGCGGTAGGCTTCCGGCGAGGTCCAACCTTGGTCCTGTGAGTTTGGGAGTCGAAAATCCGCGGCCAACGGCTCGCATTCCGCGTCGGGAATGATGTTCCCGTCTCCATCCACCTCGTAGCGCAACTCTTCCGGGAAACACTCCAAACCGTCGGAGACGTCCTCATTGCGTGAGGCGTAGGGCTCGCCGTAGAGGATTGCGGCGATGATTTTGTCTGCCTTGCCGATTTTTTTAAAGTGTGCGATCTCGCTACGAACATGAGGGGATTTTAGCGTTTTTGGCGAACACAGGATTACCATGATTTTGGAGTGATCCAACGCTTCATAAATCCGCGTGGAAAGGTCCGAATCGGCCGCCAGGCTTTCCTCATCGCGAAAGACCGGAAAAATGCGCTCCGGGATCACATCACCCCGGCTGTTTTTCTGGCCGGCCAAATCTTCGGGCACCTGATAGGTTTCGATCGTCTGGTGAAGCCACGTGGCCCATTGCCTCCCTAGCTCCTGGTTGTCAGCATGCCGGTAGCTGATGAAGCACCAATACTCCCGAGGTGGCCGGGTTTGCGCTGGCGCCGGTGCTTGGTGCGGTGTTTCTTGGTCTTGAGCCATACATACCTCCTTCAATCATCAATCGTAACCATTGTGTTTGCGCCTGTTTCGAACCGACTCAGTCTTTGTCCCAAGGTCGCCTTTTTTTGCGCCGGAGCCTTTGTTAGAGGTCGACGAACACACGAGAACCCCTGGCTGAAATGCCTCCACTCGCATGTCGCCAAAGTGACTGAGCAGCGCCGCATCTTCAGCGGTTTCCGGCACGCCTTTTACCAGGCCATAGCTGCGAAAGTTGTAGTCGCTCTCGTCGCGGCCGCAGGGAACGGCGGTTACATTGAGCGCGGGGCCCGTTCCACCCTTTGGCCGGACTTGGCTCAATGTAAGCCCCGCTTCCGAGAGGGTGTGCGCGGCCCACTGAACTTTCGTCTCTTCGTCACCCAAAGCAAGACCCAGGATTGCTCCATCTTCGTGAAAGACGACCTCACCGGTTTTGATTTCCAACGCTTCCAGGAGACTTGCAAATTCCAACGGCGCCCCTTGCCAGATTAAGCTCACTTTGCGGCGAGACGGTTTGAGAAAGTACTCATCGTCACGGTCGACAAAATCGCACACCGAGTTGTCGGAAAAGTGAAAATCAATGGTCATCCGCTCGCCCTCGGTTTTCCACGTCATTTCCTCCGCCGCAAACCGGTAGTTGAGGTGCCTTTTGAGACTGGCAACCTCTTTGTGCGGGTTGGTGGAACCCTCCCATTCGGTCGTTTCCGCCACGGCGAAATTGAGATATTCCACCGGGATCTCGCCGGAGGGTTGAGCCACCGGTTGCGGTGAGTTTTGCCCGGAAGCAGTCTGTGCGGGCACCTCGTTTTCGGCCTGAGAGGGAGCCGATTCGTTAGGTTCAGCGGTTGTGCCGGGATTGTCAGGAGAACGCAGGAAAACGACGGCAAGCGCGCCCGCCACAGTCGCAACCAGCAAGAGCAGCAGCAGGGGTTTGGCCATCCCGCTATCGCTCCGGAGAATCGGGCAGGTTTTGGTTGATGGGATAGGATGAGCCTTCATGTGGTTGCCGGACCTGAGTTTGTTCAGCATGAACGGATGGTCATGCCACTCGCTTGAAGTAAACAGGTCAAGGGGAAAAATCTACATTTTTCATTCCATGCTTGACTCAGACGCGGGTTTTTGAAAGCTGTGGGGCAGCTAGGAAATTGCGGCTGGGTCCGCCAGGATCACCACTCATCCCCCAGAGGCAATCATCCCCAGGAAACGATCATGAACTCCCGCCGCCAGCTTCTACTCGCGCTTTTGCTTCTAAGTTGGGGCTCGGCATCGGTTTTCTCTCAAACCCAGCCGCCTGAGGATGGGCCTCGAAAATTGGCCCTTCTCGTCGGCGTCCAGAACTACTGGTGGAAGGAATTTGACGACCTTTCCGGATGCTGGGCGGACGTCGCGGACATGAGGAATCTGTTGATCGAGGAATTCCGCTTTCAGGCACAAGACATCCTTTGCCTCACTGACGAGGAAGAGAGCAAACTGCCCCAAATTCCGTTCGACGAGCATGAGCCCCCCTTGGCCAGGAGCGAAAACACGCCTTCGCGCCAACGCATCCTCAACGCATTCAGAGAGCATCTCATCGCGGGAGCGAAAAAGGAGAAGGACGACCACAAGCGCGAAGCCATCGTCGTTTTCTACTTCAGCGGGCATGGATCCCAAATTCTCGATCGCAACGGCGACGAAGACGGCGATCGCTACGATGAAACGCTGGTGGTTTGGGATAGCGGACGAAAGCACGACAATCTGGCCTTTGACATTCGCGACGACGAAATCAGCGAGTTGCTGGCCGAGTTGAACCAATATACCTCCAACGTGCACTTCGTCCTGGACTCCTGTCACTCCGGAACGGGAACCCGGCATGTCGGCAAAACGGAAAAAGCCATTGCCAGTGACGACCGCACACCGCCGGAACCGGAGACGCAGCGCAGGGAACAACGTGAGAGCACGGGAGTTGGGAAGTGCGTGCTCCTGTCAGGATGCCGCTACGACCAAAGTTCGTTTGAGATCGAAGTGGACGAAGGAAAGCGCGGAGCGTTGACCCATGCATTAACCCAAGCGGTTTCCGCCCACGAACCTGGCCTAACCTACGCCGATCTGGAAGTCCGCATCAAATCGATGGTAGGGAAATGGAACGATGCTCAACAACCCACGATCGAAGGAGAAGGCGAGGTCTTCGGGTTCATAAAATCCACCGGGATGCGATCGTTCGTCCCCGTGAACCCCTACGTCAACGATGAGACATACGGGCTGCGTCCACTCAAGCACGATGATCCCTCTGTTGCTCCGAACCAAACGTGGCTCCTGATGGCAGGCCGCATTCATGGAGTCACCAAAGGATCGGACTACGACATTTATCCCCCGGGAACGGAGGAAGAGGCCTATGAGTCGCTGGAAGGAAGAATTGGACGCATCGAAATCCTTGATGTGCAGGACCTCTACTCCACCTTCAAGTTCAGGGGGACCTGGGATAGCCCGGAAACCTGGAAAAAACTCCAACCGGCTTCTCAAGCCGTACTGCGCATTTACGAGTTGGAACTGGATCAATTTCCCATTTTTCTCGATTTTGAGGACAAAGATCTCCTGACGCGAATCCTGGAAAAATCGCATCCACGAACCGGAAAAAACGCGGAAATACTGGGCCCAATTCCACCATTGAACCAGAGGAACAACTTTCGATTCGTCGACAAGCCAGAGAAGGCCCGAATCACCCTGGAACAACGCGGTGAAGAGGTGCGAGTTCTGGATTCTCTCGGCATGGAGCGGCAAGGCACCTTTGCCACGGGCGACAACGCAGCCGAGGACACCCACCGCCAACTGGATCATTGGGCCAAGTGGCATCACTTCAAACACCTGGAAAACCCCGGAGAAGCCCTGGTGGAACTCTCCATGCTTGATGCTTCCGGTAATTCTCGCAGTTCGTTTCGGGTTGGCGAGGAGGCGACTTTGCAAATTGAGAACACCCGCCGTAATAACCGCGGCAAGCTCAAAAAAATCTACTTCGTGCTCCTACTGCTGACACCGGACGGCGCGGTGCGGGTGGCCTACCCACAACTCAACCGCAACGAAACCAAGGCGCTGGAGGTCGAGGTTTTGCAGCTCAAAATGGCCGCTTTCGTTCCCAAGCGTCACGTTGGTACCGAAGCCGAAACCACGTTTCGCGTCATTTGCTCTGACGAGGCATTTTCCTGTGGCTTCATCGAGCAGACCTCCGCCGATTCGATCGTCGTCGAACCGCCAAGGCGCCAAGCCGGAAAGTCGCTCGTCAGCATTCTTCAGCAAATCACCGGCCACCAACCGATCGAGTCGCGAGGGCTGGAGAGAGCCAAATGGGACACCGCCGCTGTTACCGTGGACATTACCGGCATTCCGCAAACCCAGCCATGAAAACGTTCCTTGGAGGCCTGCTGTTCGGACTCATCCTCGCTGGAGGAGGCTATTGGTTCCTCACCCAATCCGGGGTGAATCGCGGTTCCCATCCGGCCGAGGAATCCAAACCCGCGCAGGACAAGGTGACTCCGCTAGCTTCGCGCCTTCCCGCCGCATCCGTGGAAAACCTAGTGGCGGTCAATTCGACCGAATGGTGGGGACTACGCCCTGTCCCAAAACCGTCCGCTTCCGGCGAAGAGCCTCCCCTGCCGAGCTACAATCGCCAATGGGCCGTCATCATCGGCGTCAATGCTTACACCGACAAGCGCGCCGATGATTTGGAATTCGCTCACAACGACGCCCGCGCCATCCGGGACATCCTCTTCAGCGACTTTGGCTACAAGGCGGATTCGATCCTCTATCTCACTGCTGTGCGGGAGGGTGGCCTAAAGGATGGACCTGCTGTTCAAGCGAAAGATTCGGGCACCAAGAAGTTGGGGAAGCTAACAACCGGCTTGGCCAATTGGCAACCTTGAGAGGGCAGTTGCTCGAACCCGGTGGTTGGCTTTCAGAGAAAGCGAAGGAAATGACCGAAAAAGACGCGTTTCTCTTCTTCTTTGCCGGTCACGGCGACCAGGAGGAACGAACGGAGGCCGGTTTCCTGCTCGCATCGGATTCCGCCCCAGACGACCAGGCTACGGTCATCCCAATCTCGGCTGATAGTAGAGATGGTGAAGGCGCCGGAATTTTGGAGGCCATCAGGGCCCTTCCCTGCTACCACAAGCTCATGATTCTGGATTGCTGCTTTTCCGGCAGCCTGTTCACGAGCAGGGCTGAGCTTCCTTCATCCCAAAAAGACGAGACCTCGGATTCCGTCCCAACCGAGGGAGGTCGTTCCGGAGACAATTTGGAGACTTACTTTAATCAGAAGGCTTTCTTCGGCATCTCCGCTGGCAGGGACACGCCGGTGGCGGATGGAGAAGGTTCTGGTAACTCCATTTTCACCAATGCACTGCTGAAGATCATGCAGGAGCGGGCAAACTCGATCCGCGGAGACCATGCGTTTACTTTTCGCCAACTCGCCGCACAGGTAGAAGGCGAAGTCGCGTTTTCCGAAGGAAGCTTTCAGGTGCCGGATTCGGGCAGGTTGGGGCTGGACCCGGGAGATGGCGATTTTGTGTTTCAGGTAGAGAAACAGCCAGATCCCAGGCCAACTCCTCGAGAACGGGAGCGGATGAAGGAAGCCCGAGAGCTATTGATCAAAGCAGAACAGGCAAAAGGCATTCCTGATGGCCAATTGCTCGCGGCTCGTGCAATTGGGTTCCATGGTTATCGGCAATCCAATATCGCGACCGTCCAGCCCGTACGAGATCGGTTTCCCCCTCTTCTTCACCCGCTTCGGGATAGTGATCTCTACCAACGCGCCATCAAGACGGTCAAAGGGCCAGTTACGGGGTTTCGTCCCGTCCTTGTCTGGAGCAGCCCTATTTCCGTTCATCATTCTAGTAGTATCGGAGAACTGAAATGGAGCCCTGATGGAACTCGCCTACTGAGCTCTTCAGAACTCCCTCAGGATGAGGAAGCCGAAGGGACTGCGTCATCGCGCCTATGGGACCTTGCCAATGGCCAGGTGATCAACGAAATAAAATACGCTGAAGCTAACGAGTTTGCATGGAGCCCAGACGGAGCCAGGTTGGCCACTTCGGAAGGAAGCAGGATACTGCTTCTTGATGGTTACAGCGGTGAGCCGGTTGGTGAGCCCTCGTTTCCGGTCAATGAAGAAATTTCCTGGTTAGCATGGAATCAGGATGGAACACAGATAGTCTCTACATCGTGGCGTGGTTCAGTTAGGATCTGGGATGTATCCAAGGGCCAGGCCATCGCCCGTCCTCCATTAATTGGGCACCGAGATGAAGTTTACTTCGCCCGGTGGAGTCCGGACGGAAGCCGCCTGTTTACCGAATCTGGTGACAACACTGTGAGAATTTGGGATGCAGCAACCGGGAAACAGGTTGGTGATCCCATACAATGGGGGAGACATAATAACGGCGTGACCTGGAGTCCAGATGGGATGCAGTTGGCAACCGTGTCGGAGAACGGACAGGTGAGAATCTGGGACGCCAGCACCGCCGAAATGGTTGGCGCACTGGAAGGCCATCAGGGGGAGGTTGGAGAGCTACTCTGGGGGCCAGACGGGAAGCGATTGCTTTGGACGGGGCAAAATGAAACGTCCATGATATGGGATGCCGCAAGTCGTCAGCTTATTGCGCAGCAGTTCACTGCAAGTGTAGTGGATTGGAACACGGACGGCAGCCAACTTGCAGTGGTGTCTGACAGGGGATCAATCCAGATTCGAAATTCAGCAAATGGAGACATCTTGCGTGAATTCTTACATGGGCTCCCTGCAAAGGCCCTCGAAATATCCTGGAACAAGGAAGTAGACCGGTTGGCGGTCGGTTCAATGGATGGGGCTGTAAGGATATGGAGCGCCTTGAACGGAACCCCGGTTGGAGAACCAATACCTCCTGCCACCTATTCACCTCCAATTTGGTCGCTGAGGTGGAGTCCAGATGGAACTCGCCTCCTAAGCGTTACCGAGGGAGAATCGGCCAGACTATGGGATGCAACAAACGGTGAGGTAATTCGAAATCGACTAGAAACGGGGGACAGCGACTTTTCCTGGAGCCCAGACGGGAAGTGGTTAGCGGGGGGGAAAGGTGGGAGAGTTCAGCTTTGGGAGGCATCAAACGGAAAGGAGCTAGGTAAACCTGTCACCGGCCACGACCTCGCAATCTCTGGCTTGTCCTGGAGCCACGATGGGAGCAAACTGGCATCATTGGAACACAACACAATCCGAATCTGGAATTCGGTGACAGGCGAAATGATAGCGGCTGCGGAGGGAAAAGGCCCTCCAATCTCTTCGGTAGCGTGGACCCCAGATGGAAAACAAATCGCGGCTGTGGCGGATGGAGAAATCCAATTTTGGGATGCGGAAACCGGGGAAAGAGTAAGCAATCCTGTTCCAAGTCTCGGCACTGATTACGTTGAGGTTCAATTGGTGGCCTGGAGTCCGGACGGCTGGCGTATTGCCAGTACAGGTGATTACCCTTCAATCCATATTCACAATTGGAGGACCGGGGAAGTTCTTGCCACGGCTGGCCAAGCCCATTATGGAGAATTGATTCAACTGGATTGGAGTCCGGACGGCACTCGGTTGGCAAGTGCATCGAACGATGGATTGATTAAGATTTGGGATACAGTGAATCTACAGCAAATCGGCGAGCCTTTTAGACACGCTGGCCTAACTGCGGTGGATTGGACATTGGACGGAGGACGGTTTGTATTGGCATCAGCCTCCGAGGATGGAACCATTCAAATTTGGGATGGGCGGTCAGCAGCGATAAACGCCCACCCCAAAACGATTCGCTCTTTGGCGTGGAAGAATGACGGAACTGTGCTGGCCAGCGCATCCGACGATGGAACAGTTCGACTTTGGAGAAGGGCGGGGAATCAAGAGCTTTGGAGTATGGCCGGGAATCCAGAGGTCTCTCTTGATCCGGCAACAATCAGTGGCCACGATAGAGCAGTTCGGGCAGTCGCCTGGAGTCCTGATGGATCGCGCTTGGCTACTGGTTCGGACAACGGAATTGTGCGAATTTGGGATACGGGAGACTGCCAAGCTCTTGGGGAGCCGCTGATGAGAGGAACTGGCCACCTGGAATGGAATCCGGAAGGTAGACGCCTAGCCAGTATGTACTCCGGAAAGATTGTTAACGTTTGGGATGTGGCGACAGGTGTAACTATTCTATCCAAACGTGTGGAGCATAACAGCGTAGACAGCATGAGTTGGGGGGCTCAAACAGACACTCTTGCCTTGGCCGCCGATGGCAAGGTTTATCTATGGAATCCCGATCGCGAAGCCGAGTTTGATGAGCCTATCGAGGGGTTTTCCGAAAAAGGCGTGAATGAATTAGCCTGGAGTCCGGACGGATCGATATTGGCGTGTGGAATTGTAGATGGAAAGATTCAGTTGTGGAACGGAAGCAAAATCACCACATCGCATGAGAGCCACGATGGACAGGTTAATCACCTCGCCTGGAATCGGGCTGGAACGATGGTGGCATCAGCTTCCGGTGATGGCGTCCGGGTCTGGAATGCGACTAATGCGCAGCCTGTTGGCGAAGCCCTTATTCACACCGACTTTGTTAGTTGTGTCGCTTGGAGTCCGGATGGGACCCGTCTGGCGAGCGCTTCTGGCGATGGCTTGATCCGGTTGTGGGATGCAGATAGCGGAAATCAAATCGGCGCCCCGCTATCTGGACACACTTCCTCGGTGTGGAGTGTCGCTTGGAACCGGGAGGGAACCTATCTGGCCAGCACCTCAAGCGACGGCACGATTCGACTTTGGGATGGCAATACGGGTAAGGCGATTGGCGAGCCCATCATTGACTATTTTGCTGAAGTTCAGGTGGCCGACTTGGCCTGGAATCCGGACGGAACTCAATTCGCCACTGCTTCGGAAGTGGGGGAAGTGCGATTCTGGCAACCACAACCCTCGACGTCCGACCGAGAATTCACGCTAGACCTGAGCGCCTATCTACAAAGGGACTGGGCACGGATTGATCCTGGCGACCAATCGTTGCGGTGGAATACCGTTTCTGACGATTTGTTCAGCGAGCGTCGTTTTGACTTCGTCAACCTACGCCCTAATTCGATTACCGCCTTACTCAAGAAAGCGGAAGGCGAGCAGGCCCGTTACCGGATTCTGTTCGAGCATTATCTGGAGCGCCGCCTCTGGAAGCCAGCTTGGGCCTGCTATCTCAGCTCTCCCGAGAACCAGACCAGATTTGCTCCAGACCTCTTTCGCAGACTCTATTTGGCTTCTGCTTCATCGAATCCACGTTACCCGGAAGACTGGTTGGCGAGTTGTGTTCGAAGCCTGCTGAAGAACCATCCGGACCAATGCCAAGGCGCCCTGGAGACCATGGCGCCCTATGAGTGGAAACACTTCACCTCGGGAATTGCAGCGAAGCGCAAAAACACAGGCCTTGAGACCTTGGCGTTGGATTCGCTGGAACTGAGTAAGGTCGAGAAACCGTTAATTCGGGCCTTGCTCCTCTTTCGAACTGGCAGGGCTTCTGAAATCACTCAGCCGCTGCCTCTTGAGGCTCGCGAGTATTTCGATCTGGTAGAAAAAGCAGGGGAGCAGGGGCGCAAAGCTGAATTTGCATGGATTTTGGAAAACTTGGGAACTCTCTTTTTGGTCCCGGAATGGAATCATTTGAATGGCAGCGTTCCCGAAATCCAACAGATGGCCGGTTGGTTCTGGCTGGGATTTGGTGAAAACCATCACGCGCTGACAACATTTCAGGCGATTCCGGAATCTGTGAAGACGGAATGGGATTTGGTGGGGTATGCATGCGCACAATGGGCATCTGGTGATCGCGACGGCGCCATAGATTCCTGCCAATACCTTCTGTCACTTAGTTCTCGTTTTTTCACTCCCGATAAGGTTCCTCCGACCCGCTATTCGGTCCGTGACCATCTGAACCGGCCCATTCCCTTACCAGCATTGACTGAACTTCACGAAGCCTCCATTGCGGGGAAATCAGAACCGCGCGAAACCACAAACTAGGAAAGATTGCGGGAAAATGCGCTTTACCACCCTCTTTACGACAATCGTTGTTCTCGCCTGCACATTTGTAGGTGGCGTTTGGACGGCAGAATGGTGGAAATCTCGACCATGGTGGAAAACGGAAAATTCGGACCAAATTGAGCCCCAATCTCAGCAACCCAGTGTCTCCGAAACCGTTCCTACGTCCAGATCCATCGATCTGGGCACTGCCAAGTTGAGTTCCGAATGGTGGGGACTTAGCCCCGCCCCAAAACCATCCGCTTCCGGCGAAGAGGCGCCCCTGCCGAGCTACAACCGCCAATGGGCCGTCATCATCGGCGTCAACGCTTACACCGACAAGCGAGCCGATGATTTGGAATTCGCTCACAACGACGCCCGCGCCATCCGCGACATTCTCATCAGCGACTTTGGCTACAAGGCGGATTCGATCCTCTATCTCACCGCTGTGCGGGAGGGTGGCCTAAAGGATGGACCCGCTGTGCCGGCCAAAGATTCGCCCGGAGAAGAGTTAAAAACCGGGTTGGCCGATTTGGCGACCTTGAGAGGGCAGCTGCTCGAACCAGGTGGCTGGCTTTCAGAGAAAGCCAAGGAAATGACCGAAAAAGACGCCTTTCTCTTCTTTTTCGCCGGTCACGGCGATCAAGAGGAGCGAACGGATTCCGGTTTTTTGCTCGCATCGGATTCCGCTCCCGACGACCCTGCCACGGTCATTCCCATCAGCTCAGCCAATGGAGCCGGCTCTGTGGTGGAGCGTGTCGCCGCGTTACCCTGCCGGCACAAGTTGATGATCCTGGATTGCTGCTTCTCGGGCAGTTTGTTCAAGGGACGAAGCGATTTTGCGCCAACCGGTCGATCTGACGCAAGCTTGGAACGGTCCGGGGATTCGAGAAACAACCTGGATACCTATTTTTCCCAGGAAGCATTTTACGGTATTTCCGCGGGTCGGTCGACTCCGGTCGCCGACGGGTTCGGCGATTTCAGCCATTCTATATTTTCGCGTTATCTTCTGAAAGTGTTGCGAGAACGAGCCAACACCGAGCATCCCAAGCACACGTTTACATTTCGCCAACTGGCCACGCAGGTGGAGAGCCAGGTGGCTTTTGAGTTGGGTAGCGGGCAGGTTCCGGACTGGGGACGGCTGAGTCCCGGTGACGGGGATTTTGTGTTTCAAGTTGCCAGTCAGCCCGATCCTAACCCTACACCCAGGGAAGCGGGTTTGGCGGAGCAAGGGCGCAAATTACTGGGTTTTGCTCGCGACCGCATCGAACAGGACGGCGTCCATACGTTTCCGGACGTTCAGTTCCTAGCTGCGAAGGCACTTGGGTTTCAAGGCTACGGTCGTGAAAACTTTTCGGTGGAATCCCGATTTTTGGCGCGAAGTCCGGTCTGTTTTCTCCCGCATCTCCACCCGGCCGACCGCCGGGAGGCTCTGAACTTGGCCAAGGGAAGGGATTCGCGGCTACGGGCCCCCGTTTTGGTTTGGGCCAGTCCCAGGGGGTCGATTCACGATCGAGTGGGAACCCAACGGGTGGCGTTCTCTCACGATGGCGAGATGTTGCTTACTGCGGGCTGGGCCACCTCTGGGAGCAAACCCGAGGATAGGGAAGCCTATGTTTGGGATCTGGAAAGCGGGCAGCAAATCTGCACCCTGCAATTTCCCGGTAGCGGGACGGTGCGCGAAGTGATGTTCGGCCCGGACAATCGCCGGGTAGCCATGTTCGGTAGTAAGAGTTTTGGCCTTTGGGATACACAAAGCGGCCGGCGTTTGGACGACCTTTCGGTTTTCCGAGGGGATATTGTTAGCGTCCGGTTTAGTTCCGATGGGGCGAAGTTGATCGTTCTGGACGAGACCATGCGGATTCAAGATTGGGACGCAGAGGCCGGAATGCTGTTGGGATATCGCGGGAGGAATCCAGGTTTAGCGCTGAACGAACAGATGATTCCTGCCATCGATCCCAGCGGCTCCAGGATTGCGCAAGGGTTTCCGGATGGAACGATTTTGATTTGGGATCAGCAAACGGGCGAGGAAATCCACCGTTGGCGGGCTTTTGAGAGTGAACCGCTCTTCGCCCTAACCTTCAGCCACGATGGCCGGAAATTGGCGGGCGCGAGCTTGCGAAAGGCCGATCGTGGGACCTATCACTGGGGAAGGATCAAACTGTGGGACGGTGAATCGTTCGAGGAAATCGCTGCTGTGGATGGACTGAAGAAGCCGTCGTATCAAGGCCGGGAGGTGGATTCACAACTCGGCACACCAGATGTTCCAGTCAGCTTCGTCTTTGCCCCAACGAATGGCGAGCTTCATGGTGATGGGTTTGTCTGGAAGTTTGGAGCTGACGCTTTGGAGCCCGTTCCAGGAATCGTCGCTAGCCCGAATGGACGGTGGGTCGCTGAAAAAGGCTACGGCTGGAATACCTTGGGGATAAAAGACAAAGCCGAGGGATTTCAGATGCCCAAGGGTCATAGCTTCCCGATCGACTCGCTGACGATCGATCCGACCGGTACAAAAGTAATTGGCGCCAGCAAGGATGAGAAGGGCAAAACGTTGCATCTGTGTTGGGATCTTCTGTCCGGCAAACAACTAAACGACCCACCATGGAAATATGATGGCGTGGCGTTCGGACCATCTGGCAAGCGGGTGATCGGTTGGATGCGAGGCGGGACCTTTTTTGGCATGAGAAACCCGGATGCAACGTGGGGAGGGATGTCAGGCCCCGTCATGCTTGGAGGGACTCAGGTTTACGATTTGGCGTTTTCAAATTGGGAGGGAAAATTTGGGTTTATCGATACACGCGGCGGCCGACACGTTTGGGATTTCGATTGGCCGCCCGAGCAAGTCGATAGTTTTGGCCGGGCTTTGGACCGGGTAATTATCCAGTCCCCTCCCGAAGGTTACCGCCGATGGACGACGCTCTGGGATCTCCCCACCAAGCGCCCAATGGTGAGTTGGTGGCATGGAACAGAGGCGCCGATTCAAGCCCCTGGCATTCCGGTTTTAGACGAAAATCTCGCGGCCAGTTGGGATTTGGTGATGGAAGAAGAAGCCCCGAACTTCTCCGGAGAATTTGGAAAGAAAACCTTGAGCGCCGTCGCTTTTTCCCCGGATAAAATGTGGATGGCGGCCAGAGGCTACGGCCTCACGCTGCGGAACCTGGAAACCCGGGAGGAAAAAATCCTGCGCGGCGAAGACTTCACGGTTGCGCCCGAGAGGCGTTCCATTTCCTACCAGACCAACACGCGCTACATTTCCTACCAGACCCGCTGCCTGGCGTTTAGCCCCCGCGGCGATCGTTTGGTCAGCGCGGGAGAGGACGGGAGGGTTCATTTTTGGAACACGGCCACCTTTGATCTCGACGGCATATTGCGGGCACATCCCACAGCCGTCACCCAAGTTGCCTTTGGTGGCGATGGCGAGTTGATGGTGACCGGAGCTGAAGATGGCACGATTCGAGCCTGGCAGATTCCCTCCGTCCAACCGGTTGCCAAGCTCTCTCACGCCGGTTTCGGGTTTGATGAATTGAACTCGAAAATCGCTTTTGTGCCGCACGCCGGAGGAAAGCGTGTCGTGGCCTCGATAAAGGATGGAATTGGCCTTTGGGACGAACGCAGCGGCGCCTTGCTCGCCGTTCATCCCGCCAAGATCGATTTCGGTCGTTGGGCGGTGAGCCCAACTGGCGATGCAATCGCCTGGATCAGCGATGGGCGAGTGGAGACGTGGAATCTCAAGACCGGCGAATTTAACGGCTTACCCCGCTACGAAATTGCCAAGCCCGCAGTTTGCCTGACTTATGATTCCAACGGCAAGCAGCTCATCGTGGTAACCACCGACGGAAAAGTCCGGTTTCTCGATTCCCAAACCGCGGCTCGGGTAAGAGAGCCTCTTCAATGTCCGCATCCTCCCGGCTGGGCGGAGTCTGAAGAAAGATCGGGAGATTGGTTACCCTTGCAGGGTGGTCAGCCAGTTTCTCTGGCTCAAAGTAAGGATGGAAACCGCCTGGTTTTGAGTATGCCCAGCCAAATTGTGGCGTGGGACGAACGTGGCCAAACCAGAAGACTGGAACACTACGACACCGTTGGAATTTGCCTCAGCGCCGACGGCAACACGTTGGTGAGCTTTTCCAATGAAAACAAGGATGCCTTGCCAATTGGAAGGGTATGGAACCTGGAAAGCGTCGCCCCACCGCGGTTGCTCCAACTCAACCCCGGGAAGACGTCCGATTTCCGCGCCCCGCGGATTTCCCCTGACGGCAGCCGAGTGTTTGCAGCCACAGAAGGCGAGAAAGGACCCCAAATCATCGTTTGGGACACCGCTTCGGGAAATCGGCTTCTCACCGTGCCAAAACTCCCCAAGGGCAATGTCTTTGACCTCGCCCTCAGCCAAACCGACGCCGCTCTTGCCGCGGTAGTTTGGGACGATGAACAAGGTTCTGCCGCAATCCAAACTTGGCGGATCCACTTGGCCGACGATCCCCCGAACCTCGCGGACTACGTCGAGAAAAAACTGCTCTCGTTAGACGAGGAGAAGGCCGAAGTGCGCTGGGTACGCAATCTGTATGACTCCGATCGATCCGGCGACCTATACCGGGCCAGCTACGGCCCGGCCAATTTCCTCAAGGGATCGCTCCTCGCCCGGTTGCGAAGCGAACCCGATGAAACCAAACGGGAAAAAATCTACCTGCGCCATTTTTTGGATCGCCAACTCTGGACGCAGGCCTGGGCGTCCTGGCAGCGCATCCCTGAAAACCAGCGCAGCGACGTAGCTGCCGATTTTTTCGAAACGCTTTGCCTTTTGGCGGTAAAACGGGAGCCGCCTTTGCCGGCAGCCTGGTTTGCCGAGCGCCTGCCGGAACTGCTCCAAGCCTCAAAAGCCGAACTCGCCGAGCATTTGGAACCGGTCGTACTAACCCACTTCATTAAGTCCATTGCCGATAGTGAGAACCCATTGCCAGCGCTCAAGCAGGTTGCCTTGGAAAGCCTCGAAATCATGCGCGAATCGGGAATACACCAGGGACAAATCGCGACGTGGAAGACGCTGCTGGAGCGAACCTGAAATGCTTTGAATGGCCCACCCCGGCTACCGTTTTTACCGATAAGTTCATCCAAATCCGAAAAAACAGGCATGGTGTCCCTTAAGATGAGGCGTGAACGCGATACCAATTTTTATGGAATCAAAGAGCTGCATTCAAATGCCTGAATTACCCACAGCAGAAAAACAGGTTGGCCGGGATTCCAATTCGACTTGCGACGACCTCTATCAGCGCATGCAACTTTGGGTCGAGCACGGAAATATGGAGGTGGCGTTATACGAGGATTTGATGGAGATGGTAGGGGCGGCTACGGATTACTCCCGTCTGCCACCAGGCTATGAGGATGAGGATCTCTTGGCGGATTTTGCTCTGTGGTTGAGGTCGACGGGGGAAGGTCTTGCGGTAAAATCCAAGGCTGCCTTGGCGCGGAAGTACCGCAAGTTTCTCGCCGAATGGCTCACTCCGGCAAGAAAACGGCTCTGGCGCGATTTGAGCCGGGCGATACGAGAGTTGAGTCGCCGAGGAAGCGTTAGAAGGCTAACAGGTGGGCCGGGTACCGCGATCAATCGTTTTACGCTTTGGGCTTTGGTCGAATTTGCGGAGGAGAAGGTCTTGCCGGCGCTTGAATTCGCTCAACGCTGCGAGACGCTTTTCACTGGCACTTCAGCCAGTTCGTCCGCGTTGTCGGAAATCAAGAGATTAACTGGCAACCCATTGTCGGGCAAAGAGGGTTTGGCGAGGGAGCCGACTCTGCTGGCGGCGCCGAAGGCTCGCCAATTGGTTCGAATTCTCCTGACCGAAGCCAGGGCTCCCGTTGGCTTTGGCGATCTTCACCATGTCTCCGCGCAATTGTTGGATTTGGGCGAAACCGTCGATGATGAGGACGCTATAGCCGAGGTCTGCGCCGAGCAATCGGTGGAAGAATGGGTCGTTCGTCCCGAGCACCAACGCATCCTGATCCGGGAAGCCGCCGAATTGGCGCAATCCTTGCTGGAAACTTGCACGGAGAAGCAACAAAGAGCTTTGGTCGATTTTCACGCCGCCCATTTCCTGGAGGAAGGCGCCAGGTTGAGAGACCTGGATGAGGACACGAACAAAGCCAAACGGTTAACCGACCATGTTAGCAAAATTCTTCGCAAACATTTGATGCCGGCCGTCCACACCTCTTTTTTCGAAGATCTCGTCCATTTTCAACTCCCGGCAGATGCCACGGACTGCGATTTTCACCAGGCACATCGGCAAATGTCCATCCTCTTTTTGCGAGCCACACTTCAGGCTTGCCGTCATCTCGTTGAATCCGCAAAACCCGCATCTCTATGAACACCCACCAATTTATACAAACACTGGAATCCGCTGCCGCACAGCGTTCGTTTTCTCCCCGATGCGATTTGGAACAGACAGAAGACCGCCGTCCGCAGATTCGCCCCGGCCAAGTGTGGACCACGGTTTCGTCCGATTCACGAGAGGTCTCCGACGATCCTTTTTCCGTGTTGATTCTCGAAAATGGGGGCCGCGCAGTTGTTATAGCCGTCCCCATCCTGGATTCACCGGAACTTGCCTCCTCCAGCGACATGATCTTGCCGCCACCGGTTCTTGGGTATGAAGCGGCCGTGCTTTTTGGAGCCACGCTTGAGATACTTGCCGAAAGTTTGGGCGAATGTCAGGGCCAAATGGCCGAGTCCACCTTTCATCAAGTTCTTGCGTTCGCCCAATTCGTGCAAGGCCAGTCTTCCCAGCTGCCGGAAGGCGCGGTGGCCGGCTTGCCGCTCTTTAGCCGAAACTCCAGCCGCACGCGTTTTCACCAAGGCCTGTCTGAGCGCCTAGCCTATCTCTCCACGCCGTTCGAGGCATGGCAGAGCACACGTGTCTCATCCGTGGCACAGCTTTGTCGTCAGGCACAGGTTGTTTGGCAAAGAATTGCCGCCCGGTGTCGGCAGGCAAACGAAACCCTGGCGTGGGCTCCGGCCCCGGCTCCCGCATATGCTCACCAGGAGCAGCGCGAACGGCTGCCTGTTGTTTTTTGCGAGGATGTCCGCCTTTTGGCCGCGGCAGAACCCGTGTTCGCGGTCGAGCGCATTCCGCTTCCGGCCGCGGAGGCCACATGGATGATTTCTCCGCCCATCGCGCGTCTGGCAGGCCGAAATTTCGCCGTGGTGCCGCGTCGCGGAGGCGAGCCCCTGGCCGTGGGCAAAGTTAACGAAACAGGCGCCCGCCTCTCCGTTACCGAGGTGCTTCCATCCCAGCCGGGCGTCACTCACGGCAAATCGCTCGACGCCGCCATTCTCATTCTCTAAGTTAGCCCGACCATGGCATGGTGGAACAATCCCGAATACCTGACCGATGCCACCGAGGCGGACCGGGCTCATTGGTCGGTTCATGACTTTCCGGACTTCGATGACTTCGAGAGTGAGCCACCTCCGGAATTGCGCGAGGTAGCTGCGCGAAACCTCTTGCAGGGCATGGCCGAAGGCAAGACGCCGCAGGAAAAGATCCTCTCGCTGCCTTGGTTGAACTCCACCTCGCCTTTGCCGGGGGTCGAAACTTGGTCGGCGTCAGAGTGGACGTGGCTGACAGGCGAAACCGCGGTTTGCCCTGTTTTCGTTCCCGCCATTCAAAGCGGCGGCCAGTTGGCTCAGCTGGAACGCTTCGACGTCGTTGTCCCCCGGGTAGGCGCCTGCGCTCCTTCCCAATCCTTTCGAGACGTTGCCGCAACAACCTGGAGTGCCCACCGGGAGTCCGCCGAGAAAGCGCGTCAAGCCTTGGCCAAACTCATGTCGCAAGGGCCGGAGCAGTTTTTCCTCTTCTCCACCGGCGCTGAAGGCCGCGGAAACTCCGCTTCGCTGGGCATCGCCCTGGCAGTTTGGGCTGCCTGCGCCCAGTTGGAGGATCCCGCGCATCCCGCCCAACATGCGTTGGCTCGAGACCTGGCCGTTACCGGTCACCTGGACGACACAACGGCCGAAGGACTTCTCCGCGCGGTCGAATTTTTGGAGCAGAAAGCGGCCTCATGCGCCCCGCGGCGGCTCCTCGCTCCACACGAACGGCATCCCACCGGGCTGGACGCCCTCTACGCCGCAAACTGGCTGGAAGCCAAGGCCCGCGTCGCTCCCTCCGTGGTTTGGCCGACGGAAACCGGGTTCCCGCCCACGGACGTTTTGCTCGCCTTCGTGGGCCCGCAGACGGAGCCCAACCTGCAGCTGGTCAACTCCCTTCAGCCCATCCGCTCAGTCTATCTAATTCACAGCTCGTGGTCGCAAAACGCCGCCCAGCGCCTTGCCGACTGCCTCACCATCAACCAGACGATGTGGAATTCTGAAGGCGCCGCAGCCATTCATCTCACGCTCATCAACGATCGCTTCCTCAACTTGGCCGAACGTGACTTGCATGACTTGCTGGATGCGGAAGCCGCCACCAGCGATGGCCCTGCTTTGCGAGCCGTGTTCGGCATCATCAGCGGGAGCAAATTCATGTCCTGGGCCGCAATGAACGTTGCCTACACCCGCGGCATGCCCCTCATCTACCGCGACCAGCAGGCAAAGGCTTACAGCATCCTGGGCCTGGACCCGCGAACTCGCGTCAGCGCCACGCATCGCATCCCCAGTTCCAACCGCGATTGTTTGCACGGTTTCGACCGCGATTCCGTGCGCCGCTGTACGGAAAACGCGGCCTGGGATTATCCGGAGCCATTTGAGGACTAAAGTGTATTTTTCAGAAACTACAGACAAATTCATACGAATTCATTTGAAAGCCTTAACTAACTTTGCAAGATATTCATTTTGAGAGATTTACAACATCCGGCCGCAGGCAAGAAGTTTAAGATTTTGCGTCAATATGGCACAATTAACAAAGCTTAACGAAAATGGCCTTGCAACGGGCTCATTTTCAGTAACTTACAAGCCGTGCTGTCGCACGTTAGGCTCCGCTTCGGCGGAGATTGAGACGATGCCACGAGCGTGGGCTAGGTCGACTGTCGTCGCACGTTAGGCTCCGCTTCGGCGGAGATTGAGACCTGACAATGATTATGTCGTCGCCAAACGGCAGTCCGTCGTCGCACGTTAGGCTCCGCTTCGGCGGAGATTGAGACCTGATGGCTAATCCAATCGGCGACCAACAACAGTCGCACGTTAGGCTCCGCTTCGGCGGAGATTGAGACGGCTTCGTGCCAGTCACTGGTCCCACAAAGTCGCACGTTAGGCTCCGCTTCGGCGGAGATTGAGACCCGTGTGATAGTCGTGATCGGCGAAAAAGTGAACGTCGCACGTTAGGCTCCGCTTCGGCGGAGATTGAGACCATAGAGCCAAGCCTCTCCCTGCAATCTCGATAAAAGTGTCGCACGTTAGGCTCCGCTTCGGCGGAGATTGAGACCCAGAAAACCAGGGAACCACAGCCACACACCACGTCGCACGTTAGGCTCCGCTTCGGCGGAGATTGAGACCCCGCATACGGGCTACGAGAGTTTTGGCCTGAGTCGCACGTTAGGCTCCGCTTCGGCGGAGATTGAGACGTCTCGTAGAGACCACCACTGATCTGATTGGCCGTGCGGTCGCACGTTAGGCTCCGCTTCGGCGGAGATTGAGACGTCAGTAAGACTCCGAAAATGGTGGCTTGGTACCGTCGCACGTTAGGCTCCGCTTCGGCGGAGATTGAGACGATGAGGGGGAGGGGGCCGAAAAATGAGGGTTAGGTCGAACGTTAGGCTCCGCTTCGGCGGAGATTGAGACCATGTCAGGATTGTGAGGATACCACACCCTCTCCGTCGCACGTTAGGCTCCGCTTCGGCGGAGATTGAGACAACGCCGATTGGGCGACCTTCTGTACGAACGAAACGTCGCACGTTAGGCTCCGCTTCGGCGGAGATTGAGACGCAGCTTCTGCGATATGACTTGATCGCCACGTCGCACGTTAGGCTCCGCTTCGGCGGAGCCTAACGTGCTTTTACTTCTTCCGATAGCTGTCCAGCCGCTTTTGCAATCGTTGCCGAATGGCATCGGTGGCTCTTTCATCACTGTGGCGGTAGTAGTCAAACCAGCCGCGCTCTTTGGCCGCAACGGATTCCATTGCGGCATCGGGTTCCTCTATCGCTGTCTCGCTGGACAGTTCTGCCTCGATTCCGAACAATAGCCGCCCGGCGCTTTCCTCCGAGGGTCGCAACTCTCGCAAATCGAAGCTGTATCCCAGAAAGACGACGGGTTCGCGGGAAAGGTCGGCTATCCGGGTTTTTTCCTGGTTCACCTTCAAACCATTGCGTCGGGCAAACGCCTCAATCCCGGAAAGCGCCGCCTCCGCAGACGCCTGATCCGGACATAGTACGACGATGTCATCAGCATAACGCAAAGGCGCTATCGAGGTATTTTGCGTCAATTGACGGTCGAGCGGAGTGAGAAAGAAGTTGGAAAGCACAGGTGAAAGCGGACTGCCTTGCGAGACGCCGCGGCGAGGGCGCACCCATTTTTTGCGTCCCCTGGCACGTGGGTGCAAGATCCGGGCACAAAGCAAGTGAGTGATGAGTTGGACCAGCGCACGGTCACGCAGCACTTTGCTCAATCGGCGCAGTAGAAGGCGGTGCGGAATGGTGTCGAAAAACTTTTCGAAATCCAGATCAACGACCCAATCGAACGACTGTTGGCGCAGGAGTTTGCGCAGCCGTTTCACGGCCTCGTGCGGGCCACGCCCCTCGCGATAGCCAAAGCTGATGTCCGCGAAGCCAGGCTCGAAGCGTCGGGCCAGCACTTGGGCCACGGCCGTTTGAACGATGCGGTCGCGCACGGTGGAAAGAATTAAACGCCGCCTTTTGTCCGTGGCTCCCGGCTTGGGAACTTCGTGACACAGCCCGGCCTGAGGCCGGTAGGTCCCAGCCCGCAGTTGGCTGCTTAGAAGGGCGAGCTCATCATGGATGACCGGCAAAACGTCCCCGATCTGCCGGCCGTCGATCCCCGCCGCTCCACCGTTCTGTCGAACCCGCGCCCAGGCTTCCCAGAGATTTCCCTCGCTCCAAACCTGCTCGAAGAGCCCCAGCGTGGCGAATTTTTTGGCGGTCTGTGGTGGTTGCATTGACACAAAGCGATCGCCAAGCAACCGGCTTACCGCATGGCAATAGATCGGCGCCAGAATCCACTCTAACACAAACCACAACCAGGAACGTTTCTTCTCAGGGGACATGGGGGGACATCGACTTAGAAAATCAGGGCATCATCCGGCTGAGGCTGAATGGGCTGGCCGAAACGCTCGACGAGTTGCGCGCAAGCACCGCAGAGCGGGTAGCAATGGAGCCGGTCGCCTTCTTCGGTGTCCATGATTTGAAGGAGCGCGTTTTTCAGGGTGGCGTAAAGCGCTGGTGTTAGTTTGCACTCAAAGACGGAGTATTGAACGCGGAAGCCCAGATCCTCCAAGCGGCGAGCGATCTGGTTTCGCCGTTCGTCCTCGGTTACATCATAACAAATGAGGTAGCGCATGAAAGGCGGGGCAGGCATGAATCGGGAAATAGGAAAATTGGGGGCTTCGTCCTCAAGTCAGCGTTCGGCGAAGACAAAGGGCCGCCAATCGCCCGGGTTTCCTCCCACACAGTGTTCGCGAAAATCCAGCGCCTCCTTCCGGGCCAAGCTGCCTTTTCCAGGAAGTTTGCTTGCAGCCTCATCCAGCCAGGTTTCCAGCTTGCGAAAGTAGACCTGTTTGCCCGCGGTGGTAAGATAGTAAGCGCTGGAACCACGGGCGCGCTTTTCCTGCTGAAAATGCTCGTTGCGTAGGTGCTTGCGGTTGAGAAGGCGCAAGACGAACCGGTCCGCAACCCAGGGCCGCCACGGCTCGAGCAAGTCCAGGGCCAGCGAAGGACGCCCCGGCTTCAATTCGTGAAAAAAACCGGCATAGGGGTCTAGCCCAGCTTCCTCCAGCGCCGCGCTTAATTCTCCGGCCAGAATGCTGTAGGTATAGGACAACAGCGCGTTGGCTGGATCGGTCGGCGGACGACGCTTCCGGCCCGGAAAGGAGTGATGGCGCAAGAGATTGCCAAACACCTGAAAATAGAAGCGCGCCGCCGTGCCTTCGTGACCGCGCAAGCTCCCAAGGCTGGAACATTCTTCCACGGTCACGGCTACCAGCCGAAGTTTTTCGATGGTTCGCTCCACGGATGAATCCGGGTGGTTGGCGTGATGGCGAAATAGGACGGCCGTGCAATTGCCGATTTTGCCCCGCACGATTTGACGGGCCAGCATGAGGCGAGTTTCCCGATGGCGCACCGCCGCAAACTGGCTCATGCGGGGACGGGCATCGCCCTTTATCGCTCCATGCAGGCTGCCGAGAAGCTTGCCGCCACGCTCCAGAAAAAATACCGGCACTTTGTGGCGAAGAGCAGCCGTCAACGCGCGTTGAGAAGCCGCCGCCCCTTGCCCAACGACGATCTCGCTGACGTGCAGCAGGGGAATTTTGGCGGAACGTTCGCCATCACGACTCACGATGAAGTGATCGTCAAAAGCATCGAGTTCCCGGCCTGTACCGGTGAGAAAAATCGGGCGAGGATCAACTTTGGGTGGATTTGGCGCAGGACCGGGAGTCGATCGTTGATAGGGATTTGGCTTTGCTGGTTTCATGGTCTTCGTGCAAAAACCGAAGCGACCGTTTTCCAAATTTTTCGCTTCCGTAGAACAAAAAAACTCTACGGCGGTCCCTTGAAAGTGGGCGACATGAAAACCATCCAACTCTTTCTTCAATCGGCCCTCAGCATGTTCCCGGAATATCTATCGGCGCCCAATTTACTGGTGAGCCAGGTGATTTCCCTGACATTGCTTCTCATCTTTGCCTGCCTCTTCTGGCACATGTTCACACGAAGCCGGCGCTTGAAAACTCAATTGGCGCAACTCGGTTCGGCGGGTATTGATTCCGGTGGTTGGCAGCTTGAAAACCAAACCTTGCGCGATGCGATCGAGCAGCTCAGCGCGAACTGCGCCCTGCTTTCCCGGCAAACCGGCACGCAGGCCAAGCGGGAACTGTTGATCTACGAAACTGCGCTTCAATCCCTGTTGGAGCAGTTTCCTGCACTGGGGCCAATCGTCCGCCAAGCCGTCGATGAGGCTGAAAGGCAATGCGCGGCTGGGCAGTCGGATATTCAGCCGTTGGAATGTGAGACGACGCATCTGCCGGCCGCGGAAACGGCTCCTGAAATTCTGGAGCTGAGTGACTAGCACTAGCCGGAGTGGAGGGCGTCTCGCTTGGCGGACCTCGTGCGGCTGAAGATTGAGGATTTCGCGTCCCGGGTTCGCCAGGATTTGGGTAAGTGAACCACCCTTCAGCACACTACGCCCTTGCAGTTCTGACGAGACTATTACTAGTCGCGTTCCCGATCCGCGGGGGAAGCGGAGCTATGCAGGCGACGGCAAATAGTAGCTGAATGTGCAGCGGATGCGGTCTTAATCTCCGCCGGAGCGGAGCTATGCAGCGGACTCTAACTTTTCTTAACAAAGTTCCGCCCTATACTGGTCTTAATCTCCGCCGGAGCGGAGCTATGCAGCGGACGAAAGGTTACAAGGGAAATCAATTAAAAGGTAAACTTGTCTTAATCTCCGCCGGAGCGGAGCTATGCAGCGGACGGACAAGGCCTCAAGGCCATTGGTGGCGGGATCCACATTGACGCTACAGGTCTTAATCTCCGCCGGAGCGGAGCTATGCAGCGGACCTATACCAAAGGCTACCAGGCACTTTACGTCTTAATCTCCGCCGGAGCGGAGCTATGCAGCGGACCCTATAGAAAATGACAACAAAAAAGCACGTCTTAATCTCCGCCGGAGCGGAGCTATGCAGCGGACGATCCCGAGATGCCCCCAACTGAACCAGTACAGTCTTAATCTCCGCCGGAGCGGAGCTATGCAGCGGACAATAACCAAGTTATGAAACTACACGTGTTAGTCTTAATCTCCGCCGGAGCGGAGCTATGCAGCGGACGAGCCGGACTGAAAGAGCCTCTGGAGTTCAACGTCTTAATCTCCGCCGGAGCGGAGCTATGCAGCGGACGCTGGTTGACGGACCACACGAACGGTGCGGTCCAGACGTCTTAATCTCCGCCGGAGCGGAGCTATGCAGCGGACGGCAATCGAAAGTGCGCCTGACAGCCTCTGGCGTCTTAATCTCCGCCGGAGCGGAGCTATGCAGCGGACGGAGCTAAGCAGAGATCTCGCTGCTATCATGGTCTTAATCTCCGCCGGAGCGGAGCTATGCAGCGGACTCGGCGAAGACAACGTGGTCGCCATCGGTGAGGTGGTCTTAATCTCCGCCGGAGCGGAGCTATGCAGCGGACCCAGCCTTAACGGTCGCGCCTTCCGTGTTGGTCTTAATCTCCGCCGGAGCGGAGCTATGCAGCGGACCTATGACTACTACTACTATTCAAAAGACCGTCTTAATCTCCGCCGGAGCGGAGCTATGCAGCGGACTGCGTGGCTTGTAACTAACTGAAATCCAGCGGATTACAAGGCCGATTTGGTTAATGACTCTTAAATGTGTCATTTTGGCGCAAATTGACAGTTCTCCGATTCCACCAAAATTTTCGCAACTTGTTTATTCTCAGATATTTGTGAATTTAGTTAATGGTGGTTAGATAAATTGGAGTCTTGCGATGCGATTTCACGAAGCTCCAACAGGCCGCATCCTTGGCTGGTGCCGTGTCCGGCGTGAAAGATGCGAATGGCTTGGAACAGGGCGTCCAATGACGGGGAAAGGGGGCCGAATTCAAAGGTTCCGAGGACGCCCTGGACGTAGCGGGCAGTGTTCTGATCTTCAGACCGACCGCGCGAACGGTGATCGTAAAGGCCGAAGCGTAGGATGGGAGACAAGGAGACCTGGTGGAGAAACTCAGCGGGATTGAGCTGTGTTCCGGCTCCGTAGGTGGTGCTGAGATGATTGAGCCGGGATACCGCTGCGCGGACAATGTGGCTAAGGGTGATTTCTTCCGCGCGAAGGGTGCGTTTGCGAGCGAGTCCGCCACGGGTTTGACGCGCGCGGGCGGGAAGTTGGGCTTTGAGACTGAGAGGTGTGAGCAGATGCAGGGTTGAGTGGGCCAGAGTGCTGGTAGCCAGCTCGAATTGCAGCCGGGCGATTGGGCTGGTTTCGATCCCGGCTATGTGTGGCTGCCGGCAGTTGGGGCGACCGTTTCGGCCCAGCTTCTGATTCGAGCCGAAACGCCGGCCCGGCGCCTCCGTTTCGAAAGCTTCGCGTACGACCTCGGCCAAATCGCCGCGCGCGTCCCAGGAAACAAAGCGCACCGGGATGACATCCGCCCGGGTATCGAAAACCACGCCTGGCTGGGGCTGGATGAGGAAGGGTGGAGGCAGGTGGCCGCGTTCGCCGGGTTTGAACCAGTCACGTGCGATTTGCGCGGCTTCCAGGCGGGAAAGATTGGCCTTGGCGGCGTGTTGTTCGCACAGATCCCGCAAGGCGTATCCGGCCAGGCCCCGCACAGTTTTGGTGGCCAGCAGCGGCAGACGCTTCGGGCGGTTGAGGAAAAGGGTGAGGTCAAATGTGTGGACGCGGATGCCGGCGACCAGGGCGTTGAGTTGGCCGAGTAGGCTCAAATTTGCGGGAAAGGTGCCAAGCTGAGGGTGAAAGCCTCCCTTTGTCGTGGATTCACCTGTTTCACGTTTTGCGTTCCTACTTTTTACCGTCATGGCTGAGGAAATCTTGGGGTTCTTCGCGAGGCAATTCGATGAACTTCTCCTTCGGATTGGTTTCCCCGGATGAGTAGTCCCACACCCTGGTTAAGCCTTCCTTCACTTCTACGGGTAGATTCTCCGGTAACTCGGTGAGCCTAAAGGTTACCTCGTAGTGGCGGCAGGGCCATCCGTTGGCGAGGCGGTCGTCGCGCCCGGGAGTGCGTTCGATGCCCGGATTGAACTTCAACCAGCGCTGTCCACTCATCTGCTGACCGATTTGCTGGCCGCTGGCGCGGATGTCGCTTTCACCTGCCAGGTAGACTTTCTTGCACGACCAGATGATTTGCCCATCCGGCGCAACGAATCGGACGCTGAGCCGTTTGGGCCACTGGGCGCGCAGTGCCTTGCGCGATTCCTCCCACCAGATTACCAGTGCAACGATGAGGGTGGAAAAAGAAGCAAGCGCATCGTAAAATCGCCATCCGTGGTCCATCCCGCTGACAATGAGCAGGGCGCCGACCAAGCCGGCCGCACAAATGGCGAGAAGCATCGTCTTCCAGCGAAATTTCCAAACCGATTTTGTGGGACGAGGCATTGAGGAGGATGAGGATGTCATGATGGATCGAAGAAATCTTGGGGGGCCCTGTTGGCGAGAAATTCCCGGCAACGCGCAACGTCATTGTTGGCGGGGCGCAGGACGGCATAGACTGAACTGCTGGAGATACGAGGCTGACCTTCAAGGCTGGCGACTCCCTCGACGGCTCGCTGGAGGGCGCCCACGACGGCTTCATCATCGGACCCCAATTCCGGCGAAATCGCGGCTTCCAGGTGAAATCGGCCCCGGTGAAACCAAGCAGCCCAAGAGCGCCCGGTTTCCTCCCGCCACCGGTTCTGCACGTCGTCCAGGTTGAAGATGCCGTCGCCTTCCTCCTCGGTTGCGCCGAGGTGACGAAGTCTTTTGGGCGGACCGGTGAAGACCCAACGCCGATTTTGAATCAGGTCGTGAGCACGCTGCAGGTTGGGAGTCAGGGGAAGCCGCAATTGCTGCGACAAATTTTTGAAAAAATCCCCGGAATCCGCGCCATCCCACAGGATGAGCCGGCCGGATTCCGCCGCCGCTCGCTGGGCGTCGGTCCACCGGTGCCCGGGCCGCAGCAAAACGTAAGCGCACCGCAAGCCTCCCAATTCTCGGCCAAAACCTAGCCCGCGGCCGATTTGTTCGACCACCTGAGGCGCACCGGTTGACGGGCTGGAGAGCTTGCAGTCGATGATGAAGAGCCGGCCGTTGCGGTTGGCCACGACGTCGAATTCCGCAATGACTTTGTCGTCGCCTCCGGTCAATTCCAGGTTCGTCGCTACGTTTTCAACGCCAAACTCCTGCAACACAGCGCCGACGAATAGTTCGAAGAGCCTGCCCCCGCTTTCGTGGCAATCGACCAAATCCTGCCGCCCAATTTCGCGAAACGCCCGCGGCCAATTCCAATCGCAATCGAGCCCGGCCTGCACCAGGTCGGCAACGTCCAGCTTTTCGGCGGGCTGCGATTTCCATTCGCCACGTGGCTCGGCGTCGAATTGCAGCGAAACCAACGAAACGACGTCCAGCCAATCGGTCTCCGCATCCTCGATTCCGCCGATAGGCTCGGCCTGAGGGACCCCATCCGCGCTCAGGCCGGAAAAGCGGAACCAGCCGGAAAACTCGCGATAAACCACGGTGCAGTTCGGGCGGTCCGCAAAGGCGCGGGCCCCGGCGAACATGGGCTTGAGTCCGCCGGTTGCATTGATGATCCAGCGGTCGATCCGGGGGTTTCCCGCCTGCCAGCGCTGGATTTGTGCGGCAACGTCCTGAGGCAAAAGTCCACCCGGGTTTTCCATGCGAACTATCTCGATTTCCGGGTAAAAGTTGGCGCAAAACGTGGCGAGCCGGTCGGCGGGTTTGATTGAGGCGGGTAGGCTGGCGGTGTGGTAGATGTAGAGCCGTCCGATCCCCCCGGCCTGCCCATGCCAGTGGACCAGCCCGCTCAAATTGGGCCAGAGTTGTTCGCTGGCCAGGACGATCATTGCGGTCATGTTGGGAAAAGTCAGAAACAAAGGTAAATTGTGGCTACACTTGAAGGTCTGTTGGAAACGCGAAACGCCATTGCCGGCCAGTTTTGTCGTCCGTTACGAGCAATTCGTATTCTTGGTCCTTTGCAAGATCCGGAGGAAAGTCATTACCTTCGATCAAGCCACATTGAAGCGGAGTGCCGCCAATGACCTCTGCCTTCCATTTTCCTTTGGCGGATTGGCCGGTGATTCGACAGGGAACGGTTGGAAAGGCAGCGGTCGATTCATTGGTTTCGGGTTCCGAGGAGCCATCGGGTAGAGAATCATCGGGTGGCCCCTCTCCGGGAGGAAGGACGGGATTGCTGGGTTCGTTGGGCTCTGGTTGGGGTCCATACCACTTCATCAATTTGGAAAAAGCGATGAGATGAACCCCGTCTCTTTTTGCTTCAACAAAGTGGTTTTCCCGATTCTGACCGGTTGTGAGTATTGGGTAGCGTAGCAGGTGACTCGGTAGAACTCTGGACGCATCGGCCATTGCCGAAAGTTCGCGAATTTGAGCGCGCTGACTCCAGTTGTTGACCTTTTCTTCCATGAAACTAGCGAACCGCTGAATGTAGGACTCGGCATCTTTCGTGGAGTGACCGGACTCCGCCGAATTTGGCTCCAGGTTTTTCAGAGACGTTGCGTCGATTGAAACTTTAGCGTTTCCGTATCCGTAGGATTTGGCCATCCCGAGCGAATGCCTCAAACTCCCGTTCCCACCCCAGGTTAGTGCCCAAAGCAACGCGCCCAATTCCTCCGGGAGGACGTTATGGACGTGCACTCGCCCCCGGAATTTTGCGCCCGCACAGAGTGGGCGAAACCAAGTGGCTACGGACTCGTTGCTGCGATTCACAGTCGGGAGGCCGGGCGACCATTCTTGCCAATCGTCTTTCCTGGCAGGATACCGCTTCCAGCCACGTAATTTCACATCTGGAGTCATGAGGGTCGAAAAATTTGGCACCTCGCGATCCACTCCTGCCTGCTGCGTTGGAATGGTCTTCGTGTCCAGTCTTCCTGCATGGTCACCAGAAAATGCGGGCTGGTCCATGTAGTTGGGATAGTACGAAGGCTTGGGACTGCCCAGAATTGTGGCTTTTGGCTCAGACGGTTTCGCTTCCAGCGCAACAAGCGGCTCGAATTGGACCCGCCCACGTTTCGCGCGACTCTTTTCCGCCGTTCCAAACAAGGTTTCAGCAAAATCCAGGCGCGATTCGTCCAGATGATCCGGAGACTGATTTCTTACAGCGTCGTGGATCGTGTAAAGGTAGGCGAGGCGGTACATCAGCGCCAACCCCATGGAGTGAAGCGTGGCGTTTGGAGCATCGGCCTTACACGAAGCTTTGTCCGGTTCGGGATCGGAATCGTAGGCAAGATAAAAAACCGGGATTCGGGTTGTGGGGTCTTTCTTTAGTTGGCTAAGCCAGTAGCCCCATTCGTCGTTCGGCGTGCCGTTCGGAGCTGAGTGAATGAACCCGAATTCGTCGATGATTTGTTCCGGCACATCTAGTGGCTTCCCCGCGTTGTAGAAGATGAACTCGCGGTGCTTTCCTCTGGACGGTTGCCCGGTGAAGACGATGGTGCCCTCCAGACCGCCGGAACCGGAACTCTTGAGGCTGATCGCTTTCTTGAACTGAAGCTTGTCGTCTTGCCCTTGACTGCGATGGGTCTTTGCTTTGTCGAGATCGAACGCGCAGGAAAACGGGGCCTTCCAACTCTCATATTTTTTCCGGACCGATTTCGGCTCATTCAGATTCGGGTCAGTTCCCGATTTTACGCTGGTATGATGGCTCTGAAGGTCGGTTTGCTCAACCCGCGCAAACTCGCAGGGAGTAAGCATCCATTTGTGCCCATTCGCATCGTAGGTTAGCCAACCTGCTTCCGGCCGAGAAGCGTGTGGCATTTCCTTCGTGGTCATCCAACCGGAATAAAGTTCGCGATCCGGATTGCTCAGGTCGCGCACGCCATAGCGAGCATCACCCACACGGCTCATAGCCCCTGACGTTCCCGCAATTTTCCCAAACGTGATGATCTCCACAACGTTTCGAATCATCCCCTTCATCGTTGTTGCGGGAATCGCGTAGTCGCCATTTGGCAAACGGTAGAATTCTTGAAATTCCGGCTCTTTCTTTCCTGACACGTCGTCCGGTTGCCGACCCGGGCCACGAACGTATATCGGCGTCGTTGCCTCAAGTTCGATCTCGAACCAACCGCTGATTCCGTCTTGTGCAGGAACATCGTGGCTGATCCACTTGCTCCAATCTGGAAACAAGACCTGGTCGGAGAGTGGAACCCAGTTGTAGGGCGATGGGATGGGTGGTTGGAGAGGCATGGTGTTTAGGAGTTGATGGATTGCGTGCCAAAACCGGCGAATCGGCTGAGGCGGGGTTGGTAGGCGTTGCCCTCGCGCAGGTCCCAACACACATAGTAGGCGACGGTGGGGTAATCCCCGGATTTGCGGTAGGCTTGCCAGTCATAGCGCGCGAAGTTGCGAGTCAAAATCCACGAACTCTCGTCGTCGCTGGCTTCTTCGCGGATGGTGACTAGGCTCCAGCCTCCGGCCGGGTTGCGACGAATGTGCAGGCTTGCTTTTTCCAGCGCGAATTCCGCGGAGAGGATGAAGCCCTGGTCCGTTGGCAGCGTTTCCCCGCCCTGGCGCAGCCAAACCTGACTGGCAAAGCAAACCCAGCCGGGAGCGTCGGAAAATTCCGGGTCGATGGCTTGGCGAACTTCGGCGTCGGAGTGGACGTGGGCGGCCGGCTCGTCAGCGTGCAGCTTGGCCTGGCGAACGTGGCTGAGTTCGGGCGGTAGGGGGAGTTTTCCCAAAATTTTAGCGATGTTCATGCAGTCGTGGATGAGGTTTCAGGTTCGGAAGCGGGCTCGAAAAAGCCGAGGCCGCGCCCAACGCCGCCGCCAAGGGCAAGCCGGCCATTTTCGAGATCGTCGAGGGCGCAACTCAGGGCTCTGACCGCGAGGTGATCGTGTGAGGGCGCGTCTTTGGCCAGGTGAACGGCGATGGTGATGGGTTTGCCGCGAAAGAGCGGCTTTTCGTTGAAGAGCAGGCTTTCGCGCGCGCCGCCGGTGAAGCGATCGATGGAGACGTGGTGTTGCAGGTGAGGCTGCGGGAGAAACGACTCCGCCTCCTCGGGGATTTTGTGCTCCGGCAGGTAGATGTCGTCGATGAAAACGTGACCGCGTTGGCCGGTTTCGTCCTTCTTTTCGAACCCGAATAATTCGTCCACCTCAGCTTCGATCCCGTCGATTTTATCCTCCGGGTCGCCCGCCCAAACTTCTGCCAGCCGACACGCATGAAAGAGCGTGCGATGCCGCAAGGCGCCTTTGATGCCGGAGCCAGGCAGATAGTAGAGCGTCTCCGGCTTGCCAGTTTCGCCGCTCCAGTCGATCCGCGAATCTCGCACTGGCGTCATGTCCGCATCGGGATCGGCTCCCCCGCCGAACATCCAGAAAAACCGGGGTTGCAGGCGTAGCTCGGCGAGGGGCTCGAAATCGATGCCGAACGTCTTTTTCTCCTCCCAGTTTTTCGGAGTTTCCTCCAGGTTGGCGTTGTGGTTCAGGTAGGCCGCGAAGTCCTCGTCGTCACCCAATTCCAGGGTCCGCGTCAGGCATTTTTTCACGGAGAACTTGCCCAGTCCCCGCCGGGTTTTGCCGCCAAACCGTGTGTCCGGATGGGAGAGCAAACCCAGCAACCGCTCCCACGCCTCTTCGTCCTCGGCTCGCCCCTCGCCGTGATGCCGGGCCAGGAATTCCAGCTCGAAGGTGAAGCGATGCCCGGCGCTGACGACAAACTCGTCGAACTTGCCTTGGTTAGCCGCCACCCCGCGCGGATTGATGCGGACGTGATCGCGCAATGTTGGATGCAGGGCGTCTCGCAACACCGGATCGTCTTCCGAAATCGACTCCCTCAGTTCGCAAACCGGACGGTTGTGCCGATCGTGAATGCGCGCCCAGGAGACGTTGAGCCGGGATCCTTGTCTCATTCCGCGCTCCGTCCCGGCGGGCGATTGAAACCCAAAAATCAGGTTCTCCAGCGTCTCATTTCCTCCCGCGCGAAATGCGCTTCGCAATACGCCGGCGATGGAGCTGCCGGGAATTGCGGGTAAGCCGTTGGGATCCAGCACCACCCCGGCGTCGGATTCATGCCATTCCTGACCTGCGCTGACGTGACCCCGGTGTTTCCAGTTGGATGGTGATGCGTGCGAGGCAGCGGACGAGGCAGTCGCTGCTAACCAGCGGTGTAGGGATTTTTGCGTTGGTCATGGCGTTAATGGTTCTTCTTTCGGGCTACATGGATCGCAGCTTCGCGACAAGCGGCCAGAGCGACGGCATCGCTGCCTTCGTAGTTTTTGAGCGACCTTTTCACTCGCGCGGCGGCGGAGCGTGGGTCGTCCAACTTCCACTTTTTCTGGCCGGAAGCGCCGTGGGTAAAAATCGCTTCGCCAGCCCCGTAGAGCGTGTCACGTAGATCCTTGAGAGTCGCCGATTGAATCGCGGCCTGGCGCACCCGAGCCCATTGGCTGGAGCTGGGGCAGGGCTTTCCTTTGGCCCAGAAATCGCCCCATTCCCGCCCCAGAGCGATGGCCTCAAGGTGGTCCTGGCGGTCTTTATGACGGCGCTGCATCACGCTCGCGAACGGCAGCACCGGAAGGCCGGGATTTTGCTCCTTGGTTGGTGTCCACGGCTCGGTTTTGGCCAAGTTAGGGTGTTCGGCGCGTAGGTAGGGCGGGTCGATCGCTACCCAGCCCAGCCCGTCGTGCTGGTAAGCGCCAATCCAGCCAAACCCGGGTTCTGGCGGCGAAACCCCGGTCACGGCGAGGACGCTACCTTTGGCGATGACTTGCCGCTCCAAGTCCGGCGCGTTGCGGTGATGGTTGAACGGCGAGTAGACCCGGGTGCGAATGAACGTGTGCTCCCAATCCGGCTTCGCCCCGGCCAAACCCAGGTTTTCGAGATCGTCCGCGCCGAGCGAAAACACCGGCTGAGCATTCTGGTCAACCAAGGCCAGATCGCTTAGCGCGTGGATGAGGATGACGCCATCGCCCGGACCGTCTTCCTCGCTTGCCGGAAAGTCCACCGAATCGCCCGTCGCGACGATTTTCGCCTCGCCGAACTCCGCGTTGCGCGAACGGCCCACCCAAAGCGTCTCGCCTTCAGCAAAGCAACCGACCAAGGCGTCCCACAGTTCGTCCTCGTCCGCGTTTGAATCAATGAAAGCGCGAAAGCGTGTTCCCGCCGGAAGGGAGGAATAGCCGAATAACGCCCCGGTTTGCGCCTGATCAAAAGAGCGGCCGATCGATGTTTTCATGCGGAAATTGTAAGCCGTGGTGAAAATCCGATCCTCGCCACTGAGCCAACCGGACCGTGCCTGCTTTTCCTGGCCTTGCGTCGCGAAATCCCAGGGTTTACGCGCCACGTTTTGGGCGTCGTTCTCCAGGGCGCCCGTCTTGGGATAGTGCCAGCAAGCCGGCATCGGCACGCTGGCTGAGCCGTCCGCGTCCACGGGAAAGGCTGGCCCGAAGCGGACTTGCCCGGAATGAAACGCGCGAAACGGCCAATCTCTCGTGTCCGCCGCCCCTAACCACTTGACGTAGAATTTTCGCGCCGCCGCGCCCAGAAAGACGCTTCCCGGCAGGTGATCCAGGCACTCATGGTTGCCCAAGGTGGCCGCCTTGGCGCTAACCACCACGTCCTCCTGTAGCTCAACGGTGAATGTGTGTCTCTTGCTCATATTACCCTCTCCTTCCTTTCGGCCACTGCAACCTGACAGGCTCCCAAACCGCGATGCCGGTGGCTGCCCAGCCGTCGAATCAGCCGGGCGCAGGTTTCGAGGCCTCCGTGCACATCCAGCTCGCCAATCTCCAGGCGTTGAGTGAGTTTCGCTCGGAGCGGGACAGGCAATGCAACCTCCCTGCGCCGCAGAGAATGCTCCCGTGCTACCCCGTCGTCGAGCGCAGTTGATGCCAGCGTCTCAAACAGCCCGGCGACCGCTTCCGGCGGATGTTTGCCCTGCCGATTAGCCCGCGCCCAGTCGCGGAACTGCGCCGGAAGCCGCGCGCTGGAAAAACGCAGCGCGGCCTGATTGTCGCACGGCGGAGCCGATTCGCCTGGCGGAATGCGCGGGCCGAAGAGCTGGACCAACGCGCCCTCCTCCAGCCGGCCGCAATCGACCATGAGCTGCGCGGATTCGCGAAACAAACCCTTGAGCGCCTTGCCTGGAAGGAACGGCAAACCCAGCTCATCGCGCACCACGGTGCTGTCCAAGTCTCCCGCGCCGGACTCCCCGGAACTACTATGCCACCAATTGAGGAGGGTGATTTTGACGTCGTAGGTTTTCATGAATTCGTCTGGGATTTGGGCTTTATTCTGCGAACGCGCGGCCCTTGCGCTTGAAGTAAGCCAGCACCAGGGCGTCGTGCCAGGGCGTGCGCTTTTCGGAATCCAGCAGGCCGCAGCCCTTGCCGGTCAGCGCTTCGATGGCGGCCTCCAGTTCATCGCCGGTCGGCGGCTTAGTTCCATCCTCGCGCGTTGTCGGATCTTTCTGGTTATTCTTGAACCGTTCGTAGTGCTTGCCTGCGCGCTCCCAATCGGTCTCCAGCAGGTGGAGCAACTCCCGGCTCTGACCAGCCGGCAAGTTCGCGAGCAACTCGGCCAGAGCATCGAGATCGTCCAGCTTCGCGAACGCACCGTGCTTGCCAATTTGATAGGGCGCGAGCGACAGTTGGAGCTGCTTCTTCTCGCCGACTTGTGCGCCCGTCAACTCGGTCTCCAGCAAGCGCTCAAAATTCTCCGACGTGCTCGCCGCCGTGACACGATGAAACGTCAAAGTGGACGGAATTTGGTCGATCGCCGGATCGTCCTCTTTGGCCCGCTTTTTGGCAAACGTGGCCAACGATTCACACAGCTCGTAGGCTGAAGAAAACGGGTAACGCGGCTTCACAAACGCAATGCCGCCGCCCGCGGTGAGCCGCTTCGGCAAGTTGAGCTTGAGCTCTGATCCGTTGAATTGGTCCGCGACCGCCTTGAACTCGACTTCGGTGAATTCGGCAAACTTCACGATGTACTCTCGCGTAAATTCCACTGCCAAATCGGCTCGAATCACCACCGTCAAATCGTCGCCGGCCTGAACGATCGGCAGCAGCGGCCAGACCGTTTTCTTCGAGCCGTCATTGCGGAAAAACCGGTCGCGAACCGCTTCCACCGCTGCGCCAGACGCCTGCTTGCCCGCCCGATCGATTGCCTGGGAGAGCTCCTGGTAAAAACTCTTCTGAACCTGGAAATCCGCGTCTTTGAGTTGCGATTTCAACTGGATGAACATCTGGCCCAAACCGTTGCCATCCGCGTGGATCACCGCCAGATATTCCCGCTCATCGCCGGAAATACGCTCGAACATCAGCGGCACTTCATCCCAGGTTTCGAACCCAAACGCGTGAAAAATCGTGTCCTCCGGTATCGGCACATTTTTCGCGTCGGGCGGCACCCGGTCCGTCCTGGCCTTGCGCTTGACCAGCCCCTCATAGTCCAGTGGCTCAGGCGTGCCATCCCGATCCCGGCCAATTTTCGCCGCCGGCAACCCAGTTCGCGGATTACGCGCCACCACGGGCACGATCTCCGGTAGCGACGCCCGCGGTTGATTTCGCCGAACCGCCAGCTTTGTCTCCGCCTCCGCGTTGGCCACCAAATAGTTGTCTCCGCACGGCACGATGGTTTGCACGAAATCCAGCCCCGGCGCCGCGTTCGCGCAGATCATCGGCCAAATTTTCGCAAGCAACTCCGCATCGTCTTCCAATTCGAACAGAACGCGCAAACTGCCCGCGGCTTCGGTCAAAACCTCGACCTCCCCGGCAAATGAAAGCTCGCTAAAAGTCTCCTCGCAAAACCGCTTCGGCAACAGGTCGATCAAGTCGGAAGCCCCCACCATTTCCTGCAATTGATCGGAGCGAAACACGAACTCCTGAAGCCCCTTCGCGGCGAACACATAGAGGTAACCGCTTTGATTGTTGTCGTCTTTATCCGTCATTTTTCGTCGTTCCATTGAAGTTTCAAAACCTGCCAGCGCTCAATTTGCTCCGGACCCACCTCTTCTCCGAAACCGGGACGAACGCCTGGCGCAAAGACAGGGGAAAGCACCCAGCATTCATCAAATTCCTGCCCCTCCAGAACCGGAAGTCCCGCATCATTCAATTCCAGCGCCGGGCGTTTCTCAGCCGGTGTAATGTCCTTCCCCAGCAACGCATTGGCATGTGGCAGGGTGGACTCATGGCCCCAAAATGACACCGGTTCATGAAGGGCTAGCTGCGACCTCAATTCCTCCGGAGATACCGGCTCGATGATGACTCTTCGCCGAATGAGGTTGAGAGGAAAAATGTTGCCGACAAGGATCGACTTTGAGTTCGCAGTCATGTCTGGTGCAGGTTGCTCACCTCCACAAAAAGGGACGCCTATCTCCTTTTTTCGTTTTTTTTTGGAGGAAGTTCCCTGGCGGCATGCCTCATCACCTCCTCAAGGCTAACACTTTCATTTAGATGAGGGACTGGACTCGAAACAAGGAAAATCTTCGCGAAAATTCAGCCAAACCGAAGGCGCAACCGAGTTGTCAGCGCCGAGGTTAAGGCCTTACAGGCTCCGCAGAAAACGTTGCGCGATGCTGTCGAAGCTTGGAACTGGGGTGCTCTCATTCGCCCGGCAAAAAAATGGCGGAGCCTCAAGGGTGAGGCTTCGCCGAACAGACTGTTTTTGAGTTGTCGTTGTTTGCTTGTTTGATCTGCCGAAGACCGGAAGTCAGCTGTCCTGCTTTCCGATTCCCAGGCAATCCAAATCCATAACGATTTCCTCCGTGTTTAGGATCTCGCCCATTTGGCTATGAGCCACCATGACTTGCAGCATTTCGATAGCTGGGTAGGGGCCGATCCTACTCATGTTCTTGATCCCGGGATGCGAAACCACCATGTTGTAGAGGGCATAGACATCCGCGTCATTTTCAGCAAATGGGTCGTAGCCTGGTTTTTGGGATCTGTGAATACCCCGGTTGTTGGTACCAAAGGCATCCAAACCGTCCTCATCATACGTGGAATTATCTATCCGGCAGATGCCGGATTTTACGGATTTGTTGTAGGACCGGGTTCTTGCCAGGGATTTTGCAATAGCTTTGTTGGTGGGCTTGATGTTGAGCGCCTTGAGGCGGATTATCTCAACCATGGTTTCCGCCGCGCAGGCGTTCCCAAACCGCCAATCCGGCCCAATTTCGTTACAAAGCACAGCGTAGTAGGCGTCAAGGCTATCGTCTGGCGCATACTCGACAGTATGAGAGGGTTTCTCCTCTTCTTCTTCTTCCACACTGCCAAAACTGTTGCAGGGAAGAGTGAAAGAGAAGAAGGTCATCACCAGACAGCAAGCAGTAAAGCCGCTGAACGGGCGAAGTGTTGTAGTTTTAGGTTGGTTGCTCTTTTTCATGATATTACTTGGTTATTCGAGAGGCCAACTGGCTTCGAAAAGCAGGTCTCTCGCGTTTCAATGACCGAGAAGGAAAGAGGGACAAATGTTGCTTTGTCAATCTTGGAGGAAGTGCACAAGAGAGAATTCTCGGATTTTGAATTGTCGTCGGTGAACAAGAGATGTCTAAAGGTCTTGCTTTGCTCACACCAGTTTTGGAATTGCCGCTCGGAACGTGAGTGGACTCTGTTCTATAAGTTGGACCCGAATATAGGAGCGACTACAGAAACTCTCGCGAATTACGAGTTGTTGAGAGATTGTTTTGATCCGAGAAAGAGAGTACTAGTCCCAACCCCGAGTCCTCCCAGAATTCCACCAAAGATTTACCGAAAACTGTCCGAATATTTTTCGGAACGAGAAATTTGGTTCGGCCTTTTGGATGTAGATCCATGGGATTCAACCACAGCCGAGAAAGTTTCAGAGTTCATGCTGAACTCAGACCGTAGAGAATTCGTCCCTATTCTCGATGCCCTCAGAAAAGCGCCTCACGCATTTTTTGATCTAGTTGGCGAAGACGTTATCCGGAACGCATGTAAGACTGAACCCGCAGCCGCATTGGTGTTCCCTGTCAGGGATTTCACTATCGACATCCTAACTACTTTCATCAATGAGAGGCTGAGCCAAACAACTACCGCAAACAAAGTGAGTTCCGATGCTTGGTGGCCCGTGCATCTGACCTTGGAATTTGTAAAGAGAATTGCCGACCAGCCGAATGCTCAGGTGCGTTTTTGGAATGCGATCGATCTCGATCCGTTTTGCCGTTGTCTTTCGAATTCGGCGAAGTTACGCATCCGCCAGGAGGCTTGGGCGGCAATGAGACGAGCGCCAGAACAGTTCTGGGCCAAGCTGCAGATTGATGAGCAATGGGGGTATGAACTTCTGCTTGATTCACCGGTAGGATACGTGGGTTGGCATCCTCCACGCGGATTGTTGATGGAGATCGCCAATGCCTTCAATCGGTTGCTAACCGATGCTCTAGATGATCAGAGCCGAGCCAGACATGCTCTGAATCTCTTTTTTGAATGTGAACTTGGGAAGAAAGGAAACCCGGAATTTCCCTGGGAGATTGTGGATGCAAAGCGCTTTCAAGAACTTCTTTCTCTCCCGGACGGATGTTTGGTGTGGTGGACCTTTCGAGCATTAGCCAATGCGGATGAAACATTTTGGAGTCAATTGGACCCCGCTGCATTCCTTCCTCATTTGAAAATCGGTGAAATCCGATCCACCTGGCGTTTCCCAAACGAAGAGTATCTCTGCAAGGAGTCCGAGGCCTGGAAATGTTTAGCGTCGGCACCGGCGTCGTTCCGAATGCGAATCGATAAAACTCACTTCTCGGAAATCTGCGGACACAACCGGGAAGAGCTTAGCTTTTTCTACGAGATTCCCGAAGTGCAGACCGCCTTTGCATCCATGCCGGAGTCTTGGTGGAATCCAAAGTCCGTGGAATTGCTGATGCGAAAGCACAGAGATCTGTATCCCCTGTATTCGCAACTCTCGGTCGAAACATGGTTGGGCGTCGATCCGACCTGTGTAGGCGATTCACTAGATAGAGAACGGAACCTTAAAAGGTATCCCAACTATGTTGAACGGCCAAGCCGAACGAATCCGGAGATGTATCTTGACCGCCTTGAGGAATCGGGTATCCGACTCGCCCAAATCGATGAAAAGGAATGGCGGTGGCTGGATTTGAATGAAGAGCGCGAAGCCTTGCCCGCCATAGAATAGCCCATATCAATCCGTAGAGGAGGGATGCTCGCGTTCTCTACCAACAACCTCGACTGCCACCGGGCTACACCGTTTCCGCCGTCCACTGCCCACGTTGCGCCCGCAGCTTGGCGGCCTCGAACTCGATGCCTAGCTCGATCCGTATTTTTATCTCTTTGAGCCTAGCCTACGCTTTGACTCACAATACCGCGGAGCCGCCCAAGGCCTCACGCTCTACGGCCAAATTGATGGCCTGCTTAACACCTACGTCTCCGCCCTGCAAAGCACCAACCGCTTCAAAGTGCTGGCTCGGCCCACGGTTTACACGCTTAACAACCGCTGGGCGGCGATTTCCACCGGCCAACGCATCGCCGTGCCCAGCTCCACGCTCTCCACCGTCGATCCCGACAACTTCAACCAAGCCGTTCGCTCCTCCATCAGCTTTGAAGAGGTGCTGCTGCAAGTGCGCGTGCTGCCGCTCATCAACTCCGACGATCAAGTGACTTTGCAAATCGAGCAGAACAACGATGACATCGTCGGCAGCCAAAACATCAGCGGCAACGACATCCCCACCATCGGCACCCAACAGCTCTACACCACGGTCATCGTGCCGGATGGCGGCACGGTGTTGCTCGGCGGGTTGATCTCCGAGGATGATCGCAAGACGGACACGGGCCTGCCGGTTTTTGTCGGATTGCCGTTGGTTGGCCCGCTCTTTGGCAATGCCGACCGTGAAAAGAGCCGCCAGGAGTTGCTCATCTTCATCCAGCCGAAAATCGTGGAGACCGAGGTGGATCTGGCCAACGCGCAGGCCGATGTTGCCGCGCGATCGGAGCTGGCGGATGAGGCGCTGGGTTTCGCCGCGCCCAAGGTGACGGCGGAAGTGAAGTCGAGGGGTGGGTTGTTGCGGCGGTTGTTGGGGGGAAGGCGAAAGAGGAGGAGAGGCCGGTCGTTCAGCCGGGGACGGTGGAGTTGCGGCCGGTGGTGGAGGAGTAAGTTTGTGAATCCGGGCGATGCGAGGGAGAGCATTCTTCTCATTTGGCTTAAGGCGGGGCCTGGGACGTTCGGCGATCAACGAAGAGTCGAAGAGTCCCATGATTTTGGTTCTTTGAGCCTTAGGGCGACAGATGACAGAGACCGCTAAGCGGCGCGGCAGTCCGAAGTTGAAAAGTGAGCCCAAAATGAGCCCCAGCCATACAAGCTCAACAATCAAGCGACTCACAATTTCTCGTAAGTCGCGCATTATAAGGAGAGTGGGTAGGGCTGGATTCGAACCAGCGAAGGCATAGCCAGCAGATTTACAGTCTTTATCTATAGGTGTTTCCACGTGTTCCGACATGAACTCAATTGCTTCAATGAAATATCCATAACTTAATGATTATAAGCAAAAAATGTTGATGCCAAGGCGATCGTGGTGCTAAGATTGAGGAACAAATCAAAGCACGTATGAACGGAAAAAGTGAGCCGAAAGTGAGCCGACATCAATCCCGAACCAGTGCAAAGTATTGGGAGGGAAAAGTCGTTAGGTGCAGCTACGCACATCGTGGTAAAAAGATTCAAGAACCTAATTATTCCGTACAGATTCAGTTTCAGAAACGACGGTATCGGTTTCGCCTTGGAACTCCTAATGTTGCCGCCGCAGCCGCAAGGGCCCGCGACATCTATCTCAGCCTTCAGGCGAAAGGCTGGGATGAAACGATGCGAACGTATGGCACCGAACCGGAACCTGAAACCCAAGCTAAACCTGGAAACACGGTCGGCGAGTTGATCGAAGTCGCTTGTCGGCTGTCCACCGCTAGATCCCAATCTCTCGCCACCTATTGCCGAGCATTTCGCAGACTCGTAGCAGGAATCGCTCAGATCCCGGATGAAGGAAAATTCGATGGCCTTAAAGGAGGACACAAAGTTTGGAAGTCCAAGGTCGATGCCGTTCCCCTTTCCGAGATCACGCCCATGAAAGTTACTGCGTGGAAAAACGCCTACCTCTTGAAAGCGTCCTCAGACCCGGAACAGTCAAAAAGCGCAAGAACCACTGTAAATAGCCTGATTCGAAATTCAAAAGCTCTGTTTTCCAAAAAACTCCTTCCTTTTCTGGCTCAAGAGTTAACCCTTCCCGACCCGCTACCCTTCGCAAACGTCACGATGGAGAAACCATCGTCGATGCGTTACGTGAGCCAGATCGATGCCAAAGCGATCCTTGCATCTGCAAATGAAACTCTGGCAATACAAGATCCCGAAGCCTTCAAGGTTCTATTGCTCGCTTGCATGTGCGGCCTTCGAATCAGTGAGATCGACCATCTGCTTTGGAGGGCATTTGATTTTGAAGCCGAAACTCTCGTTATTAAGGATTCCGAATACCATCAGTTAAAGTCTGAGGACTCGGCCGGAGAGATAGATCTGACTCCAGAGGTTACATCCGCCTTCCACGGATTCAAAGCAATGGCTACCGATGTGTTTGTGATTGAATCGTCAAACCCGCCACGTAAGCCGGGATCGCCCAGGCACTACCGATGTGACGGAATCTTCAACCGCCTTCGCAAATGGCTTCGAGCGCAAGGTGTTGACGCCAAGAAACCAATCCACGAACTCCGCAAAGAAATTGGGAGCATTATTGCCTCAGAACATGACATCTTCGTGGCTTCGCGCTATCTCCGGCATAGCGACATCCGGATAACCGCTGCAATTTACGTGGACAAAAAACGTAAAATCACGCCGTCACTTCAGTTCAATTCGGCGCTGTAAGGCGCGGGATCTGACGAAAAATTCATCCAAATTTGAAGTAGGACGCTCTTCCCTGCTTTGATGAACAACGAATTGGAAATACCAAACCTTCCCGTAACAACCTTGTCCAGAAAAGAACTGGCCAAGCGCTGGAGTTGCTCAGTCGAAACCATCAAGCGAAAGGAGAAAGCTGGCTTAATCAGTCCCCTGCGCCTCGGAAAGCGGTTCCTTCGCTACCGGCTGTCCGACATCGAACAAGTTGAGAACGAAGCTCAATAGAAATCTTGTTAAACACCAACCAGGTAAACCGGGTGGAGCACCCTGTATTTCGACTTTGGACTCCACAGATGAGTGCGAATCTGTATTTAAAGCGGCGAGTGATTTATCGATCTATCGTCAACAAGCGTTATTTTCCCCTTGAAATCGCATTGGAAAATGCTTCACCGAGAGCGACAACAAAAGCCGAAGCCATAGGCGATCCCCATCGTCCCCTTTTGGGAACTCTCGAAAGATCGATTCGATCCTTGGCCTCGTAGAGAATGGCAATAACTGCATCGAACATCTCACTGGCTGCAGCGTCGCGTTGGGGTCCCCTATCCTTTATGATATCGAGTAGCTCTTCAGCCTTTCTTAATGTGTCAGGCTTCATATTGATTTGCTTCCTGGGAGGCTCGACAGGCCGTTTCGGTTTTGCGGATCTCTGACTTTTCGGAGACGAAGGGACCCGCTTTGTGCCTTCTTCCCGTAGTCGTACAGGGTCATTGGAAATTTGTTGCGCTACCGGTTCCCCGTCCAGATAGTCACCTAGATCGACCGGACTATCGATTTTAAGATCGAATGATGGTGGAAGCCCTGGTTTTTTCCTCTCCTTAGCCACCTACCCCGATCCTCCCAAGTGCCTTTGTATCGGGAAGAGGATTCTGTGTTGTTCCTGTTCTCGATTTTTGGCCTCGATTGATCAGTTCCCTCACAAGTTCCAGATACTGGTCTGCAGGGGGAGTTCCCCCGGCATGCTCAAAAATCGTCTGACTATACACGGTCGCCTCACGATGCTTGACGCTTCTACTGATTGTCGTCTGAAATACAAGTTGATTTCCGAACCGATCCTTTAGCATCTCGTGGATTTCCGCGTCTAGCTTCGCGCTCCTGTCATAGTTGCCGACCAAGACTCCCGCCAAGCGAAGCTTTGGATTGTATCGCTCTCTGACCTTATCAACTGTTCGTGTCAGGGTTTCCAGCCCCTTAAGATCATAGCCGGATGGAAATACGGGAACAATAAACCAATCAGACGCGATCAAGGCCGTTGTCATCAGAAATCCAAGATCGGGTGGCGTGTCCAAAAGAACGACATCAAATCGGCCCCTCAATGATTCTACCGAATCCTTGAGTCGGAGCCTATGATCTCGCTTAAGGTCGTCGATATCCAGGATCGACGCCTCTTCGTTAGCGACCCGAGTTTGGACTTCCGATTCCAGTCGCGCCTCCACTGTGTTTAATCCTCGATGACCGGGAACGATAAATAATCTCCCGCCAAACCGGTCACCAAAATCATAAACACAATCAAGAGCTCTTCTCTTCGACAGATAGATATCCGCAAGAGAATATCTTTGCTTCTTCCTCAATTCGTCTTGAGTAATTCCAAACGTCTCGGTCGCGTTGCATTGCGAATCGGTGTCCAGTATGCACGTCGAATACCCCAATTCCGCAAATGCAGCGCCAAGAGAAACAGTGCTCGACGTCTTTCCACAACCACCCTTCTGGTTAGCCAATGTGATAACCTGTGTTTGAGCAAACCGCATGCCCCTCCTAAAAAATTCTAAACTGCAATTGAGTATGCCATTATGCCCCCACATTCGGCAAGAGGGATTTTTGATTCACTATCGGATATACCGGTATACCTCTACACCGAATCTTGAGTGGCGGTATGCCTCCATATCTATTGGGTGCGTCGGTTCCGACAGCATAGATGGACCGAGCAATTGAAGCCTCGGCATGTCTTCAGAGGCCACAGGAGGCGTCACAAGGCAATATTATTCGACTTTTATACCCCGAAGGCGCCATAGGGAATCTCGTGCCTAAAATGAGGAATCAAGAACCTGCGACGTTTTGGAATTTGCATATGCCCTTTACGAGATTTCGGATGTAGGGGTATACCCCCAGCTCTAGACAAATTGTGGGGGTATACCCCTATAACACCGTTCTTTTTTACTGGTGACAGATACCCCGGGATCTGCTAAGTATGAGTCGAACTTTAATCAGGCTAAAGTAAACTCATTGGCCGGATATTTGGAGAACGGTGGATAGTGATCGAACGAGAATTGATTACAGTCCGCTTGTCGCAGGGCAAGTGAACCAACGTTTCTTAGAATCCTTTGTGGTGGCATACCGCCACACTCATTCAAACAAACTCAGGAGCGTTCCCAACTTCCGGACGAAGATTATCCGCTTTAGCCATACTTTATTTGAGGAGGAAATTTGAGCTAAGGAAAAGCCCAAAAATTGGGCACAAAAAAACCCGTAACTGATGACGGGAGATTTTGCTAGTCTGAAATTGGTAAGACAGATTGTAGCAAATTCTCCTAGCAGGTCAAGATCTATTTTTATCTACATTGGTGGAAACGGATTATTGCGGCCATTGCTCAGCCTCCGCTTTGGGAGAAAATATGTGTAAGAAATTGAGTCGAGAATATAAGGGGGGGTATACCCCCATACCCGAGGAACTTCTGCTCGCCATTATTTCGCGCTGCGGAGAGCGAAAAGCAGGAGCAAAGAACTTTCTTCGAGTATTTGCCGCCATGTGCGAGCACAAGGCTCTTAAACCCAATTCGAAAGTCGATCTGTATCGAATTGTAAACTGCAAGAGCATGGAAAAGGGTTGTAGAAAGTTGACGCAGCGTAAAATCGACGAGCTGACGGTAACCGTTAAGGAAGTTGCTAAGAAATCGAAGGGATCGGGATCGCAGCGAAGGCGTCCAGTTGCAAGAAAGGTGCTTCAGGCGATTGCTCAGGGTAGGCTATCGGTCAGTGAGTGCTTGGTTCTCTTGTTCTACTCCAGCAGACGAATCTCGCAGCTCAAAACGCGAGCCAAGCTGAAGAAGGATGAGCGCTACGGTAGATTCCGCTACTGTGAGCTTGGAACACTGACCGGAATCGAAAAATCGCGTATTGGCGAAGCCATCGCAAAACTACGAAAGAAGGGGTTTCTCCACGTCATTCGTGTCCATCAGGCAAATGTCAATCGCTATGGTCTATGCTTCGTAGATGGCTGGCTGATTTCGCTATATCGGACGATGCGAGAGTGTGTGACTCAGGCAGGGAAAGCAGTAATGAAGCTGGTTAAGAAAACAGCAACGGCTAGGCTAAAAATCAGCAACGCCCTCCCTCACAAAACAGCAAGCCCAATAAACAAAAAAATAAAAAGATCAAATAAGAAGAAGAAGGCTTGCATTTTAAATGAAAATGAAAGTCTTGCGGAAACCTTGGCTCGATTGAAAACCAGATGCCTTGCCATCGAGCAAAATGTGATTCCCGAAACGGCTTGAAATCTGATCTCAGTTCACGATTTATTGGCCGGTATGTGACCGCTTTGTGTCCTGTTTCGTGCATGAATTCGATTGGACTCTTGGAACTAGGCTACAAATGTGTTAGGATTGTTTGAGAAGTTGTACTGCCCTCATGTTGTTTGTTGTCTATGGGGGCATTTATTCCTGAGCAAAAAGCTAGGTCGGAAAAAATAAAGGCCGAACAGAAGATCGTCGCAAATGTGCTCATGACTTGAAGGAGTGCGAAACCGTTAGGCACTCCGCAAGAGTCCCTCGGGATCTTGACCGGCAAATTACAGAAATTATCAAATCATCAAAGAACATCGTCGAGTTCTGGAGCAGACCATGGACTTATCTAGAGGTTCAAAGCGGTGAGTGTGAATGCACGAGGGCGCATGACGATGATAGCGGAAGGAAACGGGGCGGAATGAACGGCTTCACCAAATTTGAGCCGACCTCGAAGCAGACGAATCTCGTGTTTCATAACGTAGTCATGCCACCACGAGGTATCGGTTCTCGCTGGAACGAGACAGACGACTGTGGCCCCAGCTACCGTGGCTTGATGGTGAGCTCTCGCCATCCACTTCTTGATCACCGTTCCGTAGGGCGGATTCATCCAGCAAACCTGGTTTTCCCAGGATTGAGCAAGACCATCATCTTCCCGAGTAAAATGCCGTTTGCACTTCGCATTATCGTGAGTGCTACATACATCGAGGGTGAATCCGAATTCCTTGTTCAAGGCGTCGAACAGCCATTGTGGAGTTGCCCATTCCTCCGTGGCTGATGAGAAGTGAACATCTAACGATTTTTTCATCGCTACGGCAAGAGAGAGTGGGAGCGAACTTGGCATGAAAATTTGGAACTTTTTCGAAGATTCCTTCCAAAATCGAATAGAGCGACTCTTGCCGAGTTGATGAATACGAAAAAGCTCACACCTGAAGCACCCAGCTGTATACATCAATATCACAACCTATTGATGTTTAGTCGATTACGTTGTATACCCAACATGGTTCTACGGCCAGTCCTGGCGTTTCAACCTGTCGTAATCGTTGTAAAATGTTTTATCACCCAAATGTATACAAATTTGTATACACTTGGGTGAGTTCTGTAATGGCAAGAATGGGAAAAAAGAGAGCTGACAAGGTTCAATTTCGATTGGATTCCGAGACAATGGAATTCCTGGAGAACTTTGCCACCAAAGCTGGAATGACTGTAAACGGCTTTGCAAAGCAGGCGATGTTAGAACAACTAGCAACTTTGGACTCGGAGCAGAGTCAGCAACAAGACACGCAACGGATTCTGACGGAGCTTGCTCAGGAGGTAATAGGGCTATCCAGAAGACAGTCACTTTCGACCGATGTGATTTTGCACATGCTTGCAGTTTCCGAAATCGGAGATATGACGGACAAGCAGGTGGAAGCTTGGGTAGCACGGAATCTTCCCAGAGATGACCATAGAGAAGGAGGACTTCACTGATGCTATCGATGGCTTCCATGGGTGGGGGGCAGGACGAATACTATTCGAATCTCGCGCGTGAAGATTATTACACATCGGGAGGAGAACCACCGGGCCAGTGGTTTGGCCGTGGTGCGAAAGAGCTTGGCCTCACAGGCAAGGTTAATGCCGAAGCGTTTTCGGAGATCTTTGGCGGATATCTGGAAGGACGTGCGCTCACACAAAACGCAGGGAGTGATAGAAGATGTTCGGGATGGGACCTCACGTTTTCCGCTCCAAAATCAGTTTCAGTGGCTTTTGGGCTAGCAGACGAGTTGCACTCGCAGGAAATCCGAGCAGCGCATCAGGAAGCGGTGGAAAAGGCACTAAGCTACATGGAGGAGGCAGCCGGATGGACGAGGAGAGGTAAAAAAGGGCTCCATTTTGAAAAAGCTGGGGTAGTGATTGCCACATTCGAACACGGCACAAATCGAAATCAAGAGCCCAACTTGCATACACATTCCGTCACAATGAATGTCTCTGTTAGGGAGGACGGAACTACCGGAACGATTTATGCGAGGCCAATGTTTCAGCACAAAATGGCGGTAGGTGCCATTTATCGAACAGAACTCGCGTATCAGTTGGAAAGAAGACTTGGATTGGTATCAGAAACAGACGGACGGTCCTTCAAGCTATCCGGTGTTGACCCGAAAGTTTGTGAGGAGTTTTCAAGCAGAAGCAAGGAGTTGCGTGAGCTTGCCGAAAAGCTTGGGTTCGAAGACCCGAGCCCGGAAAGGCTTGCGCAACTCGCGGTTACGAGTAGGAAACACAAGGAACACGAGCCCAGGGAAAAACTTCAAGCGAAATGGAAGGGACGAGCTGCCGAACTTGGCTGGGGCCAGGCAGAGTTTCAGGAGCTTGTCTCTCCGCAGGGAATTGGAGAGAGGCCGGACAGAGATGTTGCTGCGAAACTTGCTTTTTCAACAGCGCTCTCAAACCTCACTTGGAATCAATCGACCTTTACGGAAAAGGATCTAGTGCGCTTTGTTGCCGAGCAGGCTCAAACGCAAGCAATTGGCGCAGATCTTGTGTTTGAAACAGTTAGACAGGAGCTAAGACGAAGTCCTGAATTGGTTTCCCTTGGCCGCCAAGATGGAGAGGTTCGTTATACGACACAAGAGATTTTAGATCTTGAGCAGGAGATGCTAGCCAGAGTGGAGTGCCTTAAGGAACGGAGTTTTATTGGAGTTGCAGACAAAGCCGTTCAGACTGCCACCGAATCGAGGCCCACTATCAATAAAGGGCAGCTTGAAATGCTTCGGTATCTGACCCAGGGAGAAGGGGCGATCAAGACGATTGTAGGCGATGCTGGAACTGGAAAGACGTATGCCTTGGAAGCAGTAAAAGAGGCGCTCCAGGATCAGGGTTACAAGGTAAAGGGAGCTGCGCTCGCGGGTGCTGCCGCAGAGGAACTTGGAAAGACTGGAATTGATTCCAGAACCATCGAATCACTACTCTGGTATTTGGAAAATAGACCTGGTCCCGGTGGACGATCAATCCTCGATTCAAAAACGATGCTGGTAGTGGATGAAGCCGGCATGGTTGATACGCGAAGAATGGCAGAGCTTGTGCGGCACGTGGACGAAGCTGGCGCTACATTGGTGTTGGTCGGGGACAACAAACAAATTCAGGCGGTAGAGCAAGGCGGAGCATTTGCTAAAATCCATGAGGAGGTAAAAGGGGGAAGACTTTCCGAAATTCTGCGCCAGAAGAGTCCGGAAGATCGGGATGCGGTAAAGGCCATCTCGGAGGGAAGGGCTGCGGATTTTCTCTCACATGTGGCAAACAAAGGGCACCTTAACGTTTTGGAAAACAAGTTGAATGCCAGAGAACAACTGGTTCGCGATTGGATGGAATACGGTTCAATGGCCCCGAAAGAGAATCTGATCTTTTGCGGGACGAACGCTGATGTTGCGAAAATTAACCGGGAGATTCAAATTCAGCGAATTGTACGTGGCGAACTCTCCGTGGAGGCTTCGAACCAAAAAAATCGTGATGGCAGCATCGCGGAAAGATTTCACGGAGGCGACCGCGTGATTTTCAAGGCGCAAAACAAAGGGCTCGGAATCAAAAATGGTAACCAGGGCACGGTCATCAGTGTAAGCGAACGACTGGGATTCATCACCGTTGAGCTCGATAAAGATGCCGCACCAAGAACGATTTCGCTTAGTGAATTCGGACCAACGAAGCTAAAGCTTGGCTACGCCATTACGGCTCATGCGGCGCAGGGGGCAACGGTGGAAAACGGCTACTTTCTTACCGATGAGTTTATGAGCGACAAGGAGCTAACGTATGTTCAGGCTAGTAGGGCGAAGCTCGATACTTTTGTTTACACGACTGAAATTGAAGCTGGCGAAAACCTAACCGACCTGGCAAAGACAATGCAGCGCAGCAGGGAAAAGGAACTCGCCGTCGTTCAGGCGAAAAAGTTCGAACCCGATACTTCGCAGAATCAGGGCGCATCCTACAGCAGTCAGAATTTCGGACTTGATTATTAATGGAGGTTGAGTGGAAAGTCTAACGGCGCTTGGAACGCTTACCGGGATTGGAGTGATTTCCCTTTTGGTAGGTCTTCGAGCGAGAACCTTAAATCACAAACCCAAAATCCTTGCCGGCGTGGACCTTGAATCGACCAGTGAAAACTTCCCGGAGCGGCCCACTAAGACCCATTTTTACAACTGGGGGCACAGGTTCTTGGACTTTCGGCAACTCACTATGGGCGGGCTTATAGTGGGTGCGCCAGGCTCAGGAAAAACGGTAACGATAAAGCTGCTTTTAAAAAACGTGCTACCCAGAATCCACGCTGGCCAGAAAGTGAGCGCCGTGGTTTATGACAGCAAAACAGATCTCTTGCCATTCTTGATGTCATCTGGAGTGCGAAGGGATCGAGGGGGATATGAGCCCTTCCTGCCTCACGCGATGGTAGGCGATTCCGACAAAGTGATCATCCTGAACCCCCTCGACAAGCGAGCCAAGGCTTGGGATATGGCAGCAGACATTACGGATCGATTTCAAATTGAGACCTTTGCCGCACATCTGATCCCGGCACCGGAATCGTTAGGCCAAAATCGCTACTTCAATCAAGCTGCACAAACGATTGCAGCTCAAGTGATGCTTGCCTTACACATTCAAGCAAAAGGTAAGTGGCGGCTAAAAGACTTGGTAATTGTTTGCCGGAACGAGCGGCTTATGCGTCACATTCTGGGAATTCATCCAGCCACCAGGGCGTGCCTTGACGAGCACTTCAATGAGTCAAACTCATTTCAAAGCGTTAAGTCAACTCTTGGCGTATATATGGGAGAGTATGAATCCATCGCTCTTGCCTGGGACAGGTGTTTTCCTTACCAGACTTTTGTAACCCTTGAGTGGGTGAAGCAGTCCCGGCTTCTAGTGCTAGGAAACAATCACCGAGCCAAGGTTCCGCTTCGCCGACTAAACACTCTCATTCTTTCTCAACTTCAAAGTCACGTGATGGACCTTTCAGGTGAACCGGATCGTGAGTCCTGGTTTGTGCTCGACGAATTTCGTGAACTGGGGAAAATCGAGAGCTTTAACGACTTTCTCATCACCTGCCGGGGGAAACGTGCGCCTGTGATCCTTGGATTTCAAGACATCGGCGGTCTTGAAGAGCTTTATGGCGAACGAAACGCCCGTGAGATTTTGGCTTGCACCAACAATGTGGCCATTTTTCATATCAACAATTCCAATCCGCAAACTCAGGAATGGGCGGCCAAGGTGCTGGGTGATTGGGAAATCAAAGATACGTCAGTAAGTGCCTCCATTGGTTACAGCGGCGATCAAAGTCAACGCTCGGTAAGTAAAAATCGAAGCACTGTGCGTCAGACCAGATGGATGCCATCACAGTTCTCTATCGATCTTAAAATGCTATCCAACGGAGGAGTTCTTACCGGCCTATACTCAGTAAACGGCGAATGGAATTTACCGGAAGAAATCAAAGAGGAAACGCTTTTTATGCGACCAGACAAAAGCCCGCTTGCTGTTCCGGCAGACGATCCCGAAGTTCTTGCGTTTGACAAGTTCGAGTTAGAGGAACTACCGGCCTATTGCAGATGGAACGAGGAGGATTTCTCGAGACTTGCAATTCCATCACTTAAGAGCCTATATGGCCAAATCTTAAATGAGCCAGAAGATGAGGACAACCATAAAAGCTCTGCGCCCCCATCGCCAGGAAGAACTTCGGATGACATTTCATAGCGATTTAATCCGCTCCTTCCAATACCCCGGTTTTCGGCGGTTATGGGCAATTGCGAGAACGACCGCCTCCTCGTTGTTGTCGATAATATATGGTAAGTAGAATGGAAATCGTGACATATTTAGCCGTCTAAACAACCCTTCTCGCAACGCCCACAAATACGGAGTCTTTCGGATGGACTGAGTTGCATATTTTACATTTTGTTCGAACTCGTATGCAACCTGAGAGTCGGCCGTCTCTTGATACCAGTATACTGCGGCTCTCAATTCTTGCTTAGCTACAGGGTGCAGTCTTAGTCTTTCCAACCAAACTCTTCCTCGATATTCTCAAAGACTTCGTCAGCCGGAATGCACTCAACTTTTCCGCTTCTGACCTCGCTAATTCGTTTGCGAATTTCCTGACTCCAAGCATCCTCCACTTCAGAATCTTCCTCTTCATTTCGTTTACTAAGCAGTTCGTTGATGAGATGATAGATGTCTTGAAGCTCTGGTTTGCTGAGTTCCTTAATGCGCCTAATTAATTCGTCGTGCCCCATATATGTTCCCTAAATCTCTAGCCGAGATTATATTGTACAAGTTCATGGAGTATCGGTCAATCGGGCCAGAATTGCGATTCGTCCCGAGTGAGAAGCTGTCTTCCTGTGTGGGTGAGAGACTTTACAAGGACGTTTAGTGCTTCCAGAATCGCCTCACGTTGTTCAGCAGTGGCTCTCTTGGGTATTTCGGCCCGGCGCTGTTGAACGATCTCAAACCTGCGGTCGGCAATTTGAAGCCAGCGATTGGCCTCGATTTCATCCAGGGCCATCACTTCAAGCTTGAGCTTGTGTGAGGCGACCAGGCGCGAATATTCGGGGATAAGCTGATTTCGTGCGTGAAGTTCAGCGTCGATTCTGGTTTGAACACGTTGGATTGCTTTTTCGTAAGCGCCTAGTGGCATGGAGAACTTGATAAGCAGCGGGAGGAGCTCCCAAAAAAGCAAAAGTAAACTAAGCAGAATATAGGCACAGAGAGCTGCGGTATCGTTACTAATGATTTCGTGCAGTATCAAATAAGACGAGAGAACACCCGCACTTTTTCTGGCCAGAACATCTTCTGTTAGCTGTATTGCAGCCTTTTCCGCGATAGCCACTTTTTCGTCAGTCCCCTGCGTGGAGCGTAGATCCTCCCTTAGTTTTGAAAGCTCCAAGTGTAGCAGGGCTTTTTCGTTTTCAAGCTCCCGAAGTTTTTGTTCGAGCGGAACGATGTGTTCGCTTTGAATTTTGCGGGCATTGATTCCTTCTCCCGGAATCCCGCTTGGCCCGCGACCGTTAAGTTCGTTTTGGTAGCGGGCACGGTAGTCCTGAAGCAAGGTCGACGTGTTTTCAATCTCGTCTGTTTTGCGGCCAAGTTCGGCTGCTACCAGGGCCGTTTGCTCCTTGGTAAACTCGATTCGAGTCGCAAAAGTAGACGCAAAACTGTCATGATCGGGACGAAGAACAGACGCAATATTTACGATTTCGTTTTTTCGGTTCTCCGCATCTATCTCTGCAATTTTGTCTGAAAATAGCCAAAGAAGGACGGAATGAGCAAACACTGCACTGGTTATCAGGGTTAGTAGAAGGCGAATTACAAAGGACAAGGCATTCTTTGAAAAGTTTGCCAAGAGCGCTCGATCCACGACCAAAGAAAAGGAGCCAACAATCGCGGCTGCGATAGTGGCTCCAATCAGGTTTTTGGTAAGATGAAAAACAGTCACAAACGCCCCTGTTGCTCCGATGGAAACAGGGAGCAAGAGAGTCATGCCGAGTGCTATTATGCGGATGCGTTCATGTTCGGCGAGTTCCGCTACGATTTCTCGACTGTGACCCGAAAGCCAGACAAATAAGGAGTTTTGGAAATTCATCAAACCGGAAAGAGGCCGGGTTGATTCCCATGGCAGATTTTATCACATTTCCGGTTCCAATGACTGCGACTTCGTCATTTCTGTCTGAAGCTCGAATCCTTGCTGGTTGATGTTGGTGAGCCAGGTAGTGAGAAAGCGATTTAGAGATGTCGCTTCGCCGACCTCCACTTCCTGGTAAATATGATGATCTTGATAGGTTCGGGCTGATGCCGTTTCGAGTTCAAAGTCTACGCAAATTTGCATGTCAGGGTCGGGGATCATGTCGCCAGTTTCATGCTTGTAGTAATGACTGAGTGCTATTTCACAGCTTTTCTCATCGCGCTGTAACACATCAACATTTAGATCCATGTAGCCTTCTGCCTCGAACTTCAAAGCTTCGGCTGCCGAGCCGTCAAACCGCGCTGCCTTTTCCGTCCACTCGGCCAAGTCAGGAATCAGACCAAGAAGTTGGCGGTAGATTTTCTGTTCAGGGGTCATTTCTTTGCAAAGTCAAATTCCAGTTGGGTTCCAGTTCCCAGATGAACGGAAATTCCAATTGGATTTCGTGGGTTCCTTTCATCCTAGTTCAGGCCGTCAAGGTGGTTGTCTTTCGACCCTAGCGCCAAAAGCAATTGGGTAAGAGAAGGGCAATAGCGCACGATGTCTTCGGCTAGCTGTCGAAGCTCGTCATCGTTCTGAACAAGATCGTCAGCTTCAGGTCGTGGGCCTGAAGAATAGCCTCGCGATATCCGGTTGTTTTTTTGATTGTGATCGTCCATATCAAACCGGAAAGAGAAGTTCCGGCTCGAATTGGAAGATATCAGCTAAGTTCAGTCTCTTAGAGATTGACTCTCTTTGAGAACTGGCCCCAGCCAAGCTGTGACTTCGCGAATCTTGGCTTGATGGTATTTGACCTCGGTTACGGTGATGTCGGGAAAGGCTTCCTTTAGGTCTCGTGGAGCGTAGCCGCAGCCGACCATGAGATAAAAGATGGCCCTTGTCGAAGTGCAAAATCCCTCCCTAATTTCGGATGGCAAGTTGCTGGCAAAAAATGCCACTTCATCTCGTGCCGCTATCGGGTCGATGTCAGGATTTCTGGAATTTACGTCTTTTACAAACTCGGTGTATGCTCCGTCTTCACGAGTAAGCTCTGCGATCTTTTGAAGCTTGACGTCGTTCCTCACCAAGTCGGATTCGAGATTGACGGAAATCTGGCGCAGATAAGCCTCGGGACTGTCAGGAGCGGGAGGTTTCTTGGAGCATCCACGCGCAACCACCATTCGCACATGATCACCTATCTCTTCATTGGAGAGGCTCCAGTATTTCTTCCGCAGGCGGCAAGCTTCCGCAAAGGCGAAGCACGGTAGTTTTGCCGACGTGGGACAGGCTCCATCCATGAGCGTTTCCAGAAAAAAGCACTCTCCCGGCTTACAGACCGGGATTTCCTCAGAAATGGACTCCGAAATCATGGTTTGACGGCTAGGGAACTTCCCAGCATCTTTACTCCCATGTCAGAAAACGATCAAGCGGAGCTTGATGCTGCTTTGGAAGAACTGTTCAACGAGCCAATGGTGAAGCTAGGGCGCGAGGTGTATGCCAGCGCCGAACACTTACCTGAGCCGTTAAAGGACGATCTGGACGAAGCCCTTGGAACAAAGGAGCCAGTTCAAAAGCCGGAGCAGGAGCAAGGCCACGACTATTCTTAGAGAGTTTCCGTTATGGCGCGTGAACCAGCAGCCGGACCGGGCGACGATGATTTCGATCTCGAGGTGTCGCAGGGCCCCCCAACAGCGGGAGGGCGTGCGCTGATACTCATCACCATTGGGCTGCTTCCAGTGGTGGTGGTTTTCGTCATTTTTCTAACTGCCGAGCGCGGACTTCTAACGTTCAACAAGTTCGACCGGAATTTTCGCACGGAGACGGCCGTTAAAAACGATGTGCTTCGAAAGCTCGAAGATGCCCATCTTCAGGTGCAAGAAACTGAGAAGGTTCTTTTCGCGCTCGAACAAGATGGCCGAGAGCTCTTTGGAGAACTTCACACTTTTGAGATTCCGAACTTTTCACGAGGGGAGTCACTCAATACGTTGGGAGAGGAAGGGAGACTAACGCATCCAGACTTTTCTGTTCGCTTCAGCCATCGCGCCAAGGTCGTCGATGAACGAGCAGAAGCCGTGCTAAAAGAATATGCCGTGCTTCGACGTTTCTATTCTGCGGCGAGCCGCGAAGTTAGAGACCGTAGCGGTTATTTAAAGGATCAAATTCGATTGCTTGAAAAGCAAGGCAGCTACCAGCGGCACATCGACGCCGACGACCTTGCTCTCGATGTTTCCAAATCTCTGGCCGAAGCCAAAAGAAGACGAGAGGGATTTGACCGAATCTTGCGTCCCTATTTTGAACAATGAAAACTATAAGCATCTGGCTACTTTTTGTAGCAGCAATTAACGCCGCTGAATTTTCGGATTCAGCGCAACGGGCGGCGCTTAGGAGCGCCAGATCTAATCTTCGCAGCCTTGAGCTTTCCATGATGAAAGCTCAGGGAACCCCCGAAGTTGGCCGGATCCTGGATCTCGGCGAGGCGACTCTAACCGCCTTGGAGGATAGTTTACCTGCCGTAGTGGCGCTGTATGACCGCTTGCTCCGTTCGGAAAATGGCATCTTGAATTCTGACGCCGGGCGTTATTATTCTCAAAACCCGGAGGTTGTGGAGACGATTCTTCGTTACGTCATGGAATCGCGTTTTCCACAAAGCGGCCAACACCCCGAGCAATCTTCACTGTCGATAAACTTTGGCGCAAACGAACTCAACATGCGCGCCGAGGCGGTATCAGCTGCGATAGTGAGCCTTCGAAAACTAGGGCCTTCCGCGCCGGTCGAAGGCTCTGAATCCGCCAAGATGATCAACGCAAACGCCGGCTGGGTTTCGCGCGCGATTGAGTTGATTGATTCCAGAAACACGTTGATAGCTGGTTATCTCTCCGCCGTTCCGAAAGCTCTGGACGTAAGCAAGCTTCCGACCCTGCAAGAAGAAGTTAACGCTACCTTTGCCAGAAGAATTGCCACCAGAGAGGCGCTGCTAAACGAAGTGGAGCGCAAGGCTGAGAAGGAAAAAGCGCAACGCTTGGCCGAGATCACCAGACAAATCAGGGCGGAAGAGTTGGAGGACCAAATTGCAGAGATAGAGGCTCTTGCGGAAGAAGAAAAACAATTGCGCGCAGCGATCCATGAACGCCAGCGACTTGAGATCGAACTTCAGTGGCGCGAAAAACTTGCCGCCAGCGAGCGCGAATTTCAGGAGCGCATGGCCGCCATGGAAAAAACGCGTGTCGAGCTTGAAGCCAAACTTGCCGCTCAAGCCGCCGAGCTTGAAAAAGCCAGGAGGACGATGACCGCGGAGACCCAGGTTAGAGAACTTCCTCAGGACGCCCGCGTTTTGCTTCGAATCCTGAGTGCTAAAGGAAGTTGGAAGCCCGCACTGGCTTACAGCAACAAGAGGCAAATTGCAGGTGCTCGTTCTCAGTATGGTTTGGACCCACAACCGCACTCGCTAGATGTCTTGGCCGGAATTGGCGCGTTGGACGATACAGCCCATGGTATTTACATGCTCTATGCCATTATGGCCACCAAGGCTGATACGGAACGCCCCAGGTTTGCACGCGTTTTTCAATTGGACTCCGATTCTTCCGCCGTTGGTGGCGTAGGCGGTCTTTGGTATGAACAAACGGAGCTGGCCGAACTCTCCAAGTCTGCTGATGCCAAAGAAGCTACCAAGAAGATTCGTAGGATTCAGGAGATCGTTCGCGACTATGGCGATATATTGGTCGAACAAGGCTTGCTCGCCCCATGAGAACTTCCGAGATGATTCAAAATCCCGAGCGACGTAAGCGAAATTTTTCTGCACTTCCAATTTCGCGTTGGGTTCAAAGACTGCTTCCTCCATCTGGCCCGAAAAAGAATGCAGCAATCGGATTTTGGTTTGCCCTGATTTCCTGGCTGCTACTCACGATATTTCGCATAGCATTCCTTGCAATTCTAATCGCGCCGACCCTTGGCCAAATTCTGCTGCTTGCCGGACTCTTTCTGCTGGAGCTACTCGTTCTTCTAACTTGGGCAGGAATAGTCTGGCTCCCCAGATATCTCGATACCAACTTCAGCCTATCACATATCAGATGCCGTAGGCAGGGTGCTGCCCAATCAACGTTTCTTGTGCTTTTCGGAACAGTGATAGCCCTCGTCACCTACCAGGCACTTGCGCCTGCTTCCGAGCGGAGTCATCGCCCGCTTGCGATCACCCGTTTAGTTTTATCCGATCAGATGGAGGAAACTTTTTTCCCAAACCGAATGTCGGTATTGGTTAGCTCAAACGTCTCGGAGCGCGATGGCGCAATCCTTGAGGCGGTGATCATGGGTCAACTTGTAACGGGACTGGTTTTGCTCTTGTTTGTGTGGGTGCGTTTTGCCTGGAAAGCTGCGTTTTGCGACGACTACGCGCTACTTCCAGCCCCCATGGACATGGACTTTCGCGAATTTTTTGAGAAAGAGGAACGCCAAGACTTTTCGGGGCGGAAAGCGGATCCCTATGACTGATTCAGCGACCAAGGCAACTTGTTTTCTCTTTCAAGCCACTTCCTCCAATCTCTGAACTCCCAAAAGGATTTATTCCGCTTCAACAATAACACCTTTTAAGAAATGACTAGCCCAACAGAACGTGTATTTAATTACGGAAAGTTTCGACTCGAACATTTCGAAGCACTAATCGCACTTGAAGAAGAAGGAAGCTTTCCAGCGGCGGCAGCGCGCCTGGGAAACGGGAGCAAGGCCAATACTTGCCGGAATTGGATCAAACAAATAACCGACAGTATTGAGGATTGGAAAGGACAACTGGTCGTACCCCCAACTGGAAATTCTCCCGCGATAGTGACCCCGGAAGGCAAAGAGTTTGTTCGGCGATTGAAGTCCGCTCTTGGGCAAATCTACGATCTGCTCGATGATCCATGCCGCCAGCGAATTACACTTGCGGGTTCATCTGCTATTTTGGGCCTCGTACCACGAGACGTCGTTGAAGAGCAATTCGCGAAACACGAGCTTGAGGTCAATATGCGCCCTTGCGTGTCCCGAGAGGCAAATGAGCTTCTAATTCGCGGAACAGCAAACGTGGCTCTTGTAATCGAAAGACCAAATATCGACGAGGGCTTTGAGTTTTTCGATATTGGCGCTTGGGATCACGCTCTTTTTGTTCCGAATAGTTGGGATGTGGCGAATCCCGACCCGTTTGGTCGTCGAATTTTGGTGGTAGAGGGAGAATTAGCGGACAATCTTTTTCATTTCATAAGGAATAGGGGGATCGAACCTTCTCTAATGAGGCTGAATACGCAGTATGAAGTAGTTGGATTTGCAAAGTCGAACCCGGAAGAGTTTGCTGCTTTTATACCTCTAAATTTCTCGAAAGAATTTCCAGATCATCGCTACTTCGATTTCAACTACGAGAAATTTTCCTTCTTTAGAAGAAGTGGTTGGGTTGTGACAAGAGATGGAGATGACACGGAAAAGATCAAAGATGCAGCACAGAAACTGGCAGATGCGTGCCTCGCGCAAAAGCGAATGCAGTATCGAGATTTTCGTTCCCGCGGAAAGTGAATGAGTTCCGAGGTGCCCCAAAGACGCGACCTTGGTGCAAAACCCGGCACTTGAGAGGGATATTGGAGAGACTATTGGTTGGAGTATTCAGCGTCTCGCTGATCGAACAAACCGAACTCTAACAAAAGCAGATCCAATGAACGACTCCTACCAATCAACTCCTGCCCCGCAGCGTTTTGGAAACTTTGATGGCTCATTCACCACCGTATCAACGAATCCGGTTGGGGTTACGACATCTACAACTGAGACTTACAGCGGAAATCAAATATCCTCCCAAACCGGGAATTACTCGCCCTGGGGTTTTGGAAGCGGCAATTAGTTCTTACCCGTAAGTGGCCCTCGATGAATTTCGAGACCAACAGCCTGTTTCACGCTTTGAGATTGAGAGTTGAGCATTCGCCTATTCGGGGAATACTGCTCTCCCCGACGCAATGCAATGGACCCCTCCCACGATTCAGGAACTCGATCCTCTTTTTCCTAACCTTTCCATTTTGAAAGAGTTGGGAAGAGGGGGGATGGGCGCGGTCTACCAGGCGCAGCAATCGAGGCTCGATCGCTTGGTGGCCGTGAAGATTCTGGCGCCTGGTTTCGAGCAATCACCAGGTCTGAAGGAGCGGTTCGAACGTGAGCCAAAAGCGATGGCACGCCTCAAACATCCCAACATCGTGGAAGTTTACGATGCAGGACAAATCCAACAAAACGGTTACCTTTACTACGTAATGGAGTACGTTGAGGGAACGGATCTGTCGCACTTGATCAGCCAACGGACTCTGACCGTTGAGAAAGCCCTGGATATCGCCTTGCAAGTCTGTGACGCGCTGGATTTCGCCCATCGGCATGGTGTCGTTCATCGCGATATCAAGCCGGCCAATATTTTGCTGGAACACAGCACTGGAACGGTCAAGGTGACGGACTTCGGAATCGCCAAACTGGCCAGAAGCGAAGACGACTTCACGATCACCGGAAATCGCGAGAGCCTGGGAACGCCGGAATACGCGGCGCCGGAACAGACCCGGCGTGGCGCGAACAAGGTGGATGGCCGGGCCGATCTATTCTCCCTGGGCGTCGTGTTGTATGAAATGCTTACTGGAGAGCGGCCAAAGGGGAACTTTGCACGTCCCTCAGCCAATGCCAAAATAAGTTCGGATGGTGACCGGGTCATTCTCAAGACTTTGGAACAAGATCCGAGGCGGCGTTACTCGACCGCAAACCAACTGAAAAGAGAATTGCCTCGGATTCTCTCCTCGCCTGGTCGCCGTGGTACCAAGCGCGGGAAGGAGTGGGCTTGGATGACGTTGACCCTCATCGTGGTTACCGGATTCCTGGCCGCGGCTGGCATCTTGGTTTTCTCGAAACGGATTTTCGCGGCCCCCACCGTGCTACCCGCCGAATCTGAACCAGGCCGATCCGAGGAGCGACCGAATCCAAGCCCGAATGATTGGAAACCCGTTTTCAATGGTCGGGACCTCACCGGTTGGGGCGCGATGAACCGTTCTGACAGTTTTTCCGTCCGGGAGGGAGTCTTGATTGCGGAGGTTCCGAGCGGGATCACCACGGACTTTCTGTGGTTCGAGGGCCTTCCCGGCGTTCCCGCTTCACTGGCCAATTTTGAGCTGCGCGCCACCATCAAGGCAGATTCCAACGCCAATTCCGGCATCTATTTTCATTGTAGCGGGCTGCCGGCCAAGTCTGGCAGATCCTTGGAAGGCTACGAACTGGCGCTTCAGAATGATGGTCCGCTGCGTTTTCCCACCGGCGCTCTCTATGGTGTGACCCACGCTTTGACGCCTCCCGAAATCGACCAAAGGCAGTGGTTTGATCTTCGGCTCCGCGTAACAGGTAGACGAATTCAGGTTTGGCTCAACGAAGAGCCTTATCTGGACTACACGGAGCCGGGTTCGCCGGTTCATCCCGCCGAAAGTGGGAGAATTCGCCCCAGCGGGGAAAACTCGCGATCCAAACCTGGGACATGGGTCGTGATGGCTACAGAAGTGGCGCATACTATTTCAAGAAGATCGAAATCAGGCTGTTGGATGATATTGAGGGCCAGTCTGCTGAAGATAACGCGTCTAACTTTCAAGAATGGGCCGAGGCGGTGACGTTCCGTGATTTTTTAGGCCGTGATTACCGATTCGATGGGCAAGCCGTGAATGGCAAACCAGCCTCAACGGATATCTCCGCCCAAACCATTGGATGGCAAGATCCTGACTACGAACGCGGCATGACGCTTGTGGTTGCGCCATCCAGGGAGCGGGCATTTCTCTATGGCATGCCTGAGGTAAAACCGATGCTGATTGTGGATTCTTCCGCCGAAAATGAAAATTTGGCTTGGCAAGACCGGTTACCGGGACTTTGGAAGCAGCGAAATCCAAGTGGAAAACGGTTCCTATTGGAATTCCGCCCCGATTTCTCGGCCGATTTTCACTTTGGCCAGCATCGTCAGCTTGAGCCCAACGGCCGCATGCGGGGCAGGTGGATGATTCGTGGGAACGAGGCGCATGTCGCATTTCACAAGGCCCTTTACGTCATTGCATTGCCAGAGAATTCCAATGCCAACGACCTGTTTGGAACGGGCAATTTCCCGAACAACGCGGAGCCATGGACGTTCACCTTGACTTGGCAGTCCGGCGACTATCGCTACTACTCCAACAACCACCGCTGACTCGGGCCTTCCATTTAATGACCCTGTTGGAATTTTTTTTCAGAAAAACGTAACCGGGCCGAAAAACTCGCTCCATAGCAGATGATGAATTGCAATCCCATGCACTTGACGGTCCTTTTCCTATTGCCGTTTTTCGCGGTAGGGCAGGAAAACGAAGAACCCAAGAAACCGATGCCACGAGAATTGACCGAACTGCTCGGTCGATTCGAAACCCGCCGGAAAGTGGAGGTTCAAGCTCCCACGGCCAACCAAACCAAAACTCTCCATGCGAAGTATTTAAAGGCGCTCGCTGAGGCGGAGGCCAAGGCGATCGACGGAGGTGATCTCGATACGGTAACCGATGTCCGCGCCGAGAAAGCGCGCATCCACGCCGGATTGCCAGTGGACCCTACCACCCCCCTTAAATCCGCGGAAGGGATTCGGCTGCAACGCGCCTATTCGGTTCAGGCCGCGAAAATTGATGCGAATCGCAAATCGCTCGAGGCGGAGCTGGGTGTGGATTTGTCGGAGGCACTCACGGAGTTGCAAACAAATCTTGTTCGGCAAGGAAGAATCGAGGATGCGGTCGATGTTCGCGATTTTCGGCAGGGGACTGCGTATACAGCCTTCCTGGGTGGCGTTTCGGCCAAACCAGCGCCGCCGGAGAGGATGGAAAAAGCTCCGGCTCCCAAACAGGCGATTGCCCCTGAACCAGAACGGATTGCGCCGGTGGAGGAACTGGTGTTTCCACCACGCATTCCGCAATCCCCTCCGCCGCTGCCGACGGAGAAATGCAAATTGGTCATTGTGCCGGCTCCCGACGGGCCGTCGCAAAAGGAGGAGAGAACCTTGAAAACCATGAGCCATCTGGCCAGGGAAACAGAAAGCGCTGATTGGGTGAAGCTCGGAGATTCCATGGTCGCAGACTACGTCATCGCGATACGAGCGTCCGGTGAGGTTGTGGAGTGGACGGAACGCGGAAAGAGAGAGCATCCGGGGCCCTTCTCCCAAGCTTTGATCAACTACGGACTTCCTTTGGTTACCCTTTCTGCAAGCGGAAGGATCCATTTTCACGGCGAATTTGAGGGCAAGGAAGAATTGGAAACACTAACCAACATCGTCTCCATTTCGGCTTGCCAGGGAGTTCTCGCAGCTTTGGACTCTTCCGGCCGCGTTCGCGGCGCGGGAAGTAGGGCAGGTTTGCCAGCTTTCAAGGCTATTTTCGCCCAGTCCGAGCCATCTTGTCAGGCGAACCTGTTGCACGCTCAGGCGATTTCGCTCCGAAAAGATGGCCAAGTCAAGCGATTCCATAACGGAGGCTCCGTTCTTGAGGGCTCGGACATCGCGCGTTTGTTGTTCCTCGGAGCGGTCGATAAGGACGGCGGTTTTCAGCTTCCACTTCGCATGCCGCCTCCCGTTCTGGATGCAGTTCGGGAGTCAAGTGTTTCAGTCAAGAATGTCCGCGCTTTTCACCTGGGCGCCACGGTGGTAATAGGCCATGGCGGAGCGCCCATTCTCCATTTGTATGACCCCGATTCAGAGAAACACTGGTCACGCGCCCCTAAATTCGAACAAGCTTTGGCGGGGGCCGTGGATGTCTGTCCCCTGATCCATCGGAACAAACGCTGGTTCGTCGCCCTGCTTCCCGCCAATACGGTTCCGCGCTCCGGGCTCTGGGACGTGGACGAACTCATTTCTGCCCGCTCACAAACACAATGACACAAAACATTTGGCCCACCGGCTGACGGTTCGATCCGTTTTCCCGACTAAGCATGGGATTGTTTACCGGGAGCGGACAAGCACGAACCGGTGGGCCAACGCTTTAAACGCAATTAAAATTAAACTCAACTTTTGCAAATATGGATAAACTATTACCCACCACACGTTGGACGTTAATTGACCGGATCGTAAGAGAATCCGGGGTCAAAAAACTCGCCGCCCTGGCCGAATTCTACCTGCTCTACGTTCCCGGCTTGGCAGTCATTCCACGGTGCGAGCACGACCGTCTTCTCCAATACTACGACGACGAAGAACTCGCTCACGAATTTCTCATCGGCTTTCTCTTCAAAAGCTCTTTGGAGAGAGCGAACCCGAAGAAGAAGTTTCGAAGTTATCTGCGCCGTTCCTATCTGAATTTTCGCTACGGCTTATGGCGAAAGGTTGAGCTCTACCATCAAGGACGCGTTGAACCGGGGGAGGATGTAGAAATTGCCGAACCCAAAAAGCGGGAGTTGCGCGATCAGGCCTTGCAGGATCGCAACTATGCGGTTGCTCTCTACACCGCGGCCTTTGAGTGTAATCTTCGAGACCTTAAACCGGAGAAATTTGAATTGGCCCAAGCGGCCAAAGAGCATTTCTGGCCAGATCTCGGGGAACAGCGGCCCACCAAGGATATTGCCGAAGAATTGGGAAAAAGCGAGAGCTGGGTCAAAGTCGGCATTCACAACATTCGCCAAGATCTTTTGGGATGGCTGCGGGAAATTGTCGGTGCAGTGATCAAACCGGAGGAAGACGTTGATGAGGAAGTGAACTACATCCTCATCCTGGTGCGGATCAAACCCGAGGAATGGGGCGAATGAATTTTTTTAAGAAAATCGTAACTCGCGCGAATTTTCCGCACCCATGCAGATGATGAAAACCAATCCCATGCAGAAACTGCCTCTCGCCTTGCTGACCGCAGTAATTGCCGTCGCCCCAATTTCCATTCCAGCCCAAGAACCGGATGACGCCAACATCTTCGGCCGAGATCCGCGTTTGGAAAGAATCCTCACGGCCATCGAACAGTTGCAAACTCATGACTCCGCGGCCGAGGCGGCAAGAACGCGGAAATACATTGAAGATCTGAAAGCACTGGAAGAGGAAGTCGCGGCCAGCGGAGAACTCGATCACGTTCTGCAAATTCGAAACGAACGCGAAGCCCGGGAGGCGGGTAAGCCGACCAAGCCGATCGACCCAAAAGACCAATCAATCGTCTTGGGGCTTCGCAAGCTACGCTATTATTTTGAGCGAGAGGTAAAGGCGTTACGGGAGGGGGACGAAGGCGTCGCGCAAAGTGGAAAACAACAACTGATCGCTGAACTGGCCACTTTGGAGAGAACGTTGACGGCCGAAGGAAAAATCGAAGATGCCAAGGCGGCCAGACGTGCGAGGGAACATCTTGAAAAGGGAACGACCTCTTCTTCCGCGAGCCAAACGGACGAAGATTGGATTGTATTGTTTGATGGAAAAACGTTAGAGAACTGGATTCCGACTCCACCCGGCAAGCGACATTTCTTTGTTCGGGACAATTCCATCGTCGCGTCCGGCTCCGGTGGCATGCTGACCTGCGGTTCGTTTGAATTGGTCGGAGATTTCGAGTTTCAAGCGGAGGTGAAGATGGAGGAGGGAACAAACTCCGGTGTATTTTTGCATACGAACCGGTCTGGACAGTCCGAGAAAGGTGCGCAGTTGGAGGTTGCAATCGCCGGCGATGCAAAAAACGCTGGCCCCAATGGTTTCTTTACCGGCGCGATCTACGGTGCGCAGGGAATTGCGGATCCCGGGCTGGCAATCGGAGAATGGTTCGTGTTCAACATCCAGCGGGAAGCGGAACGTGTGGTTACTCGAATCAATGGTGAGGTTGTGCTCGACTTCGATACGTCGAGTCAACGGCAAACCAGCAAGCTATCTGGCGGTTATCTCAGTCTGCAAGCGCGAAGCCAGAGAGGGGCGGTCCACTTCCGTAACCTGAAGATCCGAAAATTCTCCAAGCTGACCAACTCCGCCAATTCTGCCTCCACTATTCCTGCTGGTTTCAGTTCAGCTAGCCCAAACCGCATCAGCGGATTGCCTACCAATGACCGTGCGCCGGAATTTTTAGGGGAAGCCTGGTCTTCCCGTCCACTATCAGGAAACTGGCGCTGGGTCAGCCAAGCCAATGGCGAAGGTGTAAAAAAGCATCGCGGACCTCTCGATGTTTTTGGCGAAAGCGCGTGGGTTGAAGCACGCCATCGCGATAGCAAATTAGTTGAGATTCGTGCGACTTATTTGGAAGCAGGTTTTTTCATGGGTGCGGCGAAGGGCCAGGTCGACCCCGACGCGCCAAAGGTAGACCCGTCCAAATCTTGGAACGAGCGAAAAGAAGAGTTTGATGCCCGATTCGGTGAGCTTGGCGACAGTCTCGTTCCCACCCTGTCCAAAGCTCTCGGTAAACCCAAAAATATAAGTATTGGTCGAGGGGATTTGCGGAAACGCATCCTGCAATTCCAATCCGGCGACCTGTTGGTTAACCTTGATATGCAAGAACGACACCTGATTGCCGTTGTCATTCAGCCGGCCGAGCTTTTTAATCGTCTAATGCGCGTGGAAGGAGAGACTCTTAGCAGCTCCGCAGCGGCAAGGGAAAACGTGGAGAAATTAGAAAACGGCGATGTGAGAATTAGAAACATCCCAATGGTCGAACAAGGAAGTCGCGGCTACTGCGCGATGGGAACTCTGTCCATGATCACAAGATACTATGGATTGAATCTGGACATCGATTCTCTCGCCGCCGCAGGCGGATATACCGAAGGAGATACGAAAGCTCCAATTGGCAATATCTATTCTGAGGCGGCCAAACTAGCTCGTTTACGTTACGACCATTCCAGGAAGTTTGACTTCAGGGAAACAAAACGGGCAATCAATCGTGGTCAGCCTATATTGGTTTGGCGACTTCTTGGCGAGAACCGAACGCGCGCGCATGCTTCGCTCATAACAGGCTACAACGATAAGGAAGAAACCGTCTTCTTTACTGAAAGTTGGTCCAACAAATATCGACACAACCCGGCCCCTGTTGAGTTGGCAGAGGAACGAATTTACAGCATTTTCACTTTCACTCCATAAATCAGTTTCCGCCTTCAACTCAAGATATCAACTCAACACCTCAAGTGGCGCTAGAACGGCTATTCTGGTATTCTTGTATGAATACCTTAAATCCCTTAAGCTTCCTCAAGAAAAATCTAAGCAATACGAAATGACTAAAGAGAAAGAGAAAGAAATTTTGGTGGACTGGGACGTTGCCGAGGAGATGAACGCAACCGAAGAGGAGATGGAAGCGATTATTCGTTCGCCGTTACGTTATGTAACGAGAGAAACGATCACTCTGTATCGAAATACTGCGGAAGATCGGGCTGACATAAAGGAGGCTTTTAAAAGGGCAAGATATCGAAAACTGACTGAATGTTCAGATGCAGATCTGACTGATCTCGCAGACGAAGAATTAGAAAATATCCGCAAGGAAAAATCACATTAATCATCAATCCCCAACCCCATTTAAGGTTTGGATTTTACTGACCCCCACTTCCTGGAGAGACAAAGGCAACTTGGGCTCGCCGACTGGATTAAGACTCGCGAGCAGTTTGAAAACGCGTTGAAAGAAGGATTTCTAAAAGGGAAAGCTTACCTGGATGAACTACGACAGTCGGAGCCAAATCTACATCCATTGGTTCGCAAGACTCTCTGCAAGTTACACAGGCGAATCCATGAGAAAATATATCCACCAGAAATTGCAGGGAATTTTGAGCAGGACCCGATATTCTTTGATAGGGCAGTCGAAGAGATTCGTAGCAATTTAATGGAAGACGCAAACTCAAGTGAAAAGAACAGCCAACTTGCGACCGAGTGGCTGGGAGTGTTTCACAAACGAAGCCCGTTTCGAGTCGGTAATTACAACCTTGGCAACCTGGTGATTCATGATTTTTTGGAATATCATGTTTCCCCGAAAATCGGCTGGGCAGACAGTTTCACCATGGAAGAATCTCTGCCAAAGGCATTGGAAAAGGTCAAGGATTGGGAGGTCGGGCAGATTGGAAATACTAAGGAACTCCGAAATTTGATTGATAACTGGATTCGCGAAGGAATCGAGAAAATACAAAATTTCTCTTGTGAGTTACACGAACGTGAACAACTTCGCCAGCAGCAGCTTCACCGGGTCGAGCAGGACTATCAGTATCGACATGAATTTGATAGGTAGCATGGATCAGGAAATCATACGAGAGAAAGCTGGTCCAACAAATATCGACACAACCCGGCTCCTGTTCAGCTGGCTGAAGAACGAATTTACAGCATTTTCACTTTCACTCCATAAATCAGTTTCCGCCTTCAACTCAAGATATATCAACTCAACCCCTCAAGTGGCGCTAGAACGGCTATTCTGGTATTCTTGTATGAATACCTTAAATCCTTTAAGCTTCCTCAAGAAAAATCTAAGCAATACGAAATGACTAAAGAGAAAGAAATTTTGGTGGACTGGGAAGCTGCCGAAGAAATGAACGCGACCGAGGAAGAGATGTTAGCAATTATTCGTTCACCACGGCGCTATGTAACCCGCGAAACGATTACTCAGTATCGAGACTTAGCAGAAGATTTTGCAGATATTGACGAGGCTTTTAAGAGGGCCGATTATAGAAAATTGACTGAATGTCCAGATGCAAATCTGGCTGTTCTCGCAGGCGAAGAACTAGAAAAGATCCGCAAGGAAAAATCACATTAATCATCAATCCCTAACCCCATTTAAGGTTTGGATTTTACTGATCCCCATTTTTTAGAACAACAAAGACTGCTGGGACTGGCCGAATGGATCAAAACCCGTGAGCAGTTTGAAAAGGCTCTCAAGGATGGCTTTGATCTCGGCAAGAGATTTCTGAGTGATTTGAGGAAGAGGGAGCCAAACCTGCATCCCCTGGATCGCAAGACTCTCTGCGAGTTACACAAGCGAATCCATGAAAAAATGTATCCACCAGAAATTGCAGGGAATTTTGAGCAGGACCCGATATTCTTTGATAGGGCAGTCGAAGAGATTCGTAGCGAATTGATGCAAGACGCAAATTCAAGTGAAAAGAACAGCCAACTTGCGACCGAGTGGCTGGGAGTGTTTCACAAACGAAGCTCGTTTCGAGTCGGTAATTACAACCTTGGCAACCTGGTGATTCATGATTTTTTGGAATATCATGTTTCCCCGAAAATCGGCTGGGCAGACAGTTTCACCATGGAAGAATCTCTGCCAAAGGCATTGGAAAAGGTCAAGGATTGGGAGTTCGGGCAGATTGGAAATACTAAGGAACTCCGAAATTTGATTGATAACTGGATTCGCGAAGGAATCGAGAAAATACAAAATTTCTCTTGTGAGTTACACGAACGTGAACAACTTCGCCAGCAGCAGCTTCACCGGGTCGAGCAGGACTATCAGTATCGACATGAATTTGATAGGTAGCATGGATCAGGAAATCATACGAGACAAGCCTGTTCTCTATGGACGATAGTAGCATCTGGCCCGAAAAGCCGAGTGTTGAATTCCCGTATTTCTGGGGGCGTCGGTTTATAAATTTTACTCAGGCTAGGCAACACTTTCTGTCCGTTGGTTCAACGGGTTCAGGCAAGAGCATCGCAGTCAATCTCTTGATGAAATCGGTCTTATCGAACATCACAAAGGGTAGCGGGAGGCGCGCGCTGGTTTACGACTCGAAAACGGACTTGGTATCGCTTATGTCCGCAATGAATCCTAAGTTGCCAACCGTAATCTTGAATCCGATGGACGTTCGCTGCTTCTGTTGGGACATGGCGCAAGATCTCACGGAACCTATGTATTTTTTGGATTTTGCTAAAATCATCATTCCTGCGTCGAAGTCCGGCAACGAAGCGGATTCCTATTTTTCTCAAAACGCTGCCTTAATCCTGTCCGGAATTATGAATGTGTTTCACGAAAAGGCGAAGGGGCTCTGGCGTTTTAGAGATGTGATATTAGCGATGCAAAGCCTGGAAGTTTTAAAGACTGTGCTTTCATCGTCTATTCAAACGGAACATTTGGTGAGGCAGCATTTGGAGCAGGAAAAAACTACTGATAATATTCTTTCGACACTGGCTACCCATGCCGAAGAATACCGACCGATTGCAGCAGCTTGGGAATTGGCCGCGGAATATGGTCGAAAATTCTCAATTAGGGATTGGATGAGAACCGAGTCGGTGCTTGTTATGGGAAACAGAAGTGCGGCTAAAGCGCCGATTCAACGCCTCAACAACACCTTGTTTTCGGCGATCACCAAAAAGATTTTAGATGAGCCAGGTTACATTGAAGGGGCAGAAAACTGGTTCTTTCTTGATGAAGTGGCCGAGCTAGGCAAACTCACGCAACTAAAAGACCTGATGGCCCGGGGTAGAAGCAAAGGCGCCGCAGTAGTAATGGCCATTCAAGACGTGTTTGATATGGACTCGGTTTACGGTAAGGAAGTTTCACGCGCGCTGCTGGGAAACGCTCAAAACCTGTCCATTCACCATATTAGTAGCTCACAACCTGATACCCAGAAATGGGCGGCTGATGTATACGGAAAACAGGAGGTATTGATCAAATTAAAGTCCCAGCAACAGGGGACCACCGACGGAAAACACTCCGCTTCAACGTCAGAAAACGAGCAACTCCGCCGCCAGACCGTTTGGATGGAGTCAGAATTTGCAACCAAGCTCCCCCAAGCTAACCCGATGAATAATCACAGTGGCCTTTACGGAATCGGGAGTCATTGGAGGCCGACTCGCATTAAGTGGAGCAACCTCTTTCCTGATGATCCAAACAGGAGATTGCCACAAACTTATCCCAAGCGCGTGGAAGGTATCAAGGATTTTGAGCCGTTCGAAAATACTGTGGCTTCTCAGCTATTGAAACCATGGTTCTTTGAAGACTTTAGTAGGCTCAGTATTCCGAGATTGCACGAGGTTGTGAGGGGAATTAATAGCGATCGCTAAGAGTGAACTCTGCTTGCTTATAGACCTTTCATTGATGAGCTTGATAGCCTATTTCTTTCCTGCACCTCAGGTGCCCGCAGCAGACTGGACGCTGGAGCAACGCGAAGCGTATATGGAGGCTATGGAGAGTAAGGGGCCCAAGTGGTTCTATCGGCTTACGCTCTTGCCTGCTGTCCTTGGACTTGTGGCGCTTTGGATCCTTCTCTTTAAAAGCTTGCCGCAATCACAGGGGGAGAATAGGGAGGTATTGGCTTTGATCGTTTTCTCGCTTATCGCTTATCCAGGGCTTGCTTTGGTAGCAACGGTTTCTGCCTACCCTGTAACCCGCTTTGTTACAAAACCCAACGGAGACACTGTAGCGAAAATAGGCTACGCATTTCATTGGGGAAATTTGTGGAATGCAATAAAAATTGCTAGTGTAATAATTGGGGTTTCCTCCTCATTATATGCACTTTTCGCCTTAGTTATACATTTTATCGCTTTAGATATGGGAACGCCGCAAACCCTCAGCGGGCACGCCTTGCTCTACGGGAAGCTGGCGCTAGGGCTTCTTTCGTTCGGAGGGCTCGTCTATTCTCTTCTTTTTGTAACTCAGGTCATTTCCGCGCTTGGCGAAGGAAAACCGGAGCATACTGGAGACAGCACTCACGATCAGAACGCGAAGTGGGTGCTGGACAATAGGCCACGTTCTCCAATTCAAGTCAATCGTGGTCAAGAAGCATCGGAGTTTTGGGAAGATGATGATTGATTGTAGGCCAAGCTTGACTTGTCTTTCAGTATAGGTTGACTGCTAACACATAACATCAGCAATAGCTGCCGTATCTCAAGAATGCTTATCCAGATCTTGGTCAAATCTTTAATTGTATCAGTGAGTTACCGGTCTAGATCCCTAGAATTGGATTTCTAAGGTCGAAAGTGGGGGGCTTTTTCGCTACCGGTGTTTGGTTCTCAACTAACCCCTTACCTTGAAGAATCCCTTGATGCAGTCGCTATTCCGGACGCAGATCTGAATGTGATTCTTCGTTCGAAATCCTGCGCCCGGATAGGGTTCCTGCCCCTCTTGGAACATTCCTCGAACCGAATCATATTCGGGTTGGTTCTCCAGTTTTCGGATGGTGTGAACGGCTTGAATCACGCCACAATCCAGTTCTCGTTTGAATTTGTCTTCGCCGCCGGTGTTTTCCGGCAAGGGTTCGCCTTTCTGTTCCTGAAGTTTGCTGAGTAGCCGAAACCCTCTCTCCGTCATTTTGATGTCTTCTCGCCGAAGAAGACTCAAACAATGTCCCAGATCAATAATGGCTCCAAACAACGTAAGGTTCCTCGATGGCTGATTCCGGCAACTTCATCCGCGCTTGTGCCCACTCCTCCGCTCGAATGTAGTCGTCTTCCCAGAAATAGATTCCGTGCCCCAGCCAATCGTAAGCGTTCTTACTGGGTGTTAGTTCCTGCTCACCGGAGATGACCTTTTCACCAGTTCGGCGGTCGCATCCATGATAGCCAAGGACGTAGCCGGGATTACTTGTGCGAAGAACCATTGTCGCCGTTTCGGTTACGCTTTGCGGCCAACTCTTTCATCAGATTTTCGTAGCGCTCGTTGGAGGTTTGATGGTCCGTCTCTGGACGCTCATGAAGCAATTCGAAAAACTTTTCCACCAGACTCGGATCGCTCTCCGCGGCCAGTTCAAAACGGTCCATTGCCGCAATGGTGGCCTCGATTTCTTCGGTGGTTGAATAGGTCATGTGTCGATTTTTCTTAAACGCTACTTGGGTTGATTCTAACAGAATCGACCCGAAATTTCAATGGAAGGTTGAACGGTGCAGGGCCCGTCAGTCGGCAATCTTCCTCTTCCAGAACTCCCAAACCTCCTTTGGGGACGGTTCGCGGCCGTCCCGAGCGTGTTTGGTCTCCTCAACGAGTTGATCGCGCACTTTAGGCGTCAGTTCGTTCCAGAAGGCCATACCGCGGGCATCGTCCCAGTCGTTTGCTTTCGCGGCAACAGCTTCTTCGATGCTCATGCCATCCAGTTGCTTGGCAATCTCTACGGCTTCCGGAAGGCTTGAGGCGTCAGCCCACCAGGTCGAACGATCCCAGGCGCCACCATCCAGACGCCTGACCCGGTAGACTGTCCCTTCCGGGTGACGTTTGAGGAAATCCTTCCGAACGTGTGCCCTCCAGTCGTTGCCCCATCCGTCTTGACCAAGAGTTTGAGTGACGATGTAAGGCCGGTTCCACCATTGGTCGAGTTCGTCTTCACTTCGCCGTTCGTTGTCTGTCTGATCGAAGTTCTTCGACAACTCGGGGTTAATGGGAATTCCGTTAATGAATCGGGGCAGGTCGAGATCACTTGTCATTTCCCCGGTTAGAGAGGACTCCGGCCGGTTTGGAAGATGTTGGCTCTCTTTTCCCTGCCCTTTTTGGGCCGCCAATGCCTTAGTTCACCGCTTCAGCTTGTTCTGCTTGGCCCGCTCCACCGTCTTTCGGCTTGGACTGGACATCCTTCTGCGCCAGTTCGCGGTATTTGCTGAAAACAACGCTTTTGAGTTCTCTCTCCAGAGGAACATTTTTTGCACTGATGAAGTTCGTCGAGCCATACTTCGGATCTGCTCCCTTTTCCACCGCGTCGCGGTTTTCAATGAAGTTTTCCTGACTCGTTACTGCGTAGAAGGCTTGCAGGCCTTGCCCTGCTCTTCGCCAAAGGGTCACTTCAACTGGCCAGGCGCGTTCGTGGTGAACGGCAACCAGTTGCTTTTCCATTTCTGCCATCGTTAAATCTCCTAAGAAAGCCCTAACATTGATACTGCCCATTAGGATTTAAACGCCGCTGGTGTATCACACTTTTTCGTTAGGTGCAAATCGGCCAACAGCTTTGCAAATCTGGATTTTTTGGGCCTGGAAATCAGCGGGCTCCGCCCCGATTGTTGGAGACACGCCCCACCTCACCGCATCCCAAACCGCGCGCACACCCCCTGCTCCGCCCCACCAGCCGTTACCACCGGAAAGCGCGATTGTTTCCGAGCCGGGTCATTCCTAGAGGGATTCTATTCCGGTCGTAACGCCCGCCCGAAAAGAGTGTCGTCTCACTGCCCCCACCTACCTACCACGGCAGCCAGACGAGCGCTCTTGACGGCTCCGCACCGACCCTCCCCAAGCATATTCATGCAAGGACTTTCGGGCGAGCCCGAAATCCTTGGCATTGAGAATATGCTCCAGCCCACAACCGGTAAAGTGTTTGCCCCTGCTCTCCAGCCCCAGAGGGGCTAAGGAGAGGCTGGAAGCAGGGCAAATAGTTTGAGGAGAGAGAAGAGAGATCCTGAGATAGAGATGGAGGTTTGATTATGGGCTTCAGTTAGAAATTTCGGCAAGACTGTCAAACAACAACACGCCTCTTTGACTGCGCCATGACGCGTAAGGAACAAAACGCGTAGCTAAGCAAGCTTGCGTCTTGCCGTCCCCGTTTCGCAATCGTTCACTTTGTTGTTTCGGCGTTAGCTCAGGCTGCGCAGTCAAAGGGGGGTCCTCCAGACATTTGAGGACTTCTCGGGCAAATTCCGGGTCCTGCTTGGCCCGTTTTGCGGTTTTCTCCAAGCCTTCGATGGTGTTTCGAATTTCTTCTTTGCTTGGATATGTCCACCGCTTTCATCTTCAAAAACTGATTTGCTCTCCTTTGCGGCTTCGCGCATCAGTCGATCGTTGCGCTCACGTGGCGTCAGCGGGTGCGGTTTTGGCCGTTCGTGGAGCAACTCAAAGAACCGATCAACGTGTTTCAGATCGGGTTACGATTTCAGCAAGTGCTCTTTGACTTAGGTTCATGCGTTTTCGAAGTTTCGCCCTCTGAATTCGAATCTGAGAGTGCTGCCACCATCGGTCCCCACAAGCGAAATTGAGGTGGTCGCGCGCGGCTGAATACGCCGAACGGCCCCTTTTAATGGATGAATTTCCTCAAGAATTCCCTGGTCCGCTCGATGCAGTCCGAAATCGCTTCGTTTAATTGCGCCTGCGTGGCCGGGTCAATCATTTCCCCGGTAGTCTCACCCCTAACCTGCCGTTTTCAACCTAACACTCTCACCAATAGTTCAACAACCTTACCGAATCGCTTCCCATCGAGACTTCGAGTTACTCGTCCAGGGATTGAGCATACGCCAACGCTTCTTCTTCGGTTTGGAAGTGACGCAGGGCCTTTGTCCCTTCTGATTGTGTTTGGATCATGAAAATGATGACATCTTCGGTTTGGGCCATTTCCTTCCAGCGAGGATTGGGGTTATCGCCGATGCCAACCACATAGTCTTCCTTGCTGGACGGCCTGATAAGGGTCTTTTGGCCGTCTATGGCTACGCCTCTCTTCCAACCCTGTGAAATAAGATAGCTCCAGAGTTGAGGGACCTGGATCTCCAAGGAGGGAATTGTCTTCATTTCACTTTTCGGTTTGTTAGAAGCCGCAGATTACTCACGAAAACTTAAACGTCAACAAACTTTACGCATTAGGCGTGATCTGACTTTGAGAACACTCACCTGCACCACGTACACCATGGATTTGGAAACTGTGGGATCCTCAAATCGCATCCAATTGGGTCAATAACTGGTCAGCAAAAGTGAGCCGAAAGTGAGCCGACACCGAAACAGGGCAAAGAAAAAAGCGACTCACAATTTCTCGTAAGTCGCTCATTTTAAGGAGAGTGGGCAGGGCTGGATTCGAACCAGCGAAGGCATAGCCAGCAGATTTACAGTCTGCCCAGAAGTATCGACATTCCTCCGCGTAGTCTCATCGCGGCCAAGAATTCTCCCGGTGCGACCGAATTCGCGCGGGCAAGTTGCCAGGTGCTTTTCGGGCATCACTCTTCTATCCCTGCCTCCGTTCACAAGGAATGGGGCTTGAGATTGCCCTATAATTGCCCTATTTCTCCTTTTTGTTGGATGCAAAAACCCCTGTAACTCGTTGATTATAAAGGTGGGCCCGGCGAGATTCGAACTCGCGACCAAGGGATTATGAGTCCCCTGCTCTAACCGCTGAGCTACAGGCCCGGGGCTCTCCGGAAGCTTGGGTTTTTCCACGTCACAAGCTTCTGGACGGAAGTCGAAAGTCTCGGTCGGGTGACGGGAAAAATCAAAACCCGGTTTTGGAAAATCCACCCAACGTTAGGCCAAGATTTCCCTCGCAACGCGCCCACCCTCGGGCCCGGTCAAGCGGTGCTCGCGGCCGGCGTGCTCGAATTTTAGGTCGTTGGGCGGCAGGCCGAGGAGGTGCAAAACAGTGGCGTGCAGATCGCGGAAGTGCATCTTGCCCTCGACGGCTCGGGCGCCCGTTCCGTCGGTTTTTCCGTGCACGTGGCCGGCTTTGACCCCGCCTCCGGCCATCCAGAAGGTAAAGCCGTTGGCGTTGTGGCCGGTCTCGTTTTTACCGTTGTTCGGCGTAAGGCCCGGGCGACCGAATTCACCGCCCCAGACGATTAACGTGTCCTCCAACAGCCCGCGTTGATCCAAATCTTCCAGCAACGCGGCGACGGGCGCATCGGTCGCCTCGCAGTTGGCTTGGAGGTCGCGCCGATGGTTTTTGTGCTGGTCCCAACTTCCGTGGTTCACCTCGATGAATCGCACGCCGGCTTCGGCAAATCGGCGGGCCAGCAGGCATTGGCGGCCGAAACTGGATGGCCGACAGGTGCCGATCTGTTTTTCCGGCCGGCCTACGCGATAACGCTCCAGCGTTCTGGGCGATTCCGCGCTTAAGTCGAGCAAATCCGGCACGGTGGATTGCATGCGAAAACCCAGCTCCATGGACTCGATGACGCCCTCCAGCCGCGCATCGCCGGGGCGCTGCTGGAGGTGCCCGCGGTTGAGGCTTTGGATGAAGTCGAGCTGATGGCGCTTAGCCGCGGTGGTCAGGCTGCCGGTCACGTTGGGAATGGTGGCCGTGGCCATGTCGCGCCCGTCGCCGCCAATTGCCGTGCCGGTGTGCACCGAGGGCAAAAACGCGCTGGAATAAACCGTGGGCCGGGCGGTGTTCATGCTGATGAAGCCGGGCAAATTCTGGTTTTCGGTGCCCAGGCCGTAGCTGATCCAGGCGCCGATGCTGGGCCGCTCGCGCAGACGGTCGCCGGTGTGCAGTTGCAGGAAGGATTGAGCGTGGATGCCGGTGTCGGCGTGCATCCCGTTGAGCAGGCACAGTTTGTCGGCGTGCTTGGCGGTTTCCGGCATCAATTCGGAAATCCACAGCCCGCTTTGACCGTGTTGGCGAAATTTGAAAACGCTGCCCGGATGCGGTTTTTTGCCGGTTTGCGGCTTGTAGTCGAAGGTGTCGAGCTGGGCCGGGCCGCCGCTCATGCACAGAAAAATGACCCGTTTGGCGCGGGGGCGGATTTGAGCCGGTTTTTCGCGCAAATTCGCTTGGGCCAGCCCTGACAAGGCCAGATAACCGAAGCCGCACGAGGCGGTTTGCAACATTTCACGGCGGGAAAATGGTGTCATCACGGTAAAAACACGGTTGAAACCGAGGATTTCTGACAACAAGATTTTGGGCCGGGTATTTTCGGGCCGACCGTCACCTGAGGGCTTTCGCAAGGGGTGGCGTTGCCGCGGTCATCGTCCCCGAATTTCCAGGAAATGCAGTCGCCCGTCTTCGGTGACGCAGGCCAGTTGGTTGCCCCTCATCCGCGTCAGCGAAGTGACGGCGGATTCGGCGTAGTAACTGGCTAGGCGGCGTTTCGAGGACAAATCCCAGATTTCCACCAGGCCGTCCTCCCCGCCCTGCACGGTGCGCTCGCAGGAGCCGGTATCCAAATTCCACAAGCGCCAGGTTCCATCGCAGCTTGCGGAAATTGCGCTCATGCGGTTTTCGGGGGTTTGTTGGTGGGAAGAAAGAACGGCTCGGTTTTTTAACACAAATGGGCACAAATTTCCACGAATGCCCCCGAATCCCCGAATCCCCGAATCCATTCTGAGGGGAAGTTGACGGGAAAATCGGAGCCTTCCGATTCTTGCCCGTCCAACCGAGCAGGTTCAGCTTGCGGGAGTGAGTCGCCGCGAAGTTATCAAGCGGAGTGGACTTGGCCGCCCAGCAAATGACGTCATGAAGTATCCAGTCTACATCCACAGCGAAGAGGGTATCGGGGGGTACGGCGTGGTCGTGCCGGATTTGCTGGGCTGTGTTTCCCACGGCGATGACGTTGAGGACGCCTACCGGATGGCCTGCGAGGCGGTTCAGCTTCATGTTGAGGGGATTTCCAACGATGGGGACGAGTTGCCGGCGCCCCGTGAAATCGAGGAGATTGTGGAGAAGGATGATTTGGCCGATTATCGCGATGGGCAGGGCTTTTGGGCGTTTGTGACGGTGCAGATTCCGATGCAGGCGGCGGCGTGACCCATTTCGCGCCTTTCCGATCCTGACGCGCCGACCACGCCCATTCCGGCCTTGAATCCGCGCCCTTTCTCGGCATCCTGACGCGCTGCCAAACCAACCCATGCCCCGAGACGACTCCATTCGCAGAATTCTCCTCATCGGCTCCGGCCCGATCGTCATCGGTCAGGGCTGCGAGTTCGATTATTCCGGCGTGCAGGCTTGCAAGGCGCTGAAGGAGGAGGGCTATGAGGTGGTGCTCATCAATTCCAATCCGGCGACGATCATGACCGACCCGGAATTCGCGCATCGCACCTACATCGAGCCGATTACCGCAGAAATCGCCGAAAAAATCATCGAACGCGAGAAACCGGACGCGCTGTTGCCGACTTTGGGCGGGCAAACCGGGCTCAACACGAGCATGGACCTGGTTCGCAGCGGGGCGTTGGAAAAACACGGGGTGCGCTTGATCGGCGCCAACGCGGAGGCGATCGAGAAGGGCGAGGACCGGCTGTTGTTCAAGGAGGCGATGCTGAAAATCGGGCTGGATTTGCCGCAGAGCGGGGTTGCCCACACCATGGACGAAGCCTGGAAAATCGCCGGTGAAATCGGGGGTTATCCGCTCATTATCCGGCCCGCTTACACTCTCGGCGGCAGCGGCGGGGGCATCGCCTACAACAAGCAGGAATTCGAGGAAATCGTCTCTCGCGGCCTGGATTTGAGCCCGGTGACGGAGGTTTTGGTCGAAGAATCGCTGCTCGGCTGGAAGGAGTTCGAGATGGAGGTGATGCGCGATCGCAACGACAACTGCGTGGTCATTTGCTCGATCGAAAACCTGGACCCGATGGGCGTGCACACCGGCGATTCCATCACCGTGGCGCCGGCCCAAACCCTAACCGACCGCGAATACCAGGTGATGCGCGATGCGTCGTTCGCCGTGATTCGCGAAATCGGCGTGGAAACCGGCGGCTCGAACATTCAGTTCGCTGTCGATCCGGAAACCGGGCGCATGATCGTCATCGAGATGAATCCGCGCGTTTCGCGAAGCTCCGCCTTGGCCTCGAAGGCTACCGGGTTCCCGATCGCGAAAATCGCGGCGAAACTGGCGGTGGGCTACACGCTGGATGAGCTGCCGAACGACATCACCCGGGAGACGCCGGCCAGTTTTGAGCCGTCCATCGACTACGTCGTCACCAAGGCGCCGCGGTTCACGTTCGAAAAATTCCCCGACGCGGATCCGACCCTGACCACGCAGATGAAAAGCGTGGGCGAGGCAATGGCGATCGGCCGCACGTTCAAGGAATCGATGCAAAAAGCGCTCCGCAGCCTCGAAACGGGCCGATTTGGGCTCGGCGCGGACGGAAAAGACGCCGGGGAGCCGGATTTGGAGGAAATTCGCGCAAAACTGTCGACCCCGAACGCCGAGCGCATTTTTTTCATCCGCAGCGCGTTTCAAGCGGGCTTGAGCGTGGACGATGTTTTTCAGCTTACGCGGATCGATCCCTGGTTTTTGCGCCAACTTCAGCAGATTTACGAAGCGGAGTCCGAGGCTGGCGATTTGTCGGAGGCCGTTCTGCGCCGCAGCAAAAAATTGGGATTCAGCGACCGGCAAATCGCGCATCTCGCCGATTCCACGGAGGCCGAAATCCGCTCCCAGCGCGAATCCGCCAACGTTACGCCCACTTACCGGCTGGTGGACACTTGTGCGGCGGAATTCGAGGCCGCCACGCCGTATTTTTACAGCACCTACGGAATCGAGGACGAATCGCGCGACAACGACAAGCGCAAGGTCATGATCCTGGGCGGGGGCCCAAATCGCATCGGCCAGGGCATCGAGTTCGACTACTGCTGCGTGCATGCCGCGTTCGCGCTCAAGGAGATGGGTTTCGAGACGATCATGGTCAACTCCAACCCGGAAACGGTCTCGACCGACTACGACACGAGCGACAAGCTCTACTTTGAGCCGCTCACGCTGGAGGACGTCCTCAGCATCTACAACCGCGAACAGTGCTGGGGCGCGATCGTCCAATTTGGCGGGCAAACGCCGCTCAACCTGGCCGCCGACTTGGAGGCGAACGGGGTCAACATCATCGGCACCTCGCCCAAAAGCATCGAGCAGGCCGAAGACCGCAAATTTTTCAGCGCGCTGCTGGATGATCTGGGCCTTCAGCAAGCTCCCGCGGGAACGGCGGTTTCAACCGGTGAAGCGGTGAAAATCGCCAACACGCTGGGTTTTCCCGTCCTCGTCCGTCCTAGCTTCGTGCTCGGCGGCCGGGCGATGATGATCGTCTACGACGACGCGGAATTGCGCCAGTACATGCAAAACGCCACCGAGGCCAGCCCGGATCGTCCCGTGCTCATCGACCGCTTCCTGGAAGGCGCGACGGAGGTGGATGTGGACGTCATTTCCGACGGCAAAACCACCGTGGTGGGCGCGATCATGGAGCACATCGAGGAAGCGGGCATCCACAGCGGCGACAGCGCCTGCTCCATCCCGCCGTTTTCGCTCAGCGAGCCGATGAAGGGCCAAATTCGCGATGCGGCGCGGGATTTAGCGGTTGCGCTGAAAGTTTGCGGGCTCATGAACATTCAGTTCGCGGTCAAGGGCGAGGAACTCTACGTCATCGAGGTCAATCCGCGCGCCAGCCGGACGGTCCCCTTCGTCAGCAAGGCGATCGGCGTGCCGCTGGCCAAATTGGCGGCAAAAATCATGACGCGGGAGACGACGCTGGAAAAACTGGGATTCACCGCGGAAATCATCCCGGAGCACTTCAGCGTGAAGGAGGCGGTGTTTCCCTTCGCGAAGTTTCCCGGCGTGGACATCGGCTTGAGCCCGGAAATGAAATCGACCGGCGAAGTCATGGGAATCGACCCGAATTCCGGCATCGCGTTCGCGAAATCGCAAAGCGCGGCGGGGGCGCCATTGCCGCTGGAGGGCAACGTTTTCATCAGCGTGAAAAACAGCGACAAACCGGCCGCCGTCGAGGTGGCTCGCGACCTGGTGGACCTGGGATTCAAGTTGTTTGCGACCGAAGGAACGGCCAAGGCGCTGCAAGAGGCCAAGGTGGAGGTGAACCAGCTCTTCAAGCTGGGCCATGGCCGCCCAAACGTGCTGGACATGATCGCCAACGGCGACATTGCGCTGGTCATCAACACGCCATCCGGGCGCAAACCACGCCAGGACGAGGTGAAGATTCGCGGCGCAGCCTCCACGGAGCGAATCCCCATCATGACGACCCTTCGCGGGGCGCAGGCAAGCGTGGCTGCGATTCGCGCGGTAAAGAGCGGTGAGGTCAATGTTAGGGCGCTGCAAGAGTTCCACCACGGCGGCAAATAGTGCTGTGATCCCTGCGAGATCAGTCGGAATGTGATGATGTCATGTCCTCAGATGTTCGCTTCGCTCGACTCGGAACCTCCTATTGCTCGGCTCCTGGGCGCTGGATGCGGATTTTCGAGTCGGAAAGCACGATGAAACATCTCGCCCAGGACACCGGATCTTCTTCCGCGTCAAATGCCCCAACGATCGACGATGCCAAAGCCGTCCTGCCCGGCGAGCCGAGTCGAACCACCATCAGCCCATGATGAGTTCCAGGTGAAAACTGACGAACGTCAGAGAAATCAAGATCTTGCGTGATGAAAAATCGCTCTTCAGACTGAGCTGCGGACCAAACGCAAGGATCATCCCTTCCAGCCAACCCCTCCATGCGGATGTTATCGACGTCATGCCCTCGCGCCGCCAATTCTTCGACGAGCAACTCAGGTAAATTCTCGTCCAGCTTGATTTTCATGCGGCTACCGGCACGGGCGGTACGGGTAAATCGTCCCGCGTGGAATCGGCGGCGAAGGCAATTACCGCGGTTAGCGCGTCAGCTGAGATTGTTGGGAAATCTTCGAGAATCTCAGCACTCGAAGCACCTTCGGCCAAACTGGCTAGCAGGGTTTTGACGGTCACTCTGGTTCCGCGAATCACGAGCGCTCCGCCACAAACGCGTTTGTTCCGGTCGAAATGCGATTGGTAGTCAAACATGAACTCAAGGTAGACCAGTGGTGACTCTTCGCAAGTTGGCGACCGGCGCGACCATGCATCTGTCAGGACTTCCAAATAACAACCTTGGCAAGGCTTATGCCGCAACGAGTTGATATCCAAGGTTTTCGGCCTGTTTTTCGAGGTTCTTGATTCGGCGTTTCAGCACCGCCTCCGGAACCTTACTCACCACCTCCTCTTCGTAGCTGCGTTGGGTGGTGATCAGCGCATAGATGATTCGGGCCATCTTGTGCGCGGTTGCCGAGATCCCTTCGGCTTTGCCCAGCTTCGCCTTCATTCGCCGGCAGAAGTTGCCCAGTGCGTTGTCGCTGCGCCACAGCGTCATCGCGCACATCCGAAGTTGATCGGAGATGCGGCTCTTGATCCGCCGTGTTTTGGCCCGGCCTAACGGTTTGCTGCCCGAAATCCGGTTGTCCGGACAGAGCCCCAGCCACGAAGTGAAGTGCTGGCTACTGCTGAAGCGCTCCCGAAACGCATCGCCTCCCCCAATCTCACAGATCAGCGTGCTGAGCAATCCGCTGGAGACTCCGGGGATGAGGCTCAAGTCGGTCCCGTAAATGCGCGCGGCTTCGCCCCGGATGTCGAAGCATGGCTCGTGCTTGGTGGCTTGTTTGCGCGCGCTCACGCTCCCGGCTACGGGCAGACTCGCCGGGCTTGAAGGCGCCGAGTCCGAATCTGCGTTCTGCAACGCGTAACAACGGCCTTCGGACTTGGGTTCTTCGCGCTTTTGGTAGGCCGCCATCAATTGGGAGAGCTCCTGTTCGATCGCTTCGATTTGCTCGTGAAGCTGCTTCCAGCGCTGATAGGCCAGCTGGAGGGATAGAACGTATTCCTGGCGAAAGTTGCCGTCCAAGGCCTTGATCACGGTTTGTTTCGGCGTCTTGCAACGTCCGTCGCGCAGGCTCTCCAGGTAAACCGGATCGCGCTGGCCGGCGATGATCGCTTCGATGATGCGCCGCCCGCTGACTCCGTCAATGTCGCTGATCACGTGGTGCAGTTGCACGTTCATCTCGGTCAACACTTTTTGCATGTGCAAGATGGCCTGGCATCCGCCGCGAATCAGCTCCTGGCGCTGGCGGTGCAAAAAGCGCATGCCGAGCACTTCTTGGTCCGGGACGAAGGATTTGCGCAGCAACCCCGCGGTATGCAGGCGCTGGATCCATTGCGCGTCCTGGACGTCGCTCTTGCGCCCGGGGACTGATTTGAGGTGGCGGGCGTTGACGACGAAGCATTCGATGCCGTTTTCCTCGAGCACTTGGTAGAGGGTGACCCAGTAGTTGCCCGTGCTTTCCATGGCCACGGTGGTAATGGAGCATTGCTTGAGCCATTGCACTGCTTCGCGCAGGTCTTCGTTGAAGGTGCCGAAGGTGCGAACCGCTTCGGGGTCGCGATCTGCGGGCACTGCCAGGACGATTTCTTCAGCGCCGACGTCGATGCCGGCAGCGTCGGGATTGCACACTTGGTTGAGAAGCGTTTTTTGGGTTTTGGTCTTTTTGGTCTTTTTGGTCTTTTTCTTTTGCGATTTCTTGGCCATGTTGAATTTCGTTTGAACTGAAAATCGCAGTGCGAGCGGACCGGCTTTTCGAACAAATAGCAGACTTCCAAACGGGATAGCGCAAAGCTGCAAAGCCCTGCGCTTCACCAGGAACCAGCCCGCGAAAAGTCGGGACCATGCTTAAAAACGGGTACGTAATCACCAAAGTAACGACGGCCTTGGTTTCCGCTCGCACTGCATCCCGCCATGTTGGGGGAGCGTCAGTCCGCCTGCCAAGTTATTTCCGCGTCAGCGTCACCTGTGATTCTTTTGCTTAAAACTTGATACTGAAAACTTTGGACTTTCCCCAGGTTGAATTCGTGCAATGCTTCGTAGCGTTCGTTGATTTTTTCCACGCTGATGCCGGTTTTCCCACTCAAATCCCGCTTTTGCTCATCGGTGTGAGGCAGGAACTCGTGCAAGGGCGGGTCGAGCAGGCGAATCGTCGCCGGACGGCCTTCGAGCGCTACGCAATTGCCTTTGAAGTCTTACGCGGTTGTTGGTGCAATCCAAAAACTCCGTGCTAGTCTGGAAGGCAATGGAAACCGTCATCAACCTCGAAGAAACTCCCGGACATTGGGTCGGACGCAAACAGGGACCCGACCCGCTGAAAGTGCGTCCGGGCGAACGAGCAGACGCGCGCAAATCCAGGCGCATCTATGGCCCCATTGCGCCGAAAGGGGTTTACCGGTTCCACACTCACGAGGAAGCAGACGCATGGCTAATCAAGATGATCGCCCGGAGGAAGAGCTAGAACCGGAATGGAATGGCGAAGAAGGCTGCCGGGAACCGACCACCGAGGACTTGGCTGAGTTGTGCGGCTGGCTGAATGACGAGCAGGCACGTTATGTTGTCGTGGGCGGTTTCGCCATTCGCGCCGCCGGGTATTTGAGGCGCACCATGGATGTTGACTTGCTTGTCGAGGCAACCGACGAAAACGAAGCTCGAGTTCTCCGCGCTCTGGCCAAACTGCCCGATGGAGCGGCGAAAGAATTGACCGTTGGCGAAGTTGCCAAATACGGAGTCGTCCGCGTGGGCGACGAAATCATGGTGGATTTGATGAAATCCGGCTGCGGCGTCACCTACGCTGATGCGATTGAGAACGCTCGCTATGTGGAGATTGACGGGACGAGAGTTCCCTTCGCTTCGCCGCCGACATTGTGGCGCATGAAACAAACGGTGCGTGAAAAAGATGTTCCCGACCGGCTTTTCCTGCGTCAGTGGGCGGAATCGGAAGGCGTGGACCTCGACCCTCCGCCATCGAGCGCCGCGCCGGAATTGATCGAACTCCCCACCTGGATTCCCGCGCCCATCCGGCGACTACTTCTGAAATGGTTTGGGACGAGATGATAGTTTGGCGAACTGGCCTCCGCGATTTCGTTCGCCGTCAGAGCAGCGCGCGGTAATTCGATCATCGTGCCGACTTGGTAGTCGAATTCGAAGCCGTTTTCTTCTTCATCAGCGGCGGTGCAGTGGATGACTTCGGAATGCAGCTCCAGTTCGCGTTTGTAGCCGACGAGCGGCACTTGCGCCGGTCCTGGCTTAAACTTCCAAATAACAACCTTGGCAAGGCTTATGCCGCAACGAGTTGATATCCAAGGTTTTCGGCCTGTTTTTCGAGGTTCTTGATTCGGCGTTTCAGCACCGCCTCCGGAACCTTACTCACCACCTCCTCTTCGTAGCTGCGTTGGGTGGTGATCAGCGCATAGATGATTCGGGCCATCTTGTGCGCGGTTGCCGAGATTCCTTCGGCTTTGCCCAGCTTCGCCTTCATTCGCCGGCAGAAGTTGCCCAGTGCGTTGTCGCTGCGCCACAGCGTCATCGCGCACATCCGAAGTTGATCGGAGATGCGGCTCTTGATCCGCCGTGTTTTGGCCCGGCCTAACGGTTTGCTGCCCGAAATCCGGTTGTCCGGACAGAGCCCCAGCCACGAAGTGAAGTGCTGGCTACTGCTGAAGCGCTCCCGAAACGCATCGCCTCCCCCAATCTCACAGATCAGCGTGCTGAGCAATCCGCTGGAGACTCCGGGGATGAGGCTCAAGTCGGTCCCGTAAATGCGCGCGGCTTCGCCCCGGATGTCGAAGCATGGCTCGTGCTTGGTGGCTTGTTTGCGCGCGCTCACGCTCCCGGCTACGGGCAGACTCGCCGGGCTTGAAGGCGCCGAGTCCGAATCTGCGTTCTGCAACGCGTAACAACGGCCTTCGGGCTTGGGTTCTTCGCGCTTTTGGTAGGCCGCCATCAATTGGGAGAGCTCCTGTTCGATCGCTTCGATTTGCTCGTGAAGCTGCTTCCAGCGCTGATAGGCCAGCTGGAGGGATAGAACGTATTCCTGGCGAAAGTTGCCGTCCAAGGCCTTGATCACGGTTTGTTTCGGCGTCTTGCAACGTCCGTCGCGCAGGCTCTCCAGGTAAACCGGATCGCGCTGGCCGGCGATGATCGCTTCGATGATGCGCCGCCCGCTGACTCCGTCAATGTCGCTGATCACGTGGTGCAGTTGCACGTTCATCTCGGTCAACACTTTTTGCATGTGCAAGATGGCCTGGCATCCGCCGCGAATCAGCTCCTGGCGCTGGCGGTGCAAAAAGCGCATGCCGAGCACTTCTTGGTCCGGGACGAAGGATTTGCGCAGCAACCCCGCGGTATGCAGGCGCTGGATCCATTGCGCGTCCTGGACGTCGCTCTTGCGCCCGGGGACTGATTTGAGGTGGCGGGCGTTGACGACGAAGCATTCGATGCCGTTTTCCTCGAGCACTTGGTAGAGGGTGACCCAGTAGTTGCCCGTGCTTTCCATGGCCACGGTGGTAATGGAGCATTGCTTGAGCCATTGCACTGCTTCGCGCAGGTCTTCGTTGAAGGTGCCGAAGGTGCGAACCGCTTCGGGGTCGCGATCTGCGGGCACTGCCAGGACGATTTCTTCAGCGCCGACGTCGATGCCGGCAGCGTCGGGATTGCACACTTGGTTGAGAAGCGTTTTTTGGGTTTTGGTCTTTTTGGTCTTTTTCTTTTGCGATTTCTTGGCCATGTTGAATTTCGTTTGAACTGAAAATCGCAGTGCGAGCGGACCGGCTTTTCGAACAAATAGCAGACTTCCAAACGGGATAGCGCAAAGCTGCAAAGCCCTGCGCTTCACCAGGAACCAGCCCGCGAAAAGTCGGGACCATGCTTAAAAACGGGTACGTAATCACCAAAGTAACGACGGCCTTGGTTTCCGCTCGCACTGCATCCCGCCATGTTGGGGGAGCGTCAGTCTGCCTGCCAAGTTATTTCCGCGTCAGCGTCACCTGTGATTCTTTTGCTTAAAACCTGAAACTGAAAACTTTTGACTTCTCCAGGTTGAATTCGTGCACCGCCTCACAGCGTTCGTTGATTTTTTCCACGCTGACGCCGATTTTTGCCGCTAAGATCGGATTTTTGCTCATCGGTGTGCGGGAGGAATTCGTGCAAGGGTGGGTCGAGGAGACGAATTGTGCCCGGTCGGCCGTCGCGAGCCTCGAAAATGCCGGTGAAGTCTTCGCGCTGAACGGGAAGGAGCTTGGCCAAGGCCGCTTTGCGGGCTTCGAGCGTTTCGGCGAGAATCATCTCGCGGACCGAATCAATGCGGTCGCCTTCGAAGTACATGTGCTCGGTGCGGGTCAGGCCGAAGCACAAATTTGAGGCTTGGACATTCCGACGAAAGGGACTAGCTTCAAACCATGTCAGCAACCTTGAAAACCATCGACGCCACAATTCGAAGAGGATGGGTCGGTTTTGCTTTCCGAGCCGGTGGAAGGTCCGGCGAGAGCGTTTCTCACGGTTTTGGTCGATGATCCGAAGCCGAATGCCTCGACGCGTGAAGCAATGGAAGAACCAGTGACCGATTTACCGCTGTTTCAGTCGGTGGAGGCGCTGATGGAAGACTTAAGCGATTAATTCCCATGCGTGAAATCGTTCGGACTTCCCAGTTCAAACGCGACTTCAAGCGGGTGAAGAAAAGCGGGCTGGATCTGACCAAACTCACCGAGGTGATTCGGCTCCGGCCAACGATCGCGCTGCCGGCCAATCTGCGGGATCATGCGACAAACCGAGGCAGGTTTGGGTCAAAATTGTTGGCGCCGAAGATGATGAGGTTGGCGATTTTGTCGATTTCGTTTGTATTCCGTCTCGAGACAAGTCACTTCAAATCTACTTGTTGCTGCTCTCGCAAGGTGCAAATCTCTCAGGGCAATGGGAACGATTGCCGACAATGCCGCCTCCATCGAAATCGCGCAGAAAGCGGTTGATTCGGCCAGGGAACTGAAACAACGGGTGGACGAACTCCAGCCTCAAGCCCGTGCGGCGCTGCGCGAGCTTCAGGAGTATTTGGTGCACCGCCAACTGGAGGAGGTAACCGTCGCACAGTTGAAAAAAGCCTCGCGAGGGGAGAGCATCCGCTGGGGTCTGATCGAAACGAGCGGCTACGCGAATGCGTCCCAAATTGCCAAGGCGAGCGACTGGGAACTGGGCAGGATTCATTGGGTTGGCGAAGCAATGGCTGGCAAAGCCCGCAGCGTGGCATTGTTGGTGAAAAGCGAGCGGATGAAAGCGATTCAGGTGAAATTTGATCCGGACCACCGCGTTGGGGAGGCGTCACGGTTGTTGAGGCGATTGCGGGCGATAGAAGTGGCCGGGCAGGTGCTGAGCGATGACTCTCGAAAACGCTTCGCCAAACGAGTTGGGCGCTTGGATTCGTTGGTGGAAAAAGCAAAGCCAACGGCGAGCCGCTGGAAACGGCTGTTTTATTGGGGCAACGCATGGAAGGAGGCGGGCAATGCAATGTCACAACTGGATTCAGTCCTGGCATCCCACCCCTTCCGGAGTTTTCAACACGAGTTGCAGCAGGCTCGCAAAAAGCTGGATGAACCGGGGTGGGATGACGCCAAATTGTGGGCCGATTTCGAGCGCCGGGCAGCGGACTATTACGCGCTGCTGGAAAAAATCTACCAGGCGCCGAAAGAGGAGGTGGAGGCGATCCAGGGATTCGTCCCTCTGGATATCGCGCGACGCGCCGAAGCGTTGGAGCTGAATCTGGAGGGACTAGCGGTTTCACCCCGGATGTATCAGAAGTTCGGCATGAAATTCGCCCTCGTGCAGCGGCGTGTCATTTTGGGAGACGAGATGGGGCTGGGAAAAACGGTGGAAGCGTTAGGATTTATCGCTCACATCAAGGCAGGCGGAGCGACGCACATTCTGATCGTGACGCCGGCGAGTGTTTTGGCGAATTGGGAGCATGAGATCGCCAGGCACACACGGTTCTCCAGCACCCGGGCGCACGGACGAGACAAGCAAGCTGTCTTGGACGATTGGTCGAAACGTGGAGGGTTGTTGCTGACCACCTTCGACACCCTGCGCACGCTGGATTTCGAAAACATAGCACCGCCCACGGCAGCTGTGGTTGACGAGGCTCACTATGTGAAGAACCCGGCCACGAAACGCGCCAAGGCTTTGGCCTTGCAATTCGAAAAGGCAGAGTACGTTTTGTTTCTGACAGGAACGCCGATGGAGAATCGGGTGGAGGAATTTCAGGCATTGGTGAATTATTTGCAGCCGGAGGTAGCACAGCGCCTGGATTCAATGACGGGGATGGCGGGATCGAAGGTGTTTCGGCAGAAGGTAGCTCCGGTCTACCTGCGTCGAAATCAGGAAGATGTGCTGCATGAATTGCCCCAAAAAATCGAAGTGGAAGATTGGGTGGAATTTACCGAAACAGATCACGCTTACTATCGCGAAGCAACTGCCTCGGGCCATTTGATGCCGATGCGCCGGGCTGCTTTTCAAGCCGGGAATGCCAGCGATTCCGCCAAGTTGGCCCGGTTGGTCGAAATTGTGGAAGCAGCTAAAGAATGCGGGCTCAAGGCGATTGCGTTTTCCTTCTTCCTCGATGTTCTGGAAACGATCGCCGCAGCCGCGCCCGGAAGAGTTTTCGGGCCACTAACAGGGGCGCTTTCGCCTTCGGCCAGGCACGAATTGATTCAGGAATTCACTGATTTCCCGAAATCTGCGCTTTTGGTGAGTCAAATTCAAGCGGGAGGTGTGGGGTTGAATATTCAAGCTGCATCGGTGGTGATCATTGCGGAGCCGCAGTGGAAGCCATCGACCGAAGATCAGGCGATCGCGCGTTGCCACAGGATGGGACAGGCCCGGCGCGTTCAGGTGCATCGGCTGTTGAACCAAAACTCAGTGGACGAGAAAATTCGGAGCGTCCTACTTCAAAAAGCCGAGCAGTTTGATGAGTATGCCCGGAAAAGCGCGGTAAAATACGCTTCTCCCGAGGCCATGGCAGCAATGATGGAAGAGGAACTGACAGAAGCTGGCGAGAGCGGGGCGGCAAAAGCGATCGTCCGGCAGGAGCAGGAGAGGTTAGGGCTTCCGATCACGATTTGAGTAACTCCGCGTCCTCTTCGTTTTCAGGGGATTTGATCCCAAACTGCAGTTTCCAATTCGGCGACATTCATAGCTCAGAGTAGCGGCAGATTCGTGGTATTTGCAACAGGATGACCAACTCACACTCCTACATGTTATTCCCCTTCTCCAAAACCGCCTGCGCTGCCGCTATCTGGGCGATGGGAATCCGGAACGGAGAGCAACTCACGTAGTTCAGCTCCGCGCGATGGCAGAACTTCACCGAACTTGGCTCACCACCGTGCTCACCGCAGATGCCGAGTTTGAGATCAGGCTTGGTGCTGCGGCCACGATCCGCGCCCATCTGCACCAATTGACCAACGCCATCCTGGTCGATCGCGGCGAACGGGTTTTTGGCGAAGACGTCGTTTTCCTGGTAGTCGCCCATGAATCCGGCACTGTCGTCACGGCTGAGGCCGAGGCCGGTTTGGGTCAAATCGTTGGCGCCGAAGCTGAGAAGTCGGCGACTTCCGCGGTTTCGTTCGCGGTGAGAGCTGCGCGTGGTAGTTCGATCATCGTGCCGACTTGGTAGTCGAATTCCATGCCTTTTTCCTTCTTCACCTCAGCCGCGACGCGGTAGGATTGACACAGCAGCACAACGAAAAACCAAAACTTTCTCAGTTGGAAGACTTGAATCCCGAAGCACCGACGTTCACAATTTCATCCATGGCTTCTGTAGGCGAGATAGTCCAAAACATCGTTTCATTCGGAGCGTCCGGTCGCATCAAAACCGCGGCTGAAGAGCACCAATCGGAACTCCGGAAGCTGAAAAGACTCGAGGAATCCGCGAAATCCCGATGGAGCGAGGTTACCGATTCCCTCGAATCGCTGGTCGCCGCAAAACAAGATGCTTTGAAGTCCATCAAACGAATCAACCGTTTCTCCGAAAAACTGCGGGCAAAAGACCGGCGATTTGGCGACGTGAACATTTCAGAATCTCTGCAGGAACCGGTGAAACGAATCCAGGACATCGACGATTCCATTGGCGCATTTGAAAACGCGTGGAACTTGGCTCAAGGAGGAGCAGGTGGTGCGGGCGCGGCGATGGGGGCTTGGGCCTTGGTCCAAACCTTTGGCGCGGCCGGAACTGGCACTGCGATCTCTACATTGTCCGGAGCCGCCGCTACCAATGCGACGCTTGCCTGGTTGGGAGGAGGTTCAATGGCCGCGGGATCGACGGTCCTGGCGTCGATCGCATTTGTTCCTGCCGCAGCGGTTGCCGCGGGAATGAGCCATGCGATGGCGTCTCGAAAAATTTCGAAAATCAAAGACGAAACCAAACGAATCGTGGAGGCGACGGCGGCGGTTCAGGAATCCATCCTAACCTTGAATTTGCTCGATGCGCGCGCCAAGGAGATGGCCGAGGCAGTGCGGACGGCGCAAGAAGGATTCGAGCACCAATTTGCAGAAGCCGAACGCAAAATTTGGCCGAACGTGTTCGTTAGAATCTGGAAGTCCCTCCGCAAAATGCTCGGAGGTTCCTATTTTTCGCAACGTGATGTGAACCGAATCCGCTCCTTGGGTGAAACGGCGTGTGAGATTGCAAAAATGCTCGATCGCAAGCTCGTGGACGAAACTGGCAAACTACTCTGACTCCATGAATCCTCACGATATTACCAAGATGATGAATGGCCTGGACAATGCGTCCAAGATCATGCCGATGGCGAACATTTTGAGCTTTGCGGACAAATTGGTTGAGGCTCACGAACGGCACTTGAATGCTGCGGAGGAGATTGCCAAAATTGAATCTGAAACTCAGGTGTTGATGGCTGAGATTCGCCAACGTTACGGACTGCTGAATGAAGTGTTTGGACTGATTTTCGAAGAGAGGAAGGCGGTGCTCGACCGGCACTGCGAAACCATTCGGTTGGGGATAGAGAGAGATGATGAGAACCTCATTTTGGCCGGAACCAGGGGTCTTGGAGAACTGGTCGCGGCAAGCCCGTTCCAAGATATCGAAATGGTTCGAGCCGCACTGGAAGGGCGGGGAGAGGTGATCGAAATCTGAACGGAGTTATTGTCCCCCGCCGATTTCAGCCAACTCCGCGGGAAGAAGCGAAAAATACTCCTGCACCTCAAGCTGCATCCTGTCGATCTCTGCGAGAAATCCGCTGACCGAGGCGCGATAGTTTTTCGGGTTGGTTTCCACTTCCCGCAATTGGCTGACCTGCGCATGAAAGCGAGAGATTCGCTTGAGGGTGGCTTGGAGTTCAGTTTCGTTGTTGATCATGGTTCGAGGATGATTTCGACGTAAAATGGCGGCCATCGTTGTGGATTTTCGCAGATCTCCTCGATGGCGGCGTTGAATTCTTCGATGAATGCGTCGCCAGCTTTGAGACTTCGTCATACCACTCATACGCCACGCGAAACTCATCCCGCGCTTCCTTTTTGAAAACCCACCTCACCCGCGATGGCGATTTCGAACTGCTTCGATGGCGGAGTCGCCGTCAATCTCCTCGCTATCCATTCGAGTCTTCAGATCGCCAATCAATTCGGCGTCATCCCCGCTCTCAGGAGTGATTTGATCCCAGATTTTGTCTGCAATTTGAAGGCGCTCGTCTTGCGGCAGTTTCAATACGGCGGTTTCTAGTTCGGCGAGACTCATCGTTCAAATTGCGTCATTTTTTGCGATTTGGCAAAACACAAAAAGCCCATGAAGCCAGCACTGTCGTAACGCGAGAGACCGAGGCAGGTCAGGGTCAGGTCGTTGGTCGAACTCGACGCCTTTTTCCTTCTTCACCTCATCCGTCGTCGAATCATGCTGCCGCGAACCCCGTCATTTGCCTTCGCTCAATTGTTTTGTATCCCAAAACAATGTTCTCTCGCGGTATTCCCGCTTCCACCAAGTCTGAGGCGATCCCATTCTCTGTGCCATCTGTTTGAATCCAAACCTTGTCACCCCGGATTTCCACATGAACTAAGCAACCGTGAACCCGGCGGAATTTCTCCTCCCAGCCCATGGTCACGACCATGTATTCATCGCGCTCGCGATCAATAACCAGCCGATTTTCGCGATCGAACACTTCCGGGTATTCGATTGCGGCGATGGGATCGAGATGGCGGATGATGATGTCGCGCCAGTGATCTAGTGTTTGGGCATCCATTTCCAAATCTTGGGTGAGTCGGTATGATACACTATCAACCTAAGATCGTATTTGTTCAACAAGGCTTGGCCAATGGGTTCTTCGAAGAGGTCGGCAAACGCTTCTCGCGGTATCGCCAGGTAGAGTTCGCGGTCTGGTTCGTGAATTTCGAGGAGCGGATCGTAAAGAAAGTACTGGCCCAGTGCCGACTCCAAGTCGGCCACATTGGATTGGCCTTGAAAGCTTTTGATTTCGACAGCGATTTTGCGGCCTTCGCATTCAGCGGCGACCAGGGTTTCTGCACCGAGATCGACGAACAAGTTTTTCCGTCCAGACGGCAAATGGTACGGATCGTGTGTGATCTTCCAGCCTTCAGCTTTCAGGGCATCGGAGACCAAATCGTGGTAGAAATCGCGGGCGGACATTAATCCAAGCTAGATTGAGTGGGCCAAATTGCAAAAAAAGCCCTGACGACCAAAGTCGCCAGGGCTTCCAAATTCAAAACGGTTGGAATTTTTAGCAAATTCCGCTACGCCAAAACCGTTAGGAGTTCTTCTCCTCCAAAACCGCCTGCGCCGCCGCCATCCGGGCAATCGGAATGCGGAACGGAGAGCAGCTGACGTAGTTCAGCCCCGCGCGGTGGCAGAACTTCACCGAGCTCGGCTCACCACCATGCTCGCCGCAAATTCCGAGCTTCAGGTCAGGCTTGGTGCTGCGGCCGCGGTCGGCGCCCATTTGAACCAACTGACCCACGCCGTCTTGATCAATCGCGGCGAAGGGGTTTTTGGCGAAGACGTCGTTTTCTTGGTAATCGCCCATGAATCCAGCGCTGTCATCGCGCGACAAACCGAGGCAGGTTTGGGTCAAATCATTCGTGCCGAAGCTGAAGAAATCGGCGACTTCGGCAATTTCATTCGCAGTTAGGGCAGCGCGGGGAAGTTCGATCATGGTGCCGACTTGGTAGTCGAATTCGACGCCTTTTTCCTTTTTCACCTCGGCGGCGACGCGGTGGATGACTTCGGATTGCAGCTCCAATTCGCGGCAGACTTGGCTTAAAACTTGAAACTGAAAACTTCAGACTTCCCAGCATTTCGGTAATTTCCGGGTAGACGATGCCTAAGCGGCAACCTCGGTGTCCAAGCATCGGGTTGAATTCGTGCAGCGCATCGCAGCGTTCGTTGTCTTTTTTCACGCTGATGCCGATTTTTCCGCTCAAATCCCGCTTCTGCACGCCGGTGGCGCCGCAGATGCAGACTTTACCCATTTTGCCGCGCCACCAGGGCCGCGTGGGAGGAGGAACCGCCGCGCGAGGTGAGAATTCCCTTGGCCGCGATCATGCCGCGCAGGTCCTCGGGCGAGGTTTCGACGCGGAACCAGGATGACGTCTACCCTTGCCAGCACCGGTGGCGTTGAAAGGCTTGATCGAGCAAGCGAATTCGCCGGGACAGGCTGATGCCAAAAAATGAAGGTTGGACATCCCTTCGAACCGAACTAACTTGGAGTCATGTCAGCAACCCTAAGAACGATCGACGCCACCATCGAAGAGGATGGTTCCGTGTTGCTTTCGGAGCCGGTGGAAGGCCCGGCAAGAGCGGTTCTCACGGTCTTGGTGGATGATCCCACGCCAAATGCTGCGACCCGAGAGGCGATGGTGGAACCGGCTGCGGATTTACCGCGCTTTCAATCAGTCGAGGCGTTGTTGGATGACCTGAACGACTAAGCATCATGCGAGAAATCGTTCGCACCTCCCAGTTCAAACGCGACTTCAAGCGAGTCAAGAAAAGTGGGTTGGATTTGGCGAAACTCACCGAAGTGATTCGGCTACTAGCGAACGATCTCCCACTGCCTGCGAATCTACGCGATCATGCGCTGAAGGGGAATTGGAAGGATTTCCGGGAGTGCCATCTGGCGGGCGATTGGCTCTTGATCTACCAATTGCCGGATGAGGAAACCTTGATGTTGGTGCGGACTGGTTCGCACAGCGACTTGTTTGAGTAGGAGGCGGGTGGCCGTCATCCGTCATTCATCGACCGAATCGTTTCGGTCAAACGCCCAACGTTTTAAGCGCAAGTAAGTTGAACGACTGAATGCCGCGAGGCTGATTGAAACAATGCCGAGAATTGATACAAAAAGAAATCCTACTAGTAAACAAACTGATATTGATCTCCAGCTTCGACTATAGTCCCATGCCAAAAAGAAAAGCCATGGCAAAAAGCCGGATGCACCTATTAACGTCGCTTGAACTGCATTCTTAACACTGAATTTGTCGAAAAGCGGATCCTCGCGATCACGTTGAAGAATATCGGCCCAAACTGCTGCTAAATATATCCACCCAAAAAAAAGGTATAACACTCCGAACGTTAATATGAAAAACCGAGGGACTGATCCTGAATTGTAGTGAAATTCAATTCCGAATCCTACGGAAATTAGCACGCCCACCAAAAAACTGATCCCAGTCACAAACAATGCGAACAAAGGGACTTGACTCCAGTCCATACACTTCCCAGCGAAACTCCCCGCTTTGAAAATTCCCCGTACTGGTGCCTTCATCATTGACAAGGGCGAATTTTTAGTCTTCCCACTGAGAATCTTATTTGCCGTGTTTTGGTTTTCGCCGTGAATTTTTTGCAATAACCGATCATATTCGTCCTCGGAGATTTCGCCTGCGGCGAGACGAATCTTCAGGGCTTTTTCAATGTCAGGATCCATAGTCGTGTACTGGTTCAGCGTGAATCGGACAATCGAGGGTCCGAGTTAAGAGAATCTTCGGTGGTTAGTTTTGGTTGAAGCATCTGAGTCGCCGAGAGGCGTCGCCCCGTCAAGCACGCATTCAGTTTCGGAACGATTCCGGGCTCCGCGCACGGGCTGCGCATGAGTTTTTTGAGGCATGGAGGCTCCCTCTAGTTGTCCTCTCCTCGGTTTGATGCCATGTTCGCTTACCCGGTGAAACGGACGAGGGCGCTGCTGGAGAGCAACCTTCCGAGGGATAACCGGGCGTGGCGACCGACGGTTGCCCCTAGTCGGCGGGCACGTGCTCGCTGACCTTTTCCTTTTCTCAGGCCGCTTGAGCCAACTCACCCATTTTCGCAAACTCGGCCATCCGATTCTTGCGCGCGGTCTCCAACTTCACCTTGCGTTCGGCGAAAATCGCCTTGTGACGGCCCGCCAACCGGTCGTACGGCGTGATGTAGCCGATCGCTCCGTGCAGGCGCTCGCTGTTGTAAGCACGCACAAATTCGCCCACCACTCGATTGGCATCTTCCTGGCTCTGCGGCGAGGTTGGGCGAACACACTCCTCCTTCAGGTTGCGATGCCAGCGTTCGATCTTGCCGTTGGACTGTGGATAGTAGGGCGAGGTCCTCACATGCGTCATCTCGCATAGGCGCACGAATTCCTTGAATTCCTTGGCCACGATTGAGGGCCGTTATCACTAATGATTCGCGGCTTGGCTTTTGGGTATTGTTCCCGCGCTTGTTGTAATACGATTTCGGCGTCGGCCTCGCTCATTGTTTCGCCGATGTTCCAGCTCAAAATCGCCCGGCTGCAGCCATCCAACACACTGACCAGGAAGTAGAACGTGCCTGCCAGCTTGAGGTAGGCAAAGTCGGTGTGCCAGTGATCGTGCGGCTCCAGGGGCTGATCGAAACCACTACCTTTCTTGCTCGCCTTAAAGCCGCGAACGCGCATTATACTTGCCGCTTTGAGCACGCGATAGACGCTGGATGGACTAACGGCGACGATGTCCGCATCCAGCATCATGTAGGTCAGGCGGCGGTAGCCTTCGCCGGGATGTTGGCCGGCGTAATCGATAATGGCCTGCTTTTCCCAACTAAGCAGCCAGTGTTCGCGGGGGATCGTTGAGTTATGATAGTTAGGCAGGCCGCGGCGCTCTTTCCAATCATAATACCGGGAACGAGTGATGCCGCACCAGCGGACGAGCCGGCTCACGCTCAACTCGGCCCGCTGGTGCCAATGCCCTATGAAGTCGACGATTTCGTCGCGCAGTTTCGGGGCGACCCAGCCGGTGTTCAGCGATCCCCAGAGAGCTTTTTTGCCTCGATGAGCGCTTCGACGGCTTCGCTCAAACCTCGTTTTTCTTGGCGAGCTTGGCTTCGAGTTGCTCGATTCTGGCTTTTTGGGCGTTGATGCCGCGTTTGTTCCCGGCCGGGGCGAAGGCGGCGCTGCCTTTCTCAAAGAACTGGTTCTGCCAGGTGTAAAACTGGGAGGGCGCGATGCCGTGTTCAGTGCAGACTTCGGAGATCGGTTTCTTTTCGAGGAGGTGAAGGCGCAGGATTCGGACCTTGTCTTCGGGGCTGTATCGTTTACGCTTTTGTTTGGACATGTGGATGGTTTGGATGTCCGGAGCATTCCCTTAATTCAAAGCGGCTGTTGTCCGATTCCGACTGAAGCAGGACACGAAAGCCGAAGAACTGTCCAACTGGGACAAAATAAAGAATTCCCCAGATCCAGAACTCTTTCGCAGTCACCTTTCCCAGTTCCCGGACGGAATCTCCCAGACTCCGCTCGCTTCAAACTAGAAACTTTGCTTTGGGATTCATTGAGCAACAAAACGTTAGAGCCTGTGGAATTGCGGGCGTTTCTGGATGAGTTCCCAGTCGGGAAGTTTTCCCGCGAAGCAAGAATAATCCTGGATAGGCTAGATAAGACAACTTGGTCGAATGTCGGAAGATACCCTACCATTGCTCAACTTGAGGATTATTTGTCAAAATTCCCTAGCGGAAAATATGTGAAGGACGCTCGCCTAAAGATCGAGGAAATTGAAAGCGGGCTCTGTGAAAAAAGGGATGACCCTGATGAAATTCAAAGAGGACCGATCGCCAAGAAGCACGCAATATTCCAGCTTATTTTGGGATTGATGGTGCGATTTTTGTTGCTTGGGGCAACTTCGCAGCAGCTTCTAATTTGTTTTTTGGAATACTGATCTTTTCCACACTGGCTGGGTTGCTAGCTCTATTCATGTCATTTTATACAGCTCACTTGGCCTGGTCTCCGTGTTCGTGGGTATTTCATGTGGTGCCAATTCTGTGCGCGTTTGGATTTACGGGACGCTATTCGGCACCCTATATGGAAACAGATTTTACGGAGTTCCTTAGGCTAGCTTGTTTTTCCATGATTCCTTCGGTGCTCTTGTTTTGTACTGCCCTAGTCGTATTTCTTCTGAAAAAATACCTACCGTGACGAAGAAGACATACAAAAAGCCCTGACGACCAACGTCGCCAGGGCTTCTAAATTCAAAACGCAGTCGAAATCCTCACGGATTCCGCTACGATACCGCCAAACGGTTAGGAGTTCTTCTCCTCCAAAACCGCCTGAGCAGCCGCCATCCGAGCAATCGGAATCCGAAACGGAGAGCAACTCACGTAGTTGAGTCCAGCACGGTGGCAGAACTTCACCGAGCTCGGCTCACCACCATGCTCGCCGCAAATTCCGAGCTTTAGGTCAGGCTTCGTGCTGCGGCCGCGATCCGCACCCATTTGCAACGAACTGACCTACGCCGTCTTGGTCGATGGCGGCGAACGGGTTTTTAGCGAAGACATCGTTTTCCTGGTAATCGCCCATGAATCCAGCCGAATCGTCGCGCGACAAACCAAGGCAGGTTTGGGTCAAATCGTTGGTGCCGAAGCTGAAGAAGTCCGCGACTTCCGCGATTTCGTTCGCGGTTAACGCGGCGCGCGGCAATTCGATCATCGTGCCGACCTGGTAGTCGAATTCGACGCCCTTTTCCTTCTTCACCTCAGCCGCGACGCGGTGGATGACTTCGGATTGCAGCTCCAATTCGCGCTTGTAACCGACTAACGGAACCATCACTTCCGGATGCACCTCGATGCCTTTGGATTTCACCTCGGCGGCGGCTTCGAAAATGGCGCGGGCCTGCATTTCGGTGATTTCCGGGTAGACGATGCCTAACCGGCAGCCTCGGTGACCGAGCATGGGGTTGAACTCGTGCAACGCATCGCAGCGTTCGTTGATTTTTTCCACGCTGACGCCGATTTTGCCGCTGAGGTCGGATTTTTGCTCGTCGGTGTGCGGGAGGAATTCGTGCAAGGGCGGGTCGAGCAGACGAATCGTGGCCGGGCGGCCTTCGAGCGCTTCGAAGATGCCGGTAAAGTCTTCGCGTTGGAAGGGAAGCAGCTTCGCCAGGGCGGCTTGGCGCGCTTCGAGCGTTTCGGCCAAAATCATCTCGCGCACGGAGTCGATTCGGTCGCCTTCGAAGAACATGTGCTCGGTGCGGGTCAGGCCGATGCCTTCGGCGCCGAAACCGATGGCGCGCTTCACCTGCTCGGGGTCGTCCGAATTGGTGCGGACGCCGAGTTTGCGCGTTTTGTCGCACCAAGCCATGAGCCGGTCCCAACGCGCGTAAAGCTCGGATTCGCCGGGATCGAGTGTTTTATCGACCAGCACCTGGATAATCTCCGACGGCGCGGTTTCGATGCTGCCGGCGTAGATGTTGCCGGTGGTGCCATTGATGGAAATGTCTTCGCCTTCCTTCAGGGTGACGCCGCCGGCGGTGACGGTTTTGGCTTCGTAGTCGATCTGCACGCCGGTTGCGCCGCAGATGCAGACTTTGCCCATTTGCCGCGCTACGAGGGCCGCGTGCGAGGAGGAACCGCCGCGCGAGGTGAGAATTCCCTTGGCCGCGATCATGCCGCGCAGGTCCTCGGGCGAGGTTTCGACGCGAACCAAAACGACGGGATCGCCTTTCTCCGATGCGGTCACGGCGTCGGCGGCGTTGAAGTAGATTTTGCCGGTGGCAGCGCCGGGACCCGCGGGCAGACCCGTGCCGATGGTCTTGGCGGCGGCTTCGGCGTCGGCGTCGAAAATCGGGGCCAGCAGTTGCTCCAAATCATCGGCGGGAATGCGCCCGTAGCCCTTGTTTTCGTCCACCAGACCCTCGTCGATCATGTCCGTGGCGATGTTCAACGCAGCTAAGCCGGTGCGTTTGCCGTTGCGGGTTTGCAGCATGTAAAGCTTGCCTTCCTCCACGGTAAACTCGACGTCCTGCACGTCTTTGAAGTGGGCTTCCAGCTTGTGGAACACATCGCCGAGTTGCTTGTAGCTCTCCGGCATGTCTTGCTCCATTTCGGAGAGGTGTTTGGGCGTGCGAACGCCGGCGACGACGTCCTCGCCCTGGGCGTTCATGAGGTATTCGCCGTAGAAAACCTTCTCGCCGTTGGCGGGGTCGCGGGTGAAGGCGACGCCGGTTCCGGAAGTGTCGCCGCTATTGCCGAAGACCATCGCCTGGACGTTTACCGCGGTGCCCCACTCGGCGGGGATGTCGTATTTGCGGCGGTAGACGATCGCGCGATCATTCATCCAGGAGCCGAACACCGCGCCGGCCGCGCCCCAGAGCTGCGCCATGGGATCTTCCGGGAATTCGGCGCCGGTGCGTTCCTTGATGAGCGCCTTGAACCGGCTAACCAGTTCCTTGAGATTTTCCGCGGTCAAATCGTTGTCTTCCTTGACGCCGAGTTCCCCTTTCAAGCCGTCGATCACCGTTTCAAACGGTTCGTGATCCTCGCCTTGGCGCGCCTGGACGCCCATGACCACGTCGCCGTACATTTGGAGGAAACGGCGGTACGAATCCCAGGCGAAACGCTCGTTGCCGGTCTTTTTGGCCAGTCCATCGACCACGGAATCGTTGATGCCGAGGTTCAGGATGGTGTCCATCATGCCGGGCATGGATTCGCGCGCGCCGGAGCGGACGGAGACGAGCAGCGGGTTGGTGGGATCGCCGAATTTCTTGCCGAGATCGTTTTCCAGCTTGGCTACCGCGTCTTTGACCTGGCCATCGAGTTCCGGGGGATAATTTTTGTCATTTTTGTAGTATTCGGTGCAGACCTCGGTGCTCATGGTGAATCCGGCGGGGACGGGCAGGCCGATGTTGCACATTTCCGCGAGGTTCGCGCCCTTGCCGCCGAGCAGAGGCTTCTGCGAGCCGTTGCCGTCGGAGCCGGAGGGAGAGAAGGAGTAAACGTATTTGGTAGCCATCAGATTTGGGTCGATTTGTGGTGTATCGCTAGTTCGTCGGGGATTTGGGCGCGGACTCTAGGCGGACTTGGGCGTTTGTCATGCGCGAATTCTGCATGGGTGGGAATCACTCGAATCTGCCCGAAATCGGCCCTACTCCCAACCACCATCAACCATGCGCCGAATCCCCCGCGAATTGCCATCGCGCAATTCCTCGGGTAACGCGGATTGTGGGAAATCCTGGAAGCAGACCGGCCGGACGAAGCGGTAGATCGCGTTGGTCCCCACGCTGGTGAAGTGGTGGTGGGTCGTGGCGGGATAGGGGCCGCCGTGATGCATGGCCGTGCAAACTTCCAACCCGGTGGGGAAGCCATTGAAAATGAGCCGCCCGGTGCGCGATTCCAGGATTTCGAGCAATTCCCGGTTTTCCGCCAAATCCTGATCCGTGCCGTGGATGGTGGCGCTGAGGCTGCCTTCCATGCGATCGGCAAAACGCAGCATTTCGGCCTTTTCGCGGCAATTGAGCACCACCGACGACGGACCGAAGATTTCCTGCTTGAGCGTGGTTTCGTGCTGAAAATAGCGCTCGATGCCGGCTTGGAACAAAATGGCGGCGGCCTGCGATTTTTCGGCTTCGGCGCCCGGAGCCTCGCCGGCGACCTCCAGCCCTTCGAGCCCGCGAATTCGCGCGATGCCCTCGCAAAACGCGTGATGGATGCCCGCGTGAAGCATGGTGGCCGGCGGAACCTGGCTGGCGCGGCCGGCGGCGTCGCTTACGAAGCTGGTTAGCTCCGTCCCCTCAAATCCCAGGACCAACGCGGGGTTCGTGCAAAACTGGCCCGTGCCCATCGTCAGCGAGCCGACGAAGCCTTCGGCGATTTGGGCGGAACGCTCGCGCAAGGCCCCGGGCAGCAGAAAAACCGGGTTCACGCTCCCCATTTCCGCGTAAACCGGGATGGGGCGCGGCCGGCGATTCGCGCAATCGAACAACGCGCGTCCGCCGGCCAGCGAACCGGTGAACGCGACAGCCTCGGTTTTTTCGTGCTCCACCAGGGCCGTGCCGGTTTCGTGGGTTCGCCCGTGAATCAGCGCAAAAACGTTCGTGGGCATGCCGCATTTTTCCGCCGCGTTGATGATGGCGCCGGCGATCAGCTCACACGTCGCCGGATGGGCCGGATGTGCCTTGACGACCACGGGACAACCCGCGCCTAACGCGGAAACTGTGTCAGTCCCGGCCACGGAGATGGCCAGCGGAAAATTGCTGGCTCCAAACACCACCACGGGGCCGATGGGCCGGTGCATGAGCCTAACGTCCGGCTTGGGAAGCGGTTCGCGATCCGGGATCGCCGTCTCAATCCGCGCATCCACCCAACTGCCTTCGCGAATCATCCCGGCAAACAAGCGCGCAGTGAAACAGGCGCGGCCGCGTTCGCCGGTTAGGCGGGGCAAACCCAGGGCTGTCTCGGCATCGGCGATTTTCAGCAATTCGTCGCCCAAATTCTCGATTTCATCGGCAATCGTCTCCAAAAACGCGGCCCGATCTTCCGGCGATCGCCGGCGATAAGGAGCAAACGCCGCCGCGGCCAATTTCATGGCTCGGTCGACTTCCGCGAACGTGGCCTCGTGAAAATCGGTCGGCAATTCCTCGCCGGTTGCCGGGTTGCGGCCGCGAAAGGTGTCGGAGCCTTCGGCGCTCGTGCCGGGGCCGATCAGGTTTTTGCCGTGCAAGGTCATGGTTTGGGACCGATACCGCGGATCGCGACCCTGGCAAGTCGCAGCGGAATTCCGCGGTCGACCGGGGCGCGATTTTGCCCTAACAACTGCGCATGGCTCACGAGTTTCAACGCGCGATTTTTTGGTTTCGACGCGATTTGCGGCTGACGGACAACACCGCTCTCAATGCCGCGCGCGCCGCGGCTCGGGAGGTGATTCCGGCCTACGTCGTCAGCAATTGGTCCGGCCGGCACGCTTGGACGGGAGCGCCGCGCCAGGCGTTTCTTTGCGGATGCTTGGAGTCTCTGGCGCGGAATTTGGAGGCTTTCGGTGCACGGCTGATTTTTCGCCGCGGCCGGGCGGAGGAGGAATTGCCGCGACTGGCGCGGGAGATCGGCGCCGAGGCGGTTTTTTTCAACCGCGACTACGATCCCTTTGGCCGCGAGACCGAAAAGGCGCTGGCGCGGCGAGGTGCGGAGTTAGGCCTGCAAACGCGCGGGTTCAAGGATCGCGTCCTCCATGAGCCGGGTGAGGTGCTGACCCAAAACGGCGGTCCCTACCGCGTCTACACGCCCTACGCGCGAAATTGGCGCGCTTTGGCCAAACCTGGCCCCGGCAAAACGGCGAAATCGTTTCAAACGCCGCCGGACATCGATTCGCTCCCCTGCCCCACGCTGAAAACCTGGAAATTGGCCGAAACGGCGGCGAATTTCGTGCCTCCGGGCGAGGCCGCCGCGCGAAAACGGCTCAAAGCCGCGTTTTCCGGGCCGCTGCCAGAATATGGCGAACAGCGCGATAGCCCCTTCGGCCAAACCACGTCGCGCTTGAGCCAGGATTTGCGATTTGGGCTGCTCTCGGTTCGCGAAATTTACCAACGCGCCATCGATGCCGGGGAGCGGGCTGAAAACGCCGCTGTGCGCGAAAATTTCGGCAAATTCGTCGGCGAGCTGGCGTGGCGCGAGTTTTACCTGGCCGTGTTGGCGCATTGGCCGGAGGTGCTGGAGACGGAGTTTAATCCGCAGTGGCGCGGCCTGCGGTGGCAAGAGCCGGGCGAGCAATTTCAGCGCTGGCGCGAGGGCCGAACGGGGTTTCCGATCGTCGACGCCGGCGTGCGCGAACTCAACGCGACCGGTTTCATGCACAACCGCGTGCGCATGATCGTGGCGATGTTTTTGACCAAGGATTTGCACGTGGATTGGCGCCAGGGCGAGAGAGTTTTCATGCAGCGGCTCGTCGATGGCGAAATCGCGAGCAACAACGGCGGTTGGCAGTGGTCGGCCGGGGTTGGGGCGGACGCCGCGCCGTATTTTCGCATCCAAAATCCGTGGACGCAGACCAAGCGCTACGATCCGGACGGCGCCTACATTCGGCACTGGGTTCCCGAGCTGAACGGCGTGGCGGCCAAGCAACTTTACACCGAGCCGAAGCCGGGAAATTCCGTCGCTGCCGGTTATCCGGAGCCGATCGTGAACCACGGCGAAGAGCGCGAACGTTGCTTGGCGATTTTTGACCGGCACAAGCAAGCCGGCGTCGTCTAATTTCCACAAAGACTCGAATTTCCTGGTTGAATTTTCCTCATCGCGGAGCCTCAGTGGTTGCGCGAATTTTTTTTGCGTTCTGCGTCGTGTTTGGCAAGAAAAAAGAGACTTTTCGCAAGGCGGCTCTGGAGAAATTATCCTCTCCGGAGCGGCTTGATGAATTGATGGCCGTAACCTCGCCAAAAGGCTGGGTGGCGCTGGTTGCGTGCGGCGTTTTGCTCGGATTGGTCGTCGTCTGGAGCATCGTCGGCAAAATCCCGGAACGCGTCATGGCGCAGGGAATCCTCATCCCCGGCGGGGCGCTGATGCAGGTGGAAAGCAACACCGAGGGGCGAATTGTCGAGTTTCTCGTGAAGGTGGGCGATTTGGTGGACGCGGACCAGGCGCTGGCGCGAATTAACGTGGAAGGGCAGGATTTCGATCTGGATTTGCTGAACCAGCGTTTGGATCGCTTGATGGCGCAGAACGAGTCGCTGAGCAAAGCCGAACAAACCGAGATGGCGGATGAAAAAGTGCGGATTGCCGAGGCGCGCCGTTCCCTGGACAGCGAGCAAAAAGCCAAGGAACGTACCTTGACCGAAGCGCGGCGAAATCTCGGCGTGAAGCGCACGCTCAAGAGCCGGGGCGCGGTTTCGGGCGCCGAACTGAAGCGGGCCGAGGTGGAAGTCGCCAACGCCGAAGCAGCCCTGCAGGACGCTTTGAGCCGATTTTCAAGCCTGGATGCTGAGGAAAGTCGCCTGGCGACGCGCATCTTTCAGCAACGCAGCGACCGGCAGAAGGAGCTGGACGACGTTCGCGAGCAAATCAAGAAATCCTCGCGCGACAAAGAGAAGTCTGAGACCGTCAAATCTCCCTTCAGCGGGCGCGTTACCGACATCGTTGTGGCGGAAGGTTCCCGCGTTGCCAAGCGCGACGTGGTATTGCGCTTGGAACGGCTGGATGAAGAGCTGCGCGCGCTATTATACGTGCCCTCCAAACCGGGTAAAAAGGTGGAAATCGCCGACAAGGTGCATATTGCTCCATCCACCGTTAAAAAGGAGGAATTTGGAGCCATTGTCGGCAAGGTTAGCGATAAACGCACCCAACCCGCCACGCCATCCGGAATGCTGAAGGATTTAGGCAACCAGAAGCTGGTCGAAGAGTTTTCCGCGCAAGGCGCGCCCTTGCGGTTTGAGGCGTTTTTAAACAAAGACGAGGCAACCTTCAGCAAGTATGAGTGGACCTCCGGCAAGGGGCCGTCGGTTGAGGTTTTTTCGGGAACTCCGTGCTCTGCGACCATCATTGTGGATGAAAAACGGCCCATTGAGTTCGTCATCCCCTACCTCAAGGAATTTTTCATGGGCTAACGCAGAAAGCTGAACCTACGTGGCCAACGATTCCGAAGCTCCAGCCGTCCCCAAATCCCGATTCCCGAAACGAGCCAGGACGCCGACGCTAATCCAGATGGAAGCCGTGGAGTGCGGCGCGGCGGCTTTGGGTATTATCCAGCGTCACTACGGGCTCTACGTGCCGCTGGAAAAACTGCGGATTGAATGCGGCGTTTCTCGCGATGGCAGCAAGGCGCTCAATATCATCAAAGCCGCCCGCCGGTATAACATGGAGGCCACGGGAATTCGCCAGGAAGTCGCCGATTTATACGAATTGGAGATGCCGGTGATGCTGTTTTGGAATTTTAACCACTTTGTGGTGTTAGAAGGCTTCGATCGCAAAAAAGTGTTCATCAACGATCCGGCGACCGGGCCCAGGGCGATATCGCACGATGAATTCGACAAGAGTTTCACCGGCGTGGTTCTCAAGGTCCATCCGGGCGATGGATTCAAAAAAGGCGGCGAGCGTCCTGATATATTAGGAGCCTTGCTCCGTCGTGTAAAACCGCACAAGTCCGCCTTGTTTTACGTGATGTTTTGTGGGCTGTTCCTGGTGTTGCCGGGCCTGGTCATTCCCACGTTTTCGCGGTTTTTTATCGATGAAATCCTCGTGGGCGAAAATCGCGATTGGGTAAAGGTTTTGTTGCTCGGCATGGGCGTGACCGGCCTGTTGATGATGTTCCTGACATTCCTCCAGCAGTATTTTTTGCTGCGATTTGAAACGAAACTGGCCCTAACCACTTCCAGCCGGTTTTTTGCCCACGTTTTGCGATTGCCGATCGACTTTTTTGCCCAACGGTTTGCCGGCGAGATTGGCTCGCGCGTGCAAATTAACGACAAAGTCGCCAACGTCATCGCGGAGCGCCTGGCAACGACGCTGCTCAACCTGGTGCTCGTCGTATTCTTCCTGGGATTGATGATGTTATACAGCGTGAAGCTCACGCTCTGCTGTGTCGCGCTATCGTTGTTAAACGTGGCTGTCATCAAAGGTTTTGGCCGCCGCCGGGCCGATTCCACCCGCAAATTGCTCCAGGAAGAAGGCAAATTGGTGGGGACGGCGATGGGGGGCTTGCAAATGGTCGAAACATTGAAGGGAACGGGCGGAGAAAACGAGTTTTTCGCCCGTTGGTCCGGCTATCAGGCAAAATCGCTCCAGGCCGAGCAGGAATTATCCTTGCTGGGCCACATCAGCCGCGTTATCCCCACATTCGTGGATGCCTTGACGGCCGCCGCGATCCTGGGGATGGGAGGTTGGTTGGCGATGCGCGGGGAAATGACGATGGGTATGCTGGTAGCCTACCAAGCGCTCTACGCCAGCTTTGCCGGTCCGGTGAAATCGTTCGTCAATTTTGGCAACATGCTCCAGGAGTTGGAAGGCGACATGAGCCGGTTGGATGATGTCTTGCGCTATAACCAGGCTCCCCAGTTTTTGCGTCAAACCAAGCCGCAAGCGCAGTTGGAAGGTCAAGTCAAGCTGAGCGGCCAGATTGAGTTTGAAAAGGTTGATTTCGGCTACAGCATCCTGGAAAAACCGCTGATCGAGGATTTTAATCTAACCATCGCTCCGGGCCAACGCATCGCGATCGTTGGAGGCAGTGGAAGCGGAAAATCGACCATCGCCAAGGTATTGAGCGGCCTCTACGACCCTACGGATGGCCGTATTTTATTGGATGGCGTCCCGCGCAAAGAAATTGACCCGCGATTGATCCAAAATTCGATCAGCATGGTCGATCAGGACATTTTTGTGTTTGAGGGCACGATTCGCGAAAACCTCACGATGTGGGATTCCACCATCCCGGACGCCTACGTGATGCAGGCTTGCCGCGATGCCGCGATCGAGGAGATCATCGTGGCGCGAAAAGGTGGATATTCGGGAGAGGTGGAGGAAGGCGGTCTTAATTTTAGCGGCGGTCAGCGCCAACGTCTCGAAATTGCGCGGGCTCTTGTCACAAATCCCAGCATCCTGATTTTGGACGAGGCAACCAGCGCCCTGGACCCCCTGACGGAGAAACACATCGACGCCGCGGTCCGCCGCCGGGGCTGCACCTGTATCATTGTAGCCCACCGTCTTAGCACGGTGCGGGATGCCGATGAAATCATCGTCATGGAGCGCGGAAAAATTGTCGAACGGGGCCGTCACGACGCTCTGAAGGACAAAGAGGGCGGATATTATGCAAAATTGATCCAGGAATAGGAAAACGATGCACGATCCATCCGAAATTCCCGCCACATTGGCTGCTTCAGAGGCGCCTGGAGATATTACGCAGTGGTTGGTCGGTAACGCCGGTGGAAAGCAGTATGTTTCCGAAGGTCACCAGCCGTTTTTGCTCTCCGGCGCAAACAAAGGATGGCTCATCGTGCGAGGTCACATTGATATCTTCACCGTTGCGCTCGAGGGCGAACAACCCGTCGGTTCGCGCGAGCATTTTGTGTCCGTAGATGAAGGCGATTTGATTCTTGGGTTCGATTTCAAGCGGTTCGGATCCGGACACGGTTTTTTGGCGGTGGGAGGCACCAACACGGAGGTGCTTGAATTCAATTGGACGGACATTTCCGGTCTGGTGCCAAGCAATTTGGCGGAAAGTTGGGTGGAGCGCTTGGATAGTTGGATTGCGCGCATTGGGGAGGCGAGTTCGCGCGATATTCCCTACCGCGCTACGGTCGATCATCTGTTGCGGGCCGGCGAGAACGTGGAGTTGAACCGTGGGGAGAAAATTAGCACGCGGAAAGGAGTAATTTGGATAGAAGCGGGATCGGGAGAATTGAGTTTTTTGTCGACGGAGGAGCTGTTTTTTGAAAATTCGCGTTCCAGCATCCCCATTCCCGCAGCGACGTGGTTAGAGGCCTTTGAAGCTTGCGCGGTAGAAAGCCAATCGACTTTGGAGATGCTGCAGGCGGGCAAGTTGAAGGAGGGAATCGGCAATTATCACGTGGCCATTTGCAACAACGAGTTTATCAGCAAACGCCTCCTGGCTGTAGACGAATACAACCGGCTCAAAACCAAGGCGGAATACCAAGAGGGCGCCAAACGAGAGGCGATGGCGGCGATCGCTTCGGTTTTGACCCCAGAGTATCAGGATTTTGTCGATGTTCGCGTTTCCGGAGATATCGAGCCACTTCTGGCGGCATGCCGCCTGGTTGGGAAAGCGATGGGCATTGATGTTGTGCCGCATCCGGATACCGGCGACGATCAAGATACCGGACGACAGTTGGACGGTATCGCAAAAGCTTCCCGGTTCCGGTTGCGGGATATCGCGCTGCAGGCTGGGTGGTGGAAGCGCGATCACGGGCCCATTCTGGCGTTTCATGGCCCGGATTGGGCGCCTGTGGCGCTGTTGCCCGCTTCAGCGACGAGTTATGTAGCGGTCAACGGAAGCACGGGAATGCGCGTGCCCGTCAACGAGGAATTGGCCAAACAATTGCAACCGGTGGGAAAGGTCTTTTACCGGCCGTTTCCTGACGGAATCCTCAACGGCTGGAAAATCATGAAATTTGGCGTAAAAGGGCTAGGGCGGGAATTTGTGACGGTTGCGTTGATGGGAATCGGGCTAGGGTTGTTGGGTTTGGTCGTTCCTCAGTTTTCTCGGCTAATTTTTGACGTGGTCATCCCTGGCGCCGCGCAAAATCAGTTGCTGCAGATGGTGGCCGGGCTTATCGCAACATCGTTTGGCATTTTGGCCTTCGATCTAACGCGTTCCGTCGCCGTTTTGCGGGTTGAGGGAAAAATGGATTACTCGATCCAGGCGGCTCTGTGGGACCGGCTCATGAACCTGCCGTTGAACTTTTTTCGCAACTATACTTCCGGCGATCTCGCCAACCGGGTCTACGGCGTCGATACGATCCGCGATTTGGTCTCAGGAACGGGAATTTCCGCGTTTTTAGGCGCTTTGAGTTCGCTGTTTTATCTCATCGTGCTCTTTCACTACAGCGTGCCGCTGGCGTTCGTGGGATTGATCCTTGTTGCGATCGCCATGGCGTTTACCGTTAGCCTCAGCGTCTGGCAATTATCTCATCAGCGCAATCTTTACGCGCTGGTGGGTAAAATAACCAGCACGGTGCTGCAATTCATCTCCGGCGTGGCTAAAATTCGCGTTGCCGGCGCCGAAGATCACGCGTTCAAGGTCTGGGCCAAGCAGTTTTCCGAGCAACGCCGCTTGTCCTTCATCGTCGGCCGCATTCAAAACGCGATGCAGGTGTTTTCCGCCGGATTTCCGGTGTTTTGTTCGCTCACGATTTTTGGCGTGTTAGCCTACGTGCAGCGCGATACCGGCGCGGCAACGCCTCCAGCGGTAACCACCGGCGAATTCATCGCGTTTAACGCGGCTTTCGGCATCTTTTTGAGTTCTATGCTTACGCTGAGTGGCGCATCGCTCAGCATCCTGCAGATTATCCCGGTATACGAGCGGTTTAAGCCAATTATCCAGGCCGAGCCGGAAATTGACGACACCAAGAGCTATCCCGGCGAGTTGAACGGAGAAATCGAGATTTATCACGTCAATTTCCGTTATTCCGAGGACGGGCCGATGGTGTTGAAAAACGTCTCCATCCACATCAAGCCGGGCGAATTTGTCGCTTTCGTTGGACCATCGGGATCCGGCAAATCAACGCTTCTGCGATTGCTCCTGGGCTTCGAACAGCCAGAGAGCGGCAAAATATACTACGACGGCCAGGATCTCAGTTCGCTGGATTTGCGCGAAGTACGCCAACAAATCGGCGTTGTGCTACAAACCAGCCGCCTTATGCCCACGGACATCTTCCAAAACATCATCGGCAACCGTCAACTCACCGTGGATGACGCCTGGGATGCCGCAAAACGCGCGGGTTTGGCCGAAGACATCGAAAAAATGCCCATGCAGATGCATACGGTCATCAGCGAAGGCGGCGGCGCTTTTTCCGGCGGTCAGAAACAGCGCCTCATGATCGCCCGAGCCATCGTACATCGTCCGCGGATGATTTTTCTGGATGAGGCCACCAGCGCACTCGACAACCGCGCCCAAGCCGTCGTCACCGACAGCATGGACCGGCTGCAAGCCACGCGAATTGTCGTCGCTCACCGGCTTAGCACCATTCGTAACGCCGACCGCATTTTCGTGCTCGTTCACGGCCGGATCGAGGAACAGGGCGCTTATGACGAACTCATGGAAATGGACGGCCACTTCGCGGATTTAGCCCGCCGGCAGATTGCCTAAATTTCTGGCGAAGAAATGTCCGGATCGGGTTGACACCTTGCCGGCGCGATAGGAACGCTGGCGACGACGCTCCGGCGCCCGATGATGTTGCGTGCGGCCGGCGCGGAATTTTTTGCATCGCCCTTGCCATGTATCCTAACATTCTCCCCATTTCCCAGCGCATCGCTGTTTTTCTTGCGATTTGCGCCTGTTTTTGGCCAAGCGCCGCCGTTCGCGCCCAAATTCCCTACGTGCCTTCCAAAACCGTCGATGAGACCCGGACGACGATTTTCGCGGACAGCCGGGAAACGGCGGATTTCGCGAATTTTCGCCTTCAGCTGAGTTATGATTCGGCCAAGGAAGCGACAATCCGCGTTCATCCGGAATTTGCGGTGAGGTTGCCAGCGGGAGCCCGCGTTCTGGACCTGACCTACGAACATACCGTGGGAAATCCGGCAATCGTCTCGGCTTACCTGGATGGGAAGCCGGCGGTGGAAGCGCACGAAATCGCCAATTCCGCGGCTGGAAGCACGTTTCAATCCGACGACGCGGCGTTGAGTTGCAGCGCGGATTTTACGGTCGCCGCCACCTTTCAAACCACCGGCAACGGCACGCTTTTTTCCAAATGCGCGCCAACCGGGAAATGGTCGCCGAATGCCAAGGCGCTGTTTTTGCGAGGTGGCCGCCTGGTTTACGACATTGGTTGGGTGGGCGCCGTGCAGGGCGGTCCGAAGGCGAACGACGGCAAGCCGCACCGCGTAGTTTTGGTCTGCAAAAATGATGGCGCGGAGATTTTTCTGGATGGGAAACGAATCGCTGGGAAGAAGGAATTCGCGGCGGAGGACGTCGAGGGTCACGTCTTCAAGATCGGCCGTGCGGCGCCGAATTTTGGCCACGATTTTAAAGGCGGGACCATTCAGAACCTCCGTTACTGGTCGCGTAGCATCGATGGCGCGGAGCGGAAGGCCTTGCTCGCCGGCAGACTGGATGAAGCGAATACACCGGACCTGAATTGGTCGGCCAAACCGCCGGTGGAGACGTTTGGCGGCCTCGGGCATCCTGGCATTACCACCAAATTGAAGCTGGAAGCCGGCGATGATTTCAAAATCGCGAACGCCTGGGTTCAGCCGCTGGAAATCGCCGATCACGCCGCGCTGATCGCCGGTTGGGACGCGGAAACGCTCCAGCAAGGCCGGCAAATTTACCAAACCCTCTGCGTGACCTGCCATGGTACCCCGGAAAAGGAGGGCAGCCTGCCCACGGCGCCGAAATTCCACCTGACGCCGCTGAAAAACGGCTCCGATCCCTATCGCATGTACCAGACCATGACGAAAGGCTTCGGGCTCATGGTTCCGCAGCCGCAATATAACACGGCGCAGAAGTACGCGGTGATTCAGTTCATCCGCGAATCTTACCTCAAGTCGAATCCGGCCGAGCCGTTTTTCGAAGTGGACGACGCTTACCTCGCGAGTTTGCCGAAAGGGCTGGAGACGGTTGAGGAAACGACGCTGACCACGCCGGCAGGCGACAAGCAATACGAAAAGATGGATTTTGGCCCGGCGCTGATGTGGACCTATCAAGTCAACAACGGAACCTCGCCGGAAACCTGGAATATCGCGCAGAAAGGCATCGCGGTTCGCCTGGATAGTAGGGCCGATTGGCAATCGGCCCCTTCGAACGAAAAACGCCCATTGCCTATCGGCGCTACCAGCATTTCAAAAGGCCGCGCCTGGATGATTTACGACGAGGACACCATGCGTGTAGCGGCGGCTTATTCCGGTGCGCAGTTTATCGATTGGCGGGGAATCGCCTTCGATGGTTCGCACGGGACGCATGCGAAAATTGCCGGCACACCCACGTTCGTGACGCCGGATGCACCAGCCTGGAAGAGTCCGCAGGGCGATTGGGAAGATTCGCGCATTGTGGGCCGGGATGGGCGGAAATTTGGGCCGTTGCCGCGAGATTGGGTGCAGTACAAGGGGCTGTCTTATCATAGTAGCCAGGTGGTGATCCACTACACGGTTGGGAAGGCGAAAATTCTCGAATCGCCTAGCGTGATTGAGTACGGCACGGCGCCGGTTTTCGTGCGGACGTTGAACATCGATAAATCGCCGCACGATTTGTGGATGAAGCTGCCGCAGGAGGTGAATTTGAGCCTGAAAGTCGAGGAGGCGGCCGCGGGGCTTACGCTTGGAGGCGGAACGCGGGTACTTGTCATTCCAGCAATCGCAACACCGGCGAAATTCTCGATTTACCTTTCCAACGTCGATCAAGCCTCGCTGGACGGCTTGGCGGCCGCGGGCGGTAACCTGGATCTGGAGCCGCTGACCAAGGGTGGACCGCCGCGATTTGGGCAGACAATCGTCAAAACCGAAGGCGCTTTGGGCGATGAATCCGGGCCGTTCGCGGTGGACACGATCGCAGTGCCGAATGCCTCGCAGAATCCCTGGGAATCCTGGATGCGGCTGGGCGGATTCGACTTTTTTCCGGACAATCCGGACCGGGCCGCAGTTTGCACCTGGTTAGGCGATGTTTGGCTCGTGGATGGCGTGGCGGGAGATCTCCAGGAGCTGAAATGGCGGCGGATTTGTTCGGGATTGTTCCAGCCGCTGGGCCTGAAAATCGTGGATGGCCGGATTTACGTGACCTGCCGGGATCAAATCGCGCGATTGCATGATTTGAACGGCGACGAGGAGATCGACTTCGTGGAGTGCTTCAACAACGACCACCAAGTCACCGAACATTTTCACGAATTCGCGATGGGGCTGCAAACTGACGACGCCGGCAATTTCTACTATGCTAAATCCGCCCGCCACGCGTTGACGGCGTTGGTTCCGCACCACGGGACGCTGCTTCGCGTCAGCCCTGACGGAACCAAAACCGAAATTGTGGCCAACGGATTCCGCGCGGCAAACGGCGTCTGTTTGAATCCGGATGGAACTTGGATCGTAACCGATCAGGAAGGACACTGGAACCCGAAAAACCGCATCAACTACGTCCGCGAAGGCGGATTTTACGGCAACATGTTCGGTTACCACGACGTCACCGACGAATCCAACGACGCGATGGAACAGCCGCTCTGTTGGATCACGAACGCGTTCGACCGGTCGCCGGCTGAGTTGCTCTGGGTACCCAAAGACGCCGGTTGGGGCGGCCTGGACGGCACGCTTCTGAATCTTAGCTACGGCTACGGCATGATCTACACCGTGCCCCACGAAATTGTCGCGGGCCAGGCGCAAGGCGGGATGTGCGCCTTTCCCATCCCGCGGCTGCCAACCGGAATTCATCGCGGGCGGTTTCATCCCACAAATCGCCAACTTTACGTTGCCGGTATGTTCGCCTGGGCGGGCTCGCAGAAAGAGGATGGCGGTTTTTTCCGCATTCGCGCGACGGGCAAGCCGGCTTATCTACCAACGAAAGTTTCGGCTCAGCAAGGCGGTTATACCATTACGTTCAGCGATCCGCTTCCCACCGGGAAAAGCGAGTTTGCTGTCAAAACCTGGGATTTAAAGCGCACCGCAAGCTATGGATCCAAGCACTACAACGAAAAGGAACTGAAAGTGACCAACGCCGAGGTTCGTGGCGCTGCGGTGACCCTAACGATCCCCGAAATAAAGCCAACCTGGGGCATGGAAATCCGTTGCAAACTCGCAAACGGCGAAGAACGCATCATCCACAGTTCCATCCACCGCGTAGGCGGCTGAATCGCGGTCAACCCGCCGCTGCTACTCGTCACCAAGCTCCAAAACGGCGAAAACCGGTCGGTGATCCGATGCAAGCGTTTCCGCAACGACGCTAGCCTCCACCACGCGAAATTTCGCCGCCGGACGGTAGAAAATGTAGTCGATGCGCGACCGCGGATTGACCGAAGGCGCGGTGGGCGAGGGAGGATCGTCGGTTGCATTGCTCCAGCGCGTCAAAAGCTCCGCAATCGGTTCGGAATCCGGCGTAGCGTTCATGTCGCCGGCCAAAATGGTGGGTAAATCTTCGTCACCGGCAAACAGCGCGTTAATCGCCTTTGCCTCGGCCAGTCGGTCTTCCGGCACATTGTGCTGAAAGTGCGTGTTGACGAAACGCAGCGGACGATTGCCTGGGCCGCGCACCGTCACGATGATCGCGCCCCGCGGGTAGGTCACTTTTTTCGGCGTGGCCTCGGTGTAAGGCAGCGGATGAATGGCCACATCCAGGATGGGCAGATTGGTTAGCACGGCGTTGCCAAACAGCCCGCCTTCGTAGTGCTGGGTGGGCCCAAAACGCACCGCCATGCCGGTCAGCTCCGCCAGGCGCTGCGCTTGGTGAACGCGGCCGGAGCGCTCGACGCCCGCGTCCACCTCCTGCAGCGCCACCAAGTCCGGTTTGGCTTCAGCAATGACCTTTGCCAGCCGCTCCACGTCATAATTGCCGTCTGTTCCCAGGCCGAAATGGATGTTGTAGCACAAAACACGCAGTTGGCGGGAATTTGGCTCGGCAAGGGCCTGCGGTGGACCTGTTAGGGCGGCAAAAAGCATCGAAACGGCGATGCACAGCCGCCAGAGTGGTGATTTCACGATTCTCACGGTAACCATGCGCCCTACACCGCCAGAACCGCGGCCGCTTATCACTCTGCGGTTTTCGCCTGCGCCGGACGGTGTCCCGTTTTACCGGACTTCCGCCCATATGTACCCCGGACCCTAACACGAACAAAACGCCAACATGGGCCCAGGATAATCCCACTTGCGCCCGGTCCCAAACTTCCATATGGCTGGCTGATTCGCCCAAGTGACCACGGCATTTTGTGGGTTCAAGAACGGCAACGCCGTTCCGTAGCGAAGCCCGGGGTTGGTGGCGCGAAGCGACGCCTACCCCGGGGATCAACGGGCACCTGAAATTGATCGCTGAAGGCGATCCGAAAAGCTCCGCAAGGCCTTCAGCCTTGGTTTTACCCGTGCCTGGATCCCGGGGGAGCCTCCGTTTCACTTCGCCAACCCCGGGCTTCGCTACGGAACGGCGTTGCCGTTCTTGAACCCACAGGCGTTCCTAAGTTCGACTGCCTAGCTGACGGAACACCGGCCAGTCCGAGCATCTATTTTCTAGTTTTTCCGAATTTTGCAGTTTTTCGGCTAATTATGCTTTCCATTTTCGTTAAAATACGCCTAAGTGCATCGCATGTGTGCGAAAATCACAATTTTTCTGCTTGTTCTCGCCATTCCAGCGATTCACGCCGTTGAACCCGAGCTTCGCTTGGAGCAAATCCACACCAACAAAGGGGAGACCTACCACCAGGTCCAACTTTTGAAAGCCGACGGCGCCGGGGCTTACATCCGCCACTCCCGCGGCTTGGCCCGCATCCCCTACCGCGATCTCCCGGCCGAAATCCGCAACCAATTCGAAAATTTGGCGCGTCCCGTGATGGGCGAAGAACGCGAATTTCAGCCCAAAGCCGCCCAAAACGCGAAAACGGCTCAATCGCGGCCCATCCGGTGGGTCGTCGTGCAAATTCCGCCGGCTCCGGCAGTTTCCACCGCAGGTTGCGCCACGGTTTTCGGTCATCATCCATGCACGTTGCCTTATCCGCACTCGTTAGCGATTTACCCGTGCCGCAAAGCCGCGGAGCTGGATTTTCTCTACGTCACCGGCATCCTGCGACGTCCGCCGGGGGTTGGAATTCATCGGCTCTGGAGCACGCGGTTTTTCTAATCAGAGGATGAAAGTCTCTTTTTTCAGATACCGGCCTGGCAAAAAACAGCAACGCCGTTTCGTATGCTAGCCCAGGGCTGCCGCAGCGAAGCGAAAGCTACCTGGGATACTGGTTCCGCCTGAAAATCAGCCTGAAAGGCTTGTGGAAGGTTTCGGATCGCCTTCAGCGATCAATTTCCTCTCATCGTTAGTTCCCCGGGTAGGCTCTCCGCTCCGCTTCGGCCAACCCGGGGCTTTGATACGCAACGGCGTTGCCGTTGGCCGTAGAACCAACCTCAAAAATGAGACTTTCACCTAAATCAGACGAGTCCGTTTTGCCGCGACGATTGGCAAAGAAGAGAGTTCAGCAACCGCTTTTTCGGGCTTTGCGCTTTGGATCTCGAAATTCGGATTTCGAGTTTCCGAAGTTTCACCCATCCGATGGCCAAATTAGCGTGGCGAGGGCGAATCCACCCGCGGTCCAGCCAACCAGCGTGTCGCCAATGCTCGCCAAGGTGTGGCCGGAGCTGAACTCAAACCACGTCCAGTAGGGGATGTGGGTCACCATCGAGGCAAATAGCGCCATCAGCATCACGAATCCCACGCGGCCCAGATAGGTGCGAATCCGCGCCATCCACAAAATCAGCCCCATCACCGTGGCGGAGGCGAAAACGCAGCCGAGGTAGATGAATTGGGTTCGCTCCGCGGAATGATGACCGGGTAGGGGACCGCCACGCACCGCGCCAAAGAGGAATGGACCGGCGTTTTGCTTGCTTTGGAACGCTTTGGCGATGGCGCGATCGGTTAAATCCAGATTTTCATCCGATGGAAGGCTGTACATCCCCGGTTTTGGCGCGTTTTGCCGAATCACTTCCGCGACGGCGGCTTCGTCGGTGAATTTGTGGATGGTGGTGTCGTGCCAGTCGAATCGCGTCCACGAAAACATTCCCCACAAAAAGACGATTGCCGTTGCAAACAATGCTGCGAAGGGGAGACGCAGGAGATTCCACATGAAACCGACGCTAAAGCGCTCCGGTTAGGGCGGAAAGCTCAAAAATTGAGCACAAATGGCCGGTTAGGACGCAAATCCGGCAAATTTCGCGTCGTGCGGCGCTACCGATCAGGAATCCGGGTCCGGCTTGGGATCGTCCAGCGTGAAACGGATGCGCATCCGGGCGCGCTTGGCGTTAGCGCGGGCTTTGCGCTTGAGGCGGGCCGCCGGGGTCTCAAAAGCACGCAACCGGCGCACTTCTTCGAGGATTCCCTCGCTTTCGAGCTTGGTTTTGAGGCGCTTTAACGCGCGATCGACGGATTCGCCTTTTTTGACCTGGACTTCGGGCATGTGGATTTTCGGTTTTTGTCAGTTTTTTGAAAAGGGCGGCTAAGCTAGAAGTTAACCGGGTTGTGTCAACCGGTCAATCGGGCAAAGAATCGCCGGAATCGCCTTTCCCACCCCCCTCTTTCTCGCGCTTTCGCACGATGAGGTGGGCGCGGGCCACATCGCCCATGTAGTGGCCGGCGGAGGGATTTTCCGCGGCTTTGGTGATGTGTTGCAGCGCTTTTTCGTCCTCGCCCACCGCCTCAAAATAGAGGCCCACGTAGAGGTCGGCGTAAAATTGGCCGCTGTTTCCGCCTTTTTCTCCCGCGGCCAGGACGGCCTCCGCCGTGGTGTTTCCGGCAAAGAGTTGGTGCACCTCTTTCATCGGTACGCGCGCGTCTGATTGGATGGGAATGAGGTTTTATGCGCGCGGCTTCCACCGTGCCGCCGGGAGCGCGCACGGCGCATAAAAAGTGCCAAACCGCGTTTTCAACGTCCTGCGGGTTGACGGTTTGGTGCACCTCAAATTGTTCGACCCCACGCTGATACTCACCGGCGTAGTAGAGCGAAATGCCGCGTTGCCAATGCCGCGGCGTGTAGTCGGAATTAAAGCTCAATTCACGGTCGAAATCGGCGACCGACGCCTTCATCCGCCCTTTGCGAAAATGGCCTTCGCCGCGCGTGTGGAGGATTGTCGATGCGTAGCGCCGCGCCAGGGTCGCGTTGGCGTCGTTTTCGGGATCGCGCTTGAGGATGGGCTCCAATTGCTCCAGCGCGGCGTCGTAATTTTTGGCGTCAAAGGCGGTTTCCGCGGCTTTGAGGCGCTTTTTGTCGTCGTCAGCGTTTTTGGCGTCGTTTTCCACGGCTAAGGCGAGAATTTGGGTGCAACTGAGGGCAAGAATGAGGAGAAAAAGGCGGCGGATCATTTTTTTGTGCAACTTTAACGTGAGGGATGCGGTTGAAGCAGGGTCTGAGCGAAGGTTTCAGACCTTAACCATCCACAAAACATATCCACCCATGAAAAGAAAACTCTTGATCACCCTATTTTCCTCATTGGCCCTGATTTTGGGGGGCGCCATTGCCCAAGACGCCGAAAAAAAGGCTGGCAAAAAGCGGCCCGGCCCAGCTGAAAGGGCTACCAAGATGTTGGAAGCCGCGGACAAAGACGGCGACAAAAAACTGAGCCTGGAAGAGCTGACCGCTCACTTTGAGGCCATGGCGGCTCGGGGCCCCAAAGGCAAAAGGCCAGGCGGCAAGCCCGGAGCCAAGCCTGGTGAGAAGAAGCCGACCACCAACTAAGAACGGTCCAAAAATTCACCCAAAAAACCGGAAAACCCGCGAATTGGCGACAATTCGCGGGTTTTTTGTGCGGGTGATCGGAGGGATGATGACAACGCCGGTGGCGGCAAAAATCAAGTTTGACGCCGCGCCGCGCCGCGTTCCGTTCGCGCATTCGCGCATTCGGATACCCTTGTCCTTTTGCCAGGAAGTGGGTAGGATCTCGAAATGCACCTCGCCCGTCCTCCGGCTTTCGCCCGACGAAAGCCGGATTGCCGCGGTGGACACGGTAATCGCGCCCGTGGCGTGGTTTCGCTTTTGGATCGTGCGTTTTCCCTAATCCTTCCTCTTACGACAGGAGCCGTTCCGATTGCGGCAGCCGCTCCGCTTTGCAAGCGCAAGAGTCAATGCCACCGAACGGCTTTCAAGCACTCGATCGGAAAGCGAAACCGCGCACAGGCGCGATTTCGCACTCCAAAACGCGGTCATGCATTGGAACGAGATTCGGCTGAAGCTCCTCGGGTTTCTCGCCATGCTGAGATTTTCACCGGGTTGCAAGAAACGCCTACGCAAAATCGGGTCAACCGCAACGGTGAAACCGGGCGACCGCCTCGGAAGGTTTCTCACGCGGCTCGTCCGGCTCACGGCTGCCTTCGATGATGACCCGTTCACCCAGGATCGGGTCTTGCCACGCCAAGCCCTGTCCAATGCGGGCTCCTTCCCGAAAGACGGCGTAGACACCCACCTCGAATTCAAATTTTCCTTTGACTTGATGGTCCAATTCCACCATCACGCACCCCAAGAACATGCATTCCTTCCCGCCGAGCTGATTGCGCACGTCAAACTTGATGTTCTCCCAATTCATGACTCAAGATCGGAGGTACGCTTCAGTCGAAATCAGCGCAAGCCGAAAAATGCACACTACGTAGGCGCCAATTTCTCCTGCGTTTTTTGTACCGGGGCTTTTTCCCGAGTATTGTGAAGTTTGGCTTCCAGACTGCGTTCCTCCAGCTCTTCGGCCACCCAGCATTCGATCAAACTGGAAACGGTTCGGCAGTTCCTGCTGGCGTGTTTCTCCAATTCCTCTAGAAGGTCACTTTCCAGGGTGATGGAGGCGACTTGGCGTTCGGCTTCCTGAAATTTCATCATTCCTCGGGGGGGGGGGGGGCTGCTCTCTCAAAAAGATGAGAGCCAACATCAGGTGTGATGCAACATGATTCAAGGTGATATTTTGACCTTTTTCAATGGGTGTGATTGAAGCCCCCGTTTGTGGTGCATTATTGGCGTCCATGCCCAACCAACGATCCAAAGACCGAGTTCAGACCAGCATCACGATTCGCAAGGATCTCCTGGAAGAAGCTCGCCGGTGGGCTCAGAACGACGGCCGTTCCTTCTCAAACTGGCTCGAACAACTCATTCGGGAGAAACTCGGCCGCGGCGCCAGCCCGGCGGGACTGCTCGCTGAATCTCCATCCCAGCCGGGGGAGAGTCTACCGCCCGCCACCGCCGAGATCGACGCCGAACAACGCTTCACCCGCGTGGACGGCGCGGCGATGCGGGCGCTGTGCGGGTTTGGCGAGGGTGATTTGTTAGGAAAAACCGCGAGCGAAGCTGGCTTGCACGGCCCGGATACCGATGCCGCCGCCCTGGCGGAGATTCGCAACTTTATCCAGGATCACGCGGCCTTCGAGGCCAGGCTCACCAGCTACGATGCGAAGGGCAAAACCTATCTGGCTCACATCCGCGCCACGCCGCTGGAAGATGGAAGCGGCGGTTTTCGCACCACCGTGACGCGGTTGCCTCACGGCAGTGCCACGCAGGGGGCGTGGGTGATCGCCGATGGTTAGGTTAGAATCCAAGTTACCTTCCCGAAGATGGGTGGTTTTCGGCCGTCATCAAACGTCTACACACGCTTGGCCAGCCGCCTGAGATTGCGCGGTTCCGGCGCGAATGGATTCGGGTCCTCTTCGGTTTCCAGGAGCTTTGCCTCGCGTGGTGCAAGCAAGGCGGCGCCGGTAGCGGAAAGCAATACCAACAGCATTCCCGCGGCAACGATTTTGGCGACTTGGCGTGGACGAATCTTAGCCATGAGACAGGATGGCGGAAGGCGCTATCCTTGTCCAACTCAGGCTGCGGCGAGCGAACCGATGGGAATTTTTAGCGAAATGCGGCGCGAGCGCGCGCCCAGCCTGGCAAAATCCCCGGTTTTTTCGCAAAAGAGCCGACGCCTTTCCGCGTGATAGGAGACGGATGATTGCCCGCCGCCATTTTCTCCGCAGCGCCTACGGAATCGGCGCGATAGCCCTCACCTCGCTTTTGCGGGAGGAGGGGGTGCTCGCCAGCCCGGCCATCGCCGGCGATTCACAGCAACCTTTCACCACGCAACCGCGCGCGCCACATGGATTCGGCCAAGCCAAGGCGATGATTTCCATGTTCATGCAGGGCGGCCCCAGCCAGGTGGATTTGTTCGATCCCAAGCCGATGCTGGACAAGTACGACGGCAAAGACTTTCCCGGCGAGGTGAAATATGACGACGCCGCCGGCGCGACTCGCGAGGTCATGGCGTCGCCGTGGAAATTTTCCAATCACGGCCAATGCGGCATGGAGATGAGCGAGTTGGTCCCGCACATGGCCGGAATCGCCGACGAAATCACGCTGATTCGCTCAATGCGCACCGGCGTCAACAACCACGGCCAATCGATCTACGCGTTAATCAACGGGACCATCCTTGGCGGCCGGCCCACGCTGGGAAGCTGGATCACCTACGGTTTGGGTTCGGAAAATCGCAATTTGCCGGCCTACGTCGCGCTGACCGACCCGCGCGGTTTGCCGGTGCTCGGCGTTGACAATTTTTCCAACGGCTGGCTGCCCTCCATCTACCAGGGCACGGTCATTCGGCCCAAAGAACCGCGAATTCCGAACCTGGAGCCGCCGCTTTCGCTCAAAGGCAAGGCCCAGGCGCGTTACCTGGATTTCGTCAACCGCTTGAACGCGAAACATCTCGAAAATCGCCCGGGTGAGACGGATCTGGACGCCCGCATCCAGAGCTTCGAGCTGGCGGCGCGCATGCAAACAGCGGCCAAGGATGCGCTGGACATCAGCGGCGAGAGCGACGCGACCAAGCGGCTCTACGGCATCGATCGGCCCGAAACGCAGGATTTTGGCACGCGCTGTTTGCTCGCCCGCCGGCTGGTGGAACGCGGCGTGCGCTGGGTGAGCCTGTTTACCGGCAACCAAACCTGGGATCATCACCACTCCATGGCCAAAAATCTGCCCGCGGCCTGCAAATACGTGGATCGCCCCGCCGCGGCGCTGGTGACCGATCTGAAACAACGCGGTTTGCTGGATTCCACCGTCGTGCACTGGGGCGGCGAAATGGGACGCCTGCCCGTGATCCAAAACCGCGCTGGGGGCGCCAACGACCGCCAAAAGGTCGGCCGCGATCACAACACCTACGGTTTCAGCATGTGGGTAGCCGGCGGCGGTTTCAAACGCGGCTACGTGCATGGCGCGACCGACGATTTCGGCCACGAGGCGGTGGAAAACGTGGTCAACCACTACGATCACCACGCCACGTTGTTGCACATGTTCGGCCTGGAGCCTGACAAGCTCACCTTTAAGCGAAATGGCGCCAATCAGACCCTGGTGCAAAATCCCGAGGCGCGGGTGGTGACGGAGCTTTTGGCCTGAGTAAGAGTTTTTTTGTCGACGGCGCCGACTTTCGCCGCCCACCGATATCACCGGTCCCGATCGATTGATGCAACCGGAATGGTGGCCAGATAAATCGACGTTTTGCCCTCATGGCTAGAATAGTAGGAAACCCAGAGTTTCCCATCATGCTCGACCAATCCGGGGTAGCTGGTGTCGCCGCCGCTTGGGAATTCGATCAACTCCTGGTAGGCGCCATCCAGCCCTAACGTCGCCAAAATCGTGCGCGCTCCGCCGGGTCCGTATTTTCGCCCGCCGGCAATCAAAGCGCCACTTTTGAGCTGGATGAAATTTGGCCCGCCAACGCGCTGGCTGGTTTCCTTCCAACTCCAATCCGTAAACGGCGCGCCGGCCACGCCCACCACGCCCAGCTTGTTTCCGCCCTCCCGCCGGACGAAAGCCGCCATCCGGCCGTCCGCCAACGGGCGCAAGGTGGTTTCGTTAGGCCTCCCTTCCAGCTTCAACTCGGCGACCGGCGCGTAGGAGACTCCATCCGCCGTTTTCAACAAAAGCAACGGCCACTCGCCGGAGCCGGCCTGGTAGCTGACACCGTAGCCGGTGTTGCCTAACCAGGTTACTCGCCAAATCCAGTGCTCCTCGGAGGCGATGCTGTCATCCAGCTTAACCGGCGTGGGCGGGCCAAAATTCGCGCCATCGGCGTCTGAAAACGCAACCCGCGGATGGCGCTTGACCAGCTTCACCCCGTCGTAAAACGAGCCGCCCATCACCACCATGACCCGTCCATCCGGCGTAACGCTTAACTTGGGATCGCGCAGATCCACACCTTGTTCCTGCAACAAGCCCGCGGTTTCCCAGGTTTCGCCATCTGCGGAAACAATGACCCGGCAAACTCCCTCAGTGCCATTTGTGCCCGGCACATGACCCGTTCCTTCGCGGAAAGAGCAGTAAAAGCGGCCGTTGAAGCGAATCAAATCGGTAAACGCGGAGTGCGGCGCTGAATCCCAGATTTTGCGGACATGAGCCTGGATTTTGCCGGATTCGGCGCAAAACGCGGGGAATGACGCACCGAGCGCCAGCAAAATCGCGGTTGCGGTGGAGAGTTTTTTGAAAACGGGGCGAACTTTGGGCATCCCCCAGTTTAAGGAGGGGAATTTGAAGGGCAAGGTGGAAAGAATCGATTGCCGAGCAGGCGGTCTGGTCTTCGGTATCGCCATGCACCGATTTCTCATTCCCGTTCTTTTCCTTGGCCTCGCGGTAGCCGGCGAGCGCCCTAACGTGATCCTCATGATGACCGATGACCAGGGCATCGGCGATTTTGGCGTCCATGGCAATCCGCTCATCGAAACGCCTAACATTGATGCCATGGCGAAGAACAGCGGCAGCCTGACGACCTTCTACGTGAGCCCGGTTTGCTCGCCAACGCGCGCTTCGCTCATGACCGGGCGCTACAACCAGCGGACGCGTTGCATTGATACGTGGTTAGGCCGCTCGATGATGGATCCGGACGAGTTTACGTTGGCCGAGGCGCTGCAGGCAGCCGGGTATCGCACCGGGCTGTTCGGCAAGTGGCACCTGGGCGATTGTTACCCGATGCGGCCGCAGGATCAGGGGTTCGAGGAGGTGCTGATGCATCGTGGCGGCGGCTTGGCGCAGCCGTCTGAGCCGCTGGAAAATGAGCGGCGTTACACGGATCCGATTTTGTTCGATGAAGCGGGCGCGGCGGTGCGGACGAAGGGGTTTTGCACCGATGTTTACTTTGACGCGGCGCTGGAGTTTATCGCGGATGGTGGCGAAGAGCCGTTTTTCGTCTACTTGCCGACCAACGCGCCGCATGGACCGTATCACGACGTGCCCGAGGAGCTAAGAAAGCACTACATGGAGAAGGATTTGCTTTCGTTAGCCGTGCCGCGGCCGCAAAATCCCAAGCGTGGGGCGCAGTTGCAGGATCAGTTGGCGCGGATCGCGGCAATGATCACGAACGAGGACCAAAACGTGGGGCGGCTGATGGCGCACTTGAAGAAAAACGGGCTTTTGGAGAACACGTTAGTCATTCGCATGAACGACAACGGGCCGAACACGATGCGTTATGTCGGCGAGATGCGCGGCATGAAATCGCATGTCCACGATGGTGGGATTCGCTCGCCGTTTTGGATGCATTGGCCGGCGAAGATTCCGGCGGGCGCGAAGGTGGATGTGCTTACCGCGCACATCGATGTGATGCCGACGGTGTTGGAGGCGTGCGGCGCGAAGGCGGGGCCGAATCCGCTGGATGGGCGCAGTTTTCTCGGGCTGTTTACCGCGCCAGGATCGACGAAGTGGCCTGACCGGAAACTTGTGATTCAATCGCATCGCGGCACGTCGGCGCAAAAGTATCACCACTTCATGTTGCGCGATCGCGATTGGAAATTGCTGCACGCTTCTGGCTTTGGCAGGGACCGATTCGAGGGCGAGCCGGTTTTTGAGCTCTACAATCTGAAGGACGATCCGAAGGAGCAGAAAAACCTCGCGGGCGAGCGTCCGGAGGTGCTTTCGCGGCTCAAGAAGGACTACGAGGCGTGGTTTGCCGATGTTTCCAGCACGCGGCCTAACAACTATGCGCCGCCGCGCGTCGTCATCGGCACGGAGCACGAAAATCCTACCGCGTTGACGCGCCAGGATTGGCTCGGGACGAGTTGGCGGGATGGCGCGATGGGGCATTGGGTTGTCGAGGTTGCTAAGCCGGTGACGGCGGACATCGAGGTGATTTTTCACCCTAACGTGGTCACCAACAACCAGGTCGCGGATATCGCGCTGCATGTGGGGGCGACGTCGTACGTGAAAAAGTTGGCGGGAAACGCGATGACGTTTTCCGGCGTCGAGCTGCCCAAGGGCGAGGTTAGGTTGGAAGCGGTTCGGCGCGATAGTGAGGCGGAGGTTGGTGGTTACCAGCTCATCGTGACCTGTGATTTGGCGGAAAAATCGCCGGTGCGCGCTGCGGTCGAGCCGTTCATTGAGGCGGGCGAGATTTCGGGCGCGGTAACGTTGGTGGCGCGCGGGGGCAAGGCGGTGAACTTCGAAGCGATGGGCTTAGCCGACTTGGAAACCGGGCGAGATATGCGCAAGGACGATCTGTTTTGGATCGCATCGATGACCAAACCGACAGTGGGCGTGGCGATCATGATGTTGGCGGAGGAAGGCAAGCTAACGATCAATGATGACCTCGAAAAACACCTGCCGGAGTTCAAAAACGCCTGGATGGTCGCTGAGAAGTCGAACCGCGAGATGCGTCTGGTGCGGCCCTCGCGTAAAGTGACGCTTTTGGACGTGGCGACGCATACCGCGGGCATTCCCAACGTGACTGAGCCGCGCGCGCACTCGACCTTGGCCGAGCTGGTGGCGCAGACCTCGCAACGGCCGCTGGAATTTGAGCCCGGCAGTCGCTGGAAGTACTCTACCGCTGGCACCAACGTGCTCGGCCGCGTCGTCGAGGTGGTTTCGGGTCAGCGCTTCGAGGAGTTTGTGCAGCAGCGCCTGTTCGATCCGCTCGGCATGAAGGACACGACGTTTCACCCGAGCCGCGAGCAAGCCAAACGGCTGGCGAAATCCTACCTCAAGAACTCAGCCACGCCAAAACTGACGGAGACCGGCATCAGCTTCGTGCAGGGCGATTTGTGGGACACGAAGCGGACGGTCAAGCCCGGCGGCGGCCTGTTTTCGACCGCTGAAGACATGCGCCGCTTCTACCAAATGATGCTCGACCGCGGTATGTGGGAGGGGAAGCGGATTTTGAGCGAGGAATCGGTCGCGGCCCTGACGAGCACACAATCGGGCGACATCAAAACGGGTTTCACCGAAGGCATGAGCTGGGGGATCAAGTTCCAAGTCGTCAAAGAGCCGCAGGGCGTGACGGCGATGTTGAACCCCGGCACGTTTGGCCACGGCGGGGCACATGGCACGCAAAGTTGGGCCGATCCGGTGAACCAGACGATCTACGTGCTCATGATTCAGCGGCGCGGGTTTCCGAACGGCGACAACTCGGACGTGCGCAAGGCGTTTCAGGAGGCGGCGGCGGGGTTGTAGGGCGGTGGTGACACAGAATCTCGTCCTAACCTAACACTCGCACAGGACCGATGCGACAGATTGCAAATCTGTGTCACGCAGGAGCCGCTTTGGACAGTTTTTCGGGGCGCTTTCCAAGCTTCTTGCGATCCAAAGTCGTGATCTGATGGCAAACCGCGATGCTGTCATGCTTCAGGCCACCGTCGCCCGCGGCAACCAATACCGCGGATGGACCTCGCTGTGCTTGGGCGGTCGATTTCGAGAAGGAAACGACGATGATGGAACGCCACCGTGGATTATCGTTAAACCGCCATGGGAGACCACGACGACGGGACGGTTTCCCTGCTGCTCGGAACTGGAACGCGGCTGCAACGTGGCCATGTAAACGTCGCCTCGCTTCACGATTCGTCGTCGTCGGTCAGGCACTCAATTCCGGCGGTCTCCAAATCCTCATCAAGGTCATCAAGCGAGCCCGCATCGCGTTCTGCGTAAGCCGAAATCTCGTCCGCCAATTTTTGGCGTCTGTTTCCCGCTTGGAGCAATCTCAGCGCCTCCTCCACCATATTCTCGGGCGAATCGTAGTTCCCTGCCGAGACGTTGCGGCGCACATACTCCCATGTGGCGATGTGTTTGATCACGAGGCCAGCTCCACGACAAAGCGCTCGGCGTATTTTTCGACTCTCGACGGTCCCACCCCGTCAATTTTGCCGATTCCCGCGGCATTCTTCACCTTTTGCCTTACCATTTCGGCCAACTGCTCGTTGGTGAAAATGGCGTAGGGCGGAACGCCATCCGCTTCGGCGATTTTCTTGCGCAATTCGCGAAGACGGGCAAAGACCTCTAACTGCTCCGGCTCCAGCACCTCGCGGTAGTCGATGCGTTCGCGTCCGCCATTGCTCTTGGATTTGGCGGGATTGACCCCGCCCGCTACGAATTCCACGGCGTAGCTCCAAAACGACTGATCGCCCGCAACGACAAACTCCCGGTCCACCCGGATCACGCTGGTTTGGCTCAAGAAGGCGTTGAGTTGTTTTTCGGCCTCATCCGCATGGCGGCAGGGCACCGACCCAAGAGCGGTACCCTGTAAAAATCCAAAAAAACTCCCGAGCCGCTACGCGGCTTTCCTGCTTCCCGCACTCCGCAAGGATGACAAGCGCATCCGTCCGCTTGGCTCCGCCTGCGCTCCCTTGATGCCCTTGTCATCCTTGCTCCGTTCCTGCCTGCCTGCCTGCCTGCCTGCCTGGCTTGCCTGGACTGCTTGCTTACGGAAGGGAGACTGCGGGCCGAAAACCGAGGTCGTTGCCCGCGAAGCCCGGCGTGAACATGCTGCGGTAGGCCGAGCGGCAGCGCCGCCCGGCGTTGTCGTCCCAGCCGCCGCCGCGCTTCACCCGGTACGAACCCGTCCCGGGACCTGTCGGATCAGTCACTGGCCCACTAGCATAGTCGCCATACCAATCCTGGCACCACTCAAAGACATTGCCATGCATGTCCAGCAATCCCCAGGCGGGCTTCCGAATGGCGACAACTCGGACGTGCGCAAAGCGTTTCAGGAGGCTGCGGCGGGGTTGTAGGCGCGCGACATCTCAATTCGCCTTAAATCCCAGGGATTCCATCCTCTCATCAACAGAGATTACCTCTCCTGCGGATCCACCAGGCTGATGGCGCGCTGGTCCGTGCCTTTTGCGCGTACGTCACCCAGTTCGGCGCGGATGGCTTCCGCGTGCTGCTGTAAGCGTGCGACCACCTCAGGGTGCTGGTCAGCAATGTTTCGTTTTTCGCCAAGGTCAGCGTCCAGGTCGAACAACGCAGGTCGATCGAGGGTGACGAAGACTCTCCCCGGACCGCGCTTTTTGCACCAGAACGGTTGATCCTGCGCTGCCCGGGGCAGATGCAGTTTCCAGTCGCCCTCGCGGACGGCCTGCAAGTTGACGCCGTTGTAGTAGTAGAGAAGCTCGTGTGGCGACGTGGTCTGTTCGCCCAGAAGAATGGGCAGAATGTTTTTCCCGTCGATTTTGCGGTCGCCAGGCAGATCGACACCGGCGAGCCCACAAAACAGCGGCAGCAAATCCATGCTGGTCAGCGTGAGGTCGGACACTTGTCCGGGCGCGATTTTTCCGGGCCAGCGAAAGATGCCGGGCACGCGGTGGCCGCCTTCCATCGTGCAATATTTTCCGCCGTTCAAGCCGCCCGCAAATCCTTGCCGGGTCGGGCCGTTGTCGGACGTAAAGACAACGAGCGTGTTTTCATCGAGGCCGGCATCCGCCAGCGCTTTCATGATGCGGCCGGTGCTATGATCCAGTTCCTTGATTACGTCGCCATACTTGCCCTTTCCGGATGTGCCGACGAAGTCTTTGTTTGGGAGGATCGGCGTGTGCGGGATGTGGTGGGAAAAGTAGATGAAGAACGGTTCGTCGCCCTCCTTTTGCCGTTCGATAAACGCGACCACCTCGTCAGTATAGCGCGTGGTCAATTCCTGGAAGGGAACATCCCTGGCTTCGACCTTCCTACCGCGGTAGAGAGTGTTGTGATTAGTGCCGCGCGATTTCGCAAAGTTGCTCGGAATGCCAAGGTGCTCGTCGAAGCCGGCATCGATCGGGTGCGAGCCCTTTACACCGATGCCCAAGTGCCACTTGCCGACCATCAGGGAACGATAGCCGGCGGGCTCGAGCAGTTCGGGGATGGTGATCTCTTCGGCGGCGAATCCGTAGTTTAGATACTTCGGAAAGTTCGCGTTTCTGGCGACCGGCATGCCGCAGCGCATCGGATAGCGACCGGTCAGCAGCGCGGCGCGTGATGGGCTGCAAACATTGGCCGGAACGAAAAAATCGATGCTGCGCAAACCTTCCGCCGCCAGCTTGTCGATGTTCGGCGTATCGACGCCGTTCGGATTGTAGCAGCTGATGTCGCCGTAGCCGAGATCGTCGGCGAAAATGACGACGAAGTTGGGCTTTCTTGCCTTGCTATCCTTTGAGGCCGCTTGATCAGGAGCGGCGACCGGTTCGCCGTGCGCAGAAAAATCATCGGCGTTGAGATGTCCCCAACCACCGGTTGCGCGATCGACGATCTTGAATCGAACCGTGTCGCCTTTCCATTTCGAGACGTCCCACACGACTCGCCGCATGCGGTGATCCCGCGATCCTCCGGATTTCTGCAAGATGTCTCCCGAATCGGCATCGACGAGCGCGACGAAGAGATTTTTCTCGTCGTAGCCGCCGGAGACGAGAAAGGCGACCTTGTCTCCGGTCAGCATAAAGGCAGGTGATTTGACGACGCCGATTTGAGTATCGGCGAGAGGCTTTCCATCGCCGGGAACCAGGGTCGAAAGGTGGTGGCTGCCGTGTCTCGCGAATGGCGCGTCCTTTTTTCTGGCCAGGGAGGGGAGCGTGGTCACTGGTTCGCCAAGCTCGCCCTCGGTGACCGTCCATCCGTCGAGCGTGCCCGATTCGAAGCTGTAGCGGAGATTTCCGACGGGCTTGAACTCGTCGTATTTACTGAGGGGCGGGCCTCCCGCATTGGCTGTCCTGTTTTCCACTCTCAGGCCTGGCGCTTGCCGTGCCTCTTTGATAGTGGCCGCCATTTCCTGAGCGATCTCAGGATAATCATAGTACACGTTCTTTGTTTGGTTGACGTCGGCCTCGAGGTCGTAGAGCTGCGCCGGTGGAGCGTCCTCTTTGATTTTGCCGTCTTCGATATCGCTGTTCGGAGTGCCGACTAGCGTCGTTACCGCGGCGCCTCCCCAGGCGTGCTGGCTTGGTTTGGAGCCTCGAAATCCGCCGTCGCTTCTCGCGGGAATATACATCCACTTGCCTCTCCGCAGAGCCATGTGAGTAGGCTTGTTGGGAGTCATAAACATCTCCGTGCGCAGAGGCTCGCCTGGATTCTCCACCAACGCCGGAAGCATGTTGATACTATCTTTGGAATCATCCAATTCTTGACCTGTTAGGGCAGAAACCGTCGCCAACAAGTCAACGCTGCAAAGCAATTGATCGGAAACACTGCCCGCTTCAATCTTCCCTGGCCACCAAGCGATAAACGGCACACGATGCCCGCCTTCCCAGATGCCAAATTTCGAACCTAGCAGATCGCCGTTGATCTTGTGCCCCATTTTTGCAGCAACACGGCCTCCTAGATTGAACATACCGCCATTGTCACTGGTAAAAATCACCAGGGTGTTGTCCGCAGCGCCAGTCTCTTGGAGCGTCTTCATCACTTCACCGACAATCCAGTCGAGTTCGTGGACGAAATCGCCGTAGACGCCGCATTCGCTGGTGCCCTGGAACTGTTTGGCCGGGGTGAACGGGTGATGCACGTTTGTCGTTGCAAAATACAAGAAGAAAGGCTTCTCCTCGCGTGATTTGATCCACTCGGTCGCCTTTTCGGTCAATTTGGCGCCGACTTCGTAATCATTGAACAATTTGTGCGCCTCAACGGCCCCGCTGAAGCGATTCGCGCTGCGTTGCGCGGCCTCGGGCGTGATTGGGGTGATCGGCGTCGGTTTTCTTTTCGAGCCTCTGCCAAGATAGACCAGCGGATCCGCGGGATCACCGCCAACCACGCGATCGTTCTCGACATATACGTAGGGCGGAGCGCTGTTCACCACGGGCATCCCAAAATAATAGTCAAAGCCGAGATCCTGAGGCCCTGGACGCAAAGGTTCCTGCCAATCGTTGGTTCCCTCGCCGAAACCCAAATGCCATTTGCCGATTACCGCGGTATCGTAGCCGCCATTCTTGAAAACATCGGCAATCGTTAGGGTCTCCGTGCCAATCAGCAATGGCGAAGGAACGGGCGCCGGTCCCCACAACCCTTTGCCGCCGTTTGCGCGAAAAGGATATTCCCCCGTTAACAAACCATAGCGCGAGGGTGTGCATACAGCGGATGCCGAATGCGCATCGGTAAACCTCCGTCCCTCGGCTGCGAGTTTATCGATATTCGGAGTCTTGAGCTTGGTTGCGCCGTAGCAACCGAGATCGCCGTAGCCGAGGTCATCGGCGAAGATGAGCACGACGTTGGGAGGTTCTGCGTGCGCCACCTGACAGATGATAATGCCAAGGCACGCTAGAGCAAAAATCGTTCGCTTGTTCATTGGAAAAATAGGGGTCAATCGCTAAAGCCGAGAATTCCGGCTAAAACCAGCTAAAACCCGGTCACATTCTCCAGTGCCGCCAATCCCCGCAGGATTTTGAGCTGTCCCTGGTTGCGCCGGGTCAACCGCACGAAGTGCTCTTCGTATTGGCCGATGTCTTCTTCCTCACCCAAGAACAGTACCAGGTGGATTTTGGGGCGATCGGCCTTGAACGTGCCGTAGAGGGCCTTGACCACGTTGCCGATGTGCTTTTCCACGTCTTCCGGCGTGTAGGGCATGGGCCGCTCAATGTCCAGATCCGCCATGCTGGGACCCGGCGGCGGATCCTGACTTCGCGTGCCGCGCGGGGGACGTGCGCCGGGGGTGACTTTGCGGACCAAATCGCCGAAATTCAGCACAACCTTGGGCGCCAATCCCTTTTCCCGGCGCGCTTCATTTTCCTGGCGCAACCATTCCCGCGCGCGTTCCTGGGCTTTGCGCCAGGCGGCCACTTCCGCCGGGTCGTAGGTTACCTTGATGTCCAGCTTGGCCACTTCTTCGCGGTGTTGGGCCCGGGCCTCAGCCCATTTGGCCTCATCTTCGGCGGTCAGACGCCGGTTCATGCCGCCCCAGCCGTTACTGATGCAAAAAATGGCGTTCACGTCTTGTTCCAGCGCGGCCTGGATGGCCTTGGAGTAGTAGGCGATATCCTGGTGATCGATGGGCTCGGCGCCCGGCTTCACGCCCTCCACCGTGTAATCTTCCTGCAAGCCCAGGGCCTCGTAGCTGCGGTTGAGCGGGTCCAACCATTTGGTGGCGCGGTAGACGTTAGACGGCAGGGCCCTAACCGGCTCGCTGCGAAACATGGAGAGCCGTTTGCCCTGAAAAACGATGATGTTGAAGGCCGTGCCGCGGTTCAATCCACCGAGCATGGCGCCGATTTCCGCCTTGACCTTGTCGTAGGCGAACATGCCGCCTTTTTCGTCGATCAACATGGCCGGATTCGCGTCGACCAAAAACGCGATGCGCCGTCCGCCGCCTTCGATCCCAAAAAAGCTGACGGCTGACTCCACGCCTTCACCATCGAAGCTGAAACCCAGCGAGGCGCCCACCGCGGTATCGAGCACGTTCACGTCCAGTTGCTGGCTGTCCTGCTTCACCTCCGGCGCTTTGATGGCCGAGGCGGCGTTTACGGTGATGACTTTGGTGGCGGCCATGGAGGGCGCCGCGGGCGTGGAAATTTCCGTCTTTTTGATGATGGTTTTGCGCATCACCTCCTCTTTTTCACCGGGTGGAGCGGGCATGACCGTGATGTGCGGGGCCCGATTGACGGGCACATTGATGACGACGAGGGTGAAAAGGACGACCAATCCCAGGTGCAGGACGAGCGCGCTGGTTAGGGCCGATAATTTGCCGCCGGAGGTGCGTGGCCGCCGGCGTGGCAAAGTGGCAGCCGAATCCACGGCCTCCACCTTGAGGCCCGCGGCCGGTTTTTCCTCGCGCCGGCGGTTGCGCGCGATTTTCAGCGGCCCTGCATCATTTTTCGCCGCTTTGGGCTTGGAAAGCCGGTGAGGCTCGGGTTTTGCCGGTTCGCGGTCCTTTTTGCCCCGATACGGCTCCGGTTTGAAGGGCTTGACCACCCTGGCCTTGGCGACCAACTGCGGTTTGGCGCCGGCATCGCCGGGATTGAGCACTTTCACCTCCGATTTTCCGGAAAGCGCGGCCCAAAGCCGGCGTTGCACCGGATACGGCACCGGCCCGTCGGGAGAATCGCGAACCAACTTGCGCGCCCGCTCCAAATCCTCGCCCGCGGCCAATTGCTCGATCAAATCGAGCCGGAGATCCCAGTTTCCCGGATTTTTCTCCAACTCGCGCATTTGTTGGTCGAGCGTGAACATGGCAACCATAAATCTCTCATCCTCTGCCGATTCTTTCAGCCAAAGAATGGAAGTTTCTGGCGAGTTTTGACCAGGCGGGTGGTTTTCATGGCGATCGAAGCGTTTCAACCTTGACGCGCCGCCCGCCGGTTTCTTAGGTCAGGCGCATGGATCTCGCCGCTTTCCTCGCCCAACTTCAGGATCGCGGGGAACTGCCGTTTGCCTCGCCGGAGCCGCTTGCGTTTCAGCGCGACGCCGCGTTGGAGCAGTTGCGGTTGCTGGACGAGCGCCGGCGCTTGGAAATGGCTCACGAACCGCCGGAATTTCGCCCCGATCCCGCGATTTGGGCGGCTCGGCTGACGGCGCGGATTTGTCAGTTCCTGGTTTTTCGGGAAATCCCGGCGGAGCAGATCGATGCGGACTTGAACGCGGTTTGCCCGGAAAAGGCGGCCCCGGGGCGGGTTTACAGCGTCGATTTAACCTTGGGCTGGTTGCCGGATTTGATGCGCCGCGCGGCCGCCATCGCCTCCGCCGATCCTTTGGTGGTCCAGCTTCAGCGCTTGGCGTGGGAATGGCCGTTGTCGTCGGCCGGCGTGGGCCTACAAATCACCGACGGCGGTCCGGAGCCGGATTTGGAGCCGATTTTGGCAAACGCCGCCTTGTTGCAGCTTTACGTGGACCGAATCCTGGCCAGCGGCGACCAAACTCGCCTCCATCATCCCGTTGTGGCCGCGGCGGCGCAAGATGCGGCTCTGCTCCCGGATGCGGAGGATTCGTGAAGGCACGGGTGATTTTTCCACTTGGCGCGGGGGCGATTCTCCGTTCCGTGTCGGCATGAAAACCCTGCACCTGCTCGCCGCCGCCGCTTTGGTGGCGATTTCCCCGGTTTTGGCCGAAGCCCCCCGCGTTTACCCGAAAGGCTCGCTCCCGGCCGATTCCCGGCTTCAACCGCTCAAGGACCTGAACGGCTTTTTCCCGTTTGAAGTGCCGGAAACCTTGGAGGCTTGGGAAACGCGCGCGGAAAAATTGCGGCAACGCGTGTTGGTCGCCAACGGTCTGTGGCCCATGCCAGAGAAAACGCCGCTCAACGCCACCATCCACGGAAAAGTGGAGCGGCCGGGCTTTACGGCGGAGAAGGTCTACTTCGAGAGTCTGCCGGGTTTTTACGTTACCGGCCTGCTCTTTCGCCCGGAGAAACCGGCATCCGGCAAGCTACCCGCGGTGCTGTGCCCGCACGGACACGGGGGCCGGCTGCAGAGCCACAGCGTGGAAAACGTGCGCAAATACATCGCCACCGGCGGCGAGCGCTTCGAGGATTCCGGCCGCATGCCCAAAGTGGCGCGCGCGGCGACGTTGGCGCGGTTGGGCTGCGTTGTGTTTTTGTACGACATGATCGGCTACGCGGACAACACCCAGCTTTCCTTCGAGCTGGGCCACCGTTTTGCCAAACAACGGCCGGATTTCGAGAGCGAGGAGAGTTGGGGGCTCTACAGCGCGCAGGCGGAGCTTCAGTTGCAGTCGATTTTCGGCCTGCAAACGTGGAATTCGATCCGGGCGCTGGATTTTCTGGAATCGTTGCCTGACGTGGATGCCAAGCGCCTGGCGGTGACTGGCGGAAGCGGCGGCGGCACGCAAACCATCATGCTCGGCGCGATCGATCCCCGCCCGGTGGCCGGTTTTCCCAACGGCATGGTCTCCAGCTCCATGCAAGGCGGTTGCACTTGCGAAAACGCCAGCCTTTTGCGCATCGGCACGGGTAACGTGGAGCTGGCTGCGCTCTTTGCCCCGCGCCCCCAGGGCATGACCGCGGCCAACGACTGGACGCGCGAAATGCTCGTGCCCGGCAAGGGATTTCCGGAGCTGCAGAAGCTCTACGCGCTCTACGGCAAGAAGGATCACGTCATTTGCCCGGACCTGCTGCACTACCCGCACAACTACAACTACGTGACGCGCGCCATCATGTATTCCTGGTTCAACAAGCACCTCAAGCTGGGTTTGCCGGAACCGGTCATCGAGGAAGATTTTAAGTTGCTCAGCGCCGAAGAACACGCGGTTTGGAACGACGCGCATCCCAAGCCCGAGGGCGGCGATGCCTTTGAGCGCAAGCTGACGCGCTGGATCGCGGATCGCGACCAAAAACTGTTGGCGGCGATGACCGAAGACGAACGGCGTAAGGTCGTCCGGGCCGCGTGGCGGACGATGATCGGCCGGGAATTGCCGAAAGCTGGCGACGTCGAGTTCGCGGACGGCAAACTGCGGTTCAAACCCGCCGGCGAGGAGATTCCCGCGCTCAAAGCCGGCCCTGACAACGCCAAAACCGCCGTGATTTGGGTGGACGGAGGCGGCAAGGACGCCTTGCACGACAATTCCGGCAAACTCACCGAAAAAGCGCAAAAACTCGTCGATGGCGGCTCATTGCTCGTCACCGCCGATCTCTTCGGGCAAGGCGAATTTCTCGCCGACGGCAATTCTCCCGCGAAAACGCGCACCGTGGCCAACAAACGCGAGTTTGCCGGTTACACGCACGGCTACAACCACTCGCTCTTTGCCCGGCGCACGCACGATATCCTCACGCTCATCGCTTTTGCCCGAAAAACCGCGCCCAACGCGAAAATCCGCCTCATTGGCACGAACGGCGCGGGAATTCACGTTGCCGCGGCTTGCGCGGTTGCCGGTGACGCTTTGGACTCGGCGACTGCGGAAACGGGCGGGTTTCGCTTCGCCGCCATCAAGAGCTACCGCCACCCGGATTTCATCCCCGGTGCGGTCAAATACGGGGACTTGGCCGGGCTGCTGTCCGTTGGTGGCCAGGTTCTCACCGCGGTGGACACGATCGACGAGAAAGCGTTGGCGCGGCTGGCAAATTAGCCCCCCGCAGCCCAATTCACTCCGAGGTTGCACGGCCATTCATCCCTGCCTAGCGTCCCGGCATGAACCCTCTTCACCCTACCCTTCTCCTGGCCGTCAGTCTCATGCTTTGCGGCGCCGTTTCCGCGGAAACCTGGGCCTACATCGGCACCTACACCCGCGGCGATAGCAATGGCATCTATCGCACCACGCTCGATTTGGAAACCGGGGAGCTTTCCGCGCCGGAACTGGCCGCCCAGGTCAAAAATCCGTCGTTCGTGGCCATTCACGCCAGCGGCCAGTATTTGTACTCGGTGTCGGAAATCGCCGACCACGAAGGCAAGCGAACCGGGGCCGTCAGCGCGTTTGCGATTCAGGATGACGGGAGCCTCAAACTCCTCAACCAGCAGCCTTCCGGCGGTGGCGGTCCCTGTCACGTGGCGGTGGATGCGGAGGGCCAAACCTTGCTGGTGGCCAACTACGGCGGGGGGAGTTGCGCCTCGTTTCCCATCGCCGAGAATGGATCGCTGGGCGAGGCTGGCAGCGTCATGCAACACGCGGGCAGCAGCGTGGACGAGCGCCGCCAAAAAGGGCCGCACGCTCACTCCATCAACGTGGACCCGTTCAACAAGCGCGCGTTTGCCGCGGACTTGGGCCTGGACCAGATTTTGATCTACAAACTGGACGCCAAAGCCGGCAAAATGACGCCGAACGATCCGCCGTTTCTGGCGACGCCTCCGGGAGGCGGCCCGCGCCATTTTTCGTTTCATCCCAGCGGCAAATTCGCCTACTCCAACTTGGAAATGAGCCTGGAAGTCGCGGCGATGACCTACGATGAAGCCAGCGGCAAGCTGACCTTGCTGGAAACCCAATCCACCGTGGAAAAAGGGACCCCGCGCAAGGGCAACAGCACCGCGGAGACGCTGGTTCATCCCAGCGGAAAGTGGGTTTACGTCTCCAATCGCGGCCCGAACTCGATCGCGGTTTTCGCCATCGACCAAGCCACGGGCAAGCTGACGTTTGTCGAGCGCGAATCGACCCAAGGCGAGATTCCGCGCGGTTTCGGCATCGATCCCAGCGGGAAATTCATCGTGGTCGGCAATCAGAGCACGCACAACGTCGTTTCCTTGCGCATCAACCAGGAAACCGGCGCGTTGGAGCCGACTGGCAGCGAAATTAAGGTCGGCACGCCGGTGAACGTTCGGTTTTTGGTTCGGTAACCGGGGAATGTCGAAAAATTGACCCCCGGGAACCATGCTCCCCCGAATCATCGCCCTCGTTTTCATCGGCCTGGTTGGCCAAATTCCCGCCGTCGCCCAAAACGCGCCGTTTGAGTGCCGGTTGGCGCAGGATCCCATCCGCATTGACGGCCGCGCAACTGAAGCGGCGTGGAAAGGCGGGCAAACCATCGGCCCATTCCACCTCCAGGCGCCATCGCGCGAAGCAACGACCCTGACAAAGGCCAAACTGCTTTGGGACGACACCGCGCTCTATTTTTTCGCGGAAATGGAGGACACCGACTTGTACGCCAACATCAAGGAGCGCGATGGCGAGCTTTGGGAAAACGACGTGATCGAGCTGTTTTTGAAACCGGAGAACAGTGGCGAAGGGTACTACGAATTTCTCGTCAGCCCGCTAGGGACGCTGTTCGACATTTTTTACCCAAAACGCACCCTCTACGGCCACGATCGGTTCAAAAACGCGCGAAAATTTGCCTTCGCAGCGAAGGTCACGGTCGAAGGCACGCTCAATAATCACGAGGACGCCGACACCGGTTGGACCGTGGAGGGGCGCATCCCGTGGAGCGACTTTGAATCCACCGGCGGCAAGCCGAAAATCGGCGATACCTGGCGCTTTGCCCTGTGCCGCTACGATTACTCGCTGCCGCTGGAGGGCGGGCTGGAGATTTCCGTGGCCTCACCGGAGTTGCCGCGCGATTTTCACCGGCACGAGGACTACGTGCCACTGAAATTCACCGGTCCGTGGGACCCGCGCTCAGAGTTGCCCCAGCGGCTGCAAATGGTGCGCGGTTACGCCGGCTCCAAGGTGAAAGGGCGGCCGGATCCGCCGTTGCCCTACGTTGAGGAGCAAGTGCTGGCGGAATTGCAGATCAACCAGATGATCACCTTCAAATTCGAGCCCGGCTCCAACCAGTTGCTCTACGTGGATCAGGTGCCGAAAGTGAAGGGATCGCGCCTCATGCGCTACGATCTGGATGGCGGCGAGCCGCAAGAACTGCTGGCGCTGGACGAGTTGATCTCCAACCTGGCCTTCCACCCTGACTATGCGCAAAACGGCTATTTTTACCTTGGCTACGCCGGTCCGCAATCCGCCGACCGCTTCGAGCGCCGGGCACAGGTCATGCGTTACACCATGGGCGACGATGGCGCGATTGTGCCGGATTCCGCGCACCTCATCATCGAGTGGCCCTCACGCGGCCATAACGGCCTTGGCCTGGCCTTCGGGGCCGGCGGCATGCTCTTCGTCACCAGCGGCGATGGCACCAGCGATTCCGACACCAACCTGACCGGCCAGGATTTGTCCACCATTCACGCCAAGGTGCTGCGGATCGACGTGGAAAATCCCGATCCCGGCCGGGGTTACTCCGTCCCGCCGGACAACCCGTTCGTCGGTCAGGACGGCGTGGTGCCGGAGACTTTTGCCTACGGCATGCGCAACCCGTGGCGGGCGCATTGGGACGAACGGCTGGGCCGGCTGTGGGTGGGAAACAACGGCCAGGACCGGCTGGAGCAGGCTTTCCTGATCGAGCGCGGCGCCAACTACGGCTGGAGCGTCTACGAAGGCAGCCGCGTCTTCTACGCCGAGCGAAAATTGGGCCCAACGCCCGTCTCGCTCCCCACCGTGGAGCACGATCACGGTGAGTCGCGTTCGTTAACCGGCGGCGTGGTTTACACCGGCTCGAAATTCCCGGAGCTGAAGGACGCCTACGTCTACGGCGACAACACCACCGGCAAAATCTGGGCCGTGTTCCACGACGGCAAAAAGGTGGTTTGGAACCGGGAAATCGCCGATACCTACCTGCGCGTCACCGATTTTGGCGTCGATCCCAAAACGGGCGACCTGCTGGTCTCCGATTATCGTTCCGGCGGCGAAGGAGGGCTCTTTCGGCTCATCCCAAACCCGCGTCGTGGCGAAAAAAGCGCGTTTCCGCGCAAACTCAGCCAAACCGGCTTGTTTCGCTCCGTGGCCGATCACGAGGCCGCGCCGGAATTGCTGCCCTACGGCGTAAACGTGCCGGAATGGGCCGACGGAGCCGAAATTCAGCGATTTTTGATGCTGCCGGCCGACGATCCGCACGTGAATTTCAGCCCGCGCCGGGGTTGGAACTTGCCCGATGGCACGGTGGCGTTGCAAACCTTCACGTTCGGCGGCCGGCGCGTCGAAACGCGCATGCTTTACCGCGAATTGGGCGAATGGACCGGGTATTCCTACCAATGGAACGAAGCCCAGGACGATGCGGAGTTAGTTGGCGCAAAAGGCGCGGATTTGACCGTCAACGGCCAAAAATGGCGCGTCCCTTCGCGATCCGAATGCATGGTTTGCCACAGCCGCGCGGCGAACTTTGTGGTTGGCCTGCAAAGCGCGCAATTGAACCGGGTTCACGATTACGGCGGCGGCTTTTCCGCCAACCAGTTGGAGGTGATGGACCATTTGGGCTTTTTTCTGCGCAAAGGCGCCCCCAAACCGGTTTCGACTCTACGGCAACCACCGGAGGAGTACGACGCCCTGGCCCATCCCATGGATCGAACCGCGGATCTCGACCACCGCGCGCGATCGTTCCTGCACGCCGCCTGCTCGCACTGCCACGTCGAGGCCGGCGGCGGCAACGCCCAAATGGACCTGCGCTACTACGTCGCGCGCGAGAAAATGGGCGCGATCGGCGAGCCACCCTACCACGGCGACCTGGGTTACGGCGCGGATGCCAAGATCATCGTGCCCGGTCATCCGGAAAAATCGGTCATGCTCAACCGTTGCTCGCGCATCGGGCCGGGCAAAATGCCGCCCATGGGCAGTCAGGGCCCGGATCCGCGCGCAGTCGGGTTGTTGGCGGAGTGGATCCTCTCGCTTGAGGATGAATCGGATGCGGCGGACCAACCCGCGGGCAAGTAGGACGGGCTCTGCCCCGCTGAGGCCGAGGTGCTGGCGGAAAACCCGGAAATCCGCCGAACTTTTTGCTTCCAAATTGATGATTGTCGGTCAGTATCGCGTCAGGTTAACCGACCCGGCTGCCGGACTGCCCCAAACACCGTCGCCGTGCTGGAAAGCCCCCCTCACCCCAAGTTGTCAGCGCCTTTTGGACATTGACATTCCCAACCTAACTTGATTTAGTTGCGCCGTGCTTAAGCAAATCATCAACCAAGACCCCGCCGGGGGTAAATCCCAACCTGCGCCGGAACCCGATCCGGAGCCTGTTATCCCCCAAGAACCCGCCCCTCAAGCTCAACCCGTTCACCAACCGTCCACCACAGCAAGCATCATGAGTTCCAGCAAGAACATCTTGTCCAACGACGTCGAAATCGTCGGCAACCTGAAGTTTTCGCACGATTTGATCATCGACGGAAAGATTGAGGGAGAGGTCAATTCCGACGGCAACCTAACCGTAGGCGAAAACGCCAAGGTGAAGGGAGAAATTAAGACCAAATCGGTCACTGTTTTTGGCAAGGTGGAAGGCAACATCACCGTTACCGAACGCTGCGAGCTGAAATCCAACGCAGAGTTGGTCGGCGACATTCGCGCCGGAACGCTTTCGATCGAGGAAGGAGCAGCATTCATGGGAGCATCCACCGTGGGAGCCGCGGCAAAAGCGGCCACACCCGTCAGCACCAGCCCCGGTGCGGGCGCGGGCGCGGGCGCCGGAAGTAGTGCGCCCAAACCGCCTGCCGCTCCGCCCCAGTAGATGAGCCTTGCACCTCCCTGCCAAAACGGACAACTCAAATTCAGCCAACCAGAAAAACCGGGTCAAAGTAGTCTGCCCGCACTGCGGCGCGGACCAGTTGGAGTCGTCCATGGCCGTCTCCACGTTCTGCAAGATTTGTGGCGAGCACTACAAGCTGGAGCCGGCGCCTAACAAGGCTCCCTTTGGCCTCGGTGTGTTGTTTGGCGGCAAAAAGGAGGCCTCCCCGTTTCATCCCGCCGTAAATCGGCCCACCAGCCACCCGGAGAAGCCCGGAGCCGGCAATGGCAACGGTGAAAATGGTGAAACCGGCAACAGCGCCAAAGAAGCGCCGGCCGCTGATGACGAAGACTTCAACCGCACCTCCGACGGGGTGGAGTGGTTCGACGCGGACGAACTGGTGCCCCCGCCACCGCCTCCCAGGACGCCGATTCCCGCGCCTCCGCCTCCAAGCAAGCCGGACGATGAGCTGGATGACGAGGAATTCGTCGAGGTGGAGGCCTACACCACGGTGGAAAGCAGCGGCATCCCCTTCGCGCCCAAAAAACCGGACCCCTCCGACCGCAAAATCCTCTGCGTGGGCTGCCGGCACGAGCTTTTCGTCAGCAAACACGCCACGTCCACCATTTGCCCGAATTGCAGCGAATACGTGAGCCTGGAAAGCTTCACGATCGCCAATCACCGCCGCGAAAACATCCGCACGCGCGGCAACGTCAGCATTCAGCGCAAAGCCTCGCTCACCGCCAGCGAGGTGGTTTGCGACAATTTGAAGGTTTACGGCAAAATCTCCGGAAAAATCGACTGCGCGGGCACCGCGTTTTTCCACTGTTCCGGCAAGGTTGTGGGCAGTTTGCGCTGCAAGCACCTCATCATCCACAAAATCTGCAATCTCACCTTTTTGCCCGGAATTCACGCCGATACCGCGGAAATTCACGGCGAGGTCAAGGGCGACATCATTTGCGACGGCAAGATCAAAATCTCCAAAACCGCCACCGTCATCGGCGATTGCACGGCCCCGACCGTTGTTTTGGAGGACGGCGGCAATCTTTGCGGCCAAATGCGCTTCATGAAGCCGGATCAGGAGTTGATGGCCGACTACGACCGGCGCGCCCGCGAAGCTCACGACGAGTTTTTCGACGAAGAAGCGGACCAAGCCGAAACCGAGGCCGTTGGCGGCAACGTCCCCGCCACTGGCGACCTGGAAGATGAGCCCTTCGTCGAAGCCTGAGAGCCGCCGAGCTTCAATCCTTCGCAACGGTGGCAAAATGAAGCCGGCAAACTTCCTGACGCGACTCCTCTGCTCCATCGGCACTGCCGCTTGCGCCCTGGCCGGCCCAAAAATCCCCGCCGACGAACATTTTCGCGTCGAAACGCTGGTTTCCGGGCTCAGCGACGCCATGGAGATTGCTCCCGACCCCTTTGGCCGCGTTTTCATCGCCGAACGAACCGGCGTGCTCAAATTGTTCGACCCCGCCTCGGGCGAAGTCACGACGCTGGACGTTTTGGACGTCGCCTTGCGCCACGGAGGCGATGCCCGGGAATGCGGGCTGCTGGGCGTAACGCTCGATCCTAACTTTGCCCGAAATTCCTGGATTTACCTGTTCTACTCCGTGCCTAACGAGCCCAAGCAACGGCTTTCGCGCTTCGATGCCGACGACAGCGGGCTCTACAACGAGACGACCGTGCTGGAGTTCGCCCACGACCGGAAAAACCACGTTTGCCACGAAGGCGGCTCGCTGGCGTTTGGGCCCGACGGCAACCTCTACCTATCCACCGGCGACAACACCTGCCCCTTCCAATCCGGCGGCTACGCACCCATCGATGAGTCGCCCGGCCGCGGTGAATTCGACGCTCAACGTTCCGCGGCCAACACCAACGACCTGCGCGGGAAAATTCTGCGAATCAAGCCCCTGCCCGATGGCGGCTACGCGATTCCCGCCGGGAATCTCTTTGCTCCGGGAACGCCGCAAACGCGTCCGGAAATTTTCGCCATGGGTTGCCGAAATCCCTTCCGCATCTCCATCGACTCGCGTTCCGGCCACGTTTTTTGGGGCGAGGTGGGCCCTGACGCCGGAGCGGACACCAAACGCGGTCCGCGCGGGTTCGACGAGATTAACCGCGCCACGGCGCCCGGGAATTTCGGCTGGCCTTACTTTGTGGCCGATAACCGGCCCTACGCGGACTATGATTTCGCCAAAAAGTCGCTTGGCGCCGCTTTTTTGGCCGACCAGCCGGTCAACGACTCGCCCAATTCCACCGGCCGCACCCGCCTTCCGCCCGCCAACACACCCCTCTGGTTCTACCCCCGCGCCTCGGCCTGCGCCGGCCCCGTTTTCTACCACGACGCCTACCCTGATTCGCCCGGAAAACTGCCCCAAGGGTTGCATGGCCGCCTCATCGTCTACGATTGGACCAGCGCCTGGCTTCGCCTGCTTGCCATCGATGAGGACGGCAACCTCATCGCCAACGATCCCTGGCTTTCCCGGCATTTTTTCGTCCACCCCATCGATGCGGAATTGGGTCGCCACGGTGAGCTTTGGCTGCTGGAATACGGCAGCGCCTGGTACGACGGCGCCGACGGCAAACTCAAGCGCATCACCTACGCTGAGGAGCCGCTCCCCATCCAGGTTCCCGAAGCCGATCCCCGCATGAGCGGCCTGGACCCCGAGCACCCCGGCAGCCGTCTCATCGCCCAAACCACCTGCCTGGCCTGCCACATGACCCAGCAAAAATCGATCGGCCCCACCTACATGGACGTCTCGCAAAAGTACAAGGGCCAACTCGGCGCCCGGGAGCGGCTCGCCCAGAAAATCCTGCTCGGCGGGGTGGGCAACTGGGGAGAGGTCCCCATGCCGCCGCATCCGCAGCACAACTTCGAGGAAACCCAGCAAATGGTCGACGCTATCCTCGACATGGCGAAGTAGTTGGCCTCCTGTCTTCCGCGATCGGTTGACGCCGCCGAGTCCGAACGCTAACCTGTCAGCGTGATTCCACCCGTAGAAACGCCAGTCCAATCCACGCCTCCCATTTCTGAGGACGAGGTGGATTGGGAAAACATCGTCACCGAGGACGACGAGCCCGTGGACAACATCCTATCAAGCCACCACATGCGTTGCTGGCACGAGCCATTGCGGGACTCGTGGAAACCCGGACGCAAATTCATCTGCAACGCCAACGTCGGCGTGTTTCCTCATCCCATGGGGCAGCCGCTGGTGCCGGATTTTTTCCTGAGCATGGACGTGGAGACCCCCGCGGACCTGGAATTGAAGGCCAACGACAAGCGAAACCGCTCCTATTTCATCAGCGAATACGGCAAACCACCGGATTTGACGATTGAGTTGGTCTCGAACAAAAAAGGCGGCGAATTGACCCAGAAAATCAGCGATTACGCGGCCATGGGCGTGCGTTACTACGTCGTCTACGACCCCGGCCAATTCATCCAAAAGCAAATTGTCGTTTCTTACGAACTGGTCGGCGGGATTTACCAACTCATGCCTGGCCCGGATTTTCCCGCTCTTGGTTTGCGATTGGTGGAATGGGAGGGCGAATTCGAAAATTGTTGGCGGAAATGGCTGCGCTGGGCGGACATGGGCGGAAATTTCATCCCCTTCAGCAAAGAGAGTGTTAGCGCCGAAAAACAGCGGGCGGAAGAGGAAAGGCAGCGCGCGGAAGAGCAACAGCAGCGCGCGGAAGAGCAACAGCAGCGCGCGGAAGAGCAACAGCAGCGCGCGGAAAAGCAACAGCAACGTGCGGAAGAGCAACAGCAGCGCGCGGAAGAAGAAAAGCGGCGGGCGAAAGAACAACAGCAGCGTGCGGAGGAGCAACAACAACACGCGGAAAAGGAAAAACAGCGGGCAGAGGAGGAAAAACAGCGCGCGGAATCCGCCGAACAGCAGCTAGAAAAACTTGCGGCGAAATTGAAGGCCAAGGGAATCGATCCCGATCAACTCTGATCCGTGTCCCCGATTTCTCGACCAGCCATACGTTGCGGGGCGCCTTGACATAAGGTCCCGATAGGTTCTACCGCCGAAAAATCGGACTTAGCCCACCAAGTCAAAACGCGCCCTAACCTAACTGGGGTCCTCGGGCACTCTCGCGTCATGTTCGGGCGAAAATCCGGTGAGGTTGGTGATGATGGTGCGCAGGCTGCGCAAAACGACGCTGTGGCTGTAAAATCGCGCCGCCACCTTGTAGTTGTGATCGACCACTTCGCGCCGATAATCGGCGTCGTGCAGCAGCCGGTTGACTTCGTGCACCACGCCGCGGGTGATGAAGCCGTTGATCACCGGAAAGCGAAATCCCTTCGGCTCGATGTCCTCGATGAAGATGTTGTAGCGGTTGACGAGCACCGGTTTTTTGAAATAAATGGCCTCCAGCAGGGCGTTGCCAAAGCCTTCGTAAATGCTGGGGTAGGTGACGAGGTCTGCGTGGGGGTACAAATCCCAGAGCGTGTACATTTTTCTCCCCTTGGCGTCTTTTTGGCGAAATTCAGACACCCGTGCGCCCACCATAACCAGTTGCACGTTCTCTTCGTGCGCCAGTTCCTCGATCATGTTCTGATACTCGTAGCCCTCGTCCCCGGCGTCGTGAGAAACGACCAGCTTGCACCGCGGATTTTTCAGCAAACTCACCAATTTGATGGCGTGCTCGATGCCTTTGCGCGGGACGATGCGCGTTGGCTGGAGGATGAAGATGTCGTCTTCGCTCAAACCCAGGTCCGCGCGCAAATTCCGGGCGTAGCGGTCGATTTTTGGTGCTGGTTTTTCGAAATCGAACACATTGGGCAGCAGCGCCGAGCCGACCCCCTTGCGCAGGGAAAGCTGTTGCTGAGCAGAGGCGTTAATCACGGTGTGGGCCATGTGCGGCAGCCGGGGCGGGAAGGCCATGTCCAGGTAGTCGTTCACCGCGCTGACGCTGAATCGCGTGCGCTCCCAGTAAAAATCGTGATGGTGCGCGATGCAGGCCCGGCCGGTCTCCGCCAGATACTCGGTGAGCGCGATTCCCAGGGGGATGTGCATGGGGATGGTGAGCGAATTTTCCGCCACAAACACGTCGATGCCGAATTTCGCGCGGAACTCGTAGAGCGTCTCCTTCAGGTAGCCGGCCATGACCCGGATGCGGCGGCTGACTTCCGGCGCGCGGGTGGTGCGCGACCAAATTTGCTCGTTGATCCAGACGTTTTCCGGATGGCGAAAATGGGCCTCCGGCACGCACATGGAGATGCCCGGGTCGCGATCGCTCAGGCCCGAGTACCAGTGCGTCACGTGCCGGTCGCCGTCCCAAAGGATGCGGGCCCATTTTGAGGATTCCAGCGACACTCCATCGGTGCCGGCGAACCGCGTGGAGACGAATCCTAGGTTTAGCGGCATAATCCCGGAAAGGTACGCATGATTCGGGCCAAGTTCACGGGGAAATGCGGGTTTCAGCCGTCGGAATCCGCCGTTTTCGGCTCATCAGCCGGTTTTGCGGGTCCGTCCAAGGTCAGGAAGCCATCGCGGTCGAATTTGCCCCTTTCGCCGGTGGAAATCCAGGTCTCACCGTTCAGTTCGATATGCTCGGCCGCCGCGGGAAACGAGCTGCCGCGCACCACCAGGCTGCCCTCGTCCCAAAGCTTGCGCTCCTGCGGTTGCCCGCCGGTTGAATCGACGATTCGCGCGCTAATTCCCGGCATAAGCCGGCCTACGGTCCCCTTGCGGTTGCCTTTTTGCGGCAGGTGCGAGGGAACCATGCTGTTGGGATCCTTCGTGTTCATGCTGACGATCGCGCCCAATTCGTCCGGGGCGAAAATCTCGCAAAATTCGGCGCCGTGCGCTTCGAGCAGCTCGATTTGGCTCGGTGGCAGGGGATGTTCACGCGGGTTGAGGAAGACCTTGACGCTCTCGCTGACGTCTCCGCCGCCGGGGCCGATCAGCTCGCTGGTTAGGCGCGGATCGAGCAGGACGATTTGCGGCTGGGTGTCGATGAGGATCGCGCGGATGGGGATGTCCCGCGAACCTAAGCCGCGGTAGACGGCCTGGCCCCGCTGGATAAGCGGGTGCCACAGGCCCAGGAACAAGGCGCTGGCGTGGTTGAACGTGGTTTCGAGCAAAATCTGGTCGCCCGGCAAGAACACCAGCGAGCTGTCGATTTGGAAGACGGAGGCGAGCACGTTGCGGTGGCTCAGCGAGACGAAACGGCCGGATTCGGTGACGTAGGCGGCTGCCTCCGCCTCCAATTCCTGCTGGCGCAGGTTCAAGCGGCGAACGACCCCGAAACTGGGCTCAAAACGCGCCGCAAGCCGCGCGCCGAGCTTCGAAAACGGGTTGATGGCGGCAATTTCTCCCGACATGTCCAGAAATCCCTCGGGCAGGTCCCCTTGGCCGGCAAAAAGCGCGCGCGAGCTGATGACGCAGCGAATTTCGTGCTCCGCCAGCAGGGTGTCTCGCCGCGCCGCGTCGGAAACCAATTCCAGCGGCAAATTCACCGGTACGCGCCTGGCCAGCACCAGCGCGACGTTGATGAGGCCGGTCAGCGCGCCCGCGGGGAGCAAAATTCCGACTCGCCGCCAGTCGTCCGGCCAATCGCGCCTCCAGCGGCCCGCCAAGCTCGATGCCGAGGCCAAAACCACGGCTCGCGAGAGTTCCCTGCGCCGTTTGCCGATTTCGATGAGGACGTCGCGGTTTTTGCGCCGTTTCAGCCCGCGCACCACGGCCTCGCCCAGGCTCATTTGCAAATCCCCGCGCTCGGCAAAGGCCTCGGCGGAGAGGTCCTGGATGACGGCGCGCACGTGGGCTCCCTCCACCTCCTCTTGCGGGATCAAATCGCCAAAATTGACCGTCACCGGATAGCGCAACCGCTTGGGCACCTTGTAAAAATAGCGAAAGCGCTCGAAGGAAAAAATCGACCCCCAAAGCGAGTCCATGTAGACCGGCAGGATGGGTGCATTGGCCTGCCGGGTAATGAGTTCGAACCCTTTTTTCAGCTGGTTCAGCATCCCGGTGCGCGTCAGCATGCCTTCGGGAAAAATGCAGACCACCGAGCCCTCCTTCACCGCGTCCGCCGTGGTGCGAATGGCCTCCTTGGCGCGAGAGGGGGAAATGGGAATCACGTCAAACATGCGCAAAAACCACGAAAACGCGCGGAAGTTGAGGAAGTGGCTCTCGATGACGAAACGCACCGGCCGGGGACAAGCGGCGCTGATCAAAAAAGCGTCGACGTAGCTGACGTGATTGCTGATCATCAACACCCCGCCCTCCTTGGGCACGCGCCGCGTGTTTAGCGGCGTGATGCGGTAAATCATCCGCACGATCCCCAGCACAATGAAGCGCAAAAAATGCCGGGGAAGCAGGCGAGTGATGTAAATCCCCACCAGCAGCGACATAACCGCCAAAATCCAAAACTGAACCGCGGAACCCCAACTAATTTGGACCTCGATAATCCACTGAAATCCGATCGCCGCCACCCCGGACAGCGAGGTCAGCAGGTTGAGGGCTGATTGAATCCGACCCCGCTTTTCCGGCGCAGCGCGGTCGATGATGAACGCGTTGAGCGGCACCAGATAAATGCCGGCGGAGAACCCCAGGACGAACATCCCCACGTTAAAGGCGGCGCCGCCAGTTGCGGTGGTGGCGGCAAGCACCCCACCGGCAAACATCCCCAACGCACCCAACGGCACGAAGGCCAACTCGATGCGTTTTCGCGACACGAGCGCTACGGTCAGGTTTCCCAGCGCAATTCCGATGCCGACCCACTTCCACATGGAGGTGGTGGCCGACATGGCCCCTTTGCCGTCGGGAAACAGCTCCAGCCCTGCCAGAATCAGAACCAATTGAACCATCCCGCCGGCAAACCAGAAAAACATGACGCCAAACGCAGCGAGGCGAAGTTCGCGGTCGCCCAGGAGCTCCTTGAGGTAGGTGAAGTGCCGCAACAGGATGGCCGGGCGAAACGGTTCGGAAGACTGCGCCGGCGTCCGCCTAACCAGCAACATCACCAGAAATGGCGCCGCCGAGGCCATCAGCAGGACAAGAATGATGATCCACGCCGCTTTCCAGGGATCATCGTAATTTCGCTGCAAACGGTCGAACGCTTCGCCGCCGATGACCGTGCCGATAATGATCGACACCATCACCAGCATCTGCATGAGCCCGGTGGCGGTGGCCATCCGGTTGGAGCCGACCAGTTCCTTGGAAATCCCGAATTTCGCCGGCGACAGCAGCGTGGACTGGGCCGCGAGCACAAAAAAACCGGCCGTCGCCAACCACAGGGCATTGTTTTGCAGACACACCAAAATCCAGACTAAAACGGCGGTTTGCAGGATGAGGCACCAATAGAGCACCGTGCGCTTGGAAAAGCGGTCCGCCAACCAGCCGGCGATGGGTGCAAACAGCACGAACGGCAGCGAAACCAAAACCGTGCCGATGTGTTTGTAACTCTCCAACGCCGCCGGAACCGCCTCGCCGGCAGTAGTCAACTGACCCATCAAAACCCCGGCCAGGCCAATCAGCATGAACTGGCTGATCTTGTCGTTGAAGACGTTGTGCGCCTGAACCACCAGCACCGCCCACATCGACTTCCAACGCGGCTTGAAGTCCGGGGAGTCGATGTCGTTAGGCCTGGATTCGTTTTCGGTTTCCGGCATGGCAGGAAGTCTAAGCAAACCAAAACGATCCGCACCACCGAAACTTTCCGCTTTCGGCCCCAGCCTGCCTTAAACATCAAGGTTGAAGCCGAATTGCCCTGATTTCCGTATGAATGCGCTGCTCCAGGCCCCTATCGGGAAGGTTTGAGGTCCTCGAGCAGCTTTTCAGCAAACTTTGGAAGTCCGGCTAGATTTGGAATTACGCCTTCAACATCCAGCTTTTTGCCTCCTTGTACTCTCTGAGATTTCTCTGCAATTGCAGATATGCGTCCAAACAGGCCTTCTCGTCAGGGGTCATCGAGTCGTTCCCGTGAAGCTACCTTCGTAAAGACCGGCTTCCATCACTTCTACCGTTAGATCTTCCAACGCACTCGAGCGGTCATCCGGCTGGCGTGAGGTCGCGGTTACCACGGATTTTCCTTCTTGGAGAGTGGTTAGAATTTGTCCCAGATAGGATTGGATTTCGCTGGGAATTTGGATCGAGTTTCCTTCAGCGTCTTGGAACGCCGTCTGCGTGGCATTGGAAAGGAAGGCGAGTAGACATTCCAGTTCGTTCGCGTCCAGGTCAGACGGATCGAGTCGAAGAAGGCCGGTAGTCATGGTCAAAAACTAAATGATCTTCCTCAAGTTTCAAGCCTGTCGCCGTGCCTAACTCTCCGAGTGAGAACTGCTATCTGTTGCGGGTTATCGGTGGGACGCGTTGAAGATTTCGGGCAAAATCCGCCCGCCGCCGACGTGTCTTGGCCAACGCTCCGTCCAATCCACCATGAAACACACCACCACCGTCATTTTCCTCCTAATCGCCGGAATGTGGCTCGCACAGGCCCGGCCGAACATCGTTTTCATCCTAACCGATGACATGGGTTACGCCGATGTGGGCTGTTACGGCGCGCCGGACGCCAAAACGCCGAATTTGGACCGCCTGGCTGCCGAGGGCGTGCGTTTCACCCAGTTTTACGCCAACGGCGCGGAATGCACACCGTCGCGAACCGCCATTCTCACCGGCCGTTATCCGCAACGCGCCGGCGGCCTGGAATGTGCCATCGGCACGGGAAATGTGGGCCGCTACGACGACGCAATCGCCCTGGCGGAGGCCGGAAATTTGGGTCTGCCCGCGAATCAGGCCGTCCTTGCCCCGGGATTGGCGGCCGCGGGCTACAACAACGCCGTTTTCGGCAAATGGCACCTCGGTTACGAGCCGAAATTCAGCCCGCTCGACCAGGGATTCGCCGAATTTCGCGGATTTCTCGGCGGCAACGTCGACTACTTCAACCACCACGAGCTTTCCGACATCCCCGTCTGCCTGGACGGGCGAAAAACCTGCAAGCGCGAGGGATACATGACCCATCTCATCACCGGCGACGCCGTGGAATTTCTGGACCGCCAAACCGGGGAAACGCCGTTTTTCCTCTACCTGCCCTACGGCGCGCCGCACTTCCCGTTTCAGGCGCCGGACGGCCCCACCGACCCCGTTTCGCAGGAAAACTGGACCACCGGCACGCGCGAAACCTACGTGAAAATGCTGGAGGATCTGGACGCAAACGTGGGCCAAATTTTGGCGAAACTCGACTCCGCCGGGTTCGCCGCCAACACGCTGGTGGTCTTCGCCAGCGACCACGGCGGCATGAAACCGGCCCTCAACACGCCGTTTCGCGATTTCAAGGGCACGTTGTTCGAGGGCGGCATCCGCGTCCCCTGCATCGTGCGCTGGCCGGGCAAATTTCACCCCGGCACGGTGTCGGACCGCGTCGGCTGTCTCATGGATCTGGCCACCTCGTTCCTGCAAGCCGCGGAGGCCCCGCTTCCGCCGAAATTGGACGGCATCGACGTTTTGGCGCACGAACGCACCGAGCGTCTGCAACAGCCGCGCACCCTGTTTTGGCGCGCAAAACGCGGCGAACGCACCTGGCGCGCCGTTCGCGACGGCGACACGAAAATGGTCTGGAAGGAGGAGGGCGCCGAGCGGGAAAGTTGGCTCTTCGACCTAAGCCGCGACCCTGCGGAGTCCAAGCCGTTGGACGACGCGCAAGCTGAGGCGCGAATGAGCGCGATGCTGCGCGCCTGGGAAGCCCGGGTTGTTTCGGCTCGACCGTGACCCAACCGAATGAAGCACGGCAAATCGGGAACGACGCCTCTTTGGTCCCTGAGGTCCCTTACGCGTCCCTGACCTACCACTCTCGCCAAGCCTCGGTCGGATCCGCCGCCTCACCGCTGTAACCACCCCGCGAAAGCGCCCCCAGCAACAGCGCGCAAATCGCTTCGCGCTGATCGGTCTCGATCAATTGGCCGTTGCACCGCGCGTTGAGCCCGTTGAGCGCCAGCACCGCTTTTTCCGCGCAAGCCAGCAACGGCGCGTCGCCGGGATTTTCGCCCGCAGCGTCCATTTCCGCCAAAAACGCGCTTAAAATGCCGCCGCACTCCAAAATGTGGCTCTCCTCGTAGTCCACCGCAAAATCCGGATCGTACTCCGGGTCCTCCTCGTCCTCCGCACCGCCGTAGAGCATGAATTCGCGCATTTCCCGGAGCAAATCCTCCCGCAGGCTGACAAAATGGGGATCGGATTGGAGAGACATCGCTGGCTAAAATCGAATGGAATAGGCCATCCCCGGCAAATCAAGATCGAAGAGTAAAAACGTGAAGGTGTGGTTGCCGATATCGCGCGAAACGGAGACGTGCTCGTCCACGCCGCTGTACATGAACAGCCCCGACCAAGGGCCCCGGCGCAGGCTCAATCCGCCAACCGGGCGCAATTCCTCCAACTCCGCGATGTAGGTGGCGCCGCCGTAGAGCGAAAAATCGATCCCGCCAGGCGAACCCAGGTACTTGGAGAGCGTGCCGTAGTAGCTCTGGCTGTTGATCTCGCCAAAATCGTCGTTGCTCGTGCCCAAAATCAGCGCCGGGCGCCAATCGTCGTTTTCGGGAAACACCCGCCAGTTGGCCAGCAAGCTCAAATCCTCGGTTCTGGGGCGATAATCCAGGCCGACGCGGAGAAAATCGGTCACCTGGTAGCTCACGTTGGCATACCACTGACCGTGGGGCGGTTTATCGGGAATCCAGCGGCCGTAAGCGCTGATTCCCAGCGGATCGGCGCCTTCCGGCGCTTCATCGGAAATCGCGCCCGCCGCGGCAGCGGAGCCGTCAGCCGGTTTCGCGGGTTTGGAGTTGGATCGGCCACGCACGGTGCCCGCTTCGCCCGGTCACATCACTCAGGCGGGAACCTCAGATGCCGGCCGCTGCGCCCAAACCGGCGTGGCGGACAAGGTGAGCAGGGCGGAGAGAAGGAGGATTTTTCGCGCGAACATCTTGATGGACGTAGGGTTAGCATCTTTGGCTTGGTTGCGCAAATCTCGGGCTTGATTCCTGGCGAACCCACCCTAAAACTGGCGCCAAATGGCCGAAACCGTCAAACCCGATCCAAATCTCTGGCAGGCGCTCAAACCGGAGGCGCTCGATGCGCTGGAATCCCGGGATTACACGAAAAAAGCCGTTGCCGAAGCTTTGAGTTCATCCGGCGTGGAAGCCGCGAAATTGCTCGATCGCGACGGTTTGGAGGACGTTTGGATCCCGGGGTCGAAATTTTTCCCCGCCGCGTTTTTCAGCAGCGTCACCGGGGCTACTTTGCCGAATTTTCGCGCAAAACCGACGGTAAACTGCACGAAATCGGGATGTGGCCGCAACAATGGGCCACCGCGCTGATGTACGCCGGCACGGCCAAGGGTTTCCACATTCACCCGCCGCACATTCCGGCCGGCAAAGAGCCGGAAGCCTGGTTTCGCAAGCTTTTCGTCAATGAGCCGGAAAATTTCGCCGCCCGCCCCTACGATGAGGAGCAGTGGGACGCCATGTTTTTCATCCGCGGCGTTTGCGAGGTGCTGCTCGTCGACGAGCGCGCCGGCCTGCCGCGCCACAAGATGCGATTTTTCGTCGAAGGCGACCAAATGCCGGGTTCCAACAACGTTGGCATCGTTATTCCCGCCGGCGTGGCCCACGCTCTGCGTTGCGGCAGTTCGGAGGATTTGATCATGGTCTACGGCACCAGCACCACGTTCGTGGAAGAGTTCGAAGGGCGCATCGAAAGCGGAATCGAGCGAGCCGAAATGCCGGAGGATTGGCGGGGATATTGGGAAAAATAGCGGCGCTTGCGCCACGGCGGCAGCTTATTCGTCCTCAGCCTCGCCGAGCGTCGCCGGGCTGGGGATTTCGCCGTTTTCGTAGGCGTCCCAAAGCGTCTCGACGAACGAATCGTTGCGCTCCAACACGATGGCTCGCGCGAACAGGTCGAAGTCATCGGAGATGTAGGAGGCCAACTCGTGCTGCTCCGTGGCATGGTTGGCGATTTCAAAGCTGATTTCGCGGATTTCCTCGGTCATTTGCTCGATTTCCTGGGGAACGTCGCGGTCCGACCAATCCTTTTCCAGCGAGGTGAACGTCTTGTTCCATTGCGCGTCAAAATCCCCGTCGTTGTCGCGGGAATTGAGGATCTCGTCGCAATCAATCTTGCCGAAGACATCGGGGGTCAAAACGCGGCCGTCGTTGATCGCGGAAAGCAGGTCTGGGAGTGAAGTTTCCATCGGGACAAGGGAATGCCCGTATTGTCTGGGTGCGAAATCCAGCCCGGTCAAAAGAAAAAAATCCCAACCTGCAAATCGCATGCAGATTGGGATTGGTTGGACGGGAAATTTGCCAATAATTTCGCGAAACTGCCGAACTACGCCCAGGGCAACTTGGTCTGACCCGGGATGGCGTAGTTGTAGGTGAGGTCTGAGTTCGGCTTGACCGGCGGCTCGTGATCCCAGGTCATTTTGTCCGGCACCAGCTCAAAATTGCTGTTGGTGGCCTCATCCCACTTCACCACCTGGCCGGTGTAGGTCGCCAGACGGCCCAAAGTGGCGGTGAAGGAACTCTTGGCGCCGTAGTAGGCGTTGTTGAGCGGCTTGTTTTCGCGAATGGCGGCGTGCAACTCGTTGTGCTCCACTTGGTAGGGGTTGGCGGCTCCCCCACCGCGCCGGCGGCGGTCGCCACCTTGTTCGCCCGCGGGGGCCCACTTCCAAATTTCGTTGCCTTTGTAGTCCTTGGCGATGGCCTTGCCCTGGCTGAGGGTCAGAATGCCCTCGGAGCCCTGAATTTCCTCCTCAACGCGGCGATAAGTGCCCTTAATCTGCCGGCACTGGCTGTTCATGATCACGCCGTTGTCGTAGCGGAACTCCACGTAGTGATGGTCGAAGATTTCGCCGGATTTCGGGCTTTCCCAGCCGGAGCGGCTGCCCATTCCCTGGGCGCTGACCGGGTTTCCGCCCATGACGCCATCGCCGCTGACGAACCAGTTCACCACGTCGATGTTGTGCACGTGCTGCTCGGCAATGTGATCGCCGCAAACCCAGGCAAAGTGATACCAGTTGTACATCTGCCACTCCAGCTCGCTCCAGTTTTGGTTGCGCGTCACCGTCCAGGGCCGGCCGCCGTTCCAGTAGGCTTGGGCGGACACGATATTGCCGATAATTCCGTCCTCCCACACTTTTTTGAACGCTTCGCGGTAGGAATCGTGATAGTGGCGTTGCAGGCCCACGACGACTTTCAGCCCCTTTTCATCGGCCAGTTTCGCGGCCTCAATCGTGCGATTGTAACCCTTGGCGTCGGTGCAGACCGGTTTTTCCATGAAAACGTGCTTCCCGGCCCGAATCGCCGCCTCAAACATCTCCGGCCGGAATCCCGGCGGCGTCGTCAGGACGACCATGTCGCACTTGTCGATGACCTTTTCAAAACAGTCGAAACCCACGAACTCGGTTTGCTTGGTTACGGCGTAGCGGTCGGCTTTGTTGGATTTTTTCAGCGCATCCTGGATGCGGTTGAGCCCTCCGGCGGCCCGCTCCTTCATCGTCCCATGCAAGCGAGATTCAAACACGTCGCCGGCGGCAACCAACCGGCAACCATCGACGTTCAAGGTTTGCGCGACGGCTCCCGATCCGCGTCCGCCGACCCCCACGATGCCGACCTTGATTTCATCGCTCCCCGCGACTTGGGCGAATGATTCGACTGGTAACGAACTGGCGGCAGCCGCGGCTCCGGCAGCGGCAACCGTGCTGCCTTTGAGAAATTGACGGCGCGAGGACTCTCCCTCGGTTTTTTGGGCTTCTGGGTTGATTTGACTCATGATTTTGGTGTTGGCTTTGGTTGATTAAAGGGCGGGTTGGGGTCTGAGCAATCGGAAAAAGCGCACTTTCCAAAAATCCGCCATCAAACGGAATCAAATCCGTGACACACAGTTCGCACCGCCGCCCGCCCCTTGAAAATGAAGCGCAAAAGTCAACCAGCCGGCTGCAACCGCGCTTGCGCCTCGTCAAAATACGCCGCGTCAATCTCAAAACCGACGAACCGGCCTACCCCGGCCTCCTCAGCCGCGGTGGCGGCATGGCCGATGCCCAAAAACGGGTCCATCATCGTCATCTCGCCAGGATCGCGCTCGCAAATGCCGATGCACATGGTAGCCAGCTTGACCGGAAACGTGGCTGGGTGGGGGCGCTCCTTGCTGCGGTTCACGATTGTCTCGTAGGGCACGAACCAGTTGTTGCCGCGGCAGCGTTTGTCCTGACCGCCGGTGTGCCCCCAGCGCGCGATGTTGCTCTTGTGCACGTATTCCACGCCAATGCCGCGCCGGTCCAGCGCCACCTTGCCACCGCGGGTGAAGTGGTAGACAAATTCGTGGCAATCGTTCACGAATCGCTTGGAGTTGATGGGTTTGAAGTGCCCGGTGCTTATTTCCTCCCCGGCGCGAGTTTCAACCGTGATCGATTTGATCCAGTGAAAGGTGTTTTGCAGCACGAACAGCTCCGGCGTTAGCGCCAGCAGCAGTTGGTGCGGCAAGAGCGGGTTGGCCGGCGCGGCGCCAATGTTGAGGAAGAACGATCCATCCGGTTTCAGCACGCGGCGGACCTCGCCAGCCCAGGTCTTGCACCAATCCAGGTATTCATCCGGCGTTTTGTCGTCCTTGTACTTGCCGTAGTCGATCCCCAGGTTGTAGGGCGGCGAGGTAACGACCAAATCCACCGATTCCTCCGGCAAATCGCGCATTCCCTCCACGCAATCGCGCAGTTGGAGGTCGAATTGGGTGTGCTGGGGAGTTTTTGGCGCCGGAGCCTCCAGTTTGAGGTCGAGATCGAGGTCGAGTTCAGGGGCGGAGTCGGTGGGACACATGTTAGGGTACCGTTCCGCCAGTTTCGGCTGAATCCAAGCCATTTTTCGTGCTCCCGAGGCGTCGTTGAATGGATTCGTCTTTTGGCATGAGTTGGCGCTGAGTGAGATTGCTGCGCGGTAGGATGCCGAGATTGGGGGAGTGAAACTTAGCGAGTCGCCTCCACCACAATTGTGTCGCCGGATTTGCAATCGCCCGGCAAATCCGCGGGATCACCGACCAAAACGCGATCGTCAGCGTCCTTGAGCATGAACGAGATGGCATCTCGGCCGACGTAGGCGCCCTCGTATCGTTGACCGGCAACCATCCCGCAAACATACCATTGCGTCCACGGCTTCTCGAACTGCTCCAGCGCCGCGATCGCTGATTTCAGGCGGGTGATTTGGGGCTCATCCATGATTTGATCGAACATGCGTTCCATCAGTGCACGATCTCCGCGTGATGCCTGAATCGAAGCCACCAGCATCCACTCGCGGCTCACCACGAGGAACTCGACTGGGTGACCAGATTGTGTCGCGACCCATTCCACGAATCTGCGTTGAATCCGGCCATTGCCTTCGCGAAACGGATGGATGTCGTTTAAATCTGCCAATAGGTGAGCCACGGCGGTTGCCGCCGATTCGCGCGATAATTCACCGAAGCACTTCGCTTCTCGAAGGTTTTCCATGACACTTTCAAGACTCGACACGATTTCGCTCGGCGGCGTGAATCGGGTTATGTTGAGCGAATCGACGAAATCTTGCTTGGCCAATGGAATCGTGCGGAACTCTCCGGCCCATTCGTAGACGTCTTGAAACAGGTGGCGGTGGAGATCCCGATAGGATTCAATTGTGGGTTCAATTGCAACCAGCTCCAACATTCGGAGCCTGAAACAATCGGCTTCATACCGCGCCAATCCCTCGGGATCAACCAAGTCCGCTTTGTTGTGCAAAACGCCGTGAACCTCGTCGATGTAAGGATCGGCCATGCGCTGAGTGGAGAATTCAGGCGACTGAGGCCAAATCAGACTCTTCGGCTTGCAGTTCGTGGAGCCACTTCAATGCTTCGCGACGAAGATCGGCGGGAACCCGAAGCTCGACCATGAGGTCGAAAAAAGCGTCGGATTCGGCGTTGGGTTCGATTCCTTCGAGAGCATTTGAGTGACGAGCCGATTCCGACTGGCGCTTCATTTCGGCGGCTTCTTCTTCGCTGACTGGAAGAAAGGTAGCTGAGAGTAGCCGGGAGCGAATGAGCTGGATTCTGGCTGAAACCGATGGAGGCATGACTGTTCAGGGTAGCCGAATTTGGGCGGAATTCCAATCCCGCGAAATCAAATCGCTGAAGGGCTAACCAACGACGTCCCCATCAAATTCACCGGCCACATCGCCGCCGGCGCGCAGAGAATCCCAGTCTTGCCAACGCAGCATCTCCAACTCGCTCTTCAACCGCTCGACCTGGCCGCTACGCTTGTTGCGGAAGTAAGAGTCGAAGAACCTCAGGACTTCGGACACTTCCTGCGGAACCTTCCCGTCAATTTCATCCAGGTAAGACTCGCGCCCGCCGGTTGCGGCTCGCAGGAAGTTGGCTTCGGCCGCTTTCAGCCGCGGGGGCAACGATGCCTCCGAAAGTTTGACCGCGCCGCCAATCAACGAACCGCCGGCGTGCTCGATTTCGATCTGTTTTCTGGAAATCCACAGGTCCACGTGATTGCGAACAATGTTGTAGGAGCTACGCGCGCTTTCCGGCGCATCGACGACCAATCCCTCGCAATCGGCCTTCATCCCGGCCAATTCAGCCAGGCCGGCCAAGTCGTTGGGGACGAGGTTCATCACATTGCTGGAACTGATGGTTTGGCAACCGGTTAGAGCTGCGAAGATTCCTGCGATTGCAATGCCTAACGTAAGTTTTGTGCTGTTTTTCATAAAGCCTCCAGGGTGTGTGGTTTGTGTTGAAGTTCACCGCCATCTAACAAAATGCCCTCTAACCTTGCAACCGGAAAACCAAAAAATTCCGCCCATTTCCGGCTTGACCGCGCAAAATCGCAAAATGATAGGTTTAAAGTCAAATTGGAGGAAACTCATGAAAAATACTCATTCAACCTTGTTGGGCGCTTTTGGCGCTGCCGCCTGTTTTTTGCTACTTCCCGCGTGTGAGACTTCCGGTCCGCCCGGGGCCCTGAGCATCGTCCCCAAAGAATCCAACCTGCGCGAAGCCATCCGCATCCTGGAAGGCTACAAGATCGATAGCGAGGTGCTGGCTGAAACCGCTCCTGAAAGCGCCCAGGCGTCGTACGAACGGGCCGCGAGCCTGGTGGACAAATGGGTGGAGGCGAAAAAGGCCGAATCCGCGCTGAAAGCCGAGCAACTGACCGGCGGGCAGATCGACCTTTCCGCCAATGCCGTTCCGGATGAAATCGGCGCCGCGGTGGTGAATTTTAAAAATCAGGCGACCGGGGGACGGGAATCCGCCGGCACCGCCATTCTCATCTATCGCGGGGCCCGAGCCGTGGCCAAGCTGGTTCGCGAAAAACGCCGCGAAAGCGCCGAAATGCTGGCCCGGCAGCTCGACCTGCTGAAGTGGAGCGACTGGGAAACCCTGCGCACGGGGGCCGAATGAGTTCGTCCGCCACGCTGCTCCCGGGGAGCCCTGGCACAGGCGCGGCGGAGCTGGATTCCGCCGTCATTTGCGGCGATGAAGCCAAGCTGCAAGGCGCGTCGTTCGAATCCCTGGTGGACGAGGACAACCGCAAGCTTGTCGGGGACGTGCATGGCTACCCGTGGCGGATGATTTGCAGCCTGGAGCGCTTGGTTGGCAGTGAATGGAGGCCGTATGGCACGGGTTGGCTGGCCGGGCCACGCACCGTCATTACCGCCGGCCATTGCGTGCGCGACGTGAGCCTGTTTCGCAGCTACGGCAAGGACGGTTGGCTACCCAAGGTCCGCGTCGTCCCCGGGCGAAAAATGGACGAGCCACAGCCCTACGGCGCGATCGAGGCCACGCAGTTCGATGCCTCGGACGAGTGGAAATCGGCCGCCAGCAGCCAAGATGAGTTTGCCCGCAAACAGCACGACTACGGCGCGATTTTTCTGCCCGAACCGGTCGCCGAAATCGGCTATTTCGCCGTTCAACAAGCCGAACCGGAGGAATTGACCGGACTGTGGGTCACCGTTAGCGGCTACCCGCTGGAAGGCGATCCCGAAGACATGGAGCGAACCTTCGACGGCCGGTCCCAATACTTCCACGCGGAGAAAATCAGCCGCGTTCGCGACGGTTTCGCCTACTACGCCAACGACGCGACCCGAGGCCAAAGCGGCTCGCCCGTCATTCGGCGCGACTCGCTGCAAGATCACAACCCCAAAGTCGTGGCCATCCACGCCTACGGCAAATTCGACGAAAATGAGGGAAATCGCGGCCCGGTCATTCGCAACGAAGTTTTCGCGCGCATCGGGCAATGGGTCAACCATCCCCCGGAACCGCCGGGTCCCGGGAGCGAGCCCGATTCCCAGCCAAAACCACCCAAACCGCCAAAACGGCAGGGATTTTTCGCCCGAGTATTTGGCGGAGGAGGGCGCGGCCGCGAGGCGTGAACGGCGCACGTTACTTCCGGCTTGAATTTGGCCGTTTTCGCGCTGAGAGAACGGCATGGGACAATTGACCGACAAAGTAGCCGTCGTTACCGGCGCCGGCCGCGGAATTGGCAAGGCCATTGCCCGCCGATTCGCCGCTGAAGGGGCCAAAGTGGCCGTGGTTAGCCGAAATGAAGGCTCTTGCCAAGGCGCTGCCGCCGAAATCAACGCAGAATTCGCGGATTCGGCCCAAGCCTTCGCGATTGACGTAGCCGACACCGAGGCAACCGCCGCCGGCGGCAAAAGTATCCTGGAAGCGTTTGGCAACAAGGTCGATATCCTCGTCAACAACGCCGGCGTTACCCGCGATCAACTGGCCCTGCGCATGAGCGAAGAGGATTGGGACGTCGTCCTGGACACTAACCTGAAAGGTGCCTTTAACTGCGTGAAAGCCTTCCAGCGCCAACTGCTGAAAGCCGGTGGCGCGCGCATCATCAACATCAGCAGCGTGGTGGGTTTGATGGGAAATCCCGGCCAGGCCAACTACGCCGCCAGCAAGGCCGGATTGCTCGGCTTCACCAAAGCTCTGGCCCGGGAATTTGCCTCGCGCAAAGTCACCGTCAACGCCATCGCCCCCGGATTCATCACCACCGCCATGACCGGTGAACTAACCGACGAGCAACGGGAAGCGATCCTGAAAAACGTGCCCTTGGGCACGCTGGGCGTCCCGGAAGACATCGCCAACGCCGCCGCCTTTTTGGCCGGGCCGGAATCCGGCTACATCACCGGCCAGGTTTTGACCGTGGATGGCGGCATGGTCATGTGAACGGCGGATTTTGGCGGATTTGGCGGCGAGAAGGCCAAATCAGCCGCGAAACCGGACTCTGATGTGTGGCTTGGCGTCGCGAAAGGGCAACGCACGACACGTCGCACCCGGCTTTGGCTTAGTGCTGCAAGACTTTGACCTGGACGGCTACGTGGATTGCTACCTCGTCCAAAATCACCTCACCCCGCAAGAGGAAACCGGCCCCATGCGCGGCGGATTGAGCCAACTGCTGCGCCGCAACCCGGACGCCCGCTCGCCCGAAGAATTGCTCGTCCCCATCCCGCCGCGCGAGAGCGGGCTAATCGTGAGTGGCGACGCCAAGAGCCTGACCGCGATGGACGTGAATCGCGACAACCTGATGGACTTGGTGGTCGGGATCAACGACGCCGCCCCCAAAGTGTTCATCAACCAAGCCGCGAAAAGCGATCGCGCGTTGCCGGTTCGGCTCAAAGGCCCGAAGGGCAATGGAATGAACTGGATCAACACCCAAACGCCGGATTTGTCCCGGTCGTGCCAGCGTTTTACGCTCACGGCCAGGGAAACCCAAATCCACAGAACCATGCCGATGAGAAAGATCGCTAAAAAGACGATCGTGCCGGGAGTGATTTCCTCATCGCCAACGTCTTCGGCCAAAATCGCGTCGGTGGCGCCAAAGAGGCCCATCGCGCCGGCCATGAGCCCGGCAAAAACGGTGATGCCGACGAATTGAACGGCCCAGTAGGTGGAACGCCGCATGCGCCCTTCAAAACTGAACAAAAGGGAGAGTAACGACCTTCTCGGTGCGACGTTCGGCCGCTGAAGTCGGGCTTTCGGCGGCGAGTAAGGATTCTCAGCTTGCGGCTGGGGCGCGGGGGCTTGCACCACAGGCGCGGGAGGGGAAAGTGCCTGGCTGATGGGCGACCAATCCGCCATTCCCTCCCGCCACATGAGATCGGTGGCCTGTATTTCGCCCCGGTCCAGAAGGGCCTGAACTTTTTCGGGAGAGTAGGGACCCATTTGGGCTCCGCCTTTTGCGATGTGGATCTGCATGGGTACGACGTGAGTTTTTCGAGGGGCATTGAAAACGAAATTCCGGCCCTCGCCCAGGCAAAATTTTTCCGGGCGCCCGCAAATTTGCCGGAGGCCGGCAAAGCGTCTGAACGACATGGCGCGTTGCCGGCGTGAAAGAGTTATGTCGCCTGTTTTTCGCCTCAACCTGGTTTTTTTCGCGTCTTTGGCAACCTCCGCCTTTTCCCTGGAATTGGTGCAAGACGGCGAGCCGCGCGCGATCGTCGTTTTGGCCGACGAACCGTCCGCGGCGGCGAAACAAGGCGCGAAAATCCTAACCGAGCACCTGTTCCAGATTTCCGGGGCCAAAATCCCGACCACGGCCGAAAGCCAGGTTCCCGCCGATGCGCCGAACCTCATCCTCATCGGCCGGAGCAAACTTGCGGAGCAACTGGGCGCGACGCCGGATGACTTGGGCCCGGCCGGGATCCTCATCAAAACGTTTCCCAAGGCGTTGGTTATGCTCGGCGCGGATCACCTCACGCCGAACGATGCCAACGGCACGCGGTATGCCGTGACAACGTTTCTGGAGGACCACCTGGGCGTGCGTTTTCTCTGGCCGGGCGAATTGGGCAAGGTCGTCCCCAAACGCCAAACCATCGTGCTCGGCGACATCGACCACCGGTTCACGCCCATGCTGGTGCAACGCAAAATCCGCATGGGCGGCAGCTTCACCGACCGCATGGCGCGGGGCGGCGAAAAGCTGGGCGTCACCGCGGAGGACTACCAGCGCGTCATGACTTCGGCGAGAGCGACCGAGGCTAACGATTCCGGTTGGGCCGGCTGGCATCGCATGGGTGGCACGCTGCGTTTGGCGTCCGGCCACGCGTTTGGTCACGTTTGGGAAAAATACGGCAAGGATCACCCGGATTGGTTCGCCATGGCGCCGAATGGTTCGCGGGATCAGAGCGCCAGCGTGCACCGGGCGCGACTTTGCGTCTCGAACCCGGATTTGATCGCAGCGATTGCCGGCGAATTGATCGCGAAAATCGAGCAAACCGGCCAAAAAAGCGTCTCCATCGGTCCCAACGACGGCGGGACGACGAGTTTCTGCGTTTGCGAGCAATGTGAGGCGCTGGACGCGCCTTCCGAGCGCAAAATCCAGCTCACCGACTTTTCGCCCGGCGCAAACCGGCGTCAATTCGAGCACGTGCCCCTGACCGATCGTTACGTCCACTTCTGGAACGGAATCGCGGAGCGCGTTACCGCGGCGCACCCGGAAACCTGGCTTACCGCGGATGGTTACAGCGCCTATCGCACGCCACCGGTCGCCGCCAAGCTGCACCCGAACATCGCCATCCGCTACGTGGGTGTGAACTACCTCAACGAGCCGCGCCGCCAGGGAGATTTGGCGGATTGGGACGCCTGGGGCAAGGCCGCGAGCAAGATCTATTTCCGCTCAAACCTGCTCCTGGCGGGCCGCCGGCAGGGCACCCCGGTGATGTACGTCCACAAGCTGGCGCAGGATTTCAGCAAGCTGGCGCCGAACCGGATGATTGGGACGGATCTGGATTCCTGCATGCACCACTGGGCCACCCAGGGGCTGAATTACTACGTCATGGCCAAGCTGCTCTGGAATCCGCACCTGGACGTCGAGGCGGTGCTGGATGACTACTGCCGGGCCGGGTTCGGCGCAGGTGCTGACGCGGTGAAGCGCTATTTTCTGCGAATCGAAGCGCTAACCAATGACATCGCCGCCCAACAACTCCCCGTCACTGCTCCATTCGCGCCGAAAACCGTCGTGGAGTTGCGCGCCTTGCTGGATGAAGCCGCGGAGGCGACCCGCGATTCGCCGGGCGAGCATCGGCGAGTCGCGTTTTTGCGCGTGGGTCTGGAATACGCCGCCGCTTACGCCAACGTGTTCCGGCTTTGGGCGGAATGGGAAGCGGCGGGCGGCGGCCGCCTGACCGATGCACAACGCCAGAAGATGCGCACCGCGATCGAGGCGAATTGGGAGACATCGCGCGATATTTTCGAGAACCATCCACTGGCTGTCAACGTCACCGCCGTGGCCTGGGGTAGTTGGGGCTACTTTGGCCGCATGGGCTGGGGCGAGCCATCCCCAGAGTTGCTGGAAAAATGGCGGCGCGCGAGCCGGTGATTGCTTCATACATTCTGGGCATTCTGGGGATAAGTTTCCGGGGATGAATTTCCGGAAAGTCGCGTAGCGACGATGTATGTTAGCCGTGGGTTTCAACCCACGGACACCGGGTGGATGGAGCGATGCGTCGCGTAGCGACCGCTTAATTAGGATTGGCATGTTGCCCAGCCTAACCGGTCGCTACGCGACGAGATCGGTTTTTCGAATCGCCGGTCCGTGGGTTAAAACCCACGGCTATCATATCATAATCGGTCGCTACGCGACGGATTATGGGTTGCCGTGCCACAAAGCTACTCTCCCGGTAACTTCTTCCGGGAACCCTATTTTTCTCCCCGCCCTATTCTCTCTCCGGAATGTGAGTCCGCGCCGGAAAGGGCTCCTACCCGTAAACCCCGTCCAGCCTCCACTCCTCGTGCTCGCGGAAGAGGCGGAAGAGGCCGCCGTTTTCCAATTGCACGTCCCAATCCTGACGCGCCCAAAAGAAACGATCCCACCAATCGCCGGAGCTAAGCCACGGACCATGGCTGCGGACGATGGCGCCGCGAATCGTGGGGCCGGCAATGCCGTGCGGGCGTTTGGCTTGGTCCAGCTGGACGGCAACGGGTTGAGGGGGGCGAAAACGGCGCAGCGGAAGGCCGTGGGAAACGCAAAATCCCGCCTGCGGAGGCTCGTTGCGCATTTGGCACTCCGCATTGCGCATTTGAAACGCGTCGGAGCGGTGGGTGGGGAGCAATTCCGGCGTTCCCACGTTTTCAGAGCCTAACAAAGCCTCCAAACGGGCTAACGTGTCCGCGAAGCGGTTGGGATCGCGGAAGCTGGATTCAAAGAGCTGAAATTGGTGCTTGCCGGGCCGGGTGGTGCGGGCGTCGAGGCTGAGGGCGACGACCGGCGATTTGGCGGAAAAGTCTTCCAGGTGGGTTTGGAGCATGCCAAAGAGCAGCTCCAGCTCCGCGCAGGGATCGGGGACGCGAAAGCTGCGTTCGTGCGAAATTCCGTCGTCAAACCGGAGCGTCAGGAGGATGCGCTCGGCCACGAGATAGGCGGCGGTGAGGCGCGCGACGATTTTTTCGAGCATGCGGCGCAGCAAAAACAGCAGCGGCTCCAGCGTGGTGATTTCGAAGTCGAGTTCGGCGGATTGCGCGTAGCCGGCCGGCGGGCGGACGAGTTCGAGCAGGCGGCGGCGCTTGCCCGCGGCGTGATCCCAGAGCACGCCGGTTTCCGGGCCCAGGCGTTCGGTTACCTCGTTACGCGGGAGCCGGGTAAAGTCGCCCAGGGTGTGGATGCCCCAGGATTCCAGGATTTCGCGGGTTTCCGGCGGCGGTTCGATGGCGGAGATGGGGAGCGGTGCGAGGAAACTCGAAGGAACGGAAGGAACCAAAAGAACGGAAGGGGCGGGATCCGTTTTTTTCGGCTTTTTGGCCCTTTTTGTCCCTTGGACCCCGTCAGAGCCGGCAAATTTCGCGGCGAGCAGGGCCAAATCCGGATTTTCCGCCAATCCCACCCGGGCCGGCAAATTCACCCCGGCAAGCCACTCAACCATGCTTTGGCCGAGTTTTTGCGGCGATTTCGCGGCGCCGAACAGGTCCAGCGTGGCCACGCCGCCGGCGGTCGCTTCAAAATCCGGGGTAAACGCTGCGGCGCAGTCCAGCAGCTCGCTTTGGGCGTGGGTTTCGTCCTCAGCGTTGCGGTTGAGCAGGTGGAGGCCGGCACAACGCGCCTGAGCTTGAACGGCGGTCATGCCGAGTTCCACGTTTTGCTCGGCAGCGGCTTGGGTTCGCTGAAAAATCCGGGCTTTGCCGCGTTGTTTCCGCGTTTTGCCGGTTTGCGCGGCAGCATCGAGCAGAACGACCGCTTGGCCCTCCAGTTCCGGCCGGTGGCGGAGCTGGGCGGTTAGGTGAAAGTCAGGGATGTAGAGCGCGGCGAACATGAATTTAGGCAAAAAATCAGGCGCTCAAGCGTTGGGGCTGCGTTTTCGCCTCAAACCTGGATTTCGCGATTCGCGCCACGATTTGCGCCCCAAGCTCCGCCTCCAACGCATCCAGCGCCTCCAGCTGAAACCCGCCTTCCAGCGTCAAACGCAGATGCACGCCGGAAACCGTCTGCTCCGGCGTCAACACCACCAGCGTCGTCCCGGTTTGCTCCACCAGGGCCCGCAACCGGCGCCAGTTATTGCCGGGCAAACGCCGAATTTCGCGCACCGGCGTCTGTTGCAAATCCAGCACCACATGCGGCAGGTTCCCATCGCGCAGCAGCCAATCCGCCGCCTTCATGGCGTCCGCGATTTTTCGGCAACGCACCCAGAAAAGCCACGCGCAGGCCTCCGCGCCGAGCGATTGCGGATCGAAGCTATCGCGCCCGTCGATCAGTGCCAAATGCTGCCGTTGCGCCGCCATTTTTCGCAGCAAACTGGCCAAAATCAGCCCCGCACCGCGACTTTCTCCCGGACTCACGATTTCGGTAATCTGGCACCGCGCGATCCCAATTTCATCCAGCGCCTCGATCCCGGTTTCGAGCAAATCGCGCGTTTCCGGCGGTTTGTCGCGATGGGCTTCGGGGAAGCGCTCGCGCAACAAACCGCGCAGTTGGATGATTTTGTCCGGGGAAGTCGCGTGCATTTTCGGGAAAAGGAAACAACTGTTCGCCGGAACAGTTGTTTCGTCCAGAAATTTTTCCGGGAACAACCAACATTCCTGCGCCGTTCCTCCTTCACACGCCAGCCAATCGATGCTAACCTCCCCTCCACAGCCATGGCGTCGATCGAGACCACAACGGATGACTCGCCCGAGGTCGAGCGGGTTTACGCGCAAACGCGCCAAAGCCTGATCGAGCGGCTCAAGGATTGGGAGGATCAACGCAGTTGGGACGAATTTTACCAGACCTATTGGCGCCTCATCTACTCCGTGGCCACCAAGGCGGGCTTGCGCGCGGATGAGGCTTCCGAGGTGGTGCAGGAGACGGTTCTTTCCATCGCCAAGCAGCAGCAGAAGGCGGAAAAAGGCTACGACCGCGAAAAGGGCTCGTTCAAGAGCTGGCTGCTTCAGGTGACCCGTTGGCGCATCGCCGATCAGTTCCGCAAGCGCCAACGCGACCAAAAACTCGTAGCCACGCTGCCGGAGGATGAATCCAGCGGAACCGGCGCGCTGGAGCGTTTTGCCGATCCCGATGGCCCGGACATCGAGAAGGAGTGGGATGCGGAATGGAACCGAAATTTGACCAAAGCCGCGCTGCATCGCGTGAAAAACAAGGTGGCGCCCAAGCAATTCCAAATTTTTGACTGCTACGTGGTGAAAGGCTGGGAAACCGGCAAAGTTCAGGAGGAATTAGGCGTAAGCCTGACCCAGGTTTACCTGGCCAAACACCGCGTCGGCAAACTGGTGAAGCAAGAAATTGAGACCCTCCAACAGAAGCTCCTCTGAGCCGTCCGATTTCCCGAAAATCCCGGACTACGAGATCCTGCGGCCCATCGGAAAGGGCGGCTACGGGGAGGTGTTTATCGGCAAAAGCGTTACCGGCACCATGCGGGCGGTGAAAGTTGTGCGGCGGGCCAATTTTGAGAGCGAACGGGCTTTTGAGCGCGAATTTGAGGGCATCCAGCGCTACGAACAGGTTTCCCAGGAGCACTCCGGGTTGATCGACGTGCTTCACGTGGGCCGCGACGACGATCAGCAGCTCTACTACTACGTCATGGAGCTGGCCGATGACGTGGAAAACGGGCGCGACATTCGGGTGCAAACCTACGTTCCTCAGACGCTGAGCCAAAAGCTGCGCCAGGGCGAAAAAGTGGATTTGGACGAGACGCTGGAGCTGGGCAAAAACCTGGCCGAGGCACTGGGCGCGCTGCATTCGCACAAACTGGCCCACCGCGACGTCAAGCCCTCCAACATCGTCTACGTACGCACGCGCCCGCGCCTGGCGGACCCCGGTTTGGTGGCCGCCAGCGGCCAAAACACCTACGTCGGCACGGAGGGCTACGTTCCGCCGGAAGGGCCGGGCAGCGCTCAGGCCGATCTCTACAGCCTGGGCATGGTGCTTTACGAGATGAACACCGGCAAGGACCGCATGGATTTCCCGGAATTGCCCACGTTTGTCGATCCCAACGAGCCGAACCTGAAGGAGCGCCGGGAGTTGAACACGATCGTCTGCCGAACCTGCGCGCCGCGTCCCAAACAGCGCTATCCGTCCGCGAATGGGCTCCACGATGCGCTGAATTCCGTGGGAACCGGTCACGGCCCGGCTACATTGGCCGTTCCCTGGCGCGGATGGGGAATCGCGGCGTTGGCGATGTTGCTGGCGGGCGGCGTGTTTGCCGGAGTCATGGTCGGCAAGCGGTTGAATCCCGGGCCCAAGCCGGCACCGGCGGTGGAAGCGCCGGCAGCGCCTGAATCCTCGCCAACTTCAACGCCGGTTGCGCCAACGCCCGAAAAAATCGCCACGGCGGAGGACGACCCCCAGCCAAAACCTGACGAATCGCCGCCGAAACCCGCGCCGGAGGAGATTTTGCCGCCAAAACCGCCCCGGGACGATGCCGTGGCCGACGCGGGCGCGAATTCGACTGCGACGCCGCCCCAAGCCGACGGCGAACTCCACGTGACCAGCGATCCGCTGGGAGCGATCGTCTGCGTGGACGGCCAAGAGCGCGGCGTGACCCCCATCCGCTTCCCGCTGCCGGCCGGCGAGCATCTGGTGAGCCTGAAACTGGAGCATCACCGCGAAATCCACTTTCCTGCCACCGTGGCGCCCGGCAAAACCGAGCGTGTGGACCGCGAGCTGGCGTTTTGGGATCCGCCCCGCCCCGGTGCCACGTGGACCAACGGCTTCGGCATGCGCTTTTTTCCCGTTAGCAATGAAAGCGGCCACCGCACGCGCGAAGCGATCCGCCAGCCGGATTTCGCGAAATTTAGCGAGGCCTCAGGGCTGAGTGCCGGCTACAAAATCGGCAACGAACAAGTCGTCTACGCCACGCCGGAAATTCGCCAAGCTTACTGCGACTGGTTAACCGGCCAAGACCGCGAACGGGGATTTTTGGACGAAAACTTGCGCTACATGGCGGAATTGGACGAGCCGCTGGATGGATCGCCGGATTTGGCGGCGTTCGCGATTTTCGTCGGTCCACCCAGGTTTGGGGAGGTGCACATCGACAGCCAGCCGCAAGGTGCGGAGGTGTATCTGGCCGGGAAGAAGGTTGGCGCCACCCCGGTGAAAATTCCGCGGCATGAAGTGGGCCCGGTCCGCTTTGAGGTGCGCAAAGACGGGCACAAAGGCGCGGAACTCCGCGGCTGGCTCAACCACCTGGAACCGCTGCAACTTTCCGCCACGCTGGAACAAAACGCCGGCGTGCAATTTGGCCAAAACTGGACCAACCACCTGGAAATGAGCTTCGTGCCGCTGGGCGAGATCCTTTGCGCCATCTACGAGACGCGGCGCGTGGACTACGAGGCGTATTGGCTGGCCGAGGGCGGCGGGGAGCGCAGTTTTGACGTGAGCTACACCCCGCAAGGCCCCGATCATCCGGTGGTGAGCATCGTCATCGACGAGGCCCGGGCCTTTTGCGCCTGGCTCACCGAGGTGGAGCGGGAAATGGAGCTGATTCAGCCCGATCACCTCTACCGCCTGCCCACCGACGAGGAGTGGAGCCGCATGGCCGGGCTAACCGATGAAGTGGGTAGCAGCCCCGAGGCTCGCGACGGCCGGATCAAGGACATCTTCCCCTGGGGCAGCGCCTGGCCCCCGCCGCAAAACGCCGGTAATTTCAAGGATGAGACCGTGCGCCGCCTCTCAAAAACTCCGCAGCGCTGGATTCTCGAAGGCTACGAAGACGGCTTTTTGAAAACCGCGCCCGTGGGCAAATTTCTACCCAACGCCCTGGGAATTTTCGACCTTTCCGGCAATGTTTGGGAATACGTGGGCGACAACTACTGCAACCACGGCGGCAAGTATTCCACCGTCATGCGCGGCGGCAGTTGGGCCGACTACACCCGCGAAAACCTCATGACCTCCACCCGCGTTCCCACGACTGCCGACCGCAAGAGCGATCAGTGCGGTTTTCGCGTCGTTCTCGCCCGCGCCCCGTCCATCGTCATTCGCCCGGCCTCGGCGGACTAACAGGCGACGAAGCGCCGAACAGCCCCCCTAACTCACCCACAAAATGAGTGCTCCTCCAACCAAATGGTGGCATGTCGATGAAGCCGATGGACGCGTGGTGTGCGATCTCTGCCCGCGGGAATGCCGGCTTCAGGACGGTCAGCGCGGATTTTGCTTCGTGCGCGAAAACGACGGCGGGGAGATGCGCCTGACGACCTACGGCCGCAGCACCGGTTTTTGCATCGACCCGATCGAAAAGAAACCGCTGAACCATTTTTTGCCCGGTACGCCGATTTTGAGCTTCGGAACCGCCGGTTGCAACCTGGGGTGCAAGTTTTGCCAAAACTGGGACATCTCCAAATCGCGCGAAATCGAGATTTTGAGCCAAAAAGCCAGCCCGGAGGCGATTTGTGAGGCGGCGCTAAAGCACGGCTGCCGCAGCATCGCGTTCACCTACAACGATCCCGTGGTTTGGGCGGAGTATGCCATCGATACGGCCAAGACAGCGCGGGAAATGGGGCTCAAATCCGTGGCCGTGACCGCCGGCTACATCACTCCGCAGGCTCGCGGCGATTTCTACGAGTTCATCGACGCTGCGAACGTGGATTTGAAGGCGTTTTCCGATCGATTTTACCGAAAATTGACCTTCGCCAGCATCGAGCCGGTGTTGGACACGCTAAAGTGGCTGAAACGCGAAACCAACGTGTGGTTTGAGCTGACCAACCTCATGATCCCGGGTCAAAACGACAGCGAGGAGGAAGTCGACCGGATGTGCGACTGGATCCTGGAAAACCTGGGCGATGAAGTCCCGGTGCACTTCACCGCGTTTCACCCGGATTTCAAAATGCGCGACATTCCCGCGACGCCGCACGAGACGCTGATCGCGGCCTGGGATCAAGCGCAGGACCGTGGGCTAAAATACGTCTACGTGGGTAACGTGTTGGATAAGCCGCGGCAGAGCACCCGGTGTGGAAATTGCCTGGAACCGTTGATCGAGCGCGATCACTACGCCATGGGCGCCTACCGCATTCGCGGCGGCAAATGCCCGGATTGCGGCACGGCGATTCCGGGCGTGTTTGAGGATGAGCGCGGAAATTGGGGCCGCAAGCGGTTGCCGGTCACGATCGCGGACGGAGCCGGCGAAAGCGCCATCGCTCCTGGACAGCGGCGCGATTTGGCTGCTGGTTCTGCGCAAATGACCCCGACTGACGTGAAGACCAATTTTGAGCCCGCGGAAGTGCAGGCCATGCTGGGTTTTGCCCGCGAAGTGGTGAACGGCGCGGTATTGAATCGGGAACCGGCCGCGGAGTTGCCCAAGGAATTGGCGACCATGCCAGGCTACGGCATGTTCGTGACCCTGCGCCGCGGAAAATTGCTGCGCGCCTGCATCGGAAACTGGGGGCAGCAGGGGACCAACACCATCGGCGCGCTGCTGCGGCATTCCGCGTTCGCCACAGCGACCAACGATCCGCGCTTTCCCTCGATTCATCCGCGCGAGCTGCCGTTTTTGACCGTCGAACTCTCGCCGATGTACGATCCCGTGGAAATGGAGGCTGAGGGCGAGGAGCGCATCAAAGCGGTGCAAGTTGGCGAGCATGGTCTCGTCGTGACCGGGGCCAACAATCGGCGCGGGCTGCTCTTGCCCCAGGTAGCCACGGAGAACAACTGGGACGCGCGCAAATTTTTGCAGCAGGTGTGCGTGAAAGCCGGGTTGCCGCAGGATGCGTGGTTGCAGCCGGGAACCAAGCTCATGACCTTCCGCGGCCGGCATTACGTGCAAAAGGCTCCGCAACCGGAGGTGGAACCCGGCGAATTGGAGCCCATCGAGTTGCAGCGGCTCATCCCCGTGGCGGACGCGGTTTTGAGCAGCACGCAGGGCCAATTTCAGGTTTCGCCATCCTTCACCCAAACCTTGCAGAGTCCCACCGGGCTGGTGATCGAGACGTTGAACGGCTTGCAAGCCACGGCAATGCGTCCCGACGCGTCCGTCATCGATCTGCTGAAAACGGCCGCCGGTTCGCTGGTTGAAAGCGCGGAAAAAGAGGGCAAGCCGCTCCAGCCCGTGCGCCGCATTTTGCTGCTGACCCACGGTGTGCCCCTCCAGCCGGCAGACTACCCGCGCCGCTTCGGCATGGCCGCGCGTTGTGCGTTGATGGCGCAGCGGGGACAACAATTCGCGCTGCAAATCCCGGAGCAGAATGCCGGCGACGCGGTGGCGGGCATCCTGCAGACCATGAACCTGACGCCGGCTCAATGGGCGGACGCAGGCGTGCAAATGGCGGCGTTCCAGGTTTTTGGGATCGACCGGCCCGCAGGCTCCGCCGGTCTCGCTTCCAACGCGTCGAACCTCGTGGAAACGGGAATTCGGCCCGCGGCGGTGGCGGGAAGCTTCTACCCGGGGGATGCGAAGGCGATTTCCGCCGAGCTGGATGCTTACTTTGCCTGGGAAACCGAGATTGAGCCGAAAACCTGCCGGGCGATCCTCCTGCCCCATGCCGGATGGCGATTTTGCGGCGACATCATCGCGGAAACCGTCGGCAAAGCGGAGATTCCCGCCCTGGCAGTGGTCATTGGCCCGAAACACTACCAGGAGGGCGCAAATTGGTCGCTCAGCGCCGCGAAAAATTGGCAATTGCCGATGGCGAACATCCCCGTGGCGGCGGAAGCGGCCGATTTTCTCGATTCGCGCGTCACCATGCTGCGGCGCGACGACGAAGCCCACCAACGCGAGCACGGCTGCGAGGTTTTGCTCCCGATTTTGCACCGCAAGAACCCGGATTTGCGCATCGTCCCCGTGGCCATCGGCGCCGCCGACTACGATGCCCTGGAAGAGCTGGCCGATGCGCTGCGAGCCTTGCGTGCGGAAACCGGCGACCCGCTGCTTTTCGTGATTTCCAGCGACATGAACCACTTTGCGCCGGAAGCCGAAAACCGCCGCCGCGACGAATTGGCCCTCGCCCAACTGCGTGAGGCCAATCCCCGCGCTCTCTACGACGTTTGCCTCGAACATCAGATCAGCATGTGCGGCATGCGCCCGGCCGTGGCGGTTCTTCGCGCGTTATTGGCGGAAAACGACGGTTGCCAGGTGGAAATCACGCGCTACGAGACCAGCGCGCGGGTAACCAAGGACCAAAGCAACGTCGTCGGCTACGCCGGGGCGTTGATTTCGTAGGACGCGGAATTCACGGCTCCCTTTTTCAAGTGTGGAGCGCATTCAGGACGGCCTGCGGTTCGCGTTCGAACACGCGAAGGAGAGCCTTGGCAGGCCCTTCGGGTTCCCGGCGGCCTTGCTCCCAATTCTGGAGAGTTTTTACGCTCACGCCGATCAACTTGGCAAACTCTGATTGGGTTAAACCTGTGTTCTTGCGGAGCCCCTTAACGTCAGATTTCGTCACCACCGTTCGCCGGTGCGGAATATCTTCACCCCGCATGATGGCACCCATTTGCCGAACGCTCTCGACAAGTTTTTCGAAGTCTTTTTCATTCATTGGTGTATTCGTTAATTAGTGATTTGAGTAGCTTTAGATCAATGGCTTGCTTCACGGCTTTTCTTCGTCTTGAATCGCCGCAAATGCCCCCCTTTCGAGCCAAGGCCGCAGTTTTTCCCAAACCCGCTCCGGTTGGGAGAAGAACAAAAAGTGGTCCTCGCCCGGCACGAAGTGGAATTCCGCGTCAATTCCGGATTCGGCTAGTTTTTCGGCGATCGGCTGGAGCATTCGGACGGGAATCCGGCGATCTTCCTGGCCGGAAATCACCAAAACCGGCTTTTCGCGGCAAGCGCGGATAAACTGGGGCGTCGTGGCCAAATTTTCCTCCAAAACCGGCGAAAGGTAGAGGATCCCGCGATACGGCGTCGAATCGTGGAGCAAAGCGCGCGTCACCCCCATCGCGCCGTTGGAAATCCCCGCCAGATAGATGCGCGAGGCGTCGATTCCAGGCTCGTTGCGGCAAATCTTCAGCCCGCTCTCGATCGCCGCCAGTCCGCCAGGTTGATGCCAGGCGCCTTGGCCGTAGGTGGGCGCAACAATCGCGAATCCCTCTGCGTCGGCGAATGCTTTCCAGGCCCACAGGTAACCTTTGAAGTTGCCCAGGCTGCCGTGCAAAAACAGGATGACCGGGAGGTGCTCGCCCGCGGCTGACTTTGGGCGGTAGACGTAGCTGTGCCCGGTAGGGACGCGCCCCAGGAACATGTCGGCGTAGCATTGGCCCAGCGCGTTGCCCAGCCGGTGAAAGTCCGCATCCCGGCGCATCGGCTCGTAGACTGACAAAAACGAGCGCCGAATCTCCGCCGCTTTCGCGGCATCGATGTTCGGATCGATCCAGCGGAAAAGGTGGCTGCCCAGCAGGTGCTGATCGACTTCCGGGACCAATTGCGATGGCGACCAGCAGACAAAGCGTGTGTTACCGCGATAAACTGACCGAACGGCCGCTTCCGGGGGATTTTTCCCCGGCGGAACGCGCCACGCAGCCACAGCCAGGCTTGCGATCCCCGCCGCGACCAACATCCAGCCAACCCGCTTCGCCCGGCTCAGGAACATCGGCGCCAACCAAAGTGCCAACACCGCGATGGCGCAGGATTTTCCCTCCAGCGTGACACCGGTGCCCAACAGCAGCAGCGCCAACAGCAACGCCGGAACCAAAGTGGCCGCCCAAGCCCCCACAAAGAGCAGGTAGCCGCATCCCGGCAGTTGCCAATCGTAACCATCGGAGTTTCGGAGCAAGCGCATCGCGGCAAATTACGCCGGGAACGGGCAAAACGCGAAAAATCGGGGGCACGCACTCACTCCAAAACCGATTTCCCTATGGACCATAGCTCATCTCATTCATATCGGCGCCACCAATTGTTTGATTCCAGAGCGCTCCATGTTTTTGCCCGGCCACCGCATTCGGCTCGACATCACCAGCAGCGATTTTCGAGTTCAAGACCTACATCAATGTCAACCGATCGGTTAGGTTAGGAAGGGATATTCGCGGAAAATCCGCTAGGCATATGGAGTGCGAAATCACGCCGTGGCGTGGTTTCGCTTTTGGAACGTGGATCTTCGTCTAAAACCTTCTTTTATGCTAGGCAACGTCCTTTCTGCGGCAGCCTTGGTGCTGCAGTGCAAGTGAGGGCGCACCAGCCAAAGAACGGTTTACCCGCAATCGAACATTCCAAAAGCGAAACCGCGCTTGAGGCGCGATTTCGCACTCCATAGATCACGAGTTCTTCAGCGCTTTCTCCACTTCACGAATGACCAGCTATACCTCGGAACCAACTCACCCCGGCATATAATTCGGCCAAAGGAAGCTCCATGCCGACGGATTCCAGCTTCAACGTTCCGTTCTCATCCTCTAACATCTCCACCTGCCAACCATCTTCGCTGCGGCGCGCGATACGGCCGCCAACGCGGTCCTGGTAGAGCAGCAGAATCTCTTGAACCGCAGGGTTGAAGCGGTAGATGAACCATTTTTCCCGGGTATCGACACGTTCGGTGCTCGGAGAGAGAACTTCGGCAAGAATCTTGGGAGATTCAATCGTGTCGCCAGCGTCGTCTTCCTCGTCGCAGGCGACGACGGCATCCGGGTAGTAGAAATAATGCTCGCCGTCGGGAGTTTCGATGTGGACCTTGACCCCGGAAGTCAACGCCTCACAGGGAGGAGCTAGGTGAGCATCCAGTTTTTTGTAGAGATTGTTTTGAATGCGAACATGGTCCTTGGTCGTGTTCTCCACCACGGGATACACGTAGCCGCCCAGGTATTCGTGACGCTCCTCCCGCGCGGCTTCAGCCCGGAGGTATTCGCCCACGGAGATCATGGGCTTGGTTTTGGGAATAGCGCTCATGGAGCCACTGTAGCTGAAATCGGCGGTGTTGTCGGCGAAAAAAACTGGAGCCTGGCCGGCATTCCAAGTTGTAACCACGGCGCTCCTGCGCGAGTCGATCCTGGCGAAGCGGATGGATGAATTGGGCATCGCCTACCGAATGACCTGAAATTCCGGAAGCATCGTCACCGCCCAGAGCAAATCTTCGATGCTTTGCTGAGTTGGCTGGTTACTCACCAGTTCGAGCGCTAATTTCCGCTCGGGACCGCTTGGCTTTCGGGAAAGCGCGGCGCTGTAGAGCCAATCCACCAAGGCGCCGGAATCCAGGTTTCGCGCCAAAAGTTTCGCCGCGCCTCGTTGGAAAATTCCCGCCAAATTCTCGCTGTTGGCCAAATCGATGGCCTGCAACGTGGTGAGTTGCTCGGGACGCGTGGTCACCAGTTGCTCGCGGTGCGGCCGCCCTAACGAACGCATCAAAAAATCGTTCGCCATGAGCGAGGCCCGGACGGGAATTCGCCCGCCGAGTTCCGCTTCGAGAAGCCCGGCTAGAACGGTTTCGCTCGGCCAGGGCGGATTCGCCACTTCCCCGGCTGGAGCCCAGTTTTTGGGCGGTTTGGCGAATTTTCCGGCGCGATCCAGGTTTTGCGCGGTCCATTCCCAGGTTCGGTCGGTTTCCAGGTGAAACGGGGCGCCGTCGCTGAGTTTTCCGCGAATTTCCGCGAACAATCCGGCCGAACTCGGCGAACCGCCGGCGTTGCGGCCAACGATGAGAATTTCGTTGTTCCCGGCCCGCAACGATCCGCCGATGTCGAAGACTTCCGGCGATTTCCACACCTTGTCCTCGCCGATTTTGCGGCCGTTGACGAAAACGCGGTACTCGTTGTCGCAGGTGACGATCAGCTTCGTCCGGCCGGGCTTGAGCCCCAGCTCAAATTGACGCCGAAACGTGGCCAACTCCCCGTTTTTCGGCACGCCTGCGTTGGAGCGCCAAATCCAGCGTCCGCGCACCTCAACATTGGCGTTAGCCGCTTCTTTGGGGCTGAAGCGGAAGACTTTTGCCGAGGGCGTGGCTGGATTGGTCTCCGTCAGGCGCCAAACCGCGTCCAAAAACTGCTCCGCGGTCATTCGCTTGGCGATCGGGCCCGCAAAAACGTAGTCCTCGCCCGGTTCTTCGCCCAAAACGGCCGCCTGCGATTGGTAGGCCCGAGAGCCGGTGATGAGCGCGATGGTGTGCTTCAAATCATGGCCGTTCGCCGCCAAATCCGCCGCCAAAAAGTCGAGCAAATCCTCGCTCCACGGCCGCGTGTGCATGGCGTCGACCGGATGCACGATTCCGCGCCCCATCAGCCGGTGCCAGAGCCGATTGACGATGGTGCGCGTGGTTCGCCCGTTTTCCGGATGCACCATCAACTCGGCCAATTGGGCTAACCGCTCCGGCTGAGACGCGTCGGGGTCGATTTTGCCGATTTCGGGAAAAATCCACGCCGCACGCGCGATTTCGCCGGTGGGGATGTCGCAGCGGTGAATCTCCAGCGGCGCTTTGGCGTAAACCGCGGCCAGGGCGTAGGCTTCCTCCAGTTTCCAGCGGTCGATGAAGCTATCGTGGCACGAGGCGCACTTCATGTTGATGCCCAGAAACGCCTGCGAGATGTTTTGCGCGAACTGCACCTCAAGGCTCTGGCTGGAATTGACGTCGCCGCGCCATTTGATGCCGCCGATGAAGCCCTTGGACTCGTCGGTGGGCGAAATCAACTCGCGCACGAACTGGTCGTAGGGCTTGTTTTCCAGCAGCGCGCGGTAGAGCCAGGCGGTGATCTGCGTGCGCCCCCGGGTGATGAAACCAGTGCCGGTGTAGTCGTTGCGCAGCAGGTCGTTCCAGAACGTGAGCCAGTGATCGGCGTAACCAACATCGTCAGCCAACAAATCGGCGATGAGTCGTTCGCGCGATTCGAACGCAGCCGGTTCTGGCAGCAAACCCACGATGTCCAGCGAAACGCGCCGGGCGAAACTTGCGTCGTCCAACGCCGGTGGGCGCGGAATCCCGCGTTTGGCCAGGTAAGCGTCCAAAATCCGGTCGATCGGGTTGGTGCGGCCCTCCACGGCGGGCGGCAACTCGACGGTTCGCGGCCGCAACGGCGGTTCCCAGCCCGCCTCGCCAAAACTGAAACCAGGCTCCCACTTCAGGCCCTCGTCGATCCACGTTTTCAGCAGCGCCACCTGATCTGGAGGCACGCGATCGCCCTCAGGCGGCATTTGGGCTTCCGGATCCTGCGTGGTGATGACCTCCAGCAAATGACTCGCCGCGGCGTCGCCAATTTTGACCACCTCGCCGGCCTCACTTCCCTCCAACAGCGCCTGTCGCGTGTTCATCGACAGCCCGCCCTTCTTTTTGGCGCCCAGGTGGCACTCGCCGCAGTGCGTTTTGAGGATCGGCGCAATCTGGTGGCTAAAATCGACGGCTTGGGCCGAGGCCAATGCGAACGCGGAGACGACGGAAAGGCGAAGGGAAAGGATCATGCCCAAATGATGAAGTGGCGCCTTGGGATGGCAAGTTTTCAGTGACCGGGAATCCGCGAAACGGGAAAAACTTGCTTGCTCCCCGCTGGGATAGCGGTTCACGTGGGAAATCTGAGATTGAGATGAAACTCTTGCTGACCAGCATCGTCCTGCTGGCCACTTCGGTGGCGCACGGTCAGGAATCGGGCGGTCCCGCCGAGCGGCTCATGAAGGTCGATTTCTACGCCTTTGGCGGCGTCGGTTTTGGCGGGCAAACTTCCACCGGCGAGATTTGTTACCGGGAAATCATGGCCGGTGATTCCGCGCTCAACGATCTCAGCCGCGTGGCTCGCGAAGGCAGCATTGCCGCCCGACTCTACGCCCTGCACGGTTTGGCTCGGTTGAACTGGGACGAATATCAGCGGCTCAAAAAACACATTCCCGCCGATGCCAACGTGGAGCAAATGATCGGATGCGAATCCTGGAATTCGAACGCCGCAAGCTTGCTGCCGCAAATCGAAGGTGAAGCGATTTACGCCCGGAGCGAAATCAAAGCCAGCTTCGACGAGCACTTTCACGTCCACAATCCCTCGCTCGATCGCATTGACGAAGTCGGCCTGATTTGGAGCGTATCGCTGAGTCTCAAGGAGGAAGGTTCACACCGCTGCTTGGCCGCCGTCTCCTTTCCCGTGACTCGGGATCGAAAAATCCAGCCAACGCGGTCGGCGGCGGAGATTCGGCAAGCGATCGGGAGATTGTTGGCCTTGCCCTTCATCCGGGAGCAGTTCGAAAAGCACGGGGCGCACTATGTCCAACTCATCCTCGAACCCGGCTTGTATCCCGGTTTTCTCGAACGCGAAGGATTCACCGATTTGTTGGCGAAATCCGGCAATGTGCAGCCAGGCGCTAAAAACCTGGAACCGTGGGCCGCTGTCGAGATTGCCAAGCCTGAAATGCATGAGCTGGCCGCCATTCACCTGAAAACTGGCGAGTTGGTGAGCCCGCCGTCCAAGGACAAATAGCCTTCAGAACGGAGCGCATTTCGCGAAATTCAACTGCCATCTCCCGCAAATCGCTGCTTGGCTTCGTGAATAAGGCAGGCTAAGGCTTGGGGAGCAATCCACCCACTCATGAAAAGACGAAATTTTGTTTCCGGGCTCGGCGCGAGCGCTGCCGCAGGAGCCGCGCTGAGCAGTTGCGGAGAATCCGAAGATGAAGGCGGCGCTCCGTCCGTCCAAACCAAAAAACGCGTGCGTTGGAGGCTGGCTTCCAGCTATCCCCGCTCGCTCGACACCATTTTCGGTTTCGCCGAGAAAATGGCGGAACGCGTCTCGCAATTGACCGATGGCCTGTTCGAAATCCAGGTTTATCCCGCTGGGGAGTTGGTTCCCGGCGGCGAGGTGATGGATTCGGTCAGCGAAGGCGGCATCGAAATCGGCCACACCGCGGCCTACTACTACAAGGGCAAGCATCCGGCGTTGACGTTCGAAACAACGGTGCCGTTCGGGTTGACCGCGCGCCAGCAAAACGCCTGGCTCATGGAGGCCGGCGGTTTGGAGTTGATCAACGAAATTTTGGACGATTTCAACATCATCGCGTTTCCCGGCGGAAACACCGGTCAGCAGATGGGTGGCTGGTTTCGCAAGGAAATCAGCTCCCTGGCCGATCTCCAGGGCCTGGCCATGCGGATCCCCGGTTTGGGAGGCGAAATCATGGGCCGGCTGGGCGTGACCGTGCAGGTTTTGCAAGGCGGCGAGATCTATCCGGCCCTGGAGCGTGGGGCCATCGACGCCGCGGAGTGGGTTGGCCCGTACGACGACCAAAAATTGGGCTTTTGGCAGGTTGCCAAGCACTACTACTATCCCGGCTGGTGGGAGCCCGGCGCGAACCTGAGCGTTTACGTGAACAAGGAGTTTTGGGCGGAACTTCCCTCCTCCTACCAAGCCGCCCTCAGCGTGGCCTGCAACGAGGCGTCTGGCGGCATGTTAGCCTCCTACGACGCGAAAAACCCGCAGGCGATCCGGGAACTGGTGGAAAAAGGGGTGAAACTCCACCCGTTCAGCGAAGACATCCTGCAAGCCGCGCAAAAAGAGTCCGATGCGCTGCATCAGGAACTTGCGTCGGAAAATGACGACTACGCCAAGGTCTACACCCATTGGAAAGCGTTCAAGGAAGCCTCATCGGAGTGGTTTGGCACCGCGGAGCACAGCTTTGCCAATTTTTCCTACCGCGGCTAGCCAGCCTGCCACCCAAATCCCCATGGTCCTCATCGTCGCCAACCCCATCTATGACTCGGTCTTCAAGGCCCTGATGGACAAGCTCGAACTCGCCCGCGGCATCCTCTCTGCGCTCATCGGCATGACCATCGTCGAACTGCGCCTCATCCCGCAGGAACACGTCCGCAAACACCCGGAAAGCGGCGATTTGTTCGCGCTGCGGCTGGATTTTTGCGCCATCGTCCAAACCGCCGACGGCCGCCGTTTTCAGGTGATCATCGAGCTGCAAAAAGCCAAATTCGGCGCAAGCCCTCTGCGTTTTCGCCACTACATGGCCAGCCGCTACCTGTCGGTGGAAGAACTGGTGATGGAAGGCGGCGAAACGCGCCAAGTCGCCCTGCCGATCATCTCGATCTACCTGCTCGGCTACCTGCTGGACAAGCGCCTGCCCATGGCGATGAAAGTCGAGCGCCGCTATGTGAATGCGGTAACCGGCAAGGTCATCGGCAAAGCTGCCGGGGACGCCATTCCCAACGAATTTGTCGAGCAACTCACGCACGACGCCTACTTCATCCAGATCCCCAAGATCACAGGCAAAATGGGCAGCGAGTTAGAGCGCGTGCTCTGCATTTTCGATCAGCATCGCGTGGTTAAAGACGACAGTCACCGGCTTGAAATTGACGAAAAAGTGGTGAAAGCTGATCCCTTGCTGACCAAGGTCTTCACGACCCTCAACCGATTACAAGAAAGCGCGGAAATGGAAAAACTCATGAGTCTGGAAGACGTCTACCTGCTCGAACAAAAGCAGTTGGCCGACGAAGTTCGCGACGAATTGCGTTTGGAGCGCAAGAAGCGCGAGGAGGAGCAGCAGCGGCGTGAGGAAGAGCAAAAACTCCGGGAAGAAGAGCAAAAGCGGCGCAAGGAATCGGACAAACGCTGGGAGGAGGAGCAAATGCGTCGCGAGGAAGAGCAGAAGCGGCGTGAGGAAGAGCAAAAGCGCCGGGAAGCCGCCGAAAAAGAGCTGGCTCGGCTACGGAAGCAGCTCGACGAGAAAAATGACGCTTCGGAATGAGGCGCTAGAAGTGGCGAAAAGTGGCACGGCGCTTGTGAAAAATTTCACAAACTCGGCTTGCTCCCGCAACCCACATCCGGTAACCAATATCCACGTTCATGGACAACGATCCTAACACCTCCCCGCTCGCATTTGATACCAAAGGGGAGAACAACATCCTGTTTACCCGGCTGGACACGGCGATCAATTGGATGCGAAAAAACTCGCTTTGGCCCATGCCCATGGGGCTGGCGTGCTGCGCCATCGAGCTGATGGCAACCGGGGCCGCGCGCTACGACATCGCCAGGTTCGGGGCCGAGGCGATGCGCTTTTCACCGCGGCAATCAGACGTAATGATCGTTTCCGGCACCGTGACCTACAAAATGGCGTTGGCGGTGAAGCGAATTTGGGATCAGATGGCCGAGCCCAAGTGGTGCATCGCCATGGGGGCCTGCGCTTCCAGCGGCGGCATGTATCGCAGCTACGCCGTTTTGCAGGGGATCGACCAACTCATTCCCGTGGACGTCTACGTTTCCGGTTGCCCGCCGCGTCCCGAAGCTCTGCTGGAGGGGCTGATGCGCCTGCAGCACAAAATCGAGACCGAGCCCTCCACCACCGAGCAGAAAAAGGCCCTGCTTGAGCAGTTGAACTCCTGATTTTTTGGCGATCCGATGGCTGCTTCCGACCATGTTTCCACCCTCGAGTCAACGTTCGGCGCTGCCGTGCTGGAACGGCGTGAATTTCGCGGCGAATGGACCGTAATCGTCGATCCCGGCGCGTTGAAGAAGGTGCTCCGCTACTGCCGCGATGAGCTGGCCTTCGACTACCTGGTCGATATCAGCAGCCTCGATCATTTTGGCGACGATCCCAGGTTTGAGGTGGTTTACGAGCTTTACTCCTACACCACGCACGACCACTTGCGCGTCCGCAGCGCCGTTTCCGAGGATCCCGCCGAAGTTGAGACCGTGTCCGACCTTTGGCCCACCGCAGATTGGCACGAACGCGAGGCCTACGACATGATGGGCATTCGTTTTCGCGGTCACCCGGATTTGCGGCGCATTTTGATGTGGGAGGGCTACCCGTTTTTCCCGCTGCGCAAAGATTTCCCGCTGGCCGGCCGGGAAAGCGAAATGCCCGACGTCGCGTTTACCGGAACCGCGCCTCTCGCCGGCGGCCCCTTCGTCACCTCGCCCACGGGATCGGGCACCGTGCATCGCGAGCCGCGGTCGCGGGAATTGGGTTGAAACCAAGCGCGGGGCCGATCCCTTCCAAGCCTCCGTTGCATTTGCCCGTTCCTACGTATGCTGTGAGCCCGCTCGTTAGCCGGCGGCTCCACGTTTCATGGAACTAACCACCTTTCAGCCCTTTTTTTGGCTCCTTTTACTCGTCGCGATGGGGATCGGGTTCTGGTTTTCGCTGGTGGACCGGCCCACGAGCTTGAAGCTGGCCTCCTTTCTGCTCCGCGCCTTGGCGATTCTGCTGCTGGTGCTCGCACTTTGCCGGCCTTTCGTGGCTCGGGAGGGCAAAAAGCTGCACGTCGTCTTTTTGGTGGATGTGTCAGAGTCCGTCGATCTGAAAGCCGCGCAAAAAGTCGCCGATGAGGTCCGATCGGCCATCGAAAAGCTCAATCCCGGCGATAGCCACTCCATCTTCGCCGTGGCCAAGGGATTGCGGCCCACCAGCCTGGAGGAGCTAACCAAAACGCTGGAACAATGGCAGGGTGGAATCGCCGACGACGAGTTTCGATCCGCATCCCGGCTGGCCGACGCCATGTTGGCCTCGCGATTGGCGTTTCCCAGCGGCAAAGCGCGGCGGTTCGTGCTGTTTTCCGACGGTCAGGAGACCAACGCGGACCTTGCCGAGGCGTTGGCGACGTTGGAGCGCGAGGAGACCGACGTGCGCTTTCATCGCGTGGAATCGATCTCGCAGCCGGAGGTTTCGCTCGTTTCCTTGGAGCCGAGCAGTCCGTTTTCGTTTCAAGGCGAGGTGGTGCGCATGAACGTGAAGCTGGCGGCCAATCAACCCGGCGCCGTCCGCCTGCGCATGTTGCACAAGGGCGTTGCCATGCGCGAAACCACGGTAGAACTGGAAAAACCCGGGATGCACGCCGCGTTTCTGGATTTGCCCATGGATACGCCGGGTCCAACGGTGTGGACGGCCGAGATCATACCGGCGCAGGACCATTTTCCCATCAACAACCAGCTTAGCACCACGGTTACCGTGCGCGGCAAACCCAGGATCCTCGCCCTGCACCGCCAACCGCGCGACATGCGCTCCTTCGCCAGGGCCTTGCGCGAGCAGGAGTTTGAGGTGGACGTGCGCGGAAATCGCGGCTTGCCGGAATCGATGGAAGGGCTGCTGGCGTTTGACGCGATCGTCCTCGCCGACCTCCCGGCAACCGATTTGACCCCGCGCCAGATGGAGCTTCTGCGCCGCTACGTGGCCGATTTTGGCGGTGGGGTGGCCATGTTAGGGTCGGAGAACTCCTTCGGCCTGGGCGGCTACTACAAAACGCCGGTGGAGGAGGTCATCCCGCTGATTTCGCGGTTCGAGAAGGAAAAGGAGAACCCTTCCCTGTCGATGGTCCTCGTTATCGACAAATCCGGCTCCATGAGCGGCATCCCCATCGCCCTGGCGCGTCAAGCGGCCAAAGCGGCGGTGGAGTTGTTAGGCGACCGCGATCAAGTCGCCGTGGTCGGGTTCGACGGCGGCGCGCACATGGTCAGCGAGATGCGCAGCGCCGCCGAGCGCGACGCGATTCAATCGGCCATCGACAGCCTGGACGCGGGCGGCGGCACCTTCCTCTTCCCCGCCATGCAAATGGGCAAGGAAATGCTGGACCAGGCGGTGACCAAGGTGAAGCACATGATCATCCTAACCGATGGCCAAACCCAGCAGGCCGATCATTTGGGCCTCACGCAGGAGATGGTCGATTCCGGCGTCACCGTCTCAAGTGTGGCGTTAGGCGACGGCGCGGCGCGGGAATTGCTCAGCAGCATCGCGGAAGTCGGCAACGGCCGTTACTACGAGACGAACGACCCGGCGAACATGCCGCAAATTTTCACCAAAGAGACGATGCAAGCCAGTAAATCGGCCATCAAAGAGGATCTCTACGGCCCCGTGCAGGTGGGCGATCACCCGGTGCTGGCCGGCTACGCCGATGACGAGCTGCCCTTCGCCCTGGGCTACGTGATGACCGAGCCAAAACCGACCGCGCAGTTGCTCCTGGCCGTGGAGACCGGCGATCCGCTTTTGGCCTATGGCCGCTTTGGGTTAGGAGCCGGGTTAGCCTACACCTCCGACCTCACCGAGCGTTGGGGCAGCGAATGGCTGGCTTGGGCCGATTGCGGCAAGTTTTGGGCCCAGGCGCTACGTTCCATCGTGCGAAAATCCGACACGGAGGGGATTTTGACCCAAACGAACCTGGACGGCGGAAATTGGGAGATCGCCATCACCCGGCGCGACGCGAATCGTCAGCCCATTTCCGGCGTCGTCTGGGATGCGCAGGTTCTCGATTCCAACGGCGGGATGAAGCCGGTGGAAATCGCCGAAACGGGCCTGGGCCGCTACATTGCGCGCATACCCACCGGCGTAAGCAAGCGTCTCACCCTGCGCCTGCGCGATGCGGAGGCGGACAAGACCAAGGTGCTGCACTTTCACGCGCCGTACCCGGCTGAATACCGCCTGCAGTCGGATTTGCCGGAACCAATCGCAGCGTTGCCGGAATTTGATCCCGGGAAAATTCGCGAAGGCATTCAGCCGATCAGCGAACGTCAGCCGGTGGCGAGTTGGTTCGCGATTGCGGCGTTGGGGTGTTTGTTAGGCGGGATTTTGCTGCGGCGGATTTAATAAAACCACACCATCGTTGGTCATGATGGAGCGCTGCGACTATTTTCACGCCAATCCGCCCGGCGCGCAGTGGGATGGCTCCTTCGTGATGGGCGGAAAGTGACGTCCGCCGCTTCACAAGCCCAGCCAGTCCGAGATTCGTTCCCAGATCTCCTCGGGGCCCCAACGCCGGCGTGGCAGAAGCACAAAATGAGTTGGCTCAACATCTAGATTTGGGCCAGCAGACAGGCGATTCCAATCCGCCAGCAACCGATGCATCGAAACATCCCGATAAGTCAGCGGAAATTCAGCGGGAGAGATCAAGAAACCGGCATCCTTTGAGAACATCCTTACCTGGGCACCCTCCCGCAAAACCGTGCGGAACTGCCTTTCGTCGCCGATTTCCAGGTAAGGGAGCCGGCAATCGAACCAATTGGCGACGCCGCGATTTTCCGCCGGCATTCCGGGAATTTGCGCGATTTGAAAAACCAGCCGGTCTTCGATCGCAGGCGGTGTGGAGATGCGGATGGCGGAAACCTGGTCCGGTGACGATGTGAGCGAGTAAAAGCGGTTGTTTAGCTCAAATCCGGCTCCGCCGCTGCGAATGACGCCGGTTGGCTTTCCGTCCGGACCGAGAAATCGGGTTCGAAACGTCGGATCCCAGGTTAGGCGCGAACCGACTCGCAAACGCAGCAGCGTGCCGGCTTCATTCACCCTGCGGCAATCCATCACGTCCTGAACCGGGAAGTTGAATTGCCAAGTGCCGGGTTCGATCGCCAAAATGCCGAAATCGAGGTTCGGCAACACCGCGCGGGCGCCGATTTCGAACGGAATTTCCGCCATTCCCGGGTCGCCGTATCGGAGGTCGAACGCCAGCGTTAACGACGTATCGGTCCACGCATAGCTGCGGCAGGTGACGGCGAGAAAATCGCCAACCGGCTCCACGCGGGTTCGCCAGCTTTGGTAGGTTGCGGGATTGAAAGCGAGGGAAAAGTCGCTGGATTCCGCGCCATCGGGAATCTCGAACAAAAAGGCGATCGAAAACTCGCCCGGCTGGTGTTCGAGCCAATCCGACGGCCAATTTTTCGCCCTTGGCGCGCCGTCAGGGCCAAAACTCCCGACAACCGCTGAATCCGGCCCGGTAGCATAACGCGTGACCATTCCCGCGAGGCGGACCTCGGTTCCGTCGCCAAGTTCGATCGCAAAACGACCGGGTTCTTGCATTCGGACGGCATCGACTCGATCAGGCTCAGGTTTGAGGACTTGGAACCGGAATTTCAGCTGTCCGTCGCGGATTCTAGCGTCGGCGTTGCGAAATCCCGGATCGTCTTTCAGCGAGCCAAACGCGTTTTGTGGGGAAGCGACAAGCCTCGCCGGCAAAATTTGACCCATGAGGTTGCCGGGGTCTTCGGATGTTAGCGAAAATCCGGCCCTGGGCCGAAAAAACCGCGGAGTGCGCGTCAGCGCCCAAGTTGCCCACACGCCTAACACAACCACCAAAACCAAGCCCGGTATGATGCGGCCCTTTCGGCGTGATTTGGTTGTTGTGCTTCGATTCAACGTTCGGCTAGAAGGCTATCGAACCAAATTCGGGTCCGTTTTGAAAATGGGACGCACCTCGCCCCATTTTCAATCGCAATGCGCCGTAAATGGCCAGAAAAGAGGGATCACGACCTAGGAGGCTGTCGGACTTAGCCCGCCCGGCGTCGAAAATCGAGGTTCGAGCCAAAATTTTCATGAGTTTGAGGACTTTATGAGGACATAAGGGACGAAAACGAAGGGAAATTTGGGCCGAATCCTCGAATTTCGCCGCCGGACGCTCTAAGTCCGACAGCCTCCTAGATTCCCGGGTCCCGGCCATCACACCCGCGACGTCGCCATCGAGGCCCCGGTCGATCTCGCCAACCAGCGGGTTGCCGACTTTTTCGCGGAAACCGAGAGCAGCCAACTCTTCAACGCCTTCAGCGATCCCTGCGGCAAAAAGCTGCCCGTGCAATTTCGCTGAGCCTCATTTTTCCAAGGCGCGGGCCAGTTCGTTCGTCATGCATCTGTTCGCCGTGCCGCTAAGCTGCTTCATCCGCCTAATCGTTTTCCTGTGCCTGCTGGGTCCCGGCGTCGCGTTGGGGCAGGAGGCTTCGCGCACGTTCACCGCGCTCGATCACGGGTTTCGTCAGTTAAAGCGAATGCTGGCCGATGTGCCGGATATGGCGACCGACCCCAAAACTGGACGGCGCTTGCTCGATGCGGAAATGGAGCAAACCATCGCGAAACTCTTTGCCGGTGAGCGCGCGGGGCTGCCCATTTTCTGGAGTCCCGAAATTCCGGTCCCACCCTTCGCCGCTTGCCATTCCGTCCCGCGGAAATACGGAAACGCGGCCATCCAAATTCGGAGGATCGACCTGAAAACCGGCAAGCCTTTCGATTTTGACGCATTGTGGAGCCATGCGTTGTTCGAGATGTTCAACGCCGAAAGTTGGCGCGACTTCAACCGCCTCTCGAAAGCCGCGGCGGAAGGGTTTCTCGCGCAAACGGACTTCGTGAAACTGTGCATGCACACCGAATTTTTGGCATTCGATAGCCTTGAGACGTTTTACGCTGAGGTGTGGAGGCCCTGGGAAGAAGCGAACGAAATTCCCACCGATCCCAGGAACTGGGAGGCTTTCCAGGACGTCGATTTTCACCGCTGGTTCGCCGAGTACGACCGGGAGGCGCCTTACTGGGTTTGCCTTGCCGAGGCCTACGATCACTACCAAAAGTTTGGGGCCTATTTTGCGAACGCGGAGGCGCCGAATCACGATTTGGACGACTATTTCACGCCTCGACCTACCGATGAAATCTTGCGCGAAGAATTTCGCGAAGTTCGCACCGAGGAGATCAAGATCATGCTGGAGCGAGTCATCGGAGATTAGCCGTTCACAGACCAACCCACCGCTACGCCGCTACGCGGTCACGATCCGTGATTCCACCTAATTCCGGTCGTCGCGATCTCGCCGGCCGCGGCCTCCGCCGCCTCGCCGGTCGCCACCGCGTCTGTCACGGTCGCGGCCTCCGCCGCCTCGCCGATCCCCGCCACGGCCTCCGCGGCCCCCACCTCCTCCTCCGCCGCCACCGGTCGGCGCGTCGTGGTATTTCGGTTCGGATTCGACTTCTTCGCCTTTTTCCTTCATGCCGGCTTTGCGGCTCATTTTCACGCGGCCGCGCTCGTCGATGCCGATGCATTTGGCCCAGACCATGTCGCCTTTTTTGACGATTTGCTCGACGTGATCGACGCGAAAATCGGCCAGCTCGGAAATGTGGATCATCCCGTCTTTGCCGGGCAACACTTCCATGAAAGCGCCAAAATTCGTCGTGGAGACGATGGGGCCGAAATACAGCTCGCCCAGCTCGATTTCCTTGGAAACGCGCTCGACCATCTCTTTGGCGCGCTCCAGGCTCTCGGCTTTGCTGGCGTAGATGTGCACGGTGCCGTCGTCTTCGATGTTGATTTCGGCGCCGGACTCGGCCTGGATGCCTTTGATGTTCTTGCCGCCGGGTCCGATGAGTTCGCCGATCTTGTCGGGGTCGATTTTCACCGTCTCGATGCGCGGGGCGTATTCGCTGAGCGATTTGGGCTCGGAAATGGAGGCATTCATGACGTTGAGCACGTCCATCCGGCCATTCTTGGCGATGTCGATGGCGTCGCACAGGATGTCGAGCGAGATGCCGGGCAACTTGAGGTCGAGCTGGTAGCCGGTGACGCCTTCGGTCGTGCCGCAGAGCTTGAAGTCCATGTCGCCGAAGAAGTCTTCGTTACCGATGATGTCGAGCAGGTGCACGTGCTTTTGCAGGTTGCCGTGCTCGTCGAAATCAGTGACCAACCCGACGGAAATCCCGGCGACCGGGCGCCTGAGCGGCACGCCGGCGTCCATCAGAGCCATGGAACCGGAGCAGACGCTCGCCATGGAGGTGGAGCCGTTGGATTCCATGATTTCCGAGACGACGCGGAGGGCGTAGGGGAAATCTTCGACGCTCGGGAGGACCGGCTCGATGGAGCGTTCGGCAAGGGCGCCGTGGCCGATTTCGCGGCGATTAAGGCCACCAACGCGGCCGGTTTCGCCAACGCTGAAGGGCGGGAAGTTGTAGTGCAAGAGGAAGCGCTTGGTGTCTTCGCCGCCGGTGTAGTTGTCGAAAAACTGGGCTTCGTCGGCGGGAGCCAGGGTCGTGATGGCCAGCGCCTGGGTTTCGCCGCGAGAAAAGAGGGCGGAACCGTGAACGCGAGGCAACCAGCCGGCTTCGGCGCTAAGTTGGCGCAAATCGCCAGGCGAACGGCCGTCCATGCGTGCGCCCGTTTCCAGGATGGTGGTGCGAACGGCCTTTTTCTGCATGTAATCAAAGGCCTGGTCGATTTCGAAGTCGGTGGCCTCCTCGTTTTTCTCCGTCACAGCCTTGGCGACTTCCTCGCGCAGGGCGTCGACGGCCTTGCCGCGTTCGGTCTTGAGCTTGATTTTGAGGGCGTCC